>CAVZAM010000001.1:0-37243 GCA_963773285.1 uncultured delta proteobacterium
GCCAGGGGGATGATGACCCTGGCCCACAGCCATTGCCCGAATTCACATTGGCAGACAGAAAGTCAATGAGATTCGTCGGCGCCCCGGGGTCTGGAGCCTGCCGGGAGATCTTGCTGCTACAAACCCGCTTCCATTTGAAAGTTACTTATCCTGCGGCTTGGCTTTATTGCTTTGGCAAGGCTCTGGCGCCGGAAATTTTAGGAACCGCCGGGGATCAAAATAAATTCGGTTTAACGCCACGATAAAAACCCCGGTAAATTATCAGTAGCCGAATCCTTCCCCATTTTGTGCTAATATGGGTTTTCTCCATGGTAAATTTGCCGATTTGACTTATGACCGTATCACCTTGTATCGTTCGGTTCCCATCACGGGCCCCCGATAACAGTATTGGGCAAATACTAAAGGAAATAAATGCAATGGATCATTTATCAAAACGGGTGAATGACCTTATTGACCAGGGGTTTCCCGCTATATATCTGGCAATGATATCTATAATTCAGGGTGTAGCCCTGGGGATATTTATTAATAATGTTTTTAATAATTATGGTCTTACTGAAACATCAATAGGCTTTATTGGTTATATTAAAATTAGATTTATATTATATTCAATATTTTCATTCATGGTAATTGTTATAATATCTTATGAATACAGTTGGTATGTCCTGGTATTTAGATATCCAATGAGGATATACGATATACTGATCCCATTTGCCTTGGGGTTCTTCGAGGTTGCCCCGACATTTTATTTAATAGCTCAGCGAGGCTGGTGGTTATGGATTGCCTTTTCCTCATTATTTGCAGCAATATCATATAGTTATTCAATATATAATTGTGAAGAGAGAATGTTTCCCAATAAATATTCATACAAAATAAGTGTTAGATCAATTAAAAAAAGCAGGATATTTTGCCTGTTTTTTGGCATCGTCATAGCATTGCCCGCAACCATACTTTCCTTCAAGGGGTTGCTGTCTTGGTATATTGAGTTAATGTTCTTGGTTGTCGCTTTTGCCTGGCAAGCGATATTAATTTGCTCGGAAGAAAGATTTTTAAAGAATTTTTATAAAAGTTTTGAATCAAGTGATGATGAGATTTTCTAGTAGCTTAAACGATACAAAGGAGGGTTGATAATCATTGAGCCCAGCAGTTGGTGTTGCTTCTCTTAATGCTTCCATCGTATCTGCCCGTGTGCCGAGAGGTTATTTAGGAAAGTTCCGCGCGGCCCCGCACCTGCCCCAAAGAATCCCCGTAACGGACGTAGGTCTCAATGTCTTGCGCCGTATTGGCAAGCAGGTCAGTGTCGAACTCAATGGCGCCTTGCTGAAATAACAGCACCACCGTGGACCCCAAGGCAAAGTAACCCTTCTGTTCACCCCTGGCGACCCGGTCACCGGGCCGGTAGGTCTGCATGATGGACCCTACCGTGAGAGCGCCGACCTCCACGATGAGCATTCCGGCGAAATGATCGGATGCGAAGGAGGTCCGCATCCGGTAATTTTCGGTGAAAAAAGGGATGAGGCTGCTAAGGGAATAGGGGCCGCCGGCATGCAGGAAGCCTGGGATGGCAACGGCCCCGTCGGGCCGGCCCGAGTCCGGGAAATGAAAGCGGTGGTTGTCGCCCAGGCTGAGACGGCAAACCGCCATCGAGCCCCCCGAGAAGAGGTCGGCCAGGGCCGCATCTTTTAAAAAATCCGCCAGGCTGAAGGCGGCGCGTTTGATCCGGTAGCGTGCCTTCCGGTTTATCGAGGGATAGACCAGAACCTTGCCGTCCACCGGACAGATACCAACCCGGGGGTCAGGAATGATGGGCCGGTTCGCACGGTCCACCTCCCGGATGAAAAAGTCGTGGAACGTATCGTAACCCCCAGGGCCGGGCGGCAGTTCCGCCGGGTCAATCCCCATCTGCCTCATAAAGGGCTCGATTTTTTTCCGGCTCCAGGGCAGGCGATGGAGCCAGCCATAGAGCCGCGAAAAAGCCCGGCGCTTGATGAAGAGATCGGTGGCCAGGCATCCCCAGGGCGTGTTGTACATCCAGTAAAGAAAATCCGACGCATAGATGTGCTCTTCCTGGAGCGTCCTGCGGTAGCGGTCATAGTAGCTATTGACGATCCTGGGACTCACGGGTTGAGCTCGAAGAGGGTGTATTGCCGCTGCGGCAAGGAGAGGTGCTGGCCGAGCAACCCGTGGGACCGGCTGCCCTCCGCCAGGAGTGCGAACAAGACGGTCTCATATCCCGCCTCCAGGATTTGGCGCAGCACATAGGCGTTCATCGCCCTCCCCAAGCCGCTCCGTTTGGCCGACTCCGCCGGGGTTACGCCAATAATGTAAAAGGTGATCCGGTCGGTGCGGCGCCGCCGGAGAAGAAAGCGGAGCCGGCCCAGCAGGGTGTCCCTGCCCCCCAGGAGGCGCACCGCGTCGGCGAGTTCCAGAAAAGCGCCGGCGAATCCGGCCAGCGCGCCGCCAGTATCATAGACGAAGACCAAGAGCCTGGGATCCGCGGCATAACGGAGTCCGGCATAGAGAGCCGAGAACTCCTGGGCGGAGATGGGGGTGTATCCCAGAAAATCATGAAAGGAGAGGGTGAGCGCCTGGTGGAGCTTCAGCAATTCCCCTGGAAAGTCGGCCATATTGAGGGGCTCAAAGCGGTAGCCGGCCGTGGCCAGTTCCCGGCAGCGCTGCAGGCCGAGGGAGATCAACCCTTCGAGAGGCCGGCGGTCCGTCACTTCTATGGTATGCCAGTGTTGCCGGTCCACGAACCCGTAGCGCCGGAAGTAGGCCGGATAATATGGCTTGTTGCCGGGTTCGCCGTAGAAAGGCCGCTCGCCGAAGCCGGCGGTCATGAAACGGTAGCCGTGCCAGATATCGAAGTTCATGGGCCCCCAGATGCGAGCCACCCCGCCCTCCTGGCGAAGCCAGGCCGTGGCGGTATCCAGTAAATCCCGGGTGACCTCATAGTCCTCTATGGACTCGAAGAAGCCCACGGTGCCCACCGGGGTGCCATCCCGGTCCTTAAGAGCGGAGTTCACCATGGCGGCAACCCGGCCCCGCGTTTTTCCCCCGGCTGTGGCCAGGAAATGGCGGCAGCGGTTGCCGGGCCGGGAGTAAAAAGGGAACTCCGGGGATAGTTGCCTCAGGAGTTCGGCCCGCAAGGGGGGAATCCACCGGCGGTCGCCCCTATAGAGGTCGTAGCCGAGGTTGATAAACGCTTCCCTTAAAGAGGGTTCGAAGTCGAAGGAGGTTATCGCCACCGGATGGTCCCCGTCTTCCCGTCGATGGTAAGGAGCGCCCCGTCCGGAATGAGCCGGGTGGCATCCTTGACCCCCACGATGGTGGGGATGCCGAGTTCCCGGCCGATGATGGCGGTATGGGACAACAGGCTCCCCCGTTCCACGACGATGCCCCTGGAGCCGATCATGAGGAAGACCCAACCCGGGTCAGTGGCCTGGGCCACGAGGATGTAGTCGCCCCCGGCAGGCGCCGCCGCGGCCGAAAGGACAACCCTGGCCACCCCTTCGGCGACCCCGGAAGAGCAGCCGGTCCCCTGGAGGGTGTTCCCGGTGGGGAGGCCCTTGTCCAGCTCCTCAAGGGGACTGAGGTAAGGGAGCCCCGTGGTCAGCAGCCGGTTTTTCAGGTGAAGCTCGGCAAACCGGGCGTATTCCGCCTTTCTGAGGGCGACGAGAGACTTCAGGTCGAGCGTCAGCGCCGCCCCCTCCACCCACCCGAAAACCTCCGCCACCGTCAGGTAAAAGATGTCTGAGGACTGCTCCAACACCCCCTTCCGGGCGAAGAGCTTTCCCAAGCGCTGAAACATCCGCCTGACCAGGCCGTAGACGCGGCTCCGGTCAAAGCGCATGTTTTCCCGGTTGGCAATGGCCCGGCGGGCATTGTGCAAGACGAAGCGGAAAAGCAGCCGCTTGGGGATTGATCCTTGCAGGCGCTCATGCATGGCAGCCTCCGCCTGGGCCCGGGTCTCCCGGTTGCCGGCCTCCATCGCTTCCACCGACAGACCAATCCGGCAATAATTGCGGATGATGCTCACCAGGGCAGCGGGCTGATCCCGGAAGCTCGGCTTCTCCAGCTTGAGCTCCTCGACCCCCCGATCGCCGTAGGCCTGCAGATAGGCTTCCAACTCCGCCTTGAGGGCGCGGTACCGCTCATCGTGAATGATCGTTTGCCAGACCGCGTCATTGTCGCTCTGCTCAAAAAGCTCCAGGAGGACTGGGTCCTGCCGCAGGCGTGCTGCGATCCTGACTAAAGTGTAAACCGGGGCGACACTCTCCATGCCGTGCTCCCCGCAGACCAGGTCGTTGGGGAGGTTGGGGGAGCCTGCCGGGCCCCAGGTGGAGCAGATTTTTTGGAGCCAGTCGAAATAGCGGATGGCGCAGAAATCATTGAAGAGGGTGAGATGCCAGCGGTCGATGAGATCGGCCTTGAGACCCCGATACCAGGCCAGGAGGTCATCCTCCGAAGCCGCCGCGCCCTCGAGGCCGCGGTAATACTCATAGACCGGGCGGAAAATGGCGTAGAACCTTCGGGCGTGGCGCCTGGTGCCCAGCAGGTGCCAGGCCGCGGCCAGCAGGCAGAACCCGCGGTTGGCCAGGCTCAGATGGCTGGGCGGAAACTCCACCCTTTCACTGACGCCGATCATCTGGTCCCACGCCGTGCGGTAGTTTTTATAGCCGGGCAGGTACGACATCATCCGGTACCAGTTCAGGAGGTTGTAGTAGACCCGGCCGTGGAGGAGGCCGACCATGTTCTCAAAGATGGGGAGATCCTGCTGAATTTCTTTCTTGAACAAGAGGAAGCTGAGGGTGGCGTTCCGGAAAAGATGCTCGTAGGCCTGGCGAATAAAGCTGAAGGTCAGGGGCAGGGTGATCCCGGGATAGCCCTCGACAATGTTGGAGTTGTCCCAGATGCGCACCGTGCCTGGGGCAGCCCGCTCTGGAAAAACGATGGGACGGGCCTGGAGAAAAAACAGCCGGCCGCTGGCGTCGAAGGCCCACTCGATGTCCTGGGGGAGGCCGAAATATTGTTCAAGCTTTATGCCTGCCGCCCCGAGTTCCCGGATCTGTTGATCGGAGAGGACCTGCTGCCTTTTCAGGTCTTCGGTCAGGGCCTCGGCCCTGGTCCCGCCCCCGGCCTGCCGGATGATGCGGGTGGTTTTAATGGCCACTTCTTTAGAGATGTGACCGAGGTGGCGCCCGATCCGGTAGGTGTCGGTTTCCACGGTGTTGCTGACGACCCCTTCACCCAGCCCAAACCCGGCGGAGATAACGCAGGCGGCCTCCCGGCTCTCCGGGTCGGCGGTGAAGAGGATGCCGGCCGCGGCCGCGTCGACCATCTCCTGAATGATGACCCCGGCAGTGATCCTGGTCAGGCTGAGCCCCTTGCGGTGCCGGTAGGAAAGGGCCCGGGCAGAAAAAGACGAGGCCCAGACTTTGCTGATGGCTTCGGCAATCCCTGCCACCGGCACGTTGAGAAAGGAATCCATCAGCCCGGCAAAGGAATGCTGGGCCGAGTCTTCCCCTACAACCGAGGAACGCACCGAAAAACGGCTTGCGTCGCCTGAGATTCCAAGGATGGCCTCGGTGAGCCCTTGGGTTTCTGCCGATGCTGCGGCCGCCAGGATTATGTCTCGGATTCTGGCCGCAGCCTGGTCGAGGGTGGTCTGGTCCGTGAAGTCGATGCCGGCGAGCATGCCCTCGATATTTTCTCGCCGGGGAGCCAGGACTGCGTCGAATACCGGAGTCGGCACCACCCACCATCTCGGCACCGGCAAGCCGAGCCGCTGCAGGCGGAACAGGTTCCAGGCCTTGCCGCCCACCAGGGGTTCGCTGATAGCCTCGAGGCGGGCCGTCCAGGGGATCAGACCATTGACGTGAGCACTCATCCGTTGCCTCCCCCCCACCTGACCAGGTAGTCGAATAACACGGCCATGGCCACGGTCAGGGTGTATTGTTCGGCGTAAGGCTTCAGCTTCGACGTCACGGGACTGGGATACAAGAGAAAGCGGGCGTATGCCCAGGCGGTCCTGCCGTAGCCGATCAGCAGCAGTGCCAGGAACACCGGGGACAGGGCCAGACTCGTATAGAAATAAAGCCCAATGACCAAACTTACCGTCTGGGGACCACCGGCCAGCAGAACCGCGCCGGGCCGGCCCAGGATCCGAGAGTAGGTGACGTAGGCGGTTTCCTCTGCCGGGGCGCGGATCTTGCGGGCGACCTCCCAGGCGAAGAGCATGGACCAGAACATGACCATCAGCAGCAGGGTTTGGGGCCAGTGGATTACCGCCAGGGGGAGGCCGTGGGCGGCGGCGAAGACGACCACCAGGTAAAGCAGGGTCAAGGCTGCGACCGGATTGTGGGTCGCCAGGGCCAGGAGCAGGTAGCGGCGCAGGACGGCAGGAATAAAGAAGAAACGAAACATCAATAACGAGTAGCCCAGGAGGAGCAGGGCCATGAGCAGGGGCTTCCCCATCCAGGCGTTGACCAGCAAAAAAAGCGCCATGACTGCGCCCAGGCTGATCTTGATATCGGACTCCAGGACCCGGCCGGAGGGTAACGGTCTGTCGCTGAACAGCTCCTGGTCGATATCCCGGTCCTTAAGCTCGTCCATGAGGCGCAGGATGAGGCCGAACAGGAACAGGGTGGCTATGGCAGCGGCGGCGTACCAGGAGAGCAGGTGGGGCTGGACGGCGTGGATTCTGGCCAAAAGGATCATGAAGGCGAGGTAGAGGAGGGCCCAGTACCCCAGGAAGCGGGGTATGGGATACATCTCCGCCAGATACACCCCCATCCGGTCAATGAAGCCGCGGCTTGCCATGCGGTTCGTCATATTGAAGACTACTCTATTTCAGGAAATACGGGTTAACCCAAAGGCCGCCAGAGTCCCGGCCGCGACACTCAGCAAGCGCATTTGCTGGCGCAACATGACCCGTGCTTCCAGGTCATAGCGTCCCGCCAGGAACTCAAAAACCCCGATGGACAAAAATACGCCGACGCACACGGCCAGGAGGCCGGCGAACTTGGCATGGCCCCCGGACAGGACAATGGGGACCACGCCAATACCGAGAGTGCTGGCAAACCCGCAGAGGAAGCCCATGGCAAACTTGGGTCGCCGGGCCGGATTAACCTGCGGGCCGCCGGTTTCTCCCCTGAGGGCTAGGAAATAGTAAAAGATGACCGCCACCTGCGCGGCGATGGCGGCCACATAAGGGACATAGAGGACCTCCCAAGCCCGGAGGATGTTCGAGGCAAAGATCAGGACCGTGGGGATGAGAATGTTATACAGGAAGCCCTTTATCTGCTGGGCAATGGTTTGCTTCGCATCCCCGGGAAGCAGGGCGCGGACGATGAACACGAGCATGATCTGGGCCAGGAGCAGCGGCAACAGCCAAGAGAAGTCCCCCAACGCCCAGGCCGCATAGTTTACCAGCACCATGCCGATCAGGGCGCTGGGCTTTAAGAGCCGCGTCTTGTTGGCCAGGGGAACCGTAACGCCGATCATGACCAGGAGCATCCACAGGTCCCTGAAAATCTGGGATGAGGGCTGGTTGAGCATGGTACTGAGGAGACAATAGGTGCCGAAGGGAATGAACAGGTTGTCGCTGCCCCCAAACGAAATCGCCTCGAAGCCGGTAACGAGAGTAGCTATGACTACCGCCACGAGGACGGTGTTGAGCTTGTCCAGCGGGGTCATGAAAAGCAACGACAGATGCACGCAGAGGAACGTGGCCAGAAAAAAGATCACCGAGCCCTCCAGGCTCTTGGTGGACTCCTCGACCTCATAACTGATGTGGCCGTAGACTTCGCCGATGAGCGCGGCCAGGCTATCGGAGACGGTCATAACGAGTATGGACACAAAGTAGAGCACGGGCTGGCTGTGGCTGAGCAGGAAGATGACATACACAGCCACCGGGAAAAAGAGCGCGCCGTGAGATTTCCGGGTCACATCGCTGATGGACTTGAGCAGCGCTCTTTTTTTGCCCAGGAAGATGAGGCCGGAGAACCCCAGCGCCAGTACGAGCACCAGCCAGGGCGACTGGATGAGGTAAGGAAAGCTGAGAGCCGTGAGGCCGCTCAGGAAGTGCACGGATTTCCGGGAAAGTTCCGGCTTGGTGGGGCAGAAATGGTAGATCAGCTCACCCAGGCCGAGTATGAGGAGGAAAACCCCGGCCAGGATCAAGGCATTGATGATCTCTCCGGGCGGGTCCATCAGCACACTTCCTCTATCCTGAAGGCCTTGTAGAAAAACGCCTTGTCCTGCCGGAAGAGCGCGATGGCGCGCGCCTCCAGGGACTCGAGGCGGCCCCGGCAGTCGGCCGGGGGCAGCCGGTCGGCCAGCATGTTCCAATAAGCCAGGCGGGCGCCTTGGTTTGAGCCCTCGACCAGCAGGTGCAGGTGCCGGACATAGTCGCCATAGCTCATGTACTCGAAGATGTCCGAGAGATTGAAGCCGTCAAACTTTACGCCCGGGTGCGCCTCCAGGGCCTCGGCGATGCCGCCCTTGAAGAGCACCAGTTTATCGAGGTTGGCACGAATGGCTTGGTACTGTTCCGGGCGGAGGTAATGAGGCAGGGCCCTCGCAAAATTGCCGGTGAGAATGTACTCCAGATAAGGGTTGTCATGGGTCGGCAGGACGGTGAGCGCATATTGGGCCCGCTCGAGCAGCCGTGCGGCCACATCACCCTCGACGTAGCGGAAAAATTCCGGGTCCCGGCCCAGGCGGCCCATCACGGTCCTGCTGAAGAAAAGTCTGAAGATCAGCCTCCAGGGAGCGGTATCCCAGCGGCGCTGATAGAATTCCTGCCGTTCCGCCTGAGCCTTCGGTCTCATCAGTTCGGCAATGTCAGCCGCACCGTGGACCAGCGGGAGGATCCACGTACGGAACATCTTGAAATAGCTCTCGAATTTGCCCACATGGATAATGCCCGGCTGGATAAGTTCGGGATGCTCGTCCCAGAAAGCCCGGGAAGGCGCGGACAGGCTTCCCGCCAGCCCGCGATAGACCTTGGCCCGGTCAGCAGCTGCTTTGACGCCCAGGAACTGGAGCACTTCCCCGTAAGCCAGGTTGCGGAAGGCCGCCTTGCGAAGCTCCAGACAGGCCAATTGCGCGTCGCTGATATCAGCGGCGATCACCTGCGCCGGGTTGGCGCTCAGGAGGCTGAGGGTGTTGTCTCCGGCCGAGGCTACGGAAAGGTAGGAGCCGGTCGGCTTGATTGCCATCGCCTGCAGCAGGACGTCGGCATCCTCCCAGCAGTTGGCATAACGCACCAGATCAAATCGGGCCCGGTCTTCGATGCGGTCATGCATGGCTCCCCTTTCCCTTTCTTCTCCGGCGCCCCTCGGCCCGGTGACCAAGGCTCTGCACCAACCACGGTTACCAAAGAATCTTGAATGGCGTGTAATCAAGGGTGCATCTCACCCCTTCAACGGTATGTTCAGCAGGGGACGCAGTTCGTGAGGAGTCTCATGGGCCATAAAACCCGAATCAGGAGGGGCGGCCGGCGTAAGTGCGTTGCTTACTGGGGGCTCCCCGCGCAGAGGTTGACCTAGCCCTTTCCGGTAAGAGAAATACGGTATTGTGGAGCATCAGAGGAAAATTCCTCGGAATTGTCTCTAAATTAGACTCAATTGGCCGCCAAGTCAAGAAAACCGCCCAAGATGGGCGCGGCCCAACGCCGCCGTGATAGCGTTCCGTTAAAGATCCGCCCCGGCCAGCGTCCTCCCGGGCTTCGCATTCCCGCCGTGGTGCCCCCAAGACCCGCGCCAGAGCTTGGGACCGCTAGCGGAGCATCGGGGGAATTGGTTTTACAAGGTGTAAAGATTCCTGGCACTGCGGGTGAGGCAAATTGACGGATAAATAGCGGCTCCTGTAGACCGGGCCTATTTTTTAGGCCTCCGGGGAATGGCATCAAACTTGCTTATTCAAATAATCCAGGGCCAGCCGGGCCATCGGGCAGCCCCACCGCGTTTAAAAACAAGCCTGGTATTGACCGGCGTGGGATAAACCCATGGGTAATTTTCTGCAGCGGGTGAAAAAGCTTTTCTCCAAAGGGCCCCCGGTGTCGTTGGAGGACCTCCGGGACTCTTTCCGGAAAAAATACCATGCCTTCAGAATGCTTCTGGCCTCCAATAATGCCGCCCTGCACCTCATGACCGAACTCGAGTTGGCCCTCCAGGGCAATCAGAGCTTCGGCATGACTTTTATCAGGTCGCATTCCACCGCCATCAGCGTGAATGTCTTCTCCATCATCAAATACTTGAATGAACTGACGGGTGACAAGTACGCCAGTTTAGTGCCCGTTTTCACCGCCATCCAGTCCAGTCTCGAAGAAATTTTATCGAAAAGGGCCCTCATCCCGGTGCAGGAGTTGGTGCTGCCCCTTTCCCGGGTCAACAAGGAAATGGCTGACGGCGTGGGCGCCAAAATGGCCAATGTGGGGGAACTGCGCAACAAGGTGCCGGGAATCATCGTGCCGGAGGGGTTTGTGGCCACCGCCGCGGCCTATGAACTCTTCATGACCCACAATGAACTGCAGGACGAGATCAACCGCCGCATCCAGTCCATGGAACTGGAGGACATGGCCACCATTTACCGGCTGAGCTCCGAGATCCAGATGCACATCATCAACTCCGAGGTGCCGCCAGAGCTGGCCGACGCCATTCACGAAGCCTATCAGAACCTGGCGGCGGGCCGGGGACCCAACCTCAAGGTCTCCCTGCGCAGCAGCGGCATCGGCGAGGACAGCGAGAATATTTCTTTTGCAGGTCAGTACCGCTCGGAACTCAATGTCAGCGCCGAAAACCTGTTTGAGGTCTACAAGGAAATTCTGGCCAGCAAATACGCCCCCACGGCCATCACCTACCGCCTGAACAAGGGCATCAGGGACGAGGACGTGGCCATGTGCGTGGGCTTTATGTGCATGGTGGACTCGGCGGCCGGCGGGGTCACTTATTCCCGCAATCCCATCGATATCAGAAGCGACGCCGTCTATATCAACGCGGCCCACGGTCTGGCCAAGCTGGTGGTGGACGGCAGCGGCTCCCCCGATCTTTATGTCATCGCCCGCACCGAGCCCCTGACTATTGTGGACAAGGAAATCTCTGACAAGCACGAGAAATTCGTCTGTCTGCCGGAAGAAGGGGTCTGCCGGGAGGAAATCGACGCCGAGGGGAAGGAGCCCGCCCTGACCGACGAGCAGGCCCTGGCCCTGGCCGGGATCGCCCTGGACCTGGAGGAGCATTTTAAGGCGCCCCAGGACATCGAATGGTGCATTGACCGGGAGGGCCGCCGGTATATCCTGCAAAGCCGGCCGCTCAAACAGCTGGACATCGACACCCACCGGGACGCCGGCGCGGCGGCCAAAGTGGAAAATCCCGTGCTGTTGCGGAGCGGTCAGATGGCCAGCCCCGGGGTGGCGGCCGGGGAGGCTTATCTGGTGTCCACCAACGCCGACGTCCTGAGTTTCCCTGAAGGCGCGGTGCTGGTCACGGCCGTTCCCCACCCCCACTGGGCGCCACTTTTGTCCCGGGCCGCGGGGGTGGTCACCGACCGGGGCGGCATCACCGGACACCTGGCCAACGTCGCCCGGGAGTTCCGGGTGCCGGCCCTGTTCAACACCGGGGACGCCACCCGGAAAATCAGCGCCGGGGAGATGATTACCGTGGATGCCGACGGGCTCACCATCTACCAGGGCCGGGTGGAGAGCCTCATGGCCATGGCTGCCAAGCGCACCAGCCTCATGGTGGGCACCCCGGTGTATGAGCTCTTAAAAGAAGTCCTGGCCCAAATCAGCCCGTTAACTCTCACCGATCCGGACAGCCCGGAATTCCGGGCGAAAAATTGCCGCACCCTGCATGACATCACCCGCTTCGCCCACGAGGTGGCGGTGCGGGAGCTGTTTGATTACGATGCCAACAAGCAGCTGTCCAGGCACTTCATCAAGCGCCTGGTGGCGGCAGTGCCCATGCAATGGTGGGTGCTGGATCTCGAGGACGGCTTTAAGCAGGACACCCCGGGGAGAGAAATTCACCTCAATGACATCGCCTCCATCCCCATGCTGGCGCTGTGGCGGGGGATCACCGCGGTGCGATGGGAAGGGCCCCCGCCTATAGATGCCAAGGGCTTCATGGCCGTTATGGCTCAGTCCGCCAGCACACCTCAGCTCGATGCGGCGGGGCCCGGGTTTTTCGCCAACCTGAATTATTTCATGATCTCCAGGAATTTCTGCCACCTGTCCTCCCGGTTCGGCTTTCATTTTTCCACGGTGGAGGCCCTGGTGGGCGAGGACCAGCACGAGAATTTCCTGCGTTTTGCCTTTAAGGGCGGGGGAGCCGACTTTAACCGGCGCCTGGCGCGGTCCAGGCTGATCCGGGAGCTCCTAGAGCGCTATCATTTCAAGGTGGACATCAAGGGGGATTCCCTGTTTGCCCGCCTGGAAGACGAGCCCATGGATTATATGCTGGGGCGGCTGCGCATCCTGGGATACATGAGCGTCCATACCCGGCAGCTGGACATGGTCATGATGAACGAAGCCCAGGTGGCCAATTACCGGAACAAGATCATCGAGGACCTAGAAAATATTGTGCTGCCGCCCGAGCCTGCCAAGACCGGGCCCCAGCCCGGCACTCAGGCCTGATTCCCGGTAGTCGTTTCGCTGGGGACCAAAGCATGAAATATTGCCATGCCTTTAGGTTATCGCCAGGGATTAAAAGAAAGTCCCTATACTCCTGGTCGAGCGCTTGAGCTGGGTGGGTTATATGGAGCCCGGGAACAAGAACTTGACAAAATTTAGAAGATGCTTTTTGGTCAGACTCACGAAAAGCTTTTCTATAAAGGCGAGGGGGTGAGTGTCCTCGAACGGGGATTCCCTTCCTTGATGACCCCACTTCTTTGTGGTAATGTGAATAAAGTCATATGCTTATTAATTCACATTGCCACAAATCAGCAGGAAACTTCTACCTGACCCGGTCCATGCTGCCATGGGCTTTTTTAACCGGGATTCCTCTGCACAATATCTGCTAGCCGACCTAATAGATGACGCGTTCCTTCAGCTTCTTCGAAGGCTCCGGCATCGGGCATGGCGGCGGGCATACGGGGGCCTCCGGCTGCGGGGGAGGCGGCGGCGGGGCCACCACGACGGGCGCGGGTGCCGGTTGCCGTGGTCCCGGACAGGCACAACCCGCAGTCCAGACCATCGCCATGAGCAAACACATCGGGAAAATAATTGTTTTCTTCATGTAGAACAACCTCCGGTTAGAAGTGGTAAGCCAGACGACCCAAGACCATGAATTGGTCCAGCTGTGAAGCGACATCGACAATCGGGGGGGCCGAGTAGCTCGGCCCAAAGACATGACGGTAACGGAAGGACGGCCCAATGGACAGATGTGGCCACATGAAAAATTCCAGGCCAACCTCAGCAACAACCCCAAGGTCGGTAGAGGTCTTGCTGCCGCCGCCAAAATTAGAGAAGTCGGAAGTTGTCCAGACGATGGCCGGGCCAGCCATGGCGCAGGTCACGATGTACCCCATGAATCTGGTCGGGTTGTGCCTCAACATCCCGATAATCTGGGTCCAAAACTGACGCCTGTATGCCGTCCGGACTCCTTGCCACCAGATGATTTTAAAAAACGCCTTGATCAAGATTAATATCCTACGCCAGGTTATTCCCTGGTCGGGAACGCGGTCCTTTGGCAAGGGGCCCAGCGTCGCGACCGACGGTGCATGGCGAACCGGCCGCATGGCCAGGTAGTAGCGATAAGCCCTCGACAGATACCGGGATGGTTCGTACAGATAGTCCCAGGCCTCGACATATTCCCGCATGATATCGGCTTCCGGCCGGTCGGGTTCGTAGTTCAAGGCTGAGAAAGTCCCCAGGTCATCTCCCATGTCCTGGCGCAGCCGTCCTTCTTTCTCCAGTCGGTGCCACAGTCTGGTATGCGGTGCGGCCTGCAGGACACCAAGCATCGCCGTCGGTATGGCCGTCTGTTCCATGAACGCGCCGATGCGCTCGCCAGCCCCTGGCTTTTCCCCGTCCAGGCCGATGATGAAACTGCCTATGACCGCCAAGCCATGCTGCTGGATGTTCCGGAGGGATGCGACCAGGGGGTTCTTGATATTGTGATATTTGTGGCTGATTTGCAGCACATTATCATCCGGGGACTCGATCCCGATAAAAACTTTATCAAAGTTGGCCGCGGTCATGAGGTCGATCATCTCCAAATCCTGCCCCAGATTCACCGAGGCCTGTGTCAAGAATCTGAAGGGTTCACCCCTACTCCTCAACCAGGGAATGAGTTCTTGCAGGAGGGCCCGGGCGTGCTTTTTGCTGCCGATGAAGTTGTCATCGCAAATGAACACAGATCCCTTGACACCGAGCCGGTGGAGGGTCTCCAGTTCGGCGATGACCTGCTTCGGGGTCTTATGCCGGGGTAAGCGTCCGAAAAGGTTCACCACATCGCAAAATTCGCAGTCAAACGGACATCCCCGGGAAGTCTGAATCGTCAAGGTGGCGTAATCGTTCAGCCGCAACAGATCAAAGCGCGGGATCGGCGAAGTCGTCAGGTCAGGCTGTGCGTCGTTTTCGATTATCCCGGTCTTGCCGTGTCCCATGGCCTCCAACAGCAAAGGCATCGTATTCTCGCCCTCGCCCCGCACCACAAAATCACCTCCCGCCTCCAGGACGGCCTCGGGGAGTGAAGTGGGGTAGGGTCCCCCGGCCACGACGGTTTTGCCGCGGCGCTTGGCTTCCCGCACCAGGGCCAACAAGCCCGCCCTTTGAATGTACACGGCCGATATCAAGACCAGACCGGCCCACTGCCAATCCTCCTCGGTCAGGCTGCTGGTGTTGAGATCAACCAGGCGCAGTTGCCATTCTGGGGGTAGCAAGGCTGCCACCGTAATCAACCCCAGGGGCGGGTTAACGGTCTTATTACCCCGGAGCCGGCAAGATTTCTGGAAACTCCAGAAGGAAAGGGGAAATTCGGGACATACCAACAAAGCCGCATAGCTGTATAACTCCCCACTAACCGAATAGTCGGCGGCAACCAGATGATGGCTGCCTTAACTTAGGTGATCTGAACCACCTGTGCCTAAAAGAGCCCACGCCCCAGTTGGCACCAGACTCCAAACCAGGAAGACTGCCGCGCTCAGGCCTTTCCTTCGCCCATGCGCAACGCCACTGGAAAACTGAGTAATAGATCTCCGACAGACAGTTAGGGTTGCCGGTGCAGGGGGGGGGATATACAAGTTTTTGCCACACCGGCCAGTTCAGGGATCTGTGCTCTCTTGCGAGGTGCTTTCCCGGACCTCCGGCCCTTTGAGGTAAAAAGCGTGCTCCTCCAGTAAAACACGGAATAATCCCGGCCGGCCCGCCAATTCCACCGGGGAGCCCACATCTGTGAACTTGCCTTGTTCCAGGCAGCAAACATAATCGGCAAATTGGGAGATGAACGCCACATCATGGTCAACCAGGAGAACCGTAAGACCCTGGCAAATTTCCCGCAAGATCGCGGCCAACTGGGCGCGGCCAATGTCATCAATGCCGGTAGTGGGTTCATCGAGCAGCAGGATAGTGGGGTGCCAAAGGAAGGCACGGGTTACCGCCAGCAACCGGCGTTGCGCCCCGTGCAGCCCTTCGCTGCTGGCCTTGGGCAGATGGTAATCCAGGGGATTAATGTCAGGGCCGGCGGCCTTTTCCAGAACTTGCCAGAGGCCGGTCCGGCGACACACCTCTTCCAGTTCGGCGTCCGTTGCTTCGGCCTTGGCGAGCTTGAGATTAGCGCCGATGGTATCGCCCACTAAGAGGGGAAACTGGGAAACTTTGACCACATGGCGACGCAAGCTGGCCAGGGTGACGCTGCTTATGTCCTGACCGTCAATGAATATCCGGCCTCCCTGCGGATCTTGCAGCCGGGCCACTAGGTTGAGCAGGGTAGATTTTCCCATGCCGGCCCGGGCCACGATAGCCGTGACCTTCCCCGGGGTAAAGGAGTAGCTGAGATCATTAAGGATCTTCGGGCCATGGGGTGTGTAGGCAAAGTCGAGATGTTCAACCGCCAGAGCGCCTTCCCGGGGCACGAAGGCTGCGGCCCCCGGCTTATCCTGCACTTCCGGCTCCATTTCCAGGATTTCCACCACTTTTTCCACCTGGGGCCAGGAAGATTGCAGACCCGCAAAGAACTGTATGAGCTCCTGCAAGGGGTTTACCGCCTCAGGCACGAAATAGTAAATTCCCAGGATGGCCCCAGGGGCGGCCGGGTTGCCTGATTTCAAGGCATAAAAGACCCCATAGATCAGAAAGATTGCTTGCAAAATCAGCGGAGTGTTGATTTGAAACTGGAAAGCCCATTCATTACGCAGGAAAGCCGCCATCGTGTCGCGTATAAAGGTCTTGAGGCGATTATCAAAGGCCTGAGACCGTTGCGGCTCCGCTCCCATGAGCTGCACCTCCAGGGGCAGAGCGGCTGAATTGGAAAACTCATTGGCCAGGGCCATTTCACTATCCCTCACCTTTTCGTAAGCCTGCCGCAACCTCAGGGAAAGCCACCAACCCCCTACCGGCAGGATAATGATGGTAGCCAACAGGGTCGCCTGGATCCAGAAGGGGGGGGTACCCATCATCGAAAAACTATTCGTGAGGAAAATTATGGCGGTAATGAAGCCGATACCCCGCACCACGGGAAAAGAAATCACGTCGCGCAGCAAGATCTGACTGCTTGAGGAAAACCGGGTGACAATGAGCATAGTCTCGCCCAGGTCGTGAGAGTGGTGGTAGGTGGGACCCAGGTTGAGAAGCTTATCGTGCAGGCGCTGTTGCAACCTGGCTGCCATCACGTTGTTTGACCAGGTCAAGGTGAGCCGATCGAGAAAAATTAGGAGAATGAGGAACAGCGTCAGAAAGACAAAGACAATGGCAGCGGTTTCCGGGTGGTCGGGAAGAAAGGGAGCCAGAAAACCCCCTTTCATGGCGGCGGTGCCGCCCAGCCCCGTAATCAGTGTGGCCAGCACCTGAATATTATATTTCTGCAGGAGTTGCCGTACCATGGGCAGAATGGTGCCGAATATGAACCACCCTCGAGCAGCTGACACTACGGACCAGCCCCAGCGGAAGAGTTTCCGGTAAAGCACCCCCACGGGTCTATGAACGGTCAGTTCTTCCCACAGTTCACCGGCTGTCGGGATCATTTTGCCGGAAGCGAGGGCTGCTTTGGTGTCGACTCCTTTATCGTCCTTCATCACACCTGGTCCTCGGAAAATAGGTCATTGCCGTTTTGTTGAGGGAAGACTGCTCCAGTTCCTACCACTCCCCGTCCCCTAAAATAACTACCAAACATCCTGTGGTAAAGTCTTTTGGTCCTAACTCACCAATTTCGTTCCTTATTAACATATCCTCAACCTGATCCAATAATTAATTACCGGGGGTTTAAATGGAAAAAGTGGTTCTCAACATACTCAGCGGGTTCGCAACGTGGCAATTGAGGCTTACTCGCCCGCGGCCGAATAGTTGAGGACATTATTATTCCTAGGGGGTTAATTTTTCATAATACCCAAAGCACCAGGTCAATTCAGGGCGGCGCCCAGGAACTTTGCCAAAAAGGCCTCGGCTTCCGGGGGTACGGAGGTGAAATGGACCAGGAAGGCAGGGGGGGATTCGGAGAGGAGGGACACCACTTTGCCGTAAAGGTCGTCGGAGATTTCGTGGTCGTCGGGGTCGTACAGGGAAATCCGCAGGTTCGCCAGTGGGGAGGGCAGGACCTCAGAGTGAATTTCGACCATCTTATGGGCTATTTTGGTGATGGCGCCCCCATGCCCCAGCTCTCCGGTATGTTTCCAATCCACCACGGTAAACTGGACAGGGAGCCCTGGCTCGAGTTCTATCCAGGTCCTCGCTTTTTTCGGGGGCAGAAAGAGCTGAAAATCTCCGCCGATACCTCCCACCTCATGGATGGTCAGCGGTTTTTTGACCCCTTTGGGCATAACCTGCATGTCAGTGTCTATCCGACAGATATTGCCACATTCGGATAAGGTGCTTTCTGAAATGAAGATTTGGCCGCCCACCGTATAGGATTCAATGCGGGCCGTGAGGTTGACGGCGCGGCCCACCACGGCATACTTGATTCTCTTCTGAGAACCGATGTTACCCATCACCACTTCGCCGGTGTTGATGCCGATGCCTAAAGCTACCTCGGGATACCCGGACTGGCGATTCCGATCATTGACCGAGGTCATGGCCAATTGCATTTCCACGGCGCAGGCCACCGCTCTTAGGGCGTCGTCGGGGCGCAGGATGGGAGCCCCAAAGATCACCAGGATGCCGTCGCCGATGAATTCGTCGATGGTGCCCTGGTACTTCTGGATGATTTCGGTCATGGTCTCCAGATAAATATTGATCATCGCCACCACATGCTTAGCGGGCAGACGCTCACTTATGGAGGTGAAGCCGCGCAGATCGGCCATGAGAATGGTGGCACGCCGTTTTTCACCCCCGATTTTCAGTCCACCCTTCTTCAGAATCGTGTCGACGATTTCATCCGAGAGGTAGCTGCCGAAGGTCTCGCGAATAAACCGGTTGCGCAGTTCCAGGGCGGTGTTGAGTTCCTGCAACTTTCGCTGTTGCTCTACTTCTAATTCTCGCAGCCGCTTTTTCTCCAGAAAGTCACCCACGCGATTGCGCAGCAGCACCGGGTTGAAAGGCTTGGGTAAATAGTCTTCGGCCCCCAGTTCAATGCAGCGGACCACGCGGTCCATTTCGTCCAAGGCGGAAATCATGATAACCGGCAGGTCCCGCCAGGTTTCGGAATTCTTCAGGTGTTGGAGCACCTCGTAACCGGTCAGCCCCGGCATCGTGATATCGAGGAGCACCAGGTCGAAAGCCCCGTTGGCGATCATCTCCAGGGCCTGCCGGCCGTTGTGCGCCACCTGCACCGCATGCCCTTGACGCTCCAGATACCGGGACAGGAGGTCGCGGTTTATGCCATTATCATCCACCACCAGTATAGAACCGCTTTCATAACCGGTTACGGCCGCGCTATCCTGAGCCAGTCCCCGGAGACTAAGCATGACACTGTCGATAAGAGATAGCCGCTCCGAATCTTCCGCACCGGATTTTTTCAGACCGGCATCGAGTTTGGAAAAATCGATAATTTCGTTGATGTAAGAGAGGACGTATTCAGCGGCAGACTGAATCTTCTTCAGATCAGCGGTAAGGTCTAGCCGCCCTTGCTCGGCGGCGTTCTCAAGCAGGGTGTCGCTGACACCGATGACATCGTTTATCGGCATGCGCACCCTATAGTGCAGGTTGGCGACCAGGGAGGCCAGATTAAAGACGACATCGCCAGAGGCAAATTTGGTGGTGTCCAGGAGGTCGTTGATGATCTCCAGGAGTTGCTGGCCGGCAGAGTGAATCAGGTTAAGCTTGGCGATGAAATCCGCCTGACCTGAATCATCGGCGCCTCCCAGCAGCAGTTCACTGTACTCGATGATCGCGTCCAGGGGCGTCCGCAATTCCTGGCGTAGATGGGCCCACAGGGCTTGCGGGCTTTGTTCCACATCAGCTTCTGGACCGGCAACGCTCTGAACGGCCGGAGTGGTTTCCTGGGGGCCAGTCTGGCCGGGGTCGGATTCGCTGGTGGACATGCTTCGGCTAAATCGGCTCTTGGCCTGACGAGGTTGGCATTTTTTCTGCAGACGGCAACAGTCTCAGGAAAGATAGCTCGCCAAGGCTTTCATGGCCTGCACAATATCATCCATCGCCTCGTGCATGCCCTCGCTATAAGGCCTGCCCGGTGAGGGGCCTTCCTTCCCGATCTTGTCCTGAACCTCAGACTTGAGTTTTTTCAAGCTTTGAGCCTGTTGTTCAAGCTGAGCTCGTTGCTCTTCTTCCATGTCTTTGATGATCTCGGGGTCAATTTCCTGAAGGAGACCATCGGCCTCAGCCAGTATCTGTTCGATGTCTTCGTGTGTCAACGTCTTTTGCATGATGTTGCCTTTCTGCCGGATTACCACTCATTCATGAATTATACGGATCAGAGGCTCAACTGTCTTTGCCTCCCACCACCTCCCCGGTCCCGGCTATTGCCCAGGCTTCGGGGCTTCTTCCCCGGGTTTGAGGAACCCTTTGGCGATAACTTTGCCGTTTTCTGCGTTAGCCCATTCCTTAAGAAACGCTGGACCAATCCATCTGCCCGCTGCTTTAGTGCTTCCACGCCTTGGGACGACTTTTCTCAGCTTCAGACGTCATCTCTCTTGCTTGGGTTACGATCGACCGTACCTTTTGCGGGTTCATCCCCGGTATGTTCTTTAACCCGTGCTCTTCCGCAGCAGCAACCTTGGCAATCGTGTTATAGCTAGCTTCGATTAATCGCTGCGCTAGGACTTCCCCTATCCCTTTAAGTTTTTGGAGTTCTTTCATTGCTTCTTTCATAGCATCCTCCCCTAATTTTGTTCCAGCTGGTTAAGTCTTACCATATTTGCTCCAAGGGATATGGTGAAGGCAATCATATCTATAGATAGGCATAGAGATCTACTCGCGCGTCCGCCATCACGGCTTGCGCACGGGCTCCGAAGTATAGCAAGACCCACCGATGGATCCCGGTGAGCCAAGGACATCCTTAATTTGTTGCGGTTGGTCTCGAGGTACAATCCGACCGAGTCTTGAACCGCCTTTTCCCCGATCAGGTTGCCATAGCCTTTGGCCTTGAGGTCATCAAGGAGCTTTAGCCAGTCGTCGTGGCTCCATGTCTTGTGAGCCTTAAGCCATTTGTCCAGTTCTTTCTTGGGGAAAGCGGGAACTGGACCAGAAGCCGCTGGGCCGATAGCCGGCTTCCCGACGGGGTTTGACGGGGTCTTCTTTTTGAGCTACCACAACAAACGTCTCTCACTCTCCCACGATGAATGGGCCAGTTTTCCGGGAGCAGACCACAGGTGGATCCTTGAATAATGAATAAACCTAAAGTCGCCCAAGGAGGAACAGGATGAGAACGATTATCAGGATCGTCCCCAGAACACCACTCGGGGCATAGCCCCAATTTTGGCTGTGAGACCAGGTAGGAAGGGCGCCGACGAGAAAGAGGATGAGAACGATAATTAAAATAGTGCCTAACATGGTATTTCTCCTTTGTGGTTTGTGGTTAGCCTAAATTATGCGGCAGCCTGAGCCCTGCTTTGACTGCCGCCACTTTCCCGGTCCCGGCTAGTGCCCGGGCTTCGGGGCCTCTTGCCCGGGTTTGAGGAACTCTTTGGCGATAACTTTGCCGTTCACAAACTGGATGTTGATGGTGATGCCGTCCCCCTTCCACATGGTGGTGCCGCCGGAAATCACCACCATATCGATACTGGAGGAATCGGCGGGTTCTCCCAGAATTGCCTTGACTTCCGCCAGAGTCATGCCGGTTTTGATTTTATCGAAGTTTTCCTGGTTAATCTTGGCGCCCGAGCAGGCCATGAGACCCAAAAAGAAAACCACTGCCGCCGCAACCGTCTTAAAACCTAACCGATGCCGTTCCATCCGATACCCCCATTCCTTAACAACGCTGGGTCAGGTTAATGATGCCCCAACCCCAGAATGCCTATGACAATTAAGTAAACCACCACAATGTAATTCAAGAGCCGGGGTATCACAAGAATTAATATTCCCGCAGGTCTCCCCATCCCATAAAGGCGCCCGGGCATGGGCAAAACGATGCAAAGGTAGTTCATTTACTTCCAATGCTTCTTGAACTCCTTTTCCGCCTCTTCCTTGGTGATGCCGTATCTCTCCTGGATTTTGCCGAGGAGTTGATCACGCTTTCCTGCAATGACAGTCAGATCATCGTCGGTGAGTTTGCCCCATTTCTCCTTAACCGTGCCTTGGAATTGCTTCCAGTTTCCTGCCACTTGATCCCAGTTCATAACTTGTCTCCTTTACCTCAGTATTTGCTGAAAAATCTGTTACAGCGACTGCTGCTGTTGCATCATGGGTTGGGGCATCATCAAGCCGGGCTTCTTAGGGCAATGGCCCGGTTATTTCTTAGTAGCGTTGTTGACGCTGGTTCTGTTTGAGCTCTTGGATCTCTCGGCGCTCACGTTCTCTGCGCTCTTGGTTGGTCTCCTGGTGCTGATAGCGCTGCTGCGTATTATAACGTTGGTCTCGATTTACCGGTGGAGCGACATAGTAGAGAAATTGGGAAAGTGGGTCCGCATAGGGTGCGGCATGATAGTCCCTGTAACAAGAAGGGTCCCTGGGGTCGCAAGACAAGTGGCGAGAATCGTAGTACTGTCCGCGAGAACCGTAGTACTGCCCGAAAGCTGTACCGGTTCCAAGACCGCACCAACACGCCAGAATAAGGCCTAGCCCTAAATATAACCAAAATTTCTTCATGGAGATTCTCCTTGACAATTTCCAAGACCATGCCACCGGGCCGGCACCAGACCCCCCGACAACTCCCCGGATACCTGCCCGGTTGGCTGCCTCAGCCCCAGATAAGATAAACCGTTCTGGTTGGAGGGGCCCCCGGGTCCGGGAATGCCATGCCAACGGCAGGACCAAAGAGGTTGGCAGGTCTTCCGGCAAGATAACCGGTTCGCTTGAATTATTTCTTCTTACGTTGCTCCATCATCTTCTGGCGCCATTGCCCCAGTACTATAAGATACTTGGCTTGCTCAGCCGGGGTCATTAATGCCAGTTCCTCGTCCCGCTGATTCTTAAAAGAGGTAAACATCTTATCCTGGCCGGTGGTCAGCGCGCTGACCAATTCCTTGAGCTTCGCCTCGTCCGGCTTGGCCACCGCACACGCCGCCTGCAACTCATCATTAGCTTTCTTTATACCGGCGATGATGTCGGTGCGCTCTTTCGCATACTTATCTTCCACCGCCAGCATGGCCTTCTCTTTTTCAGGAGCAAGCTTCAGCTCTTTGATGATCTGGTCTTTTTGTTCCTTGTGGTGCGCCCCTTCCTCTTCTACGGCCTGGCCCAGTGCGGGCATCAGCAGCATTGCACTGAGGATGGCGCAGAGTGCCCCTAACTTGAAATTTAATTTACCTTGCATGTTATCCTCCCTTTGGTAAGAGTTTTATCTCTTGTGTATGCGGCAGTCCATCTTCGTCTGTACAGAACTGCTGCTTGGAACCTATTATTTGTGCGGTGGAAGGATTATCGGCCCCACCACCCCGAGGGCCGCGCCCCCATCAGCCCCAATATGCCGGTAACAATCAGGTAAATCGCCACGATAATGCTCAACAAGCCGGGTTGAATCAATATCAATAGCCCGGCGATTAAGGCAACGACTGGCGCGAGGTATGGTTGGTATGGCATGTGCTCCTCCTTTTATTTATCATTGCTATCGTACTGGGCGCCCTGGTTAAGCAAAAAAGAATGTCCTCTGGCGCTGAGCCAAACCAATTACTTCCCCACTCGGATCGTGGAGAGTTCACCGATGAGCCCAAAAACGCTCAGAAGCCACAAGACTACCACAATGATGACGACAGCATTCAAGATCGACTTAATGGAGCCCGCCATGGGGATGTATGCGTTGATGAGGTAGAGAACAACACCAACTACGACCAAGACCACAATCAGGTGAATTAACGGCATGATCTAATGCTCCTTTTGTTTGGATTTCAGAAAGGCACGCCACTCACTGGCCCCAAGCCCTGAATGCCATGACAGTTGCACTTAAATATAATCACCAAGAAGAGTAAGTCAAGGTTTTAAGGCTGGATAATGGGGGAGTCTTCATCAGGTTCCGAGAAAACTGGGGGGAAGATTGCCATGCACTTTAACAGGTAGGTCTTTCAGCCTAAAGGAACTGAGGCGCCCGGGTCTAAGGGGGCAGGAGGGGCTAGCCATAGCGCTCGAAGAAGAACCTCCAGCGCTGGCTCACCTTGGCCCGAACCTCTTCTGTCAGGGTGTAAGTGTTTTTCTTATTGTCCGTAAGGCTGTTCAGGTAAACCGAGGCCTGTTGCCAGAAATGCTCCAAGTCCGGCAGGCTCAACTCCTGGTAAAGCTTTGCCAAACAATCCTGGATACTTCTTTGCCCGGGTAAAATCCCCAAACTTCTACCGGACAGCAGTGACCTTATCTAACAACTCTCCTTGGCTCAATGGAAAAAATGACCCGGGATATTGCCAAATGGGCTATTTATGCTTGCTGGTATATTTTTCAAAGGCTGACGTCCATTCCGGAAAATGCAGGTCTTCCGGGGTTTCCATGGCAATGCTAAGAAATTTATTGATCTGTTCCCCGATCCAGGGATCTTTCTCCAGATCATCGATGATTTTTCCCGCCATTTCTTTAGAATCCGCCGGCAGGTTTGCATCGCCCGCCAGGCGGTTCTTCAGAAAGCCCACCATCAGGTTCAGGGAGATCAGTTTCTTTTCCACTCCCAGACGGCGCAATTCATCTTTGATATCGTCCCGCACCCGGTCTGTGGCCATTTCATGCAGGAAGTGGAATGGATTGGAGCCGCTGAATAAAGAATGAGTAAAATAGTAAAAGTAATAGAATTTTCTGCCGTGGCTCCAGACGCCATGGAAGGTTTCATCCTTTTCCGGGTTCAGGCTCAGGGCCGTCAGGGTATCGCGATAAGGGCGTTCCATGCGGGCCAACAGTAAATTGTAAAATAAATAGATGTTGATGATAAACATACCGAAGACGCTGATGGCCCGCAAAGATGGGACAATCAGGGAGCCCCAGGTCAAGGTGAAATAGAGAAAGATTATCAAGAGGATAATCACTCTGATGAGCCTGACGCCCGACACCACCATGCGGGGGTCGCGGCGGTGCTCTCACGAAATACGCGCCGAGCAGGAAGAAAATGACGATTTGAATGTAGGCGCTGCCCAGGAAGCTAAATATGGCGCCGGTAATCCCATCTTGAAACATGGCATCTCCTCTCGTTGGTCAGTGCAGGGAAGAAAAGCAGTTGAAAATATTATCGATAACGCAACTATGCTTTACCAGGCCATCCTTACCGAGATTATGCGCAGCCTCGGCCACCACAGTCAAAAAATGGTTTGGTGGACCTCTCTTTGCCATTTTAACCCAGGAAAGTCTCTTCTTTCGATAGCCAAATTGTCTTGCAGAAGGCATGATGGCAAAAATTTTGCTGAAAAAGTAGTGCGCCAGGGGAAAGGCGGAGGCCACAGGTCATACCACCTCGGGCATGCAAACGGGCCAGCTGGCAAAAAAATTGGGGTGGAAAGAGAAATGGCTGGATAGAAGGTAACTTGCCAAAACTGAAACTTCTCAATGGATTTTACTTTATTGAAGTTATCTTAAATAGATAGCGCAACTGAACTTTTTTGGGGCTATGGCAACGATAACCTGGTTTGGTCCGATAATATTATGCCTTAATTGTGAGTTGGCCCCGGTCAAGTCTTGACCATTACCCTGAATTGTCTGTGGGCTGAAGTTATTCCTGGCGGGCCAGCTTGCGGTCGTAGGCGGTCTCGATCTTGGCGATGACTTCTTCTAGGGGGCAGGGTTTGAGTAAATACTCGGCGGCGCCCAGCCTGATGATCTCCGCCGCGGTATCCACCGAGGCGTGACCGGTGAGGATGATCACTTCCGGGCCCGGGTGGCGCTCCTTGATGGCCGCCAGAGTCGTGAGGCCATCCATGCCGGGCATGCGCATATCCAGCAGGATGACGTCATAGGCCTGTAAAGCCAGCTCCTCCAGGGCCTGGGGCCCGCTCGCCGCCTCACCGACCTCAAAGCCCTCAACGGTCAACATCTTCCGCAGATTGGTGCGGAACCGCTCTTCGTCGTCTACCAGGAGAATCCTGGGGAGCGGGGCCATGATCAGGTCCCGGTCCGGTCAAGGGCCCGGGGGAGCCGGATGACGAAGCTCGAGCCCTGGCCTTCAACGCTCGTGGCGAAGATTTTGCCCCCCAGCCGCTCAACGATCCCGTGGCAGATGGAAAGACCGAGGCCGGTGCCTTTGCCCTGAGGCTTGGTGGTGAAAAAGGGGTCAAAGATCTGGGATAGATGTTCCTGGGGAATGCCGACCCCGGTGTCGTTTACCTGGACCATGACCTGCCGGTCGTCCGCCGCCTCGGTAATGACCGTGACGGTGCCGTCCCCGTCGATGGCCTGGATGGCATTGTTGAGCAGGTTCAGGATTACCTGGCGGAGCAGGGGAGCGTCGCTCTCAATCAGGGGCAAGTCTGCAGAGAAGCGCTTTACCAGGTTGATGTGTTTCTGCTGGGCCTCTTTCTCCACCAGCGAGACCATGTCCATAATAATGCGGTTGAGCTCCACCCCCTGGACCACGGGTTGGCTCCGCCGGGCGAAATTGAGCAGGTTATGGGTTATTTCCCGGACCCGGTCCACCTGGTGGACGATCTCGGCCAGGCAGTTTTTGGTTTCCGGGGCGTTCGGGGGAGCGTCCTTTTTATAAAGTTGGAGCAGCCACTCGGCTTCCTGCCGGATGATGGCCAGGGGATTGTTGATTTCATGGGCGATGCCGGCGGAGAGCTCCCCGACGGAAGCCAGCTTCTGGGATTGCAGCAGGTTCTGCGTCGCTTAATTCCTTCTGGAGCAGGGCCGCGTTCTTATGGCGGAGCACCTTGGTCACGGTGACCAGGGAAAGGGCCGCCAGGAGCAAGGCGGCCAGGGCATAGGCCAGACCGGCCTGAAAGCCCAGGAAAATCGCCAGGATCACCAGCCCTAGGGCAGTGCCGTAAACGGCAAGATCGCTCCAGGAAGAGGACAAAGCCATAAGCCGCGCATTGGGGGGATTTTTTTCCATAACTTGTCCGGGGTCTTCAGCCTGTCAAAGGCAGCCTAGCGGTTGTAATCCAACTGGATTACTCTCCTTTCATAAGCCTGCCGGAGCTTATCCATCAAGTCGTCCAGGGCCACGGGCTTCATGACGTAATCGAAGGCGCCCAGCTGCATGCCCTGGATTCCCGACTCCACCGAAGCATGGCCGGTGAGCATGATCACTTCCACCAGGGGTTTTTTGAGTTTGATCTCCCGCAAGGTTTCAATGCCGTCCATGCCAGGCATCTTGACGTCCAGGACGATGACGTCGAAGTCCTGGGCGTCGACCATCTCCAGGGCCTTGGGGCCGCTGTCGGCGCCTTCGATTCGATTTTGCGGGCCCTCAGGCGCTTGATAATGGTCTCCCGGAAGTCATTTTCATCATCCACGATGAGAATTTTAAAATTATCCATGCGCAAGCTCCTTTCAGATTCTTTTTGGACCGTGGCCACTGACGCGTTTCATTTTACCGGCAGTTTAATGGTGAAGGTCGTGCCCTGACCTATCTTGCTGTCAACGTAAATGGTGCCCCCCAGTTTTTCTATGATGCTGTAAGAAATGGACAGTCCCAAGCCCGTGCCTTTGCCCACTTCCTTGGTGGTGAAAAAGGGATCAAAAATTTTCTCTATGGTGTCCTGGCTCATCCCCGGGCCGGTATCGGAGATCTTGATGACAATCTGCCGGGTATCAGGTTGATGGAAAGTTCTCAGTGAGAGGGTGCCGTCCTTGCCCATGGCATCGATGGCATTGTTGAGGATGTTGAGAAAGACCTGCTGCAATTGACTGGAATCGCTGGCCATGGTGGGTAGGTCCGGGGCGAGTTCTTTATTGATGCTGATGTTGCGGTAGCGGGCCTCGTTTTCCAGGAAGCCGACGCACTCATCCAGGATCTGGTTGACCATGACCTTCTCTTCCGTGGGTTCCATGCGGCGGGCAAAGCCCAGCAGGCGGTGGGTCACCTTCTTGATCCGCTCCGCGTGGTATTCGATCTTTTTGATGGTCTCCTGATACTCCTGGAAATTGGCACTGTGGGCAACGTCTTCCTCCTTGAGCAGATCCTTCATCCAGCCAGCTTCCTCGGCGATCACGGCCAGGGGATTATTGATTTCGTGGGCCACCCCCGCAGCCATTTTGCCCAGGGCGGCCATCTTACTCTCGTGGAGCATCAATTCGTCGCTTTTAGCTTTTTCCACGTCACTCTTGATCAGGCGATTCAACACGGTTCTCGTGGTGAGCACCGAGCCGAGGATGATGAGACCCAAACCCAGGAGCAAGAGGAAGGCCACCAGGTACTTGGCTCTGAGCAAAGGCGCCAGCGGCTCCTTGGGGTCCTCCTGGATGACCAGCACCCATTTCTTGGTCTTGATCGGGGTGACCGCAAAAAGACTGGTCTCACCTTTGTAGGTGATTTGTTCGACCCGGGTGCTGACCGTGGAGGAAAAATTCGGTCCAGGCGCAGGCTCCAACAGATTACCACCAAAGCGGGGCTTCGTCTGCAACAAATTTTCCCGGTTGATCAGGTAAGCATCCCCGCTGGTGCCGGTCCAGGCGGCGTGCACAATGTTGTCGATGACATCCGAATCAATGGTGGCCCGCAAGATCAAATTCTGGCCTTTTTCCCGGACCACCACGGCGATGATGAAGTGGGGCACCTTCCTGAAACCCAGAAAGATATCGCTCACATAGACGCCCGTACTCATGACCGCGTCAAACCATGGCTCGTGGCGGTAATTAACCCCCTTGAGCACGTCGTGATAGGGCCCCACATAGTTAAGGTGATCGCCGTTCTGGTCGATGACCCCCAGATCGATGTAAGACCGGGAACGGGACTGCATTACTTGCAGGGCCTTGTTCAGGTATTCCTGGTCCCGCAGCTCGGCATGATTACTGGTATAGGCCAGGGTGATGAGCTGGGAGATCCGTTCATCCAGGAACAGATCCAGGGAAGCCTGCCGGTTGCCCGCCAGGGTCCTGAGCCTTTCCATGACCTTGTCGGTGTAAGCGACGCTGAAATGATAATAGAGCACGGTCGCCAGGATGATCAGGGGGACGATGGAGAAAAGAATTTTGGTTAAGGTTATTTGCCACCAAAAATGTCGATATTTTTTTTCTTCCATGCAGAACTCCAGGACCAGAGATGATTCTGCTAAAATATATTATACTTAATAATATTAATGTGTTATGCTCTCAGTTGGCAAACCTGTCAAATTCTTGCGGGTGTCCAGCCCCCGGCGCACCGCGTCGGCCAATTTGTCCGGGGTCAGTGGTTTCAGGAGAAGTTCCATGATTCCCTGAGACTGGATCTGCTCAGGCGTAATGGCTTCACTGAAACCGGTACAGATAACGATGGGCAGGTGGGGCCGAACTTTGATTATCTCCTGGGCCAGCTCCATACCCGTCAGCTGGGGCATGGTCTGGTCGGTAAAGACCAGATCGAAGCGCTCCGGGTCGGCCCAGAAAGCTTCCAGGGCTTCCTGGCCGTTGCTATATGTCTCCACCTGGTATCCCAACTTTTCCAGAATAATCTTCACGGCCGCGACAATATCCGGTTCATCGTCCGCCAGCAAAATCCTTTCGCTCCCCCGGGGCAAGGGCATCACCTGCTCTGATTCAACCTGATCGGTATTTTTCAAGAGGGGGAAGAAAACCTGGATAGTGGTGCCCTTGCCGGGTTCGCTGACCACGTCGATGCCGCCGCCGGAGGACCTGGCTATGCTGTGGACCAGGGCCAACCCCAGGCCAGTGCCCTCGCCGATGCCCTTGGTGGTGAAATACGGCTCGAAGATCCGCTCGAAGATGTCCGGCGGGATGCCATGACCACTGTCCCTTATGGCCAGGCTGAGGTAAGGGCCGGGTTTCAAGTCCAGGCCGAAAGCTGACACCGGCTGGTCCAGGTTGACATTTTTGAGGCGCACCCCCAGGACCCCCCCCGTTTCCTCCATGGCATAGGCGGCATTGGTGCAAAGGTTCATGACCACCTGGTAAATCTCGGTGGGGTCTGCCAGTATCCAGCCTTCTTCGGGGTTGAGGTCCTGCTGGATTTCGATGGTGGCCGGCAAAGAGGCCCGTAACAGCTTGAGGGATTCCTTGACGAGGGGGCCGAGCTCCATAAAGACATGCTTCCGTTCGGTCTGGCGGCTGATGGAGAGGATTTGCTTTACCAGGTCAGAGGCCCTTTTGCTGGATTTCAGCACCTGGTCCAGGTATGGGCGGATGGGGCTGTCCTCGGCCAATTCCCGTTGGGCGATCTCGCTGAACATGATGATGGGGGTAAGGATGTTGTTGAAATCGTGGGCAATCCCCCCGGCCAGGGTGCCGATGGCCTCCATTTTCTGGGCCTGCCGCAGCTGGGACTCCAGCTTGGCCTTTTCCCTCTCGGCCTGGCGGCGCTCAGTCAACTCTACCTGGAGAGCCTGATAGGATCTGTTCAACTCGGCAGTGCGCTCCTCCACCCGCTCCCGGAGTTGGTCCTCCGAGCGCTTGATCTTGGCAAACAAGGGGGCGATGAGGGCTACCCCCACCAGCATGAAGACCGTGGTGGCGAGACCGACAATCTCCTGGCCGACATCCACCGGCAGGAGCGCCATGCCCCGGGAATACCACTCATAGGCCGTAAAGCACCTTCTTAAGCCCATGAGGACAATGGCGATGGCAATAGACGTCCAGGCGAAGGTCTTCTTGGTGATCCACACCAGGCGCAGGGCCAGGATCGCCGCGGTAAACTGGATGATAATGGCGAGCAGGAGGATGAAGTATGCGCCCATCTGTTTTGGTCCCTGTCGGCAACGATGGCGAAAGGTGCCTGACTTCCTGGTTTGAGGCTAAAGTCCCCTTGCTCAGTTCCCCGGCTCACCCGGTCCGGAGCCGGCGCCGGGGTCGGCCGCAGCCGGTTGGCCCTGGCGCAGTTGGTCGATCATGGCCTGGTCGTAGCGGTAGTTGCCGGCCAGGAAGTTCTGGACCACGGCCTCCACGCTGTATTCGCTGTCCATCAGCATGTCCATCTGCCGGGTGAACAGGAGTAATCTCCCGATCATCTCCAGTTTTTCTTCAATGACGGGGCGGGGATATTTCAGGAGCCGGGCGTCCACCTGATCGCCCTTGACCTTGACGGTGAAGTCCTGCAGCTCCATGACCTTGGCGATGGCCCGCACCCGGCGGTTCTTGCGCACGTCGTCGGCCGCGCCCCCCTTGAAAGAAAAGGTGATGTAATTGTTGTTGATGTTGTCACCGCAGTAGGAATCGAGAATGCTGTAGTGATAGCCCACCCGGGAACTGAAATTGAGGTATTTCGCCGAAATCACTGCGTAGCTGCGGTCTCCGAACCGTTCCCCCGGCCCGGACAATATCTGCTCCCGCATCACCGACAGGAGTCCCGAAAGGTGGATGGGGCGGGGTTCCAGGCCCCGCAAATCCTCGTGCAGCATGCCCCGCATGAGGGCCTGAAAGGGGACCGAGGCAATGTTCTCCACGGTCACCCGCTGGGCCCGGGGGGCGCGGTCCACCAGGCCCTCCCCCAGGTCCACGACATAGAGGTCCAGGGGAATGGGGGCGGCAAGCTTGACGGCGCCACCTTTCTCATAAGAAATATGGTCACTTACCTGAAACATGACCTTGTAGGACAATTCATGCACGAAGCGGCTGATGTCATGGAGGGACTGGCAATTTTCCGGCTTAAAGGAGGAGGCCTGGGGGTCCAGGAGATGCAGGGGCACCACCTGGTCGGCGATCCGTCGCAGCGTCTGATAAACCGGGGTGCCCGTCATGTGGGTTTCCCGGGACCGCTGCAATTTCAGGAGCTCCGGCACCCGGCCCTGGTAAACCCTCCCCGAGTAGGCGTCCACGGTAATTTCCATGCCCGGGGGGATGGCCTCGCTGGCCCCCTCGACCCCCAAAATGGTGGGCACCCCGAACTCCCGGGTCAACGCCGCCATATGCCCGCTGACACTGCCATGGTCGGCAACGATGGCCGCAGCCCGGCGCATCACTATGACGAATTTGGGGGATGAATGCCTGGCCACCAGGACGGCGCCTTCCGGGAACGCCTTCAGGTCTTCGAGGTCGCGCACCTGAAAGGCCGGTCCGGCGCCGACGCCGTCGCAGGCCACCGCCCCGCCCGCCGCCAGGAGGGGGTAACCGGGGATCAAGGGGGTGGCTTTTACCTCCCTTTCTGCCGATGACTTGAGGTGCAGGGGCCGGGACTGCAGGATGAGCAGGCGGCCCTCCTGGTCCAGGGCCCATTCGATGTCCTGGGGGACGCCGTAATGCTGTTCGAGCTTCACGGCACAGGCGGCCAGGGTCCTGATCTGTTCGGGGGTAAGACAGGGGGCCTCCTGGCGCTCGGGAGGCACCGGGATTTCCTCCACCCCGCCCCCGGGGCTGTTCACCAGCTGGATGGGTTTGGGGTGGATGACCGTTTCCAGAATGGTCAAATCGGCGTCTTTGGCGACCCGGTAGGTGTCCGGGGTCAGGACCCCATCCACCACGTAGGCGCCCAACCCCCAAACCGCGTTGATAATGATAGTTTCCTCCATAATGAGGATGGGGTGGCGGGAATACATGACGCCGCTGGCATAAGAGTCGATCATCTCGAGGCAGGCCACACTCATGGCGATGTCCTCGTCCCTGATGCCCTTCACCAGGCGGTAGGAGATGGCCCGGGGAGTGTAGAGGCTGGCCAGCACCGCCTTGTAGCTTTCTAAAAGATTTTCCGAAGTGACATTCAAGGCGGTGAGGTACTGGCCGGCATAGGACAGCTCGCTGTCCTCGCCGATGGCGCTGCTCCTGAGCGATACCCGGGGCGGGGCATCGCCCTGGTGCGGGGATGCGGCCATCCGGTGGTAGGCCCCCAGGATGGCCTCCTCCAGGGGAGGGGGGATCCTCCCCGCGCTGATCATTGCCTGGATGTCCCGGCTGGCCTCCTGAATGGTCTCCAGGTCGTTGATATCGATGGCCAATTTTCTTTTGTTGATTTCCTCGGCCAGGTCGTTTGCCGTAATGAAGGCCTCATACGCCGCGGTGGTGATGGCGAACCCCCGGGGGATGGGCAGGTGCAGGCGGTTCTGCGCCTCCCCCAGGTGGGCGCTCTTGCCCCCCACCCAATCGGTCATGTCCTTGGTGATCCCGGCATAAGGCAGAACCAGAGCCGGGGCATTGATCTCCTTTTTTTGCTCGAGCTCCACCTTGATTTTCTGGTGAATGCCTTCCAGGACCGGATAGAGCATGGGGTAGCGGTGGCCGGACAGGACATCCAGGCTTTTCACCATGCGGAAGGCGTGAAACACCGCGCGGGTGGCGTTGCTCCTGACGTAGGACATGCCGAAGAGCTGGTGGCCCTGGAGCTTTTCTTCCATATCGGTGATGAGGTCGAGGAGCTGCGTATTCGAGGTCAGAAGCTCTTTAAAAAGCCCGTACTTGAAGCGGAAGACCGCGCCGATATCCTCCGCCGCCGGCTCCAGGCGGAAGACCGATCGAAACAGCTCTTTGAGGTTGTCGAGGATAGTCACGTCTGCCGCCCCATTCCCGGGGTTTCCCGGGCCATCCTGGAACCGAGTGCGGAAGATTTTAGCTGCCGCAGATTATTTTCTCAAAGTAACTTTATACCCGAATGTATCTTATCAAGTTCCATACCATTTGGGAGGCGAGGCGTGGAATTATAAGCCATGGATAAGTCAGCAAGATTGTTGGTAGCTCCGTCCTTTCCCTGAGCCGTGAGCCTCTCCTCCGCAATAATTTTTTACACCTTGTAAAAAATCCTGACAAAAAAAGCTCTCCGGCGGATTCTGGATCAACAGGAATACTTAAGCAATTGCCTGGAAATAAAAGACATAAAAATATTTCCGTTGGTTTTCGAGTTGGCACAGGCATTGCTCTTCAGGGTTTGGAACTTTCAGCTTTCAAGAAAATTTTCACAAGGCAGGCCTTAAATTGCGACAGATCAAGGGAAGCGAAGGAGGTCGGTTATGAAAGTGTTGGTACCCATAGACGACTCCGAGCACAGCCGCAAGGCCTTGGCGCGTGCTTTGGAGCTGGCCGAAAAACAAGGGGCCGAGATCACCATCATGACAGTGACTCCCGTGGCCTCGGACTACCTGGATGAGATGGGCAGCAACATTCAGGAAAAGCTCGCTGCAGAGAACCAGAAGTGGCTGGATAACGCCAAGGCAGTGTTCGACGCCAAGGGCATCAAGGTGGCCACCATTCTGGAAAAAGGCTTAGTGCCGGCCAACAACGTCATCAGGCGAGCCGAAGACGACAAGTTCGACCGCATCGTCATGGGGTCCACCGGCCGCAGCGGGCTGGCCCAGATCCTCATGGGGAGCACTGCCGCCAAGGTGGTGGCCCACGCCCCCTGCGAAGTCACCATCGTGCGCTAACCAAGAAAGTCTTTAGGAGGTTAGGGAGTTATGCAAAACCTGTGGAAAAAGATTATCGGTTTCGGGTTCATGGTCATCCTGCTGGCGCCCAGCTTGGCCCTGGCCGCTGGACCGGCGGCCGCGCCCCTGGTGATGGTGGCCGACACCCGCCGACTCACCGGCTGGCAGGCCTGGTGGGCCAACCTTTATAACGAGAGCCATCTTTATTTTACCATCGTCACCGTCGTCACCATTCCCATCGTCGGCCTCATCTTCGGGGTGATAGCAGACATAGTCATGGGACATATCGGCATTGACCTGAAATCCCGGGAACTGGCCGAACATTAATTCATGTAATGCAATAATTATCTTGGGAGGACATTATGGATTGGCTCTACGTCCTTATGCCCATATCAGGGGTAACGATCTTCTGGCCCGGTTTGATTATTTTGGGTATCGGGGTAGGTATCATCGGCGGCTTTTTCGGCATGGGGGGCGCCTGGATGGTGACCCCGGGATTAAACATCCTGGGTTTTCCCATGGCCTTTGCCATCGGCACCGACATCGCCCACATGGCCGGGAAATCTTTGATTTCCACCATGCGCCACGGCAAGTTCGGTAACGTCGATTATAAATTAGGCTTTATTATGCTGGTGGGCACCATCGTAGGTTTCGAGGTGGGCGCCCAGATGATCATGTGGCTGGAGCGCATCGGCGCGGTGGATAAGGTGGTGCGCTACCTGTACCTGGTGCTGCTGGCCCTCATCGCCTGGATGGTCTTCGCCGACGTGGCCAAGAAACGGCGCAAAGAGCGGGAAGCCCTGAGGGCAGGCAAGGAGGTGGACAAGCTGGCCACGGGGCTTGAGTGGCACAAGGCCTTGCACAAGCTCAATATCCCGCCCATGATTCACTTTAATGTGGCCCAGATCACCTGCACCGCCTGGCTGCCCATCCTGGTCAGTTTCCTCACCGGCTGGCTGGCGGGGATCCTGGGGATCGGCGGCGGGCTTATCCGCATGCCGGCCCTCATCTACTTCATCGGCTGCCCCACCCACGTGGCGGTGGGCACCGACCTCTTCGAGGTCATGATCTCCGGCCTTTACGGGACCGCCACCTACACTTACAAGGGCCGCACGGAGCTGCTGGCCGCCCTCATCATGCTCGTCGGCGCGGCCATCGGCGCCCAGGTGGGCACTGTGGCCACCAAGTACATCAAGGGCTACGGCATCCGCATCGCCTTCGGCCTGGCCGTGGTGGGCTGCGCCCTGTCCATCGTCCTCAAACTGCTGGCCAAGGGCATACCGGAACATGCCGCGCTTTTTCGACGGTTCCGCCACCGTGCTCATCCTGGGTCTGGTGGCAGCCATGTCCCTCTATATTTTCGTGCGCATGGTACAAGGGGCCAAGCAGGAAGTGGCCATGAAAAAGGCCCAGATGTAGAGAAGGTCACAGAAGGAGGAAAATTATGGCGAAGCGCTATATCTGGTGGACTGTCGTGGCCCTCTTGCCTCTGGCGCTGGTGCTGGGTTGCGGCGAACTGGGAAAAGTGGACCAGGGGCGGGTCATCGCCTATGACAAGGCCAAAGGCATGGTCACCCTGATCCAGGACAAGAAGGCGGAGCCTGGGAAACCGGATTACAACACCCTCCCTCCCCATACCTATCTCCAGCCGCAGAACCCGGAGGAAATGGGCCAGGAACCCAAGGCCGGTCTGCGCATGAAGCTGGACATGGACAAAAAGGTCATCACTATCTATGACCCCGCAACCAAGGCCTTCAAGGATATCACCTTCGATATCGTGGAACAGAAAACCGGCATAGCCAAGGACAACCCCCTGGTAGCCGACAAGAAGCTGCCGGCCGTGGACAAAGACAAAAAGACCGTCACCATATATTCAGGGCGGCAGAAGCTCTATGCGGTGATCGCTCTTCCGGAGGAATACCTGGACCGGCCTGCCTCCACTTGGGATGCCGGGGACGAAGTCCGGGTTTACTTCAAGGAGCCGGGCAAGGCTTTACGGCTCATGAATGTTAGCAAAACGGATATTTTTAAGAAATAATCATCATGGCTGCACCCTCACGGGAATCGCCTGCAGGGCCTTGTCCATCCGGGCCCGAGGCGATTCCCCTGCTTTGTGGTAAAATGATGCTCATGGCGGGGGGAGCCAGGTGTGGTGGCCTCCTGACCCTAAAAGCCACTCTCACGAACCTATGGACTTAAGTCAAGCTGTTACTTGGCGAAAATGGCTGGGCAGGGCCTGTGCCCTCTTCTTCCTCCTCGCCTCCTTAGCCATTATAGATGGCCTGGTCGCCAAATTTCGGGAGCCGGTGAATGTCCTGCACGTCCTTAAGGGAGACGAGGTGGACATCGACGGGCCCATCCCCGAACAAGTCAAGAGCACTGACGCCCTGACTTATGCCAGCGATTCCAAGGACCTGGCTGTCACCTTCCGGGTAATTCATCCCGGTTATTTCATGGGGGGCAACATGTGGCGGGGGAGCCTCACGGTGGGGAGCAACCTCGCCCCCGGTAAATACACCGTCACCGTCAAGCCCAAAGCTGACCCGGCCGTTAAGCCCGGATACCAGTTCCGGGTGGTGGTTTATCCGGACGCCGCCAGCCAGCGCCTGGCTTTCCAATCCGGCATCAAACGCCAAACCGGCTTGTCCCCCTACCTGGTGGCGGCGGCCTGCGTGCCTCTGATCCTCATCTCCCTGGCCGCGGTCTATCTCATGTCCCAACGCATCGAGAGCCTGCAGGCGCAAGCAGGCCGGGCGGAGGTCTACCGGGTTACCTGGAATGAAGGGCAGTACCAGGTCACCTTTGGCCTGGGGGCCGAACACGGCGTCAACCCCGGGGATCTGGTCACCCTCTTCGATCCGGAGGGCACATACGTGGGCACCGTTACGGTCCAGGAGGCTTCGGCCCAGGATGCCGTTGGCCTGATAACCGTAGACCGGGAGGTCAGGCCCGGGTATTTCGTGTCGCGCCGCCAGTAAGCGGCCCAATGAGCAGGACCGGAAGACCTTTGCAGCAAGGCCTTTCGAGATGAAAGCTCCAGGTCCAGTCCCCTCCCTCAAAATCCCGGGCAGGTATTCTCGTTGTCCAGCCAGCCTTGCATCAATCCTGGCAGAGCAAGGGGATTTTTTAT
>CAVZAM010000002.1:0-41478 GCA_963773285.1 uncultured delta proteobacterium
CCCCTTATCCTCAAAATTGATGGCCCCGGTGGGGCAGAACTTGACGCAGGCCTGACACTTGCCCTTGGTGAGATAGAGGCATTCGTCGTCAATGGCGTATTTTAAGGGTACCGTCTGGCTGTACGAGATGTAGATGGCCTTGCGCTTGCTGATCCCGACGTTATAAGGGTCATCCACCTTTTTGGGGCACTTCTGGGCGCACAGCCCGCAGGCGATGCACTTTTCCATGTCCACGTAGCGCGGCTTCTGGTTCACCGTGACGGTGAAGTTGCCTTTGTGCCCGGAGATGTCAGAAATTTTGGCGAGGGTGAGAAGCTCGATGTTTAAGTGCCGACCGCACTCAACCAGCTTGGGCGAGATAATTCACATGGCGCAGTCGTTGGTGGGGTAGGTTTTGTCCAGCTGCGACATCTTGCCGCCGATGCCGGCGCTTTTCTCCACCAGGTAGACGTAATACCCCTGGTCGGCCAGATCCAGCGAGGCCTGGATCCCGGCGATGCCGCCGCCTAATACCATGACAGACCCGACAATTTTATCGGACACCTTTTCCTCCCTTGTTGCCGATTGGTTTTGACCAAGTATTACCGGGGAATCGGCAGGCTGCCTGCTCAACTCCCGGACCTGAAACTGCTCTGGATGCAACTGGAACTCCTGGCACAGGCTCTGGAAATCTTCCGGCGCGAAGATCAGTCCCTTGCCGGGGCCCGGGCGGGCCTTGATCCGGCCGGACTTGACCCAGTTGCGGATGGTGTTCCTATGCACCCCGATTTCCCTGGCCAGAGTCAGGATGTGGATCATGATCATGCCGTGCCTCCTCATGCCGGTGACCCTGCCGGTCCCGGACTTGCCGCTGCTTGCCATATGTGAAAACTGTCAGGCTGAAAAAATGCCTTTAGTCATATTCCTCAGATTTTAGCCTCGCCCGCTTCTTGTGTGTTTGTTGCATTTTGTGCATTCTATGCAGGGCTTTTTGTGCAGTCATTCAATAATATTCCACTCTCTTTGTCAATGAGATTTCTGTTAGGCCGGAAAAAATTTTTTCGGGGGAATTCTGTAGAGGAATTTCAGGATGTTACTTGAGGATGGGTTCTCTTGTTCTATTTTAAGGAATTTTTTTCTTTAATGAGGAGATTGGGGAAATTGTGGCTGGGGCCGAGGACCTATTTCCTCCGTCCCGGCCTCTGGTTTCTAAAACTCAAGGGATTGGGGGAGGGGGTGTGGGGGAGGGGGTAAGGGCCTACTGGCCCTTACCCCCTCCCCCAAAGATCTCCACGGCCTCCACCTGCACCCCCTCCCCTTCCCGGGCCGGGGGTAGCAGCCGGTAGATGCGGTCGGCATATTCCCGAAAGAGGCTGACGTCGTGGTGGCTGATGACCACGGTCTGAAACTGCAATTTCCTGGCGATGGTGTGGATGATGCGCATGAGATCAGGCACCAGGTCGGGGCGCAGCCAGCAGTCCTGCTCGTCCAGGATCAGGAAGCGGCGGTGGTCTTTTTCGTGCAGCTGGGAGAGGGCAATGAGCCTCAGCCCCACCGACATGATATTGCACACCGACCCCCCCTGCCCGGTGAGGATGTCCTCCCGCCGGCCCTGGCGCTCCATGCCGAAGGTGATGTTGATCTTCCCCTTCTTCACTTCCCGGGTGGTGGTCACCGTCAGGTCCTGCCCGAGGATTTCCCTGAGCGCAAAAGTGAGATTCCGCTCCACTTCGTCCAGGATATCCCCGAACAGGTGCCGGGACAATTGGTCCAGCCGCTCGCCGATCTGGGGTGCTTTGGCCAGAAAACCTTCTGTCTCCGCCAGCTTCGCCCGGTTGGCCTGCAGCTGCTCTGCCAGGGCGCGCTCCTGCCAGCGCAGTTTCTGGAAGCGCTCCCGGAGGTCCCGGGGGCTGGCCGGCGGCGGAACCGCGGAATCGGCGTCGTCAGGAAGCATCGTCTTCCGGCTCCGGCCCGCGGTCGATCTCGGCCAGGCGGTCTTTAATCCCCTGGATGTGCTCCTCGTAGGCCGCCACCAGGCTCTCGTTTTCCCGGCGGCGTTCCTCCAGCAGGCGCTGCAGCTCCCCCAGGTCGCTGGTGCCGTAATTTTTCTCGGCCTGGTCCCGGAGCCGCTGCAGTTCCCCCTCCAGGTTTCTGATGTCGGCCTCGGTGGTGATTTTTCGTGTCTCCAGCCCCTTGTAGTCCTTCTTCAGGACCTCCAGCTTTGCCTGGACGGCCTGGTCCCGGGGGGAATTGGCCCCGGTCGCGGTCTCCTCGCCCTTACCGGTCTTCATGCACGACCTCCTTGTAGAGCTCCCAGATATAGTCATCCACTGCATCGCCGGCCGTGAGATTGGCATCGAGAAACGCCTTCAGCCCCACCCCCTCGGTGGTCTTGCGGATGAGAAGATTCTCCAGCCCCTTGATGAACAGGGACTCCGGGTCCCCCCCGGCCTCGGTGCCCTCCTGGCCGGGAAGCTCCGGGAAAATCTCCGTAAAAGGCCGATGCGGCAGCGGCACGGGCGTGAGCTCCCGGCCCGTGGGCCGCCACACCGAGACCGACGGCGTCAGGTCCCGGCTGTAGGGGCTGAGGGTCAGGCGGGCGATCCCCCCGGGGTTGAACCACACCGTGCTGCCGCACTGCTTAGGCGGTCTCGGCGTGTGCAGGTGGCCGTTCACCACCATGTCCACCCCGGGAATTTCCCTTAGCTGGACCCGGGCGCCGTCGTAGCCCGGGAAACCGAGGTCGTGGTGGCTGAGCCAGATCACCACGTCGTGGTCGCCCCGGTCCACCTGCTTTGGCAAGGGCGTCCAGTCCGGCGAGGCCCCCAGGAAAACCCGGCTACCGGCCACCATAAGCGAGCACACCGGCCCGGCCCGGTCGATGAGCCGGATGGCCTGAGCCGCCTCGATGACCGCCAGGGAGACGTCCCGGGTGAGCCTGGCCTCATGCTTGTCGTGGTTCCCCACCAGCACGAAGGGGCGGCTGCTCCTGAACAGCTCGATTAAGGCCACCAGCAGGGCGTTGGGGTTGTTCCGGGGCAGGTGGAAGAGGTCCCCCAGGATGATGGGCAGAAAATTGTGCTCCCGGGCCATGTCCAGGGCCACGGCCAGCTTCCCCAGGATGGCCTGGGCATAATCGTCCAGACGGAAGCCGGGCGGGGAGGCCGCCACGTGGGGGTCGCCGATGAACAGCAGGCCGGCGTAGGGGTGCGGGTCCGGGGGCAAGAGCCAGCCGTCAGCCATGCCCCGCCTCCAGGAAATGGGCCACGTCCATGAGGCTGCCGCACAGGGGGCAAAGATTGGTCTCCCGGATCAGCTCCGCCGCCTCGGTGCGCTTCTTGTCCAGGGCCTCGGCCAGGGCGTCCCGCTCCTGCTGCCGCCGGGATCTTTCCTTAATAACCGCCCCGGTCTGCCCGATCAGTCTTTCCAGGTCCAGTGTGAGGGCCAGGGCCGGCTCAACCCTGAGCTTACCCAGCGCCCCGGATACCCCCTCCAGGCGGCCTTTCCTGGTCTCAAGGCGGGCAAGGTTGGCAATCACTTGCAGAAGGTCGTCCACCCCGGCCAGATCAGCGGGGGCGGCAAGAGCAACCAGGGCCTTTTGCCGGCGACGGGCCAGCCTTCTGAGCTCCTCCCGGGACCGCAGGTCTTTTATGTGCTCTTCCAGGGGCAGGACATCATGGATCAAAGGCGGCTCGGCCAGACTCGCCAAGTCCTCCTTTTCCCGGCGGCGCCCGTGCAGCACCTCGGCGGTGGCCGCCAGCCGGCCGGTGAGCTGCGCCAGGGAGTTCGTGTCCACGAGGGGCGGCGGCGCCGTCAGAGGCCCCAGCACCTCCACCCGGGATGCGGCCGCTTCTGACTTCCCGGTAACCCGGCCCCAATGCTGGAGCAGGGCGATAAGGTCGGCAATATTCTGCAGAACTGGAGGCACTCCCAACCCCTCGAGAAGCCCGGCCCTTTGGTAATGCCCGCTCAGGGCCTGCCCTTTCACGGCCAGGGTGTCGATGCATCCCGCCAATTCCGGCAGCGACCTCTGGTTGGCGCCGATCAACGCATAGGTCTCTTCAGCCCTATCCAGCTCCGGCCCGATGCCGTCCAGGGGCTGGTACCGCAGGAGTTCCTTCTCCTGGGCCTGACAGTCGCCGGCCAGCACCTTCCTGGTGCTCTTGGCGTAATCCTCCCGGCTCTTCAAGGCCTGGCGCATGTGCAGCAGATACGCTGCCTCGCTCGACGCCGCAAAAAAACCCGCGGCCTGGGAGCCGGGCCGGTTGAGGAGGAAGATGGGCTCCCGCTGGTTGCCGATGTGAATGTCGATGTCATCGGCCTCGGTTTCCACCAGCCCCAGGCGCAGCAGGGCCCGCACGTCCTCCGGCACCGTGAGGCCGATCTTGCGGTACTCTTCGGGCTCGCCCACCCCCTCGCCGCCGTCCTCGGGCCTGAACAGCCGGTAATACGCGGTCTTGTCGGTGCGCACCCACTCGATGATCTCCCCCGAGTCCAGCTCCAGCCGCACCACCGCCTGTTTGGCCCCATGCCGGATGGAGTGCTTCTGGCTGGGATTCTGCACCAGGGACCGCACCGCCTCCACCCACGCGCTTTTCCCTACGTTGTTGGGGCCGGTGATCACGGTCACGCCGGCGGCCAGGTCAATCCGGGTGGCCCGGTGCGACATGAAATTTTCCAGGGTGATGCTTTTAATCATGGGATTAGCGGCTCGCGATAAGGTGTTTTTCCATCATACTCCGGGAACCCTCCTCTGACAATACGCCCCGCGTTATCCTCCCCATGCCAGGACTGGAGGGAAAATTTATGACCCTTTTCCCTAGCGCTCCTGAATACGCCTCAGATCTGCAAATATTGGTCCATCTGGGGCTGCGCGATGAGTTGCTTAACGGCGAGATTTTCTGCACCTTGAAGGAGGCCCAGATCCTGATAGAGCACTGGCGGCAGGAATACAATACGGTAAGGCCTCACAGTGCCCCGGGTTATCGGCCACCGGCACCCGAGGCGCAGGTGATGCCCAGAGATCCCGGCTATGCTATGCTCCGCCAGAATCTATGGCTTGACTTGACCCCATCCTGACTTAACATTTTGTACAACCGCTTGGTGCAGGTCAGGCGGAGCGGGTCAAGTTCCTGGGCAGCTCTTTCGAGCTTGCCAGAGAACAGGCCTGTGGCGCCAAAATTTCCTTTACTAATCCTCTTCTCCCAAGGACGGGTACCGAAGATGGATCCATACGACATTGTGCTGGCTGATGATCATGCTATGTTTCGGCGGGGTATCCGCACTCTCCTCGAACCCCTCGAGGGGATAAATATCTGCGGCGAAGTTGCAGACGGTCTGGAACTGCTGGAACTCCTGAAGAGCACCAGTCCGGACCTGGTCATCCTTGACATTTCCATGCCGAATCTTCCGGGTCTCGAGGCTGCCAGGGAAATCAAGCGGCTCTATCCCCACGTCAAGATTATGCTCCTCACCATGCATAAGAAGAAAGAATTTATCCGACAGGGTCTGGAAGAGGGCGTTGATGGCTTTCTGCTCAAGGATGAACCGGGGGACGAACTGGTTCGGGCCGTACAAACTCTCCAAAGAGGCGGCAAATATCTTTCTCCCTTGCTTTCTGTGATACTTGGCAACCTCGTTCAGGAGGCCAGAAAGGCCGAGATTTTGTCAGTACGGGAGCGCGAGGTCTTGAAACTCCTGGCCGAGGGGAGAAAAACCCGGGAGATCGCCGAGACTCTCTGCATCAGTTCTTTCACCGTGCGCCGGCACCGCTACAACATCATGAACAAACTCAACGTCCAGAGTCTTGTTGACTTGGTCAAGTACGCCATTGAGAACGACTATCTCCTTGATAGCCTCTGAGCCTCACCATTTCTTACCTCCTGGTGGTTATTATCATGGGCTTGGGGATGTGGCTCACGGCCCAGCGCGTGGCCACCAAAATCAGCACCATCAGCCTTAAAAGCGCCCAACGGGGCCTGCAGCAAACCTCGCCCTCACCAGCAAATCACATAAGAGATTCTCACCAGGTACGGGGACACCCTGGTGGACAGCAGGGTGTCCGGGGGGCCAAGGGCCTGGCGTTACGCCTCAAGGCCCGGGACCTCAGCAATTATGAGGCCCCGCGCCAGGACTGGGAACTGCGCAGTCTGGACACCCAAAAAATCGAGCCCCTCGGGAAAATTAACCCCGAGTTCCAGAAAGTCCACTGGTACAGGTCTCCCCTGACCATCCGCAGGCTTTTTCAAGGTGGATGTGGGGCGAGCGGCCGAGGCCCTGGACAAATTCCGTCATGGCTTACTGCACGGACGCAAACACCCCGCCATGATTACGGATGCCGACGGGGTGGTTATCCTCTCCAACCGTCCCCACCTGCTTTTTCAGACCTTATGGCCGGTTTCGCCCGAAGTCTTCGCGCATATTTCCCCCAATACAACTTGCAGCAGACCCAGGCCATTTTCCCCGGACCCCTCGCCAGTGGCAGGAATCTCTGGTTCGAAGGGAACCATTATTTACTCTCTTATCAAAGCCTCCAGGCTGAATCCGCCCGGGCATGGACGGTAGTGGATCTCAGCCCTTATGGCCAGATCAGCGATTACCGGTTGGTGGGTATTCTGGTAACTTTTATTTTGATCGGCCTGGCAGTAGCCTCGGTTCTCTGGAACCTCTCCACCCAAGTCCGCACGGCCGGGATCGAGCGGCTGGTGGCGGAGAGAACCGCCGCCCTGGCAACGGAGATCGAAGAGCGCAAGCGGGTCGAGGAGGACCTGCAGTTCAGAAATGTCCTTCTGTCCACCGAGCAGGAAGTCTCCATCGACGGCATCCTGGTGGTGGATGAAACCGCCCGCATCCTCTCGTATAACCGGCGGTTTGTGGAGATGTACGGCCTCCCGGCCAAGCTCCTCAAAGACCAGGTCGATGAGCCGGTATTGCAGCACGTGACGGCCCTGATGGCGGATCCCCGTTCGTTTGTCCAGTGGGTTCAATTCCTCTATGAACATCGGGAAGAAACCAGCCAGGATGAACTGCTCCTGAAAGACGGCCGGGTCATTGACCGCTACTCGGCGCCGATGTTCGGCCCGGGTGGGCGGTGTTACGGCCGCGTCTGGTATTTCCGCGACATCACCGAGCGCAAGCATCTCGAAGAAGAACGCTTGCGCTATAGCAAGCTGGAATCCCTGGGACATCTGGCCGGGGGCATCGCGCACGATTTCAACAACATCCTCACCGCCATCCTGGGCAATATCAGCCTGGCCATGTTGGAAGACTCCCCGGGGGATGGCCAGCAGGAGAGATTGCTCCGGGCCGAGAATGCCTGTCAACAAGCCCGGGCCCTGGCCCAGCAGTTGCTCACCTTTGCCAAAGGCGGGGCGCCGGTAAAAGAAGTCGTCTCGGTGGCCGCCAGCATCGCTGCGTCGGCGGCCTTTGCCTGCAGCGGCTCTCAAGTCCGGTGCGAATCCGAGTTTCCGGAGAACCTCCGGGCCCTCGAGGTAGACCCCGGGCAGATCGGCCAAGTCTTTCAAAATCTTATTATCAATGCCATCCAGGCCATGCCTAACGGTGGGACCATCAAGATTAGCGCCGCCAACCTCAGCCTGGGTTAAGTCAACCAACTATCCCTGAGGTCCGGCGACTACGTGAAGATTTCCATCCAGGATCAGGGGATGGGCATCCCCATCGAACATCTCCCCAAGATTTTCGATCCCTACTTCACCACCAAACAAAAAGGCAGCGGCTTGGGTTTGGCCACGTCCTATTCGATTATCAACCATCACCAGGGCCATATCTCGGTTGAGTCAAAAATGGCGCAGGGCACCACCTTCCATATCTATCTTCCCGCCAGTGACCAGAAGCTGGTATGTGCACTGCAACAGGAGAAACAGGCCATCCCCGGCCAAGGCCGGATCCTGGTGATGGACGATGAGGAAATGATGCGGGAAGTTTTGGGGAAAATGCTGATCAAGCTGGGATACGAGGTCAAGTTTGCCCAGTATGGGGCTCAGGCCATCGAGATATACCGCCAGGCCCGGGAACATGGCGACGCTTTTAACGCGGTGATCCTGGATCTGACCGTTCCCGGCGGCATGGGGGGGAAAGAAGCCGCGACGCAACTTCTCGAGATCGATCCTCAGGTAAAAGTCATCGTCTCCAGCGGCTATTCAGATGATCCCATCATGGCTGAACCCCAGAAATATAAAGTCAGCGCCGTCATTGCCAAGCCATACCGGGTGTCGGACCTGAGTGAGAGGTTGCATAAGGTAATCTTGGCATGCCCATGATTATTTCTTTCATTGGAGCTAAGTTCACCCTCAAGGGTAACGGCGATCATCAAAGTCTTATAGCCGATAACCCTGGCGTCGGAGCCATAAAGGTCAACCAGAGCCGGGGTAAACTCGACGCCCTTCTGGCTCACCACCTGGCGGGTCAGGTTCTTGATCATGGTATAGCCCGGCAGACGTTGCAACAGATGGTCTTCCAGCCAGGTCTGCACCAGCCGACCCAGGCGCAGTTGAATCAGCAGTCCGGCCAGGCAACAGAAAACCAGGACAAGGATCACCGCTAATAAGGTAACCGCCGCAAAACCGCCGATGGTTTTCATGGGCAGTTTGGCTGCCAGCGGGCCTATGATGCGGACCACGCTGTTCACGGCGATACCGATGAGAACCAGCACCGCCACCACGGGCAACAGGACCAGAAAGCCCCCGATAATGCTGGTCTTGATGAAGGCTAGCAGATTCCGCATAAGTTTACCTTCATCGCAGGGACCTCTGCCCCAACAAAGCGTAACGCACTGTCTGATTCCCCAGGACAAATTGGGAACCAGGTTATTAAAGCCGGGATCAATCGAGCTTCACCTCCACCTTCCCGATCTTACCGGTAAACGGGAACGGCCCCCGGTCGAAGTAATCCTGGGACACCGGGGAACCCAGATCGACGCCGACGTCAAAGGTTTCGCTGGCGGTGAAAGCACCCGGGACAGTGCGCTTGACCGTGGTGCGGGCGACCTCTTGGCCATCCACCTTGAGGACCACCTCGGCGGGCGACAGCGGCCGTTGCTCGGTGAGCGTGGTCTCCACTTCGATTTTATGCTGGCCGGGGGCCAGTTTTGCCTCAGTCCGAGCCTGGTAGCGCTCGATGATCATCATGTTGTATTCGTAAACCAGGTGGCCCTTGTCCATGAACAGGGTGAGGCCGCCGGAAGCGCCGCCCAGGGCGTAGATGACCCCCGAGGCATCCGGGCCGATCTCGAGGTCGATGCTGACGCGGTTACTCTGGCGGCCCAGGCCCGGCGCGGTGAACTCCGGCATGCGGGTGGTGGTGGCGTCGAAGACCCAACTGGTGTAGGGGCTCTGGATCCGGTCTTCGGGGTGCAGGCGGGTCCACAGGCCGGCGCCGATGGGGAAGACCTGGTTCGCCTTGGCCTCGGCCAGGAACAACTCCTTCATCTTGGCCAGGCGCTCGGGTTCCCGGGCGGCCAGATCATCGGCCTGGGAGTAGTCGCTGGTGAGATTGTAGAGCTCCCAGACATCCTTATTGGCGTCCCAGGTGGCCAGCCCGGGGTTCGTGGTCAGCCACGGGGTCAGAGGCCCGAAGGTGCAGGCATACCAGCCGTCGTGATAGATGCCCCGGCTGCCGTTGTTTTCGAAATACTGCGTCTTCTTGTGGCCGGGGGCTTGGGCATCGGCGAAGCTATAAACCATGCTGACGCCGTCAAGGGGATCCTGCTTGAAGCCGTCCACCGCCTGGGGCGGCTTGATGCCGATAATTTCGTAGAGGGTGGGGACGATATCGTTGACGTGGTGGAACTGCGGCCGGGGGGTCTGGTCATGCTTGATGCCCTGGGGCCAGGAGATGACCATGGGGTTGCGGGTGCCGCCAAAATGCGAGGCGACAAGCTTGGTGTATTTGAACGGCGTATTGCCCGCCCAGGCCCAGGCGGCGTGGTACATGTTGTCGGTCTTGGCGGTGCCCAGGGCGTCGAGGCCGCCCAGGGATTTTAAGGCCTCCAGCTGCTGCTGGATGGTGTTGGGGATCTGGTTTTGGGCCAGCAGTTCACTGATGCTGCCGTTCTGGCCTTCGGCGCTGGCGCCGTTGTCGCCCCAGATGTAGAAGATGATGGTATTGTCCCGGATGCCTTCCCGGTCGAGCTCGTCAACCAACTTACCCACCTGCGCGTCGGTGTGCTCCACAAAGCCGGCCAACACCTCCATCAAGCGGCGCTGGAAGGGTCGCTCGGCCTCGGGGATGCTGTCCCAGGACGCCATGGATGAGGCCCGGGGCGTGAGCCTGGCGTTGGCCGGGATCCAACCCAGGTCCTGCTGGCGTTTAAAGATGCGCTCCCGCATGGCGTCCCAGCCGTCGTCGAACTTGCCCTTGTACTTGTCGGCCCATTCCTTGAAGATGTGGTGCGGCCCGTGGACGGCGCCCGGGGCCCAATACATCAGGAAGGGTTTGTCCGGGGAGTAGGCCCGGTGGCGGCGCAGCCAGGTGATGGCCCGGGCCGCCATGTCTTCGGTCAGGTGGTAGCGCGGGTCGTGGGGCGGCTCCACGGGGTTGAGATTTTCATAGAGCCGGGGCTCATACTGCGAGGTCTCGCCGGCCAGAAAGCCGTAGAAATAGTCGAAGCCGTGGCCGGTGGGCCAGCGGTCGAAGGGGCCCATGGCGGTGGTCTGTTCGGTGGGGGTGTTATGCCATTTGCCGAACGCCGCGGACCTGTAACCGTAGTAGTGCAGGACCTCGGCGATGGTGGCGGCACTCTTGGGAATCACGCCCACGTAACCGTCCCAGTCCACGGCGCGTTCGGCGATGGTCCCGGAACCGACCCGCTGGTGGTTGCGCCCGGTCAGCAGCGCCGCCCGGGTGGGCGAGCAGATGGCGGTGGTGTGGAAGGCGTTGTAGCAGATGCCCTCGTCCCGCAAACGAGAAAGCGTGGGGGTATGAAGTTCACCGCCAAAGGTGTCGGTTTGGGCGAAGCCCGCGTCGTCAATCAGGACGATGAGGATGTTGGGCGCGCCAACCCGCAGCCGGTTGGGTTCCTGGCGCCGCTGGTGCTTGGATTCCTGCAGGGTGGGTCCGGCGATACTGGCCGACGGGGTCGGCGGGAAGGGCAGGACCGAGCCGTCCACCGGCGCGGCTACCGGCTTCACGGGCTGAGTTTCTTGCTTGGCTTCGGGTTGCTTCTGCTCACCCGAACCACATCCCAAAGCCAGCCCTCCCAGCGCCAGGAAACCGGCGAGGAGACAAACAATACATGCAAGACTCAAGAAAGAAGATCTGTTCATGGTTGGCTCCTTGGCACCTGGGCCCAGGTTCCCTGATGCCCCGATAAAGAGTACGTTCCGCTAAGTAGTTATTCCTTCGGCAGCGCCGGCTTCTCGTGGGGCAGGCCGCCGTCGTCGATATCGAAGTCCGGGTCGAAGATGGTCTTCCCCTGGGCTCCCAGGAACTCCGGCTACGCTTTGATCCATAAGCTCATTTTTTGTCCCCGGGCGTAGTTGAGCAGGCGCGCTTCCGTTCTTTAACCACCTCCGGGTGCTGGCCGGCGACGTTGACCTTCTCACCCGGGTCGGCGGCGAGGTCAAAGAGTTCGGTCTTGCCGGGCAGCAAAGCCACCTTGACCAGTTTCCAGTTGCGTTTGCGGACCACGCCCCGGAACGCTTCCACGTTGATGAGGATGTCCTCGTGAGGTGAGGGCTGGCCCCCGCTGACCGTCGGCCACACATCCTTGCCGTCGAGGGGTTTCCCGCCCTCGAGGCTGCCGCCGGTCAGTTTCACCAGGGTCGGGAACATATCCACGGTGTGCATCGGCTCATTGACCACGCCAGGTCTCAAGTGGCCGGGCCAATTCATGAAGCTAGGTCAAGTTGGCCAGGTCCATGATGTAGCGGCCGCGTATACTGGCCTCGACGCGCCCGGACAGGGCTATTTTGTCGGCAGTCCCCTGGTAGACGTAAACGTCGTTGCGCAGGTAGAGGCCGGGGGGAGGGAGAAAGCCCGCCATGGAACTGTTGTGGCCCAGGGGATAGACCCCCATGCCGTTCTCCGCTCCCTGGGCGGGTGGCACTGACACCATTACTACCAGGGCCGCGCTAACCACCGGGACTTTGGCCATGAACTGCGCCAAGCATCGGTTTCCTTTCATCCCTTTCTCCTTTCCAGTAATTACCCTCGGCGAGTTTATTTCCCGGCTTTGGGAGAAACCACCTGCTGCAACCCTGGCGGGAATTTCTTCCAGGGGTACCCCTTCCTCCCCAGGTCATAGCCCCGGTCGAACAGTTGGTTCATGTAGTTGCGGTCGAATTCCTCTTGCCTGGCCACTATGAAATCCTCCGGGATGACCGCCAGGTTGAAATCGACCCCGTCCACCTGGCTCAAGGCATAGATCCGGTAAAGGTCGCCCACCCCCTGGTACTTGATAATGGTGTCCATGGCCCGTTTGGAGATGCTTTTAAGGCCCGCCTCCGTGGTAGCCCACTCCGGTTTGGTCTTGCTGTTGCGGATGACATAGAGCCGTATCGGGCGGGGCTTGGCATCCTGCCCCCGGGCCAGGGCCTTCACGTCACTGGGCCTGAAGGTGAACTCGTAGGTAATCGCCTCCGCCACCGTGCCCCCGTCCACGTGCAGTTCGTCGTATCTTTTGCCCCCTGCCTCCACCTCGATATACTGCGGCGGAAACATCACCGGAATGGCGGCGCTGGCCAGCATGATCTGGCGGAAGAGCTTCCCGGCGTCGGGGTGGCCGCTGCTGGCTATGGCCCCCATGTCCCAGATGACCAGGCGCTGGGCGTCCAGGTTGGTGGTGCCGATGAGCAGGCGCCGGCCTTTCTTGTGCTCGGCGGCGATGTCCGCCAGCATCTGGTCGTTCACGTAACTGGCAGCCAGTTTCGCCAGAGGCCAGGTGTCGGCCAGGGAATCGGACCGGAGCATCTTGAGCAGACCCCGCAGCCGGTAAACGTCCTTGGTCTCGATGGTGGTGTAAATTTCTTTGAGCTTGGCGTCGTACGCCGGCCCCAGGAAGGCGAACGGCGCGCTGATCGAGCCGGTGCTGATGCCGGTCACCAGCTTGAAGCGAGGGCGGTCGCCGTGTGCCGTCCAGCCGCAGAGCAAGCCCGCGCCAAAGGCCCCGTCGGCCCCGCCCCCGGAGAGGGCCAGGATGTCCACCGTGGGGGTGGCGAAGACGCCGGCGGGCTTACCCGGTTGGGCCGCCATCTCCTGGCGCACGGCCTGGATGGCGCTCTGTTTAAGGCTCTCATCGGGCGCGTCCCCGTAACCCCGGACATCCGGCAGGCCCACCACCCGGGCTCGTTTAAATAGTACGGCGGTAGCGGCTGACGCATCCTGGCGGTCCCGCAGCCTTGGGAGAGAAAGACCAGGGCTGCCTGCGCTAAAACGTTGACTCCCAGTGCCCTTCGTCTATTTTTGTTTCCATGGACAGCTATGGCATTTTCTCTTACCTTTCAACTGGTGGTATTTTTGAGGTGCCGCAACGGTGCCAGGACACCCCAAGTGTTGCCACCGCTTTCAACTCCTCGACCCAGCCTCTCTGATCGCTTCGAACAACACTTTTTCGTCCACGGGTTTCTGCAGGAAGGCGCTGGCGACCCGCTCCATCGCTTCCTGGCGTAGGCCAGCATCTTGAGGGCCGGCGGCAGCATGGAGTGGTCACTCCGGTTCATGCGGGCACAGGCGGTCATTGGCATGTGACAGGAGACACACTTGGTGGGCACCCCCGGCTTGTCTGGCGGATGATGGCTATGCTCCGCGGCCTTGGCCACCCGCTCGGCGTGGCGAGTTGTTCTGATCGCCTTAGGTGCTTTTATTTATAACAGCACCGTCTTTACTTACAACTGTTCCGATATCGCCCACAAGGCAGTTAGCTTTCGACTCAAATTCTTGTGTGAGGGTACTATCAATATCGGGCCGGTACTGGCTCTTGGCCCGCCAAGGTTGCTGATCTGGCCGGGACCTCCATGGCCTTGACTATGAGGGGTTGGGATGATGATATCTCCAGCGGCCGGGTGATAGTGCTCTGGCCCAAGGATTGGCCGCCGAATCCCAAGAACAGTGCCGATAAAATCCTGGCCTATTACAACGCTGGCCTGATCTCGGAGTTCGGCAGACAGTGGGCCTGCTGGGGCGATCTGCACACTGAGTACATGCCCACTGAGAAACTGCAGACAACCTTGAAAAAGCAGGGGGAAAAGCCTGATGGGGAAAATATGGAGAGATGATTTTCGGTGGCGCTTATTGCTCTGACTATAAGCTTATCAACTCCCTGAAAATTCAAATTATTTAGAACATATCGACACTTTTGGGGCAGAAGATTTTCCCGTGATGCCCCAAGGTATTATTTTGCTTCTCTCCCCGCGATGCCTGAAATTCCCCAACCCCAAGCACCCTGTTTCGCTATGTAGATCATCTCTGCAATTTTTCGAGAAGAGGTGAAAACTGCAGGGTTTGGCAAGTAAGTCGCTATGAGGCGAAGAAAAAGGCAGGGCCACGGCTAACCCTGCCTGAAATGGCAGACTGAGATAAGGATTAACCCTTCCTGAACATCCTCCATCCTGCTAGGCATAGCAGACTGGAACCGAGAGGGAGTGGGAGGGGGATGGGAGTGGTGAGAATAGGCGCATTGTCCCCCATCAGATAACTTGGACCCTCTCCACTTCCATTTTTCTTTTCGCTCCGTCTGCCACCCGGCGGACCTCCCCGGCGCATCAGGTACCCTTGGGGTTCTTGATGTTGCATTCGCAGGTTCCCTTTTTCTTTTCCTCCATGATCCGCGCCATGATCATAGAAACCCCGTCATGCTGCCTGACATCCTCTTCGATGTCCGCGGCGCTGTACTGAAAACAGTAGCACACCAATTCGCTCATCTGACCCTGCCTTAAGGCGTGGGGTTTTCTTCCGCCGTGTCGGGGGGTCCGGCCGTAGTGCACCAGAATAATTTCTACCACGACGCCAAGCTTGACCACCTGGAAACTAGGCTGAATCTTATCGTGCTCTTAACCCCGCAATCTTGACTGCACCACGTTGATACCCATCGGGAAACAGAAGCTGTAATTCCTCCAAGCCGATACGGGTAGCTTCACAGGTATCATATATAGTGGGAACTTTTTGATTTTTCTCGAAGCTCTCGCGAAGGAAATTTATGACTTGCCAGTGTTTGTCCCTCAGCTTGGGCATTTTCATCTCTAAGGCTTTGGATCTGGCATAACTCTTATCCCAATCCTGGGGATTAATAAGGAATCCTTGGACATTAACCTCGTAGGTTTTTTCCTCTTGATCTTTGAGCGTGACCCGCTCCGATAGGGCCGGGGCGAAGTAACCTCCCATGTAGGTAATGCCGGCAAGTTTGCAGGCTCCCCGAAGGTATCCTTCGGGGAAGAGCTTTTTCAGTCCCCCTAAGTCCAGTTGGTTCATTCGGCAGGTTTCATAGACCGTTGGGCAATTGCCAGTTGCCTTAAAAAAATCGCGAATAAAGTTGATAATCTTCCAATGGCCCTCCGTTAATCCGCTGGTGATACCGACCTTAGGAGCCATCCCCCGCGCGAAGTTTTCGTCCCAGTCGTTAGAATCCGAAAGGTATTCTAACAAGTTAACCGAATATGTCTTGTCCCCGAATGTAACAGTACTCATAATAGTTTCCTCTCTAGATTTGATCTTTCAAAGTGGCTTTGCGTCCCCGCCTCACTGCAGGTTTGGCTTTTTCTGAGGTTGTATTGTAGGCACAATCCCGCCTGAGTGTAAATAGTAATAAATATTGTCCAAACCAAATTTATTACATAGGCATTCAAGGGTTGCTCATACCTGACACAAAACACTCAGAAGAGATTTCGGGGCACTGATTTAGTAAGATGAAGATTAAAGTTAAGGAATACAGCTAGTTGCTCTATCTCCGCACCTCGAGATCCAGCGTTTAAGGTGCTGATATATGCATCATCTAGGCAATTTTTCGAGGAAGGAGTGATAACGGCAGGGTTTGGCAAGCTCTCAGCAAGCAGGCGCTATTCAAGACTAGTTCTTCAATGTAATGCAGCCAGAATACTTCTAACGGGCCTCGGCCGGTTAAAGCCTTAACAGGATAACGATAAAAGCAAAAATACCGATGAGCAGCAATATAATCGCGGCTATCATTACTATTGGCCGGAACCCGGTATATTGAAAGTTACCATACTTGAGATGCTGCAGGATTCGCCAATGCTGGACGACCGCCGCGAGGAGGCCGAAGATGCCAAGGAGTATAAAACTCAGTCCGAAAATCAAGGTGGAGTGAAAGTGGTCAGGGCCTGGGTGCATCCCCGCTTCTACCAAAATGTCCCGGAATTTGGCGATGCCAAATCCAAACCCAATCAGTGACAGGCAGGTGCGGATCCACGCCATGAGGGTGCGGTCAGCCGCCTGCCGGCTGCGCTCTTTAGCGAGTTCGTTGGCAACACTCGTCTCCCGCGGATTTTTATCCATCTCCATGTCTTTTCCTCATGGGACCAGACGGGGCAACGCCCCCAGGCGCACCAGGCCATTGATCAGATATTGTGCCGCCAAGGCCGCCTGCAGCACGGCCATCACCCATCCAAAGACTTTTTGCACCACCGGGGAGCCGCGCTTGACAATCACCTCGACGTTGAGCAGGGTGACCAGGTTCAGCCCCATGATCACCAGCAGGGACGCTAACACGAGGCCCTTCTGAGTCCAGTCGCCAGCCGCAATAGCCATGAACGCGGCAATGGCGGCAATGCCGGGGGCCGAGACCAGGCCGGGAATGGCCAGGGGAATGTGGGCAATGGCCAGGGAGGGCGGGGACTGGCCAGCGTCTGGCGGGGTGGGCGGGGGCGCGGCTGCCAGTGGCTGCATGATCAGCTGCAGTGCCTGGCAGAAAAGGATGATGCTGCCGGTGATGACGACCGCGGCAATGGAAACGTGCCAATTTTCCAATACCAGGGAGCCCAGCAGGGCCACCACCAGGACGGTGATGGTGGCAGTGGCGGTGGCCCGCCAGGCCACGGCCCGGCGAAATGCGGGGTCGGTCCCCTGGGTCAACTGGGCGAAAGGGGCAATGGCCTTGAGCGGCCCCAGGGTTAAAAAGAAGAGAATAAGTGCGTCAGAAATCGAGACCTGTGACAAAGGACCCATGTAAGCCTCTCACCTTAGAGGGTTTTCCTGCCTTCAACCTGATTTTTTACCTGGCCTGGTGTAAACGGCCCCCGCAGATCTCCAGAGGTCGGTGCATCTGCGGGGGAAGGTTTTACTGTTTCACGACAACGTTAGTGGCTACCGCCACCCCCCAGGAGCTTCTGCAACACCTGGTCGATGGTGAAGCTCGCCGCCTTCTGGCGCGGGGGGTACTCCTTGAAGGTCATCAGGAATTCCCCCACGTATTTCTGCGCCGGCAGAAACAGGTAGATATGATCGAGTATCCAGTCCCAGTAGGTGTTCGAGGTGATGTCGGCCCGCTCGAAGGGGTCGGTGCGCAGGTTGAAGAGCTTCGGAAACCGCAGCGGCACCAGCGGCTCCTGCCAGATCCGCAGGGTGCCTGCCATCCGCTGCTCCATGAAGACCAGCTTCCAGTTGTCGTAGCGCAGGGCCATCAGGTCGCCATCATCGGAGAAGTAGAAATACTCCACCCGGGGGCTCTTTTCTACCTCGCCCTTCAAGTAAGGCAGGAGGTTATAGCCGTCCAGGTGCACCTTGAAGGTCTTGGCCCCCGCCTGATGCCCCTTGAGGAGCTTTTCCTTGATGTTCGGCTCGCCCGCCGCGGCCAGGATAGTGGGCAGCCAGTCCAGGTGGCTGACGATCTCATTGGAGACAGTGCCGGCCTTGATTTTGCCGGGCCAACGGATCATGGACGGCACCCGGAAGGCGCCTTCCCAGTTGGAGTTCTTCTCGTTGCGCAACGGGGTCATGGCGGCGTCGGGCCAGGAGTTCATGTGCGGCCCGTTGTCGGTGCTGTACATGACGATGGTGTTGTCGGCGATGCCCAGGTCGTCCAGCTGCTTCAGCAGGGCGCCCACGCACTTGTCGTGGTCGATCATGACGTCGTGGTATTCCGACTGCCAGCGCCCGGACTGGCCCAGGCTCTCGGGCTTGGCATGGGTGCGGAAGTGCATGTGCGAGGTGTTGAACCACACGAAGAACGGCTTATCGGCCTTGGCCTGGCGGTCGATGTATTCCGTGGCCGCATCCAGGACCTCATCGTCGATGGTCTCCATGCGCTTTCTGGTCAGCTGGCCGGTGTCTTCGATGGGGCCGCCGGCCTTGCAGCGGAGCACGCCCCGGGGTCCGAAGTTTTTCCTGAAGTTGGGGAAGTCCTTTTCCGGCGGGTAGTCGCGCAGTTCCGGCTCTTCGCAGGCGTTCAGGTGGTAGAGGAAGCCGAAGAATTCGTCGAACCCGTGTTTGGTGGGCAGAAATTCGTCCTTGTCACCCAGGTGATTCTTGCCGAACTGGCCGGTGGCGTAGCCCAACGGCTTCAGCAACTCGGCGATGGTGGGATCCTCGGCTTGCAGGCCGATGTCGGCTCCCGGCATGCCCACCTTGCTCAAGCCGGTGCGGAAGACACTTTGGCCGGTGATGAAGGCCGAACGACCGGCGGTGCAGCTCTGCTCGCCGTAGCAGTCGGTGAACATGATCCCTTCTGCCGCGATGCGGTCGATGTTCGGCGTCCGGTAGCCCATCATGCCGTGGCTGTAGGCACTGATGTTCCACATGCCGATGTCATCTCCCCAGATGATCAGAATATTCGGTTTCTTCTCTGCTGCCATAAATCCTCCGTTTAGGGGTTAGAGGTTGTTCATCACGCCAGGAATCCTGATGCAGAGCTATTCCGGCATGGTTGGGGCCGGGTGGCTTACGGGGCAGTGCCCCTGGCTTCGCCAGTGACCTCCCGGCCATGACATTTCTTGAACTTGCGGCCGCTGCCGCAGGGGCAGGGGTCGTTACGGCCTACTTTGGTGAACCCTGTCGCCGACCTCCCCTCCTCCTTGCCGAGAACCTGCATGACCTCTGAGGCCGGGCGGCCCCGGCGCAGGAGACCCGCCATGATCTTCAAAGGGTGGTCGACGTGGTGGAAAAAGGCCCGGTAGCCCGCGCACAGGTAGTTCAGGCCCGGTTCCCCATCCGGGGTGGTGAGAAACCGGTTTTTGGGGCACTCGCCCTTACAGGCAAAACCCACCTCGCATTCACGGCAAGCGCGGGGCAGAGTCTCCAGCTTGGCGCGGCCAAAGGCACGCTGCTGCTCGGAGCTCACCAGATCGATCATGTGGCTGGGTCCGATGTTCCCCAGCAAGTGCCTGGGCTCGACAAAATGGTCGCAGGAATACAGGTCGCCGTTGTGCTCCAGGGCGAGCCCATGACCGCAGGTGGCATCGAAGACGCACATGCCAGAGGAGGGCAGACCCAGCCAGTTCCTCACCGTGGCCTCGAAGGTCTGCACGAACACCCGGCCGACGTCGTTTCGGACCCACTCGTCGAAAATGGTGATGAGGAAATTGCCGAACTGCTCCGGCCGCACCGAACGCGTTGAAACGGTGGTCCCTTCCTGGCAGAGGGAGACTCCCTCCTGGTTCAGGCGCTCGATGGCCGGAATGAACTGCATCCAGGTGGCGCCGGCTTCGTCCCGGAGAAAGCGGTAGACCTCGAGGGGGTGATCAGCGTTAAGCCGATTGACGGTGGTCAGGATATTGTATTCCACCCCATGCTTCTGCAACAGCCGCAGGCCTCCCATCACCCGGTCAAAGGTTGGCTGGCCGCGCTTGTCCACCCGGTGGGCATCGTGCAGCACCCGGGGCCCGTCGATACTGATGCCGATGAGAAAATCGTGCTCGCGGAAGAACTCGCACCAGTCGTCGTCCAGGAGCGTGCCGTTGGTTTGCATGGTGTTCTCGAAGGTCATGCCCGGCCGCTGGTACTTGTTCTGGAAATCAATGGCCCGCCGGTAAAAATCGAGGCCCATCAGGGTGGGTTCGCCGCCCTGCCAGGCCACCGTCACCTTATCGGCGCCATGGGACAAGATGAGCTGCCGGATATACTGTTCCAGCACCTCATCCGTCATGCGAAAATGACTGCCGGGGTAGAGCCGCTCTTTGTTCAGAAAAAAGCAATAAGAGCAGTTCAGGTTGCAAATCGCCCCGGTAGGCTTGGCCAGTACGTGAATGCGGGGGGGCAAGTTTTCTCTAGCCATGCAGGGGCTCTCGGGGTGGGGAAACTTGAGGCGATAACTGCCGTTAGAAGGTAATTTATCGCTAACTCCTTGTCAATCAGCCACCGCAGAGAGCCGTTGAAAACTGCAGATGGGATTCGACGTCAGCGTTAAAGGCGAGAAACCAGGGTTCAGCAAATGACGGGGCCTTGGATGGGTCAGCCACATCGATGCTCAAAATTGCTCCCCGCTGGCCATGCGGTTCGGTAAAATAGACTGCCTCAGGTTTAATGTCTTCCAGAATGCGTCGTATTTTACTGCCTATGCTCCCATCCCTGACTGCCTGGTTGAACTCCTCATGGGGAAATCTTACCTATAGAAGCCTTCGCATGGCCTACCTCCAAGTCTTGGAAAAAATGGTCAGCGATTATAAAAAATAATCATGGGTCCGAAGCATTACAAGGGGAGGACCTCTTCGGGGCTGCAAAATAATCAATCAGGTTGATCTACGACCTGAAGATCTTAACTTTAGGACAAAGTGATTAAGCTAAGTTCCAAGCGGTGGCTTAAAGGAAGGATCGGACGTACGTCTCCCGGGTACACACCAATCGGTGGTAGCCCGGCGCCGCCTAGTCTCAGCTAAAACACTTTCAACCCGCTACCCGCCCGGTCCTGCCCGGCAGGAGAGATCACCATGAGAACCCTTTTTGCTATTCTGCTGATAGCCGCAGCGCTGCTAGTTGCCGCCCCGGTCCAGGCGGCAAGCCCGGGCACCGCCGAGTTTTTCTTAGATCGAGGCAAAGAGCAGGGGATAAAGGGCCAGTATGACCAGGCTATCGCAGCTTTCAACAAGGCCATGGAGATCGATCCCAGGTATGCCGAAGCCTATTTTTACCGGGGGGTTGCCTATGGCATAGGAGGCCACTATGACCAAGCCATCGCCGATTACACCAAGGCCCTGGAAATCAATCCCAGGTATAATGATGCATACAACAATCGGGGGTATGCTTATTTTAAAAAAGGCCATTGCCGATTACACCAAGGCCCGGAAATTAATCCCAGGCATAACGTTACTAAATCAGATCGGGCTCGGGCCAACCTGGAGCAAGCCGCCAAGCTGGACCGGGATTTGCTATCGAGGTGTCGCACCGAGGCCAAGGGGGACGAGGTCAGCTATCTTGAGCGCCTGAAGGGCAAATGATGTTCCCTGGATTAGAATTGCTTTGACAGTAACCTCGCGGCGTGGTTTCTGTAGCCTCCCCGGTCTGTAACTTATCAAGAGACAGAAAACTTCCTAAACAGATCATATCAAAACCCGCTGCCGGCCGATGATAACGGAAGTTTCTGGCAAGACTAGCGATGCTCGGATATGTTGAGGCTCATAACCAGTCTATGAACAGGTGGGGGAAGGATCCCCCACTGATTAGGACCACTTTTTCCCCAGCTCTTCCAGGCCAGCCTTCTGGAGGTCCTCGGGTGTCATGGCGATGTGAAATTCTACGTCAGCGTTGAAGGCGAGAAACCATGGTTCGGAAAATGACGGGACCTTGGATGGGTCAGCCACATCGATAATCAGGATTGCTCCTCGCTGGCCATGCTGTTCGGTAAAATAAACAGCCTCAGGTTTAGTGTCCTCCAGAATGCGGCGTATTTTACTGCCCACGCTTCCGTCCCTGACTGCCTGGTTGAACTCCTCATGGGGTATTTTTACCTTTAAAAGCATTCGCATGGCTAACCTCCAGGTCTTGAGGAATATGATGATCAAATCTATCTAAAACTAATTATGGCAGTGACCGATTTCAAGGCGAGGAGTTTGCTGTTCATGGTTCTGGAAGTTTTGTCACCAGAGGGGAACTATGGCGATATGAGGGTCATATCCGCAACTTCTGGGGGAGAGGGAATTAGCATCGATAATGGCAAGCTACCCTCTATCCATCCTTTTTCTTATCCCATCCCTTTTTTACCCACTAGCCCATTTCCGCGCCCGGAAGGGTTATAATTCATAAAATGAGATCTGGTAATCCGGCAGAAGGGCAACATCATGCTAAAGACCTCTAAGTACGCAAACATTAAAAAGATGCTGGCTGAGGTCGATGATCTCCTTCAGCAAATCGGTCCCGAGATCATCGAACAGTCTCCAAGCCTGAAAAAACTCATACTTGAGCGGGAGCGCCTGGCCGCGGCCGCGACCGCGACCCGCTGGCAGGCGGAACCGGACCAAGAGGTTGACCCCTTGCTCCCAGAGACCGAGCAACTGGTCGAGGCCTGGGAGGTCATGCTGGCGCCGGGCCGGGACCTGAGCCCGGCAGGGAAGGTCACCGACCGGGCCTCCGTGGCCCGAGCCCGCCGGGGCACCCTCGTCCGCTGGGGGTTAATGGCGTTGCTGGCAGTTCTGACGCTCCTGGCCGGGCATCAGTGGCGGCGAGCGGAAGTGGCCCAACTGGCCCAAAAGGAGGCAGAACGCAGCGCCCAGGCGGCGGAGAAGGCTCGGAACCTGGCCCGGCGCGACCTCGCGGTCTCTTATGATAGCCTGGGCAATGTGAGTCTGCAGTTGGGCGACCTGAAGGCGGGCAGGGAATACTTTAAAAAATATCTGGACCTATCAGAGCAACTGGCCCAACAGGACCCGGACAGCACCCAGGCCCGGCGCGATCTCTCGGTCTCTTATGACAGGCTGGGCGACGTGAGTCTGCAGTTGGGAGACTCGAAGGGGGCCCGGGAATACTTTGAAAAATCTCTGAACCTGAGAGAGCAATTGACCCAGCAGGGCCCGGACAGCGCCCAGGCCCGGCGCGACCTCGCAGTCTCTTATGAAAGGCTGGGCAACGTGAGTCTAAGGAGGGGCGACCTGAAGGCGGCCCGGGAATACTTTGAAAAATACCTAAACCTGTCAGAGCAACTGGCCCACCAGGACCCGGACAGCACCCAGGCCCGGCGCGACCTCTCAGTAGCTTATGAAAGGCTGGGCAACATGAGTTTAGAGGGGAGCGACCTGAAGGCGACCCAGGATTATTTTGAAAAAGCTCTAACCCTGAGAGAACAGCTGGCCCATCAGGACCCGGACAACGCCCAGGCCCGGCGCGACCTCGCGGTCTCTTATAGCGGTCTGGGCAACGCGAGTCTGAAGGGGGGCAACCTGAAAGCGGCCCGGGATTACTTTGAAAAATCTCTAAACTTAACAGAACAACTGGCCCACCAAGATCCGGAAAACGCCCAGACCCGGCGCGACCTCGCAGTCTCTTATAGCTGCCTGGGTGACGTGAGTTTGCAGGGAGGCGACCTGAAGGCAGCCCGGGATTACTTTAAAAAGACACTAAACCTCTCAGAGCAGCTGGCCCGCCAAGACCCTGAAAACGCCCAGACCGGCCTGGAACTGGGAGTCAGTTTCTGGAAACTGGGGCACGTGTATCAGGCGGCAAAACAATATCCCGAAGCCGAAGCCTGGTTCCGCAAGGCCATAGACCAGCTAAGCCGATTGAAGGCCCAGGGCAAACTTCCTCCGGCCATGGAAAACATGCTGGCGACCGCGAAAAAGGAGCTGACCCCCCCGCCCCGCTAAACATTCTCAGGAAGCGGGAGGTTCATGCCGCTTAAGGGTTGCAGGGAATTTGTATGTCCTCTGGAAGATAGGGAAGCAAGGGAAGGCGCCCTTCAGGACGTAGCCTTTTTAGCCTGTCGGGCTTGCCGCAGTTTTTCCCCGATGCCGGTTTCCTTAGCGATCTTGCTGCGTTTGGCGCGGTAAGCCTTGGAGATCAGAGGAGTCCGGGCGGGAATCTCGAATTGCTTGCGGTATTCCCGGGGAGTTGTTTGGTGTTTGCTCTTTAGGTGAGGGGTGAGGAGCTTCCCGCTGTAGCCACAAATCATACAGGTAATGGTGTCTTTTTTGATAGAGGCTTTCCAACCGGCGGGGACTCCGCCTTCAGAGGACGTGGACTCGGCTGCCGCTACCATTTCTCCGGTTTCTACTGCAAGTTTTTCTAAGGTATCGGTGACCGCTTTTAACATTTGAGTGAGTTGCTCGGTGGTAAATCCTTTCCCCGTGGAATTGGCGATAACGATATCGGCGGCCAATCTGACAAATTGTTTGCTCATGTTCCATCCTTTCTTCTATTTTTAGTTTTGCTTTTAAAGCTCCTATCAGCGCATAGCAATGATAACATATATTTTTTACAATAGTAAATTTTTCTATGAAATTCTTATAAACTTAATCCTGAAGCTTTCTTAAGTTCACCACGCCTGAAACAACCCACAACATGATCATTGACCATACCAAGGGCCCGCATGAAACGAGCAACAAATTGTTGGCCCTGCGAACTTGAACCCCTTTTGCTGGAGATCCTGGCTCCTGGCTTCGGACTCAGGAGCGCTGGAGGGCATATCAGTCAACTTGGCCAACGAGTTCTGAATAGGCACTTAGAAAAACTTCGTGGCCAGCTAATTCCGGGAAGTAACCGGGAGACAGCAAATCGGTTCGACTCGCAATCAGCCTCAACCTATACGTACCTTGTCAATAAGATTATTCGGCTTTTAATAGAGATTTTTTATTGATAAAATAATGTTTAGCCATTAAATCTCCTTTCCGAACTAATGGTTAGGGCTGGTGGGGGAGTGGTCCCTCCCCTCTCCTATCAGCCCGTTCTATTTTTAAGTTCCCGCTTTCCCCTAAAAATAAAGCCCCAGGGCTGTTCCAGGTCAGTCAAGACCTGCCCCAGCCTCACGGCGGGAGGATCCTGGGCTAAGAAATCCTCCGCCCCATATCGACACATTAAGCCCGTCATTGAGGGTGCCAGATGGTAATGGCTTGCCGAATCTCTCCCCAGTTCACTCAAAGAGCGGCACCTCTGCATAAGTGTAATGGCCACCGACCATAAGCACTATCATGTGCAGGCAGATGAGCCAATAGATAAACCCCACCCAGGTCTCAACCGCTATAAGATGTTTCGCTCGGCCGAACTCGTGGGGCAAAACGCGCATCGCCACCAACTACCGTATCGGTGCGGCCCGGGTCAATTTTTTTCCCCGGATTGCCCTCACCGGCCTGGCCGGCACCCAAAGCGTTGACCTGACACGCCTGTTCACCGGGCCCTCGGACTTCTGGAATATCGGCCCCACCCTGACGCTCCCTATTTTCACCTCCGGTTATAACTACATTACCCTCCAGGCCACCAAGGCCCAGCAGGAACAGGCGCTGGTCCTGTGCCAGTTCACTGTGCGCCAGGCCTTCCGGGAAGTGTCGGATGGCCTGGTGACCCATTGCAAGTTCCAGGCATTCCGCAAAGAGCAGGAGGCCCTGGTGCAGAGCTATCAGGTGTACTCCACGGTGGCCACCAAGCGCTACAAAGGGGACCTCGAGCCCTTCCTGGCGGTGCTGGATGCCGACCGGCAGCTCTTCACCGCCGAATTGGACCTGGCCACCGTGCAGTTAGACCAGCTGGTCACCCTGGTCCAGCTTTATAAAATCCTGGGCGGCGGCTGGGGAACCGGGGGGAGGTCCCGGGAGGCGGTCCAGCCCGTTTCCAGCCTTAGCAAAACGGGGGTAAAATGAAATATCCGTTCATATCAAAGAATTTAATTTTCTCCCGACAAGGTCCTGGGACAATCAGAGTTGGCCAAGGCCCTAGAGGAATAGCTTAGCCATGGTGGATCCAGTCTTACCTGAGTGTAGCAAGCTGATCTCTATCAATACCTCTTTCCCTAGCCGTTTGTGTGTTAATATCCCTTTCATAACAGCCTGAGCTCATCCATGTTCTTTGTCCTGCCCAGGCCGCCTTACCCCGCCCCGTCTCCCGGGGGTGTTCCCGGTTTCCTGCGGCCCGTTACTCTCCAGGTCCGGGTCCAGCCCTTCGTCCCGACTCCCTACCGCTTTCTATCCTATTTATGTTAGTTACAGAACCATCAAATTTCCTACCAGCATCCAGAAACGAGCCTCGGTAAAAGGCGAAGGCCTTGAGGCGGTGCACCAGGGGGGGCCGGGCAGGCCACCAGCCTCATCTTGCCGCCCTTACCAACCACCTCCAGGGCTCCCCGGCTGCCGGTTGAGGTGCCCCACGGTCAGACTCAGGGCCTCGGAGATCCTCAGGCCGGTCTGGAAGAGCAGGAGGATCAGCAAGGCGTCCCGCTCCCGGTGGCGACCCTGGCAGCCGGCGCACAGCTGCTTGACCTCCTCCGGATAGTGAGATAGGGCAGCAGGCGTAGGGCCCGGGCCGGTAAGCCGGTTTTCATCGGCAGCATCGCACTGGACCTCGAAGACTTTTGTCCAGAACTCCCCGGCAATGACCGGCCGGCAGCGCCCCAAAGGGCCCCAGACCGGGGTGCGGCATCCCTTAAGTTAGACAAAAGGCCTCTTCTGTCTAGGGGGGAGAAATAACAGGGGTAGGCCTGGAAATTACTCCGCGACGAATTATGGTGGTACGACACTGATATCTTGATCCCAAAGATGAGAATTATTCTGGTCCGATGTCGTATCTCTCGACCAAAGACTTAGTGGGGGGTTCAAGCGTCCGGACGCAGTGGTTGTAAGGAGGGAAATTCACGTTACCAAAGACGGACCAGACGAGCAACCAGAAGGTTTGTGAGCAAAAAACACAGGATGGGCTCCATGAGAGTGACAGATTGCCATGGGTGACAAAAAGCCCGTCAAATCCGGAGAACAATCCGGATTTCTTCTTGACGACAGGCCGATGCTCAAGGTTAAGGATGTCGCATCCATCTGCCTGGTGGACCCGGAAAAAGAAGGATGCAGTGCGGACCCCGCGCTGGGTGCCGGTGATCGAGCGGGTTAAACAAGCCCTGCAGTATGCCTACCGGCACCGGCCAAAAAATAGCCCCTGGGTCTTCACAAATCCCAGGATGGTGATAAAGTATCCGCACAGCCCTAATCGCTGGCACTACCTATACTATGATAAGTTTTTTGCGACTCTTTGTGACGCAGCGGGAGTGCCCCGGATGGGCTATCACAATTTGCACCATCGGGCTGCCGGTAATATGATGGCCAGGGAAGCGGTTTTGACGGATATACAGTATGCCCTGGGGCATGAGCGGACCACCACTCCGGACATTCACCTTCGTTCCCTGGGGCTTAGGGCGCGGCGGGGTGCTGTTGAACTTATCGACGGTTGCGACTCAGATTGCGACTCAAAAGTCGCAACACCAGAAAGTCCGCTACAATAAAGGGGGGCGGGTAGCTCAGTTGGGAGAGCATCGGCCTTACAAGCCGGGGGTCACAGGTTCGAGCCCTGTTCCGCCTACCAGAAATTTCAAGGGTTAGGTCATTTAGCCTAACCCCTCAATTTTTAGGTCCCACCAGAAGTCCCACTATTTTAAATCATCTCGCTGGACCTTACCCTTCACTTTTCGTTCTGCCATGATACATCCGGGCCACAAAAAAAGGCAGGGCCAAGCGACCCTGCCTAAAATAACCGAGTGGGATAATGCTAACCCTTCCTGAATCTCATTAAGGCGCCCAGCCCGAGGAGGCCCGAGCCCAGAAGGAAAAAGGCGGGGGGAATTGGCACGACGGCATTTGGTGACACCGTAATTAACAGTCTTTCCCCATTGGTAAAGGGGTCTATTTCCCAGCTTAAGCCGTTACCCAAGCCAGCCAGGGTGAAGGCAAGGGTATCCCATCCGGTGATTGAATCGGCAAACAGAAGATCCCAGGAATCACCCGGTTTGGCACTATAGCCGGTTATAAAATCAAACTCGACGTTCCCGCCAGTAAATATAGCATCACCGTTTATTTGCAGCACGCTATATTGACCGGCATTAAGCCCGCCGATATCAAACAAGAGGTTGCCGCTGCTTGAGAAAGTGCCATTGATGGTTAGCGTACCCGGAGAATTGCCCGGATGCACGCTTGCCCTACTTCCTATGGTCACATCGCCAGTCATGGTACCGGTACCACCCAGACTGCCGCCCGTGATGTTGATGCCCCCATCTTGGCTCATGATGTAGTTGTTGATCAGTATACCATAGTTGAGAAACGTTCCGCCCATGTCCGTGGTCAGCCTGCCACCTACTAAGTTGATGAGCGCACCGTAGTTGGTCAATCTGGCGCCTATATTGCCTATCCCTATATTGCCTGAGTTGTTCAAAATACCGTAGTTCACTACTGACCCGGGATTTATGCCACCCACCGCACTTAGGCGGCCGGAATTGGTCAGCGCACCGTAGTTCACCAGCGACCCCCCATTGCCGTTATCCAGTGTGCCGGAGTTGTTCAGCGCACCGGTGTTGGTCAGCGTGCCGCCCTCAGCGTTCTCCAGTGAGCCGGAGTTGTTCAAGGCACCGTTGTTGGCTAGCGTGCCGCCGTACCAGTTGTTCAGCACGTTGTTGTTATTCAGCGTACCGCCTAAATTGTTATTAAGAGTGCCGCCCCCGCCAAATGAACTGAAGTTATTCAGCGTACCGGTGTTGGTCAGCGTTCCGGAGTTGTTTAATATACAATAAGCATTCGTCATCGTACCGGAGTTCGTCAGTGTACCATAGTTGTTCAGCGTTCCGCTTAGCGAATAACCACCTCCGGGGTAATTGGCAGGAGGCCCATTGGTGTTCATCATCCCGGAATTGTTGAGCGTGCCGTAGTTGTAAAGTGTGCTGTGGTTGTAATAGTTTAAGGCACCGGAACTATTTATAGCCCCATAGTTGTAGAATGTGCCGCTGATAATTCCACCGAAGTTGTCGATCGTGCCTCCAGTGTAGTTGGTCAGTGATCCCGTACAAAAGTTGCCACTCGAATCGTAGAAGGTGTTAAACAGCGATCCGTAGTTGGTCAGTGTCCCGTAGTTGGTTATCTCCGGGGAAGGACCGGATGCAGCATTATTGAGCGTACCGGTGTTGGTCAGGGTGCCTCCGGCGTTGTTGTTCAGCAACGCTCCAGAATTGTTGGTCAGCGTGCCAGTACCTGTGATATCTATAACGCCATTATTATCATTATCGAAAGAATTGAGGCTGTTATATGCGTCGGATGTGTCCACGGTGATGGTGCCAGTATTATGAGCCGGCGAAATCTGTTGGGCATGAACCGCAAAGGGAGTAGTAACGAAAACGACAACCGCCAACAGGATGAACAAGGACTTTTTTCTATTCACGGGGATACCTCCTTAATCTTGTGATTTAGGGTATCTGAAAATAAAAAAACCGAATTGCCCCAGGCAACTCGGCTATCTCTCGCGGACTCAAAGACCCGTGGCTTTCTGTCCCCGCCTCACGACGGGTTTGGCTTTTTTACTGGGATTTCATCATAAGCACGGTTCGTTTCTTATGACAACCAGGGGAACCCTGGTTTTTTTTAGGAATAACCTGCAAATAGACTCAGGCTTTCCCTGGATTGCTGGCTTCTCTGAGGCTTAGCAAGAAATAGCAGGATATCATGTACCGCTTTATCTATGCGCTTTTGCTCTATTCCATGGGGGGGGGCCGGGTTGGCTTTCCAGAAACTTGGTCCCTTACGCGTCGCCTCTGCCAGAAATCCAGCTGTTCGAAAAGAACCCCAGATACAATGATGAGAACATACCAAGCGAGTAATAAAAATGACCATCGGAGGATGGCAAGGATACGGGGGCCGGACAGGGCGATCAGCCCCCGTTTAGGGGCCACCGGCTTTTCAGGATAACTGACGGGGCCAGATACGCCTGTTCGACCCCCGAGAGGCTCGGAAGCTCTCGATCATCTTCACAGCATATCGGGATTTTGCGCCTGGGTGATAAGTATCACAATTGCACAATATTTTTCCGGCGGTTAAATGCCGTGGCAAGCCTTGACTCCTCTCAGCTTCTTTGGCATAATGCACTCTGAGCGGGGGCGTAGTTCAGTTGGTTAGAACGCCTGCCTGTCACGCAGGAGGTCGCGAGTTCGAGTCTCGTCGTCCCCGCCAATGAATTCAAGTATAAAATAGCCCAACGCTTTTGGGGCAGTAAAGACAGGAATCTGCCCTTCTTCCCGCCCCCGGTTATTCCCGCCATTTTTCCCCGCCACAGTAGTTTTTGACATTGCCCCGGCCAGGGTTTTCGCCCATGATAGTGGTGATATGGTGACGACCGCGGGAGATTTCCCGTGAAGACCGCGGCGGACCTACGACCGCGTCTTCATTCATTGCTTAATAGCGGCCTGGGGCTCAGGAACCTGGTCCTGGCCCTGTGCGGCGCGAGCCTCGTTTTGGCGCCCCTGGCCTATGGCGCGGTGCACCCCTGGGCTTATGTCAGCCTCGGCCTCAGCCTCGCCGGTCTGAGCATCCTGCTTTTGCTAAGATTAGCCCTGGCCCCCCCTCTGGCCGTGGGATTCCCGGCCACCCTGCCCCGCCCGCCCCTCTGGGGCCTGGTGCTGGCGGCGGCGCTTCTGGTGCTGTTGCAACTGGTGCCCCTGCCCCAGGGCCTGGTCAGTTGGATTTCCCCCTGGGCCGGCCAGATCAGGTCATGGGGGAACGGCTATGGCTTGCGCCCCCTGATACCCCTTTCTTTAAACAGCAACGCCACGGTCAATGAAATCCTCCTCATCTGGCCGGCGGTAGTACTGTTTTTTATTTTAGTGCTTACCGTGAACACGAGGCGGCAGATCGAGTCCCTGGTATTTCTCCTTTTGGGGGTGGCCCTGGTGGAGGCGGTATATGGCCTCTGGCATTTTCATAGCCACCGCATCTGGGGCTGGAAGAACCCTTTCTACCTGGGGCGTCTGTGCGGCACTTTCATCAACAGCAATCACGCCGCCGGGTATCTGGGCATGGCCATCCTCCTGGGATTCGGCCTGGTCCTGGCCCGGGGGATAAACCCTACCGGGAAAAAGCGCCAGGACCGAAGCTCCCTCCGGTTTTGGTTCCGGGCCGAGCACCTGGAGCCCCTGGTGCGCCGCTCCCTGCTTTTCCTGCCGCTCCTGGTGCTCCTGGTGGCCTTCTTTTTTGCGGCCTCCCGGGGGGCCATTATGGCCATAGGGATTGGTCTGGCCATCATGGCGTTGCTGTGGGCCGGCCGGCACTCGGCGCGCTGGCCCCTGTATTTTCTGGCCGTCTTCCTGGCGGGGGTGGCGCTTTATTCCCTGTGGCTGGGCGGGGCCGCGGTCTTCGCCCGGGTCATGAACATCAGTGATCAGGGCCGGGACATCGCCTTCTGGGGGGCCTTGGGGCTTTTTAAGAAATTCCCCCTGGTGGGGGCCGGACTCGGCACCTTCGACGATCTTTCCTATGGCTTCGTGCCCGTGACCCTCAGCCAGACCCGCCTGACCTATGCCCATAACGACTGGGTGCAGCTTCTGGCCGAAACCGGCATGGTGGGGTTTATCATCGTGGCGGGAGGCTGGTGCCTGTTCTACGGCCACTTGATCAGGCAATGGCGCCGCCGCCGCGATCCCTGGGCCCGGGGCCTGGGTTTGGGGGGTTTGGCGGCCCTGGCGGCCGGGGCTTTTCACGCCCTGGGGGAATTTCCCTTCCACATCCCGGCCTATAGCCTCACCTACGCGGCGCTGGCGGCCCTTACCTACCTCACCCTGCATCAACACCAGGGCCGCGGTGTCGATTCCGCGGCCTGGCGCCCCGCCGCTAGCCCGCGTAGCCCCCTGGCTGTGCGCCGGGCTGATCCTGGTGCAGGCGGTCTATATGGGGCAGGCCTGGTTTTTCTGGCAGGCGGAACGGGCCGCCCCCCTGGGGGTCAACTCCATCCGCATCCCCCGGACCCTCAGGGCCGAAGACTATGCCAAAGCCCGGGCCCTTAACCCCCGGGATGCCGGGTATTGGGCCGGACTCGCCGCTGCCCTGGCCGCAGTTGACCCTGAGGCCATGGACCAGGAGCGCGCCCTGAAAATTGCGGCCTTGCTGCAACAGGCCATTTTCCTGGCGCCGGCCGACTGGCGCTACCGTTACCAGCTGGGCACCTTTCTCCTGCAGCACTACCGCCTGTCCCCCAGGGAGTATCTCACCCCGGGCCTGCAGGAGCTGGCCGCGGCCTCGGCCCTGTTCCCGGAGCAGGCCCAACTCCACCTGCGCCTGGGCCTGGCCCTGACCTGGACCGACTTTTTTTATCCCGCTTACGTCCCGCCGCATCTCGCCAAGCGGGGAAGGGAGCATCTTGACCGGGCCCTGGCCCTGGAGCCGTCATTTCAGAAGTTTCTGGCTCCCAAAAGGGCCGCGGAGTGAAGGCGTCACTGTTTAAATCCAGCCAAGCCACGCCGCGCTTGTGCGGCCCGGGGTATATCTGGTAATAAGAGTTGGGGCTTTAGACCCCTGCCATCCCTGCCGATAACCTTTGCAGGGGGGAGCCGCCGCGGCAACCGGCCAGGCGCAGGCGGGGGCGCGGGCCCGGGCGAAGGAGTTTATGGAAACCAAACCGGTAATCACCCTTGAGCCTTCCCGGGGGCTCGTGTCCCTGAATCTTTGGGACCTCTGGGAGTACCGGGAACTCCTGTTTTTTCTTACCTGGCGGGACATCAAGGTGCGCTACAAGCAAACCCTCCTCGGGGCCGCCTGGGCCATCATCCAGCCCTTTTTTACTATGGTGGTTTTCAGCCTGTTTTTCGGGAAACTCGCCGGGGTGCCCTCGGACGGCGTCCCCTACCCTCTTTTCACCTACGCGGCGCTGGTGCCCTGGACCTTCTTCGCCTACAGCCTGACCCAGTCGGCCAACAGCCTGGTGGGCAGCGCTAACCTCATTCAGAAAGTCTATTTCCCCCGCCTGGTCATCCCCATCTCCAGCGTGCTCTCCGGGGTGGTGGATTTTTTCCTGGCCTTCGGGGTCCTCCTGGTCATGATGTTGTTCTACGGGTTTTGGCCGGGGATGAGGATGCTCTGGCTGGCGCCGCTCCTCGTCCTCACCCTGGTGACCGCCCTGGGGGTGGGGCTGTGGCTGGCCGCCTTGAACGTCGAATACCGGGATGTGCGCTACACCGTGCCGTTTCTCACCCAGTTCTGGCTTTTCGCCACCCCCATCGCCTACCCCAGCAGCCTGTTACCCGAGCCCTGGCGCACATTGTACGGCATTAACCCCATGGCCGGGGTGGTGGAGGGCTTCCGCTGGGTCCTGCTTGATACCCCCGGGGCTCCCGGGCCCATGGTCATAGCCTCGGCCCTGGTGAGCCTGGCGCTGCTGGCGGGGGGCGCCTGTTACTTCCGCCGCATGGAGAAAAATTTTGCCGACGTGGTCTGACCTGTGATCTTTGCCGGTTGGTCATAAGGATTGCGTATGTCCACCGCCCCTCCCATGGCCATCACCGTTCACGACTTGGGGAAGCAATACCACCTCGGGAGCGGTCACGGCGCCTACCGCACCCTGAGGGAAAGCCTCGCCGGGCTTCTGGGCAGGCCCTTCCTGGGGCATGGAAACACCAGACAGCATTCTCACGCCGCCGCCCCGGACACCATCTGGGCCCTGCGGGGGGTGTCCCTGGAAATCCCCCCGGGGGAGATTCTGGGGATCATCGGCAGGAACGGGGCCGGCAAGACCACTCTCCTCAAAGTGCTCTCCCGCATCACGGAACCCACCGAGGGGCGGGTGACCATGCGGGGCCGGGTGGGATCGCTCCTCGAGGTGGGCACCGGTTTTCACCAGGAGCTCACCGGGCGCGAGAACATCTATTTGAACGGCGCCATCCTGGGGATGAGCCGCCGGGAGGTCCAGCGCCGGTTCGAGGAAATCGTGGCCTTTGCCGAGATCGAGCCGTTCCTGGACACGCCCCTCAAGCGCTACTCCACGGGTATGGGGACTGAGATTAGCCTTTGCCGTGGCGGCCCACCTGGAGACCGACATCCTCCTGGTGGACGAGGTGCTGGCGGTGGGGGACATGGGCTTCCGCAAGAAATGCCTGGGGAAGATGCAGGACGTGACCCAGGCCGGCCGCACGGTGCTTTTCGTCAGCCACGACATGAATAGCGTCCGGCGTCTGTGCCAGAGCGCCGTGTGGCTGGACCAGGGCCGGGTCAGGGCCAGGGGCCCGGTCCGGGAGGTGGTGCATCAATACGAGGCGGATTTTCTGGGGCCGGAGGGTCAAGGTTTGGCCCGGGTGGAGCGGCAGAACCCGCCCCCTTCCCAGAAATATTTTTCCTGGGTCTCCCTGGCCCGGCTCTCCGGCGAGCCCGCCACGGTGTTCAACTATGGGGACACCCTGCTCCTGACCCTGGGCATGAACGGCTCCCCGCCTCATCAAAGCCATTACGTGGAATGGTATCTGAACGACCTGGAGTACGGCAACCGGGTGGCCTGGGGGGCCAGCTACACCCTTCTGCCTGATGACGTGCCCCCGTCGGCCCGGGAGATTGCCTTCACCATCGGCCCCCTGCCTTTAACCGTGGGCCGTTTTGCCTTTTCCTTTGCCATGGGGGTCCCCAACGTTATTGACCTTGATTATTGGGACAACGGCATTGCCTTTGACGTCCGGGAGTCTGACTTTAACGGCAGCGGTTATCATTATCAGACTAAATACGCCCCCACGATAATCCCTTATCACGTGAAAGTCTCTTGATAAGAGATACGGCTGGCAATACATCAGGAGCGTCTGTAATGGCCTTTCGCTTTTCCATCGGGGTGGTGACGTATCTGGGCCGCTTCGACACGTATTTTAAGCCCCTGCTCCGCCGGCTGAACCTGATCTTTCCTGATTACGATATTATTGTCTTCCTGAACGGTCACCATAACCTCGAGAAGCAGATCGGCTACTTACAGGAAGCCACCACTTTTCTGGCGCAGTTTCCCCAGGTCAGGTATTTGACCAACATCAGTCACCAGCCCCTGGCCCGGGCCTGGAACTGGCTCATCTTGATGGCCGCCTGTCAACACATCCTCCTGCTCAATGACGACCTTACGGTGAATTTGGAGTTCCGCCATAACCTGGAGAGACTTGAGTCGGTGCCGGATGTTTGCACCATCAATAAATCCTGGAGCCACGTCATCATCAATAAAGAGGTGGTCAGACAGGTGGGCTGGTTCGACGAAGGCTTTAAGGGCATGGGCTACGAGGATTACGACTACATTTTCCGGCTGGCCAGGCAGGGCATCCGGGTCAGGAACCTGGATATCCATGGCATCCTCAATTACGTGGCCCCCTCCACGGACGCCTCCTGGGCGGCCATCTCGGCGGTGACCGCCGGGAAATACAGTAAAATCAATTACGATTATTTCCTCAGGAAATGGGCGTGGTCGGAATATGGCGAGGTGCCGGTCCACAATGCCTTCAAGGTTACGTATGAGCCTTATGCACAGGAGTGGCTGGTGTCTTTACGTGATACGGCAACGCCGCCTAAAGAGTGTTACCCCAAGGGCAGCCTTACTTACCGGGCAGGCCAGACCGGGGGCGCCCGGCTGGCCGTTAAGGTAAAGGCGGCGCAGGTATTGAGCCGCGTGAACAGCTGGTACTGGGCTTCCCGGCTGGCCCTGGCCGCCTGCCTCAGGCGCCGGGGACTGCTGGGGGCTTGGTGGGAAAGGGCCAAGGCCCGGTTTAAATAAGGCGTTTCTTGTTGCGTGAGAACAAGAACTTTTATTACGGTTACATCTGCCTTCTTTGAAGGCGCTACTGCGCCATTAGCTTAAAGTAATTTTTAACATCATGACCTTCCATGTTCACATTACGGATTAAGAAAGATTCATTCTATGAACGAAAATGCGGCGCTGTTAATTTTGACAATAATTCCAGATAGTTATACTATGACAAAATGGCACGTAATTTGCTTAGAAAATGGTTGTTTTTTACCATTTTTATTTGGTATATTTGTACCATTGCTTCTTGACGGTAACTGGATGGTATTATAGGCAGGCCAATTGTAATATTGGCAAGCTGCTCCTTTTCCCGGGTTGCCTCGGCTCTGGCCTGCCTGCCCGGGGGAACAGCCACCGTTTGGGGAACGGGAGCTGTGTCTTTCTCCGGGGGGAGGAAGTTAATAAACCAAACGCAAATATCAGGTAGATCACGGCTGGTTTAAAATCTTTAAGTCAATGCAAGTTGGATCTTCCCCGGGAGGAGGAAATATGATGGCAAGCCTGAGATGGATTTTCGGTGGTCTGCTGATTCTGGCCCTGGCCGTGGTAGTTGCGCCTGTCCAAGCCAACGCCACGGGTTATGACATAACTGCGACCCTTACCGCGGACAACGATTTCATTCTTTACACCGGCAACGCCGACGGCACTCCGGCCTCACCCAGGTGGGGGCAACCGGCAGTGATTGGACCAAGGCTATCACCATTAAATTTAACTACGACCGCTCCTTACCTGTACGTCCTGGCCTGGAACGACTTATCTCTCCCAAAAACCAACAGCAATCCCCAGGCCTGGCTGGGACAATTCACCGTACCTGGGTACCAGACTCTCTATTCCAACCTCACCCAGTGGCAGTACATCTACACCGCCACTGGTAGCGACGGCAAGCCTTCCGGCAACCCTTCCGTTAATTCCAATCCTGTGCCGATCCTAAGCACAGTGCAAGATCTCATCAGCGGCGGCAGGTGGGAAACGCCTGTTGCCGCCCTCGCCAATGGAGCAGTTCCAAGCAACACAACCTACGATCCCTGGTATTATGCTCACTCTAATCACACTACAATGGACCAATAAGCGGCATCAGTACCGACGCTACTGGATCTGGTCCGACACCTTCAACCAAAATTCTGTTAGTGAAAATGGCTATGCCGTTTTCCGGGCTGATTTGTCTGCCCTGATCCCTGTGCCGCTGCCGGCCAGCGTCCTCCTCCTGGGGAGCGGCCTCATGGGCCTGGGCCTTATGGGCTACCGCAGAAAGAAAAGTTAACCAAGTAATTTACCAGGGCATTTCAGGGCAGGGCCGCGGCGCCCTGCCTTTTTTGTTGCGGGTCCATCACCAGACCCGCGGTCCCATGAATTAACCGGGCGACCCCCTGCCCTCCCCCGGTTCGGTGCGCCACACCTCTATGCAAAGAAAAAGCTGCAACCGCGGCGGGCAGTGCTATAATGCTGGTGGCTTAACCGCCATGCCGGGAGGACGGGCTATGCCGCGGTTATCATGCTTGACGGGCCTGGCTCAGTTGAACTTCGCCGGCAGAATTCCGAAAAGTAGTCACAGGGACTCAATATCAAGCCTGGAAAAGCCCTGGTACCGGTCTTCCCATAAAGGTTGTGCACCTGATTGATATCCTGAAAACTGCTGGGGTAAAGGCCTGGCTGGTTAAATCCGCCCTCGTCCCGGATAAGGCCTTAAGTTGGCCATGTGCAGTGAAACATGATGGGGACCGTTCCCAAGCTTATGGTTCTCAGCACCTCCCTGCCGGGGACGCGGCACGGCGGCGGGGTGGTCCAGGACGCCATCCTCCGCGCCTACCCCCGGGACCGTTACGTCTGCGTCAGCATGAAGCCTCCGGCCTGGGGCCCAAACCCCGAGCTTACCCCGCCGTCCCTTAAGGGGGTGCCATATCTTTTGGCCTCCGTCACCCCTGAACCCCGTTGGCGGGGGGCACGGTTCACCCTGCCCTTCCTGCGGGTGGTGGGGTTTACCCTGGCAGCCCCCTTCCGGGTGCGGCAGGCGGTGGCCTTCGGGCGGCGTCATGGCGTGGACCTGGTGTGGGCCGAACTGCAGGCGGAGTCCCTGCTTTTGGCGGCCAAGGTGGCGGCCGGCCTCAAGGTTCCCCTGGTGGGCCACATCTGGGACGACGCCGACGGCTGGCTCATGGACGGCGGCTACGACCCTTTCTGCCGGCGGCTCCTCCTGGTGCGCTACCGGGAGGCCCTGCACGCGGCCCTGAGGATCAGCACCGTGAGCGAAGCCATGCAGGCAGACTACCGGAGGCGTTACCATCTTACGAGCAGCATATTGCGGCACGGCCACGAAGCCGCGGCCGGGGTTGCCGCTCCTGAACAGCGCCGCCGGGAGGACGTCCTGGTGGGTTTTGCCGGCAATGTTTACGGGGAAGACGCGTGGCGAAGTTTTCTGGCGGCTTGCGCCCGCATAAATGCCGAGGGCCGGCTGCCCCCCATTAAAATCATGGTTTTCGGCAGCGAGGGCTTCCCCTATCCCCACCCCGGGGTGGAAGTGATCTTAGCGGGCTGGCTCCCCGAAGACGCTATGCTCCGCCGCCTGGCGGCCACCGATTTTTGCTACCTGCCCTACTGGTTTACCCCGGAAAAACGCCGCCACGCCGAGTTTTCCTTCCCCACCAAGTTCACCACCTACCTGGCCGCAGGGCGCCCGGTGCTTTACCACGGCCCGGCCTATGCCGGCATCACCCGGACAATCCGTCAATACAGCCTGGGGACGCTGGTGTGCAGCCTTGACCTGGAGGAGGTGGTATCTTCTCTAGACAAGTTTATTGCCGATGCCGCCGGCAGGCAGGCTTGTTCCCGGGCAGCCAGCGCGGCCTTTCAAACGGAATTCAATGGCGATAAAATGCGGGGTAATTTTGCGGAGTTGATTGGAGTTTCCCCGGCGATTTTCAAGAAAAATGGCTGATTTCCTGTTTACCAGCAACAGGCCTTATCATCGCCACTGGCTGCGCCCCATTGAGCTGCTGGTGGCTGAACATGATCTGCATGGCCATGTCATCATGCCCACGGAGTATAAGGACAGTCCGGTGTGGTATAAAAACGGCAAATTCAGCTGCCATGATTTTGATGCCAAATCAACCCCTCTCAAAGTCCATTTTATTCCACCGGGGCATAATAACGTCGCACAATATGGTTTCGACTATTCTGTCTTAAAAAATGTCTTAAAAGAAATCAATCCGTAATATATCTATATCCGGGAGGAATTCAGCCAGGGCATCGCCCTGCAGTTCTTGTGGTACTACAGGTTTAAAAGGCGCCCCCGAGTGGTGGCCCATATCGATTACAATCACGGCGACCAAGCGTCTCTTTTTTCATTGCAGCCGCCTTTCCTGAGCCGGACCCGGCTCAAGCAACTGTGCCTCTGGCCCCGGTTGGACGGCGTTACTGCTGCAACTGCTTTATCCATGGAATGCGCGCGGCGCATCGGCTTACCGGCACGCGTCCCCGTGACCGTCAGTTATATTCCGGTACTGGGTCCGGAGGATGCAGTCGGCGGGGGGCTTACCCTGCCCTGGCAAACTGATAACACCTTTGTCGTGGGTTTTGCCGGCCTCATCAGCAGGCAAAAGGGGTGGCGGATTCTCCTGGAAGCCGCGCAAAAATTACCGGAGAGATTCAAGGTGGTTATCGTCGGCGACGGGGACGAGCGGCCCCAACTCGAAGCTTGGCTGCAACGACCGGCACTGGCCCAACGGGTTTACTTTGCCGGGTACCTGCCCCGGGAAGAATTATTGGCCGCGTATGCCCAGTTCGATGTCCTGGTCCTGCCGGCCATTACCACCAGGCATCTGGTGGAACAATCCCCCAATGTCATCGCCGAAGCCATGGCCTGCGGCACGCCGGTCATTGGCTCCAGCAGCGGCGGTATCCCGGAGATGGTCGGGGAGGCGGGACTGATTGTCCCCGAAGGCGACCCGCCGGCCCTGGCGGCCGCGCTCGAGAGACTGGCCGCGGATGACAACCTGCGCCGTTCCTTGCGGGAGAAGGGTCTTGACCGGTACCGGCAGCATTTCAGCTGCGAGGCCTATAGTCAAGTCCTGGCGGGTTTATTCGGTCTTCCTTCCCGCGGCGGCGCCAATCTGACAGGCCGGTAATTCACCATAATTCTTGCATTTATTGGCGAAACTATATGTCTGCACCCAGGGGCGCCACTCAGAAACAGGTCCAACGGTTCTACGATGACACCGGCTGGAAAAAGTGCGGCCAGGGCTTGTATGCCGATGCGGTGCTTTTTGAAGACCTGCGGGAGGTGTCGGGGGACTACATCAGGAACTGTCATCTGCGGGTGAACCGCTACCTGCCCGGTCCCGGGGATTTCCTCCTGGACGTGGCCTCGGGCCCCGTGCAATACGCCGAGTACCTGACGTATGGCGACCGGTTCGGCCGCCGCCTGTGCGTCGACCTATCCCTGACAGCCTTAAGGGAGGCGCGGGACCGGCTGGGCGACCGGGGTTTGTACGTAGCCGCCGACGTCGTCAACCTGCCCTTCAAGTCCGGTTGCGTGGCGGCCATCATCTCATTGCACACCCTCTACCACGTGCCGGCCACCGAACAGGCCCAGGCCTGGCGGGAACTCTACCGGGTGCTGCAACCCGGGGGCCGGGCGGTCATTGTTTATAACTGGGGAGATCATGCCCTGCTCATGAATCTGCTCTCCTGGCCCCTTAAAATTATAGCCTTTCCCGGCCGGCTGGTCCGCTATGTGCGGCGCTGCATCGCGGCTGGCGGGGCATCAAGGCCGCCGGCCCAGTCCCCGGTTTATATTTTCATGCCCACAATCTCAGGTGGTTCGAAAAAAACATCAAGCCCGTAGTGCCTTACAGCATCTTGGTCTGGCGGAGCCTAAGCGTCGGTTTTCTCAAGGGTTACATCCACGCCGCCCTGGGGGGAAGCGTCTGTTGGCGGCCATCTATCGGCTGGAGGAGCGTTATCCCGGCCTCCTGGGGAGACTGGGGCAATATCCCCTGTTTGTGGTGGACAAACCATGAACCCCCTGCCCCGTTTCTCCATCGTCATCCCGTCGTTAACCAGCGGCGTTTCCTGGAGCGGGCCCTGGACTCCCTGGCCGGACAGGCGTACCCGCACCTGGAAGTCATCGTGGTGGACGGCGGCAGCACCGACGGCACGGTGGACTTGCTGAAAGCCCGGCGGGACGTGGTGAGCCATTATGTGTCGGAGCAGGACGAGGGCCAGACCCAGGCCCTCAACAAAGGCTTCCGCCTGGCAGACGGGGAGGTCTTCGGGTGGCTGAACTGCGACGAACGCTACCGCGCTGGGACCCTTAGCCGGGTGGGGGAAGCCTTTGCCCGGGACCCTGACCTGGAGATGGTTTTCGGGCACCGGATGGTGGTGGACCGGCGGGGCTGCGAAGTGAAGCGCCTGCGGCAGCCGGCCCTCCATCCCCGGCACTACGTCTTGTACGCCTCAGGGCTGCTCTTTTCCGAGGCCGCCTTCTGGAAGGCCGCCTTGCACCGGCGAACCGGAGAGCTGGACGAGATTTTGTGCCGGCGCTACGCCATGGACTTCGACTGGTTCGGCCGCCTCTCTCTCAGCCTCAGGCGGTGGCAGCGTCTTGATGCCTATCTCGGCGAATTCACTGAACATGAGGGCCGGGTGACCCTCGACGTTCCTGAACTCCCGGCCATTGAACAAAAGGTCCGGCGCCGCCTCCACGCCCTGGCCGGAGTCAGCCCCTGGCAGGTAGTTCTCCTGAGCCCGCTGTTTTTCGTGCTTTCCCGGTATGGGCGCTTTGGCTGGCGGGGCCTTGTTTATCCCCCCCGGCCGGGGACCGTCTTCCGGTTCGCCGGGCTCAGGCGCTGATGGGTACCGGCAGAATTTACTCCTCCGCCTGAGGGACTTGCCGTTTTATGAACATCATTTACGTGGGCC
>CAVZAM010000003.1:0-77201 GCA_963773285.1 uncultured delta proteobacterium
GGGTTAGGTTGTCAGGCCTAAGCCCCTTGCCATTGCCTGAGTGTGACTTACCTCGAGCTTGCTCATAAATGGCCATCGCCGCAACCTCTCCGGCGGGCCGGAAGCCAGGTATCTCGGTGATGGCGGCTAAAATTGGCAGAAGCGAGAACCAACCAAGAAGCTAGTCTGCTATTTCGCAGGCACCGCTGATACTCCCGGCGACTCATCAGTGTCTTGGCGTTTATCGTTATCCGGTGGCGCCTTTAACAAGCCGATATGAGACAGCAGTCTCCGGGGTCCACTTCATCAAGCCTTAACCTGAGACGAGGCCGTTTCCGGCCTCGCCCCGATTGCCCATCTTTAGCCGCATATTCTGGACCGCCCCACCTCTTAGGACATCAGTTTTTTAGAGGTGGAGATGCCAGCCTTCCTGAGGATAAGCTCGATGATCACCATGAAAAACCTCAGCGAAGGTATATGCCGATAGTTTAATCCTCTTGCTTCCCCCACAGCCAGCGGTAGGTGAAGCCGGCCAGCACGGCCCCGAGGATGGGCGCCACCCAGAAGAGCCAGAGCTGCTGCAAAGCCCAGCCGCCCACGAAAAGAGCCGGGCCGGTACTCCGGGCCGGATTAACCGAGGTGTTGGTCACCGGGATGCTGATGAGGTGAATCAGGGTGAGGACCAGGCCGATGGCCAGACCGGCAAAACCAGCCGGGGCCCGGGAGTCGGTGGCGCCGAGAATGACCAGCAGAAAGATATAGGTCAGGACCACTTCCGCCACCAGGCAGGCAAACAGGGAATACCCCCCCGGGGAATGCGCGCCGTACCCGTTGGTGGCAAAGCCGCTGGCCACCAGGTCAAACCCCGGTTTGCCACTGGCAATGAGATAGAGCACAAAGGAAGCCAGAATCGCGCCGGCAACCTGGGCGACAATGTAGGGGACCAACTCCGTGGCGGAGAAGCGATTGCCGGCCCACAGGCCGAAAGAAACGGCCGGGTTGATGTGGCAACCGGAAATGGGACCGATGGTGTAAACCATGGTCAACAGGGTCAACCCGAAAGCCAGGGCGACCCCCAGAAAACCGATACCCAGGTGGATACTGTTGGGGGGGGCGGACATGAACCCGGCCGCCAGCACGGCGCTGCCGCAACCGCCAAAAACCAGCCAGAAGGTGCCGATAAATTCCGCTACTACTTTTTTGGTCAATGACATATCTTCTCCTCTCCCTTTCCGGACTTATTTTTTTTCATTGCACGCGAGTTGTCAGGAACAAGCTTGAGTTGGGCCTGCACATCATTTCGGCAGGACAGTCTTTTCGTGGGGCAGGCCGCCGTCGTCGATGTCGAAGTCGGGGTCGAAGATGGTCTTCCCCTGGGCCCCCAGGAACTCCGGCTGCGCTTTGATCCATAAGCTCCTTTTTTGTTCCCGGGCATAGCGGAGCAGGCGCGCTTCCAGGTCTTGCACCACCTCCGGGTGCTGGCCGGCGACATTGACCTTCTCACCCGGGTCGGCGGCGAGGTCAAAGAGTTCGGTCTTGCCGGGCAGCAATGCCACCTTGACCAGTTTCCAGTTGCCTTTGCGGACCGCGCCCCGGAACGCTTCCACGTTGATGAGGATGTCCTCGTGAGGTGAGGGCTGGCCCTGGCTGACCGCCGGCCACACATCCTTGCCGTCGAGGGGTTTGCCGCCTTCGAGGCTGCCGCCGGCCAGTTTCACCAGGGTCGGGAACATATCCACGGTGTGCATCGGCTCGTTGACCACGCCAGGTTTCAGGTGGCCGGGCCAGTTCATGAAGCTCACCGTGCGGACGCCGCCTTCGTAGAGGCTGCCCTTGCCGCCCCGGAACGGCGCGTTGGACGGCGGCGGCTTCTGACCCAAGGCCACCCCGCCGCTCTCCGCCCGCTCCTCCGGGGAGCGCGCCCCGGTGGCGAACAGGGCGCTGGTGGGGCCACCGTTGTCGGAGCTGAACACGATCAGGGTGTTGTCACGCAGGCCCTTTTTTTCCAGGGCAGCCACAATGCGGCCCACCTGGTCGTCCAGGGCGGTGATCATGCCCGCGTAGATGCGGCGCTCCGGGTCGGCGATGGTGTCCTTATAGCGGTCGATATACTCCTGGGGGGCCTGGTAAGGGGCATGGGGCGCCAGGAAGGCGGTGTACAGGAACAGGGGCTTGGCAGTGTCGTGGGCCTCGATGAGCCGCACGGCTTCGTCGCCCACCAGGGTGGTGTGGTAGCCCTCCTCCCTCAGGAAGGTGCCGTCGCGTTGCCAGTCGATGACCCCGCCCCGTTCCAGTTTGAAATAGTCCACCTCGCCCACCAGGTTGCCGTAAAAGTGGTCGAAGCCGCGGTTTTGGGGCCAGTACTTCCTGTCGGCGTGGCCCAGATGCCATTTGCCTGCCATGGCGGTGTTGTAGCCGGCCTCCTTGAGGGCCTGGGGCAGGGTGCGTTCATCCGTGGCCAGGCCGTAGGTGTGGCTGGGAAAAATCACCAGCGTCTGCAGCCCGTAGCGCATGGGATAGCGGCCGGTCATGAGGGCGGCCCGGGAGGGGGTGCACACCGGCATGCCGTAAAACGACTCCAGGCGCACGCCTCCCGTGGCCAGTTTGTCGAGATTCGGCGTCTTGATGTCGCTGCCGCGGTAACCCAGATCGGCGTTACCCAGGTCATCCGCCAGGATCACCACGATGTTGGGCTTGGCTGCTGCCGTACCCGCAGATGGCTTGTCCTGGGCGCAGCAGCCGGTGGCGCACACCATGGTCAGCATCAGGACGATCAATCGATCCACCACGGAGATTCCCCTTTTTATGGTGTTTACCGCGATCTGCAACAATCCCAGGCTGGGTCCGGCCTTGACAACCAACCCCCGCCGGGGGGAAACGGTTTATTAACCTTTACAGGCTTCCTTGAGGTGCTCCATCACCTTATCTAAGCTGGGGAATGAGGTGCACCACCGCCTTTCAGGTCCAAGGGTGAATGACTATCTGAAGGTAATCATTATTCTAAATTAATCAATCAACCAATTAAAATAATTTTGATCCTCCAGGCGGAGAAAGCCCTGGTTTAAGTGCAGTCGGGGCAATCACCCAAGAACCGGGAGCCCTGGAGGACTGGACCTTTATAAGGGGTTGAGGATTAGGCGGACTGCGGCACGGGCAGGAGGATGGTCACCGAAGTACCGACATTTTCCGTACTGGCAATGGAAATTTTGCCCCCGTGCTGGGTGATGATTTTGTGAACGATGGGCAGGCCCATGCCGGGGCCGGTAGGCTTGGTGGAGAAAAAAGCCGTGAATATCCGGGGCAGAATAGCGGGCGGAATCCCTTTGCCGTTGTCGTTGATCTGGAGTTCCACCCAACTATCCCGGGCCGAGGTCTTGAGCTCCAAAGTGCCCCCGGAAGGCATGGCCTCCAGGGCGTTGGCGGCTATCTGCAGGATCGCCCGCTTCATGTTCCCCACATCCATGGTCAGCGAGGGCAGATCCTTGGCCAGTTCCAGCAGGACGGAAACCTCTTTTTCTTCAACCACGGCGCGGATAAGACTCATGGCCCCCCGCACCACCTGGTTGAGATCGTGTTCTTCTTCGCCGGGGACAAAAATCACCGCGGTCTCCACCACATCGCTGACCAATTCCTGCAGGCGGTGGGCTTCCTGGATGATGATCTCGGCATAGCCCTTGAATTCCGAGCCTTCGGGGAGCTTTTTCAGCAGGCGGTGGGCAAAATTATCGATGGCATAGACCGGGTTGCGGATGTGATGGGCCACCACCTGGGCGCTGCGCACCGCCAACCCCAGTTGCCGGCTCAAAGATTGAAAGAACTCCATGTGTTCTTTGGCAAAGTAGCCTTTTTGGCTGCTGGCCGCGGACAACACCCCCATGGCCATGGTTTCGGTGGTAATGGGCGCCAGGACAAAGGAGTCCATAATTTCTTCTTCCAGGAGCCCCTCCACCCGGTCGAGGACAATGGAGGAATCCGACACCAGCACCACCTGGGGGGTTTGGAGACACTGGCCCAGAAAGGATCTCATTTCAGGCTTGATGGGCACCTCCCCGGTTCCCGCGGGCAGGCCCCTGGAACTCTTGATGCGCAAAAAGCCGTCATCCTCCATCAAGCGTACGGCACAGCGCTCCACGAGCAGTCTGTCCCTCAGCAAATCCAGCACGCCTTCGATCAGGTCCGGCAGATACAGGGAGGAAGTCAGCCTCTGCGCGGCTTCATACAATATGGAAAGTTCGGCCACCCGCCGTTTGAGCTGCTGCTGGCTTTCCTCCAGGGAGCCGGAGATGTGCCCGAACAGATCAAAGACCTTTTCCATGCGCGAGCCGATGGATGAGAGGTAGCCTTCCATAATCACCTGGGCGGCGGCCGGCCCGATGACCCCGGCGATGTTTTGTTCCACCAGGGTGGCTAATTGCAGTTTTTCCTGGTCTCCCCAATCCTCTTCCGGAGAGGCGATCTGCAGCAGCACGTGCTGACGGGCCGCCTCCGCCTTGGCCTTGCCGACAAACTTCTCCATGAACAGGGCAAGTTCGGCGAGACTGGGGAGGTAGGTATAGCGATGTTCCCGGGGCATCTTCCCGTCAAAACTGAAGATGTCGACAAAGCGGTGGGCCTGCTCCTCCTCGGTCTGACTCGGGTTGGTCAGCCAGGAGACGCTCAAGAAGGCGCCGACATTGAAAAACATCGACCAGAAGAAGGCGTGGGAGAGGGTATCGAGGCCCCTTAACCCCAAAAAAGCCACGGGGTTAAAAATCCCCAGGCCCAGGGGGCCGTTTTCCAGAATACCCCGGGAAAACCAGCCGGCCTGGATCAGGGCGGGAAAGACCAGCATGTAGCCGCAGCAGAAAATCCCCAGCCCCAAACCGGCAATGGCCCCGAAGCGGTTGGCTTTTTTCCAGAACAGGGCCCCCAGGATGGCCGGCGCCAACTGGATGATGCCGCAATAAGCCATCAGCCCCATATCCGCCAGCATGGTAACGGAGCCGATGAGGCGGTAGCTGGCGTAGCCCAGCAGAATGATGAACAGGATGGTGGCCCGCTTGATGGTAAGCAAATAGGGGGTCAGAAGTTTTTCCGCCTTGAAGCGGATGGCCAGCGGCAGGATGAGGCTGTTTAAGACCATGGTGCTGACCGCGATGGAACTGGTGACCACCATAGCCGTGGCCGCGGACAGCCCGCCCAGGAAGGCCGCCAGGGCCAGGTACGGGTGGCCGGTTACCAGGGGGATGCGGAGCACAAAGGTATCCGCGGCGGCGGCAGGCAGACCCAGCAAAAGCCCCCCGAAGGCAATGGGGGCCACAAAGAGCACCATGAGCAACAGGTAAAGGGGCAAGAGCCACATGGCGGTGAGCAGGTGGCGTTCGTCGGTATTTTCCACCACGGCCATGTGGAATTCCCGGGGCAGAAACGCGATGGCCCCCATGGAAATCAGCGTTTGCGCCAGGAAAGCAAAATAACTGTTCTGAGGGCCGGTATTAAGGATGGTCAGGTTGCAGAACTGCGGGGTCTGGCAGATGCGGGTGAAAATTTCGCCAAAGCCGCGATAAAGGCCGAAGGCCACCAGAAAACCGATGGCGAGCAGGGCGGCGAGCTTGATCAGGGACTCGAAAGCCATGGCCGCCACCATGCCTTCGTGGCGTTCCGTCGGGTCGAGATGCCGGGCCCCGAACAGGATGCTGAACGCCGCCATGACCAGGGCCACAAACAGGCCGGTGTCCAGGTAAACGGGGTCGCTGAGCGGGGAGGCGCCATGGCCGGCCAGAATATTGTAGGTTACCGAGACCGACTTGAGCTGCAAGCCGTTATACGGTATCAGCGCCAGCAAGACCCCCAGGGTCGCCAGGGCGCCGACCAAAGCGCCCTTGCCGTACCGCAGGGAGAGAAAGTCGGACAGGGTGGTGAGGTTGTTTTGCTTGCAGATCCGCAGTAATCGGCGCAGGAAGAACCACCAGAAAAAGGCGCACAGGGTGGGGCCGAGATAGACCGCCAGGAAGCCGATCCCCTGGGTGGCGGCCCGGCCCACCCCGCCGAAAAAAGTCAAAGCGGAAACGTAAACCGCCAGGGACAGGGTATAGACCACAGGATTGGCAATGATGCTTCTGCCCCGGGCCCGCCGCCGGTCGCCGTAATAGGCAATCGCGAAGAGGATGAGGAGATAACCGACGGCCGAGGCGGTTATGGCAACCTGGCTGAGCATGGCGTTATTGCCCGACAATCCGGGTTACCTTCAGGATCTCAGCCATTGTCCGAAGAGAAACAGGCAGATAATACCCAATATCCAGACAAAAAACAGATAGAGGATAGCCAGGGGGACGGCGTGAACCGGGGTTTGAATGTTGAAGATGTGCATGAGGGGATAGCTGAGCAGGAAAAAAAAGATAATCCCGGCGAGAATCAGCAATTTTTCAGTCCGTGACATGGGAACACCCGACTCTGTTAAGCTGAATAAGTGGCATACACGGACACGGAATTAATTCTCATGTCCTGGCATATGAAACAGTTAGCTTATGATCGGATGAATAACCGGGATCAGAGGGCCGCCTCAGCAAGCCCCCTGCAGTTGATTGTAATTAATACTAAGAACAGGTGCGGGTCAAGTCAAGTCAGGGACCCGGTGGAGTTCAACGGCGCCAGGAGCACGGCATTTACCAGGGTTTAAGGCAGCCTTCGATTGCAGATCAACTACCAGGCCTGGCACTGGTGAGGCAGGTCCAGCCAGCGGTCAGCCTCGATTAGGGAAAAAACGCGTTGCAGGTTATCCGGGTGTAATTATGTCACCCAAAATATAGTAGAATTTTTTCGTTTTAACCTTATCGCTGTCTAGATTTTTTATCGACTTAACGATATTGGGGTCAGTTTGAGCATCAAAGGTTACGCAATAATAAAGAATATCGGGGATTTTTTGGGGATTGGCAAACTCTATGGTCACGTCATGCTTGCTCTCACCGCCGGGGGCGATGTCTCCGGTTTTTATGGTGCTTCTTATATAATAGTCTTTGTTTAATACGAATGGATTCGTTATCTTTTCGGGTGAATCAATCTTGGTGCCGGAAAGGTACAACTTCATGTTATTAATATTTATTGGATATTTCCCCTTATTTGCTATTGAATAGGTGTAGTTAACCTGACTGCGACTGGTATAGTATGGTTTCTGTGATGTTATGGTGAGAGTTGGGATCAGGTCTTTGACAATATCCCGCTCCATTACTTCTATTCTGCTGCCCATCTCCTTCTCTATTTTATCGATGCTATCTTTTAATGCCTTGAGTTCATCAATGGCAGGCAGGCTATTCATCTCGGCAATCAACTTATCAGTCTGTTGATTTATAACCTCGGTTTGAGCTGTAAGCTTATTTGTCATGTATATAGTTAGAAAACGATAAAGGCAAATTCCTTGAACAACATTTAATATCAGGGTCCATAACCCTAATATAACGACAAGTCTCCAAAGAAGTGATTTGTTATTACTATCCATAAGCTTCGGTTATTTTTACCTCCATGGTTGGACAGGTACTATTCCTCATCTTCAATACCCGGTTTCACCGAGGTTGTCAAGCTGCGCCCAGGGCTCCGGCTGCCCGGGCGCTCTTTACCCCGACTTTGCCCATCTCCGGCTGCCTGGTTGATTTGTCCATGGGATTACACTGATCAGGTGGGGCAGAAGTCTGGTGATCCCGCCTGGGGCCTTTGAGCCGCGTTTTGGAACACTGCTTAAACGTAAGAATAGCAGATAACGTGCCGGCTGAGAGGGTTGTCATCCGGGCGGCAGAAATTGTTGATGTGAGTCTCGAGACGTTGCGGCGGCCTTCACCCTTGCTGTCGCCCATCGGTCATTTCATGAACCCGGCCCGGTTATGGTGCAGCAGGTCGCCGATATGGTTCAGGTGGAGGTCGGCGGCGGGATAGCGATCCAGAATCCCGGGTTCGCTGGCGTAGTGGCCCTGTTTGACCCACACGGTGGTCACGCGCTCCCCCCAGATCTTTTTAATGGCCGCGAGCAGTCGCAGCTTGTCGTCCACCACGACGTAATGCTGCGCAGGAAAGAGCCGCTCCACGTCATCCAGCATGGTTTCCTTGTGGAGGTAGATGAGCACGTGGCCCCGAAACGCCTCCCACAGACCCGACCGTTCAATCTTGCGGGGCTGGAAGACCGCGTCGCCGTCCGACAGGATCACCGGCACCCCGAAGCGCCGTGCGTGCTCGACGGCGTCTACCGCCTCCGGGTAGAGGCGCTGGGCAAACGGGTAGTCTACCAGCCAGCAGGACATCCTGAGCACCCGGGGATCGTGCAGGTCTTCCAGCCGGTACCGTTCGAGGGCTCCCAGGTAGTCGGCATAACCGCACTCCTGGCGCAGTTCCTCGAAAATCTGGAAATACCGGTCCCGGGCCTGGGGGCTCAGGTAGCTGCTGAGATGTTGGCGCAGATCCCGCTCCACGTGGTCATTGTTCAGCAGGGTGTTGTCCACGTCGAACAGGAACACCAGTTCGTGCTTGTCGGTCATGGCTTGGCTTCCGGAGTGCGGGGGTTGAGCCACGGTCCGTGCTTGCCGATGAGCTGGTAGGCTTCCTCCGGCCCCCAGGTTCCCGGCTCATAGGTATAAAGCGGCGTGACCTTGTCCAAAATGCCGTCCACCACCTGCCATTGGGCCTCGACGCTGTCCTGCCGGGTAAAAAGTTCGGCCATGCCGCGGCTGGCATCGCCCAGCAAACGCTGATAGGGCGGCATGTCGGCCGAGGCCTGGCGGACCAGGGACAACTCCACATCCTGACCGGCCATGGCTTCCCCCGGTTTTTTCACCCGCAGCCCCATGGAGATGCTGATGTCCGGGCTGATGCGCATGCGCATGTGGCTGGAGGGGACCGGCACGATTTCCCCGAAGGTTTCCCGGGGCGGGCGCTTGAACTCCACCACCACCTCGGTGGAGGTGACCGCCAATTTTTTGCCGGCGCGGATGTAGATGGGCACGCCGGCCCAGCGCCAGTTGTCGATGGCCAGCCGTACACGGCCACATAGGTCTCCACCTCGGAAGTGGAACTGACCCCGGGCACCGAACGGTAGCCGTTATACTGGCCGCGCACCACATCCTCCGGCTTCAAGGGGGTAATGGCTTTGAACAACCGGGCCTTTTCATCGCGGACCGATTCATGTTCCCGGCCGGTATGCGGGTCCATGGTCAGGCTGCCGAGCACCTGGAGCAGGTGATTTTGCAGGACATCCCGGATGGCGCCGGCCTCCTCGTAAAACTTGCCGCGGTCCTCTACCCCGAAGGTTTCTGCCATGGTGATCTGGATGGTGCGCACGTAATGGCGATTCCAGATGGGCTCAAAGGTGGGGTTGGCAAAGCGGGTGTAAAGGATATTCTGAACCGGCTCCTTGCCCAGATAGTGGTCGATGCGGTAGATGGCCTCTTCCGGGAAGTACTGGTGCAGCATGTTGTTCAGCTCCCGGGCCGAGGCCAGATCGCGGCCGAAGGGCTTTTCGAGCACCACCCGGGCGTTGGCGGTGCAGCCCGATTTGGCCAGGCCCTCGGCCACCTCGGCGAACATGGTCGGGTGGATGGCCAGGTAATGCAGCGGCCTTTCGGCCTTGCCCAATTCCTGGCGCAGTTTTTGATACGTCGCCGGGTCGCCGTAGTCGCCTTGCACGGCGCGCAGGAGCTCCGTCAGCTTCTGGTAAGCCTCCTGATCCAGGGTGCCGTGCTCCTCCAGGCTGTCTTTGGCGCGCTCCTTGAGCTTGTCCAGGGACCCGGTCCGGGACACCCCGATAATGGGCAGATTAAAGCCTTCATCCCGGATCAACCCTTGCAGCGATGGAAATATTTGCTTGAAGGCCAGGTCGCCGGTGGCCCCGAAAAAGACCAGCGCGTCCGAAGGTGGGGCTCCCATCAGCCACCTCCCGTAAGACGCCGCCGCAGGGTGCAGGCGACGGGCGCCGCGGCTGGGCCAGCGTCGGCTTTCTGAAGAACGCCAATAGCCGGGCTACAGATGGTGTTACCCGCCGGTTGAAGGATAGCCAGGTGTGGTGCCATTTTTTCTCCTCGACCAGGCATTGACTGGATGCTTCGGGGCTTTGGACTCTGCCGTTCAATCTGCCCGGGTCATGGAAGCTCCCCTGAAACCATGCAGCAGGATGCAACTAATAGAGGTCTTGACAGGAATGGAGGTTGGAGGCCTCATAAATAAAGCTAATTCCTCCTTATTGATCTGCAATCTGTCCCTCAAATTTTTTTCCCCATCAGGCCCCAAACCGGGTAGGCCTGGAGGTGGCATGGCCTTCGGCGTTAAGGCAGGAAATTGCCGGTCAATTTCCAAACTTAGTCAGGCGTACTGACTGATTTTGCCCTCTGACTTTACATCCATGATTAGGACCTTATGTTTTCGGTAACAAGATATGGTTTCCCCTGGAAAAACGCCGGTGCAAACCTGTTAGCGGAGGGTTAAATGGCTGAGACCATCTTTGCGTCCGAGCCTCAAGGTCTTTCCTGCATGAATGAACTGGTCGAGCTGGCTCTCGACTTGCGGTGGTCGTGGGATCGCAGCGCCGACGAAATCTGGCGTCCGTTGGCCCCCGAATTGTGGGATCTCACTCGCAATCCCTGGGTAATTCTCCAAACCATCGCGCCGGGGAAATTGAAAGAATTGGCCGCGGACGACCAGTTCAGCACCCGCGTGGAAACCCTGGCCCAAAAAATGCGTGATTCCCACAGTGCGGCCGCGTGGTTTCAAGAGACCCAGGCCCAGACGCCGTTGACCGCGGTGGCTTACTTCAGCATGGAGTTCATGCTGGGCGAGGCCTTGCCCATTTATTCGGGGGGGCTGGGCAACGTGGCCGGCGACCAGCTCAAGGCCGCCAGCGATCTCGGGGTGCCGGTGATCGGCGTCGGCTTGCTATACCAGGAAGGCTACTTCCGCCAGGCCATCGCCGCAGACGGTTCCCAGTTGGCGCTTTATCCCATTAACGATCCCGGGCAGCTGCCCATCAGGCCGTTACGCGATGCCAGCGGCGAATGGGTGCGCCTGCAGATGCGCTTGCCGGCCTACAAAGTGTGGGTGCGCGCCTGGGAGGCCCGGGTCGGCCGGGTGAAATTATATCTCCTGGATATGAACGACCCTGAAAATCCGCCCATCGTGCGCGGCATCACCAATGAACTGTATGGCGGCGGGGTGGAGATGCGTATCGCCCAGGAGCTCGTGCTGGGTATCGGCGGCTGGCGGCTCTTGAGAACCCTGGGGCTCAATCCCGAAGTGTGCCATCTCAACGAAGGCCACGCGGCTTTCGCTGTATTGGAGCGGGCCGCGGCTTTCATGCAAGCCACCGGCCAACCCTTTGAGGTGGCGCTCCAGGTGACGCGGGCCGGCAATCTCTTCACCACCCACACCCCGGTGGAGGCCGGTTTCGACCGCTTCCCGCCGAACCTGGTGTGGCAGCATCTGAGCGATTATGCCCAGAATCACCTGGGCCTGTCATTTCATGATTTGATGGCCTTGGGCCGGCAAAATCCCGACAATGATCAGGAACCTTTCAATATGGCCTATCTGGCCCTGCGGGGTAGTGGTGCAGTCAATGGTGTCAGCCAGCTGCACGGGAAAGTCAGCCGGCGCATCTTTCAATCCCTGTTCCCTCGCTGGCCCCAGGACGAGGTGCCCATCAGCCATGTCACCAACGGGATTCATGTCCCCACGTGGGATTCCCCGGCTTCGGATAAGCTCTGGACCCACCACTGTGGCAAAGCGCGCTGGCGGGGAGAGACCGACCAGTTGGAAGAAGAGATAAAAGACGTGACCGACCGGGAATTATGGGCCATGCGCCAAGCCTCCCGGCATGCCGTGGTCGAGTATGCCCGCCAGCGTTACGCCCGGCAACTGGCCGAATCCGGGGCCCCCGGGGAGGAAATCGCCCAGGCCGACCAGATCCTCGATCCGGAGGCCTTGACCCTGGGTTTTGCCCGGCGGTTCGCCACTTACAAGCGCCCCACCTTGCTGTTGCATGATCCGGAGCGCCTCATCAGGTTGTTAACGGATCCCCCGCGCCCGGTGCAAATCCTCATCGCCGGGAAGGCCCACCCCGCCGATTGGGCGGGGCAAGACATGATTCGTCAGTGGGTAAGTTTCACCCGACGCCCGGAAGTACGGGGGCGGGTAATCTTTTTGAGCGATTACGACATGCTCCTCACCGAGCAGCTGGTAAACGGCGTGGACGTCTGGATCAATACCCCGCGGCGGCCCTGGGAGGCTTGCGGCACCAGCGGCATGAAGGTGCTGGCCAACGGCGGTCTTAATCTCTCGGAACTGGACGGCTGGTGGGCGGAGGCCTTTGCCCCCGAGGTCGGCTGGGCGCTGGGCGATGGCCACGAGCACGGGGACGATGCGGGCTGGGATGCGGCCGAGGCCAACTCGCTGTACTCCATCCTGGAAAACGATGTGATCCCGACTTTTTACGACCGGCAGGCCGACAGCTTCCCCGCCAGGTGGCTCGTTAAAGTGCGGCAAAGCATGACCACGCTTACCGCCCAGTTTTCCGCCAACCGCGCCGTGCGCCAATACACCACGGAGTTTTATGTGCCGGCGGCGCAAAGCTACGCGGCCCGCCAGGCGGAGCAAGGCGCCGGGGGGATCCGCATGCTGAACCAGCGGCAGGCGTTGGCGAGCCAATGGCCCTCCCTGTCATTCGGCGCTTTTCATGTGGAGACGCAGGAGGGACAGCATCATTTCAAGGTCGAGGTAAATTTTGGCGGGATCGAGCCTGGAACCGTGCAGGTGGAATTGTACGCTGATGATTCTGATGGATCACCCTTCCGGCAGGCCATGGCGCGGGGGGACGAACTCCCGGACCGCAAAAACGTCTATGTTTATACGACCCAGGTAGAGGCCGCGCGGCCAGCTGGTGATTTTACCGTGCGCCTGATTCCCAAAGTCGACGGGATGGCGGTGCCCCTGGAACTGAATCTTATTCTCTGGCAGCACTGATTTTTTCAGGCTTTTGGCACCCCCAGGCAACGGCCCTCGTCACTGACCGACTGCAATATCTGGACATCGGCCTCTTGGTGGGCGGCGAGGCGGAGTTTATTAGCAGGAAGGGGTGCAGGCCGGTAGGATTTCTGCAAAATCTACCGAAAATTTTCCAGGAAAGGACTATGTCGTTGGCATGGTAATTTTGCCGGGATTTCTTAATGCCAGTCCGCCAACGGGGTGATGGCGGGGATGGTCTCGGGGGCGCATCCGGCCGCGGGCAGGGGATCAAACCAGACCGCCAGCCTGACCTTCCGGACCTGGCTCAACCTGATGGCCAGCTTCTGTACGCCGGCATTGTCACTTTGTCTCAGGGGATGAGGGCTCAAAGGCAAAGGGCGGGCCTGGCGAATTTCAAAGACGGCGTCATCGGGGCTAAGCAGGCGTACCGCCAGGGATTGCCCGTTTTGGGTGAGCATCGCGTGGCGGCGGTCGGGGGACAGCTGGACCGCCGCGGGGGTATGGAAAAACCACCAGACCTCCGCCGGTGTGCCGGCGTCGATTTCATCCTGGACCAGCACCTGGCGGCGGTTTACCAGGGCCAGGCCCCGCCAGACCCGGTGGGCCTGCCTGGCATAGGCCGGGGTCAGGTCGGCGACGGCAAAGGATCGGTCAGGGGAGGAATGGAAGCGGCCGATCCGGGCCGATGCGGCCGGGTCCTGATCAGGAGCGCCGCCGGGATTGATGACCAGGGTGTTGTGACCCTCGGCCCGCAGGCGGTAGTATTCCCATCGGGTGCCCCCGAAGTAGCCCGGCAGGTTATAGTCATCCGGTCCCAGGTCCACGGCCCATCTTTGGCCCAGGGCATCCAGCACAAAGGTGCCAAGATCAAGGTGGGCATGACCCGACCGGTTGTCCCCGGCCTTCAGGGCTGCAAAAGTTCCCCGCTCATCCCGCCAGCCGCTGCGCATAACGGCCACCTCCACCCCGCGAAAATATTTGTCCAGGGGCAACTGGCCGGGTATGGCCGGGGAGACCGCAAAATTGCGCCATAACAAGGCCAGGACCCGGGGGCGGGGGGAATCCAGGGCGGGCCGGGACATGGCGGGCTGCCTGAATTTCCTGGCCAGCCAGAAGAGCTGGCTCAACCAGGGGATTTTTTCATCACTGTCGGCAAAGTTGAAGGCCTGGCCGGCAGGGCCGGTGAGATACAAGGGGAAAAGCCCGGTCTCAGCCAGGCCCGGTGTTTTGGCCAAACCAAGATCGCTCCCCAGGGCTGACTCCAGGGCCGCGCCGAAGAGGCAGGTGTAGAAGGTGCCATACCCCCAGTACAACGGGCCTTCACCGAAGCCCCCATCCGGCTGGAAGGCTTCCAGGGCCAGGGGCAGGGAACGAAAGGCGTGGTCCAGAGCCGGGGCGGCAAAGTCCGGAGCCTCGGCCAGCACCGCCAGGGCGCCCAAGCCGATGCCGCAGTTGGCCACGAGATTCCAGTTGGAAGGGGAGACAGTCCACCAGCCGTTCTGCGATGGATCCTGGTAGGCGCTGAGCGCGGGCTTCAAGCCTTTGTCGACGATGGCCCGCAAAAGCACCTGCCGCTGGGGCTCGGTCCAGGCGGAGAACAGCCAGTCATAGGCAATGGCAAAGGCGTGGGTCATTTCCGCGGTGTCCAGGAAATGCCGGGGATGCCAGTCAGGGAAAGCCGCGGCGGTCTCCAACTCCTCCCAGAGGCGCTGCAGGTAGCGGCTGCCGCCCTCGACCCGGTACACCAGGGCCAGGGTGTAAACCCGGTGCAGAACCCCGCGGCTGGCAGCCAACATGCCATTTTCCCCCGAGGGCTCGCCGCGGCAGGGAGCCTCGGTGAGGAGGCGCCCGGCTTCTTCCCGGATGGCGGCGTACAACTCAGCCGCGGCCGGGTTGTGCCTGACGAGGCTTTGGAGGCGATCCAACTGGCCCTCCTGCACCAGCAGCCGGGGATGCGTTTTTTTCACCTGTTGGACCAGGGACAGCGGCGTACCGGGGGCGGACAGAGGTGGAGGGGCGGCCCCCTGGCCAAAGCCCGGGTGGGCCAGGCAGGTAAGCGCCAACAGCACGGTCGCCAGGACTCGCAGCAGGATGGTGAATCTGGTGCAGGGTTTCACGGATGCGGGAACATGACATGCGGCTCGTAAGGCCGTTGCCGGTACCGGGCCTTGAGGATTTGGGCAAGAAAGGCCAGGTTGCCCCAAAGATAGCGCCCGGCCAGGCGCCGGGGTTCCAGGATCAGGCGGAACAGCCAGTTCAGGCCCAGGTTGCCGAGCCAGCGGGGGCAATGGGGAATGGCCCCGGCCCACAACTGAAACGCGGACCCCACCTCCCAAATCACCCGCACCCGCAGGCGAGCGTGGTTTTCCATGATCCACTGCTGCTCCATGGGCATCCCCAGGCCCACCATAAGGACATCGGGCGCAACGGAGTTTATTGCCGCCACCACCGCGTCGTTTTCAGGGCCGGTCTTGTCAAAAAAGCCGTGATGGCTGCCCAAAACCCGCAGGCCAGGGGCGTGTTCCTGGAGGCGAGCGCCTGCCGCGGCGGCCACCCCGGGGGGATTACCCAGCAGGTAGAGGCTATACCCCTGGCGCGCCAGGTGTGTGGCGGCCGGCCATCCCCAATCATCCATGGTGGTCCTTGGGGGGAGGCGCCAGCCCAGGAGCCGGGCCCCGAGAACAATGCCGGCGCCGTCCACGTAGACCATGTCGGCCCGGTTGTAAAAATCGGCCAGCCAGGGCAGGCGGAGGCAAAAATTGATGCTGTGGACGTTGGCGCTGAGGATTATGCCGGGTCGCTCCCTGGCCAGCAGACGGCTGATCTCCTGGTTCAGCTCCGGGATAGACCCTGGGGTGATCTTCATTCCCAGGAGGCTGTATACCGGCAGCCGGCCTTGCCTGTGAAGGTGGTCCGGGGTGGGATCAAGGTCAAGGCTGGCCGGGGACAGGGCCGCTTCCGAGGTTTTGCCCAAAGGAGGCAGGAGGCTGCCCCTGGACCAGTCCCATGAGCGGTTGGTGGCCATCAGGTTTCTCCCAGACGGCGCGGCAGGAGTTCTTCCTGGCCGAGGGTGCGGCCCAGGAGCCGCTCCCGCTGCTCGTGCCTCAGGAATCTGGCCAATTCTGCATCGGGCAGCCGTTCTGCCTCATCCACTTGCAAGGAGGCCTGGACATATCCCGCCAGGATCAGGAATCCCAATAGGTAGGGAACCTCAAAGGCGCGGTAGAAGGCCCGCCCCAGGACGAACAGGGGATGGCAGCGGATAAGATAGCAGGCCTTGCCGTAGCTCAAAAAGGTTTTGACCATCCCCATGACCTGGCCCATGGGCCGCAGGTGATAAATGGGAAGATGGCGGTAAGAACGGGTGCGCCACCCCCGCAGCCGGGCCTTGGTGACGTCGAGGATGTCCCAGCCGAGGATGGGAATGAGCCCGCCGATGTCGTTAAGACAGGCGCGGCGGTACATTTTACAGGGGCCCGGGACATGGTTGTCGGCGCAGCGTTCCAGGACCCAATCCCCCCGGTGCGGGACAAAGGTCTTGCCGGAGGCCACGCCCAGTTGCGGGTCGGCGGCGAAATTTTGCAGCAGGGTGGCGAAATAATCGGGCGGCAGTAGAACATCCGCGTCCATTTTCACGATAAAAGGAATATCCGGCGGCAGCAGATCATAACCCAGGTTGAACAAACGGACGACGTTGCTGCCGAGCTTTCGGTCAGGCGTCCCGGTGACCCTGAGGGGGCTGATGAAAGAGTGGTGCTCCCTGGCCCCGGTGATGGCGTCCCAGGTGCGGTCGGTGGAGCGGTCGTCAACGATGACCCATTGTGCCGGCGGGACGGTTTGGGCGGTGACGGAGGCCACCAGTCCGGGCAGAAAGGCCGCTTCATTATGGGCCGGGGTGACAATGGCATAGCGCCGGTTATTCCGGGGCAACGGTCACCTCCGGTTTTAAGCCCAGGCACGGCACTTCCCGGGCCAGAACGGCCATAAATTTTGCCGCGTTGGCGGTAAGGTCAAAGAGAGCCTCGCCCCGCCGGCGCGCCTCAAGACTCAATTGGGCCAGGAGCTGCGGTGCGGCGGCCAGGCGCGTCAACTGTCCGGCCAGATCGGCGGCGGAGCCCGGGGTGAACAGCAGGCCGCTGTCGCCGTCTGCCACCATTTCTGGAATGGCGGTGATCCTTGGGGCAACCACGGCCCGGGCCTTGGCCATGGCTTCGATGATGGTCATGGGAGTCCCCTCGCTCCGGGATGACAGCACCACCACCTGAGACCAATCATACTGCTCCCGCACCTCCGGCTCCTGTCGGGCCCCCAGCAAATGAACGGCGTCGCTTAGCCCCAGCCTGTGTATCCGGTTTTCCAGATCCGGCCGCAGCGGGCCCTCCCCTATAATTCGGCAGGTAAAGGGGATTCCTTGATTCTTCAGTTGCGCCAGGGCGTCGATGAGGACATGCTGGGCTTTGACCGGAGCCAGCCGGGCCACATTAAGGAGGCGGAGCGCCCCGTCGGGGGTGGGCAGAGGCGTGGGGCGCCAGTAGGGGTCGTTCATGTCGACCCCGCCCCGGACCACGTAAAATTTTTGGGAGGCCAGGGACGGGAAGCGGCTGGTCAGGTGCCCCACGAAATAGCGGCAGTTGGAGACGATAAAACTGGCCCCCCGCAATTTTTCTTCCAGGAGGGAGTTTTCAAGCAGCACGTCGGAGCCGTGGATGGAGAGGCTGTAAGGTATGCCGGTGAGGGCCTTGACAAACATGGCGACCTCGGCCGCGCCGTAGGCAAAATGGACGTGCACCTGGCAGACTGCCTGCTTTTTCAGGAAATCCGCCAAGACCGCGGCGCCCAAAAGGTGGGCAAGATTGCGGGATCTCTGCCAGGGTTGGCGGTCAAAGAGACGCCAGGCGAGGGCCAGGGCCTGGAAGTAACGCCGGGGATGGCTCGCGGCCGCGGCGGCGTTGGCCCGGAAATACCGCCCCGGTCTCACCGGCGTCAGGTAAAAAGTCTTGAGGGAGCAGTCCCTGGTGGCGGCATGCTCCCGACCGGGGGCGGGCCTGCGGTTGGCGGCCAGGACCTGGGACAGGCCGAGCTTGCCGGTGGCCTGGACCTGCTGCAGAGTCAGGGTCTCGGTGAGGACGGGAAAGGCGGAGAAAAAATAGGCCAGGGAAGGCATCTGGAAATGGGCCCCAGGACCGCTCACGAAGGGCGCGGCTGAGCTGCGTGGTTGGGGGCCATGCCACCGATCAGGGAGGTGAGGGTGAAGAGGTTCCATCTTTGGGCCATGGTTAAGGTATCGACCTTGGACGCCAAACCCATTAACACGGCCTCTGAAAAATAGTCGGCCAGCCCGTTGATCGCAACCAGCTGTTTTCTCAGGGCCTGAGAAGGAAAGAGTTCCTGAGCTTCATGGTTGGGAGAGTGCAGAAAATGTCTTAGCCGCCGGGTAATCTCCGGGTGTCTTCTGGAAAGGTTTTTGGCGGCGTGGAGGACGGCAAATTTCAGGGAGCCGAGGGGAGCCCCCCAATCGGCATAGGGAATGCTGGCGAGGCCAGGGGATAAAATTTCCAGGAATTTTCGGTATAACCGCAACCCCCGTTTTTGCCGGTCAGGGCAACTCATGGCACAGGTGAAGAAACGGGGTGCATAGAAGGGCGACACACTCCAGAAATACTGGCGGTTGCGGTCCTCCCCCTCGTTGTATTGTTTGACGGCCACTTCCAGGCAGAAGAAATGCTGGTATTTTCGAGCCGGGGTGGCCTCGGGGTAAGATGCCAGTATGTTATCCAGGTCGGCCAGCAGCTCTCCGGCGGGGACGCGGGTGAGGGATGCCGCAGTCTTAAGGGGAAAAACCTGGTAACGCTCAATAAGGTAATCCCTCAGGGCGGCTGGACTGGCAAGCTGCCGGTAAGGCCGGGACTCGCCCAGGGTGTCGCCGCCGCCGTCGCCGGTGAAATAGGTCAGGTCAGGGCCGAAGGTTTTGAGCAGACCGCCGAAAAATGCCAGGATGAAGCTCATCTCCAGGTTGGCCCCTTGTTTGAGCTGGAGCAGGGTCTTGACCTCTTGGGGCCGGGGTGGGGTCAGCTGGAAAGGATACCAGGGGAGGTGGAGGTGTGATGCCACCTGCCGGGCCGTTTGAAAATCCGGGGCATGTGCGCCTTCATGATCCAGAAAGGTGGCCGCGGCCACCCGCCGAGCTTCCCGGGGCAGGCAGGCGGCCACGGCTCGGGAGTCCAGGCCGCCGGAGAGAGAGACCACGTTCGTGCCGGCAGCAGAGGTGCGGCTGCGGCAGGCGTCCTGAAAAAGCTCGGCCAGGAGGGCGGCATTGTCAGCCGAACTTCGGGAGGAGGGTTGCCGGTGGTCGAGATTATGCTGATGCAATGTAGCCAGGCGGGCCCGGGAGCGTTGCAGATCGACGGTGATGAGGCTGGCCGGGGGCAGGACCTGAATATTTTGAAACAGGGTCCGTCGCCCCAGGGGAAATCCAAAGGCCAGATGCTGGGCCAGGGCCATGGGGTCAAGGCTGATTTTGGGGATTTGTTCCCGGATGTAGCCCAGATGGCGGGAGAGAATCAAGGTCCGGTCATCGCGATAGCAGTAGGTGGGCAGCCGGGCAAACAGATCATTTATCACGAAGATGGTATTGGTCTGTTTGTGAAAAATGAAAAGCAGGAAGTCACCGTCGCGCTCCCGCAGCCATTCGGAGAGGGATGAGGCGGGGCAACCCGAAAGAGCGGTGCGGTGTGCCAAACGGAGAAGCTCGGCCTGCACCTGGGAATCATCGAGGCCATACAGGCGGCCCTCCAGGTAAACGAGAAACTCCTGATTGGATAAGGTGGTGACGGGATAGGTGCTATATTTCACGCAGGACAAACGGAACCGGTCTTCATGGCAAACCGCGACGTTTGCCAAATTTCTGGGCAAACCCTGGACAAAGGCAGGCAGGTCAGACTGGCCCCGGCTCGCGGGGGAGTTCACCGGTTAAGGCACAGATAAAGCGGGTTCCAACCATGGCGCGGCACCTCTTCTGACTGGATTCCAAGAAAACATCTCGGGCTGCCCCGGGCTCAGGGTGAGAATAATCAAGGTTGATCTATGCAGGGGTCGGCATCTCCCTGGGCCGCAAGACGATGTCCTTGACCGCGGCCAATTCCTGCCAGGATAAGGCCCGGGTGAGGAGCAGGAGGGCCACAAAGCTCAGGCCGGCCAAGGCGAGGTTCAGGGCCAGGGGGAGGTTTTGTGCAGCCAGCCAGGACCCCCACAGAAAGGTCAGCGACCCTGCCATAAGGGGCCTGGCGGCCAGATCAACCAGGCCCAGGCCATGGACCCGCTGCCAGCCCAGGGCGCGCAGCTGCAAAAGCAGCACGACGCCTTCGGAGAGCCAGGTGGCGAGGGCGGCGCCGTTTTGCTGCCAGTGGGGAATGAGCCATAAATTGATAAGGATATTGAAAACCGCGGCGATGGAAAAAATGGCCAGGATATTTTTTTCCCGGTCGAGGGCAATGATGGCGTTGGACAGGGGCAGGTTGACAAAGTTCAGTACCAGGGCCGGCGCCAGGAGTATCAGGGCGGGGATGGCGGGCTGAAACTTGGCGCCGAAAATTTTCACCAGCAGTTGGGGGGCCAGACCGCCCAGGATGGCCGCGGCACCCATCCCGAGAATGAAAAGATACTTGAAGAAATACTGAAAAATCTCCGCAAAAGCGGGCCAGCCATCTTTGGCTTTTTGGCTGAGAACGGTCAGGAAGCCGCCCGAAAAGGCATCCGGCACAAAATCGAACGCGGCGTAAAGCCGGACCGCGGCGGCATACCAGCCGGTGGCCTCATCCCCCACCAAAAAAGAGAGCATGAGGAAGTCGATGGAATTGAAGACGGTAAGGGCCAGGCGGATGTAAAGGAAATTTTGGGCCGCAAGGGCCAGGGATTTAAGGTGCGCAAGGGCCACCGGCTGAAAGGGGTTGCCGATTTTTTGGCGGAAGAGCCACCAGCCGGTTACACAAGCCCCGATCTGGGCGGCAAGCTCCAGGCTCACCAGGGAAAGGAGCCCATACCCCGCCAGAATCGCCGCCAACCCGGCGCTGGTATAGGCCAGGCGTTGGGTCAGCACTACGATGGATTCATATTTGACCTGCTGGCGGGCCCGGAAAAAAGCGTTGGTGGAGGTGGCCTGGCTGCGGAAAAAAATTGTCAGGCTGAGGATCCCCACCACCCAGCGCTTCAACGGATCGGCGATGAGAAAAAAGCCCAGCAGCAGGACCACGATGACGCCGATTAGATAGACGACCAGCTTGAGGGCAAATACCTGACTGAACAAGGGCCCGCTCTGCTCCGGGCGGCGGCCGATTTCCCGCTGGATATAGCGGTCCAGGCCGAAGTCCACCAAAATTTCCAGGAGGCGCACAAAACTCAGGCCGAAGGCGTAGATGCCCATCAAAACCGGGCCCAGGCGCCGGGCCACCAAAATGATGAGGACAAGGCTCATGACCCGGGAGGTAAACTCGGTGAGGGTGAGGAGCAGGGTATTGCGGGCGATGTGGAATTGGGCAGCTTTCATGAGCGGGCCATGATGCCAAGGATTTTTTGGGCAATGGCATCCCAGGTAAGTTGCCGCAGGGCAAACTCATGGAGGGTGGCCGCGGCGGTTCGGGCGGCGGCGGGATTGTCGTACAGCCACCAGATGGTGTCGGCCAAGGCCCGGGTATCCCCCGGGGGGACCAGAAACAGGCTGTCCCGGAGTTCTTCGGGATAGCCGGCCAGGGTGTGGCCGGCCGAGATTACCGGCAGGCCGTACCAGGCATAGGAAGCCAGCTTGGTATGAACGGGGCCGTGCAGGCGGACCCCCTCCGGGGTGAGGTTCATGAGGCCGACGTCCAGGGCGGGAAGAACTTCGCCGAAGCGCTCCTGGGGGATAAACCCCAGAAATTTAACCCGGGCCTCGAGGCCCAGGGCCCGGACCTGGGCCTGCACCGGGGCGACATCAGGGCCGCCGATGAGGAGGAAGTGCAGGTTCGGGATGCGGTCCACCAGAAGCGACACGGCCCCGAGCATGGTGGCAAAATCGTACCTGGAGAAAATGGAACCCACATACCCCAGACAAAAAGACCCGGCCGGCAAGCCGAGACGAGTTCTGGCCGTGGCCTTGTCCACGGGAGGCTGGGGGAGCGGATCGGTGCCGTTTAAAACCAGGTGGACTTTTTGGGGCGGAATGCCGAAATAGTCTGTGAGAATCTTGCAGCGGGGCAGGGAAGGGACAATGAGACCGGCGGCCTGGCGGAAATCCGCCAAGACCTTGCGACGGACCAGGCCTTGCAGCCACACCGGATAATTGCCGGAGACAGGGGAGTCATCGATTTCCAAAAACAAAGGGATGCCGGTAAGATGAGCACAGAGGGCGGGGCCGGCAAAGAGGTCCATCTGCCGGGCGTAGATGGCATCATAGCGGCGCCGGCGGCAAAGGGAAAGGAGCCTCAGGGTGCTGAGGAAACTATCCCGGAGGATGTACCGGCGGCCACCCGGATAGGCCCCCAAAAAAAAGAACCTGACACCGGGGTAATTTGGCAGGCGGCGCGACGGGCGCGGCACCACGACGTCAATCCGGGCGCCGCCAGCCGCGAGGCCCCGCAGCAAACCGGTGGTATGGGTTTGGGGGGCATTGGGCAAGTTCAGATTAACGTAGGCAAAAAAGAGCATGTCCATGGTTACATTTGTTGATCAACCTTCTGGCGGCAGATCCGTGGCCGAGATTACCCGGGGACAGGTATGCGCCTGATCATTAATGCAGACGATTTGGGACGCAGCCCCGAGGCCAACCGGGCGATTTTCGACCTGATGGACCGAGGCCTAGTGACCTCCGCCACCGTCATGGCCAACGGTCCTTATGTGGATGAAGCGCTGAGCCGGGTTGGCCATTACCCCCGCGGTTCTTTCGGTGTCCATCTCAATCTCACGGAATTTAGACCACTTACCCAGAATGCCAGCCCTGGATCGCCTCCTGGACCAGGAGGGCAATTTTAACCTGACCTTATTTCGCCACGCGGTATTTCCTGAACCACTGCGCCGCGCCATCCTCGAGGAGTGGTCAAGCCAAATCGAGAAGTTACAGTCACAGGGGCTGGCTATAAGCCATATCGACTCACACCACGGCACTCACACCGTGAGCCGGCTCTTCTGGGTGTTGAAACGCCTGCAACGGCAGTACGGCATCCGCAAGGTCCGCATCCGGGAAAATGTTCCTTCCTCCCCGGGGCAACTCCTGATAAGAAGCCGGGCCTGGAACCAGGCGCTGAGGCTGGTGTATCCCACCCATACCACCGCCGGCTTCACCGATTTCTCGAATTTTATGGAGGTAGCCCCATCGATCGCTAAGCGTTACCCCACCATGGAAATCATGGTACACCCGGGTCATCCCCACTTTGCCGGGGAAACTGCCCGTTTGCTGTCCCCCTGGCGGGGGCAGTTGCCCTTCCCGGTGAAGTTGATCAGCTATCATGAGCTATGAGGGGCGAGACCGGGGTCTGCCTTGAAGAGCGAACCGGGGAGAAGCGCGGCCAGGGCTTGGGTCAGACCGGCGAGCAGCCAAAAGGGGTCCGCCAGCAGCACGTAAGCATAATCGGTCTGGCGAAAAAAGCACCAACCGCAGTAGGTCCCGATTAAACCGATGGCAATAAAAGGAAGAATGGATTCCGACCGGGACCGGCTTGCTTTGAAAAGCTGCACCAGAAGAGCCCCCAGGATGACCAGGAAGCAGGCCAGGGCCGGCACGCCGAGTTCGGCGGCGATGAGCAGGAACTCGTTGTGCACCGGGCGGGGAAACTCGTAGGCAATGGCCTCTTTGGTCGTGTCGTAAAAAGGCGCCACATTGACGTAGTTGCTGAGTCCGATGCCCTGCCAGGGATGGCTCTGGATAATGTTCCAGGCCACCACTGACATGGGAATCCGGGAGCGGGCGGCGCCGTAATCTTCTTCAAAGAAACGCTTTTTGAGCGGCGTGATGAGGATCACCGAGCTCACCAGGAGGAGAACGACCAGGCTTACGGATATCAGCAGGGGGATGACCCTGGAGTGGCTGCGGCGAGCCAGGCAAAGGTAGCCGGTGACCGCACTTCCCAGGCCCATGGCCAGCCATCCTCCCCGGGAAAAAGTCAGGATCATGGTGGTGGCGATGAGGATAAGAAGGGGGAACAGGAGCCTTTTATAAAACCGGCCTAAAGGGGCAAACAACAGGGCCAGGTTAATCTGGATGATCAAATTGAGGTATCCGGCCAGGTTGTTGGGATGCCCGATGGTGCCGGCCACCCGGCTGATGAATTCATCGCCCACGGGCCCGGCCAGGATTGATTGCGCCTCCCCGAAGAAAGTCAGACCCAGGCTTGAGTTGGTAAGATACTGCAACACCCCGAGGACGGATTGCAGAAAGCCGGCGACCAGCAAGGCCGCCACCACATGGTAGATAGTACGGGGGGTGGTGAGGTTGTTAGCAAAATAAAGAAAAATGAGCCAGCTTTCAAAAACCAGCCAGGAAGTGGAGACTTTGATAATCGAGGGCATTTCGGCGTGGTAGTTGCTGCCCAAGGTTATCAGCCAGATAAGGAGAAACGGGATGGAGACCCATGGGTAGAGGCGGACAGTGAGGGTGGCATCGGTGACCAGGCGAATAAGCCAGGATACCAGAAGAATAAAAAACGCCACCTCGAAAATGCTGATGCGCAGGCCCCCCACCGGCCAAGGATAAAGGGCCCCGGGGATGAAAATGGGGTGGAAGTTGAGGCATACGCTCATGAGTACCACCGAGAGGTAAAGGATGAATTTCTCCCGGTGGCGCAGGGTGGTGAGGAGGGAAGCAGCCACCATCATGAAAATAATGAAAAAGAACCACTTGCCGCCCATCATCAGAGCAGTCACCAAACCACCACAACAGCATAATCCCAAAATAGTTACTACAAAGGAATCAAGCCGGTGGTAATTTGGATAGATAGTCAGAAAGTTCCGCATGCTGAAGCGACTCTTACCTATTTTATCGATGTAAAATTTCCTGATACAAAGTGGTATTGGAAATGTGGGTCACCAAAAAGTAGAAGATGTAAATGAACAAAAAGCCGGCGCCGATGCAAGCAATTGTCCATATAATATCACCGCTAGTGATGTGCTTTTTTGTTGGCGGCCGTATATCGTGATGGGACATGGATCATCTCAATTATGGTTTAGGTTATAGCCAAACCAGATATTAAAATGTTGCGGGATGATTTTGTTGACGTATTGATCCATCCAATCATTAACCTTGGTAACACTGGTGGAGGGCACAAACACAATGTCTCTGGCCTGGAGGTAAAAAGAATTTCCCTCACGACCCTGAAGGATGTTCTTAACATTGACGAGGCAGCCGTAATGGTGGCCTTCCCGCTGCCTGACCACCAGGACATTTTTCAGGTCCGCGGTGGGACGGGTGCCTCCCCCGGCGTCCATAATGGCCTCGACAATGGTGGCGCGGCCTAACATTTGATATGGCCCCGGTCTTTTAACCTCGCCCGCCACCCAATACTTGCTGTCCTGAACCCGGCGCACAAAAACCGCGACTTCGGGCTTGATGAGGTGCGCGGAAAAACGCCTGACCAGTTCCTGGCGCAGTTCCTCGGAGGTCTTGCCCTGGGCCTGGATGTCGCCGATGAGCTGGAGAGTCATGATGCCATCGGGGCGCACGATCTGGCTTTCGTCCAGTTCGGGGGTGTAGAACAGCTTGACGTCGATGACGTCCCCCGGGCTCACGGCATAGGGCAGGGGGGGTTGTTCGGCCATAACTGCAGTGGTCATGGCGGGTTGAGGGTGTGAACATCCTGACAAACCCCAGAAAGTCAGAATGAATAAAACCAGGGCTATTTTGTTGCGTGCGATGCCAGCCATCAGCATTTCCTATCCTCATCACGGTTGGAGTTAGAGGAAGCGGTACACATTTTTGGGGATGACAAAGCGGCGTTTGTTGAGTACCCCGCCGGCCAGCCAGCCGTTTTGCTCGATGTGATGCCTGACTTCCAGCATGACTTCATACCTGGTCTGGTTGGCCCCGGCTACCGCCACCACACCATCCACCTTGCCGGAAATGATGAGACTGTCGCTGGACCGCAGAATGGGGGCGGTATCGAGGATGACGAAATCGTACCTTTCCCGGACCTCCTCCAGGAACCTCGAGAAGCTCTGGAGATCGAAGGGGGAGGTCACCCGCTTGGTTTTCTGGCCCTCGGTGATCAAGTCAAGATTGGGCAGGAAGGATGGTTGGATGATGTTCTGCAGGGGCAGATTGTCCACCAGATAATCCAGCAAACCCGGTTCCAGGGCTTTGTGGAAGGTGGTTTGCAGCCGGGGGTTGTCGATGTTGGCGTCCACCAGCAAGATTCGCTGGTCTCCGAAATCCAGGGCCATAACCACGGCGAGATTGGCCGCCACGGTGGTGACCCCTACCTGGGGGTCCGCCCCGGTGATGGAAATAATCTTCATGTCCCGGGAATGCTTCAGCAAATCGAGGTCGTATTTCAAGGTGCGAAAGCCGCCCAACAGGGAAGGAAAGGCATGGGGTTGCTTCATCCACAGAGGGGGGACCCCCTTGTGGGGATTGCCGTTGGGGTTTTCCACCAGTTCCAGTCCGGTGAGGACAGGGACCTGGCTTTGCCGGGCCAGGTCTTCGGGGATTTTGACGGTGTGGTCAACATAATAGGAGACGGAAGCCCCGGCCAGCCCGACGATAAGGCCGATAAGCACCGCGAGGACGCCCATGAGGATTTTTCGGGGAAATACGGGGATGGAGGGTGATTCGGCCCAATTGGTGACAGTGACATTGGAGACCCGGTCGGCATCCTGCTGGGCCTCGATGCGGGCTTCTTCGGTTTTGTCCAGATAAAGGAGGTAGTTTTTTTCGAGGATTTTGACTTCCCGGGTCAGGCGGTCCAGTTCAATCTGCTGCTGGGACAAAGAAACCGAGGAATCCTTGAGCCGGTCAATATCCCGGTGGATCACCCGGGCATAGTCGCGCAGGCCCTCCAGATCGAGTTGGCTGCCCCGGAGGATCTCCCGGGTCTGCTTCCGATAATTTTTCAAGAGCTCCTTCACCTGCAGATCAGCAGCCTGATACTTGGCGCTGGACTTCTGGTAATGCAGGGAAAGACGCTCCTTTTCAGCCAGGAGAGGGCTCAGGGCCCGCACCAGTTCCTCCAGAATGCCCGATTGAAACTCCTTGGTGGCGGCCCCGATCTCCCCGGTTTGGTCCAGATTTTTCTCCTGCTCCCCCACCTTGGTCTGGCGCTCCTTGATCTGGGCCTGCACCAGGGCAAGGTTTTCCCGCAAGGCCTGAAGAATCTTGACGTTGTTTTCGTTCTGGACCGTGAGATCGATGATGGCATTCTGTTTCTTGAAATCCCGCAGGTCCCTCTCCGCCCGGGTCAAACTGGTGTGGAAGCGGTCGGCCTGCCGGGCGTAGAATGCCTGGGCGCCTTTGGCCTTGTAGACCTCGATGTGATAGTCGATATAGGATTCAAGCAGGGTATTGACGATTTTGGCTATCTGCTTCGGATCTTCCCCCCGCAGGGAAATTTCAATAGTGTTGGAAAGGGTAATGGGCTTGATGTCCAGTTTTTGCTGGTAATAACGCACCGCCCGGTCCAGGGGGCTCGCCTCCACTGACAGCCCCAAGGTCACCAGGATTTGCCGGAGACCGTCCCGCAGAAATCTCTCCAGGCGGGCTGCCATGGTTTTCGGCAACGGCTCCTTATCGAGATCAAGTTTTTTTACCACTTCCTCCAGGAGCTTCGGGGACTTCAGGAGGTTTACCTCGGAATTGATATCCTGCTGGGTCACGGGGTTGGCCCGCATGGTGGTGGTGGTAGGGGCTTGCAGCTTGAGGTTTTTTTCCAGCAGGGGTTTAACCAGAACGTCGGCGGTGACCTCGTAGACCGGTTCCTTGATGAAGGCGAACACCATGGTGGCGACGACGATAAAGACAAAAATGCCCAGGAACACATGCATCTTGGTAAAAATCACCAGGAGAAGATCCCGAAGCGAGGTCTTTTGGGTAACATCCGGCGCATTGTTCATGCTTTGGTCCATCCCGTCATAGAAGATCCCGCGGTCTCACAAAAATCATTCAGCCTCACCTCGTGAAGCCGGCAGGGGGCGGCTTTTGATAACCCGGCAGCGGCTGCTCCTGATACCCCACTTCCTGGGCCTCCTGGTAACCGGCTTCCGATTTTTTGTCGGAGCCGGAGACCACCTCGTAAAATTCCCGCAGGTTGATGCCGTGCCGGGTCCACCTCTTATAGAGAATCTGGGCCAGTTGCTGGTTGACCGGATAGACTGTCCGGATGACCGTCAGGATGGCGTCTTTATTGCCCAACTCCGAGTGAATGCCGTAGCTGGTGGTGTCAAAGTAGGTTTCGAAGTAGCCGGGGTCGTGGGTATAGGCCTGAATCAGGGCCTGGGCGGCTTCGTCGGATTGATCCAGGTCAAGATAAACCAAGCCCAGATAAAAATAGGCCCGGCTGTAGTCGGTCTTAAGGAGGGTCGCCCTTTGCAGAGCCCGGGCTGCATCCCGGTAATGGCCGATGCTCCGGTACATCTTGCCCAGGTTAAAAAAAGCCTCGGCCCAGCCGGGTTTGATCAGGGTGGCCTGATAGAAGGCCTGGGCGGCTTCCTGGTTGCGGTGGGTGAAATCGTAATACCGGCCCAGGTAAAACCAGGCGTTGGCGTCCCGGGGGTTGCGCCGGAGCTGAGCCTTGCGGTCCATCTCTTCCCGGGGGGAAAATTGCTCCAGGCGGGCATCCTGGGCCAGGGCCGGCTGCCGGGCGGCGTCAAGCTGCACCAGGATGGCAACCCAGATAACCGTGAGGAGAAAGGCGGTGGTTTTTTTCATAACCAAAGCTAATATGCCCCCTGCCGTTTAATGATGGCCGGGAGCGTTAAAGCCAGAATTCTGAGGTCCAGCCAAAAGGTCCAGTGGTCGATGTATTCCATGTCGAGGCGCATCCATTTGGCAAAAGAGAGATTGCTGCGGCCGGAAATCTGCCAGAGACAGGAGATGCCGGGGCGGACGCTGAAGCGGCGGCGGTGCCAGTCCCGGTTGAAGCCGTTGTAATCGCGCACCGGCAGGGGCCGTGGCCCCACCAGGCTCATGTCTCCCTGGAGGACATTGAACAGTTGGGGAATTTCATCCAGGCTGGTGCGGCGGAGGAACCGGCCCAGGGGGGTCACCCGGGGGTCATTTTTGATTTTGAAGGCGGGGCCGCGGGCTTCGTTCAACGACTCCAGCTTGGCCTGCTGCTGCTCGGCGCCCGGGACCATGGTGCGGAATTTAATGAGACGGAAGCGCCGCTTGTTGAGGCCGATGCGTTCCTGGATAAAAAAGATGGGGCCGGGGGAGGTTACCTTGATGAGGACAGCGACACAGAGATAAACCGGCGCCAGGATGATGATCAGCAAAAATGAAATGAGGATGTCGAAGGCCCTTTTAGCGACGATGGGCCAGCCCCCCATGGCGCCGTTGTGCACCGAGATGACGATGTCGTCGCCGAATTTTTCCAGCCGGGAGTGGGCCAGCTTCAGGTTGCGCAGGAGGTAAAAACTGTCGGAAATAAACCTGACCATGACCCCCTGCTCCAGGCAGCGGTTGACGATGTCGGTGACTTCCCGGTAGAAGCTGTTCAGGGGGAGGTCGATCATCACCTCGTCCACCACCTGGTGGCGCAGGAACGCGGGCAGACCGGCGAAATCGGCCACCAGGGGGTAGCCTGACTCCTTAAAGCGCCTGGTGCCGGCCCACTCGTGGTCCACAAAGCCCACCACGTGATACCCCATTTCCAGTTTGCTCTCCAGGGTCTCGGCGAAATGCACGGCCCGGGGATTGGTGCCAATAATCAAAATATTGGTGATATGGACGCCCCAGCGCCGGACCCTCTCCAGGACCAGCCGGAGAGCCAGACGGCTGGCGAAGGTGAGAGCGGTGGTGTAAAGCCAGAGGAGAAACAGAAAGGCCGGGGTGACCATGGTGAGGTGAAAAAGGAAACTGAAGCATAAGAGCACCAGGACCCCGAGCGAGGTGGCATTGACGATGTCGGTGAGATCGGTTTTCCAGGAGGCGAAGCGCCGGGAGTGATAGAGGCCGAAGACCCAAAAATCCGTGTGCCAGAACAACGCGAAGGTGGCATACAGGAAAAAATTGACCAGCCTGATGCGCAGGGACAGGAATTGCGTGAAGCTGATGGACTCGAGGTCTTGTGAAATTGCCGCCGAGGCTAAAAAAAAACAGAACAGCAGGATGGCCTGATCAAAAATCTTCATGCCCATAACCAGGGCTTGACGCTGATAGCTGCTCATAATTGATGTAACCCTTGATGAATGCCGGGTTTTCAGGGTTCCGAACTATTTGCCCCATAATCGGAATCTCCTTTAAAAAAGTTGAGATGAATTTTTAAAAAAATATAAATTTGCAGAGATATTGCGGCGGGGCAAAGCAGGGGCGGCGGGGGCGCGAGAGCATAAGGCATTAAAATAAATAAAAATTCCCATGGAAAGGGAAGTGCCATGACAAGAAGTGGCATTGACGCTGCCCTAAAAAAATAACTCACCAAAACTCTTCGCTAAAATCCGTTAAACTTTCACGAACCTGAACATGCACGTGCGACGGGTGGAACATGCCCAGGCGGGACAGGGAATTAAAAAAATGTCTCAGCCGCGGTTTTACTTGATGAAAACTTGTGCACTTTGTTTTAGGATGGCTGTGGCCTGTTTTATGCACAAGCCTTGGGTGGGAATGGCAAGCGGGGTGAGTCTGACGCCGTGGGGCCGGGTGGTGAAGTCAGGTCAGCTTCCAGGAAGGAAGGATCGTGGGCATAGAAGGGACTGCGGGGGTTAAGGAGACGACCGGCTGGGCCGGGGGCGCCGAGCTAAGCGGCACCACGCCCAGGTTCAAGGCGCGTCAGCCCCAACCCGGCAGTCCGCCCCGGGCCAAGACCCCGGAAGAGGCGCGGGCGCACATCGACATGCTTTATAAATCCGGGCGCATGAGCGATTTGGCCGGGCTTTTGAGGGGCAGCGGGGTCTTTCGGGAGGCCTGGCTCAGGCTGCAGCGGTCTACCCCGGCGGAGCCCATGCCGGCTGCGGAGCGCAGCGGCGCGGCGGGAAATGGCCAGACCGGGAGCGGCGCCAATCTGCCGGTGGCCTGGGACCCGGCACCCGGGCAGCAAGTGTCGGTTAACCCCGGGCGACCGGGAGCTGCCGCGGCCGGGGCTGAAACCGCGGCCCCAACCCCGTCAACCGGCCCCGGAGACCAGGCCGGCGCCCTGCCGGCCGGAACCTCCGTGCACCTGTGGAAGGCGGCCCTTAGAGCCTACCGCAGCCAGGACCCCGGTTACACGCCGGACAACAACCAGGGAGCGCGGCTCAGCCTCCGGGCCTGAGCCATGCCAGATTTCTTCGCTAAACTCCCCTCCACCGCAGCATATCCTGACAAACCGGCCACGGGCGAGAACCCCATGGGCCGCTCAAGGCTTTTCCCGGCGCCGGGCCGCCACCACCGAGACCCGCAAACCTACCAGTAAAGATACCTGCAGGACCAGATAGAGTTGGCCCACCACCGCCTCGATGACCGCCAGGGATTTGGCCAGGTCGGTGGCCGGGGCGATCTCGGTGTAGCCCAGGGTGGTGATGGTGAAAAAGCTCAGGTACCAGAACGGCACCACGGAAAACTGGGCATTGAGGGGGAGGGCCAGATTCCGGAAAGACAGGGGGTCCAGGAGAAAAAGGGTGGCGAACAATAACCCCCAGATGTAGGCGATGAGCAGGTAGACGGTGACGGCGCCGTAAATGACGTTGGGGTTGACGGAGGTTTCCCGGGAGGTTTGCCTGAGTATGATGACGGTCATGATCAGGAAAAAAAGGCTCAGGCCGACATAGTGAGCCAAAGCTGCTTCGACGGACCAGGAGGCGTATTCCCACCAGACAGTGAAAAGATTAAAGGCGCCCAGGAGGACCATTCCCCAGAAAAGCCATTTTGATGCTTTGAGGCTGCTGTAAATGCCGGAGAAAAGGATGAAGGTGGTGATGGCGGCGAGAATCTCCCGGGAGAGAGTGGTTTTCTCGAGCACCGGGGCGATGATGAGCAGCAGCAGCAAGCCCGCGAAGAGGAAGACGAACCGGTGGCGCTGCTGAAAATCAGTCATGCCGGCGAGCCGGCCGGGCAGTCTCTGACTCATGGAGCTTCCTCCCAGGATGCTTGCACCTGCATGCCGCTTCTCCGGTGGCGCCCCCCAGGCAGGGAAAGGGGGGGTAGATGGATGGAAGGAAATATAAAGGAGACGGAGGAGGTTGGCCAGAAAAAATTCGGAGGGCTTAAAAGACTTGCCAGGGCAAAAATACCTAAGGCAAGCAAGGTCTTGCCATGATGAATGGTGATATCTGACCACGAGAAATTAGTCCAATTATCCTATAGATCGCACCCTTTTTAAATCTATTAGTTGTTAGCATGGCTCGGGGATCATTTTTTAACCGCAGCACGAGAAAACAGGTCTGAGATGAAGCTTCACAGGAAGTCCGCAGACGATGGCAGTGCAATTCCAGATGAAATGCAACGAGCGAAATATTGGGCTGATCTCCTGTATAACGCGATAGATAAAAGAGATGTGTATCTCCTGGCCAAGAAAAACTTGGACATTACCAATCAGAATTCTATAAAACAGCCCAAGGCGAAAAGAATATTGGAAAAGGCGATCAAGCAATACGAAGAAATTTATAATCATTAAACCTGCCTTACGTAAGATTCACGCAAAGTAAGTATCCCGCCATTACTCTTCAGCAAGATCAACTTCCGAGTCCACCTGGATATAGATGTGCCGGCCCACCATGACGCCGCCATGTTCCATGGGGGTGTTCCACACCATGCCAAAGTCCTCGCGGTTGATCATGGTGGTGCCCCTGAAACCGAAGGAGGTGTAGACCGTGCCTTCGTCGTTGAAGCGGGCGGGGCCTGACCAGCGGGCGTCCAGGACCACGGGCCGGGTGATGCCGCGGATCGTCAGGTCGCCTTTAACCCAGGCCTGATCCAGGGCCACCTGTTCCACCCCGGTGCTGGCGAAAGTGATGACGGGATAATTCGCCACATCCAGAAAATCCGCGCTTTTCAGGTGGTTGTCCCGCTGAGGCACGCCGGTATAGAGGCTGGCCGCGGCAATCTCGACGGTGAGGGTGGCGGCGGCGACGTTTAAGGGGTCGAACATCAGGGTGCCGCGCACTTCGGTGAAAAAGCCGCGCACCCAGGTAACCATCATGTGCCGGGTGGCAAACAAGGCGGAGCTGTGATCAGTTGAGAGAAGCCACTTGGCCATGTTTTCCTCCGGGGAAAGATTGAGGCTGCGGCAGGGCAGGGGCCGCCGGGTCAGCCGGTTTTCCTGCTCGCTTTCGTGAAACTCTTCTTGCCGAGCCGGGACTACTTGTTCAGGGCATTTCCGGGCCCAAGAAACATTGGGGGTCCGGGGCCAGGTAATCGGGGCGGCCCTGAGCCTTGGACCAGGCATAGGCAATGGCGCGGCAACCCCGGCAACGGTCCCACCGGGGGCAGGAGCCGCAGGCGCCTGAGTAGCGGCTTTTATCCCGCAGCGCGTCCAGGACCGGGGAGGTGGACCAGATTCTGCGGAGCCGGTCCCGGCGGACATTTCCCAGGGGCACCGGCAGGCGCCGGCAGGGCAGGATGGTGCCATCCGGCAGCAGGGTCAGTCCCGAAACTCCGGCGGCGCATCCTCCCCGGGGAAAGGGGTCGGGGTCCTCGTCCTGGGGGACCGCGGCCAGCTGCAGCATCATGGCCAGGGGATCGCCGCTCCCCACATCGAGGCCGCTGACCCCATGGGCGAAGATTTTCTTATACAACGTCCGGATCTCGCCGGGGGACAACATTTGATTCATGAGGGCGGCGCCGCGGCCGGAGGGCACCAGCCTGGCAAAACCCAGCTCCTGAACCCCCAGAGACCGGGACAGGGGCACCAGATCGAGAAAAGAGCCGGCGTTGAGGCGGCTCAGGGTGGTGTTGAAAATTACTTTGACGCCGGTGGCCACGAGGTTGCGGGCCCCTTCCAGGGCCGCCTCGAAGCTCCCCGGCCCCCGGATGCTTTCGTGGATTTCGGCCGGTCCTTCCAGGCTGATCTGCACCCCGTCCACTCCCAGGTCGGCGAACGTGCCGGCCCAGGCCTCGGTGATGAGGGTGCCGTTGGACAGGAGGTAGACGGCAAAACCCCGCCGTTTCATTTCGGCCAGAATCGCCAGGAGATGCCGGTGCAGCAGGGGTTCGCCGCCGGTGACGTGGAAGCTGGGGGAAAAATCGATGCCGTAGGATTCCCGCCAGGCGGCCAGCATGTCCGCGGTTTCTTCGATGACCCCAAAAATCTCCGGCAACGACAGCTCCTGGCCGGATGGGGCCGCTTCCTGATAGCAGTGGGTGCACCGCAGGTTGCAGCTATTGGTGAGGTGCCACTGCACAAAAAATTCGTAGCCGTTGATGACGGGCATAGGGGAAGAATGTCTATCCTGACTCAGGACCGGGTTAACAGTGCGAGGGGTGAGTGCAGAAACCGGCAGAAGCCGGGAGCAATGAAGGCGCTCCGGCCCCTGCCGGTGTAACACTGTTCAGGTTGCCGAACCGGCAACGCTACTTCTTTCAACTCTTTCAGGAATGGCATACCGTTCCAGGATTCATCAGCATTTTCTTAACGTTACCCCAGAAGGCAGCCTCCTTGGCCAGGGCCTCTTTGGTGAGCGCCTGCTTCATCCCGTCCTCACCTCCTCTTTTTTAAGGTAATCCTATGTTAGTGCCTTCCCCGGGGCCAGTCAAGCAGGATGAACGCGGAATACCTGGAATCTCCGGCGCGGCCGGACTTACGGCAAAATAAACCTCCGTGATGGATGTAGCTTGATTTTGCGATTTTCGGCCCCATGTTAGGAGTAATCCCCGATTTTTTCCCATGAAGGAGAGGGTCCCATGTTTTTTTCCAGGGCCTTGAATGCCGTGATCATCGTGGGCAGCATCATTTTCCTGGCCGGGAGCGGCAGCCAGGGATGGGGAGCACTGGCGCCCCAGCCCGGCCCAAACCCTGAACGCGGAGGCAGCATGGAGGCAGGCGCGCCAACAGCCGTGGCCACCCTGGCGGGTGGCTGTTTCTGGTGTGTGGAATCGGACTTCGAGAAGGTCCCGGGGGTGGTGAAGGTGGTTTCCGGGTACACCGGGGGGAGCCGGCCCAATCCCACCTATGAAAATTACGCCGACTCGGGGCACGTGGAGGCGGTGCAGGTTTACTATGACCCCGGGAAGGTGTCGTATCCGCAACTGCTGGACTATTTCTGGCGGCACATCGACCCCACCGACCCCGGGGGGCAGTTCGTGGACCGGGGGCCTCAATACCGCAGCGTGATTTTTTATCACGACGAGGAGCAGCAGCGCCTGGCCGAAGAGTCCAAAGCGGCCCTGGCCCGGTCGGGCCGTTTCAAGAAGCCCATCGTCACGGAGATCCTGCCCGTTACCGCGTTTTACCCGGCGGAGGATTACCATCAGCACTACTCCCAGACGCATTCCTTGAAGTACAAGTATTACCGGTGGAACTCCGGGCGGGATCAGTTCATCCAGGAACACTGGGGGAAGGATTGAGCAAGGCGGACCAAGCCCGGGACAGGGGGCAGGGATGGCGGGCCTGGCTTGCCTCCCGCCGGCGCCGGCTAATAGGTCAGGAGAGGAGCCTGGCCCAGGTAGCGGTTGGCCGCCAGTTCTGCCAGCATGAAATGGGCCACATCAGCCCGGGCGATTCTGCCGGCGGTGACGCCCGTTAAATCGGTGAGCACCCGGTACGTGCCGGTGAGGGGGCCGTTGGTGAGAAAGCCGGGGCGGACCATGGTCCAGTCCGTGCCGCTGGCCCTGATGAGAGCTTCCTGGCGGTCTTTGTCCTGGTAAATGGTTTTAAGAAGAAAGGGGGCAATGACCCGGTCATAGAGAAAGCCGCCGTGACCCCGGCTGTCCCCGGCGCCGATACCGGTGACGCAGATCAGGCGCCGCACCCCGTGCTCTGCCATGGCGGCAAGGACGTTTAGGGTCCCCCGGGAGAAGAGTGTTACGGGCCTAAAAGTTATTCCCGTGCCGATGGTCAGGCAGACGGCGTCCTGACCGCGCACCGCCTCCCGTCGGCCGTGGCGGCCTCAAGAATATCCCCGGCCTTAACCCGAAGCAACCCCTGGTCTGCCGGGAGATGAACCGGGTGGCGGGCCAGCGCGGTGACCGCGTGTCCGGCAGTCAAGGCCTGCCGCACAAGCTCCAGCCCAATGCCCCTGGAGGCGCCGACGATCAAGAGATGCATGGGTTCCCCCGATGTATTATCGATTAGGTCTTTAGCTCCGCAAAAGACCTAATCGAAGTTAAGCGGGGGAGGGGGTTCCCACGGGCTGGAAGCCCGTGCTACCGGGGCCGGTGGGCCCTTACCAGGGACTTCAGGTCCCTGGCCCTCTCCCCAGAAAGAATGCTTCATGTACTTTGCGGAGCAAAGTGCATAATCGATTATATTATATGAAAAGGGGAGGGCAGGGCAGGGCTACGGGAAGCCCGTCAGATGTTCAGGAGCCTTGACCACCACTTTTTTTTCGGGGAGGCCGGGGGTTCCTCCGGGGCGGGTGGTTCCAGGGCATCGCCTGGGGGCAGGGACGCCGAGGGCGGCGATACGGCCTTGGAGTGGTCAGGGGGCAGTTGAATAAAAAACCGGGTGATGGCCGGCACCAACTGGCCCACCAGGTCCAGCACCAATCCTTCCAGACGGGCCATGCGCTCGTTAAGTTCCAAGAGCTCTTTCCGGAGATGGTTATCGGACAAGGCCCCGGAGTCTTCCTCCATAAGCTCGCCTAAACTCGCGGCAATACCAGCCGCCTCCGATTCCAGGAGGTCAGCCGGGTCCTGGCGCGTCAGCCCAAGGTCCGGCCCACTGTCAGCCTGGTCAGGCCCTTCCAGGGATTCACCCTGGGAGGCCAGCACGGTCTCCAGGAACTCCCGGTCAACTTCTTTCCGGCCTTCAGCGAACGCGGCCACCAGGGCCAGGTCGCACCAGGCGTTGATGCGGCGGGGCACGCCCCGGGAGGCCGCAAAGATTTTGTGGAGGGCGGAGGGGGTAAAGATGCCGCTGCCCCCGGCCCGGGCCAGGCGATACTGGATATACTCGCGGGATTCTTCTTCATCCAGGGGCTGCAGGTGAAAGTGGACTCCCACCCGTTGGGCCAACTGCCGCAGGGAGGGCTGGCGCAGGCGGTCCCGAAGATTCGGCTGGCCCACCAGGACCACCTGCAGGAGGGGCTCCTTGTCGGTCTGGATGTTGGAGAGGAGCCGCAATTCTTCCAGGGCCGCGGCCCCGAGGTTGTGCGCCTCGTCCACGATGAGGACGACGTGCTCCCCCCGGGAGTAGGCCTGGAGGAGGAACTGGTTGAAGGCCGACAGGCGGGAGGCCCGGGTGGAGAAATGGCCCTGAATTTCAAATTCCTTCAGGAGCAGTTCCAGCAGGTCCCCGGCGTCGAAGGAAGTCTGATACAACACCCCGAGGCGCTGCTTGCCGGTCTTGGCCTTGAGCAGCGACTTGACGAGGGTGGTCTTGCCGGTGCCGATCTCGCCGGTGAGCACCACAAAGCCGATTTTTTGGGTGAGGCCGTATTCCAGATAGGCCCTGGCCAGCTTGTGCTGGGGGCTTAAATAAAGGAAATCGGGGTCGGGGAGCAGGCTGAAAGGGCGTTCGGTCAGTCCAAAAAACTGTTCGTACATCAGAACTTAATCCAACTGAGGAGTCCCTTTTTCGCCCCAGTTGTCTCGACGGCTTGGTGAGAATAATAGGAGTGGCAGTCGTGGTCCCGCGGGTCCGCTTTATTGAGGATAATTCCCAGGACGGGGAGATCCTTGAACAAGTCGACGGTTCTTTGGATGTCTTCCTTGGGGGTCTTGCCCATTTCCACCACCAGGATAATGGCGTCGACAAAGGGGGCGAACGCCAGGGGGTCGGTATAGGACAGGACAGGGGGGAGATCGAAGATGACGTAGCGGTCCGGGTAGAAATGTTTGAGTTCCCGCACCAGGTTGCCCATCATGGGGGAGCTGATGAGTTCCGCGGCCCCCGCCACCGCCCTGCCGCCGGGCAGGATGACCAGCTTGTCGAAACCCTGGGGGTGCACCAGCAGGTCGGAGAGGGCGGCGTTGCCGGACAGGTAGTCCACCAGGCCGGGACTGGACGGGATGCCGAAATAGGAGTGGATGGAGGGAGAACGCAGGTCCGCATCCACCAGCAGCACGGTTTTGTCCACCTCGTGGGACAGGCTGATGGCCAGGTTGATGGCCGTCAGGGTCTTGCCCTCGTTGGGTGAAGGCCCGGTGATCATCAGGGTGTTTTTTTGCTGCTCCCGGGTGCGCTGCAGGATTTGGGTACGCAGAATTTTGTATTCTTCCCGCACCAGGTTGTCGTCGATAACGGTGATGATACGCCGCCGCCGCAATTCCTCCTGGCTCACCGGCATCGTCCGGGTAGCGGAATAGGTAATGGCTTCCGGGGCGGTTTCGGCACCGGTAGGGGGAGGAGGCGGCATGGCCGGCGCGACCTTGGGCGGCGGCGCCGTGGTCCCGGCCGCGCCCGCGCCCTGGGATTTTTGTTTTTCGGCCTTGGCTTTTTCCAGTGCCTTGTCTATGAAGCCCACAACGATTCCTTTTTAAAAACTACGACCCGGGCCGGGGTTGAAAATGTCCAATAATGAAAGAGATCAAAGCTGACGGACCGGCCTGAGGGTTATCGACCATCAATTATATGAGCCCGGGCAGAAAAGAGGCCGGCATCTGATAACGGCAAGCCGGGCCGGCCGCAATGCCCCGCGGGTGAGCCTCAGGGCACCACCACCACGTCACCCGGCAGCAGGGTGATATTCTGGTCCAGGAATTCCCCCTTGGCCACGCTCTTGTAATCAAAGGGAAAAGTTTGTTCGTTGCCGCCGCTCCGGCGAATAACGATGATTTTACTGGGCGAGGCAAACGGGGTCAGACCCCCGGCCATGGCCAGGGCCTGCATGACATTGGCCGGCCGCCCCATCACGAATTCCCCGGGCTTGTTGACTTTCCCCACGACGTAAATTTTGTAATTCTGGGTTTTAAGCAGGATAACGGTGACCTGGGCGTCGGTGACGAATTTTTCCAGGCGTTTGCTGATATCATCCCGCACCTGTTTCACCGTCTTGCCAGCCACCTGTACCTCGCCGATGAGAGGGTAGGAAATCTTGCCGTCAGGACGCACGGCGATTTGCTTGGTGAGGTCAGGCTCCTTCCATACTGAAATCTCGATGACGTCCTCGGGACCGAGCTGATACTTCTCTTCCACTACCTGGGCTGCGGCGGCCTGGGCCTCCACGGTAGTGTTCATGTGGGGGGCGCAACCCAGGCCGGCCATGAGGGCCAACCCCAACACTAGCCAGACCAACTGTTTTAACCGGATAAAATTCATAGGGCAGATCCTGCCTGCTGGGTCATATTGACCCATGCTCATATTATCGGTCCATCATCTCAATAATTTAAGGATTTTTAAGCAGAAGTGTCAAGTTTATTATCGGCGCCGGCCTGTCCTTAATATGGCCTAAGGAATGGATAATTTAATACTTAGCGTAACTCAGACACACGGGCAAGAGACAAAACAGGCGGTAACGGAAGCGGCCGGGACCGGAAACGGTTTTTTACCATCAAGCATGGCGCCCGGCCATACAGGCGTTACCTGTATCCATAGGTATGGAAAAATCTGGGAGCGTCGGGGGTGGAAGAGCCGGCGGCTTCCTTGGCCTCTTTGGACACCAGGGAGACATCCTTGGAGACCCTGACGGCTGCGGTGGTGTCGCTTTTCAGGGATATGGGGTTAATGGCAGTCAAAGAGGGGGGGATTTTCCATTTAACCGCCGGGACAGTGACGTCGGTCTGGACAATCTTCCAGGTAGGCGGGGGGAGCTTCACTGCAGTCTTGGGATTCGGCTTGACGCCTTGAGACAGGGCCGGTTGGCTGACCGGGGTTTTCCCGTCTTCGGCGACGGCGTCTTTTTTCATGAGAGCCTCGACGGGGCAACCGAGGATGCCGGCCACGTACTGCTGGGTCTCAGGGTAGGGGGGCACCCCGCCATATCTTTTCACCGTCTCGGGGCCCGCATTGTAGGCGGCCAGGGCCAGGGGGACGTTCTGGCAGAAGGTATTCAGACAGTATTTAAGAAATTTGACGCCGGCGGCGACATTCTCCTCCGGATTGAAGGGATCCTGGACCCCCATGGACTGGGCGGTCTCGGGCATAAGCTGCATGAGCCCCATGGCCCCCTTGGGCGAGACCGCGGCGGGATTGCCGCCGGACTCTTTCTGGAGCACGGCCCGGACCAGTTTTTCGTCCACCCCGTGGCGTTTGGCATATTTTTTAATGAGGAGGTCGATCTGGGCTCTCATGTGCGGGTCAGGCAGGGAGGAGACCGGGGTCAGGGGGGGCAGGTCCCGGGCCAGCTCGGAGGGCGAGGTGAATTCCAGCAACTGGGTCAACTCGACGTGGCGCTTGCCGATATTTTCGGGAGCCAACGCCGGCGCGGCGGTAAGCAAAGGCGGCGGTTTTTCAAGGGGCAGGGGGGGGAGGCTCAGAAACCCGAGGCCCCCGGAAAGAAAAAACACCAGTGCGGTTAAGGAATTTAACATGGGCTGATTTTTTTGAGATTGACCTGCGGCTGCCGGATGCCAGGCAGGAAGTAGCCCTGAGGTAAGATGGCGATTATTTTATCACACCTGCCAAGAAAGGGTGAACTAATTTTCTTTTTGTCCCGTTCTTTTATGGAGTTGCGCCCGGTTCGCCGGAGGCCCGGTGAAAGGCAGGAGCCCCCCGATATAGACTGGGGAGCTCCTGGATTTATCTCTTGCCCGGATGCAGTATCGTTACTTTTTCGGGGCGGGAAGACCGTTCAGGATCTTCTGAGCTTCCTCCCGCTCCGGGAAATTGCCCTTAAAGGCCAGGGATTTTTCCATTGCGGTGCGGGCCAGGTCGTTATCCCCGAGCTTGGCGGCGCAAAAGCCTAAATGGTATTGCAGCACCGGGTGGTTCGGCGCCTTGGCCACCGCCCTTTCCAGGTATTTCTTGGCTTCGGCGTAATTCCCCTGGCGGCAGTAAATCCACCCCGTAGTGTCCAACAAACGGGGGTCTTCCGGGTTGTCAGGCAGGATTTCGCCCACCAGTTTCTGGGCTTGCGCGAGGTTCTCAGGGGTGGGTTGATATTGCGCCATCAGGTAAGCAAGATTGTTTTTCACCACCACCGGGGCCAGTCGGCCGCTCCAGGAGAGTCTTGTAAAGGGCGATGGCCTTGTCGCCCTCCTGCTGCTGCTCGTAAATCTGGGCGAGGGCCAGGGAGTAAAAGATGGGGGCCTGGGGATCCTGGGCCTTTTGCTCCAGTTTTTCCCGCATCTTGGTCTTGTCCGGCATGGCATTGTAGGCCTGGACCAGCAAACCCAGGGCCTGGACGTCATTGGGGTCCAGGGTCAGGGCCTCTTCAAGGGGGGCGGCCGCCGCCTCAGGTTGTTTCTGGGTCAGGTAGACTTCCCCCAGGGTCTGCTGCATGGCGGGATTTTTGGGCGCTTTGGCCACCGCAGCCCGGGCCGCGTCCAGGGCCTTGACCGGCTGCTTCTGCTCCATGTACAGGGCCACCAGCAGCCGCAGGGCCGGGTAATAATCCGGGTTTTGTTGCAGGGCGGCATTGAGGTAGCGGATGGCTTCCTCGGGCTGCTTGTTTTTCCGGCTCAGGGAGGCCATCTTTATGTAACCCTGGGGGTTTTTGGGCTCAAGATCGATCATCTTCTGATAGGCCGCGCGGGCGTTTTTGTCGTCCCCCTTGAGGACATACACGTCCCCCAGGGCGCCCCAGTTGGCCGCGTCCTTGTCATTGGCCCCCAGATAGTCCTTGATAACCTTGATGAGACCGTCAAAGTCCTTGTCCTGGACGTACATGCCATAGAGGAAGGACCTGGCTTCCAGATAGTCGGGCTTTATCTCCATGGCCTTTTTGGCTGCTTCCTTGGCCAGCTGCTTTTCGTTGTTCACCTGGTGGGCCCGGGCCAGCAGCAGCCAGTTCTCCGCGTTCTGGGGCTGATCCTGGGTGAGGATCCTGAAGTTGCCGACCGCCTTCAGCCCGTCCTTTCTGGACAGGGCAATGAGCCCCTGGATTTTCAAGGCGGCCATGTCTTTGGGGTTCTCTTTCAGAATTTCCTCGACGAGCTTTTCGGTCTCGTCCTGGCGCCCCTGGGTCAGGCGGAGGACCGCCAACTGGTCTTTGGCCTGAATGCCCACCGGCCCGGTGGGGTTGTTGTCGGCGATTTCTTTTAGAACCTGTTCCCCCTTGCCCAGTTTCCGTTGGGCCAGGAAAAAGTTGGCCAGCGTGAACTTGGCCTGATCGTTCTTAGGGTGCTTGGCAATAAAATCCTTCAGGAGCTTTTCACCATCATCAAAGCGGCCCCGCTCGCCCAGAAGGCGGGCCAGCAGGTTGACGTGAGCCTCATTATCAGGCTCCATGGCCATTTCACGGCGCAAGACCTCTTCGGCCTTGTCGTATTGGTTCTGGAGCACGTACAGGCGGGCCAGTTCGTCAAGGAGCTTGGTATTCTTGGGAGCAATTTCCTCCGCCTTTTTCAGGGTGGCTTCAGCCTTGTCGAACTGCTTCTCCCTCTCCTCGAGGCGGGCCTGGGCCTGGTACAGCGCCAGGGCCTGGGGGTTGGCCTTGAGGCCCTCATCCAGGGATGCCGCGGCCGCGGCCGGATTTTTTTGACTGAACTCGATGGAGGATTGCATCAGGTAGGCCTCCACCTTGTGAGGGTCGAGGCTTTTTACTTTGGCAAGGATGTCCAGGGCCTGCTGGGGCTGCTGCCGGGCCAGGGCGACTCCGGCTGACAGCATCAAGGCGTCGGGATTATTCGGCTCGTTAGCCAGGACCAGCTTGGCCTTGGCCTCGGCGTCATCGGTTCGGCGGCCCAGGAGCAATAAATTGCCCAGGATGATCTGGCCCTCAGACAGATTGGGATTGACCTCCACCGCCTTGGAAAGAGATCCGTAAGCGCCCCGGGGATTATTGAGATGCAGTTCCGTTTTTCCCAGCCACAGATATCCTTCGGCCAGTTCCGGGTCCAACTGCAGGGCATTTTTAAATTGCAGCCTGGCGGTGATGTAATCACCCTTGGCAAAAGAGGCTTTCCCCTCGCTCATGAATTTTTCCCGTTTTTGTTCCATGCTGCTGCAGAAACTCAGGGAAAGAATCATCAAAAAAATGGTGAGGACGAAAACGACCTTTTGACACATGTTTTTGCGCATATGGCTTCCCGTTTTTTTTATTTCCTATATCACGTTTAGACCGGCTTTACTATAATCTCCGGGTGATGTGACGCGGCCCGGTAGTGGGACCCGTTATGGGCGGCTGCCGCCCCGGGTGGTGCTCCGGCGGGTGCGCCGGGGGTCTGAGTAAGTTGATTACAGGGAGGATGAGTCATGAAAGTGGAAGTTCCGGAAGGGGCAGTTCAGCTAGGCCGGGGGGAAGACGGCCGGCTAGCCGTGATGTTTGGCGAAGCGGGCGTAGAAGGAGCTGTCATGCTTGATCCCCAGGAATTTAAAGAAAATGAGGCCCAGGAACTGGGGGCCATGCTCTGGCGTGTCGTGGAGCGCTGGCTGGCCGCACGTCAAACCGTGAAATAGCGTTTCAAGGCACCAATGCCCCGGAAAACGCCTGCGCTACCTGAGAATGCCCATCAACCAGGTCCCGGCCCAGGGATACCCGGACATCCATCCAGGGGGGCAGTTGGCCTTCTTCCGCCAGGGTTGCCTTGGGGAAGAATTTTTTGGACAGCACCCGGGCGACCCGGGCAGCTCCGGGCCGGTAGGCGATCACCGTCTTTTCCAGGTCAAAGTCCTGGTTGTTGCCGACATTGATGATGGTGAAGCCTTCCATGGCAAGGTGGCCGCTTACTTCCCAGGCCTCGCCGGGAATGCCGTTGCCGTTTCGGAGTTCGATGCGCGCCTGAAGGAGTTCCTGGGCGGTAAGGTAGTCAGGGGGCGGGCCTTCAGAGGCGGCCGCCAACTTGTTGGCCCGGTATTCAAGATTCTTACGTGCGGGCGCGGTGGCTTCCCGGCCAGGGGTGGGCAGGGGAACCGAGGCGTGGGCCGCCGGGGTCTCCTGGCGGAGGCGGGCGATATTCTGACCGCTCACCTGGTCCAGGCCTAAAGAGATGCAGACGTCGGCCCAATGGGACAGATTGCCGCTCTCCTCGAGCCTGGCGTTGGGGAAAAAGTTCCGGGCCAGGTTCTGCGCCACCCGGGCCGCGCCGGGGCGGTAAGCGATGACGGTTGCTTCGAGACCGAAGTCGCTGTGGTTGCCGATATTCACCACGTTGTAGCCCTCGAGGCAGAGGCCGCTCCTGATGTCCCGGGCCTGACCGGGAATGCCGTTGGCGTTTTTCACTTCAATCCTGGTGTCTTCCAATTCCAGGGCCGTCAAGATGGTGGGTTTCGGCTTGGTGACCATGGCCGCGGCCACTGGCGGCGCGGTGGGTGCCTTGGCAGACGGGGAAGCGAGCCGGGCCGGGGCTGCCGCGGTGGCAAGGGGAGTCGGCTCGGGTTTGGGTGAGGCAGTTTTGGCCTTGGCCGGTTCCGGAGCAGCAGGCGGCTGGGCCGGGGGGCCGGTGGCGGCCTGGACATTCGGCGGAGGCAGTTTCAGGGGGACGGGTTTTTCTGCTTCCCCGGTGGCGCGGCTGATGAGTACATCTGTGGGCGTAGCCGGCTGGGGGGCCGCAATTGCCGCAGTTGGAGCCGGGGAGGGCGTCGGGACCGCCTTGGGAGTGAGCGCGGCAACCGCGGGCGGTGCCGGTGGACTGGCGGCGGCAGTGATTTGCGAGGGCGCGGCCTGGGGCCGCGGGCCGGCCAGGCTGGGAGGCACATCTTTCCCCAGGGCGGCCATGGCCTCTCCCATGCGCTGTCTGGCCGCGGTATCGCTCAGGGCCTCCCGCCACATGGCCAGAGCCTCGGCTTCACGGCCCTGCCGGCACAACACCAGGCCCAGGTTGTTGCGGGCTTTCTGGTTGTCCGGCTGCCGGGCCAGGGCCTTGCGGAAGCAGGTTTCGGCCTGGTCCAGGCGCCCCTGGAGATACAGCGAATAACAGCGGTTGTTTTCCCAGGCGGGCTGGTCGCCTCCCTGCTTGGCCAGGGCCTGCTCATAAAGCTCCTGGGCCCGGTCAAAATCCCCCAGGTCCTCGTAGCACTGGATAAGGATGTCCAGAAGCTCGAGGTTGTTGGGCTCCTTCATGCGGGCCTGTTCCAGTTCGTCCACCGCCAGCTCCACGCGGCCGACTTTCCGGTAATACGAGGCATTCTGCATGAGGCGGGCGGTGTTGCCGATGGGGCGGAACTGCTGATTGGATTGCCGTGAGGCGCCCTGGGAGTTGCATCCCGGCAGGAAGGCCAGCCACAGGACCAGAGCCGCCGCCACTATGCCCGGCAGCAGTCGCCAGCCGGCAGCGCCTTGACTAAAGAATCCCGCAGCACTTCTCTTGCGGCCCATAATTTCCCCCCTGCTGTCCCTGTCCGTCTCATGGCCCAGCTACCCCGAGAGAACAGGCAAGCGACAATCAAGACCGGCATGAGCTGCGTAAATCTCAGGATAGACCGGTTTAGGCCCTATCCCTCCTACTCGGTGCTGTGAAGGGACAGGGCCTTAGAAGGCGGTTAGTAACCCTCGCCGGTGGTGAGCTTCAACACCGGCTTTTTCTCTTCGGGGCTGAAGGTCTTGTTGTATTTTGCATAAGCGTTGACCGCCGCGTCAGGGGCCTGGCCCCGGCTGACGTAGACCTCCTGGCCGGCGGTGGGGTCTACCAGTGAAAGAGCGAGATTATGGGTCACGGAATGGCCGTAATCCTTCGCGGTATTTTTACCGCAGCAGCCCGGGAAGCCTACCAGAATCCACCCCGCCAGGGCCAGTCCCAGACCCCAAGTTGTCGTCCGGTATCTCTTGCTGTGCATCTAAGGTCTCCCTTTTATTGGACTGGTTGGCGTCCGAAATCCGTGGGTACAGTTGACGCCGGCACTGTTGCCGGCACGTTAGCCCCCGGCATATTGCCCGCGGGCACGTTGCCCGGCGGTGCTTCCTGGAGTCCTCTCTTTTTCCTTTTCCCCTCGGTGCAGCCCAATAGGTAGAACTCCACATTGTTGGGCTCCACGTAAACGTCGGTGGGGAGCCGCGCCGTCCCTTGGGCCATGGGCTTCACCAGGTGCGGGGTCACCAGCACCACGAGCTCCGTCTCCGATTTCTGGAAGGAACTGGAGCGGAACAGGGTCCCCAGGATAGGGATAGACCCTATGAGGGGGAACTTATTGATAATGGTGCGGTGTTGATCGTTCAAGAGACCGGCAATGGCGAAGGTCTGGCCGTTTTTAACCTCGATGTGGGTGGACAGGCGCCGCACATCCAGGCCCGGCACCGTAATGCCCGCCACGGTAATCCCCAGGGTAAAGTCCAGCTGGGAAACCTCAGGGTTCACCTGCATGGCGATCATGTCGTTGTCCAGCACCGTGGGGGTGAAGTTCAGGCCCACGCCAAACTTTTTCCAATCAATGGTGATGGTCTGAAACTGTTGGGGCACCGGCACGGGAAACTCGCCGCCGGCCAGGAAACTGGCCTCCTGGCCGCTGGTGGTCACGAGGTTGGGTTCCGCCAGGATGCGCCCGAGGCCATTTTGCTTCAGGGCGTCAAAAAACATGGTCCACAGGACCGAGCCGGTCTGCCAGCCGGCGACGGCTGCGATGTTGGTGCCTAGGGTTGACGCGACGCTGGAGCCTGTACCGGTTTGTGCAAATGAGGCGAGCTGGGTGAGGTTGTTCAGCAAACTCACCCCGAAGCCGGGGCCGCTGCGGTTGGCAACGGCAAAGTTGACGCCGATGCGATTGAGGACGGTGCGGTTGATTTCGGCCAGGCGGACTTCGCACATCACCTGCTGCACGCCGCCGATGTTAAGGAGATTGATGACCCGTTCCTTTTTGCCGCCCACCGAGGCCGCCGCCATACTGATGGCGGTCTGCTGGGCCACAGGCCCCGAGACTTCGCCGGTGAGGACGACGTTTTCATCCGCGGGCATTACCCCGATATTTTTCTCTTTGGGGAGCACCGTGGCCAGGTTTTCCTTGAGTTGGCCGAGGTCTGCCTCGACTGTCACCCGGGCCGAAGAAAAACGGCCCCGGCCCCAGACGCTGAGGTTGGTGGTGCCGGGGGCCAGCCCGTTGATATAGACTTCCTGGGGGCTGGTGAGGATGATGTCGGCCACTTCAGGATTGGCCACCGAGATGCGGGTGATGGTGAAAGGCAGCCGCAGGACTTTGGACTGTCCCGCCTTTAACTTGATGCTCTGGGTAATTTCCTGGTCTCGAATAGCCCCCAGGGGGTCTGCACCCCAGGCTGAGGTGGCCGGGGGGGATAACAGGGCCAATGCCAGGAAAGCCACGAAAACCAAGCTCCCAGCGCCCCCCCAGGCTGAAGCATCCTGACTTCTTCTTTTTCTAATCATTGGTTCTTCCCCCTTAATTCCTAAAACCCGGTACCCAACTTGTTATAGCTTCACCTCCAAAGCTGTTTGAGAAAGTAAATCCAGCCCCGAATACTCCAGGGCAAACCTCTCCCCAGGACGATGTGCAGGATCGCATGGGAACCACAATTCCTTGATTTTTGCCTGGTAGTAAAAGACTGCCCCTGGATTTGGATTTAACCAACTAATCCACCGCTATTGGTTAATATTAACCATTTTAATATGGGAAAAAAACCACTCCCGGTTTCTTACCTAAGGGATATTCTTACGGTTTCCTGTGGTTTCTAACCTAAGGGATATCCCTATTGGTTGTAAAGAAAATTTTTCCAGAATTTCAGAATTATTTTCGATTAATTGCGGTTTCGGAAGAATCTTAAAAAAACTTTAAAGGGAAAACGTTAACTCTATATAGATGACAATACTGACTTGGAAATGGTATTAGAGCCTAAAGACCGGCGCCAGGCCAGAGAGGGCAGGAAGACTGGAGGCAGTCTTCCCGGCAGCCCCCCTGGCGGCAGGTAAGTGGGGCGGCGGCAGACAGGGGGACGGGGAGGAGGTCCCGGGAGAGGGCAGCGGCCTTGCGCAGGGCCAGCCAGCACTCCCGCTGACAGCAGCGGGCCGCGTCCTGCAAGGTGAGTTCCCCCAGCACCGCCTGGACCGCGGCCTAGCACTTGGCGGCGGCGCGCCGGCTTCTCCGGGTTCGCCCCAAGAAGCAGGCTGAAGGCAATCCCCACCCCCGCCGCGGCGCCGCACACCCCCATGAAGCCGCAGGCCCCGCCAGGCACGGCTTGGCCCCGGGCGAGGGCGGTCTCGAACATCTCGGGGGTTACCCCGCCCCCGAGGTTGCGGTAGGCGGTGAGGATCACGGCCGGCACCAGGACGTGATGTTCCGGGCCATGGCAGGTAATGGCGGGGTGGCGGCGGATCTCATCCATAAGAGCAATGAGGTCCGTCTCCTCAGTGGCTTGGCAGATGTGCCTGATAACGGCCGCGGCTTCGGCGGTGTGGCAGGCGTCGCAGACGAAGTGGCCCTGCTCGCAGAGGGTCTGGGCGGGAAGCTCCGCCCGGCAGTAATGGCAGCGCCCCGGGCGGGCCTGGGACTGATATACCAGAGGCGAGCCACACACCAGGCAGCCGGAGTGGTGGCGGGACGGAGCGGCAGCCGTCAGCGGGTCCGGTGGCTTGGGGGCAAGACCCGGCTCGGCCTGAGGGGTAGGCCCGCAACAGGAGGCGGCGCTCTCGTCCGGGGTTGACTCCGTCGAGCAAGAGCAGCAACCCCAGGCATCCTGGGGCATATTCATGGCCTGGCCGGCTTCGTCCAGAATCAGAAAATCGGCGGCCGGCTCGGGGAGATCCGCCCGGCTGACCCGGCGTAGCTCCCCCACCGGCAGGAAGTCCCCCCTCCGGGTGACCTGGGCGGCCAGGGGACCGCGATACATGACCAGCACTGCTTCGGCACTCCTGGGTTTTATGGCCTCATAGGTCAAGGAAAAGAAGGGGTGCCCCTGGACCACCCGGTAGGGAAAGCGTTTCAGGATCCTGGCGGTACCGAAACCGGTCTCCTCCAGGAGGGCGAAGAGGTTTTTTTCGGTCAGCGCCCCGGCGATGCACTCCCCCCGCAGGGTGTCGTCGTTTTTAATGGCGGGGTCGGGTTCCATGGGGGTGACGACGTCGGCCACCACCAGCCGCCCCCCGGGTTTCAGGACCGCGGAGGGCCTCCCGGAAGGTGCGGCGCTTGTGGCTGGAAAGATTGATGACGCAGTTGGACATGACGGCATCGACGCTGGCGTCCGGGAGGGGCAGGTCCTCCAGGAAGCCCAGCTTGAACTGGAGGTTGTCGTAGCCCAGGTTGTCCGCCACCCCCACCGCGCCCCGGGAGGCCCGGGCCAGCATGGCCGGGAGCATGTCCACCCCGGTGACCAGGCCCTCGGCACCCACGAGGCGGGCGGCGATGAAGCACTCCACCCCGGTGCCGCAACCCAGATCAAGCACGGTTTCACCGGGGGCAAGCCCGGCTTCGAGGACGGGGCTGCCGCAGCCGTAGCTGCGCAGGCGGGCATCGGCCGGGATGTGGGAGATGAAGTTCTCGGGGTAGCAGACCGGGTTTAAGATGTCTTCCCGGGTTTTCTCGGCCGCGCCCTGGTAAAACTCCCGCACCGCGGTACGGCTGTCCGGGGTGGCCGCGGTCAACAGGCAGTTGCTGTGGGTCAGGGCCACAGCACCGTGGGGGCCGCAGCTTTCCAGGACCTCCCCCATGCCCAGGCGCAGGGCGGGCAGATCACGGTCCGGCTCCAACGCGGCTTCCCGGGCGATGAGCCACAGGGCCAACTTTTCATATAAAGGAATATACGGGTCGTCCCCCACGAAGGTGCCGCGGTGCAGGAAGCTGTGGTCGGGGTCGCCGCCCCCCAGGAAGAAGCGCAGGGGGGAGGTGAGGGTGCGGGCGCTGGTCTGGCGCAGGTTGCGCAGCACCGGGCTGGCCTGCCAGGCGGTCTTAAGATCCGGGGCAATCTCCGTGGCCAGGGCCTCAACCCCCACCAGGGCGGGGGACGGGTACAGGCGGCCGTCCGGGCCCACGGCCAGGGATTCCCAGCCGCTGCCGGCGCCGTCGTAAATGGTGCCGGGGGGAGAGAAGACCTGGGCTTTGAGGGTGTCCAGGTTGTCCAGGCTCAAGCCCAGCGCCGCGGCCCGGCGGTGGGCCTCCACGACCTGGGGGAAGATGGCCTCGGGGGCCACGAAGTCATCGGGGGTGCCCCGCCCCCTGACAAAGTACCAGATGAGGTGGAAATTGGCGGCCCCCATCTCCCCGGCCAAATCCACCAGGGCCGGGAGGTCCAGGTAGTTGGCCCGGGTAACGCACATGGACAGGGTGCAGGCCAGGCCCTGGGCCTTGAGCCAGGCGAGGTTGGCCATGAGCGCGGCAAAGGCCCCCGGCCCCCGCAGGTGATCGTGGTTCTGCTCCAGGCCGTCCAGGCTCACCTGGAGGTGAAAGCGCTCCCGGGGCCAGCGGGCCAGGTCAGCGGCGTAATCCTTGACCAGGAGGGCGTTGGTGAGGACCATGACGTGGGCCTGGTCGAAGTGCAGGAGATAATCCACGATGGCGGCGAAATCCGGGTGCACCAGGGGTTCCCCGCCGGTGAGGGCGAAGACCCGGCAGCCCAGCGCCGCGGCCTCCCGGGCCAGGTCCATGACCCGGTGCACCTCGAGCCCGGCCGGGTCGGCGGGCGAGGCGCCAAACAGGCAGTGGCGGCAGGCCTGGTTGCAGCGGTTGGTGAGGTGGAACCAGAACTCCCGCAGGTGGTGCAGCCCCAGGACCTGGCCGCGGCCGGGGTAGGGGAGGGTGGGCTCCCCGGGGAGGCGCTCCAGGAAACGGCGGACCCGCAGGTCGCCGTCCCAGGCGGATGGGGGCCAGTCTTGCAGGACCCGGTCGCCGGCGGTGGTGGGCACGAACCACTGGGGGCGGTCCCCCCGCACATACACCGGGATGCCCTCGGCCTCAAACCTGGTCCACAATTCCCGCTGAAAATCTCATGCGCGGCCCTGGCGTCGTTGATGTTTATCGCAGCAAAAAAAGGCATGCAGAACCTCTCCGAAGGCGGGGAGATTCTGCATGTGGCAGGGAATCAGGTCAGGCATGCGTTCCCGGGTTTTGGACCTGCTGATCAGCCAGTCATACTGCCCTAAAGGGAAAGCGCTACTGGCGGCAGGCCGCACAAAAACGGTGGGAGGTCACACCCCGCCTTTATTCTTGGCGTACTTTTCCGGCTGCTGGGCGAACTCATCCCGGCACGACTGGGAGCAGAAATAGTAGGTGACGTCCTCGAAGTCGTACATAAATTTGCCGTGCTGGGCCTGCAGGTCCAGGCTGCACACAGGGTCGACCATGCATACGGGCTGGTCTTTATCGGTCATGGCAGTTACTCCTCATGATGTCCTTTTTCCTAAAGGATAAGACCTGTTCCGAGGATTTCACGGGATTATCTGCTTTCGTTAAATTTTTTCCCGCGGGCCGGCCGGGGCGCGGCCTGAATAGTGAGGGGGTCAGGAAAGAGACCCCCGCCTCATTAGCCGGCGATGCGCACCGCTTCCCGGATCAGCTGGTTGGTGTAGCCCCACTCGTTGTCGTACCAGGTCATGACTTTCAGGAGGTCGCCGTCCACCACCTGGGTCATGCTGAGCTCCACCACCGAGGCCCGGGGGTCCTGAACGATATCCGAGGAGACCAGGGGGTCCTCGGACGCGCCCAATATGCCTTTATACTGGGAGGACTGGGCTTCCTTCCGGAAGATGTTGTTGACCTCCTCCGCGGTGGTGGGCTTTTCCAGGACCATGACGATGTCGGCCATGGAACCGCAGGGCACCGGCCCCCGCACCGCCACGCCGTCGAACTTGCCCTTGTACTGGGGCAGGATGTCGGTGACCGCCTTGGCCGCGCCGGTGCTGGTGGGCACGAAATTGGCGGCCCCGGCCCGGCCCCGGGCCCACTTCTTGGCCGGCCCGTCGACGATGGCCTGGCTGGAGGTGTAGGCATGGATGGTGGTCATGATAGCCTTTTTGATGCCGAAGTGGCGGCCGATAACCTCGATGACCGGGGAGATGCAGTTGGTGGTGCAGCTGGCGCAGGAATAGGCCTTCTCACCCTTGGGGGCTTGGGTGACCCCGTGGACGATGCAGCAGACGTCGGCACCCTTGGGGGGCGCGGAGAGCAGCGCGAACTTGGCGCCGGCCTTAAGGTGCTTTTGCATCCCCTCCATGTTGGTGAAGACGCCGGTGCACTCACAGACCACGTCGACGTCCAGGTCTTTCCAGGGAAGCTGGGCAGGGTCCTTGACGCTCAGGAATTTGATGGTCTTGCCGTCTACCACCAGATTGCCGTCTTTCATCTCCACCTTGCGGTGATAGCGGCCGTAGACGCTGTCGTACTTCAGCAGGTAGACCAGGTTGTCCAGGGGCATGAGGTCGTTTACCGCCACCAGTTCCAGTTTGGTGCTGTCCAGGATGATCTTCAGGGCGGCCCTGCCGATGCGTCCCATGCCGTTAATGGCGATTTTTCCCATGGTTGCCTCCTTTATCTTCTTTAAGGGTGTGAGGGATGGTTCACCGAGACGGTGCGTGTGATGCCTTACGCCAGCATTCTATTTGTTGCAGTGAATCCGGCAAGATATCTGCTTTCGCCTTGACTTCCACCGTTACTATATACCCGAATCCTGGCGAGGTAAAGGGCTCCCGGGTAAATTATCTACCGGGGTCGGTCGCTTTTTGAAAACCGTGGCGCGGCCGGAGAAGTCCGGCAGGATTTGGGTTTTCATTCCCCGCCGAAATGGCATAGAATGAAACACCAATTGCTTATCGGGAAGCAGGGGTATTTCTTGAGGGTTATCTGGCATGCATCCGGTTCATTCTGAGGATACCTGGCTGGTCACCGGGGGCGCCGGTTTCATCGGGGCAAATTTCGTGCTGGCGGCGCGGGGTCTTAATGCCGCCCGCATCGTCAACCTGGACTGTCTCACCTACGCCGGCAACCTGAAGAACCTGGCGGCGCTGGCTGATGACCCGGGCCACCTTTTTGTCCGGGGTGACATCGCCCACCGCGAGCTGGTGGGGAGCCTCCTCGGCGAACATCAGCCCCGGGCGGTGGTGCATTTTGCCGCCGAGAGCCACGTGGACCGCTCCATTTACTGGTCCCCAGGCCTTCATGGAGACCAACGTCATGGGGACCTTTCACCTCCTCGAGGTGGTGAGGCAATATTGGGAGGGCCTGCCGGGGGCCAGGCGGGAGGGGTTCCGCTTCCTGCACGTTTCCACGGACGAGGTGTACGGGTCGCTGGGGCCGGCAGACCCGCCGTTTACCGAGACCACCCCGTACGCCCCCAACAGCCCCTATGCCGCGTCCAAGGCGGCCAGCGACCACCTGGTGCGGGCCTACCACCACACCTACGGCCTGCCCGCCCTCATCACCAACTGCTCCAACAATTACGGCCCCTGCCAGTTTCCGGAAAAGCTCATCCCCCTCATGATCCTGAACGCCCTGGAGGGCAAGCCCCTGCCCATCTACGGGGACGGCGCCAACGTGCGGGACTGGCTCTATGTCAGCGACCACTGCGAGGCCCTGCGCCTGGTCCTGGACCGGGGCCGGGTGGGGGAGACCTATAATATCGGCGGCAACTGCGAGAAGACCAACCTGGAGGTGGTGCAGACCCTGTGCGCGGTCTTGGACGGGCTGGCGCCGGACTCCCCCCACCGCGCCCATGCCGGGCTCATCACCTTCGTGAAAGACCGCCCCGGGCATGACCGGCGCTACGCCATGGACATCGGCAAGATCTCCCGGGAATTGGGCTGGCGGCCCCGGGAGACCTTCGAGAGCGGCCTGGCCAAGACGGTGCGCTGGTATCTCGACAACCCGGCGTGGGTGGCGGAGGTTAAGAGCGGCGCCTACCGGGAGTGGCTGGAGCTTCAGTACGGCGGCGCAGAATTTTCTTAAAGAAAAACGACAGCCGGTTCGATATCACTTAAAGTAAATTGAACGGACAGCTAATTTAGAGGGGCTGGAAAGAGGATAAGCATGCAGATTACTCCCCAGGCCTTCCCCGAGGTCCTGCTCATCGAGCCGCGGGTGTTCGGGGACCGGCGGGGTCATTTCCTGGAGATTTTTCAGGCGCGGCGCTACCAGGAGAGTGGCCTGCCCGGCGCCTTCGTCCAGGACAACGTCTCCTTTTCCGTCCCGGGGGTGGTGCGGGCCCTGCATTACCAGCTGCGCTTCCCCCAGGGAAAGCTCATCATCCCCCTCACCGGGGAGATCTGGGACGTGGTGGTGGATGTGCGCCGGGGGTCGCCCACCTTCGGGAAGCACATGTCCGTGACCTTGACCGCCGACCCTGCCGCCAGCTCTATGTCCCTCCCGGGTTCGCCCACGGCTTTGCCGCGGCCGACGGCGGGGCCACGGTGCTGTACAAGTGCACCGATTTTTACCACCCCGAGGACGAGCACGGCATCACCTGGAACGACCCGGACCTGGCCATTCCCTGGCCGGTGACGGACCCGCTGCTGTCGGACAAGGACCAGAAACTGCCCCGCCTCAGGGACCTGGCGCCGGAGCAGTTGCCGGTGTATATTAGATGCCATGAGGTTGCCGGGGGAGGGGACTAAGGATCAGTGGAGCCCTTACCCCTCCTCCCAATCCCTTAAAAGTTATACGGTAAATACCACGACGAGTAAATGCGATATGCCTAGGGATTTTCTCTATAACCTCATGAAAATTCTCCTCACCGGTAAAAATGGTCTTTTGGGGCGGGACTGCCTGGAGGTGTTTGGGGGGGCTCACGAAGTCCTGGCCTTAAGCCGCCAGGAGTTGGACATAACTGAGCCGGGGCAGGTGGAAGAGGCCCTGTCCCAAGATGGGCTTGAAGTCGTGGTCAACTGTGCGGCCTTCACCCAGGTGGACCGGTGCGAAACCGAGCGGGACCAGGCCTTTAAGGGGAACGCGGCCGGGCCGCAGCACCTGGCGGAGAGCGCCGCCCGCCACGGCCTTCTCCTGGTGCACATCTCCTCGGACTATGTCTTTGACGGCAGCAAACCCCCGCCCGAGCCTTACCTGGAGGACGACCCCACCAACCCCCTGTCCTGGTATGGCCGCACCAAACTGGAGGGGGAACTGGCCATCGAGAACGCCGGCTGCCGCCACATCATCGTGCGCACCGCCTGGCTGTACGGCAGGCACGGCCCCAATTTCCTCACCAAAATCCTCAAGCGGGCCCTGTCCCCCCAGGTCCCGGAGCTCAGGGTGGTGGACGACCAGTTCGGCTCCCCCACCTGGTCGAACCGGCTCGCCCGGCAGCTGCTCCGGCTGGTGGAGGCGGGGGGCCAGGGGGTTTACCATGCCAGCGCCGAGGGTTCCTGCACCTGGTATGACCTGGCCCGCCACTTCTTACAGCGCCTGGGGGTGGACAAGACGGTGCGCCCCTGCCCCACCAGCGACTACCCCACCCCGGCAGTGCGGCCCCGAAACTCCATCCTGGAGAACCGGCGCCTGAGAATGGCGGGACTCAACCTCATGCGTCCCTGGCAGGAGGATCTGAACGAATTCGCGGCCGCCTGGGGGGATGAACTCCTCAGGGAAGCCAGGGAGTAAGCGCGGCTTGCCAGCCAAGCCTCCCCGGCACACCCCTGCCGCCCCTAACCATTGAGGCCGGAAACGGCAGGGACCACAGGCTCCCCGGCCGGTGGTCAGACCATGTCGCTGGTCCGTTCCAGGCGGATCCTTACCCCCTGGTTGGTCAGGTGCTCTTCTTCCAGGAGCTTTTTGATGCTGTCGATCATCTGGAGGTCCCCCATGGTGTATTCCCGGCGCTGGGACCCCGTGCGGGTGGGTTGTAAAAAATTCCCGAAGGATTTTTCCCAGTAGCGCAGCGTCACTTTTTTTACGCCGGTGAGACGGGAGACCTGGTCAATGGTGAGTTTGAGGTCTGGACGGAGTTGTTGCATGCCTGTATCCCTCCTTGATACATCCTGGACATCCGTGTCCCCGAATTTGTCTTGCTGCTACAGTTATCGAAACTAAAGACCAATCCCTTCAATTTTTTTTTCGATGCATATAAGTTATGTAAGAGTGGAGTCCCTGGAATCCCGGGACGGCAGTGCAGGGTCAAGCATGATCAAATCGCCGGGAGAAGGAAAACCGGAGTGAAGCGGTTTATTAAAATATTTCTGAACGTGCTGAAGTGGGCCCTCCTGACGGCGCTCGGGGTGGAAATTTTCTGTTTCCTGGTCATCATCGCCACCAACCTCATGGTCTTTAACCAGCCCTGGGAGGGGTCGGCGGCCAATTATGACGCCTATGCTATTTTTCTTGAACGCCGAAGGGGTGCGGCCCACCCTGCATAACCCGGCCGAGGCTTCTCCGGGTGCGGACGGCAAGGGCCCTAAACGCCTGTGGTTGCTGGGGGGCTCCACCATGCGGGGCGGCTGGCGGAGTGCAGGAAGGGGAGACTATCCCGAGTTACCTGGCAGAAATCCAGAATCAGACCGGCAACGCGGATAAGGTGGAGGTGACCAATTTCGGCGAGAATTCCTTCAATTCGCTGCTGGAGACCAAGTACCTGCAGAAGCTCCTCATCAAGGCGGCGAAGCCCCCGGACCTGATCATCTTTTACGACGGCGCCAACGACTGTGCTTACTTCAACGAGTACCGCGCCGTTCAGGCCCACTACGGCTACCGCCGGTTGCAGGGGCTCATCGAGAGCTACCGCCGGAGTTACTTCAGCCTGTTCAAGCCACTGTACAGCGCCCTCTATTCTTCCTCTACCCTGGAGGTCTACGACCGCTTCCGGCAGACCATGGTGGCAGTCCATCCCGAGAACCCGATCCCCAAAGAGTTTGTGGCCGAAACCGGCGAGCGCTATGAGCATGTGCGCAAGTTGGCGAGGGCCTATGGCGCGGAGTTTCTCCTGGTGTGGCAGCCCATCCTGTGGGTGGAAAAGGGGGCAATAGACCCGCAGGTAAAAGCAAAAGAAAGTGAGCTCAGCATCATGGGGGCCAAGTTTTCCAAGGTGCGGGAGAATTTTGCCACCACCTACGACATGCTGGCCGGCAGTCTCAAAGATAAGCCTTACGTGGTGGATTTCCGGAACGCGCTCACCTCCAGGACCGCCCCGGTCTATGAGGCTGACGGGGTCCACCTGAAGCCCAACGGCAACCAGATGGTGGCGGCTCGCCTGGCGGAGATGCTGCAGGCCAGAGGTTGGCTGAAAAACGGGGCAGGGCGTTAAACCAGGCCGGTCTTGCCGCCGGGGGGTTGTCGTGATACAGATGGTCTACCTTCGGGAGGGGGATTCGGGTGAAAAGGTTGGCGGGCATCCTCTTAACCTGGCTGAAATGGACCATCCTGGCCCTGGTATTGGTGGAAATCGGGTGTTTCCTCCTGATCACGGTGGGCAACCAGATCATGTTCGGCTCCATCTGGAAAGGGAGCCAGGTACGTTACGACCCCTATGCCGAATTTCTCAATCTCAAGGGAGTGCAGCCCACAGCCCATAACCCATCCGGGCGGGAGGGGGAGAAAGCCAAACATATCTGGATGTTGGGGGGCTCCACCACCCGCTGTGAAAGAGTTCCCTATGATCAGTCGATAGCCAGTTTTCTGGCCCAGGGGCTCAACGGGCCGGGAAGGCAACCCGCGGCAGTCACCAACTTTGGGGAGAACACCTTCAATTCCGTGCTGGAAATCAAGTACCTGCAAAAACTTTTGATGGAAAGCACCCGCCCCCCGGACCTGATAATTTTTTACGACGGGGTGAATGACTGCATTTACTTCAATGAGTACCGCAACCCCCACGCCCACTATGGCTACCGCCGCTTCCAGAGTCCCGTCGAGAGTTATCGCCGCAGTCCCTTCGGGTTGCTGAGACCCCTCATGGCAGCCCTTTATGAATCCTTTACGTTGGAGACCTTCGACCGGTTGAGACAGGCAGTGGAGCCTGTGCAGCCGGACGATCCCAAGCTTGTAAGGGAGTGCGAGGCAGTCCAGCAGCGCTATGCCCACGCCCAGCGGCTGGCGGCGGCTTACGGGGCCAAGTTCCTGGTCTTCTGGCAACCGGTTATTTGGATGGAGACCGGCAAAGTGGACTCAGAGGTCAGCAAGAGAGAGGCAAAGCTGGCCATCATGAAAAACCGGTTCCTGCAATTTAAACAGAACTTCGCCGTGGTTTACCTGACTCTCGCAGATCATCTCAAGGATGAGCCTTACTTCACCAATTTCCGGAACGTTCTCTGCCCCCGGCCGGAGCGGGTCCACGACCCGGATGGGATTCACCTGAACGAGATCGGCAACCGCATGGTGGCCGAGGCCATGGCCGCGGTACTGGAGGAGCGGGGGTGGTTGGGAAGGCGGAGAGCAGTAAGCAGTGCAGCAGTTAGCAGTAAGTTGCAGTAAGTTCCAGTCGACGGGTGCTATCCCCCAATCTTCCTTTTTTCCGCTGTCATTCTGTGGACACTATCATCTATCCTTCAGCAGGAATTACCCACTGACTGCTGACTGCTGGTTGCTGACTGCTAATCCAGCTCGTACTCCTGGCGCCAGTCCCCCACGTCCTGGAACGCCGGTTGCTCCTTCTTGTCGAAGACGAAGTTTTCCATCACCAGGTAGTCCATCTCGGTGCGCATGAAGCAGCGGTAGGCGTCCTCCGGGGTGCAGACGATGGGCTCGCCCCGGACGTTGAAGCTGGTGTTGACGATGAGGCCGTAGCCGGTGAGGTCCTGGAAGGCCTTGATGAGGCGCCAGTACTTGTCGTTGGTTTCCTTATGCACCGTCTGGATGCGGGCCGAGTAGTCCACGTGGGTGATGGCCGGGACGTCGGAGCGCAGGATGTAGAGGCGGTCGAAGAGGTCCAGGTCCTGGTAGTCGGGCGGCAGGGGCTTGCAGCGAGCCTTTTGCACCGGGGCCACCATGAGCATGTAGGGCGAGGGCCGGTCCAGTTCGAAGAAATTGGCGGTCTCCTCATGCAGGACCGAGGGCGCGAAGGGCCGGAAGCCCTCCCGGTACTTGATCTTGAGGTTCAGGCGCTTCTGCATCTCCGGGTTTCTGGCATCCCCCAAAATGGTCCGGTTTCCCAGAGCCCTTGGGCCCCACTCCATGCGCCCCTGAAACCACCCCACCACCTGGCCCTGGTCCAGGAGTTGCGCCGTGTCCTTGAGCAGTTCGTCTAAATCCTGATAGTGCCGGTAGTTGGCGTCGTAGCGCCTGACGACCCGCCGGATATCATCCTCCCCGAACTCGGGCCCCAGGTACGAGCCTTTCATGGCGTCCATGCCGGTGGGCACGCGGCGCTCCTTGCCCTGCTCGATGTGCCAGGCGGCCAGGGCCGCGCCCACCGCACCTCCGGCGTCGCCGGCGGCAGGCTGGATGTAGATGTCCTTAAAGATATTTTTGCGCAGGAGCTTGCCGTTGGCCACGCAGTTTAGGGCCACCCCGCCAGCCATGGTGAGGTAGTCGGCGCCGGTGAGGTCCCGGGCGGTTTGGGCCATCATCAGCACCACCTCCTCGGTGACCTGCTGGATGGCCAGGGCCATGTTCATGTAATCCTGGGTGAGCAGGCCCTTCTCCCGGGGCCGGGGGGGCAGGCCGAACAACCGCTCGAAGCGGTCGTCCCGGCACATGGTGAGCCCGGTGGCGTAGTCGAAGTAGTCCATGTTGAGGAGCAGCGAGCCGTCAGGCCTGACGTCGATGAGTTCGTCCAGGATCAGCTGGCGGAAATGCCTGGTCTGCTCGGCGTCCGGGTTGCCGTAGGGGGCCAGGCCCATGAGCTTGTATTCGCCGCTGTTCACCTTGAAGCCGGTGTAGTAGGTGAACGCGGAGTAGAGCAGGCCCAGGGAGTGGGGGAAGTCCAGCTCCCGCAGGATGGTGATGTCGTGGCCCTTGCCGAAGCCGATGGTGGAGGTGGCCCATTCGCCCACCCCGTCGATGGTGAGGATGGCGGCCTCCTCGAAGGGGCAGGGGTAAAAGGCGCTGGCCGCGTGGGACAGGTGGTGCTCGGGAAAAAGCAGGGTCGGGACCCGGTCGCCGTGGCCGGCCAGTTCGTCCCGGAGGAGCTTTTTCATCATGAGCTTTTCCTTGATCCACACCGGCATGGCCATGAGGAAGCTGCGCAGGCCCCGGGGGGCGAAGGCGTGGTAGGTCTCCAGGAGCCGCTCGAACTTGAGGTAGGGCTTGTCGTAAAAGGCCACCGCCGCGACTTCGTCCAGGGTGAAGCCGGCTTCCTTCAAGACGTAGGCCAGGGCCTCGGTGGGGAAGGCGTCGTCGTGCTTCTTGCGGCTGAAGCGCTCCTGCTGGGCCGCGGCGATGATCTCCCCATCCACCAGGATGGCGGCGGCGCTGTCATGATAGTAGGCGGACAGGCCGACAATGGCTTCCGGCATGACAGATCCTTTAGAAGATGGTGTAGATGAAGGGGGCGATGGCCGAGCCGCTGGTGAAGACGATGAGGATCCCGAAAAACAGCAGGGTGATGATAATGGGCAGCAGCCAGTATTTTTTCCGGGTCCTCATGAAACCCCACAGATCGGTTAAAAAGTCCATAGGAATTCTCCCTGGTAAATAGTATTGTCGAGTTTGGAAAAACTGCCGTACAGCAAAGTTTTGTCCGGGTAACCGGTTGAATATTTCGGGGGCCGCGGCCGATTAGACCAAGGGCCGGACCACTCAATACGGGGCATGCAAATCCTTTTTATCAATCAGGTCGGCCCGCACCAGAAAGACCGAGTCCCGGTTTTTTTTCCACTTGTTGAGCTGGAGGCTGTCGGCCCCCATGGACCGCCGGATCAGGCCGATGGGGGTGACAATGACAAAGAAGATCACGGTGAGGAGCACCTTGGACATGAAGGTGCCCATAAGATGCGACAGCTCGAACCACAGGCCGGCCAGGGGGCGGAAGAGCTTGGGCCAGACCATGGTGATAATCAGGAAAAGCATGGCCAGGGGGACTAATTTGTAGGCATGCTTGAACTGCACGATGAGCAGGCACAGCAGGGTCAGGGCCATGCCGGTGTCCCGGCTCTGCTCCGGGGTGGCGCCCCAGAGCCGGGAAAAAAGCCCGGCTTGCTTCCGGGGCTTGGTTTGGGTAATTATTTCCATGGCTAATAGTATCCTTTCAGTTCTCCCCTTGTAAAGACGGCCAGGGGCCGGACCCCATGCCGCAGAGCCGGCTGGCGGTCCTGGTGTCACGCCGGGGCAGGAAAAGCAGCCGTTCTAAAAGGGGAAAAGGGATCTGCCAGAGATTACGTCGGGCTCGGGTTAAAACTTTCACAGTGTTCCATGTGTTTTAGGCGCCGGCGCCCCGGCCCCTGCGCCAGGATGAACCGGAGGATTGACATAACCCTATTTATACCATGAAGGGAAGGGAGAGGGGAGAAAAATGATGATTAAAGAAGATACTCTGGCGCCTTGCAAAAACCTTCCGGGCTATGGCATAATCAACCGTCATGAACAGGGGGGACCGCCGCCTGTTTCCCCTGACGCAACTGAGGATTTTTCAAAGGAAAGACCCTACCCTGTCCGGTGAGACCAGGAGCATTGTTATGACGAGGCTCGCGAAGCAAACTTTTTGTTCCCTTATCTGTCTCATACTGCTGGCGGCCCTGGGGTTGGGCCCGGGCTGCCAGAAGCCCCAACCGCCCCAGAGCCCCCAGGCGATTGCTTTTACCAAAGACGTTCAGGCCATGATCAACCGGGTGGCCCTGCCCTTGATCGAGCCCGTTGCCAAGGATGACAAGGCGGGTGCCGAAAAGGCGCTGAAAAAGGCCTTCTCCGTGTGTGCCGAGGCCTGTGAGGGCTTGTTCTACAATGTGCTTATCCTGGACCAGATGGGGGTCCTGACTGCCGTTTACCCGCCCGCCGAAGTGAAAAGCCTGCAATTTGCCAGTTACAGCGCGGTGAAAAAGGCCTTCTCGGAAAAAAAGCCCAACCAGGCGATCCTGTACCAGCCTAACGGCAAGCCCATCGATATCGTTTTTGTGCCCCTCATTTCCCAAAATAAGGTGGCGGGGATTCTGGCCCTGGGCTTCGAGGGGACCATCGTGAGGGAACAAGCGGGGGTTGACCACCGAGGAATTTCTCCACCTCGATTTTAAGGCTCCTTGAGGAGCGGCCGGGCAGTAGCACGTTTTCCGGAGAACCTGGATGGAGCGCGGCGCCGGAAGATAATGGTCTGGCCGTGGGCCTGATTTACCCTCGAAGCAGATGACAGAACAGTGGCCTTGAAAGCGTCAACAAGAGGAGGTGCCATGATGAGACCCGGTTTTCCCGGTCAGTTTGCCAGGAGTGTCTGCCTCTGGGCTTGCCTGGTTATCATGTTGGCCCTGATGGCGGGGGGATGTCAATCCAAGGCGGCGCCCCTCAGCAAGAATGCCGAAGCCTTGAAACAGCAGTTGCTGAGGGAAATGAACACCTTGACCGCGGCGCTGGTGGCACCCGTGGCCAAACAGGATTGGCAGGCGGTAGAATCGATCCTGCCAGCCAAGATGGCAGAGTTAAAAAAACGCGGCGATGTCACCCCGGCTAACATCGTGGTCGTGGATAAAAATGCCATCAGCCAGGCCAGGTTTCCGGCCGGGGAAGCCCATCAGGGGCTGGATTTCATGAATTATCAGCCGGCCCAGGTAGTCTTTACAGAGAAAAAGAAAACCCAGGCCCAGCTTTTCCATCGGCGACAAAAAGATCTATGTTTGCATAGCCCCGATCCTCCAGCAGGACCAGGTCATCGGCGCGGTGGCGATGGGGTTTCCGGAAGAGGACCTGAAGATCTGGAAGGTGTCGGAGCAGGAATTCCTTAATATTGACTTCAACCAATAACCGCCCGGTGTGCACCTGACCGCCCGGTTAATAGGCAACCCCGTCAAACATGCACAAGGCTGCAATCGCACCGAAACCTTACCACCTGAGCGTTGAGGGCCAGACAGGCCAGACCGTCCGTTTTATCCTGTCGGGGCGCATTTCCCTGGACGAGGTCTACGACCTGGAAAGGGAGCTTAAGGCGAGCCTCGCCCGGATGGTGCCGGCCCAACTGAACGTGGACCTGTCCCGGGTCGAGTACCTGGACAGCGCCGGCGCCCTGACGCTTTACGACTTGTTGGGCGAGGCCCAGAGGAAAAAGATCCCGGCGGCTTTTGAGAACGCCACCCCCGAGGCCCAGCGGGTCCTGGACCTCATCGACCCGAAGGCCGTTCACACTCCCGCCCTGCGCCAGGAAGAGGAGCTGAATTTTTTTGAGCACCTGGGCCAGGGGGTCGCTCAGCCTGGGGGAACACGCCTACGATCTCCTGAGTTTCTTCGGCGAACTCCTGACCGCCCTGGTTGCCTCGTTTTCCGGCCGTCCACAGGTGAGGTGGAGCGAAGTCCTGGTGTACATGTACAAGACCGGGGTCGAGGCCCTGCCCATCCTGGGCTTGATGAGTCTGCTCATGGGGCTGGTGGTGGCCTTCATGTCCTCCTTCCAATTGCAGCAGTTTGGCGCGGTGATTTACGTGGCCGACCTGGTGGGCGTCGGTTTCGTCAGGGAATTGGGGTCGCTCCTCACCGGCATTCTCATCTCCGGCCGGACTCGGATCGGCTTTTGCCGCGGAAATAGGCACCATGCAGGTAAACGAGGAGGTGGACGCCCTCAAGGTCATGGGGTTCGAGCCGGTGCGGTTCCTGGCCGTCCCCAAGGTGCTGGCCTCTATGTTGGTCATGCCGGCGCTCACCGTCTATTCCATGTTCTTCGGCCTTCTGGGGGGCCTCATCGTGGGGGTCTCCATCCTGGACATCGGCACGTACGCCTATATCAACGAGACCCGGAAGGCCTTCAGCACCTCCGACCTCTACTATAGCCTGTTCAAGTCAGTGGTTTATGCGGTGATCATTCAGGGATCGGCTGCCAGCGGGGCTTCCAGGTGCGGGGCGGGGCCCAGGAGGTGCGGCAGGGCCACCACCTCGGCCGTGGTGACTTCCCTTTTTGTGGTCATCGTGGCCAGTTCGATTTTTTCCATTGTGCAGAACTATCTTAAATAGGCGATTCGTAATACCCGGAAATCCGGGAAGGGTAGAATATTGCCGGAAGCTGCCAAAACGCCCATCATTCAGGTGGAAAATCTTACGGCCCGATATGGCGACCGGACTATTTTTCAGAATGTTAATTTTGACGTCCCCAAGGGGGAGATTCTGGTGGTCCTGGGGGGCAGCGGCTGCGGCAAGTCTACCTTGCTCAGACACCTCATCGGGCTGAACCAGCCCTATACCGGCAGGGTGCTCATCGACGGCATTGATGTGAACACCGACGATGAGAAGCAATTGAAAGAACTGCAGCGGAAAATCGGCGTGTCTTTCCAGTCCGGGGCGCTGTTCGGCTCCATGACGGTGGGGGAGAACATCGCCCTGCCGCTGACGGAGTACACCGACCTGCCACTCCGACGACATAGAAAAAATTGTCAGGATGAAACTGGCCATGGTAAATCTGGCGGGGTTCGAGAACCATCTGCCCTCGGAGCTCTCGGGGGGCATGCTGAAGCGGGCCGGCGTGGCCCGGGCCATGGCGCTGGATCCCCTGGTGCTTTTTTTCGACGAGCCGTCCGCCGGGCTTGACCCCATCACCGGGGTGGAACTGGACATCATGATCAAGCGCCTCAACGCCGGCATGGGCACCACCATGGTGGTGGTCACCCACGAGCTGCAGTCCATTTTCACCATCTCCGACCGCATCATCATGCTGGACAAAACCGCCAAGGGTATCATTGCCGAGGGCGACCCCAGAAAACTCAAGGACTCCGACGGACACCCGGGTGCATAGCCTTTCTTCAACCGGGAACCCGCCGATCACGAGAAGGAAGTCTGACATGGCGAAACAAACCCGGAAATATTTCGTGGTGGGGCTCTTTGTCACCCTGGCCTTTCTGCTCACGGCCGCTGCGATCGTCTGGATCAATGCTTCGAAGTACTTCGAGAAAGGCACCCGCTACGTCACCTTTTTTAATGAGTCGGTGCAGGGCCTCAGCAAGGACTCCGAAGTAAAATATCAGGGCGTCACGGTGGGACGGGTGGAGGAGATCCGCATCGCCCCGGACAACAAAACCGTGGCGGTGATCATGATGATCAACCTGAAGGACAATCTCCCGGAAAAAGTGGTGGCCCAATTGAACATGGCCGGCATCACCGGTCTGGTGTTTATCAACTTAGTTCCCAGAATCTCCGGCGAACCGGATTTGTCCCCCAAGATCACCTTTGCCACGGAGTATCCGGTCATTCCCTCCAAGCCCTCGGAGATCAGCCAGATCCTGACGGGGGTCAAGGAGATCGTGGAGAGCGTCAACAAGGGCGACCTCGAGAAAACCATAAAAGAATTCCGGGAGGCCGCCGAGTCTGCCAGGAACCTGCTGGAGCGGAAGGACATCAAGCAGATCCTGGCCAAGGCGGACGTGGCCGCCGGCTACCTCAGGGACTCCCTCAAGAGGGTGGACGTGACCCTGTCCAAAGGCAAGCTGGACATCATCCTGGTGGATACCCACAAGGCGGTCAAAGGGGCGGGAAGCCTGGTGGAGAATCTTATTGCCGAGCTAAAGGGGTCAAAAATCCCGGAGACGGTGAAAAAGGCCCGCCTCACCCTGGACGATGCCAGGGCCCTCCTGGACAAACTGAAACGGACCTCGGACACCCTGGATAATCTGATTGACCGGCTGTACCGGAATCCTTCCTCGGTGCTCTTCGGCAAACCTCCCACGGGCCGCTTTAATGAACAACCAACCAACCCCAGCAAGGCTGGCAGGTGATCACATGAACTCGCCCATCGAACCTCGGCAAAGGTCTGGCTTCCGGCGCACGGGCAGTGCCCGGGGAAAGTCTCTGGTGTGCCTGGCAGTGCTGGCGCTGTGGGCCGCGGCGGCAGGTTGCGGCAAGCCGCCGGCCCTCATCAACCGCTACATCCTGGACTATCCCCCGCCGGCCCCCAGCCGGCAGGCGCCCCTGGACGCGGCCGTCAAGGTGGAACTGTTCGCGGTGGACGAGGCCCTGAACCGGCCGGAAATGGTCTATAAGATCAACCCCTACAAGACCGGCACCTATCAGTACAACCGCTGGCGGACCGACCCGGCGCACCTGGTGACGGATTACCTCACCCGGGATCTCCGGGACTCGAAGCTTTTTGCCGGGGTATTCACCTATGACCGGGGCGGCGCAGCCAGGTTCCAACTGGAGGGGGGGGTGGTGGACTTTCAGGAGAACGACATGCCCGCACCCTGGCAGGCGGTCCTGACGGTGAACGTCACCCTGCTGGACACCGACAAAGAAAACGTGGCGGAGAAAGTGGTCTTCCAGCGCACCTACCAGGACCAGGAGGTCATGACGGTGAAGACCCCGGACGGACTGGCCGAAGCCATGAGCGCCGCCATGGCAAGGGTGTCGCGGCGGGTGGTCCAGGATGTCTACCGGGCGGTGCAGAACCGGCTGGCGAAGGGCAGGCCGGAGTGCAGGTAGGCTAGGTTTTGGACGGGCATGGTTTTTTACCGCTGCCCATAATAAATCCCCCGGCTTTACGGGTTGGGGGAGTAAGTCCCGGGGAGGACAGGGGAGGCGGTAGACCCTGGTCCTCCTTGCTGTTTAGGGGGAATCAAGGGTCAAATTCAGGGGCATGAAGACAATATGAAGGAAAGATTTTTCTTTACGAGGACCTGCCGTTGGTTCGCCGTGCTCCTGGTGGCGGCCGCGGCCTTGGGCCGGGTGGGGGCCCTGGAAGCGGCCATGGAGCCCAAGGAGCCGGACGCGGGGGCGCAAAACGCCGGCCCGGGCAGCTACCAGGTAGTCAACACCTATGAGTACCCGGGCTTTAAACTGGTGCAATTCCACCTGCCGGTGCTGGCCCATTATTCCTATCTGCTGGTGAGCGGCAACCAGGCCTTGGCGGTGGACCCGGGCCGGGATGCCGCGGTTTACCTGGACCAGGCCAAGAAAGAGGGAGCCCGGATTGTGGGGGTGTTCCTCACCCACAACCACGCCGATTTTGTGGCCGGGCACCTGGAACTGGCCAAGCGGGCCAACTGCCCGGTATATGCCGGCGCGGCCAGCGGCGGCACGTTTCGGTTCCAGCCCCTGAAAGAGGGCTCCGCCATCGAGGTGGGAGAGGCCGTGATCAAGATCCTGGCGACCCCGGGGCACACCCCGGAGGGGGTTTCGGGCCTGGTGGCCAGTAAATCCAACCCCCAGGAACCGCTCCTCCTCCTGAGCGGCGACACCATGTGGATCGGCCGCATGGGCCGCCCCGATCTCATCGAGGACAACACCTCGGCAGCCGCCCTGGCCGCCATGGCATATGATACCTGGACCAACAAGCTGCGCCTGCTCCCCGACAACCTGGCCGTCTTTCCGGCCCACGGGGGTGGCACCCTGTACGGCCTGAGGCTCTCCGACGAGCCCACCTCGACCCTGGGTACGGAAAAAAAGGCCGACTTTTATGTGCACCACCAGGCCCGGGGGGATTTCATCACCGCGCTTCTGGAGGGGCGGCCGGAGGTGCCCCAGTATTTCGGCTATATTGCCGCGTTGAACAAGAAGGGGCCGCCGCTGGTGGATTGGGAGCGGGCCCCGGCCCCGGCCGGAGTCTCCCGGTCACTCATGGAGCCGCGGCAGGCCTACGTGGTGGATCTGCGACCCCCCCTGGATTACGCCGCCGGCCACATCCCCAACGCCGTCAATATGGGGCTCAAGGGCGAACTGGAGAACTGGGTGGGGACCCTGGTGCCCCGAAATGCCAACCTGGTGCTTTACGGCAGCCCCGGGGAAGTGGCGGAGGGGGCGGCCCGGCTGCCGCGGGTGGGGTACTCGGCCCGGGTCATGACCCCGGAGGCCTGGGAGAAGGGCCGGCTGCCCCTGGCCAAAAGCGAGTGTTTGACGCCGGAGGACTTGAAGGCCCGCCTCCAGGGGGAGGACAGTCCCATGGTGGTGGACGTGTGCGCCAACGGTGGACTGCACCACCCGGGGGGCCGGGAAGATGCTGAGCCTGCCCCTCGCCAAGTTGAGCCAGCAGGCGCCCTCGGAGCTTGACCCGGCCCAGGCGGTGGTGACCGTGTGCGACTCCGCCTACGGGGCCAGCCTGGCCGTGGGGCTCCTGGAGAGGCTGGGCTTTAAGAAAGTGGGCTGCCTGGACGGCGGCCGCGACACCTGGGCCGAGGCCGGGTTGACGGCCGGCCGCGCCGCGGTCCAGCCCGCCAAGACCCCGGCCGCAACTGCCCCCCACCATCTCCCCAAACGGGTGGTGCGCCTGCCCCAGCGCATCTCGCCGGCGGACCTGAAACGCAGCCTGGAGGACCTCCCCGAGACCTTCGACCTGGTGGACATCAGGCCCGCCAAGGCCTTCGAGGAATTCAAGCTGCCGGGGTCCATCAACGTGGACGTGGCGGAAGTCATGCAAAACCCCCTATACCTCAGAGGGACGGGACCCCTCATCCTGGTGGACCGGGACGGCTCCCTGGCCATGGCCGTGGGGGGCGTCCTCTCCCAGAAGACCTGGCGCCCCATCAAGGTGTTGCACGGCGGCCTCGAGGCCTATGCCCGGGAATTTGGCGTCAAGCTTCCAGGTGAGACCCCTGCCAAGCCCGAACCTCGGGAAGGCATCTCCTGCTCCCGGGGCGGCGGGTGGCAAATCGGCGGAATAAAGGCAGGTGCGGAGATCAGGGGCTTTGCTGAGAAGCAGCCGGTACCTTCAGCCGGGGTGAAAATTGCAGATAAATATCTGGCACAGGAAATGCGTCTGCTAATGTCAGCGTCTATGGATTCAGATCGGGCCATCCCTCCCTTGACAGGTTCATGGACGGATTAGTAAAAACTTTCATACCTTTCTCCTTTCTTTTCCTGGCCGGGTCACCCCCCCGGCCAGATTTTTTTTCCAGGGCCCGGGGATTTGATCTGAACAGTTTGCAAGTTCACTGAACACGCGGATTTGCCGATGATTCTTCCCCAACAAGAATGTTTCTTGGCGGGCGAGAGGATTTTAACTTGCGCAAGATAATTCAGCCCGTAAGAGGCCGCGCCAGGGTGAGGCTGGAGGAGTTACCCCGGCGGGCGGCAACTGGTTTTTCCCTTAAGTTTTTCAGCCGGGGAACTGATATAGTATATAGTTGATATCCGTGAAACTACGTGCGCCGCAGTAAACCGGCGCACCAACTTACTGTGGAGGATACCCTCTGATGGATCAACGCATGCTTGCCCAAAGAGGTTCGGCGGTGGCGGCCCAAGGCGAGTTTGTCCGCCGGGTCTACAACTGGATGGGGCTGGGCCTGGCCCTGACGGCCCTGGTGGCCCTGTACACCTCGTCCAACCATTACCTCATCAGCATGATTTTCAGCAATTCCATGATATTTTTCGGCCTGATTATCGGGGAACTGGCCCTGGTGCTGGTTCTGAGCGCCGCCATGAACCGGATGCAGGCTTCCACCGCGGTCCTGCTGTTTTTCCTGTATTCAGGCCTGAATGGTCTGACCCTGTCGGTGATTTTCCTGGCCTACACCCGGGCCTCCGTGGCCAGCACTTTTTTTGTCACCGCCGGGACCTTTGCCGTCACCAGCTTCTATGGCTATACCACCCAGCGCGACCTGACCAGTTGGGGAAGCTTCTTTTTCATGGGCCTGATCGGCATCATCATAGCTTCGGTGGTGAATTTCTTTCTCCACAGCGCCATGATTTACTGGGTGGTGACCTACGCCGGGGTCCTGATTTTCACCGGCCTGACCGCTTATGACACCCAGAAATTGAAGCAGATGGCCATGACCGGTTTTGCCTCTGAAGAGGAGGAACGCAAGACCGCGGTCATGGGGGCCCTGGCCCTGTACCTGGACTTCATCAACCTGTTTTTGATGCTGCTCAGGATCATGGGGAGCCGCAGAGATTAAAGAGTTAAGTACCCGGTAAGTATCATGAGGCTTGGACAGGCGTGACCTTTAGGGGTTACGCCTTTATTTTAGGCTTTGCCGATCTGAACCTTGCGGCCCTAAAGAAAGATACTTAAGTTTACTCCAAGATAGGCCGTTGCCAGGAGTTTGCCCGGTTCGGTGACAATCCCCTTCCCAGCAGCTGAGACGCCAGAACGTAGCGCGATTCTTAAAGGTTTTTTGAACGCATGGCCCGACAGACGCTGGCTTAATCCCCCCCGCCCCCCATTAGAAAAGGGGGGATGATGATGGCTTTGCTAACTTCTCCCTGGCTTCTGCTGGTTATCAGCCTGACCCTCATCCTTCCCGGCTGCGGCCCGGCTGCCCCCGGGAAAGTCACCACCCTGGTTCTGGCAGGCGGTTCCGGGCCGGAAGAAGCGTTAGCCAGAAAGCAAATTCAGGAGTTTCAGGAGCTTCACCCGGAAATCCGGGTCACCTACCAGGCCACTCCCTCCTCCGCCAGCGAGCGCCACACCTTATACGTTACCTGGCTGTCCTCCCGCTCCGCTGAAATCGATGTGCTCAGCCTGGACGTCATCTGGGTGGCGGAATTTGCCGCCGCGGGCTGGCTGGCGCCCTTGGACGGCGATGTCGCGGCAACGAACATGGCGCTGGACGATTTTTTACCCGCGGGTCTGATCTCCAGCACTTACCAGGGCCGCCTTTATTCCTTGCCCTGGTTTGCCGACGCCGGGGTCTTATATTACCGTAAGGACCTCTATGAGCAGGCCGGCCTCCCGCCGCCCCGCACTTTTGCGGATCTCCTGGCTGTGCGCGGCTTAAAAGAGCGGTTCGGCCTGCCCTACGGCTTTATCTTCCCGGGGCAGGCCTACGAAGGCCTGGTCTGCGTGCTGCTCGAATTTATCTGGAGCAACGGCGGCCGCATTTTTGACGACCAGGGGCGGTTGGTGCTGGACAGCCCCCAAAACCGGGAGGCCCTCTCGACCTTGGTCGATCTGGTGTATCGGGACGGGGTTTCGCCCCTGGCGGTCACCACTTTTATGGAAGAAGATTGCCGCCACGCCTTTGAGCAGGGTTATGCGGTGTTGATGCGCAACTGGCCCTATGCCTATGCCTCGATGAATCAGCCCGAGGCCCCGGTGCGGGGGAAGTTCGCCCTCCTCCCCGTGGTTCATGGTCCCCAGGGGCAATCAACCTCCTGCTTCGGGGGCGGCAACCTGGGGATCAATGCCTTCTCCCGGCACCCGGAGGCCGCCTGGAAACTGGTGCATTTCCTCCTGCAGCGGGAAAACCGCCAGGCCGCCACCGAGGCTTTAGGCATGCTGCCGCCCTTAAAATCCCTCTACCAGGACCCGCAGCTCAACAGTAAATTTCCCTACCTGAAATCGCTCCAGGAAGTATTTTTTACGGCCCGCTCCCGGCCGACCACCCCCCTATACAGCTTCATCAGCGATATCCTGCGCGTGCACGCCTCGAGAGCCCTGACCCGCCAGGAGTCCCCGGCCCAGGCCCTCGAGAAGGCCGCAACAGAAATTGCCGCAACGCAACGCCGCTTCGGTCCCCCCGGGGGTATCCAGTGAGGTCCCGGGGCATGCTGTCCCAGGAGGCGCGCTGGGGATATCTTTTCCTCGCCCCGGCCCTTCTGGTGATTGTCCTGGTGACCCTGTATCCCCTGGGGTACACCCTGTGGCTGTCCTTTCAGCAGAAAATAATCAAGTTCCCCTGGCTCTACCAGGGTTGGGTGGGGCTGGCCAACTACCGGGAACTCCTCACTTCCCCCCGTTTCTGGCAGGCCCTGGCTCACACCCTGCTGTTTACCGTGGTCTCGGTGAGCCTGGAACTGGTCCTGGGACTCCTGGCGGCGCTGGCGCTCAACCGGGCCCTCGGCCTCACCGGCCTGGTGCGGGCCACCATGCTGCTGCCCTGGGCCATTCCCACGGTGGTGGCGGCGGTGATGTGGCTTTTTCTCATCAGCCCCGTCTTTGGCCTCATTCCCATGATGCTGAGGGCCCTCGGTTTCGGGGAAAACGCCGTGGTGTTGCTGGCCCGACCCTGGACCGCCTGGGTGGTGATCATCGCCACCGATGCCTGGAAAACCATCCCCTTCATGACTCTGATGCTCCTGGCCGGGCTGCAGACCATCCCCCGGGATCTCTACGAGGCCGCCGCCATAGACGGGGCCTCGGGCTGGCAAACTTTCTGGCGCCTCACCCTGCCTTTGCTAAAACCGGCCATCCTGGTGGCCCTGATTTTCCGGACCGCCCAGGCCTTCATGGTGTTCGACCACATCTATGCCCTGACTTCCGGCGGCCCCGGCACGGCCACGGAAACCCTGGCCTTTCTGAATTACCAGGCCATCTTGAACGATATGCGTTTCGGCTACGGCTCCGCCCTGTCGGTCCTGATCTTTTTCAGCAGTCTGGTCTTCGCCCTGCTCTATATCCATACTCTGGGCCTGCACCCGGCAGGAGGCGAGAAGGTATGAGGCGCTCCCAGGTTCTGGTCTCCGCCGCCACGGTGCTGTTCATCCTCCTGGCCTTGTTCCCCTTTTTCTGGACGCTTTTGTCTTCGTTTAAGCCCGCGGCCCAGCTCTTCCAAATTAATCCGCCACTCTGGCCTCGACCCTTTACCTGGGATAATTTCCGGGACATCTTTGTGGAGCGCCATTTTTATCTGAACATCCTCAACTCCATGGTGGTGGCGGGGGTCACGTCCCTCATCTGCGTGGCCCTGGGGTCCCTGGCCGCCTATGCCCTGGCCCGGCTGCGCTTCCGGGGCAAAACCGCGCTCCTGGGTTTCATCCTGGCCATCGGCCTGTTTCCCCAGGTAGCCATCGTCAGCCCCTTGTTTCTCCTGTTCGATAAAGCCGGCCTGATCAACACGTACCTGGGTCTGATCCTGCCGTACCTGACCTTCGCCCTGCCCCTGACGGTCTGGCTGCTCACCACCTATTTTCGCCAGCTGCCTTTTGAACTGGAGGAGGCGGCCCGCATGGACGGCGCCGGTCCCTTGAGGGCGTTCTGGTCCATCACCCTGCCCCTGGCCGCGCCGGGGATCTTCACCACCGCCATCATTACCTTCATCTGTTGCTGGAACGAGTTCCTCTTTGCCCTGGCCTTCACCACCAACGACCAGAGCCGCACCGTGCCGGTGGCCATCGTGATGTTTGCCGGCTATCACACGGTGCCCTGGGGGCAGATCCTGGCCGCGGTCACGGTGGTCACCCTGCCGGTGGCCGGGCTGGTTTTGGTCTTGCAGCGCCGCATCATCGCCGGGCTCACCGCCGGGGCGGTCAAGGGGTAGGGGAGGGGTGAGCATTGAAGGCGGGATGTGTAGCGCTTTCCCGCCATACACAGCTGTACGGTGCTATTAAATTTTCTGTAGCCGCAGGCTTCAGCCTGCGCCTGCACAGGCTGGAAAGCCTGTGCCACCATTTGACTGCAGCCGGGCATAAAAACTTGAAACTCGAAACTCGAAACTAACTGCTGACTGCTGACTGCTAACCCATGGCCGAGATCATTATCGCCAATCTCACCAAGACCTACGCCGATGGCACCGTAGCGGTGCAGGACCTGAGCCTCGGCGTGGCCGACGGCGAGTTCCTGGTGCTGGTGGGGCCTTCGGGCTGCGGCAAATCCACGGTCCTCCGCTGTGTCGCTGGGCTTGAGACCTCCACCTCCGGGACCATCACCATCAATGGCCAAAGGATTGATCACCTCCCGCCCCAGTCCCGGGACCTGGCCATGGTTTTTCAGACCTATGCCCTCTATCCCCACCTGAGTGTTTACGACAATCTCGCCTTCGGGTTAAAGGTGCGGGGCGTGCCCCGGGCTGAAATCCAGCCGCGGGTCCGGGCGGTCGCGGCGCAGCTGGCCATCACTCCCCACCTCGCCAAAAAGCCCCGGGAACTGTCCGGCGGGGAGCGCCAGCGGGTGGCCCTGGGGAGGGCCATTGTCCGCCAGCCCCAGGCCTTTTTGATGGACGAGCCCCTCTCCAATCTGGATGCGGCTTTGAGGGTCAAGATGCGCGCCGAACTCCTGAAGCTGCACCGGGAGTTGGGCATCACGGTCCTTTATGTTACCCATGACCAGACGGAGGCCCTGACCATGGGGGACCGGGTGGCAGTGCTGCAGCGGGGCCGACTGCAGCAGGTGGCCCCGCCCCGGGAACTCTATGCGCGCCCGGCCAACCGGTTCGTGGCGGCCTTCATCGGCTCCCCGGCCATGAATTTTATCACCGCCCGCTTCAGCCGCAGCACCGGTGTTCTCACCCTGGAGGCGGCCGGTCTTACCCAAACCCCGCCTCAGGATTTTCTGGACGAGCGGCCGGGGCTGATGCCCTTTCTGGAACAGCCGGTGATTCTGGGGGTGCGCCCGGAACACCTGGGGCCGGCCCGGCCTGGGCCAGGACAACCCGAACTCCGGCTCCGGGGCGTGGTAGAGGTAGTGGAGACCCTGGGCCCGGTCAACCAGGTCCATCTTGCGGTGCCTGATCCCCTGGCCCCCGAAGATCAGCAGGTGTCTATCAGCGCTACCCTGGATCCTGCGGTGCAGACCTCCCCGGGCCTGGACCTGGAACTCGGCGGCGATTTTAAGCGGCTGCATTTCTTCCATCCGGACAGCGGCCAAGCCATCTAAATGGGGCCCCTCGACCGGTGTCCCTTCCCCCACAGATTCTTATGGCGCGCCCATAACCCGGCACGCGGCGCCAAGGAGCAAGATTGTTCCACCGGGAGTCGGCCAGCCAGAAGGCCTAACCCCGGATGAAATCACCTGTTTATTGCTGATCGGGGTTATTTGCCCTGGCAGGTGGCGACCCGGTGAGGTGTTGGAGCGCCCCCGCCACCCGGGCCCGGTCCCGGGGCGGCAGATCCTCCCTCTGGAGAACCTGGCGGAGCACCGCCTCGGCCTCGGGGCGCTGTCCTTGCTGCAGGTAAATTTCGGCCAATAAGAGATGGCCGTCCACCGAGCCGGGCCGCCGTGCCAGGAGGTCTTGCAGGGTTGCCGCGGCCCCCGGGAGGTCCTGCTGCTCTTTCTGGTAGAAGGCCAGGGTGTAGGCATACCTGGGTTCCTGGGGATTCAGAGCCACCGCTTTCCGGCACCAGGATAAACCCTCCGCCGGCCGATCTTTTATAATGAGAACACACAGGTTGTAGGCAGCCGGCGCCATCTTGGGGTCCAGCCGGAAAGCCTCTTGCAACTCCCGCTCCGCCTCCTTTACCTGGTTTTTCTCAGCCTTGAGCAGCCCCAGATTGAAATGCGCCGCGGCGTTGCCCGGCTCGACCTGGATGGCTTTCAACAGCGATTTTTCGGCCTGGTCCGGGGCACCCATCCGGGCGTCGGCCATGGCGGCGTTGACCAGTACCATAGCCGCCCGGGGTTCGATTTTGAGCGCGGTGTCGTATGAGGCCAGGGCCTCCTTGACTTCCCCCCGGTTGAGGTAGTAGTTCCCCAGGTTGTAATGGGAGGTCCATTGATCAGGCCGGGCCGTCAGCGATGCCAGGTATTCCCCGGTGGCCTTCTGCACCTGCGCCTGGTCTTGGCCGGGAACCTCGGAGGCGGGGTATTGGGCCAGTGAGGCCGCGGCCCTGACCCGCACCAGCCGATAGCTGTCTTTGGTGGCATTGACCAGCGCTTCAAAGCTCTCCGGCCCCGGGCGGACCGACAGGGCCTCCGCGGCTGCGGCCCGCACCAGAGGGGAGGGGTCCTGGCTGGCTTTGAGCAAAACCGGGTGGACCCCTTCATCCGGGGCGGCCATGGTCAGGCGGATCAGAGAGGCGGCGAAGACCTCGTCCCGCCCCGGGCTGGTGATATAGGCCAGCATCTCCGGGAGCTTTGGCCAGTCGCGTTTTCTGGCGGCGTCAATGAGGCCGGCCCGCTTAAGGAGCGGCGCCTGGTAATCCCGGGCCCGCCACTGGCGCACCTGCTTGTCGGCCCAGGCCGCGTCGTTGTCTTTATGACAGGAGTTGCAGGCGTTGGGCGAGCCGAACTGCAGGGTTGCGGCCGGCGCCGGCGGCAGCATGGAGTGATCGGTCCGGTTCATGCGGGCAAACGCGGTCATGGGCATGTGGCAGGTGATGCATTTGGTGGGCACTCCCGGCTTGCCCGGCGGGTGATGGATGTGTTCCGCGGCCTTTTCCACCCGCTCGGCATGGCAGGGGAGGCAGGCCTCGTTGGCCCGGGCCTCGTCCTTAAAACGGTAGCGGCCGCTGCTGGTATGGCAGTGGAAACAGGTGAGCTTGCCGCTCTTGACGCAGGGGCTCATGAGCCAGCCGGTGTAGGTGTAGTTCTCCCCCAGGTCCCGGCCGTCGGGGTAGTAGTCCGGGTTTTCCAGGGTCGCCAGGTCGAAGTGGTCGAAAAACCGCTCCCCGGGAGGGAAGGTGGCGGTCAGGGGGGACATCTTGGCGTGACAGGAGCCGCAGGCAGCGTTGTTTTGCTCAGGGGTGAACTTCTTGACGCTGATGATCTTCAAGTCCGGGGGCACCTGGCCCTTCGGCGCCGCCTCCATCACCTGGTTGTGCTCCTTGGAGGGGCCGTGGCAGGTCTCGCAGTTGATGCCGGTTTCCGCCCAGGTGGTGCGATAGGTGTCGGTCTTGAGATCATAATTCGTGCTGAGCTGACTGACGTGGCAGTTGAAGCAGGCGGTGTTGAAGGTGTAAGGCCACTCCTGCCAGTGGATCGGCTCTTCCGGCCGGCCGGAGCCGAAGTGGCGCACGCCGCTGGCCGCGGTGTCAAACCATTGCCTGGTGCGGACGTCGTAGGCCACCGGCAGGGTCTGCAAGCGCCCCCGTTCCAGCGGAGTCAAAAAATAATAGACGTTCTTGCCGCCCAGGGCCTGGAGGATGGGGTATTTTTTCTTCCTGCCTTTGGGGTCGGTCGAAAGGACCCAGCCGGCCCCGGGGCCGATGTCCACCCGGTAGCGGTACTTGCCGATGACCAGGTCATGCTTCTGCGGTGTCAGGTTGGCTTTGGCGAACTCCGGGGTGTAGGGCTGCATGGCCAGCCCGTGCCGGGAGGTGGACCAAAGCTGGTAAAATTTTCCATGACATGCGATGCAGCTCTTGGAGCCGGCGTACGGGGAGAGTTCCTGGGAAAGTGGCAGGTTGGCCGGCTTTTCTTGAGATCTAACCGAGCCCGCCATGCAAATCATTACGGCTGTGAGCGCGATGGCCACCCCGTCGGTTAACCTGAGAAGTCTTGGCATCTTGACCCGTCCCCAGTGATTTTAGCATTTTAAAGGT
>CAVZAM010000004.1:0-20631 GCA_963773285.1 uncultured delta proteobacterium
GCCGGAGTTCGAGGACATTTTCGGGATACGCCACTGCATTTCTCTGTCAACCATGGAGGCCCTGCTCACCGCCATGGGCGTCCCCTGCGCCAGCCCCGGGGAGATCCGGAATTCCCTGGATGACCTGCGGGAAAATCTGCACCAGCGCCTGCTCCCGCCGGTAACCGTGGTCACCCCGGAATCCGGCGGTCTTTTGCTGCTGAACGTGGTATGGCCTAAGCCCGAAGTCCCTACCCCCCTGGACCTGGCCGGGGAGCTTACCAGCGAAGGCGGCGACGCGGTTCCCTGGCAGCCCCGCCCGGACCGGCTCATTCTCCAGGAAGCCGCGGAGAACCGTCACGGTTACCTTTTAAGGTTGGCCCTGCCCCTTCCCGCCGGCTTGCCCGACGGCTATTATGACCTGGCCTTGCGGGTGCAGGGCGCCGGCCTGGAGGCAGAGGCGGACACCCGGCTGGCGGTCAGTCCCGGCCGCGCCTGGCTGCCGCCGGCCCTGGAAAAAGGGGCGCGGCTCTGGGGCCTGAACCTCCCCCTCTATGCCATAAAGAGCCGCCGTAACTGGGGCATCGGTGATTTCACCGATCTCAAGGAGGCCATCGCCATGGCCCGGGATTTCGGCGCGGCCTTCGTGGGGGTCAATCCCCTGCACGCCCCCCAGGAAGGCGCCTACGCCAGCAGCAGCCCCTACTCCCCCACCAGCCGGCTGTTCCACAATCACCTGGCCGTGGACCTCATGGCTGTCCCGGAGATGCAAGACTCCCCCGAGCCCCGGGCCCTTCTGGCCAACCCGGCATTCCAAGCCGACCTGGACCGCCTCCGGGAGGCCCCCCTGGTGGACTATCCGGAAGTTCGCCGCATCAAAAGAAAATTTTTCGATATGCTGTTCGCCGCCTTTATCGAGGCCCACGGCCTGCCGGAGGCGCCCCGCACCCCCCGGGGCCGGGAGTTTGCCGGCTTTGTGGCTGAAAAAAGGCCGAACCTGGAGAATTTTTCCCTGTTTCAGGCCATCAGCGACCACCTTCAGGAGAAGGACTGGCGCCGCTGGCCCGAGGACCTGCAGGACCCCGACACCGCCGGGGCCGCGGCCTTTGCCCGGGAGCACCGCATTGACCTCACTTTCCACCAATACGTCCAGTGGCTGGCCGCGGGTCAGCGGCGGGAGGTGTGGTCTGCGGCCACGGCGGCCGGTTTACCCTTCACCCTTTACCAGGACATCGCTCTGGGGGCCACGGCGGGGGGGTTCGAGAGCTGGGGCTACCCGGGGCTTTTCGCCCACCAGGTGTCCATGGGGGCGCCGCCCGATGACTTTAACCCCAAGGGCCAGGACTGGGGCCTCCCCCCCATGATCCCCCAGAAAATGGCCCAGACGCGTTTTGCCCTCTTCATCGACACGCTCAGGGCCAATCTGCCCCCGGACGGCATCGTCCGGCTGGACCACGTCATGGCGCTGTTTCGCCTTTTCTGGATCCCCGACGGCCTTGGCCCCCAGCACGGTACCTACATAAGCTATCCATCCCGGGAGCTGCTGGGTCTCCTTACCCTGGAGAGCCAGCGCCGGCGCACCCTGGTCGTCGGAGAGGACCTGGGCACCGTAGCCCCGGGCATCCGGCTCGATCTCCACCGCGCCGGCATTTTCTCCTACAAAGTGTTTTACTTCGAGCGCACCCCCGAAAGAAAATATCTTCCCCCGGAGGATTATCCCCGCCAGGCCCTGGCCTGTATCACCACCCATGACCTCCCCACCCTGGCGGGCTACTGGGAAGGCCGGGACCTGACCATCAGGAGCCAGTTGAATATTTACCCCACTCCCCACGCGGCCGAGGAGGATGCGGCCTTGCGGGTGCAGGACCGCCTTTCTCTGGTAGAGGCCCTGATGGAGCACAACCTATTGCCTCCCAACTATGCACCGCCGCCTGATTTTTGCCCGGAGGAGCTCCGGCGGGCAGTCCTGGCCTACCTGGGTAAAAGCCGGGCCGCCCTGATGGAGGTCCGCCTGGAGGAACTGCTCGGCCTCACCGCCCAGCAAAACCTCCCGGGCACCCTGGACCAGCACCCCAACTGGCAGCAGAAGATTTTTCAGGCCATCGAAGACGTGCAGCATAACCCCGAAGTAATCAGGCTGACCGAAACCCTGCGCCAGGCCCGGAGCCAGGCAAACCACGACGCCGGTTAAAGGACTTGCCATGCCCAAACCCACGTTGATTTACAATCTGTTCCCCACCCTGTTCGGTCCCATCCCCACCTGGGAGGAGCACCTGGACCGCATCGCCGACCTGGGCTTCACCTGGATCTACCTCAACCCCATCAGCACCCCCGGCCTCTCCGGCAGCCTGTATGCCGTGAAAGATTACTACGCCATCAACCATCTGCTCCTGCCGGCGTCGGGCGAGGACCCGGAAAAGGCCCTGATCAGCTTTCTGAAGGCGGCCGAGCGCCGCAAAATCAGGGTCATGCTGGACCTGGTCTTCAACCACACCGCCATTGACTCCCCCCTCACCGTGCAGCACCGTGACTGGTTCGCCGTGGATGAGGACGGCCGCATCAAGAATCCCTTCGCCATCGACCCCGCCGACACCACCAAGATCACCGTGTGGGGCGACCTGGCCGAGCTGGAGTACTGGCCGCCGCCCGACCCGGAGGGCCTCCGGCATTTCTGGGACCAGGTCATCTCCTACTACCTGCGGCTGGGCTTTACCGGCTTCAGGGCCGATGCCGCCTATAAAGTCTCCGGCGACTTCTGGGGCCTGCTCATCGGCGAGGCCCGGGCCATTTTCCCGGAGGTGCGGTTTTTCGCCGAGACCCTGGGCTGCCGCCTGAGCGAATTGGGCCAGCTCAGGACCGCCGGCTTCGACTTTATCTACAACAGCTCCAAGTGGTGGGATTTTAAAGCGGACTGGTGCCTGGACCAATACAACCGCTTTCGCCACCTCGCCCCCTCCATCAGCTTCCCCGAGTCCCACGACACCGACCGGCTGGCCAAGGAGTCCGGCGGCAGCGTCGAAGTGGCCCGGCAGCGCTACCTCTTCGCGGCGTTTTTCTCCACCGGCCTCATGATCACCTCCGGCTTCGAGTACGGCTTCCAAAAGAAGCTCAACGTCGTCAAAACCCGGCCCGGGGACTGGGAGGAAAAACCCGGCTACGACCTCAGCACCTATATTTCCCAGGTAAACCGCATGAAGAAAAGCTGCCCCGTGCTCCTGGAGGAGGGGCCCATGGTGCGCTTCGAGGATTGCGGGAAGGAGGGGCCGGTGACCTGCCTGGTCAAGTCCCGGGAGACCCGCAAAGGGCGGGTCCTGGCGGTGATCAACACCACGGGGGAGGAACAGCAGGTGAAACTTCCGGATCTCAGCGAACCCCTGGGAGAGCCTCTTTCTGCCTGGGAGGACCTGACCCCGGACATGATCCCTCTGAGGCTCACGCCCTCCCTGGAGTTCTCCCTGGCATCCCACCGGATGCGGCTCTTTTACAACCCCCACGGCGAGCCCCTGCCGGCGCCGGAGTTGCAACCCGTAACCGAGGACGGCAAGGCTTGATTTTCTTGATAATGCTGCGAAAGGATATCTATGACCCAGGCCCTGGCAGCCTTTGATGAGCATGGTGTCGTCCTGGCCACCGACAGCCGGGCCACCCGCTTTGTCGGGGATGGTCAGGCAGAGTTTTCTTCGGTGGACAAGCTCTTCGCTTTAGGGAAAATTGCTGCGATAGTAAGTGGTGGCGCCGGGGTGAGCGTGCCTCTGTCCCTGGCTCTGCGGCACGCCATCAGCCAGCGCCGGGGGCTCGACGACCTGGATGACATCGTGGAGTTTGCCGTGGAGTTTCTCGGCCGGGGTTACGCCAATTACCTGGGCCAACACGGGGCCGAACCCGAGGGCTTCCGGCGCCTGTACTTCATCCTGGCGGGGTACTCGCCGGACTACGCGCCCCCGGGCTACAATCTGTACCTGCTGGGCAGCGAGGAAAACGAGCCCCTCAAGGCCATCCCGGTTGGCAACCTCGTGGTCATGCCCCGGAACCTGGGCATGGAAATGCGCCTGTTCAAATCCCTCGCCGCCAACGCCACCCTTCCCGATCTTTTGGCTATGAGCCGTGAGTTCCTGGAAAAACAGGCCGCCGCCAAAGAAGAGGTGGGCCCGCCCTACACCTACGCCACCATCACCCCCGCCGGCTTCCAGCCGGTGGAAATGCAAGAGGCGAAAGATGTGGGGGGAGGGCCAGGGACCTGAGGTCCTTTTTTCTGCAGAGTTTTCTGACTTACCAAATCGGCTTTTGAGCTAGTGGCGCCAAGCCGAAGGGAAAAATTACCTGACCGTTAGCCGTTACCTTGCCTTCCCGCGTCAGTTTTCTGTTGAACGTACAGATAGAGGGCTATAAAGAGCAGGACAATGCCGGCAAAGATCAGAAAATTGGCATGGGGTCCCGTCCGGGCCGGTTCATGGCCCAGGAAATAGCCCGTCAGGGTGAAGGTGAGGGTCCAAAAAAATCCGGCGGTGTAGGCAAAGAGGGCAAAAACCCTGAACCGCAGTTTTGAGGCGCCCGCCGCCAAGGGTGCCAAATGCCTGAGTCCGGGGATGAAATAACTCACCGGCAGGGTCCACTTGCCGAACCAGTCGAACCATACCCCCACCTTAGCCATCTTCTCCGGGGTCAGTCTTATATAATGGCCGTATTTCCTGATGATGGCCAGGCCCAGGGTGCGCCCCACCACATAATTCACCGTGACGCCGACAATGCTCCCCAGAAAGGCGGTGAGGATGGTCAGCCAAATATTCAAATGGCCCTTGGACGCCAGGTACCCGGAGAAGGTCAGCAGGGATTCGTCCGGGAAAGGTATCCCGAACATCCCCACCATCAGGAAGGAAAAGATCCCGATATAACCGTAATGGCTGACAAAGGAGAGGAATCCCATAATTGAGCCGCCGAGTCGCCAGGATTGGTGGCAGTTTCTTCGCAAGGGGCGGAATTCATGGCAACTACCGGTCCCCCGGGAGTTGCGCCTGGCCATCTATCAGAAGGCGGCCCGATAGCCACTCTTGATAAGCCGGCCGGGAATACCTATATGCTAAGTATGGGTGCGGCGGATGACAAGATGCGGAGCTTTGACGGCCAGGGCAGGGATGAAGTTTCTTTTACGAACGGGCCTGGAAAAGGAGCAGCGCATGGATAAAGAGATGGCCTTCATCAAGACTACCATTATCGCCGGCTTAGTGGTGTTATTGCCGATCCTGGCGGTTTTGGCGCTCATCGGTTTTTTCATGAACACCATCATCAACATTGTCGCCCCCCTTGCGGGGCGGCTGCCCATTCAAACCTTCGGCGGCTATGTCTGGGCCACGTTGGTGACGGCCTTCCTGCTGGTGGCGGTCGCCTTTCTGACCGGTCTTTTCGTGCAGCTCCGCATCGGGGGGCTGACCCAGGAGTGGGTGGAAAAGTTCCTCTTGAAATGGCTCCCCGGCTATCACATGCTCAGGAACCTGACCCGCCAGCTGGTGGGCCACGAGGGCATGGAGTTCGCCCCGGCCCTGGTAGATCTGCAGGGTTCGGGGGCCTGGGTCCTGGGCTTGATTGTGGAAGAGCCGGCTGAGGGGCTGTTCACCATCTTTGTGCCCAGCTCGCCGGCGGTCACCCTGGGGCAGGTATACTTCCTGCCGGGGGACCGGGTCAGAAGACTGGAGGCGCGCCTGGTGGACGTGGTCAACAGCCTGACCCAGTGGGGGGTGGAATCCAACAAGTTTTTCCCGCCCCCACCGAAAAAAGCCTGACAGTTTCTCTGCGGTCAAGCCTCACATACATACCCGGTGATACCTGCTGCCGCGGGCTGATCAACGGCGGCAGACCGGTCTTGGCAAAACCTGTCCCCGCCACGAAACCCAGATTTAAGAGGCGCCGCGCCTCCTAATGGGTTGCCGCGGTCTTCTTTTCCACCTCGGGCCCCTGCGCCCCGCCTTGGTGATAACTCCCCAGGTACTTGAAGTACTCCGTTTTGGCCTGCAATTCCTCGAGAAGATGGCGGTTCGCCCCGGTGGACAGGTCCAGATCCACATCCACATAGAAGAGGTATTGCCAGGGCTTGTCGTGGATGGGCCGGGATTCCAGTTTCACCAGGTTGATGCGGTGGTCGGCAAAGACCCGCAGGGTCTCGAAGAGGGACCCCGGGCGGTTGCTCACCGAGTAGATAAGGGAGGTCTTGTTCTTGGTCCCCGGCAGCTCGCCCTGCTTGGCGATGACCACAAAGCGGGTGAAATTGCGGGGGTTCATCTCGATGCCCTCCTTCAGCACCACCATCCGGTAGAGCCGGGCGGCTTCGTCCCCGGCGATGGCCGCCTCCCCGGGGTCGTTGTGCTCCTTGACCCGGGAGACGCAGGTGGCCGTGTCCTGGCAGGCGATACGGTCCCACTCGGGGTGCCCTTCCAGAAACTCCTTGCACTGCCGGAAGACCTGGGGGTGCGAGTAAATCCGCTTGATGCCGTCCAGGGAGGCGTTCTCGTGCCCGATGAGGTTGTGTTTGACCCGGAGGGTGACCTCGCCGATGATCCTGAGGTCGTATTCCAGGAGCAGGTCATAGTTCTCGTGGATACTCCCCGTCAGGCTGTTCTCCACCGGGATGATGCCGAAGGCCGCTCCGCCGCCGTCCACCAGGTCGAAGACTTCCCGGAAGGAGGAGCAGTTCGTTACGGGCGCGTCCTCCCCGAAAAACTGCCGGCAGGCCTTATGACTGAAGGAGCCCGGCACGCCGGCGTAGGCTGCCTGCACCGGTGCCCCCGCCAACGAGGACTGCCGGATCATCCTGGCCTTGTCGACATACGTGAAATCCAGCTGTTTGCCCACCAGGGGGCCGATGACGTACAGGTCCCGCATGAGCTGCTCGAACTGGTCGGGGAGCAGGCTCTGGGGGCCGTCGGAGAGGGCCTTGTCGGGTTCCGTGTGCACTTCGATGATGAGGCCGTCGGCCCCGGCGGCGATGGCGGCCCGGCCCATGGGGCTCACCTTGTCCCTCAGGCCCGTGGCGTGACTGGGGTCGACGATGATGGGCAGGTGCGTCAAATTTTTGATGATGGGCACGGCGCTGAGATCGAGGGTGTTGCGGGTATAGGGCTCAAAGGTGCGGATGCCGCGCTCGCAGAGGATCACCTGATCGTTGCCTTCCGACAGGATGTATTCGGCGGACATGAGCCACTCTTCGATGGTGGCTGAAAGACCGCGCTTTAAGAGGACGGGCTTGCCGAGGCGGCCGACACACTTGAGGAGTTCGAAATTCTGCATGTTCCGGGCCCCGATCTGGATCAGGTCCACGTACTGCATCATGAGGTCGGCCTGGTTGATGGAGGTCATCTCGGTGACGATCCCCAACCCGGTTTCCTCCCGCACTTCCTGCAGGATTTTCAGCCCCTCCTCGCCCAGACCCTGGAAAGAGTAAGGGGAGGTGCGGGGCTTGAAGGCGCCGCCCCGGAACAGCACGGCGCCGCTCTTCCTCACCGTCCGGGCGATGTCCAGGGTTCTTTGCCGGTCCTCCACCCCGCAGGGCCCGGCGATCACCACCAGGCGGTCGCCCCCGATGGCCACGTCGCCCACCTTGATGAGCGAGGAGGTGGGATGGACTTCCCGGCTTACCAGTTTATAGGGGCTCGATATGGGGATGGCCTTGGCCACGCCGGGCAGAAGTTCATAATAGCCAATGTCCCGGCGGATTTTGCCCACCACCCCCAGGATGGTTTCCTCCACGCCTTTGATTTCCTTGACCAGGTAATCTTCGGACCGGAGGGTCTCCTGCAATCGTTCTTTTTCTTCCTCGGTAATGCCTTGTTTTAGAACCAGTATCATGACGAGTTCCTCTCCCTTAGGGTGTGTGCCGGCCAATAAAAAAACCCCGGGAACTGATCCGCGGGGTTTAATCGTGCTGCCAACCCCGGGGGGAGTCTGTGCTCCGCCCGGGTAAATATCTGCAAAGGTCAGGGTCCCGGACGGAGGCTCCTAAAGCCGGTAAACAAGCGGCTCCAGACGGGCGCAAAAAAGCAGGGGCACCCAGTCCTTCCAGCCGGGTTGGCAATGGACCCGGGAGCAGATAACTCCGCCGGCATGCAGTCTTTCTTTCTCAAGGTGCCTTCCATCATTTCTGTCGGCCGTGCAAGGCGGCCGAGATTAGCAGTGGTTTAACTATACGTGAGGCCAGCCATATGTCAATAAGCCGCGCCGCGTCGCGGCCCGGGACCGTCGGGAACAATCTCAGGGGTTGCTCCCGGCAGCCTGACGTATCCTTTACCGGTGTCCATAAACCTGCGGACCTTCACTGGACGATTTGAAGGGGGCGCTTTTTTTGTGTTCACGGCGGCGTTGGGGTGGGCGCGGCGGCCGGGCGAACTCGGCATCCCGCGACGGTGCCGCTTTTTTATAGTCAAAACCAGTCAGGGTGCAGCGCTTTATCCTGGCGTGCAGGACACGCTCGATGCTGCGCACCATGTACTCATCTTCAGAGGTAATAAAGGTGAAGGCATCACCGGTCTTGGCATTGCGGCCGGTACGGCCGATCCGGTGCGTATAGGAATCAGGGGTATCCGGCATGTCGTAATTGATCACATGGGAAATCTGGGTCACGTCGATGCCGCGGGCGGCAACGTCAGTCGCCACCAGTATCTGAAACGTGCCGTTGCGGAACCCGGTCATCACCGCCTGCCGCTTTGACTGCGAGAGATTGCCCTGCAGTGAGGCGGCCCGGTAGCCGGCCCTCTCCAGTTGTTCGCCCAGCCGCTTGGCCCGGTGTTTGGTGCGCGTAAAGATCAGCACCGACTCGGTGTCGGTATGGCGCAGCAGTTCCAGGAGCAGCGGGGTCTTGAGGTGATGATCTACCGGATAGAGCAGATGAGAGACACTGCTGACCGGCCCGGCGGTGTCAACCTGCACCTTGACGGGTTCGTGCAGTATTTCGTGGGCCAGGCGAAGAATATCCTCCGGCATGGTGGCCGAGAATAACAGCGTCTGCCGTTTGGCCGGGACGTGCCGGATGATCCTTCTGATATCGGGCAGAAAGCCCATGTCGAACATCCGGTCTGACTCGTCCAGGACCAGCACTTCCAGGTGTGACAGGTCGATGGTGCCCTGGCCGATGTGGTCAAGCAGGCGGCCGGGACAGGCAACGACAATCTCGGCGCCGCGTTTCAGCTTATCTACCTGGGGGTTGAAACCAACGCCTCCATAAATAGTCGCGCTCTTGAGCCCGGTCCGGCTCCCCAGCCTGCCGGCTTCCTCGTGGATCTGCTCGGCCAGTTCGCGGGTGGGGGCAATGACCAGGGCCCTGACGCGCTTGCGCCCGCCCTGCATCAGGCGGTGGAGGATGGGCAGCACGAAGGCCGCAGTCTTGCCGGTGCCGGTATGGGCCAGGCCCACGACGTCGTGGCCTTGCATGACCAAAGGGATTGCCTTAGCCTGTATCGGCGTTGGCGTAGTATAGCCCGCAGCGGTGACGCCCGCCGCGACCTTGTGGTGGAAACTAAATGTGTCCAATTCTATATACTCCTTAAATTTTATCCTGCTACAGCAGTTTTTTGCGATCCAGATTTCTATCCACAAAACAGGTACTTCCGGACTGAGGAAAACCGCGCCTGCAGGCAGGCGGCCCCTTTATCCCACCACCTGTGCATGGCGCTATGACCAAGACAGGGGCGTCCCGGGAATAATCGGGGTCAGGCAGCACGAGCCCTCTTAAAGTGCACGAGGACGCCGCGCGGCTTTACCGCCATTTTTTTGCCTGATAGCGGACTTCGGATTGCCGGCGATGAGGTCTTGGGGAAGCTTTTTCTGTAGTAATGGATGGGTTAGCTTTCGTTGGGATCCCGCCTCGGCGGACCTTGATGCGTATACTATACACTACCCGGGCCTGATGTCAAAGGGAATGCGCGCCTCAAACCAGTGACGCGCACATTTAATCGTGACTTTTATACAAACAAAGAGAGGCATTCCACCCGCAGGATTGAGCGGAATCATCCTTAACCGCCCTCTTGGCCGATAGCAGCAATTGTGGCTCTAAACTACATATCGTGCCAGTCTCCGCAGTTATCACCCGATCTGGGCCGCGCCAAGACATCTTCCACGCATGGTTTTGTTCTTATCTTCGGTCCATCACTCTGGCAGGATAAGTGCTTTAGTCTTCGGGATCGCCTATCAAAAAATATATTTTCCCGGTGATTTTACGTATGATGATGACCTAAACCGTTTGCGTGGCAACATCAGCCGTAACCAAGGAGGAAGCATTATGCCTTACGGGGAATTTTTAGGCCGCCTGGTGCTGGCCGCGGTGCTGGGCGGGGTCGTCGGCCTGGAACGGGAGGTCCACGGACGCCCAGCCGGAATCCGCACTTACCTCATCCTGTCCCTGGGGACGGCGCTCCTCATGGTGCTGTCCGAGTATCTGCTGGTGGCTTATCAGGGAAAATATCCGGGCCTGCAGGGGGACCCCGGGCGCATCGCCGGACAGGCCATTACCGGCGTCGGCTTTTTGGGAGCCGGGGTCATTATCCGCTATAAAGACACCATCCGGGGGCTCACCACCGCGGCCTGTGTCTGGCTGGTCTGCTCGGTAGGCCTGGCGGTAGGGGCAGGTTTTTATGTGGTGGGGGTGGCGGTGACCTTTATGACCGTTCTCGCTCTCGTCGGTCTGAAGGCGGGTGAGCGACGGATGCGGAAGGACTGGTTTGAAGAGCTGCAGGTATCATCCGCCGACCTCCCCGGACAGGTCGCCCGGATGGAAGAACTCATCCTCCAGCGAGGCTTCGAGGTGATCAGTTTAGGGCTGCGACGTGATGCTGAAAAAAAGGAACTGAAGGCCACCTTTCAGGTCAGGGTGCGGGCCATCCAGCCCGAGCGGGCAATCCTCCAGGACCTGCTGGAGATCGAGGGGGTGAGAGCGGTAAACCTGGCTTGAGAATCCAGGCGGCCGCGGCCCCCCCTTTGATCTTGCGCTTTCTGGCATTTTTGCCATAATGCATCTGCCTTTACCCCTTCGACCTGAGCCCTTTCCATTAAAAACGCGTTGGTTTTGAATAACTGGTTGAAAGAACAAGGGGTTTGGTTTTTGAACTAAATGTCGAAAATCTATATATATCGAAGGCAGAAATCCGGTGATTTTTTTCCGCTTCCCGGCGGTCGGGCTTTTATCATCCTCTGGGCCTTCCTCCTGTTAGGTTCCTGCCTGGCAGCCACCTCGGCAGGGTGTGGCAGGAAGGAGGCCAAAAACGCCGTGTGCATCGCCGGATCCACCTCAGTTCAGCCCTTCGCGGAGAAATTGGCCGAAATCTACATGCGGGATAATCCCCAGATGCGCATCGACGTCCAGGGGGGCGGGTCCAGCGCCGGGATTTTTGCCGCCGAGCACGGCGCCGCCGACCTGGGGGCCTCATCCCGGGAGCTCATCGGGCCGGAAAAGCAGCTGCAGGAAATTCCCATCGCCTATGACGGCATAGCCGTCGTCGTCAATAAACAAAACCCCCTGGCCAACCTCAGCCTGAAGCAAATCCGGCAGATCTTCCAGGGTGAAATCACCGATTGGGACCAGTTCCATCTGGCGCCCCACCCCATCCACATCATTACCCGGGAAGAGGGTTCGGGCACCAGAAACGCCTTCGAAGAGATGGTCATGGGCAAACATGCGGAAATCACCCCGGATGCCCTGGTCCAGGACTCCAACGGCTCGGTTCGGGAACTCGTGGCCGACGACCCCTATTCCATCGGCTACATCTCCATGGGCCTGGTGGATGCCCGGGTCAAGGCCCTGGCCGTGGACGGCGTGGCGCCCACCCGTGAAAATGTCAAAAACCGGAGTTACCGGCTGGTGCGGCGCTTCCTGCTGGTGGCCCGCCAGATCAAGCCCGGCACCTGCCAGGACTTTATAAATTTCATCCTGAGCGCCCAGGGTCAGGGTTTGCTGGAGTCGGAAGGTCTCGTGGGGGTGGGGGATTGAAAAAGGAACTCTTCATCGAGCGCGTCCTGTTATTCCTCGCCCTGTCTTCCGTCGGTTCCCTGGTGATCATCACGGTCTTCATTTTTTGGGAAGGCGTGCCTCTGATTGCCCACACCGGCCTGAGCAATTTCCTCCTGTCCAGCCACTGGGCGCCCACGCGGGGGCATTTCGGCATCCTGGCCATGATCATTGCCTCCGTCTTGGTCACCCTGGGGGCCCTGGTCATCGGCGTGCCCCTGGGGCTGGCCTGCGCCATCACCCTGGCGGAATTCTCCCCGGAGCGGGTAAAAACCCTGCTCAAGCCCACCCTGGAACTCCTGGCGGGCATCCCTTCGGTGGTGTACGGCTTTTTAGGGGTGGTCTGGCTGGTGCCGCTGATCCGCGCTCACCTGGGCGGCCCCGGCCTGTCTCTCCTGGCGGGCTCGGTCATTTTGGGCATCATGATCCTCCCCACGGTGATCAGCATCTCCATCGACGCCTTGAGCGCGGTGCCGGACCTTTACCGGGACGGCTCCATGGCGCTGGGGGCCACCAACTGGCAAACGGTTTACCGGGTGGTGCTCCCCGCGGCTTCGAGCGGCATCATCACCGCCGTCATCCTGGGGATGGGCCGGGCCATCGGCGAGACCATGGCGGTCATCATGGTGGCCGGCAACGCGGTGAAGATACCCACGTCTGTCCTGGACCCGGTGCGCACCCTCACCGCCAACATCGCCCTGGAGCTGGGCTATGCCTCGGGCCGCCACCGGGAGGCCCTGTTTGCCACCGGCATTGTGCTGTTCATCATCATCATGATTCTCAATTTGTCCGCCAATTTCATCACCCGCCGGAGATAAGCCATGCGTCTCGACCCCAGGCTCTCCCAGTCCTTCATGAAAGCCCTCCTCTGGACGCTCACCGGCTTCACCCTGTTTCTCCTGGTCTTTATCATCGTTAATATATCCATCAAGGGTCTCCCCCAGGTGACGATGTCCTTTCTCTTTAAAGACCCCTTGGACATGGGCCGGGCCGGCGGGATTTTTTCCACCATCGTCGCCACCGCGTATGTCACGGTTCTGGCCATCCTGCTGGCCTCCCCCCTGGGAGTGGGGAGCGCCATTTATCTCACCGAATACACCCGGGAGAGCTGGATCACCCGGATGATCCGCTTCGGCGCCGAGTGCCTCGCCGGGGTGCCCTCCATCATTCTCGGTTTGTTCGGCTTTGTGCTGTTTGTCATGAAGTTGGGCTTCGGCTGGTCGATCCTCTCCGGCGGCCTGACCCTGGCCATCATGGTGCTGCCCATCATCATCAGGACCAGCGAGGAAGCCATCAAGGCCGTACCCCAGGATTACCGCCTGGTGTGCTATTCCCTGGGTATGAGCAAATGGCAGACCATCACCCGGATTGTGCTGCCCAGTGCCCTGCCCGGCATCAGCACCGGCATCATGCTCTCCGTCGGCCGGTCGCTCGGGGAAACCGCGGTGCTGCTCTTCACCGCGGGCGCGGCGTTGCGCACCCCGACGTCGCTGTTTGATTCGGGCCGCACCATGGCGGTGCATTTTTATATCCTGGCCCGGGAAGGCCTCTCCATGCCCAATGCATACGGCACCGCAGCCATCCTGATGATTTCCATCCTGCTCATCAACGTGGTGGCCTATGGCCTGATGCAACACCTGATGAAGAGGTATTCTTGAGGGAGGATGTAGGCTAGTTGATTTTAGAGGGGGTAAAACATGGCGGCCCGCGATTTCCATCAACTGGTGGGGCAGGCCTCCGTGCCTGCCCAGAGGATTCGATGGAAAAAAGTCAAAAAACTCAAAAACTTTTTATTTATCGGCGACGGCTCCCCCATTGGCGGATGTCCGGCTCAGTCTATTTTATTACCTGGCGCCTTTACCGAGACCAGCCTGAACTCAACCCGCAGGAGCGAGATGTCATTGCATCTGTCCTAAAACACTTTGACAAGCAGCGCTACGACCTTTTTGCATTTGTGGTCATGCTTGACCATGTCCATGTTTTAGTAGAGCTGAGAGATGATTTCCTCTTGCACCAGATTGTGCATACCTGGAAATCTTATAGTGCTTATAAATTGCAGCGGGATTTTTGCAGGCGTAACCGCATATGGCAGGATGAATATTTTGACCGCATTGTCAGGGACCAAGCTGAATTCATTGAAAAAGCGCAATATATTTTGAACAATCCTCTCAAAATAATGCCGGAGATTCATGATTATAAGTGGGTCTGGATAAGGGATTTGGAGGCGGGCACGGAGGCCCGCCCCACCGAGGCCCGCCCCACCGAAGGAAATTCTCCATGAATGACCGCGACTCCGCCAAGATTCGCCTGGAGCATCTGTCCTTCTTTTATGGTGATTTCCAGGCGCTGGATGATATTTCTTTTGAAGTCCGGGCCCAGGAGATTTTTGGCCTGATGGGACCCGCCCAGAGCGGCAAGAGCACGTTGCTCAAGGTTTTAAACCGGATGTCGGATCTGGCTCCCAACGCCAGGGTCACGGGTTCGGTCACTTTGGACGAGGAGGATATCCTGGCCCCCGATTATGATCTGGTCTCCCTGCGGCGCCGGGTGGGGCTGGTCTTAAGCAGGCCGGTGCCCCTGCCGCGCTCCATCTTCGAAAACCTGACCCTGGCCCCGCGCCTGTCCGGCAGAGTGGGTCAGGCCCCCCTGGAGGAGTTGGCGGAAACGAGCCTCAAGGCGGCCCGGTTGTGGGATGAAGTGAAAGACCGGCTGCACAGCTCGGCCCTGAACCTCTCCGGCGGCCAGCAGCAGCGCCTGTGCCTGGCCCGGACCCTGGCCATGCAGCCCGAGGTTATTCTCCTGGATGAGCCGACGAGCGGCCTCGACCCCATCTCCACGGCCAAAATAGAGGAGACCCTGTTTCAACTGAAAAGCAATTACACTATAATTCTGGTGAGCAATAACACCAAGCAGATTGCCCGCACCACCGACCGGGTGGCTTTTTTATTGATGGGCAAGCTCATTGAAGTGGGGCAGACCCCCAAGGTTTTCACCGAGCCCCTGGACAAGCGCACTGATGACTACATCACCGGCCGTTTCGGGTAAAGAGCTTGCCGAGTCCTCTCCGGAAATCAGCATCCGGAAACTCAATCTCTACTACCGGGACTTCCACGCCCTGAAAGAGGTGGACGCCGATTGGCGCGGCCGGGCCATCACCGCGCTCATCGGGCCCTCGGGCTGCGGTAAATCGACCCTCCTGCGCGTGCTCAACCGCATGAACGACCTGATCCCCGGGGCGCGTATTACCGGCCAGGTGCTCGTGACCGGCGAAGACATTTACGGGCCCGAGGTCAATCTCACCAAGCTGCGCAAGCGCGTGGGCATGGTTTTCCAGCGGCCCAACCCCTTTCCCCTGTCCATCAGCGAAAACGTGGTATACGGCCCCAAGATCCACGGCCGGCCCAGGCAGCAGGAACTGTTCGAAATTCGCGAACGCTCCCTTGAGGCGGTGCACCTGTGGGATGAAGTTAAAGATATCCTGCACGTTTCAGCTTTGGAGCTGACCGAGGAACAGCAGCAGCGCTTGTGCATCGCCCGCGTCCTGGCGGTGGAGCCGGAGATTTTACTGATGGATGAGCCCTGCTCTGCTCTCGATCCCCTGGCCACCCTGCGCATCGAGGAGCTCATGCAGGAACTCAGGAAAGACTACACCATCATTATCGTTACCCACAACATGCAGCAGGCCGCCAGGGTTTCCGATGACACCGGTTTCATGCTCTTAGGGGAGCTTCTGGAGTTCGGGCCCACCCAGAAGGTCTTTACACACCCGGCTGATCAGCGCACGGAAGACTATATAACCGGGAAATATGGCTAACCCTGAGAGGCAAGCCGGGCGATTTCTGATTGACCAGGGGCCTTCGCATACTGTCCTTCGCCGCAACTTCTCATACACAAGCCTTCTCTCTCCAGAATAGACCAACAATCTGGCAGGATTCTACGGCAATTGCCTTATTTGACAAGATCTCGCGCCCTTCGGTCCCAGCCCGCTTACGCCCCCGAACCAGCCAAAACCAGGCCCAACCAGGCGACGACCATGTCCGACCCAAAGGGAGGGTGTTGCTGCGCCCTTGGCAAATTACCCTAAAAAGTTGGCTTAAAAATGGAAAGCCAGCCCCGCCATGCCGCTAAGGAGGCTGTAGGTCGGCGAAAATTTGAGCTGAGCAGTCCCGCCATTATCGGCGGAGAAGTCCCAATGAAAGTCGGGCCGGGCATACCGGTACCGGAAGCTCAGAGAAAGGGAAATTTTTGGGGAAATCATATACCTCACCCCGGCATCCAGTACCAGGCCCGGTGTTACTGCAAAGGCGCCGTTAATATTTTTATTCCACGACAGAGAATCTACACTGCCGGGACCACCAGGGTTGATGACAACGTTTACCGTGTGTTTGGGCCATATAGCGGTAAAAAGGACCGCCGGTCCGATCCCCACCCAGGGTTGTAGCCGTCCGAAAGGCACTTCCTTGGTGGGCAGGAAGCCATAGCGGCCGGCAAACATAAAGGCCCAGGTGACCACAAAGCCTGAGGTGGAAAAATCTCCCCCCGGTGAAAAGACCAAATTTGAACTATTAGGCTGAATTGATACCCCGTTGACATTCAACGCCTGATAGCTGACGTCGGTGTAAAATCCAAAGTATTTCATCCAGTTTGGATAATTAAACCCCAAAAACCCTCCAGGGACAAACCAGGTGCCAAGTCTCCCGCCCCCAAGTAAGGATGGCTGTACGCTGCCGCTCTTTATGGAGAAGCTGGTACTGCCCACCGGCGGCAGTTCATTCACTTGCAAGCTTGCACTACCCAAATGAGCAGCTGTGGTGCCGCCCAAAAAACTCTCCATATACACTTCGGCCTGAGCTGCTGCTGACAGGGTCAACAACAATACCATGACCATCATGAAACAATTTTTTCCCTGTATTTTCATGGCGTTCTCCTTTCGTCGGCCATGATCACCATGACAGGCGGTACCAATAAAATATTTTGAGCACTGTGGTCATACTGCAAAAGTTTTTCAACTAAAAAATCAACTTCCAGATAATTCATCTCGTCGACGATACCGATAAGGTGAGGCTATAAATGGCCCATAATAATATGGACAGCACCTGGCGTATCCAGATATCCAGTGCAAATCAATAACTTGGGGTCGAGCTTTAACCAAATAAATCTCACCGGGGTTTTTGCTTCCTCGGTACTCAATCCCCGGCTATCTCCTTAATCCAGTGTAATCGTTTCGATACGCGCATCATGTCGTCAATTTTGCCAGGCTAGATGATAGCTGCAAAGTCTGGCCAGCTATCCTGAATCTATTGTTAATAGCCGCGCCTTCATTTCCGGTCTTTTTCCCGGCGTTATCTCTATGCTGGCGTGAAGTTCATAGGTTGAACCGGTTAAATCTCCCGGGGTTATCGATGGCCGGTGTGCAGGCGACCGGCTCCGGGCGTATTGACTTTCATAAAATCATGCTACCAAGAAACATGGCCTTCGAGAATGGTCGTCATGTGAGGTTGCACTATTCTGGCAGGCTCCCCCCCAAAGAAACCGTTTTTGATTGCGGTAGGTCAGACCTTCCTGCCGTCATACATCTTGACCGACGCAAGGTTCAAACAGCAATTACTAGGCAACGGTGCCGCCGGGATAGTTTTTATGGTGTGGTTATAGGCCCTTTACTTCTTCGGGTTTTAGGCCCTAAAATACCCGCATATTCCCGGGGCGCGGGCGGAGGGGAGGCACCTGGGGAAAACGGCCACCTCCAAAAGACACCGGCCGGGCGGATGAAGTGGAAGAGAGAGAACTCTTAGGCTGACCTGGCCTTTTTCATAAAGGAGCAAGAAATGCCGCGACTATCGAAGCTGATTATAGCGTGGGGTTATAGCAGGCCTGGTTCTGCTTTTGGCCGCAATCCCGGCCCTGGCCCGGAAGGCCGCCGAACCAGAGCCTTTTACGCCTCAGGCTACCGCAACGTTGGGAGTGGACGCTTCACTGGGGAGGTGAAGGTATGAAGCGCGGGCACTCAGCCTGGTTGGGAATGGTGATGCTCCTGTGCGTCTGTTCCTCGGGATACGCCGCAGCCACGGCGGCGACCCGGCCGGGGGCGGCGGCACCGGCCAAAGAAGACGGCGACCGCCTGCCCATCTACCCCAGTAAGGCATGGCAGTTCTACGTGTCGCCGTATATCTGGATACCGGGGGTCAATCTCAACATCAACGCTCTGAGGGCCTCCACCAGCACCAACATCCCCTGGTGGGACGTTGCCAGCCGCCTGTTTTTCCAATGCCTTCGGGGTCATGGGCCGGGCGGAGGCCTGGAAAGGCCGGTGGGGGATCTACTTCGACGGTTATTACACCTATATGGGCGGGAAGGGAAGCGAGGTGGGGGCCACCAGGACGCAAAGCCTGGGGCCAATAAATTTCGCCATCGACCGGCCGGTGACTGTGAACGGCGCCACTTTTCGGCTGAACACATCCGGGCAGGCCAGCGGCACCATTTCCCTGACCCCTGCCGCTTCCGCCTCCTTCATCAGCCGCATGGTCAGCCTGGATATGGGCGGCCGCTACCTGGTGGGGACCAGGTCCTGGCAGCCCGGCCATGAGTTCCCGGTTCTTTCCCTGGAAATCCTGGGGGGGCTCAGGTTCAACTCCTTCAACCAGTTTCTCAAGATCAATTACAGTGCGGTCAAGGTTGGCCAGGTAAACGTCGACTTGAGCAGATTTTCCTTGTCGGCTGAACATCAGTCCATCATCAACGGTTCCTACACCCTCAGTTCCACCCTGCAAGTTATTTGAACCTTTCATCGGCCCCCGGATCTACATCTGGTTCAACCCGAAGCTTCTCCTCAGCCTCAAAGGCACCGTGGGCGGTTTTGGGCTGGTGGCGTACAACGATCTCACCTGCGACCTGGAGGCCCTGCTGGGGTATCGGGTCACCAAAGCCTTCTATGCCTACGGCGGCTACCGGGCCCGGGGCTTCTGGCTTAATGTCGGCGAGGGCCAGACCAAGGTTTCTCTGGCCGGCTGGTTTAATGGCCCCGTCCTGGGAACGGCCTATAAATTTTAGGCAGCGGTTATGGCCGGAAAACGTTAATAAACGGCTGGAAATTGAGGACAGATGAAAAGACCCCCCATGATGGGTTGCGTCTGATAAGCAGCATACTTATATTTTATGAGAGAATACCACCGCCGGGCGGCGGCGCTTTGACGGGACAGGGTGTAAGCGGCCTTCAGCGGAGGAGGCGGACAAGCGAATTTTGTTCCGGGCATTCTCCGCCGCAATATAGCCATTTCGAGGCCAGAGGACAACAGAAGCAATGAGCCCCGAATCTGAAAAGAGCGGCCAGGGTTCCAGCCTGCCTGAAGATAACCCCCCAGTCACCCAGGGACCGGGTGGCCGAATTGGGTCTTCTGCCCGTCAGGCCCCAAAGCCCGGTTCAACTGTCAACCACGCAAGCGGCAAGACAACGCGCCACAGCGGCGATGAACCAAGGTGTTTCTCGCCAGTCCTCCGCGTGGGGCGACGCTTCTTTGTTTACGACGCCGTTCAAAACCGAATTTTAGAGACCAACCGGGCCGGCGCTCGCGCCCTGGAGGATCAGGCGGTTGCTGATTTGCATGGACCCCATGGGGGAGATGCCGCGGCACCCGGCGGCTTGCCATTAAGCTATACGCCTCCTGCTGGGCAAATCATTGTAAGAACAATAGAATTCGTGCCGACAGGGGCGTGCAATCTGCAGTGCAGCTATTGTGCGACGCGGGAACGTTATAAACGTGGCGACGGCACGAATGAGATTATGGACGAGTCCACAGCTTTAGCCGCACTGCGCTTGCTGCGCCCTTATATACACTCCGATATTTTACGGCTCAGATTCTTCGGCGGGGAACCGCTTCTGGCGTTCAAGGTTATCCGCCGGATCGTGGAGACTCTTGATGAATGGGGTATTGCTACCGACAAGACCCTGGCAACGAATGGCATCCTGCTGAACGATGAGATCATAGATTTCCTGGCGGCGCATCGGTTCCTGACCTTGATCAGCCTGGATGGATCTCCGGAGGTCCACGACGCCAATCGCACCGACCATGAAGGACGGGCCACTTACAGCCGGGTCGTACAGAACCTGAAAAGGTACCAGGCCAGGCATCCGGAGTTGTTTCCCACGCACGTGGCCATCAACATGGTAGTCGCGCCGAGATTTGCCGGGCGTTTTCGGGAACAGGTGGAACATCTCAGGTCGCTTGGCATCAGCCCTGACCAGATCAATCCGAATGATACTACCGGGACGGCCTCCCCGTCGACCAGCTATTCAGATGCGCAGGTCAAGCGCACCCAGCGCGAGAAGGCCGCAATTCGGGAGGAGATACTGAGAACGGGGCCGACTTGCAACCGAACGAGGTCCCCGGGATGCTACGCGACCTACGGCGGACTGACCTGGCCAAACGTTGAGACCTCCCTCGAAGCCAATGATCGCGCTCCAGCAACAAATGAGATCGTGTTGGAGGATTGCCAGCAATACGCGTGGAATACCTTTACTGTATGGCCGGATGGCGGGGTATCCTTTTGCCTGGAATTTGCTCGTTCTGCACAGGTTGAGTTTGGCAACGCGCTTACCGGCAGCCTTGATATGGCAGGCATCGCCCGGCTGCAAGAGGACTTTCGGGCATCGGTGATTAAGGGCTGTCGAACCT
>CAVZAM010000005.1:0-88154 GCA_963773285.1 uncultured delta proteobacterium
ATTCCCGCAAATCCACAATCCGCAAGGCCTTGCCCTCGCTGCGGGGCAGGGTGTTGGGCTCCACCAGTTCCACCAGGGGGGTCACCAGGAGTTCGCTTTTCAAGGCCTCGGTGATGCGTTTGCGTAAGCCCGCCAGGTATTTCAAGTCCTCCCGGAAAAAATCCTGCTGCACCTCCACCTTGACGTGCATCTGGTCGTTGAAGTTGACCCGGGTAAGTTCCACCACATAGTTGGTGTAAACCTCGGGGAGGGCCATGAGCACCTTCTCGATCTGCATGGGAAAGACGTTCACGCCCTTGATGATGATCATGTCGTCGGAGCGGCCCTGGATGCGGGAAAGGCGGCGGGCGCTGCGGCCGCAGGGGCAGGGGGTATCATCGTAGGAAGCCAGGTCCCGGCTGCGGTAGCGGAGGAGCGGCATGCCCCGGCGGGTGAGGTTGGTGAAAACGAGCTCACCGGTGACGCCCGGGGGCACGGGCTCCAGGGTCTGGGGATCCAGCACCTCCGGAAAGTAGGCGTCCTCCCAGACGTGCATGCCGTTTTGCTCCGGGCACTCGAAGGCCACCCCCGGCCCGTTCATTTCGGACAGCCCGTAGGAATTGTAGGCCTTGAGCCCGTAGGCCTCCTCAATGCGGCGGCGCATGTCCTCGGTGTGGGGTTCGGCCCCGATGAAGGCGATTTTCAGCGGCAGGTCCCGGGGGTCGACGCCTTCGGCGTTCAGGGTGTTGAGGAGATACAGGGCGAAGCTGGGGATGATATGGATCACCGTGGTCTGAAAGTCCCGCAACAGCTGCACCTGGCGCTTGCTATTGCCGGCCCCGGCCGGGATGGTGAGGCAGCCCAGGCACTCGGCCCCATAGTGGAACCCCAGCCCCCCGGTGAACAGGCCGTAGCCCATCATGTTCTGGAAGACGTCGCCGGGTCTCACCCCGGTCATGTACATGGAGCGGGCCAGAAGCTCCGCCCAGGCGCTGATGTCCTCCCGGGTGTAATAAATGACCGTGGCCTGGCCGGTGGTGCCCGACGAGGCGTGCAGGCGCACCAGTTCGGTCATGGGCACGGTGAGCATGTCTTTGCCCCGGGCCCTAAGGTCGTCCTTGGTGGTAAAGGGGATTTGGCGGATATCGTCCAGGGAATGGAGGTCATCCGGCGTCACCCCGGCCTGGGCCAGGCGCTCCCGGTAAAAGGGGCTGCGGGCCGCCCGGGCCACCGTTTCTTTGAGGCGGGTGAGTTTCAGCTCCGCAAGTTGGGAGGGAGACAGGGTCTCGATGGCAGAGTGCCAGTACACGGCAGGTTCTCCTGAATTTTTCTGGGGTTGGGGGAAGTTGTATCGCGTCACCTTTCCCCTGTCAAGGAGCGGGTTTTAGTGGACAGCCACCGCCAAAGGGGATAGGATGGCTGACCAGGGACAACGCCTTCCTCATTAAACTGAATTATTCCCGGGTAAAGGACTGACATGAAAGCTGCAGCACTCAAGGCCTGGACGATAATGGCAGCCGCGATAATTACCCTGGCGTGGCTGGCGGGGGCCCCGGCAGCCGAGGAATCGGCCGAGGCGTATTTTGCCAAGGGAAATGAGCTGCTACAGGCCAATAAGGCGGATCAGGCCCTGAAATTTTACAACCAGGCCCTGAAGCTCAATCCCGCCTATGAACAAGCCTATCTCCAGCGGGGCCTGGCGTATAGCAGCACCGGCCACGATGACCAGGCCATTGCCGATTTCACCGAGGCCATCAAGATCAACCCCAAGGATATCCTGGCCTACAATTACCGGGGCAACGCCCTGGAACGGAAGAAGCAGTTCGACCCGGCCCTGCAGGATTATGCCAAGGCCCTGGAGATCAACCCCCGGGATGCCGCTACTTATGTTAACCAGGGCATTGCGTACAGAAAAACAGGGCGTTTCGATGAGGCCCTGGCCGATTTCACCAAGGCCCTGGAGATCGACCCCAAGCTGGCGGACGCTTATCAGAACCGGGGGCTCACCTATCAGGGGAAACAGGATTACGGTGCGGCCTTCGCCGACTATAACAAGGCCCTGGAGATCAAACCCGACAACGCCGGGGTCTATGTCAACCGGGGTCTGGCCTACGCCAACCAGGGGGAGCTGGACCAGGCCGTTGCCGACTTCAGCAAGGCCTTGGAGATCGACCCCCAATACGCCCACGCCTATCACCTGCGGGCCATTGCCTACTTCGGCCAGGGGAAATTCGCCCACGCCTGGCAGGACGTCAAGCGGGCCGAGTTTTTTGGGGAGCGGGTGGATCCGGACTTCCTGGACCAGCTGCACCAGGCCTCCAAATCGGTGTTGGAAGACGAAGAATAGCGGGGAGCAAAGCGGCGTCATGAAAATCGCCCTGGCCCAGCTGAACCCCGTGGTGGGGGATATCTCCGGCAATGTCGCGAGGCTCGCCGACAGCCTGAGCCGTTGCCCGGCAGACACCGATCTGATTATCTTTACGGAACTTTTCCTGGTGGGATACCCGCCCCGGGATCTTTTGGAGCGCCCCGCCTTTATCCGCAAGAGCCAGCTGGCCCTGGAAGAGGTGGCCCGGCTGTCGGCGCAACACCCCCAGACCGGGATTCTGGTCGGCGGGCCCCGGCCCACGGACCGGGAGCGGGGGAAGGGCCTCGCCAACACCGCGTTTTTGTTTTTTCAGGGGAAGCTCCTGGCCAGCCAGGACAAGTCCCTCCTGCCGTCCTACGACGTCTTTGACGAGACCCGCCACTTCGACCCGGCCGGAGAAGTCGGGGTCATACCGTTTCTCGGGGAAAAGCTGGGGATTTCCATCTGCGAAGACGCCTGGTGCGGGGTAGAGTCCTGGTGCCGCCGTCTCTACGACTGGGACCCCATAGAAGTCCTGGCCCAAAAGGGCGCCACCCTCCTCATCAACATATCGGCCTCGCCTTTCCAGGTGGGGAAAGAATCCCTGCGCTTCCACCTCATGCAGGCCCACGCCAAAAAGGCCGGGATGCCGTTTATTTACGTCAACCAGGTGGGCGGCAACGACGAACTCATTTTTGACGGCTCCAGCCTGGCTTTCGACGCCCGGGGGGAGCCCCTGGCGGTGCTGCCGGGTTTTGCAGAAGCCGTGGTGGCGGTGGAGACCGGCCACGAGGGGACGCCGGGCCTCTTTACCCCGCCTGAGCCCATCGCCACGGTGCGTGACGCCCTGGTTCTGGGGCTCAGGGATTACCTGCACAAGACCGGTTTTACCCAGGCGGTGGTGGGCCTCTCCGGCGGGGTGGATTCCGCCGTGGTCGGCGCCCTGGCGGTGCAGGCCCTGGGTCCGGAAAATGTCCTGGGCGTGGCCATGCCGTCGCTCTTCTCCTCCCCGGGCAGCCTCACCGACGCCGCCGCCCTGGCCCAAAACCTGGGCATCGACTACCGGGTGATCCCCATCACGCCCATTTACGAGGCTTATCTCGCGGCCTTGCGGGAGCACATGCCGGTGGACCGGGTGGAGGTCACCCTGGAAAACGTCCAGGCCCGCATCCGGGGCAACATCCTCATGGCCCTGTCCAACCGCTTTGGACACCTGGTGCTGGCCACCGGCAACAAGAGCGAGCTGTCCGTGGGCTACTGCACCCTGTACGGCGACATGAGCGGCGGGCTGAGCGTCCTGGGGGATGTGCCCAAGACCATGGTGTACGAGTTGGCGCATTTCCTGAACCGGCCGCGGGAGCTCATTCCCAGGAGCATCATCGACAAAGCCCCCTCCGCCGAACTGCGCCCCGACCAGAAGGACCAGGACACCCTGCCGCCCTACGATACCCTGGACCAGATTATCCAACTCTACCTGGTGGAAGCCCGTTCCTGTGATGAGATTGTGGAGCGGGGCTTCCCCCCCGACACCGTCCGCTGGATCATCCGCACCATCGACCGCAACGAGTATAAACGCCGCCAAGCCGCACCGGCCCTCAAGGTGACCTCCAAGGCCTTCGGCATGGGCCGCCGCCTCCCCATCGCCGCAAAGTATGAGGTCTGAGTTGCAGGGGAGAGGGCTAAGGGCCGGTGGGCCCTTACCCCCTCCCCCGCACCCCCTCCCCCAATCCCTTGAGGGCAAATTCATCCGTGTAAGGCCTGGTTAAAGGCCCTGCCTTAAACGAGACCCTTAAAGGGTTGGGAGAGGGTGTGGGGGAGGGCAGGGAGCCACGCTCCCTGGCCCTCCCCGCCTTTTCCTTCACTCTGGAATGGTGGCGTGGCGGCCGACAGAGAGGTCGTGGATGGGGATGATGATATCGGCGATTTCTTTGACCCGGTGAATACTGTCGTAGGCGTCCATGAGGTTCAGGTGGACGCCGCAGGGCACCAGGGGGCCTGAGGCAGGGAAGTTCTGTTCATTGCAGCAAAACCCGGTGATCACCGCCTTGCCCTTCTTGGTAGTCACCACCACGGATTGGCCGCCGGGGGTATGCCCCGGGGTCAGCATCACCGAGATGCCCGGAACGATTTCCTGATCCCCTTCCACCAGTTTCACGTCGACGTCATCCAGCAGGTCCGGGAAGTAGCGGTGGTCGGCGGGGTGGGGTTTCTTGAAGAATTCGTACTCCTTCTTTTGCGCATACACCCGGGCGTTCGTGCACTTGTAGTCGTTCTCGCAGTGGTCGTTGTGCAGGTGGGTGTGGATGACCACGTCGATGTCTTCGGGAGCAAGGTCGAAGGTAGCCAGGGCGTCCTCGAATTCCTGAATCTTGAGGCCGTATTGCCGGGCCACCTCGTCCGGGACCATGAACTGCTCGAGCCCGGTGTCCACCAGGATTTTTTCCGGCCCCCCTTCCAGGTAAAACACGTAAATGGGGATCCAGATGCGTTTGCCGTAGCCCTTGAGGTAGGTCATGACGCCCTGGTCGGTTTCATTGGCCCCCACCACCAGGGGATGGATGCGGTATTCAGTCATGATGGCTCCATGGTCAAAAAAGATTCAAAGGAAAAATTTCCGGTTAACGAATTTCCGGTCCCGTCGGTCCTACCTCCAAGGCGAGGTAAGGGCTGCCGGACACTCACGTAGATTTATTATAAGCCAAATCCCCAGGCAGGAGAAGGACTTGAAGTCTCACTTTTTTGGAAAAAAATACCGTAGCGCCGGATAGCCGGTTTCCTGGTGTTAGTTCCAGTAAAGGTCACGTCGAATCTACGGCGGACATACTGACAAGGAGATAAAGGAATGTTCAACAAAGGCAGAAAACACCTCAAAACCATCTTGCTGGCCACTCTCATCGTCGGCCTGGTAGGTGCCACTTCGGCGTTTGCCTTCAAGGGCATGGGCGGCGGCGGCATGGGTTGCGGTATGGGTTGCGGTATGGGCGGCGGCGGTGGTATGGGCCACGGCAGGGGCATGCACATGCTGATGAACCTGACCCCGGAACAGGCCAGCCAGGTATTCGACCTGCGGCAAAAATTCATGAACGACACCGCCGGCCTGCGCAAGGACATGCTGATCAAGTCCATTGAACTGGCCCACCTCTGGAAAGCTGAAAACCCTGACGAGGCGGCCATCCAGGCCAAGGCCAAGGAACTGGCTACGGTCAAGGCCCAATTCATGGAAAAGGCCATCAGTCAGCGCCTGGCCATGAAAAAGCTGGTGCCGAACGCCTGTCCCATGATGGGTCCCGGCCCCCACAAGATGGGCCCGGGCCAAGCTCCGGGAAAGGGTGAGGAGAGCTCCGTAGCCCCCGGATCTGACGACATGGCCGGTTGCGATTCCGGTTTGGATCTGGGCCTGGCCTTAAACGAAGAGCCCGCCTGGTAGATGATGCGGTAATTTCTGGCTCGGTGGGGTGGAGGGCCGCAAGGCCGCAGCCACCCCACCACTTGGCGATTGTGCAGGTTAACCTGACTTCTTGGGGGAGGTTTGATGGAACACCTGGCAATTTTCCTGGTTTGTGTGGGAGTTTTTGGTCTCATCTGGACAACCGTGCGCCACGACAAAAAAGGGGACCGGCGTGGGCCCGGCAAGTAACGCGGCCTCCCCTGAGCTTTCCGGCAAAAATTTTCTCTCTAAAACTCTTCTTAAAACCTCCAGCGGGGTCAGTCACACGGCTGGCCCTCTTTTTTTACCGTTCCCGCCTCACCTTTATCTGGACAGAAAGCAATTCCAGCCACCGCTCGGTTCCCCAGCTGCCTGCCGTGATTAGGTGAAATTGATAGGCTAAATCTGAAGATCGCCGGAAAAAACCATCCGGTGCACCGGTTTGCCGGGGGCCGGCGAGGCTTGCAATAATGGCAAAATAGGATTATTTTATAACGATTAACACGATTTCTTGTTCTTTATGAAAATGAAAAAGATTCGCACGTTCCCGGACCCGGTTCTCAAGGCCAGGGCCGATGAAGTTACTGATATTAATGGTGAACTGCAGCAATTGATCGACGACATGGGGGCCACCATGTACGCCGCTCCGGGCCTGGGGCTGGCCGCCAACCAGGTGGGGGATCTGCGCCGGGTCATCGTCTTTGACGTGTCCCAGAAAGAAGGCCACAAAGATCTCCAGGTCATCATCAACCCCTGCATTACGGCCTGTGAAGGCGAATTGATCCACAACGAGGGCTGTCTGTCCGTCCTCGATTACTCCGCCGAGGTGCGGCGTCATTCCCAGGTCTGCGTCAGCGGAGTGGACCGCCACGGCAAGCCCGTCACGGTGGAGGCCGAGGGGCTCAAGGCGGTGGTGTTGCAGCACGAAATCGACCACCTGGAAGGGATTCTGTTCATCGACCGCATCAGCCGCCTGAAACGGGGGCTGTTTCTCCGGCGGCTGAAAAAACAGGCGGCCGACCGGTGAAAAAGGGCCCCTGGCGTGTCATCTTCCTGGGCACCCCCCAGTTTGCCGTGCCCTCCCTCAAGGCCCTGCTGCAGGCGGGGGAGGATGTGGTGACCGTGATCACCCAGCCCGACCGGCCCCGGGGGCGCGGTCAGAGGGTGACTCCTTCCCCGGTGAAGGAGCTGGCGCTGGCCCACGGCCTGCCCATCCTCCAGCCGGTGCGCCTCAAGGATCCGGAATTCGTGGCCCGGCTCAGGGACCTGGCGCCGGAGCTCATGGTAGTCACCGCGTACGGCCGCATCCTCACCCACGAAATGCTGGCCATCCCCAGCGTCGGTTTCCTGAACGTGCACGCCTCGCTGCTGCCCCGGCACCGGGGGGCGGCGCCCATCAACTGGTCTTTGATCCGGGGTGATGCGGAGACCGGGGTCACCATCATGTGGGTGACCTACGAGGTTGACACCGGGCCCATGCTTCTGCAGCAGCGGGTGCCCATCGGGCCGGATGAGAACGCCGGCACCCTCACCGTCAAGCTGTCGGAGGCGGGCGGGACCCTCCTGGCCGAGGCCCTGGAGCGCCTGCGTCAAGGCGAGCAGCTGAACTTCGACCAGCCCGAAACCGGCATCACCTACGCCCCCCCCATCAGCCCTGATATGCGCCTCATTCACTGGGATCACGCCGCTCCGGAAGTGGCCGGCTGGATCAGGGGCCTCGATCCCCGGCCCGGCGCTTACACTTTGTGGCAGAAAAAGCGCCTGCGGCTGTTCGGGGCCCGGGTGGCAAAGCCTGAAGGGGGCACCGCGGCCCCGGGCACGGTGCTGGGCCTGACCGAAGGCCGCCTGGAGGTAGCCTGCGGCCAGGGCACCGTGAGCCTTACGGAATTGCAGCAGCCCGGCCACAAACGTCTTCCGGCCGAGGCCTTTTTGCGGGGGCAAAATCTTCTCGGGCAGGTCCTGGGGTAAAAGAGGTTATGGCGGAGCCTGAACCCCTTTTAAACGGCGGCAATTCCCTGAAGCCGCAGAAACGCGTCTTCCTGGGGCTGCTGGCCCTGACCTGCCTGCTGTTCATGCTGCTGCTGGGCCTCATGTGGTACGTGCCATATGTGGGCCTGACCAATCTCCACAAAAAACTCCCCCTCATCCTGGGCATAGCCTTTGGGGGCATTGTCGCCCTGGTCTTGGCCGGCATGACTATCCTGGCCCTGACCGTGCTTCTGGGCCGGGACCTGCCGTTCTCCCGAAGCCTCAGGGGGGTGCTGGTCAAGGTGCTCCTGCCGTTGATGAGCGGGGTGGGGAAGCTCTTCGGCGTGTCCAAGGACCAGGTGCGGCGCTCTTTCATCGAAATCAACAACCAGCTGCTGTTGGCCGCCCACCCCCGGGCCACCCCGGACAAGCTGCTGCTGCTCATGCCCCACTGCCTGCAGTTTCACGAGTGCGAATTCCGCATCACCGGCAATGTCGTGCACTGCCAGCGCTGCGGCCAATGCGCCATCAGCGGACTGGCCGAGCTCTCCGAGAAATACGGGGTGGGGCTGGCGGTGGCCACCGGGGGGACTCTGGCCCGGCGCATCGTAGTGGAACGCCGCCCCCGGATCATCATCGCGGTGGCCTGCGAACGGGACCTATCCAGCGGCATCCAGGACAGCTATCCCATGCCCGTCTTCGGCATCACCAACCGCCGTCCCTACGGCCCCTGCTACGATACCGACGTGGACCTGGAGCGGGTGGAGGAGGCCCTGAAGATTTTCCTGGTGCCCCCCGCCCCTAAGTCCCCTGAAGCTTCTGCCGCATGAAGCCCCCCTCGTCCCAGGCCTCCGCCCGGGAACTGGCCTTGCACATCCTCGCCACGGCCGAGGCTCAGAACCGGCACGTGGAGGACCTCCTCGCCGACGTTCTGAAAAAGCACCCGGACCTCCCCAAAAACGAGCGCGCCTTCATGCTGGAGCTGGTCCAGGGAGTGAAGCGCTGGGAGCTGCGCCTGGATTACCTGTTATCCCGGCTCTCCCGCCTGGCCTGGCCCAAGGTGCACCCCCTGGTGCGGCACATCCTCAGGCTGGGGGCCTACCAGATCCTTTTCCTGGATAAAATTCCGGCCCACGCTGCGGTGGATGAAGCTGCCCGCCTGGCCCGGCGCCGGCGTCTCCCGGTCAGTCACGTGGGCTTCATCAACGCCATACTGCGGCGTCTGGCCGCGGGCGAGGTGCCTTCCCTGCCGGAGATCACGGACGACCCGGTGGCGGCCCTGGCTGCAGCAACCGCGCACCCGGCCTGGCTCACGGCCCGCTGGCTGTCCCGCTACGGACTAGAGGAGGCCCGGGCCCGCCTCGCGGCCAACAACCAGGTGCCGCCTCTCACGGCGCGGGTGAATACCCTCAAGATTGATCTTCCCGGATTGATAGAGCGCCTGAGCCAGGAGGGGGTGGAGGCCGTGCCCTGCAAATATTCGCCGGTGGGCCTGCTCTTCCAAAGCTTCGACCGGGCCCCGGCCACGCTGCCGTCCTACCGGGAGGGCCTGTGGCTTTTTCAGGACGAGGCCGCCCAACTCACCACCTGCCTTCTGCCCCTGGCGCCGGGCCAAAAAATCCTGGAGATCGGCGCCGGCCGGGGCGGCAAGACCACGTATCTGGGGGAGCGCCTCCACAACCGGGGCCTCATCCTGGCCCTGGACAGCCACCGCCAGCGCCTGGGGAGCCTGCACCAGAACCTGAGGAGATGGGGGGTGACCTGCGCCCGGGCCATCCGGGGGGACGGCACCCAGGCCCTCCCGGTCAAACCCGGCAGCCTGGACGCGGTGGTCATCGACGCCCCCTGCTCCGCCCTGGGGATCATCCGGCGCCACCCCGAAATCAAGACCCGCCTGAGCGAGATCGGACCTGGCCACCTTTCCCCCCAGGCAGCGGCAGATGCTCTACCTGGCCGCACCCCTCCTCAAACCGGGGGGCCGCCTCCTCTACATCACCTGCACCACCGAACCCGGGGAAAACGAAGACCTGGTGGCGGGCTTCCTGGCAGATCACCCGGAATACCGCCTGGACTTCAGACCCGAGCTTGTGCCCGAGCCGGCCCGGGACTTCCTCCAGCCCCCCGGCTTTTTCCGCACCACACCGGCCCGCCACAACTTAGATGGTTTCTTCGCCGCGGTATTGGTGCGAGAGTAGGGTAGGGTGGGGGAGGGGGCTAAGGGCCAGCGGCCCCTGGCCCTTTCCCCACAATCTCTTGACCCTTCAAACCCACATAGGCCAGCGGGATAAGGGCGAGGGAAGTAATTCCGGAGATGATAAAGGGCACCTGATAACCGTAGGAGGCGCCCACCGGGCCGTAGATGAGGGAGCCGGCCAGGACCCCCAGGGTGGTGGCGAAGGAAATCAGGCCGGCATTGCCGCCGATGCGGTCCACGTGGAAAAGGCGGGCGATGGTGGTGTAGGTGATCAAGAGAATCAGGCCGTCGCCAAAGCCGTGCACCAGCCGCCACATGAAAGACCAGGCCACCACCGGATAAGTCATGTAGATGTGGCCGATCCCGGAGGTGGCCAGGCCCAGGGCCAGCACCGCAAAGGGGCTTAGCTTTCCTGAGCCGTAGCGGCCGTAGAAATAGACGGTAAGACCGATGGTGATGAATTCCCCCGACAGGTAGAGGCCCACCCCCAGGGGGCCCAGGCCCAGGTCATTTTTCAGGAAGAGCCCCATGCTGGTGCTCTCCGCGCCCCAGTGGAGGGTGAAGAGAAAAAGCCAGGTGACAAAAAACAGCACCGGGCCGCTCCAGAAATCCCGGCCATATTGCATAAGGGGGCTTTGCTGCTTGCGGGTCAGGGGCAGGCGCCAGGTGAGGATCACCAGGAGGAGCATCAGCACGGCGATAATCTGGAAGCTCGCCGGGTATCCAAAAATATAAATGAAGATCGCCCCCAGGAAGATCCCCACGGTCATGCCGCCCATGCGCCAGGCGTTGTAAGTCCCGAGGCGGCGGGTGTTTTGGGCCACGTCGTCTTCTTTAAAAAGCATGATGTCCAGGGACTGCCGGTAAAGCTGCAGGCTCAAACCCAGGGCGAAAAACAGCAGCAGAAAGGGCCAGAAGCGCTGGGCCCGGGACAGCCACCAGAGACTGGCCACCGTGCCCAGAAGCCCCAGGCGGGTGAGGATGCGGGCCGGGTAGCGGTCTCCCACCACGCCCACCGGGAAGGACGCCACCAGGGAATTGAGGCTTAAGACGCCGTAGAGCAGGCCGATCTGGGCCCCGGAAAAGGCCAGGGAGGTGGCCAGATAAATGGGGAGAAAGAAATTTAGAACCGCAATTACCAGGGCATGGGTGCTGATGAAAAAAGGCAGCAGCACAAGCGGCGGGAACTACAAGGCCTGATGGTTGATTCTGACCATCATGGCCCGGGCTGGACAGACCACGCAGCACAACTCGCAGGCGCTGCACTTGCTGGCGTCGAAGCTGACGCTCATTTCCGGGCGCTCCACGGCCAGGGCCCCGGTGGGGCACAGCGCGGTGCAGGCCCCGCACTGGAAGCACAAGTCCTCGTTGCGCGCCACTTCGTGAGCCACCCGCTGCACCTTGACGCCGGCATCCTTGAGGTACTTGATGCCCTGGCGGAAATTCTTGGGGTGGCCCTTGAGCTCCATGACGATGAGGCCTTCTTTGCGGGGATAAATGGTGGCCTTGAGCAGGTTGAACTCCAGGTCGTACTCCTTGACCAGCCGGTAAATGATGGGCTCGTCCACCACGTCCTTGGAGAACCGCAGGATGAGCATTTCGGCGTGCATTTAATTCCTCTTAATCTTAACAGGGCTAATCCAGATTATCTCACACCTGCAGAATAACTCAACCCGTGAGCCGGTTAGCGTTAAACCAGGTTGCCGAATCTTTTTGTCCAGGCCTCTTTGAGTTCATTAAGGGGGACGCTGCACAGGGTGCGCCCCTGGCGTTTGAGGGTGAAGTCCGGTTCGGCCGTGACCTCCCCCAGGAGATGAATGGGATGCCCCCGCACGATCTCTGCGAAGCGCCGCTGCTCTGCCTGCGCCACGCTCACCAGGAAGCGCCCGGCGGATTCCGAGTACAAAGCGGCGTGGCTGGGAAGGTCCGGGAGGATATCCCCCAGATCCACCGCAATCCCCAGACCTCCGGCCAGGCTGCACAGGGCCAGGTGCACCCCGAGCCCACCCCGGTAAATGCCGTGGCAGGAAGCCAGGACGTTTTCGGCCAGGGCCCGGGACAAGGCCTGGTAGCTGGCGAAAAACTCCTCGGGGCGGACCTGGGGCACATTCAGCCCCACATAACCCAGGAGTCCGTAAAACTCCGAGCCGCCCAATTCATCCCGGGTGGCGCCCACGACATATATCAGGTCCCCGGGCTTCTTAAAGTCGAGGTTCACCACCCGGGTCAAGTCGGGAACGACCCCCACCGCGGTGAAAAACAGGGTGGCCAGGCCCGACACCCGGTGGGTCTCGCCGAAGCGCCCGGCCAGCACACCGTCCACATACATGCTGTCCTTGCCGGACAAAAGGGGCAGGCCGTAGGCCAGGCACAGGTCTTTCAAGGCCTGGCAGGCGCGCACCAGTTGCGCCGCCTTGAACTTGCCGTCCGGGTTTTTTTCGGGGTGATACTCGACGCTGGGCCAGCAGAAGTTGTCCACGCCGCCCAGGTGGCCAAGATCCCCGCCCACCGCCACCAGGCGCCGCACCGCCTCGTCGATGGTCACCGCGGCCATGTGGTAGGCGTCGATTTGGGAATAGGCCGGGTTCAAAGACAGGGCAACGCAGAGGCCCCGGGGCCCCGTGAGCTTGGGCCGCAGCACCGCGGCGTCGCCAGGCACCGGGCAGGCGCGGCCGGTGAGGGGTTTTAGCACGCTGGCGCCCTGGACCTCGTGGTCGTACTGGCGGGTGATCCACTCCCGGGAGCAGATATTGGGCCGGGCCAGCATGGTTAGCAGCATGTCCCGGTGATCCTCGACTTCCCCCAGGACCGGCTCCGTCAGGCGCATCCCCGGGGGGAGCCACTCCGCCTCGAACTCCCAGGCCGGGAACTCTTCCTCCAGGAAAGACAGGTCCATGAAGGCGCAGGGGCGGCCGTCGAAGCTCGCTTCCATAACCCCCCGATCGGTAAACCGGCCGATGACGCTCACCTCGACTTCATGGCGCCGGGCCAGGTCGGCAAAGGGCGTCCAGGTTGGCGGGGTCAAGGCCCACCACCATGCGCTCCTGGGACTCGGACACCCAGATTTCCCAGGGGTCCAGACCGGCATATTTCAGGGGGATCTTCTCCAGCCAGACCTCCACCCCGCCGGCCTGCTGGCCCGATTCGCCCACCGCCGAGGACAGCCCGCCCCCGCCGCAGTCGGTGATGAAATTGATGAAGCCCAGGTCCCGGGCCTCCAGCAAAAAGTCCTGCATTTTTTTCTGGGTGTAAGGGTCGCCGATCTGGACGTGGCCGGCCGGGGTGCCGGCACTGGAGACCTCGGAGGAGGCCGTGACCCCGTGAATCCCGTCCATCCCCACCCGGCCGCCGCACGTGAGCACCAGGTCGCCGGGGCGGGCCGTTTTGCCGGCCCCGGGAGCGCCGGCCACCTCCATAGGCATCAGCCCCAGGGCCCCCACGAAGACCAGGCATTTGCCCAGGTAGCTGTCGTCAAAGTAAAGGGCGCCGCCGACGGTGGGGATGCCGCTCTTGTTGCCGCCGTCCTTCACCCCCTCGATGACCCCGTCCAGAAGCCGCCGGGGATGAAGCCGGGGTTTTAAGGGGCCGGCGTAGTCCCGGGGACCCACGCAGAAGCCGTACATCCCGGCGATGAGGCGGGAGCCCCGGCCCGTGCCCATGGGGTCCCTATAGACGCCGACGATGCCAGTGAGAGAGCCGCCGTAGGCCTCCAAGTTGGAGGGAGAATTGTGGGTTTCTCCTTTTATGACAAAACAAGAATCTTCATCAAACTGGCCCACCCCGGCGTTGTCTTTCAGGACCGAGACCACCCAGGGCTTTTCCCGGACGATTTCCCGGGTGGGGGCCTCGATGCACACCTTGAAAGGGTTGTCCAGGATGAAGCTCTCCCCGGTGGACAGGTCCCGGTAATGAAACCGGCCCCGGAAGGTGTTGTGGTTGCAGTGGTCGCTCCTCGCCTGGGCCAGGTACTCCAACTCCACGTCCGTGGGGGGTCCGAGGCCGAGCTTACCCCGGCGGGCCAGGACTTCGGGCCGCATGAAGTAGGCCTGGATGATGGGCAGGTCCTGGTCCCGCAGATAGAGGTGGCGCTCCAGGCTCAGGCGGCGCAGGGTATCCAGGGAATCGAGGGGGAAGACCGCCACCGTGGGCTGGTGCTCAAGGTGCACCCGGGGGAGAATAAGCCCGATGCCTTCCTTGGGGTTCCACTCCTCCCGGGAGAACAGGCGAAATTCCTGGATGAGATCGTTGGCCAGTAATTCCCGGGCTACCCGGGCAGCCTGGTCCCGGGTGAGACTGGCCCCGAAGAGCAGGTACAGTTTGGAAGTGTATACCGCCGCGTCGGAGGGGAGGCTTCGCCCCAGAAAGGCCTCGATGGCCTCCCGGGCCGTGGCTCCGGCATTGTCCCTGACGCCGGGCTTGAAACCCACCCACAGGGCCCAGTCAAAATCCCCGGCCAGCGGGCTAAAGCTCGAAACCTGGGTCACGGGATTGGTGAAGACCTCGGTGCGGACCGCGTCCAACTCGGCCGGGGCCAGATCCATGTCCAGCATGAGCAGGCGCAGAACCCGGACCCGGTCCAGATTCAAACCGCAATACTCCAGGGCCTTGCGGCGCAAAGCCTCACCTTCGGCGTCATGGAGCTCCGGACGCCAGCCGATCTCAAGACGGACTGCCATAGGGACCCTTTCGTGAGGGCGAACTTATAGCAGGGAATATATCGCAAAGGCGAGGCGCGGCAAAGTTAAAGATGCCGCACGGGTGAGGAAAATGCGACGGCGCCTGACCGGCGGGGCTCAGGGCAATTTTTTCGGGGGACGGACCCTCTTTATTGGAACAGTTGCAGGGCCCCGGCGTAGAGGTTGTTCATGACGACCTGTCCCACCCCCATGATGGCGGCAAAGACCACAAAAGCAATGCCGGCCAGCAAAAGGCCGTATTCCACGCTGGTGGCGGCGGTGTCATCCAGAATAAGTGCATGTACCCGTTCCATGGAGCTCTCCTTTTCCTTTATAGAGTGATGATGAACAAGGTCAAGCCTCATGGTCTTCCCTGACTCAGGAGCGGCGGTCAAGGCGGGGTGACGGCCCTGGCCAGCCTGTTGATTGGATGTAAAGGCTTGGTAAGGAACAAGCGGTCCCTTCCAACCTCAGGTTAATATTGTCTACTTGCTTATCGGCAATTGACGGGGATTTCTTTAAGAATAAAAAAGAATATCGGCGATGGGAGTAAGGGGCGTTTAATCCTCAGAGGCGCGGATGCGTTCCAAAAGTAAGCTCGTGGAATACCCCGCCCGGAAGGGGAGAACCAGCACCCGGCCCCCCCGGGCCAGGACCACTTCCCGGCCTGCCACCGCGTCGACGCGGTAGTCGCCGCCCTTCACCAGGATGTCGGGCTGCAGCTCGGTGATGAGTTCGAGGGGGGTGTCTTCGGTAAACAGGACCACCCGGTCCACGGCAGCCAGGGCGGCCAGCACCCGGGCCCGGTCGGCCTCGGGATTGATGGGCCGGGCCCCTGCCTTGGCCAGCCGGCGCACCGAGGCGTCGGTATTTACCGCCACCAGGAGGGCATCCCCCAAAGCCCGGGCTTCCTCAAGGTAAGCCACATGACCAGGATGCAACAGGTCAAAGCAGCCGTTGGTGAAGACCACTTTGAGACCCCGGCCCTGAAGCTCGCGCCCCCAACGGGCCGCGGCCTCCCGGCTGATGATCTTGTGTTCGGTGCTGTAGGTCATGTTTGTTTGGGTTTGAGGTGAGGACCGGGGGAGCGGCGGCTCCCCCGCCCTCCCCTCAAGCTCCCCTCCCAGCCCCCTTTATGGGCCGGAAGGCGAGACCTTCGGTCTTGCCTTCCAGGCCTGGTAAAACACCTCAGGGGGTTGGGGGAGGGGGTGTGGGGGAGGGGGCAGGGGTCCTCTGACCCCTGGCCCTCTTCCCCACATCAATTTCTTCCTACTAGTCATGCCGCACCCGGGCCACGGTGATGACGTCGATTTCCCGGGCCCCGGCCTGGCGCAACACCCGGGCGCATTCCCGGACGGTGGCCCCGGTGGTAAAGACATCATCGATGAGCAGAATTCTTTTGCCCTTCACCAGGTCGGGCCGGTGCACTGCGAAAGCCCCCTGGACATTGTTCCGGCGCTCCTCGGGGTTGAGGCCGGCCTGGGACGGTGTGGGGCGCTGCCGGTGCAACAGTTGCCGTTCCAGGGGGACCTCGGGGAAGGCCTGGGCCAAAAGCAGGGCCTGGTTAAAGCCGCGCTGGCGCAGGCGGCTGGGATGAAGGGGGATGGGCGCCACCAGATCAGCGTCCCGGACCAGTTCCAGGCAGCGGGGCCGCCTCAGCCAGTGGTGCATCACCGGCAGCATGTCCAGGCGGCGGCTGTATTTGAAGGCCTTGATGGCCGCTCCGGACGGCCCGTTTTCATCATACAAGACCCCCGCCCGGGCCCGGCCGAAAAGAGGCGGCTCAGTTTGGCAGGGGCCACAGAGGTTATCGGCGCCGTCGGAAAAGAGGCGCCCGCAGCAGGGGCACAGGGGGCCTTCCAGCCTCTCGATTTTGGCCTCGCAGGCCTTGCACACCGCGGCCGTGGAGTCTCCCGCCGCCACTTCCCCGCAGAAAACGCAGAGGCGGGGCAGGAAGAAATCCAGCAGGGTTGCCCCCGCTTTTTGCCACCACGGGCCGGCCTGGATCACCGGAATCCTTTCTCAAGCCTGTCTTTAATGGCCATCCTCAGGTGGATGGCCGGAGGCGGCTATCCACTAATATCCCTGAGTCAAGCTCCTTTTACAGTACCTAAGGGAATTAGCCGGGATTTGTCAAGTTTTGGCTGCATTGGTGGCACAGAATTTATGGAGCCGGATCAGTCAGTCGCTTGGCCCGCCCCGCACGGGGAAAGGGATAGCGGATCAGCAGGGCCAGGCCCAGACCCGCCACAGGGAGGATCAGGATGGCTCTTAGGGCGGCCAGGGCCCCGAAATGATCGGCCACCACCCCCAAAAGGGTGACCCCAAAGCCCCCCGCCCCGATGGCGAACCCCACCATGAGGCCGGAGGCCACCCCCAACCGGTGGGGCAGGAGGCGCTGGGCCATGACAATGGTGACGGTGAAGGAGGAAATCAGGGCCATGCCCACGAAAATGAGCACCACCAGGAGCCAGGCCCCGGCCGTCAGCAGAATAAGAGGGGACAACAGGCTGGTGACGAGCAGCGAGTACACCAGATACTCCTTGTGCCCCACACGGTCGGCCAGCATGGAGCCGAAGATGGTCCCCGCCGCGCCCCCCAGGAGGAAGGCGGATACCAGTTTGCCGGAATACAGGGGATCGCCCTTGAGGTGCCCGATGAAGTAAAACGGGATGTAGGTCATCAGGCCCAGCTGGGTCCAGGATCTCATCACCACGGTGGCGATAACGAGAAACAGGGCGGGATAGGCCCCGGGCCCGGCAGGGGCGGCGCTGGACCGGCTTTGGGCGAGCAGAGGCTCAGCCCGGCGCAAAAAGCCCCGGTGGAAAATCAGCAAAACGAGAAACAACAGGGCAAAGACCACCATCAGGGGCAGACCGGCAAAGCCGCAATAGGTAATCACCGCCAGGGAGGTGATGGGTCCCAGGGCCATGCCCAGGTTCCCCCCCACCGAGAACACCGACATGCCGGTGGCCGCGTGTTGGCCGGTGAAAAACGAGGCGGTTTTGTAGCCCTCGGGATGATACGCCGCCACCCCCAGGCCGCTCACCACCACCAAAAGGAGCAGAACGCCGTAAGAGTTGGGAAGAGAGGCCAGGGACAAGCCCAATCCGGCAGCCAGGCAGCCCAGGGGCAGAAGCCAGGCCTTTTCTTTTTTGTCGGAGAAATGGCCGAATACCGGTTGCAGGATGGATGAGGTGAAGTTAGCGGCCATGAGCAGCACACCTGCCATGGTGTAGGACAGGGCGAGTTTGTCCTTTAAAAAGGGCAGGATGGCCGGCAGCGCACCCTGGTAGATGTCGGTGACCAGGTGCCCGAAGGACAGCAGGAGGAGAATTTTCAGGTTGAAGGTGCTGGGACGTGGGGGGACGTCCGGAGGGGCGGGGGGCATTAAAGCTTGGCCAGGCGGCGGGCCAGATTTTCGGCGTCGGCGAACAGGGCGGCGACCTCGGTGTCAGTAAGACCGGCCCCCCGGGCAATGCGCATGGCCTGCTCCCGGGTGATGAGGTCCCCCGGTGCGTGGGAGTCGGTGTCGACGATAAGCTTGGCACCCGTCTCCCGGGCCACGGCGGCCACGTGGCCGTTGGCCAGACTGTGGCCTTTGCGGGCGGAGATTTCGAGGAAAACACCCCGCTCCTTGGCCAGGGCCGCCTCCTCCCGGGTGATCAAACCGGGGTGGGCGAGGATGTCGACGTCGGCCTCCAGGGCCGCCCGGTTGGTGCCGGGGGCTACGGGCTCGGCCAGGGTCTCGCCGTGAATGACGATAAGGGGCACGCCCAGGGCCCGGGCCCGGTCTACCAGGGGCTTGATCATCTCCGGGGGCAGGTGGGTGAACTCCAGGCCGGGAATGATATGCGGCGGGCCACCCCGGTTCAGGCTGGCCGCGGCAGCCTTGATCCGGCCGTAAACCTCCTCGAAATTGGAGGCGTCCACGTGGTCGGTGATGCCGAGATAGCGATAGCCCTTCACCTGGGCCCGGCGCCAGAGCTCGGTGGGGATGAGGACGCCGTCTGAGTTCAGAGTGTGGGTGTGCAGGTCGATCATAGGGGAGAGCAGTTAGCAGTCAGCAGCCAGTCATTAGAAAAGACTGCCGCTACATTTTATATTTGCCGAAATCGCTGGGGTCCAGGCCCTCCAGGATCTCGGTCCACTTCTTGGCGTCGTCGGAGGTGATGGCCTCCTGGGCGGACAGATCCACCCGCCGGGCCTTCTGGATGACCCCCTCGGCCACGAAAATCGGGCACTTGGCCCGGAGGGCCAGCGCGATGGCGTCGCTGGGGCGGGCGTCGATGCTGATGTCTTTGCCTTCCCGGTGCAGATGAATCAGGGCGAAATAGGTGTTGTCCCGAAGATCGCAGACCTCCACCCGGATTACCTTGATCTCCATGCTCTCCATGATGTTCCGCAACAGATCGTGGGTCATGGGCCGGGAAAATTTGATGTTTTCCAGTTCGCTGGCGATGGCCGTGGCCTCCAGCAAGCCGATCCAAATGGGCACCGCTTTATCCGAGTCCACATCTTTGAGGATCATGATGGGGCTGTTGGTGAAGGGGTCGATGGTCAACCCCGAAACCACCATCTGTCTTAACATGACAACCTCCTTGGCAAGCCCCCGGCCGCACGCCGACGGCTGAAGGGCGAGAGCTCTGCCTCCCATAGCCCCTTGAGGGAGTGGGGATGGGCCTCGGTTATCTCCACGGAGACCAGTTGACCGGCAAGTTCCGGCGGTCCGGAGAAATTCACCACCTGGTTGGTTCGGAGGCGGCCGGAAAGTTGGTTGCCCGAGCGTTTGCTTTCACCTGCCACCAGCACTTCCCGGATCTCACCCACCAGGCCCTGGTAGGCCGCCAGGGTGATCTGATCCTGGAGGTCCAGCAACCGGGCCAGGCGGTCGGCCTTGACCCCTTCCTCGACCTGGTCCGGCATAGTCGCCGCCCTGGTCTGGGGCCGGGGGGAATATTTGAAGCAGAAGGCCTGCTGGAACCTGGCCTCCCGCACCAGATGCAAGGTTTCCTGAAAGTCCGCCTCGGTCTCCCCGGGGAAGCCGACGATGAGGTCGGTGGAGAGGCTGATTCCCGGCAAGCGGCGGCGCAGTTTTTCTACCTTCTGCAAGTACTGTTCAGCGGTATAAACCCGGTTCATGGCCGTCAGCACCCGGTTGGACCCGGACTGCACCGGAAGGTGCAGGTGCTCGCACAAAGGTTCCAGGCCGCCGAACAGGCCGATGAGCTCATCGGACAAATCCTTGGGGTGCGACGTGGCAAAACGCAGGCGTTGCAGCCCCGGCAGGTCCGCGAGTTGGCGGAGCAACCGGGGAAAGGTGACAGGCTCTGAGAGCCCCCGGCCATAGGAATTGACGTTCTGGCCCAACAAAGTCACCTCTTTGCCCCCGGCCGCCAGGAATTCCTGCACCTCGGCCACGATCTCAGCGGGTGGGCGGCTGTATTCCCGCCCTCGGACATAGGGCACCACGCAGAAACTGCAGAAGTTGTTGCACCCCTGCATGATGGTCACCAGCGCCTGGGCCGACCCCGGCCGCCAGCGGCGGGGCAGGGCAGGGGGAAAGCCGTCCACCAGGGCCACGTCGACCTGGCGCTTGCAGGGCGCCAGGCGCACCAGCTCGGGGAGACGGTACATCCCGTGGGTGCCGAAGACCAGGTCCAGGTGAGGCACGGCCGCCAGGAGCCGCGGCCCCTCCTGCTGGGCCACGCAGCCCCCCACCCCCAGAAGCATCCCGGGACGCTGCTGCTTCAGGGTCTTGAGGCTGCCCAGGAGGCTTCTCACCTTCTGTTCGGACTTTTTGCGGATGGCGCAGGTATTGATGAGGTAAAGGTCGGCGTCTTCGGGCCGGTCGGTCAGGACATACTCCCGGGCCAGCACCTGGGCCATCTGCTCCGAATCGGCGGCGTTCATCTGGCAGCCGAAGGTCTTTATGTATACCTTTTTCTTCGGCCTCGACATGGGTTTTATTTAATCTCAATCTCTGCCGCTTGTCAACCGCAGGCGTCCGGCGTCTTCCCCTGGACAGCCGCGGTCACATGCGGTAAAATGGCCGCCGGGGGAAAGGGGCAGGTTTTGCCTGGTGCAGGTCTTTTCCCGTCCACGGCAGAGTCGCCACCGTGGCATTCCTGAAGAATACTCTATCATATGAGATGATTCCCGTCCGCGGCACGTCCACACGAAACGGCTGGCCCTGGGTCACCCTGGGGCTGATCGTGGTCAACTTCCTGATCTTTCTTTATACTTTGAAGATCGGTCCCGAAGCCACTCTGGCCCTTTTCTGGAAAGGGGGGGCGGTGCCGGCCAAATTGAGCAAGGTAAAATTCATCACCTCCCTGACCTCTTTTTGGCTGATGGCCACGGTGTTCGTGTCACTGTTTCTGCACGCCGGCTGGGCCCACCTCCTCGGCAACATGTGGTTTTTGTGGCTCTTCGGCGAGGGCCTGGAAGACGACCTGGGGCACTGGCGCTACCTGGCTTTTTATTTATTTGCCGGCTTTTTCGCCTGCCTGTTCCATGTCCTGGCCTCCAGCACCATTACCGCGCCCTTGATCGGGGCCAGCGGCGCCATTGCCGGGGTCATGGGGGCCTACCTGGTGCGGCTGCCCCAGAGTCCCATCCGGACCCTGGCCTTCTGGCGCCTCCGGGTGGAAATCGTCCACATCCCCGCCTTTGTCTGGCTGGGCCTGTGGCTGGCCCTGCAGTTTTACGGCCTTCAGCAGGGCGGCCCGGTGGCCTGGGTGGCCCACCTGGGGGGGTTCGCCATCGGCATCTTCGGCGTCACTCTGTTTGCCCCTTATGCCCCCCAACCCGTCAGGGTCGCGGTGGCCAACAAGCCCAGGAGCCGCAACACGCCAAAGAAACGCCAGAGTCAGGGGAGAAAAAAATGAGCCAACCGGTGACGCCGGAACTGATCAGGCAGGTGGGCCGGCAGGCGGCGCTGGCAGCCGGGGCCCTGCTCAGGCAGAACTACGAAAAACCCCACGACATCACTATGAAAGGCGCCATCGACCCGGTCACCGAAAGCGATTTTGCCTCCCAGCAGCTGATCGTCAACCTCATCCGCCAAACCTTCCCGGACCACGGCATTCTGGCGGAGGAGGTGATGGAGGATGAAAATGAGGTGGGGGAGGGGGCTAAGGGTCGCGGACCCTTACCCCCTCCCCCACACCCCCTCCCCCAATCCCTTGAGGGTGAATATGAATCGTGGAAGGCGGTGTCATCGGCCCCGTCTTCCACGAGCCCCTCACAGGGCTGGGAGGGGGGTGCCGGGGGAGGGCAGGGAGATACGCTCCCTGGCCCTCTCCCGGCAGCTTCTCTCCCCATATATCGCTGGATCATTGACCCATTGGACGGCACGGTGAATTTCGCCCACGGGTTTCCCCTGTTTTGCGTGTCCATTGCCTTTGAGGCGGCGGGGGTGCTGGAATACGGGGTGGTGTATGACCCGCTCCGGGAGGAGCTGTTCGAGGCGCAAAGGGGCGGGGGGGCCATGCTCAATGGCCGGGCGCCTCAAGGTGTCCCGGGTGGATGAGCTGGGCGCGGCTCTGCTGGCCACGGGTTTCCCCTATGACGTGCGCCAGCGCCTCCCCGAGACCCTGGCCCGGATAGGCGGGGTCTTGGGCATCTCCCAGGGGCTGCGCCGGGGCGGGTCCGCCGCCCTGGACCTGGCCTACGTGGCCGCCGGCCGCCTGGACGGCTTCTGGGAGGAGAACCTGAAGCCCTGGGACACCGCCGCCGGGGTGCTCCTGGTGACCGAAGCGGGGGGCGCAGTGTCCATGTTCACCGGCAGTCCCTACAATATCACTTCGCCCAACATCCTGGCCAGCAACGGCCTTCTGCACCAGGGTCTTGTGGGTTTTCTTCCGGATAATAAATTCCCAGTTCTCAGCTTCGAAATTCCCCACCCGCCTGAAAATTGATTGACAACAATTTGTAATAATTGTGAAATAAAAAAAGTTAGTTTTCCTTTAATTAATCTGTGGGCGATTTTCCATGGGCGCGATTGATAATTACTGGAACTTTCTCAAGGTTGGTCTCCTGACAATCTTAATTATTGCAGTTATTGGGGGTGCTTTTACCTTCTATAAGTATTGGAATTGGCTTAAGGACCCCGACAACCGCGGTATAGTCACTCTCCTGGTTCCGATAATTATAGCGGTAATTGGCGCTGGCTGGTTCCTTTTCATGAACTTCCCCAAGTCTGCCGTCACAGAAAGCAAACCTGCGTATTCCGGCATCCACATCGGAGGGGATGTCAAGGCTGGAAGAGATGTGGTCATCCAGCAGATTCAAATCACCCCAGAGCAGTATTCCGCTTTTCTTGAGAAACGGGATAAAGAGTTAAACTCGGAATTGTCCACCGCGGAAGCCGAGCGCCGGGACGTCCTCCTTAAGGAACAGAACGCGATCAAGGTCAAGAATGAGAACCTGGAGAAAGCTCTTGAGGAGCAGAAGGCCAAGCTTGCCGAAGCCTATAAGGCCCTGGAAGAATTTAAAAAGGACTTTACGCCGGATCAGGTAAAGCAGGCACAGAAGGCTCTGCTCCATGGGGAAACCGTCAACGCCGAAGCATTGTTCCAGAAAGCCCTGGATAAGAGCACTTCCCAAGCTGCGGAGGCCGCTTACCAATTGGGGGTTCTTGCAGAAGGCCACATCGATTACTTGAAGGCAAAGGAGTATTACACCCAGGCCGTGCAACTCTATCCTAGTAACCCACGATATCTCAACGCCTTGGGAAACTTGCAACAAACCTTAGGTCGCTACAAAGAAGCACAACAGCATTTGGAACAGGCTCTAAAAATCAGGGAAAAGACCTTGGGGCCGAACCACCTAGATGTGGCCCAAAGCCTCAACAACCTGGCAACACTTTATCTTGATCAAGGTAAATACCCCGAGGCCGAGCCTCTCTTCCAGCGGTCACTGAAGATAGCAGAACAGACCTTTGGAGAAAATAATCGCCACGTTGCGACCTGCCTGCAAAATCTGGCAGTGCTCCACCATGCGCAGGGGAAATACACCGCAGCAGAGATTATTTATCGGCGGGCCATGGAAATCGATGGAAAAGCCCTGGGCCAGACCACCCCGATGTAGCTATAGACTTAAACAATCTGGCGGCGCTGTTTTTAGAACAAGGGAATTACACCGAGGCCGAATCCCTATACCTGCGAAGTCTGAAGATTAGGGAGAAAACTTTAGGACTGAACCACCCGTATGTGGCCCAAAGTCTCAACAACTTGGCAGTGCTGTATCAAACCAAAGGAAATTACACAGAGGCCGAGCCCCTCTATCAGAGAGCCCTAAAAATTGATGAACAAGTACTGGGGCCGGAACATCCCCAAGTTGCTATTGGCTTGGGAACCTTGTCATCGCTATATCGCAAACAAGGAAGGTATGTCGAGGCAGTTCAGCTGAATCAGAAGGCTCTGAAAATTTTTGAAAAATCTTTGGGCCCGGAACACCCGAACGTTGCCACTTGCCTCAATGAATTGGGATCACTATACCTGACCCAGGGGAAATTCAACGAGGCAGAGCATCCTTTCCAGCGGAGCCTGAAAATTTATGAAAAGACTCTGGGAGCAAATCACCCACACACAGCCACTGCCCTCAACAACTTAGGCGAGCTGTATTTGGCCGAGAGGAAATACGATGCGGCCGAGTCCATATTCAAGCGGAGTTTATGTATCAGAGAGAAGACATTAGGATTGGATCACCCGCACACAGCCCTCAGCCTTCACAACTGGGCAGCGCTTTACCAAACCCAAGGGAAGTACATCGAGGCCGAACCCCTCCATCAACGGGCTCTAAAGATAAGGGAAAAGAGTCTGGGGCTGTATCACACAGATGTAGCCCAAAGTCTTAATAATTTGGCAGCACTGTACTATGTCCAGGGTAGATACGCTGAGGCCGAGCCTTTTTTACAGCGCAGCCTGAAGATTAGGGAAAGGGCCTTAGGGCCAGATCATCCAGAGGTAGTCACTGGTCTGGAAAATTATGCTGCCCTGCTGAGACAAATGGGCCGGGAGGCGAAAGCAGAGCCCTTGGAGACCCGGGCACGGGCCATCCGGGAAAAGCAGGGAAGGAAAAATTAACAATTCTGAGAATTTTATATAATATGAAAATTTAAATGGTTATATAATCATTCTTCACAATAGTTGTTAAATTTTATTACCCAGGCATGCATCCCTCATCCACAGAAAGTTAGTGCTTCCTACTCCTTAACCAACCGTCCGAATCGAAAAAGGGTTGACAAGCAAAAGCGAACACGATAAATGTCAAACATGGTTGCAGATGCGAAGCGGAACTGGTGCTGGTGGCGCGTGATCTTAAGCCCGTGAGGTGCGTCCACCGGCAGCTTCAAAATATGACGGGGCCCCTCACGGGAGGGGCCCTGGTTTTTTGATACAATTTAAAGCCGCGGCCCACAAAGGCCCCGGCTTTTTTGTTGAAGCTCGGGGGAGGGAGCTAAGGGCCAGAGGGCCCTTACCCCCTCCCCGAACCCCCACCCCCAATCCCTTAAGGGGTTGGGTGGGGGAGTGGGGGAGGGCAGGGGTTCACAACCCCTGGCCCTCCCCCACAATCCCATTTAGGTTGGAGCGGCAATGGTAGTTCCCGATTTTAATGCGTTTCGGCAGATGGCGGAGGAGGCCAACGTCGTGCCGGTGTACCGCGAGATCCTGGGAGATCTCGAGACCCCGGTATCGGCTTACAAGAAGCTCCGGGACCAGGGTCCCTCCTATCTCCTGGAGAGCGTGGAGGGCGGCGAAAAATGGGGGCGCTACAGCTTTCTCGGGTTCAACCCGTCCCTGATGGTGGAGTGCCGGGACCGCCAGGTGACCCTGAACCGCCGGGGGGCCATCGAGCCCCTGGACCCCGGGGTGGACCCGTTCCAGCACCTGCGCCGGGTGCTGCAGGGCTTCACGGCCGCGGCGGCCCCGGGTCTGCCCCGGTTCTGGGGCGGGTTGGTGGGCTACCTGGGCTATGACATGGTGCGCGTTATCGAGCGCCTGCCGGAACTTACGCCGCCAACCGCCATGCCCTGGGCCCGGCTGATGCTCGCCGACCACATCCTGATTTTCGACAACCTGCGCCAGACCATCAAGGTGGTGGCTTTGTCCCACCTTACCCCCGAGAAGAGCCTCAGGCAGCAGTACAACCAGACCGTCGCCGAAATCCATGACATCATCGAGCGGCTGCGCCGGCCCGTCCCCCATGACGAGAGAACCCCGCGGGCTGCCGGTCAGGGGCTGTCCGCCAACCTCACCCGGGAGGAGTTTGAGGCCATCGTGCTCCGGGCCAAAGAATACATCACCGCGGGCGACGTTATCCAGGTGGTGCTCTCCCAATGCTTCACGACTCCCCTGGGCCGGGACCCCCTGGACCTGTACCGGGCCCTGCGCTGCATCAACCCCTCCCCGTACATGTTTTTTCTGGACACCGGCGACCTCAAGCTGGTGGGCGCTTCACCCGAGGTCCTGGTGCGCCTGGAGGGCGACCATATCATCTACCGCCCCATCGCCGGCACCCGCCCCCGGGGGGCCACTCCCGAGGAAGACCAGGCCCTGGAGGCCGACCTCCTGGCGGACCCCAAGGAGCGGGCCGAACACATCATGCTGGTGGACCTGGGGAGAAACGACGTCGGCCGGGTCTCGGCCGTAGGCACGGTGCGGGTCCCCGAGCTTTTCACGGTGGAGCGCTACTCCCATGTCATGCACCTGGTCTCCCAGGTGGAAGGGGAACTGGCCCCGGGGGAAGACGGCATCAGCCTGCTCGCCTCCGCCTTCCCGGCCGGCACCGTCACCGGCGCGCCGAAAGTCCGGGCCATGGAGATCATCGAGGAGCTCGAGCCCACCCGCCGGGGACCTTACGCCGGGGCCGTGGGCTACCTGGGCTTCAGCGGCAACCTGGATTTTTGCATCACCATCCGGAGTTTCACGGTTTTTAACGGTCAGGTCTACCTGCAGGTGGGCGCCGGCATCGTGGCCGACTCGGACCCGGCCCGGGAATACCAGGAGACCGTGAACAAGGCCATGGCTCTGATGCGGGCCCTGGAACTGGCCGAGGAAGGGTTGTGGTAGTTTTTGGGGAATCCCGACTTGTTCGGGAAAAGGGAGGTTCCCCCACACCCCCTCCTGACAAAATGGAAGGTTGAATATGCTCGTCATGATAGATAATTACGATTCTTTCACGTACAATCTGGTGCAGTATTTCGGTCAGTTGGGAGCCGAGGTGCAGGTTTTCAGGAACGACCGGATTGATCTAGCCGGCCTGGAGAATCTCCAGATGAGCCACCTGGTTGTCTCGCCGGGGCCCTGCTCCCCCAAGGAAGCCGGCATCTCGGTGGAGGCCATCCGCCATTTTGCCGGCCGGGTGCCCATCCTGGGGGTGTGCCTGGGGCACCAGGCCATCGGCTACGCTTTCGGCGGGGACGTGGTCCGGTCCCCCCGCCTGATGCACGGTAAAACCTCCCTCATCTACCACGACGGCCGGGACATCTTTCAGGGGATTCCTTCCCCCTTCGAAGCCACCCGCTATCACTCCCTTATCGTCAAACAAGAGACCCTGCCGGACTGCCTGCAGGTGTCGGCCCAGACTTCGGTGGGGGAGATTATGGGCTTGCGGCACCGGGAGCACACCATCTACGGGGTGCAGTTCCACCCGGAGTCCATCCTCACCGGCGAAGGCATGAATATTTTGAATAATTTCCTCAAGAGGCTCCGTGGTTGAATTGACTATTTTGCTGATACAGCAGAACAGGGTGGATTTTTCATGACATCTACGGAAAAAACGCCAAACCGGCCCCCCGGCAAAAAGCCGGCGCCGCCCTCTGCCAAAGAGGCCGAGCCGCATCACCAGGCCTACGACATCGACATCTACCGGGCCTGGTGCAAACAGTGCGGCTTGTGCGCGGCGTTTTGTCCCCGGGAATGCCTGGCCTTAAACGATGAGGGGGCCCCCATGGTGGTGAAGCCGGAACGCTGCACCGGCTGCGGCTGGTGTGAGCTGCATTGCCCGGATTTTGCCATCAGTGTGAGGGAATGCCCGGAAAAATCACCGACAGAAGAGGCGGACTAGCCCATGACCATGCAAGACAGCACATCTGGCGGCCCGGGCGCTCCTGACCCGGCGTTGTTTCGGCCCCGCATGCCCGAGGTCGATGTGGTTGAACCGGAGGTGGTCGACGCGGTTTTTAACACCGCCAGGAAGGCGGCCAGCCGAGAGGCCCAGCTGCCGGGCGACGAGACCCCGGACCGCTACCTGGTGGTGGTGACCCCCGGCCGGATGCTGATGCAGGTTCCCTGTCCGCCGGCCGGCTCCATGCCGCCGGAGCGGGTGGCGCCCATGGCGAAGATGCTCCCGGGGGCAGTGCCCCGCAGGATCGCGGTGATCGCCTTTACCGATATCAAGGCCATCCAGCAGGATATTTCCCGGGCCATCCCTTTTATGGGCCTGCTTATGGGATTCGCCTACATCGGTCATGCCGTGTGGGTCTTTGAAGGCCACCCCTCGGCCCTGGCGGCGGGATGCCGGGACGCCGATCTTTTGCTGGTGGATAGCGGCATGGTGCCCTACCTCCCCAAGGGTTGGCCCGACACCGCGGCGAGCGTCATGCAGCACCGGGAAATCTACGTCCATGACCGGGCGGCGTTTCAGCTCAAGCGGTTGGCAGTGCCGTGACCAGGCAGGTGAAATGGCTACTGTAACAGGTGAATTTTTCCTGGAGACCCTGACGTGAACGACACCTCCATCCCCGGCCGCCCCATGCTGCTCCAGGGCAATGAGGCCATGGTGGAAGGGGCCCTGGCCGCGGGCTGCCGCTTCTTTGCGGGCTACCCCATCACGCCGGCCACCGAAATCAGCGAGGCCATGAGCTGGCGCCTGCCGGCCCTGGGGGGCACCTTTATCCAGATGGAAGACGAAATTGCTTCCATGGGCGCGGTCATCGGGGCATCCCTGGCCGGGGTCAAGGCCATGACGGCCACCAGCGGCCCGGGCTTTTCCCTCATGCAGGAAAACCTCGGGTTCGCCTGCATGGCCGAAGTCCCCTGCGTCATCGTCAACGTCATGCGGGGCGGCCCCAGCACCGGCCTTCCCACCCACGTGGCCCAGGGCGACGTGCAGCAGGCCCGCTGGGGCACCCACGGCGATCACCCCATTATCGTGCTGGCCGTGGCCACCACCCGGGATTGCTTCGCAGTCACGGTCCAGGCCTTTAACCTGTCCGAAAAATACCGGACCCCGGTGATTATCCTGTCCGACGAAGTGGTGGCCCACACCCGGGAAAAAATTCTGCTGCCGCCCCCCCGGGAAATCGAGGTGGTGGACCGGGTCAGGCCCACCGTGCCGCCGGAGTGGTACATCCCCTACGAGGACACACCCCGGGGCGTGCCGGCCATGGCGCCCATGGGCTCTGGCTACCGCTACCACGTCACCGGTCTGGTCCACGACGTGCGCGGCTTTCCCACGGAGCGCCCCGACGAGATCGAGCCCTTCCTGAACCGGCTGTTCAGGAAGATCAACCAGCATTATGCGGACATCAACCTGGTGGAGGAGTACCTGGCGGAAGATGCCGAGGTGCTGGTGGTGGCCTACGGCTCGGTGGCCCGCTCGGCCAAAAGGGCGGTGCGCGACGCCCGGGAGCGCGGCGTCAAGGCCGGGCTTATCAAGCTCATCACCCTGTGGCCCTTTCCCTGGGGGAATCTTATGCCCCGCCTGCGCCAGGTTCGGGCGGTGCTGGTCCCGGAACTGAACCGCGGCCAGATCGCCCGGGAGGTAAAGCGTATCGCCCAGGCTCTCACCCGGGTGGAGACCATAAACCGCATGGACGGCAAGCTCATCACGCCGGAGCAGATTTTGGACGGGTTGCTGCACCTGTAAAGAGCATGCGTGGGATTAGCCAAATTGCCTATGTTTTTATCGGCCTTATCCTGGTTAGCGGGGCGCTCTATGCCGGCTGGATATTGTTTCGTAACCGGCGCCGAAAATTTCTGAGGGAACTGCCGCTAAAGCCGGAGTGGCTGGAATTCCTGAAAAAAAACCTGGAAATCTACCGCCGCCTGCCAGCCTCATTGAAGGAAGAGCTGCATGGGCATATCCAGGTATTTGTGCATGAGAAATCGTTCGAAGGGTGCGGCGGCCTGGAATTAAGCGACGAGATCAAAATTACCATCGCCGCCCAGGCCTGTCTTCTCCTGCTGAACCGGAAAACCAATTATTATCCGAAGCTCGTTTCAATACTGGTCTACCCGTCCACCTTTATTGTTAAGGATCAGCGTAATGGGCTGGGCGTGGTCATACCGGCACAGAGCCGCCTGGGGGAATCATGGAGAACCGGCATCGTGGTCCTGGCCTGGGATGAAGTACTGTCCGGGGCCCATAATCCTGATGACGGCGATAACGTGGTTCTCCACGAATTTGCCCATCAGCTTGATCAGGAGGACGGTGAAGCGGATGGCACTCCGATACTTGAGAAGCGCTCCCAATATATGTCGTGGGCGAGGGTATTAAGCAAAGAATTTAAGTCGCTGCAGAAGAACTCGTTTAAAGAGCTGGCAACGGTTATGGATCACTATGGAGCTACGGATGCCGGGGAATTTTTTGCGGTGGCCACGGAAACATTTTTTGAAAAGCCTCAGCAGATGAAGTTAAAACACCCGGAGTTATATGATGAGCTAAAAAGCTATTACAAAGTCGATCCCTTAGCCTGGGTTTTGAAAAACGATATGAAGTAGAGTAAATTTAGGGCGGGCACGGAGGCCCGCCCCACCGAAAACAGAAAACTGAAAACTGAAAACAGGATTTTTCATGGCCGAAGTCACCAAGCTCATTCACAAGTACCTGCGCCACGAAAAAAAATTTCCTCACGTCTGGTGCCCGGGGTGCGGCAACGGCATTGTCCTGGGCGCGCTGATCCGGGCCATCGACCGCACCGGCTTCAGCAAAGACGAGATCGTGCTGGTGAGCGGCATCGGCTGCGCCGGGCGCCTGCCGGTCTATGTGGACTTCAACACTCTGCACACCACCCACGGGCGGGCCCTGACCTTCGCCACCGGGGTGAAGCTCGCCAACCCCCGGCTCCAGGTCATCGTCGTCATGGGGGACGGGGACGCCACCGCCATCGGCGGCAACCACTTCATCCACGCGGCCCGGCGCAACCTCAATCTCACAGCCATCATCATCAACAACAGCACCTACGGCATGACCGGGGGGCAGTATTCCCCCACCACGCCTTACGGGGCGTTGTCCACCACCTCGCTCTACGGCCACATCGAGCACCCCTTTTCCATCGCCGAGCTGGCCGTCACCGCGGGCGCGGCCTGGGTGGGGCGGGGCACGGTGTACCACGCCACCCTCCTTGACCAACTCATCGAGGCGGCCATCCTGAAACGGGGCTTTGCAGTAGTGGAGGCCATGAGCCACTGCCACACCCTGTTCGGCCGCAAAAACCGGCTGGGCGGTCCGGTGGAGATGATGCGCCGCCAAAAAGAGCTGGCGGTCCGGGTGGAAAAGGCCGCCACCATGTCCCCGGAGGAGCTGGCCGGGAAAATCACCATAGGCGTTCTCACCGACCGGGATCTTCCCATTTATACCGAGGAATATCACAAGCTTCGGGAACAGGTCCGCCAGGCCATGGAAGGGGAGGGGCAAGGTTCTTAAAAAAAGATATTATCGTATCTCAGTAAATTTATTAAATTACAATAATTAATTTTATTATTTTAGAATATTTATTGTTTATCAATAAAAGGGTTAATTTTATGGCAGGGCGACAGGAAATCAGGCTGGCGGGGTCCGGAGGTCAGGGATTGATCCTGGCCGGGATGATTTTGGCCGAGGCCGTGGGGATTTATGAGGGGAAATTCGTCACCCAGACCCAGAGTTATGGCCCCGAAGCCAGGGGTGGAGCCTCGAAAAGCGAGGTGGTGGTGAGCGACCAGGAGATTGATTACCCCCAGGCCGTGAAACCTGACATCCTGCTTTGCATGAATCAAGCTGCCTGCGATGCCTATGCCTTTGATGTGCAACCCGAGGGGACCCTCATCGTTGATGGAAGCCTGGTGCACCAACTGCCCACCACCCGGGCCATCCCGCTGCCCTTCACGAAGATTGCCCGGGAGAAAATCGGCCGGGAAATGATGGCCAACATCGTGGCCCTGGGCGCCCTGGCCCGACTGACCGGCATCGTCACTCTGGCCAACCTGGAAAAAGCCCTCCTGACCCGTGTCCCCAAGGGCACCGAGGCCCAGAACCATCAAGCCCTGGAGGCGGGGGTGGCCGCGGCCGAGAATTTTTTGAATCAAAAGAATCAGCAAGAAAGCAGGTAATGTCACATGAATAACAGGAGTATGGTTATTTTTCCTTGGGAGGGTCGGCTACATTCGCGAGTGCTTGACCGGTGAAAGGAATTAGTATGTCCCCCAGCAGTTCCATTAATGTAATGCAAATTATAATTGTATTTATCGCAGTAATAATCTCATTTTTTATAATCATCTTCTGCACGTTATTTTTTTTGCGCAAGAAAAAGCCTGGGGCTGTGGCTTTGGAGGCCATTAAAATCCATGAATTTATCTCACTTTGCATATCATTTTTTTATTTTATTACCGTAGTGGTTACTTTGATTGTGCTGATCTACCAGAATAAAATTATCAGCATGCAGACCAGCTATGCCCTGCAATCAGTGGAGGGCAGCATTTACTCTAACATCACCACGCAGAGTCTGGCCGAGGATGAGATTTTCATCAATCATCCAGAGCTCCGGCCGTATTTTTATGCCGGCAAAGAGCTTGGACCAAACGATCCCCTGAGGCACGAGGTCCATGCCACCGCCGAATATTTGCTGGATTTTTTCGATTCCCTGGAAAGCCAGTTGAAGAAATACCCGAGTCTGTGGATTCACGAAAAAAGGGAATGGGAAGCCAACATCGTCGACCAGTGCGCCTGGAGCCCCGTACTTTGCCATTATTTGGACGCCAACCGGAACTGGTACAGCGAAGAACTTTTCACCTTGAAAATAGCCGGCGAAGCGAAGCGGCGGCAGGGTTACACCGCCCAATACTTGCAAAGGGAGAAGCCTTAGGGACAGGTTTTTCCAGGGATGGCACTGCAGGAGGGGCTGGCGGCCACCGGGGACCTCTTCCCTGAGCAAGCCGTACAAGCCATCTGGGGGGAAGGCAGAACACAGTGGCAGAACAGCAAGATTTAATGAAGCCGGCAGGGGTTGAAGTCGCCATGCTGCTCAGGAAAGATCGCACCGTAGTAAAGCTTTATTGGAGATTCTTGCTGGTGCTCTGCATCCTGGCCTTGTGCTGTCTCCTATCGACTCAATCTAAGGCTGACAAGCAACCCCTCACTCCTCAGGAAACGTGGGTGTTGAAGCAAATGGCAGATGGCCAGGAGGCCGACCTCAAGAAGCATTTTGGTGAAAAGGAGGAGGACCGCGTTCTCTCGGCCCATTTTCTTGAGGACCTCATTACCGGAGGTTATAAGGTACACTGGAAAGGGGTAAAAATAAAAAATGCTGTAGTAATAGATGCCTTAGATTTTGAACAGGCTGAGGTACCAGAGAATATTGAACTAATTGATTGTAAATTTAGAGGAAAGGTCATCTGTCTTAATGCAGTTTTTGAAAAGAATTTTTATATCAGCGGATCTTTTTTTGAGAAGGAAGGAAATTTTGAGCGAATAAATGTCAAAAAGAATTTCTTTAGCGTCTCCTCCATCTTCCAAGGACCAGTGAATTTTAGCAGAGCCGACATCGGTAAGCAATTCAACTCTGAAGGCGCCCAGTTCAAAAACGAGAACGAAAATGCCGACTTTAGCGGCCTAAGGGTGGGGCAGGACGCCTCTTTTCTTGGGGCCGTATTCCAGGGACCCGTGGATTTTAGAAACGCAAACATCGTCGGCCAATTCATGGCAGATGGAGCGCAGTTCCAAAATGAAAAATTAGATGTCATCTTCAATGGCATGAAAGTGGGCCAGAGCGCCTTCTTCATGTATGCGACCTTTAAGGGGCCGGTGGATTTCACCACCGCCTATATTGGCAGACAGTTCGCCGCTAACGGGGTTCAGTTTCTAAGCAAGGAGAAAATAATCAAATTTAATGGCATGAAAGTGGGTGACGCCTTTTTTGAAAACGCCGTATTCCAGGGGCCAGTGGATTTTCAATGTGCGGAAATCAGAAGGCAACTCAGCGCAAGGGGAGCCAAATTTTTAAGTAAAGAGCATTCCGCAAATTTTAATAGCATAAAAATTGGCCAACATGTCTTTTTCAAGGATGCTGAATTTCTTGGTCCAGTGGATTTTCAAGGAGCCGACATTGGCGTACTGTTCATAGTTGATGGGGCACAATTTCTCAACCCTGAAAAAGAGGTAAATTTTGGTTACATGAAGGTAGGTATTAGCGCTTCTTTCGATAAGACTATTTTCCAAGGGCAAGTACTTTTTTGTGGTGCTTCTATTACTTGTTTTTTTCCGTAGATGAAACTCGTTTTCTCAATAAAAAGAAAGCCTCAATCTTCACAGGGATGCATGTCGGCCAAAGAGCCTTTTTTCGGAACGCATCCTTCAAAAGCGACGTAGATCTGAGATATGGCTTTTTTATGGATCTCATTATCGAAGGATCTAAAACGGGGAAGCAGGAAAGTGCAGTAAAGTTGAGACTGTTGCGAAATACATCGTAAATTTTACTTTAAAATGACTAAAAATTCCCTGGTTAAGTTGCTTAACTTGTTGTAATATCAGTGAAATAATTTTTTCCCTTGGAGGCCCCATGAGCAAGAACGGCAGCGCCAACTGTTCCTTCTTCGGCAACTTTATTTACGACCAGTTGCTCCGCCGGCGCCCCCATTTTCTCCACGATCTGTCCCGGGCCGTGGACTTTGCCTTTGTCAAGGCGGCCCTGCAAGACTTTTACGTGGATTGGGGCCGGGACCCCTGGGACCCGGTGCTCATGTTCAAGCTGGTCTTTTTGCAGTTCCTCTATGACCTCTCGGACCGGCAGCTGGAAGAGCGGGCTACCTGGGATCTGATGTTTAAGTGTTTCCTGGGCCTGAGCGCCGAGGAACTACCTCCCGATCACACCACCTTGTGCCGTTTCCGGCAGCGCCTGGGGGCCGAGGGCTTCCAGAAGCTCTTTAACCAGGTGGTGGAGCAGGCCCGGGCCCAGGGGCTGGTCTCCGACCGCCTGCACATCATCGACGCCACCCACATGACCGCCAAGGTGGACCTGTTTCGCCTGAAGAAGGAGCACCAGGACGGTGATGACGACGATCATTACGTGGACCGGAGTTCCCCCGATCCAGACGCCCGCTTCGGCCGCAAGACCCCGAAAAAGGGCTTCTACGGGTACAAATGCCACGTGGTGCAGGATGCCGACTCCGAGTTCATCGTCCAGGCCACGGCCACCCCGGGGAACGTCCCCGATGGGGCGGTCTTGCCCGAGTTGGCCCAGCCCCAAGCCCGGAAACTGACCGGGGACAAGGCCTACGACAGTAAAGCCAACCGCGCCCACCTGGCGGCCCTGGGCGTCGCCTCCGGTCTGTACCCCCGTTACCCTCGACCCGGACGGCCTCGCAAATCCTGGCGGGAACGCCCCCAGATCGAGAGAAAGTTCGCCGAGTGCAAACAGTTCCACGGCCTACGTCGGGCCCGTTATTGGCGTTTGCCCAAAATCGCCATCCAAACCTTCATGGTAGCCCTGGTGGTCAATCTCAAACGCTGGGTTACACTCCTCCGGCGAAGTCCGGCCTGCTCGTGGACTCACGCGGCTTAAACACCAACTCGAACCCTCAATCAAGGGATCTTATAAGGCAAAGGGCGCCAATCGACGACTAAAACTCCGAAAACGAGGTGAACTCCTGTAATTAAACTCGCAAACTGTTCAGGTTGAACTTGTAGCCCAAGCTCATCCAAAAAAAGAAACGCCAAGAATTAAGTCTTTCGCAACAGTCTCAAAGTTATCACTGACAGGGACCACGATTCAAAGGAAATTATACATCGAGAACCTAAAACTGACAACTCTGGAAGCCCAGCACCTGCGGATCAAGGGTCCCGGAACCTTTGAAGAGTTGGCCATACAGGACTCCGCAGATTTCCAAAACGCGACAATAGAAAATCTGAGATTCAAAAATATTGCCTGGCCAGAAAAGAAAGAAAACCTGAAGATAGACGGTCTTACTTACAACTCCCTTTGCATGGATCAGCCGGATAACTTTTCCGGGCTCCTTGGGTTCGTTGAGAAGAGCGCCTTCAATACTCAGAATTACGTGCAGTTAGAGGACTATTTCAAACATAGCGGCCATAAAGACTGGGCCGATAAGGCTTACATCCATTTGAAAGACCGGGAATTGGAGAAGAGGAGCTGGTATGAAAGATGGTTTGTTTGGTTTTTTTGGGGTTTGCTGGCCGGGTATGGCCGCTATCCCTCTCGGACCTTAATTTTGTCAATAGGTATTATCTTGATCGGCGCCATATTCCGTTTCAATCCAGAATACTTGGACATCGAATATACCAAACAGTGGCATATGAACTATAAAATGACAATTATTGACATGGCTAAAATAGATGGGTTCTTCAAGAAGCTCAGAGAATTCGAGATGTTGGGCAAGCTCTGGGCATTGCGCCTCATTACCAGTTTCGATCAGTTCATACCGGCAATTAACCTGGGAGTGGCAAAGAATTGGCAGCCGCCAGAACTTTCTTTCTGGGGCTTCTGGGGCTGGGTACACATATATTTCCAAAAAATTTCTGGCTGGGTTTTAGTCCCGATATGGTTAGCAGCTATATACTCTCAGTTCAAATAATCCGAAGAACATAAATATTCAAGGATTCGTGAAATGCTCAAAAAAGCCATTTATAAGGTGGTCACCCGGCAGGACCTGACGGAAGGGGAGATGGTCCGGGTCATGGAGGTGATCATGGGGGGCGAGGCCACCGAGGCCCAGATCGGGGCTTTTATTACGGCCTTGCGCATGAAAGGGGAGACCGTGGCCGAGATCACTGCGGCGGCCAAGGTCATGCGGGCCAAGGCCACCCGCATCCCCCTGGGCAATAATCTGGTGGACCTGGACCGGGACGAAATCAACGTGGACTGGGAGACCATCGTGGACACCTGCGGCACCGGCGGGGATGCCACCAGCACCTTTAACGTCTCCACTACCACCGCGTTTGTGGTGGCCGGGGCGGGCTTGCGGGTGGCCAAACACGGCAACCGGGCCGTGTCCTCCCGCTGCGGCAGCGCCGACGTCATCGAAGCCCTGGGGATCAACCTGAATCTAACGCCTGCGCAGGTGGCCCAGTGCATCAACGAGGTGGGCATCGGCTTTCTCTTCGCCCCCCAACTCCACGGGGCCATGCGCTTTGCCATCGGGCCCCGGCGGGAGATCGGCATCCGCACCATCTTTAATGTCCTGGGGCCGCTCACCAACCCGGCGGGGGCCAACGTCCAGGTGCTGGGGGTCTACGACCCGGGACTCACCGAGCCCCTGGCCCAGGTGCTGGGGAACCTCGGGACCAAAAGCGCGTTTGTGGTCTTCGGAGAAGGCTCCTTCGATGAGATCAGTATCGTGGGACCCACCCGGGTAAGCGAGCTTAAACATGGGACGGTGCGCACCTACACCATCTCCCCTGAAGACTTCGGTATGAAAAGGGCGACGCTCTCAGACATCAAAGGCGGGGACGTCTTTGAAAATGCCCGCATCGTCCGCCGGGTGCTGGCAGGGGAGGGGGGGCCCCGGGGAGACATGGTGGCTTTAAACGCCGCCGCGGCCTTCATCGCCGCGGGCCTGGCCCCGGATTTTCCCGGGGGGATAGAGCTGGCCCGCCAAACCATGGAAACCGGCAAGGCCGTGGCGAAATTAGAGGCTTTGGTGGAAAGAAGCAAGAGTTTTGGGGGAGAAGGCTGAGACTGCCAGCGGGCAGCTGGAACCAAGCGAGGTTAGTCTATGCTCTATCTCATCTACCTGGCGGCAGTTATCCTGGGGATCGGCATTCACCTCGGCCTGGCCCCAAAACCCCTCACCAAAGGCCGAGTGGTGGAAGTGATCCTCCTTTATCTCTTCATTTTTTATGTGGGGGTGGGAGGTATAATAGGGGCGCTGGCCCATGTCTTTTGGGGACCGGAGACCGCCCGAGGGATCGGCTGGCAGCCGGGCAGTCCCTTTCAGTTCGAGATCGGCATGGCCAACCTGGCCTTTGGGGTGCTGGGCATCCTGTGCATCTGGCAGCGGGGCGCCTTCTGGACCGCCACCGGCATCGGCTTTGCTGTGCTTCTCTTGGGCTGTGCCTATGGGCATGTCTACGAGATGGTGGTGCATCACGACTACGCCCCTTATAACGCCGGGGCAGGGATATTTTTCAACGACGCCGTGATCCCCTTGATAATTCTGGTCTTATTGGGGTTGCGGGCCAAATTTTCGAAGGAAAGCCAGGGTTCATGAATTTTCTCGCCGAAATTGTCGCGCACAAGTTGAAAGAGTCCCTGGAACTCTTCGAGTCCGGAAAATTAGAGGCCTTCAAAGAGGCAATTGTCCGGCGGCCGAAACCCCTCAGTTTAAAAAAGGCCCTGGACGAGGCCCCGGGCCGGGCCATTATTGCGGAGATCAAGCGGGCTTCCCCCTCTAAAGGTGCGCTGGCCATGAGTGCTGACCCGGTGGATCTGGCCAGGGTTTATGAGGGAAATGGCGCCGCGGCCATTTCGGTGCTCACCGAACGGGCCTTCTTCCACGGAAGCCCGGAATTTCTCCGGGAAATCAAGGTGGAGGTGGCGGTACCTGTGCTGCGCAAGGACTTTATCCTGGAGCCGGTCCAGGTGTATGAAAGTGCCGCCCTGGGCGCCGATGCTCTGTTATTGCTCACCAATGTCCTGGACGAGGGACAGCTGCGGGCTCTTCTGCTCCTCACCCGCTCCCTGGGCATGGAGGCCCTGGTGGAGGTGCACACCCGGGAAGAAATGGAGACCGCCCTGACCGTGGGGGCCGACCTCATCGGCATCAACCACCGGAATCTGCACACCTTCGAAATGGACATGGACCGGGCCATGGAGTTGGCCCCGCTGGCCCCCCCGGGGGTGACCCTGGTGGCCGCCTCGGGTCTCAAAGAGGCCGCTGATCTGGCCCGCCTGGAGCAAGGCGGCATCCGTGCCTTCCTGATCGGTGAAACGCTGGTGACCTCTGGCGATCCGGGAGCAAAGCTGAGAGAATTACTAGGGAGGGAAAAATGAGCCCAATTGAGAGGATTACCGTTGACCGGCAAGCGGCCCGGCTTCCCCAGGACCTGGAAAAATATGGCCAGAAAGCCCTGGAAATGGGGGCAACCCAGGCCAAGATCATCCCGGTCCAGGAGATTGTGGTGGACGACCGGGTACCTTTGAAGTGCCAGATTCCCCGCTGTTTCGGCTACGGGGCCGGAGCTCACTGCCCTCCCAATACCCTCAAGCCCGGGGAATTGCGGGATATCCTCAGGCTTTACGAATGGGCCGTCCTCTTCATCAAGGAGGTGCCTGCGGAGGTCATTGTCCGGGATAAGGCCACCATCAAAGAGCGGGTGGCGGTTTACCAGGACGTGTTCAAGATCGTCAGCGAGCTGGAGTCCATGGCCTTTTATGACGGGCACTACCTGGCTTTCGGGTTCGGGGCGGGCTCCTGCCGACACACCTTTTGCGGCCAACAGGACAACTGCCAGGCCATGGAAGGGAAGCGCTGCCGCTTTTCGCTGCTGGCCCGGCCTTCCATGGAGGCCGTGGGCATCGACGTCTATAAAATTGTGACCCAGGCGGGCTGGGACATCTATCCCATCGGCAGCGGCGCCAAACCCGGGGACATCCCCAAGGGCATCCTGGCGGGGATTGTCATCGTGCAGTGAGCGGAGCGCTTTATTGATGGTAAGAATAAAGATCTGCGGCATCACTAATCTCACCGATGCAAGGCTCTCGGCCGACCTGGGGGCCCACGCCCTGGGGTTTATTTTTTACCCGAAAAGCCCCCGGTCAGTGAGGCCGGACGCGGCCCGGGCCATCATCGATAATTTGCCCCCCTTTATCATGACAGTGGGGGTTTTTGTGGACGAAGAAGCCGGAGTGGTACGGGGGATAGCCGAAACTGCAGGATTAGACTGGATCCAGCTTCACGGGCAGGAGTCCCCGGAATATTGCTGCTCCCTGGGACGCCGGGTTATCAAGGGCTTTCGCATCAAGGACGCGGCTAGCCTGTCCCTCTTGCCAGATTATAGGGAGTCGGTGCAGGCTTTTCTCCTTGATACCTACAAAGCCGGGACCGCGGGTGGTACGGGGGAGATCTTTGACTGGGCGCTGGCTCGCCAGGCTAAAGCATCGGGGCCCATCATCTTGGCCGGGGGGCTTACCCCGGCAAATGTGGCCCAGGCCATCAAGGCAGCCCAGCCGGCCGCGATAGACGTGGCCAGCGGGGTAGAAGCCGCACCGGGGAAGAAAGACCCGGAGAAATTGCAAAATTTTATCGAAACAGTGAAAGGCCTTGGGGGAAGGGGCTAGGGGCCGACGGCCCCTACCCCTTCCCCCAAACCCCCTTCCCCAACCCCTTATTGGGGGCTGGAGGGGGCGTGGGGGAGGGCGGGGGAATTGCATTCCCCCGGTCCTCCTCCACATAATTGACAAGGAGTTGCCATGCAACCTGACAAGCGTGGACATTTCGGGCCATACGGGGGCCGGTTTGTGCCGGAGACCCTGATGCCGGCCTTGTTGGCATTGGAGAAAGCCTACCGCCGCATCAGCCGGGACCCGGAGTTTAAGCGGGAATTATCCTGGCATTTTCGCCATTACGTGGGCAGACCCACCCCGCTTTACTTTGCCAGTCAACTCAGCGAGGCCCTGGGCGGGGTCCGGATTTTCCTCAAGCGGGAAGACCTGGCCCACACCGGCGCCCATAAAATCAATAATACGGTGGGGCAGGGCTTGCTGGCCCGGCGCATGGAGAAAACCCGGCTCATTGCCGAAACCGGCGCCGGGCAGCACGGGGTGGCCACAGCCACGGTGGCGGCGCTTTTGGGCCTTGAATGCGAAATCTACATGGGCACCGAGGACATCCGCCGCCAACGCCTGAACGTCATGCGCATGGAGCTTCTGGGGGCCCGGGTGGTTCCGGTGTCTTCCGGCAGCTGCACCCTGAAAGACGCCATGAACGAAGCCATCCGGGATTGGGTCACCAATGTGCGCCACACCCATTACGTCATCGGTTCGGTGGCCGGGCCGCACCCCTATCCCATGCTGGTGCGGGATTTTCAAGCGGTTATCGGCCAGGAAGCCAGAGCCCAGGTGCGCCGCCAGACCGGCGGGCTACCCCAGGTCCTGGTGGCCTGTGTGGGCGGCGGCAGCAACGCCATGGGCCTTTTTTACCCCTTTATGGGCGACCCGGTGCGTTTGGTGGGGGTGGAGGCTGCGGGCCACGGCCTCATGAGCGGCCACCACTCCGCGCCCCTATGCGCCGGTACCGTCGGCGTGCTCCATGGCTCCATGGGGTATCTGCTGCAAGACGTCTGGGGCAATATCCAGGAAGCCCATTCACTGGCGCCGGGGTTGGATTACCCCGGGGTGGGACCGGAACATTCCTACCTCAAGGATACCGGCCGGGCTGAATATGTGTCGGTGACCGACGAGGAGGCCCTGGAGGGCTTTAAGCTCCTGGCCCGCACCGAAGGCATCCTGCCGGCCCTGGAAAGCTCCCACGCCATCGCCTACCTGCAAAAGCTGGCTCCCCAATACAGCCAAGATGAGATTATCATCGTCAACCTCTCCGGCCGGGGCGACAAAGACGTGGAAGCCGTGGCAGAAGTTTTGGGGAAGAAGAAGTAAGATTGTTTGGGGGGAGGGCCAGGGACTGCCCCTTAGCCCCCTCCCCCAATAACCTCATGGAGGTGCGAAGTGACGCGGATTGACCAGGTTTTCCGGCGGTTAAAAGAAAAGGGTGAAAAAGCGCTGATCCCCTTTATTACGGCCGGTGACCCCGATATAGAAACCAGCCGCCGCCTGGCCCTGGAGATTGCGACCCGGGGGGCTGACTTTTTGGAGTTGGGGATTCCCTTCTCCGACCCCCTGGCCGACGGCCCCACCATCCAGGCGGCCAGTGGCCGGGCCTTGAAAGCGGGAGTGCATTTCACCGATGTGCTGGCCCTGGCCGGAAACCTCCGCCGGGAAACGGATATACCCCTTGTTCTTATGGGATATTACAACCCCATCCTGAAGTATGGCTTGGCCAAAGCCGCCGAGGAAGCTGCCGAACAGGGGGTGGACGGCTTCATCATCCCGGATCTCCCCCCGGAGGAGGCGGAATCCTGGCGGCAGGCTGCCCGGACGGCGGGGGTAGCCACTATTTTCCTGGCTGCACCCACCAGCGGCCCGGACCGCCTCAAGACCCTCGGCCGCCTCACCCGGGGATTCCTCTACTATGTCTCGGTCACCGGTATCACCGGCGCCCGAACCGATTTGCCCCGGGAATTAATCCAGGAATTGGAGGAGGCGCGCCATCTGGTGAAATGCCCCATTGCCGTGGGCTTTGGCATCGGCACCCCTGAACAGGTCAAGAATCTCGCGCCTTACGTGGACGGGGTGGTGGTGGGGAGCGCCATCGTGAACCGGGTGTCCAGGATCAAAGGGAAGGAATCAATAAAGGAGATCGGGGATTTTGTCGCTGCGCTGAAAGCGCCTCTGAAGGGTTACCACCATTAACTTTGCACGACTGTCAGCAGTGCTCAGATGCGGATCTTAAGCTTTCTTGAGATATCCGGATACCAGAAGGTCAGGGCCCAGCCGCCGCAGGCTGAGGTCCCGGGCTTGGTGAGCCTCGGCCAGGCGACCCACCCCACGGCCGCCCACGGCAGGGTAGGCGTCCTTGCCGCCCAGGATTTTGGGGGCATAAAAGAAGTAAAATTTATCCACCAGTCGCTGGTCGAGGCAGGCCCCTAAAACTTCGGCCCCGCCCTCCACCAGGAGGCTTTGCACCCGCCGGCGACCCAACTCCTGGAGCAGGGGTTCCAGGGCCACCCGGCCTCCGACTTCCGGCATGACCAGGACTTCCACGCCCAGGGCCTCCATGGCCTTGATCTTATCTGTGGGCGCGGTCGAGGTGGTGGCGATCCAGGTGGGGGCCGGGGAGGTCAGATTCAGGAGGACGGCCGTTGCGGGGGTGCGCAGATGGCTGTCCACGATCACCCGGATAGGGTCTTTACTCGGCTGCCGGGCAAGACGCGTGGTGAGTTGGGGGTCGTCGGCCAGCACCGTGCCGATGCCCACCAGGATGGCGTCGCACTCATGGCGCAGGCGGTGGCCGAAGGCCCGGGCCGTGTCACCGGTAAGCCACTGGGAATCGCCGGTGCGGGTGGCGATTTTGCCGTCCAGAGAGCAGGCGGCCTTGGCGTTGACAAAAGGGCGACCCGTCTCCAGCCAAGTAAACCAGGCCTCATTCAGGCGCCGAACTTCCCCCGCCAGCAGGCCCATCTCCACCTGAATCCCCTTTTCCCTGAGCACGGCCGCACCCCCGCCGCTGACCCGCCGGTTCGGATCGTGGGTGGCCGCCACCACCCGTTTTACTCCGGCGGCAAGAATTGCTTCAGTACAGGGTGGGGTTTTGCCGTGGTGATTGCAGGGCTCGAGGGTTACGTACACGGTGGCTCCCCGGGCCCGGGCCCCGGCTTTTTGGAGGGCCTCCACCTCGGCATGGGGACCGCCGTAGCGCCGGTGCCAGCCTTGCCCCACCACCACGCCCTGCTGAACCACCACCGCGCCCACCATGGGGTTGGGGGAGACCCAACCGGCGCCTCGGGCCGCCAGCCTCAGGGCAATTTTCATGTAATGCTCATCAGTATTAACAGAATTCATGGGGATGTGAGTGGGTAATAATTATTATTTTCCAAGAAAATATGGGTAACACTCTGATATTTTAGTTATTTTTAGATTATTGTATTGTAATAATTTTACTTGCTGTCTTTATCGGTTTTATCCCGTGAGTCCAGCAAGTGGCGGATTTCCGCCATAAAGTCAGTGGCGTCGGTGAAGTGGCGGTACACCGAGGCAAAGCGCACATACGCCACTTCGTCCCAATCCCGCAGTTTATTCATGACCCGCTCCCCGATCCAGGTGGAGGGCATTTCCCGCTGCCCGCTCTCCAGCATTTCCCGCTCCAGATCGTCCAGGAACTGCTCGATGACGTCGATGGAGACGGGGCGCTTTTCACAAGCCTTCTTGATGCCTTCGGAGAGCTTGGCCCGCTGATAAGGCTCACGCCGTTCGTCTTTCTTGACGATTAGCGGCAGGGTCTCTTCCACCTGCTCGTAGGTGGTGAAGCGGCGCTGACAATTGAGACACTCCCGCCGCCGCCTGATGGCGTTGGCCTCCCGGCTGGGACGGGAATCGATGACTTTATTTTGGTTGCTATGGCAGAAAGGGCAGCGCATGAAACGAAGACCTGCGGAGAAACGCCGCCCGGCGAGGGCTCTCCCGGTAAGCCGGGTTCACACTTCCCACTCTTTGGCGTAGAGGGGGAAGTGGCGGCAGAATTCGTTGACCTGGGCCAGGAGCTTGGCCAGGTTGTCCGGGGAGTCGGGGCCGGACAGGGCTTGGTGCATGAAGGCGGCGATGGCGCGCATCTCCCCCTCTTTCATGCCCCGGGTGGTGACGGCCGGGGTGCCCACGCGAATGCCGCTGGTGATGGTCTTGGGCTGGAGATCAAAGGGGATGGCGTTCTTGTTCACCGTGATGCCGGCCCAACCCAGGACTTCCTCCGCGACTTTGCCGGTGAGGCCGGTGGGGGTCAGGTCCACCAGGATGAGGTGAGTGTCAGAGCCCCCGGCCACCAGGCGGTATCCCAACCGGAGAAATTCCTCGGCCAGGGTGTGGGTGTTGGCTATCACCTGTTTCTGGTAGCGGCGGAAATTGGGGGACAGGGCTTCCTTTAAGGCCACCGCTTTGGCGGCAATGACATGCATGAGGGGGCCGCCCTGGATGCCGGGAAAGACTTGGCTGTCCAGGGTCCGGGCGTATTCCGGCCGGGCGATGATGATGCCGCCCCGAGGGCCTCGCAGGGTTTTGTGGGTGGTGCTGGTGACAAAATCGGCCACCGGTATGGGGGTGGGATGCAGTTCAACAGCCACCAGCCCGGCAATGTGGGCCATGTCCACCATGAGATAAGCCCCCACATCCCGGGCAATCTCGGCAAAGCGGGAAAAATCGAGGATGCGGGGATAGGCGCTGGCCCCGGCCACGATGAGTTTGGGGCGGTGATTCTTGGCCAGCTGGGCCAGGACATCGAAATCCACCTGCTCGGTGTTGCGGTCCACCCCGTAGGTTACGGCCTTATAGAGCTTGCCCGAAAAAGTCACGGGTGCGCCGTGGCTCAGGTGCCCCCCGTGGGCCAGATCCATACCCATGATGGTGTCACCGGGCTTTAAAAAGCCGAAGTACACCGCCATGTTGGCCTGGGTGCCGGAATGGGGCTGGACGTTGGCGTACTCAGCGGCGAACAGGGTCTTGGTGCGCTGGATCGCCAATTCCTCGGCCGTGTCCACGTTCTCGCAGCCACCGTAGTAGCGCCGTCCCGGATAGCCTTCAGCATACTTATGGGTCAGCACCGAACCCTGGGCGGCCCGCACCGCGGGGCTGACAAAATTCTCTGAGGCGATGAGCTCAAGCTGCCCCAACTGGCGGGCGCACTCCCGTTCGATGACCCCGTAAATTTCCGGGTCGGTACGGGACAGGTCCTCCATCAACGGACAATCCTTAAGCGAGATATCAATGCTCATAATTCGGTATCAGACCCGGGCGCGGCCAGTTGCTCCAGAAGGTCCAGACGATCCTGGTGGCGCCCGCCCTCAAAGGGGGTGCTGAGCCAGGCCTGGACAATTTCTCTGGCCAACTGCGGCCCGATGAGGCGGCCTCCCAGGACCAGCAGATTGGCGTCGTTATGCCGCCGACTCATGACTGCCGTGGACACATCGTGACACAGGGCAGCCCTGATCCCAGGAAAACGGTTGGCAAGAATGCTCATGCCCAATCCCGTGCCGCATATTAAAATGCCCCGGCGGTTGGGCCGGGAGAGAATCTGATCCACCACTTTTTTGCCGAAGACCGGGTAGTTCACCGAATCATGGGCGTTGGAGCATCCCAGGTCCAGAACCTCCACGCCGAGTTCGGTAAGCAGCCGGGCCACCTCGGTTTTTAAATCATAACCGGCGTGGTCGCAGGCAATGGCGATGACTTCGGTTTTAGGCCCGGGCTTTGATGAAGTTGATGACATCTCCCACGGTCCTTAATTTTTCGGCTTCCTCGTCAGCGATTTCAAAGCCGAACTCTTCTTCCATGGCCATGATCAGTTCCACCAGATCCAGGGAATCCGCTCCCAGGTCGTCGATAAAAACCGCGTCAGGGGTCACTTCGGCCTTGTCTACCCCCAATTTTTCAGCCACAATGGCATTCACTTTCTCCTCGATATCCATCTAAGCAAACCTCCTCATAATCCTCATAATTAAGCCATTAGCATCCCGCCGTTGACGTGCAAAACCTGGCCGGTGATATAAGCTGCGTTATCCGAGGCCAAAAAGGCCACGGCCTGGGCCACTTCTTCAGGTGTCCCGAAACGGTTCAAAGGAATCTGCGCCAACATCAGTTCCCTGGTCTTCTCCGGTAATTTCTGGGTCATGGCCGTCTCGATGAAGCCGGGGGCCACCGCGTTGACGGTGATATGGCGGCTGGCCAACTCCCGGGCCGCCGACTTGGTAAGCCCCACCAGTCCCGCCTTGGAGGCCACATAGTTGGCCTGGCCGGCGTTCCCCATGATCCCCACCACCGAACTGATATTAATGACGCGGCCGAAGCGCTGTTTGATCATGGGCTTGGCCACCGCCTTGAGGCAATTAAAAGCCCCCTTCAGGTTCACGGCCAGAACCTGGTCCCAATCTTCTTCTTTCATGCGCACCAGGAGCTGGTCCCGGGTGATGCCGGCGTTGTTCACCAGGATGTCCAGGCGCCCGCTCTCCTTGATGATGCCGTCCACCGCCTGCTCCACCTGGGCGAGATCGGCCACGCTGAACTGGAGGTAGCTGACCCGGGCCCCTTTGGCCTCCACTTCCCGGATGGTGTCCGCGGCGCTCTCAGGCGGGGTCACATCGTTGATGTAGAGCCTCAGGTCCGGTTGGGCCAGGGCCACGGCGATGGTTTGGCCGATACCCCGGGCGGCGCCGGTCACCAGGGCGACTCGTGCGGTGCTGGTCATATCTTTAGTCAAGCCTTTTCAGGCGATGCTGGCCCGCCTCAAAAAAGGTGCCATTCCTTCCCATATTTATCAACACATAAAGTTAAATAAATTTGGGGGAAAAGGGAAGGGGTTAAATGCGCCTTTTGAGAATTACATCACAAGTTTCAGGAAAAAGGTGACAGTCTCGAAACCGTACCATCAGGCACGATCCTTTTTAATCTCCTGGATCAGGGCCGGCAGGATCTCGAAGAGGTCCCCCACCAGGCCGATGTTGGCCACCTTGAAGATGGGGGCCTCGGGGTCGCGATTGATGGCGACGATGAAGTCGCTCCCCTGCATGCCCACCATGTGCTGGGCCGCGCCGGAGATGCCCACGGCAAAATACAGCTTGGGGGACACCGTCTTGCCCGTTTGCCCGATCTGGTGGGCGTAGGGGATCCAGCCCGCGTCTACGGCGGCCCGGGTGGCGCCCACGGCCCCCCCGAGAAGGTCGGCCAGTTCCTCCAGCATGCGGAAATGCTTGGCATCCTTCAGTCCCCGGCCCCCGGCCACAATGACCTCGGCCTCGGACAGGGGCAGGCGTTCCTTGATTTCCTCCACGGTGCGGACAAAGCGGCTGGCCCCGGGGCTCGCCAGGGAGGCCAACTCCACCCGGATGATCTGGCCGTTCCTGGGAATGAGGCTCGGTCAGGCGCTTGAACACGCCGGGGCGGGCCGTGGCCATCTGGGGGAAGGTGCGGGGGGTGATGATGGTGGCCATGATGTTGCCGCCAAAGGCCGGGCGGGTCTGCTGTAAAAGGCGCTTTTCGGTGTCGATGGCAAACGCGGTGCAGTCCGCGGTCAGGCCGGTTTTAAGAGCCGCCGCCACTTGGGGGATAAAGGCCCGGCCCGCATACGTGGCCCCGGCCAGAATGATTTCCGGCTGGTATTTCCGGGCGATTTCCGCCAGGGCCGCAGCGTAGGCCGCTTCGACAAAGTCAGCCAGTGGCGCGCCCTCGGCCATGTACACCTGGTCAGCGCCGGCGGTGAGCAGGGCAGGGGCCAGGTGCTCCACCTTATCCCCCAAAAGCACCGCGGCCACCCCGACGCCCAAGGTAGCAATGCCAAACGCCGGGCTTCCCCCAGCAACTCCAGGGCCACCGGCGCCAGGTGCCCGTGGCGCTGCTCCGCGAAGACCCACACCCCGTCCGGGGGCACCGCGGGCCTAAGCGATGGGCCTTCCGTCTCCGGGAGCGCCAGGGCGCCCTCTCCGCACGCCTCCACGCAAGCGCCGCAGAGCGTGCAGCCCTCGTCAATAATGAGAACCCCGCCCTCCAGCCGCAAAATCCCGAAGGGGCAGGTCTCCACACACTGCCCGCAGGCAGTGCACTTGTCTTGGGAATAGATGATGCTCATGTATATGTGTTTTGGGGAAGGGGACCAGGGGTCGGTGGACCCCTGCCCCCTTCCCCAAACCCCATCCCCCAACCCCTTACAGGGGGTTGGGAGGGGGCTTGGGGGAGGGTGGGGGACCGCGTCCCCCAGCCCTCACCCAAAATTACCTCCTTCCTAATTCTTTCAGCCGGCCCCAGAGGCGGGCGGCAAGTTCCGGAGGCGCGCCTTCCCAGGTTTGGGACTCGCCCCGGGGAGGCGGCGGAAAGACCTTGACCACCTGGGTAAAAGAGCCCGCCAGGCCCACGGCTTCGCCCGCCAGGTCCAGGTCGGCTAGGCCCCACACCGGGATGACTTCTTTTTTGGCCTTGAGCTTGGCTTTGAAGGAGGGCAGCCGGGGCTCGTTGATTTCTTTCACCACGGAGATGACTGCGGGAAGATCCGCGGCTACCGCGTCATAGCCGTGGTCCAGGAGGCGCTCCACTTCGATGGTCTTATCGCCGGTAAACTCGAGTTTGCGGGCCCAGCCCACATACGGGATGCCCATGATGGTGGCCAGCATGGGCCCCACCTGGGCGGTGTCGCCGTCAATGGCCTGCTTGCCGGTGAAGATCAGGTCCGCGCCGCCCATCTTGTCGATGGCCTTGGCGATGGTCAGGGCGGTGGCCCAGGTGTCGGCGCCGGCAAAGGCCCGGTCCGAGATGAGCACCGCATTATCCGCCCCCAGACCCAACGCCTCCCGCAGGGCCTCTTCGGCCTGGGGGGGTCCCATGGACAGGAGAGTCACGGTGCCGCCCTTCGCCTCCCTGACCCGCAGCCCCTCCTCCAGGGCGTAAAGGTCAAAGGGGTTGATGATGGACTTGATCCCTTCCCGCTTCAGGGTGTGGGTCTCGGGGTCCAGGCGCACTTCCTGGGTTTCGGGAACCTGTTTGATGCAGACGATTAGACGTAGCATTTTATTAACATGAATTTTAAATCTAAGATCTTAATCTTTTGCTAAAAGGTGGGGGTTGCCATTTTCATAAAGGGTATCTGGCGGCAAGTTATTATTATTTGCAGCTGCCACAGCCAATCTGTCACATCGTTCATTTTCTATATGCCCGTTATGCCCCTTTACCCAATGAAAGGTTATTTTATGTTTTTTGCTTAAATCATATAGTTGTTCCCAAAGATCAATATTTAGAACATCCTTCTTATCACTTTTTTTCCAATTTTTCTTTTTCCAGTTAAACAACCATCCCTTATTAAAAGCTTCCACTAAATACTTTGAATCACTGAATAGTGATACATCACACGGATATCTTAGTGTTTTTAGTCCTTCAATTGCGGCAATTAATTCCATTCGATTATTTGTCGTCAGACGAAAACCGCCAGAGATTTCTTTACTATAGTCCTCATACTTCAAAATAACGCCATACCCACCAGGTCCTGGATTGCCGCTACAACCTCCGTCAGTATAAATCATTACTTTTTTAAGTGACATAACCACATGATCGCAGTATGAAGGGTGCGTCTCACGCCAAAAAATCTCCTCCTCCGACGATTTGGTGCGTAAGACGCACCCTACATGTTCTTGATCCCTTCCCGTTTCAGGGTATGGGTCTCGGGGGAAAGGCGCACTTCCTGGGTTTCGGGAACCTGTTTGATGCAGACGATGATTTTCATTTCATTAGTTAGAATTCAGCAACCAGATAATCTCTTTGCTCTCGATCTTGCCTCATTAGAAAGGAGGAGCTTCTCCAAATTTATTTTTATAAAATTTCAATTCTTCACGTTCATATATATAAGCTTCTTTTTTTATATTTGGATGTACTGTTATATATAATTTTTCAATAGGAAATACTTTTTGGATTATCATAAACCAATTGCTCTTTTTCTATACATCTTATTTGTTTTAACATTTCTTTCTTACAGTTTTCTACGCTATCTAAATCTTTATGGTCTAACTGAATTGTTCTGCTTTGCGCAATATCAAAGGGAATCTTCTCTCCTTTTCTAATTAATTGGAGACACGGTTTTCTTATAGCATGCCTGATTGCAAGTTCGTAAAATACATTTGGATTATGACCTGTTAGGTCAGCTATAACCAATTTATCATCTAATAGATGTTGAATTATTTGTGATGTTATTAATCCTGGTTCTGAAATCTTGTCTGCACGAATAGTTTCATATCCGATTTCTTCAGTGACTGGTATAATTATATATTTAAGTATTTGATCTGATCTATGTCTAATCTCACTATCTTCTTCACCTATCGGAGCAATAAAAAAACATAACTTTCTATCGATATTCTGTTCCATTAATTTGCCCAGATTCCCCTTAGTTATCAAAAAAAGTTCTACAATAAATTTATAAAAATTATGCGGGTTGGGAGGGGGGTGTGGGGGGAGGGCAGGGGGGTCACCCCCCTGGCCCTCCCCCCACTATATTTATTTCTTCTTGGAATATTCTTTATTGAGGGCCAGGCCGATGATGTTGCGCATGATCTGGTTGGTGCCTTCATAGATCTGGAGGATCTTGGCATCCCGCATCATCTTTTCCACGGGGTATTCCCGCATGTAGCCGTGGCCGCCCATGACCTGCACCGCGTCCACGGTGACGCTCATGGCCATGTCGGTGGGAAAGAGCTTGGCCATGGCCGCGCCCTTGGTGAAGTCCTTGGCGCCGCTGTCGATGTAGCGGGCCACCGAGTACACCAGGGCCCGGGCCGCTTCGAGCTTGGTGGCCATGTCCGCCAACATGTGCTGGACGGCCTGGAAGGCGATGATGGGCTGGCCGAACTGGTGGCGCTCCTTGGCAAAGGAGGCGGCTTCGTCCAGGGCGCTTTGAGCCAGGCCCACGGCCAGCGAACCGGCGCCGGGCCGGGCCAGGTCCAGGGTCCGCATGGTGAGGATGAAGCCCATGCCCTCACGCCCCAGGACCCGGTCCTTGGGGATGCGGACGTCCTCCATGACAATCTCCCGGGTCACCGAGGCCCGGATGCCCATTTTCTGCTCTTTTTTGCCGAAGCTGACCCCGGGATCGCCCTTTTCCACGATGAAGGCGCTGGCCCCCCGGGCTCCCTTGGCCTTGTCGGTCATGGCGATGACCGTGTTGATCTCGGCCTCGCCGGCGTTGGTGATCCACTGCTTGGTGCCGTTCAGCACGTAATGATCGCCGTCTTTAACCGCGGTGGCCGCGATGGCGCCGGCGTCGCTGCCGGCCTGGGCCTCGGTCAGGGCAAAGGCCGCCAGGGTTTCGCCTCTGGCCAGGGGCGGCAGATATTTCTGCTTCTGTTCTTCGCTGCCGAACAGCAACAGCGGATAGGCCCCCAGAAAAGAGGCGGCGTAAGTGGTGGCCACCCCCACGCAGCCCGCAGCCAGGGCCTCGAGGACCAGGACATTTTCCATGCACCCCAATCCCAGGCCGCCGTAGGCCTCAGGGATGATGGTGCCGCAGAGGTCGGCCTGGGCCAGGTCTTTGATGATGTCCCAGGGAAAAGTCTCTTCTTCGTCGAGCTCGGCCCGCACCGGCTTGATGCGCTCGGCGGTGATCTGGCGGGCCAGGTCCCGAAGCATCTGCTGCTCTTCAGTCAGCAAATAATCCATTTTAACCCCGTTCTCTTGATGTTGAGAGGAGGGCCGGGGGAGCCTGGCTCCCCCGCCCTCCCCTCAAACTCCCCTCCCAACCCCCCGATAATGGGTTGGGGGAGGGGGTTTGGGGGAGGGGGCAGGGGCCCACCGGCCCCTGGCCCCCTCTCCCAAAAACAATTACTCCGCCGCCTCGGGGAGGACCAGCCGGCCTTTGTAGTAGCCGCAGGAGGGGCAGGCCCGGTGAGGCAGGTGGGGCTCATTGCACTTGGGGCAATTGGACAGGTTCGGCAGGGTGAGGTGGTCGTGGGACCGCCGCTTGTTCCGCCGGGAAATGGAGTGTCGGCGCTTGGGTAAGGGCACGGTTTTTCTCCTCTAAGGCTTGATGTTCTTCACTATGGCAAGGCGGGAGGATGATTCCTCCGCCGGACACTGGCATGGTTCCTGGTTCAGGTCGGCGCCGCACCGGGGGCAGATACCCTTGCAGGTTTCGGCGCACAAAGGCTTTAAGGGCAGCGTCAGCAGCACCTGCTCTCTTAAGATGCTCTCCAGGTTAACAGTCTCCCCGGTATAGAAATCCCGATCCAGGTCGGACTTGGATAATTCTTCATCGATTTCGCCCACCCGGTCCGGGGCTGGGGCCAGCAACAGGTCGAAATCAGCCGCCACCGGCAGGCTGAACTGGGTCAAACAGCGGCTGCAGTTGAGCTGCAAGCTCCCTTCGAGATGCCCCCGGACGAGGATGTCGTGGCCGTGCCGCTCTAAATGAACGCGCCCTGCGAGGCTTCCCGGGCCGGCAAACTCCAGATCCGGGTCTTCCTTCTGCCAGCGTTTGAACCAATCTTCACCCAGGTCCAGGTCGAGGTCAAGACCGGCGTCCTTTAAACGGGCAATGTTGATCTGTAAGGTCGAGGGGTGCATCCTTAAGGCCATGAGCAAAAAGTAAATAAATTATTGTAAACGAACTTTTTCGGGTGTCAAGGGAGTCAGGACCAGGCCGGCCATTAAGGGAAAAATATCTCCCATTTATTCATGACCCCCTAATTGTTATTGCAACTCAATATAAATAAGCTACACTTGATTGGTTTTGACCGAAGCCTTGCTATAGACCATAGACCAGGAGATGCCAGGGACATAACTCCCTGAAAATCAATGATCATCGCCTTCATCGGACAGCCCAACTGCGGCAAGAGCACCATCTTCAACTATTTTTCCGGCTACAAGGCCAATGTCTCCAATTTTCCGGGGACCTCGGTGACCTACACCACCAGCCAGGTGGTTTTTGAAGGCCGGGAACTCACCTGCGTCGATCTCCCCGGGGTTTATTCCCTCACCTCCGGCGACCCGGCGGAACTGGAGTCGAGGAATTATCTTTTACATGAGACAGTCGACGTCATCGTCAATGTCCTCGATGCCTCGCTTTTGTCCCGGAGCCTCGAGCTTACTCTCGAGCTCATGAGCCTGGAGCGGCCCATGGTGGTGGCCCTGAACATGATGGACGAGGCCCACCGCAAAGGCACCCGCATCAATACCTTTGAGCTGGAGGAATTGTTGGGGACGCCGGTGGTGCCCACCATCAGCAAGCGGGGCACAGGCCTCACCGAGCTTCTGGAGACTGCGGTGGAGGCCGGTGGAAACCAGGTGGCGCCGGCCGCCGTGGTGTTCAGCCGGGACATCGAGGAGGAAATCGCCGAACTAAGCGACCAGCTGGATATCCATCTGGCCCAGAAACTCGGCCTGCCCTGGCGTTTTTTTGTGGTGAAACTCCTGGAGGACGATCCCTTCCTCCTGGACGAGGTGGGCCGGCAAGACCCGCGGCTCCTGCCCCTGGTGAAAAACCATCAGAAGATCCTGGCCCAGAGCCACGGCCGCCCCCCCGAGCTGGTCATTGCCTCCGAGCGCCACGCCCTGGCCGTCAATATCTTCGAGCAGGTGGCCAAGGTCACCCCGGCCACCAAACCGGGCTGGCGGGACCGCCTGGACCAGATCACCACCCACCGGGTCTGGGGCTACGTGGTCCTGCTCCTCATCATGGGCCTCTTTTTCCAGGCGGTTTTCCGGGTCGGCCAGTACGGCGAAGACTTCTTCATCTCTTATCTCAACCTGGCCCTCGAGCTGACCCGGGACTGGCTGGGCGCCGGCAGCCTCGGCTACCACCTCCTGGGTGAGGGTCTGTTCATGGGGATTTTCGGCGGCGTGGCCATTGTGCTGCCGTATCTCCTCCCCTTTCTGGTGGGCCTGGCCTTCCTGGAGGACAGCGGCTATCTGCCCCGGGTGGCCTTTCTCATGGACAACCTCATGCACCGCCTGGGCCTCCACGGCAAGTCCATCATCCCCTTCATTCTGGGCTATGGCTGCAGCGTCCCCGCGGTCATGGCCACCCGCATCATGGAAAGCCCCCGGGACCGGTTCGTGGTAGCGCTTCTGGCCATTCTCATCCCCTGTTCGGCCCGCTCGGTGATCATTTTCGCCCTGGTGGCCTACGCCATCGGGCCCATGTATGCCCTGGGGGTATATTTCCTCAACCTGGTGGTCATTGCCGCGCTGGGGCGGATATCCACCGCTATTCTGCCCGAGGTTTCCCCGGGCCTCATCATGGAAATCCCCGAGTACCGCCTGCCCACCTGGAAAAATGTGCTGCGCAAGTCCTGGCGGAGTTTGAAAGATTTCATCATCGTCGCCTGGCCCATCCTCATTGCCGGCAGCCTGATCCTGAGCCTTCTCAAGTATTACCAGCTGGATGTTCTCTTAAACCAGACCCTGGTCCCCCTGACGGCTTTGCTGGGCCTTCCCGCCGCGGTGGGCACCACGCTCATCTTCGGCATCATGCGCAAGGAACTCGCCCTGGTGATGCTGAACGAGGCCCTGGGGACCACCCAGCTTCAGACCGTCCTCACCCAGACCCAGCTCCTCACCTTCACTATTTTTATGCTGTTTTACATCCCCTGCGCCGCCACCATTGCCGCCTTGGGCCGGGAAGTGGGCTGGCGGGGCGCCGCCGTCGCCGTGGGGGCCTCCCTCGCCCTGGCCCTGGCCCTGGGTGTCTTGACCAGGGCGGTGGGGACGCTCATCTTCTAAACTCCCATGTCCGGCCCGACTTCTCATCCCGCCCTCAGCCTGGTTGCAGGTTCGCTCAGGTCTTCTTATTTTTAGTAAGACCGCCCCCTGACCGATAGGTGGTTAGTGGCGAAGAACTCCTCAGAACAACGCCGGCGCGGGCGGGTGCCGGTTAGCCTGGCCATTAAGGTATGCCTGGAGGACCAGGAGATTGTGGTGGAGAGCCGCAATATCAGCCTCAAAGGTGTGGCCTGCTCTCCAAACCCGGTTCTGCATGAAGGCGCCTTCTGTCAGGTGATCATCAGTCTGGCCCCCGACATCCGGGCGGTTATTAAAGGCAGGGTGGTGCGGGCAGGCCTTGGTGAGGCGGCCATAGATTTTCTGTCCATGGACCCGGACAGCTTCACCCACCTGAAGAAAATCGTGGAATACCACTCCCAGTGCCCGGAAGCCGTCACCCGTGAGCTTCTCACCCCGGCTTTTCCCATCTCCCGCTCCCGGACCCCCTTTGTGAGCCGCAAAGGCCGCAAGTAGGTGGTTAGCAGATCTGTGGCCGGGGCATCTCGCAGGGGTTTACCTTCAGAAAAAACCTCTTTCTAACCCTTCATTCCCTGTAAAAAAGTGTGCACCATTTTCCCAAATAAGCTGAAGGTCTGTGCTCCAACTTTTTATGAGGGGTTGGGGGAGCGAGGTGGCGTGATAATGCAGGGGTTGGCGTTCCCCGGCCCCTTCTCCCCAAGGCTGGCCACCAAGTTAGCCTGACGCCGGGCGGCCCCGCGGTGGGAGTGCAGGGCGGCCCGGGCAGCCTCGCCCAGGCGGCGGCGCTCGCCGGTATTTTCCAGGAGGTGCCGGGCCGCGTTGGCCAGAGAAACGGCATCCTGCACTGCCGTTCCCACCCCGGCAGCCTGCAGAATTTCTTCAGCCCAGCGAAAATTCTCGAGGTGGGGGCCGTATAAGGGGGACAGCCCCCAAACCGCCGGCTCCAGGATGTTCTGGCCGCCGTGGGGCACCAGGCTCCCCCCCACGAAGGCCACGTCAGCCGCGGCATACAGCCAGAATAAATCCCCCACCGTATCCACCAGCACCACCGGTTGCTGCCGGGCTTCAGAACCTGCTTGCAGTGATGACCACAGCTGATACCCGTGACCGCGGCGGGTCAGGAGTTCCCCCAGCGCCGCGGCCCGCTCCGGATGGCGGGGAGCCAGGACCAGGAGGAGAGCAGGGTAGGGGCCCCGGAGAAGGGCCTCATACGCGGCCAGCACCACCTCCTCCTCCCCGGGGTGAGTGGAGGCGGCCAGGAATACCGGCTCGCCCTGAATGGTCAAGTTTTGCCTTGAAGTGATTGCCAGATGGACGCGTGCCAGGCCGAGCCGCCAATGCCGCGCCGGGCAGGGGAGGGGAGGCACCTGGCGGCACCGTTTCCCGTCGGGTCAAGAGGGCGTCCACCTTCAGGTTGCCGGTGAGGCAGAGCTTGGGGCCGGATAGCCCGAGGCTGGCGAAGCGCTGATAATCCTCCCGGGAGCCGGCGGCAATTATATCAAAAAGTCCTATAAAATCAGGTAGATATTTTTTAAAACAGGTATAGCGGCGAAAGGTGCGGTCCGAGAGGCGGGCGTTCATCAGGGCCAGGCGAATGCCCAGGCCTCTGGCGGTGTGGAGAAAGTTGGGCCAGACCTCGGACTCCAGGGCCACAAAGATGTCGGGGCGTAATACCCGTAAGGCGCGGTTTACGGCCCAGGGGAAGTCCAGGGGAAAGTAGCAGACCACGGCTCCCAGAGGGATAAAATGCCGCCTGGCCATCGCCTGGCCGGTCTCCGTGCCGGTGGAAATGATGAGCCCGCTCCGGGGGAGAAGGGCCTTAAGCTCCGCCACCAGGGGCACCGCCGCCATGATTTCTCCCACTGAAACCCCGTGGATCCAGATGCGGGGGGAGCCGGCGGGAGGGGCGGGCGGGGGGCTGAGCCCCAGGCGGGGGCCAAAGCTTTCTCCTTGCCCGCGGGACCTCAGGTGGCGATAGAAAAACGGCCAACCCAGGAGGCCGGCCATTGATGAGAAAAGTTTATATGCATAATATATCATAGAGTTACAAACTAAATCTCATAATATTTATCAAGTTTTTTCTCCCCATCCTGAGATTGCCAAAGCAAAAGGGGTGAAGTGGTTATTATCATAATTAAATAACCTAATAATCATATAATATTAGTAAGATATAGACATTATCTACCATTTATTGTTAAATTTGTCAGAATCAGTGTCCTGCATCGATCCGGGCCAGCCAGGCCTGTCTTACTTTTAAATAATCCTGCAGGATTTTACTGTGGTCAAAGGCAAGGTTTTGGGGCAATTTATCCACCGGGAAAATGGCCAGAGACTTGGCGTCGCTGGCGGCTTGGGGGGTGCCGGTCCCCAGGGCCACAAAAACCGTGGTGATGGTGTGGTGCCGGGGGTCCCGCTGCGGGTCGGAATAGGAGTGCAACTGCCCTAACAGCTGCACCTCCAAACCAGTCTCCTCCCGGGCCTCCCGAACCGCCGCCGCCTCCAGGCTCTCCCCGTATTCCACAAAACCCCCGGGCATGGCCCAACCGTACGGCGGTTTTTGCCGTTCAATCAGGACCAGACCCTGGTCCCCGTATTCAATAATAATATCTACCGTGGGAAAAGGATTGCGGTAGCGCCTGAATTGGCAGCCGCATCGCGGGCAGGTTTCGGTGTCATACATATTAGTTTACATAATATATATTATCAGACGTTAGAAAAGGTTCTTTTTTACTAATTCCTTGATATCTTCATAACTTACTGAAATTACCTGCCAGGATTGATTCTCCGGGTTTCGGGACATGGTCAGATGGAGATCGCCATCTTTGGGGTAACGCAGAGTCACCTGGGCGACATCCCCGGATCGGTCAATTTCCGCCAGGGTCACTGCTCCTTGCAGGGCCACCAGGTCCTGGGTGGTCAGAGTGTCCAGGTATCGATTAATCAAACTCTGAGCCTCCTTTTCGAAGATAGCGTACAGTTGCGGCGCCAGATGCCCGGCAAACCTGCTGCCCATTTTCAGACCGAACTGTCCCAGGAGATTGTTTTTGGGTATAAGCTCAGGGGGAATCAAATCCTGCCCCGTATCCTGCGTCAGCGAGCCCAGAATGCTGGGCATGTCCAGGTGTGAGTAAAATTTGTCGTAATTCCGGCGCATTAACGAGGTAACCATCTGCTGCAGGGCATATCGGGGGGAATTCCGGTAATAAAAGAAGAAAACCCCGGCTATGGCAATGCCGAGTAGTAAAACCGCGGACATGAAGATCAGAAGTCGACGCATGGCCTCACCTCTGCCGTGCTTTTTTCCCACAGTTTAGTATACAGCTAGAAAAGATTAAACTCTTTTCAGCCATCCGGAAATCGACGTGCCCGCAACCCTGCTCCGGCGCCGTGCTCTCCCCAACGGCCTCACCCTGGAATTTCACGACCTCTCCCGGCCCATGGCCGGTGACCGCTGGCAAGTCATCCTCGAGGTGCGCCTTGCCGTCCCCGTGCACGCCGGCAATCTGCCTCCGGACCTGGCGGACCGGGCCCCCGAGGTGGCAGCCGCTCTGGGGCCGGACGTCACTTTCACTCAGCAGGAGGTGCACTATTTTATCGACGCCAGGCAAGTCCCGGCCCTGCTCCATGAGATAGAGACCCGTCTATGGGAGGGCCTCAAGGATTACCTGGGCCACCCCGATTTTGCCGGGCGTTATCTGCGTAAAAAGTTTGCCGGGAGGCGGTGAGGTTGGGCGGTAGATTGTCAGGCGGCAAGAAGGTTCAAGTCTGAAAATTCAACCTAAAACCAAACGCATAGCTCTTGGCCTACAGGTCAAGGCTGACCAAAACCCTTGCCTCCTGACCAATCGCCTCTCTACGGGGCTCTCACGAGGTCAAATTTTTTAAGGCTGTTACGTGGTGAGTCATGGGCCGGAGCTAAGGCCCGGAGCCAAAGCTCGGAGCTCACCTCGCTTACCTACCCGCGGTTGACTCCCGGACCGGGGAGCAATACAATGGGCCCATGCGAATTTTTGCCTCCGCTGGTCTTTTAACGCTTTGCCTGTCTTTGTGCATGGGAGTTGGGCCGAGTTCAGGAGATGCAGGCGGTGCAATCATCCCGCCAACCCCCCCGGCCCCAGTTGCAAACCCCCCGCGACGCGCCTCAGGCCGCCCGGATAATCAGCCAGGTGGCCCTGCGTTACGACCCGGACATGACGCCCCAGGCCCGGGACCGCGACTTCCTGGAAAAAATAGCCCTGGCCAAGAAATTGTTGTCCGTCGACAAGTTGCCGGACCTGCGCCAGCAATCGCTTGATTTGCTCAGCGGCCGGGGCGAGGTCTCATGGGAAGCCCTGCGGTGCCTCAGATGGACCCAGGGCGACAGGGCAGGGGTAGTCCTCAGCATCCCGGTCTGGGTGCCGTCCAAAGCCCGGCGGGTGCAGGCCTTTGCCGGTTTTGAGAAAGCGGTGGCAGACCGTGGCCCTGTGCCAGCCCCGGCCCTCCTGCTTCGTGTGGTTCGACGGGCAACTGGCCGACATCAATAACAAGGCCCGCTACCGCCCCGAGCGCACCCTGGTGGAAATGAACAGCCGCTTTGCCCCGCTGGCCGGCCTGCTCCTGGAGTACATCTTCCGGGAAGGCTGGTATGACCAGAGCAAACGGGTTCCGCTCCTCGTGGTCCGGGCCGGGGAAGATACCTGGTCGGTGCCCGCCAGCGCCGGGCCGGAGGTGGCCGAGTGCCTGAGCTACCCGGACAAGTTTGGGCCATCTCTCGATGCCTGCGTGGTCCAGGGCTGCTACGACAGCCTGGCCGAGCTTCACCACGGCCGGCACGTGGTCACCTCCAATCACCGCCTGGGCCTGGCCATGGATATCAATGATTTCAATTTCAAGAACGTCGTCGACGGCACCCCCAACCCCGTCAGCAGAGCCCTGCGGCAGTATGACAGGAACGCCATGCACCGCCTGGACGCCAGGAATCTCCCCGCCTGGGTCTATACCGCGGCGAAATGGGTGGGGCTGCGCATCCCCCAGGAATGGCTCTACACCGGTTGCAGTGCCGACTGGCCCCACTTTGACGTGGGCACCAAAAACCCGGCGGCCGAGCTTTTGGGACATTAGCAGCCCGGCAATAAAATTCATTAAATCTGTTAGATGAAAATCCACCCTCTTCATGCAGGAAGGAAAATAACGGTCCAGGTCCCCTCCCCTGCTAACTTTTTGTCACCGCTATGCTGCTGGAATTTATTGCATCCCTGAAGGAAAACGCCGACTACCGGGACATACTCAGCCACTATGAGTACATGCCCGCCAAACCGGTGGAGTATTACGAGGGAGACCTGGATTTACCCGGGCCCCTGGTGCAGGCCCTGGCGCGCCTGGGTATCAGCCGCCTGTTCAGTCACCAGGGAGAGGCCCTGGCGGCAGTCAGAAAAGGCAAGCACCTCCTGGTGGCCACGCCCACGGCCAGCGGCAAGACCCTGATCTACAACCTGCCGGTACTGGCCACCATGATGGCCGAGCCCCAGGCCCGGGCCCTCTACCTTTTTCCCCTGAAGGCCCTGGAGCAGGACCAGCTCAAGGCCGTGCGGGAACTGGACGCAGCCCTCCCCTCCCCTTTCCTGGCCGCGGCCATCTACGACGGCGACACCCCCCCGGCCCAGAGGCAGGCCCTGAAGTCCAAGCCGCCCCACGTCCTGATCAGCAACCCCGACATGCTCCACATGGGCATCCTGCCGTATCACGACGCCTGGATCGAGCTCTTCAAGAACCTGCGCTACGTGGTCATCGACGAGGTGCACACCTACCGGGGCATCTTCGGCAGCCACATGGCCCAGGTGCTGAGGCGCTTAAGGCGGATCTGCGCCCACTACGGCTCAGCCCCGCAGTTTTTGATGCTCTCGGCCACCGTTGCTGAACCTGCTGAATTCATTAAAAATTTAACCAGCCTGGAGGTGGAGCTCATCACCGAGAGCGGTGCCCCCCGGTCGGGCCGGCATTTTTTATTTCTGAATCCCCCCGCCGGTGCCGCCGCCACCGCCTCGCAAATCTTCTCCCAGGCCATCCGCAAAAACCTGGCTACCATCTGCTTCACCCAGGGGCGCAAGCTCACCGAGCTCATCCACCTGTGGGCCCTCCGCCAGGTCCCGGAACTCAGGCGCTACATCACTTCGTACCGGGCCGGGTTTCTCCCGGAGGAGCGCCGGGAGATCGAGACCAGCCTGGCCTCGGGCAAGATGCGGGGGGTCATCTCCACCAGCGCTCTCGAGATGGGCATCGACATCGGGGGGCTGGACGTCTGCATCCTGGTGGGCTACCCCGGCACCATGGTGACCGCGCTCCAGCGCATGGGCCGGGTGGGGCGCCAGGACCGGGACAGCCTGGTGGTGCTGGTGGCCCAGCCCGACGCCCTGGATCAATATTTCATGAAAAATCCTGCGGAGTTTTTCGGCCGACCCCTGGAAGCCGCGGTGGTGGACCCGGATAACGTGTTTGTGGTGGCGGCCCACCTCCCCTGCGCCGCCCAGGAATTGCCCCTGGAGCGGGAGGGGGAGACGGTCTTCGACCTGGTTGCGCACGAAGCCGTGCTCACCCAGTTGGCCCGGGGCGGCCACCTGCTCCAGAGCGCCTCGGGCAAGGCTTGGTTCGCCCGGGACCGCTTCCCCCAAAAGGGCGTGAACATCCGGGGACTGGGGGCATCCTTCGCTATTTTCCAGGTGGGGAAAAAGAAACCCCTGGGTCACGTGGACGGCCACCGGGCTCTCCGGGAATGCCACCCCGGCGCGGTTTACCTGCACAAGGCCAACACCTTTGCGGTGGAGCGCCTGGACTTAGAAAGGCACAATATCCTGGTGAACCCCGTGGACCCGAAGTATTTCACCCGCATCCAGACGGAAAAGGACACGGAGATCCTGGAGATCCTGGATACCCGCCAGGTGGCCACCTTTACGGCCCACACCGGCCGCCTCAAGGTCACCGAGCATTTCCTGGGATACGAGAAAGCGCCGCCTCCCCGGGCAGGAGCTCCTGGGGGTGGTGCCGCTGGAGCTGCCGCCGCAAATCTTTGAAACCGTGGGCATGTGGCTGGAGATCCCGGACCAGGTGAAGCAGGCCGTCTATCAGGCCGGGCTCCATTTCATGGGGGGCATCCACGCCCTGGAGCACAACCTCATCGCCATGTTTCCCCTCTTTGCCCTGGCCGACCGCTACGACATCGGCGGCATCTCCACCACCGCGCACCCCCAGGTGGGCAAAGCGGCGATTTTTATCTACGACGGCTATCCCGGCGGCGTGGGTCTGGCCGCCCGGGCCTTCACCATCATGGAGGAGCTTCTCCAGCGCACCCGGGAGGTCATCGAGGCCTGCCCCTGCGAAGACGGCTGCCCTTCCTGCATCCACTCCCCCAAGTGCGGTTCGGGGAACAAGCCCTTGGACAAGGTCGCGGCCCTCATGACCGCGAGCCTCCTCCTGGGAGAAGAACCTGTGCCAGACCCTTTTCTCCAGGAAGAGCCAGAACTCCCCCTACCCTCCCCTGCCGAAACCATATCAGGTCCGGTCCACTGGCTGGCCCGCCGGCGCCTGGGTTTTTTTGACCTGGAAACCTGCTGCTCCGCCGCCGAAGTGGGCGGCTGGGGCCGCTGCCACGCCATGGGGGTGTCCGTGGCGGTGCTTTATGAGACCAACCCGGAACGGGTGACGGCATTCCGGGAAGCCGATCTGGCCGACCTGTGCCGGCGTCTGGGCGAACTGGACCTGGTGGTGGGATTTAATATCAAGCGCTTCGATTACCGGGTGCTCCAGCCCTACACGGACCTCACCCTGGAGGGCCTGCCCACCCTGGACATGCTGGAGGAGCTGCACAACTTCCTGGGGTTCCGGCTGTCCCTGGACCACCTGGCGGAGGCCACCCTGGGGCAGAAAAAGACGGGGAACGGTTTGTTAGCCCTGGAACACTACAAGCACGGCCGCTGGGAGGAGTTGGAGTCCTATTGCCGCCACGACGTGCTGCTCACCAAAAGCCTGTTTGAGTTCGGGGCCGATCAGGGCTACCTGCTGTACCAGCACCGCCGGGGCGACTTGGTGCGGGTGCCGGTCACCTGGGACGAACCCCGGTTCTTCCCCGAAGAGTAAATGGGGTCTAAACAAGGTTCACGAAACCTGTTCTCGGAAGAGAAATTCTCAGCCGTCCGCTAATAAAAAGCTTTTTCTTGCCTGCGCCGCGACGAGAAGTTTCCTGAAACACTATTGTTTGGGTTGTCCTTCTTTGCCTTTAGGTAAGTCCTCTTTAAAAAATTTCTGCAGCACCTCAAAACTGCCGCTTGCCACTTCTATATCATCGATCTGAATCGTCACCAGATAAGAGCCGGGAAGCCAGCCCCCTGGACTGTCGTCTTGCCAAATGCCCGCCAGACATGGCTGCGGTAGATTGGGCGGGATGGTAAAGACCAATGATTGGTAATGCTCGGCGCCATCGGCTCGTTGCCACGTGACCCACATAATGAGGCTCACCGGATGATCCAGTTTGGCCTTGGTGTTAAGGCACATTTCCCACCAGATATAGTGCGTGTCGGCTTTGAAGAAATCCTCTTTATAAACCCTGGCATTCATGGGAACCACCTGGGAGGTTGGCGTCGCGAAGAACCTCAAACCCGCCACCGAGGCCTCTAATTGCCGGAAAGCCTTGGGTACGTCGACTGGAGGCTTCAAGGGTTTGACGGCTTTCCCCTTACCTGGGAAGCCGGCGAGGAAAACCAGCGCGAGAAGCAAAATCACCAACCTTCGCTGAACCCTAAGACCACTGATTCCCATGTCGCCTCCTGAAATGAAAAAACTAGCATACTTTAAGCCACAAGGCAAATCGTTGGCGCGAAAACCTTTTGCCCTTTGCCCCTGGTTGATTTATCATGACAGGAAATCTTATCTAGCGAGGAGACGCAATGAAGCAGAAAAGCCGCTTGTTGGTTCTGGCAATTTGTTTAGGGGTCTTGATGCTTTGCCAGGCCGCCTGGGCCGACTCGGATCCCAAGGTGGGCATGAGTATCGGCAACGTGTCGTTTTCAGCTCCCATCAGTGGTAAAGACGCCACCTATCTCGGTCTGTCCAGCCCGGCTCCCTTCACCCTGAGCGACATCAAGGCGCCCTACGTCCTGATTGAATCATTGAGCACCACCTGAAGCCATTGTATAGCACAGGCTCCTGTGCTAAATAGGCTTTACAGCAAGGTGGCAAACGACCCGAACTTAAAAAACAAAATCAAATTCCTAGGTGTAGCCCAGCAGGATCAAACCGCGGTCAACATGTGGGAGAAAGTTAATAACGTGCCCTTTGCTGTGGTTCCGGATGTCGACCAAAAGTTAGTTTCCGCCATTAAATTCGGCGGTGTCCCGGTAACTCTACTGGTTGACAAGAGTGGCAGGGTGTTATGGGTGGAAGTCGGAGAGATGAACGATTCCGATATACCCAAAGCTTTTAACGGCATCAGGGACGCGACCAAATAAATTTTATGCAACAGGCCCCTGGCTCCAACGGTCAGGGGCTTGTTGTTTGATCGGGTTGCCCGGTCACCCACCCTGTTTTTGGTTATGCCGTCATGAAAATTCAATCCATCCTGGTGGCCACCGATTTCTCGGAGTGCTCCGGCGTTGCGTTCCAAACCGCAGCCCAAATGTCCCAGACTTTCCAGGCGAAACTGATCCTCCTCCACGTCATCAGCATGAAGCAGGTGGGGGTCCTCGCCGAGTACCTGGGGCAGGAGCCGGATAAGCTTATCTCCTCCTTGCGGGAGCGGGCCCAGCAGCAGGTCTCCGGGTTTTTGAAGCGCTGGCATACTCCAGGGGTGGAGGTGGAAACCCTGGTGGCGGTGGGCATCCCTTTTAAGGAAATCGCCGTCATTGCCCGGGAACTGGCAGTGGACCTGGTTGTCCTGGGGGGTTATGGCCGCTCCGGCCGGGGGCCCATGGAAGAGATCTTTTTCGGGTCCACCGCTGAGAAAGTAGTGCGCCTGCTGCCCTGCCCGGTGCTTTGCGTTCCCTGCGCCAACCAAAATCCCGGTGCCGGACCCGCCTGATCGGAAAAATCTAAACACCGCTCCTGTTCATTCCCCCTTCCCGCCGATCAGCTTCCCGAGGTAAAAAGCGTCCCCAGCCCCTCGGCTTACATGGGGAAATCCACTTTAATTTTAAAGACTTCCTCGGCAGGCAGGGAGAGAATTTCCGTAACCCCGCTGGTCTCCCTGATTTCGTCCAGGATGTGGGCGAGGCGCTCCCGGGATTCGGCGATGAGGGTGAACCAGACATTATAGCGGTGCTTTCTCAGATAATTATGGGTGACGCCGGGATAGCGGTTCACCACTTCGGCGAAATGCTCAAGGTTTTCGGGGGGCACCCGGGCGGCGCACAGGGTGCTGGTATAGCCCAGTTTCCGGGAGGCGAAATTGGCCCCGATGCGCCTGATAATGCCGGCCTCATGCATAAACCTGACCCGGTCCAGAACTTCGCTTTCGCTGGCCCCCACCCTTTTCCCCATCTCTGCGTAGGGCCGGGGTACCAGGGGAAAGTTGGACTGGATCTCGTTTAAGATGGCCCGGTCCAAATCATCCAAGTCAGCTTTTAGTTTCATAGTTTGCATAAGTGATCTTTGGGGGAGGGGGCTAAGGTTCGCAGACCTTTAGCCCCCTCCCTCAATCCCTTGAGTGTTAGTTAAGCTAAAAAAGTCGAAACCGCAGAGGTCCCGCCTTTTTCCGAACCCCTAAAGGGGGTGGGGAGGGGAGTTTGAGGGGAGGGCGGGGGAACCCGCTGTTCCCCCGGCCCTCACCTCAACCGCCTATCCCATGGGCATGTACGGGCAGATGGGGTCGTCGGCCAGGGCGTCCCCCTGGAGGGCGTAAGCCCGGGCCCGGCAGCCGCCGCAGACCTTGCGGTACTCGCAGGCATGGCATTTGCCGTGGTAGTTGTCCACGGACCGCAAATCCTGAAATACCCTGGACTCGGCCCAAATTTTTGAAAAAGGCTGCTCCCGGATGTTCCCCGCCACCAGATCCAGGTAACCGCAGGGCTGCACCTCGCCCTTATAGGATACGAACGCGAAGCCCTGTCCGCCCAGGCACCCCTTGGTCATGGCCTCCATGCCGTGGGTCTGGGGGGTGATCTTTTCGCCCCGGGCCCGGGCGTCCTCCCGCCACAGCCGGTAAAACTGGGGCGCGCAGGTGGGCTTCAGGTGCAGGCGCCCCTCTTTTTGCCGGTCGAGCATCCACCGCAGGGCCCGCTCATATTCCTCCGGGGCCAAGAGCTCCTGGGGAATGTCAGCGCCCCGGCCGGTGGGGACCAGCACAAAGACGTGATGGGCCGCGGCCCCGAGCTTGATGGCCAGCTCGTAAATAGCCGGCAGTTCCGCCAGGTTGGCCCGGGTGACGGTGGTGTTGATCTGGAAGGGCAACCCCGCGGCCTTGCTGGCCTCGATACCCCGCAAGGCCCCCTCGAAGGCCCCGGGCACGGCGCGCAAATTGTCGTGGCTCTGGGCTTGGGCCCCGTCCAGGGAAATGCTCAGGCGCTGGATGCCGGCCTCTTTTAAACGGCGGGCCATGTCCTCGGTGAGGAGGGTGCCGTTCACGGCCATGACCATGCGGTGTCCCAGCCGGTGCCCGTAGGCCGTGATCTCCAGGATGTCTTCCCGGAGGAGAGGTTCCCCGCCGGTGAGGATAACCACCACGTGCCCCATGCCGGCCACGTCGTCCAGCAGGCTTTTGCCCTCCGCGGTGGTAAGCTCCCCGGGGTACGGCCCCGAGGTGGCCGCGGCCCGGCAGTGCCGGCAGTCCAGATTGCAGCGGCGGGTAGTCTCCCAGGCCAGCAAGCGTAAGGCAGGAGTGGCAGGTATATCAGGCAAAAAAATCTTCCTTTAACAGAGGCTGAAGAATATTTTGAAAAAAGAGGCAGGTATCAGGCACCATGCCGCCGACCCCCTCTCCCGGAAATTCTTTAACTTCTCAGGGCCTTTTTAATGGAGGTCTTGAGGTCCTCGATCTTCACAGGCTTCGGGAAAAAATCGAAGATCTTCTCCCTGATGGCCTCGATGGCGGCATCCAGGGAGGCATAGGCCGTCAACATGATGACCTTGGTGTCGGGATAGCGCTCATTTACCTCCCGCAAGATATCCATGCCGCTCACCTTTCCCATTTTCAGATCGGTGACGACGATATCGAAGCGCTTCTCCTTGATTCTTTCCAGAGCCAGGACGCTGTCAGTGAAGGCCTCGACGCTATAGCCCTCCGCTTCCAGGACTCTTTGGCACATGTTGCCCACAATTTTTTCGTCATCAATGACCAAGATTTCTGCCGGCATGCCCCTCTCCCTCCAGTTGGCTGTGGCAGGGTAATTTCACGGTGAAGGTCGTCCCCTGCCCTTCCTGGCTCTCCACGGTAATCTCCCCCTTGTTCTGCCGCAATATCCCGTAGCTCACCGAAAGCCCCAAACCGGTGCCCTTCGTCCCCTTGGTGGAAAAAAACGGGTCAAAGACATAGGGCAGGGCATCCTTGGGGATCCCCTTGCCGGTGTCCCTGACTTTGATGAGCACGGCGTCGCTTTCCCGGTCGTGGCTGACCTCCACGAAAATGTCGCCCCCCCCGGGCATGGCCTGAATGGCATTGACAAACAGGTTGATCAGCACCTGCTCGATTTGGGGCGCATCCACAAAAACCGGCGGCAGGTCGGGGGCAATATCTTTATGCAGATCCACGTCGGCGAGCCTCATGTGGTTGATGACCAGCCCGATGCTGGTCTCTACCAAACTGCCGGCGTCGTGCTCCTCTAATTCTTGTTGTTTTTGCCTGGAAAAATCCAGCAGATTCTGCATGATTTTTCGGATGCGTTCCGATTGATTGAGGATGTCCCCCATGAAGGTTTTCTTTTCTTCGGCCCCCAGCATGTCATACAGGCTGAGGTACGTCTGGGCCATGAGGGAGATGTTGTTCAGCGGGTTCCCCAGTTCGTGCACCACCCCGGAGGTCAGGACCCCCAGGGAGGCCAGCTTCTCACTTTGCAGAAGCTCCCCTTCCCGTTTTTCCAGCTCCTTGGCCATGTCGGCGATGGCCTGGATGGCGATGCCGATCTCGTTGTGGAGCGGTTATCTTGGTGACGGCCACTTCGTGGAAGCGGCCCTCCGAAACCTTGGTGATCAGCGGCTCCATGGCGGCCAGCTCCTGGATGATCAACCGGGAAAAATACCGCCACATGATCAATTGAAACAGCAGCAGAAAACCCAGGGAACCGATCAGGGTGAAAACGCCGATGTTAATGATATAGTTGACGTTGGTTCGTTCCCGCTTGAGGAGCAGCTCGAACAGCCGGGTCAACTGCTGTCCCAGGCTCCTGAACGTCGTCTCCTGTTCCGCGGTTACTTCGGGGGTCATTTTGATGGAGTTGGCCAGCTCCACATACTGTTTGATCTTGGCCTCAAGTTCGTTATAGGTTTTGTTCCCCAGGTTGGAAGAAATATAGAACTTTTCCTTTTGGATCCCCTTGTATTCCTCCTCCCCCAAATAAACCAGTTCGTTGATGGCGCTATTGTCCTTGTAGAGGAAGAAATTTTTTTCCGCCTTGCGCATCTCGAGGACAGAGATATTCAGGTCATCGATGATTTCGATGCCCCGGAGCTTGGACACGATGGTCCGGAAGGAAAAATAGACGAACGCGCCGATGATGCAGATCAGGACTGCCTGACTTATCGCCGCAATGATGGTTCTTTGTCGTATGGTCAACATTGTTCTGATTGTTATCGGATCAGCCGGGGTATCAGAACGAGCCGAAGCGGTGCATCTGCATGGCATCGCTGAGGCGTTTTTCGATGGCTTCGTTGGCCAATTCAACCTCGAGCTTCTTCAGGAGCTTCCTTTCCGCCTTATACGATTTTAAGAACAGGGTGAGCCGCGACCGTGACGGAGGCCAGACCGCCAACAATAAATAAGATATCGATGATGGTAAAGTAGCCGACCCCGAAGTAACGGGAGAAAAAGCTGCCCAGGGCGATTAAGCGCCGCGCCCGTCCTCAGATACGCCAACTCGGTGCGCTGCTTGGCCAGCAAGGTGCGGTACTGGGACAGGTTGGTGCGGGACTGGGCCAGGCCGGTGCGGCCGCCGCTCATGCGGGTGCGGATCTCGGCCAGCTTGTTGCGCATCTCGGCCCAATCCGTCCGTTTCTGGGACAGCTCGGAGCGCTTCTCCGCCATCTCCGTCCTGGTTTGAGCCAGGGTGGTGCGGTCGTTGGCCAGGGTCGTGCGCCGCTCGGCCAGCTCGTTTCTCTGTTCGGCCAGCCGGTTGCGGCCCCCGGCCAACTTGGTTCTGTCGTTCGACCACTCCGTTCTTTGGCGGGCCAGGCCGGTGCGCTCCTCGGCCAGCTTGGTGCGGCCGTTGGCCAGGCTGGTCCGGTCATTGGCCAGGGTCGTGCGCCGGTCCGCCAGTTCGCTTCTTTTCTGGGCCAGACCGGTGCGATGCTCAGCCAGAGAGGTGCGTTTATTCGCCAGTTCGGTACGCCCTTCCGCTAAAGAAGTGCGCTTGTTGGCTAGATCGGTACGGCCCTCCGCCAACCCGGTGCGCCGGTGCGCCAGCCCAGTTCTTTCCTGGGCCAGGCCGGTGCGGAACTGGGCCAGCCGGGTGGAATCACCGGCCAGGGCCTCCCGTCCCTTGGCCCACTCATCCATGAACGCGGTGAGCTCCTGGCCGCGCAATTTCGATATCGATGTTACCTGGTCTTTTTCCATCGCTAACTCCATAACTTATCACACGGGGTGTTGTCCGGAGGCGCGCCGTTATCGGTTATTTCCCTGGTTCAGGACCTTGGCGGCGTCCGGGGCGAAATAGGTCAATATCAGGTCGGCGCCGGCCCGCTTGATGGCGGTGAGGGATTCCAGCATGGCCGCAGTTTCGTCCAGCCACCCCCTGGCCGCGGCGGCCTTGATCATGCTGTACTCGCCGGACACCTGGTAAGCCGCCAGGGGCAGGTCGAACTCCCCGGCCAGTTGCGCAACAATATCCAGATAGGGCAGGGCCGGCTTGACCATGAGGATGTCCGCCCCCTCCTCCATGTCCAGGGTAGCCTCCCGCATGGCCTCCCGGGCATTGGCCGGGTCCATCTGGTAGCCCCGGCGGTCGCCCGTTTTGGGTGCGGACTCCGCGGCTTCCCGGAACGGCCCGTAAAAAGCGGAGGCGTATTTCACCGCGTAAGCCAGGATGCCCACCATCTCGAAGCCGCGGTCGTCCAGGGACTCCCTAATGGCCCCGACCCGGCCGTCCATCATGTCCGAGGGGGCCACCAGGTCGGCGCCGGCCTCGGCGTGGGACAGGGCCACCTGGGCCAGGACCTCCAGCGTCGCATCGTTGTCGATGTCGCCGCGGTGCACGAGGCCGCAATGGCCGTGGCTGGTATAGCCGCACAGGCAGACGTCGGTGATGACCACCAGCTCCGGGAGAGCCTTTTTCAGGGCCCGCACCGCCTGTTGCACCGCGCCCCGGGGCGAGGCGGCCTCGCTGCCGGTGTCGTCCTTTTTCTGAGGGAGGCCGAACAGCAGCACCGCCGGCACCCCCGCCTCCCAGACCGGCTTCACTTCCTCCACCAGGAGATCCACACTCAGGCGGGCCACCCCGGGCATGGCCTCCACTTCCTGGCGCAGGCCCTTCCCCGGGGCCACGAACATGGGATAAATAAAATCAGCCGGGTTAAGCACCGTTTCCCGCACCATGCGCCGGATGGCGGCGGTGCGCCTGAGCCGCCGGGGTCGATATACCAGTTCCATAGATCCTCTTTTAACGCCTAGGTGAGTAACTGGAAAATGATAAACCCCGGGGAGAACCGGGGCAAGACATTTTCACAATCTTATTAGCACCCTAAGTTTCTCTCATTTCCAGGAAAAATACCTCTCCCCACCCCGCTCCTGCCGCATGCCGCAAGCAACGCTGGCGGGACCGGGGTTCCCTGTTGACGAACACTATTAAGATTATTATAAAAATGTGCGAGTTTGTAAACCCGCCAGGGTCAGCACCTACGTCATGCCCCAGAGTACCAAGTATCATAGAACCACGTAATACCTGGAACAAACCAGCCCCGGATAAAAAGGGTTGACGCCTCAACCACGCATGGCATAATTAACCCGAGTTTCTTGGGGTGGGGGAAAAGTTTGGTTAGACGTGGCGTTTGCTTGTTGTGCCTGGCCCTGATGGTGGCCGGGGCCGGTTGTGGTGGAAAAAAACATGCCGCCTCGCCAACGCCGGTGACGGCCAGCAACCTGCCCTTGCCGCCGCCCTCGGTCAGGGGGCACTCGGATGAGGAAATCCTCAACGAGGCCGTGCGCGGTTCCTCCATCTCCCCCAGAGATGTGGCCGACCTGAGCGACCGCATGCTTACCGAGGGCAGCCCCACCTTTAACGACGACAAGCTCATAGCCCGCCTGGACATTCTCCTGAACAAGAGCGTCAACGGCGCCCCCAACGAAGTCCGGCACAGCTTGCTCCGCAACCTGGGGATCATCCACTACTACGAGAAGAAATACAGCCTGGCCCGGCAGGAGCTGCAGCAGGCCAACGAGCTTTACCCCCGGGACGCCCGCACCCATTATTATCTCGCCCGGCTGGCGGTGCAGAATGGCAATATTTATCAGTGTAAGGGCTTGAGCAAGAAGGCCAAGGGGCAATTCAACCTGGCCGCCAATGAATTGGAGGTGGCCCGGAATCTTGAGCCTTCCAATCCGCTCTACCGCCAGGATGTCAAGCAGGTTATCAGAAAAGAAGGCCCGACTTGCTCTGACGTGAAGAAATGAAGATTTCCTGTCCACACTGCGGCAACGATACGGATTTTTACGAAGTGGCCGAAGGGGTCACCATCACCACCTTCTACCGGCAAAACGACGACGGCAGCTTTTCGGCGGTGAGCGACGACTCGGAAATTGAAGGGGAAGTGCGGCTTTTCTGCGGGGAATGCCACAAAGAATTAAAGGAATTTCACGAGCATTTCATCGACATGCTTTTCTAAGACTCCTCCAATCAGTTTTTCTTGATAGCCTCCTTTTCCTGCTGGTTCCGGGCATACAGGGCCATATATTCCTCCTGGACCCCCTTGGCCTCCTGCTCGGCCTGCTCGAGTTTCTTCTCCAGTTCTTCGATGGATTGGACATTCCCCTTGGTCTTGGAGCTGATGCGGTCCAACTCCGCCTGCAAATCGGTTTTCTCTGCCAGGATATTCGCCGCCTCGTGATTTTTTTCCTCCAGGGCGGCCTGCATTTTGGCCTTCTCCTTGCTCAGAGCCTCTAACTGCGCTTGCAGCCTCAGGATGTTATTCCCGGCGCCACCGGCTTCCTCATCGCCCCCGGGGCTGGCAGTGCCGGGCCGGTCCTGCCAAAGCAGCAACCCCGCCAGCACCAGGACGGCGATGCCCGTCCCCACGATGGCCAGCCAGAGCCAGCGCCGCTTTTTCTTCCTGGCCGGGGATACCTGGATTTTTTCCTCGGCGGCTGAACCCGGGGCAAGTTTGGCGGCCTTGGCCGGGGTATTCTGAAAGCTTGCGGGGATCGGCCCGGAGGCCATGTCCAGGGGCCGGCCCCCGGGCGCGGTGCCGCTCAGGTGCAATCCCGCCAGGCAGCCTCCCTCACACCCCGGGGGTTCCTGCAAAATAATTTCAGACCCCGGCCGCGGGGTGATGAGAACGCCGGCCAGACCTCCCTGGGAGGACTTCAGGGTCAGGCATCCTGCCAAATTTTCCGGGCGCCGGTCTGGGTCCGGCTGAAAGAGCGTGACGGGGACTTTCCCGCTGGCCAGAGGCGGTTGTGAGACCCGGTACCACGGTTGGGTGATGGAGATGGGCCGCGTAACCGCCCGCTGAAAAGTTTTCCCCAGGGCCAGGACCGTGAGGGTCGCATTCCCTTCCTGGTGCAGGGGGGGGAACCGCGCCACCCGGGTGCCTGCAGGCAGGGCCGGGTTGGCGGCGCGCTCGGGGACCTGCAGAGGCACGGTCAGGCGGCGGTCAGGCGCGGTCTCGAGGTCAGCGCGCCATTCCACGTCGGCAAGCACACTATCGGGTGTGGCACCGGGGTCATGTTTCAGGGCCGCCGTAGCCAGGAGGGCTTCGTCTGCCCCGATTGCCGTGGGGGTTCCAGCCGAGGTCAGGGTCAAATCCGTGGTGAGAAAGACCCTGCAGTCGGCCCCCCGGGCCCCGATGAGGCGCCAGGTGCCGGGGCGGGGCTGGAGCATGGTGATCAGGTCATAGCCCTGGCCGGCTAGCCACTGAATATTTTTTATGGGCGTCCTCCGGCTGATCCGGGCCCCGGTGGGACTGGCGAGAACCACCCCCTGCCCCGGGACCGACTGCCCCGCCACTACCACTGCCTTCCTGACCCACTCGTCCAGGTGGAAGTCCGACCCCGTTACTGGGGCCTCCTGGGGCCGGGCCAGCCGCTGGAAGAAATTCACCACCGCGGCATACAGGTCCCGGGGAGTCTGCCCCACCCAGAGGCGGCCGCCGGTGGCCGCGGTAATGAATTTCAACTCATCTGGGGGAATCTCAGAACCCATGTCCGCGGCATATATGGCAACCCCCGTTTTCCGGGCTAAGTCAGCAATTTGCTTGTCTTCCTCCAGAAGGGCGGCCTTGCTTTGGGGGTCCAAACTCTTTTGCTGGTCAGACAAAATTAGTAAAACCCGTGCTGCTGGCCCCTCCGGCTTGATGGCCCCCAGAGCCTGGAGCAGGACTTTAGGGAGCGGCGTCTCTTGCGGCCCCGGAGCCAAGCCGGCCAATTTCCCCAGGATTTGGGCGCGGTGTTCCGGGATCAGGCGGCTGGGGGGGGCGATCACGCCCTCATCTGCGCCGGTTGCCGCCAGCCCCAGGTAATCCGGTTCTTTTAAGAGGTGGACCAAAAGAGCGGCGGCTTCCGGCAGACTATTTTGCGCCTGATCCCCGGCCGGCGCCCGGGCCAGGTCCAGGACCAGGACGAGCTGGATACCGGGGTCCTCCCCGGCTGAGACCGCAACTGCCCCTATCCCGGTGATTAGGGCGAGCAGCAGCACCAGGGCTGCTTTCATGAAGTGCTTCTTAATGGCCATTTTTTCATTCGGGAGCGGCGCCTCAATCAAGGCCATTCCCTTAGATGCCACCCCCATCTTGTCGGGAAGATATTGCCCCTTGGTTCGAGGTTAGGCGACAATTACTCACCACTCTAGATATCGAAGCTTTGGGGTGATTTCTTCAATGATGCCGTCCTCAACACTAAAAATTAATTTTATTCCAAATAGTTAGTCCGAATGCCGGAACTCCCTGAAGTAGAGGTGATTCGCCGGGGACTGGCCCCCAGACTGGTGGGACGGCGTTTCCTCACGGTTGCGGTGGGGGACAAGCGCCTGCGCCGGGGCTCCCCGGCAGAGCATCTGGCCGAATGGCTCCCCGGCCGCCGCGTCCTGCGCCTGGAGCGGCGGGGGAAATACCTGCTCTTCCGGTTGGACGAAGGCGTGACTCTGCTCATCCATCTGGGCATGACCGGCCGCCTTCTCCTGGGCGTGCCGGCGGACCACGGCCCCCACGTGCACCTGTTTTTCACCCTGGAGGGCGGCGTCACCCTGGCCTTTCAGGACGCGCGGCGCTTCGGCCAGGTCCTGGTGTTTGCCCCGGGCCAACCCCTCACTCCCCTGGAACAGGTGGGCCGGGAGCCCTTTTCCCGCCGGGCGACCCCCGAGTGGCTGGCAGAAACAGCCCGGGGACGGAGCCGCCCCCTCAAAAATTTTCTCCTGGACGGCCGCATCCTGGCCGGCATCGGCAACATCTACGCCAGTGAGATCATGTTCGCCGCCGGCCTGCACCCGGCCACCCCCGCCGGTGCCCTAAGCCTCGAGGCCTGGCAGACGGTGCTGAGGGAAACCCGCCGCATACTCAAGCGGGCCATCCGGCAGGGCGGCACTACGGTAAACAACTACCTGAACAGCCACGGCGAGACCGGGCTTTTTCAGGTGGAACTCATGGTGTACGGCCGCGACGGGGGAACCATGCCGCCGCTGCGGGAAAGCCGTCAAGCGCCTGGTCCAGGCCGGCCGCTCCACTTTCTTCTGCCCGCACTGCCAGCCGAAAAAAAGACATTTCTGATAGCAATTTTCCTGTTAAACAGGTAAGCTATTATATTTGGAGCAAGATCTACAGGCCCACCGGGGCTGATTTCACACAAGGCGAAACCATGAAAAAAGACATTCATCCCAAGTACAAAAGGGTCGCGGTGCGCTGCGCCTGCGGCACCGAGTTTGAGACCGGTTCCACCATCGACGCCATCAAGGTGGAGATTTGCTCCAAGTGCCACCCCTTCTTCACCGGCAAGCAGAAGCTGATGGACACCGCCGGCCGGGTGGAGCGCTTCCGCCGCAAATATGCCAAGTTTAACCAGCAGCAGGAGCAGAACCAGAAAGCCGGCGAAACCGAACAGTGAGCCAGGAAGAACTCCTGAACGTGGGCGGCCAGGCGGTCCTGGAAGGGGTTATGATGCGTTCCCCCCAGGCCCTGGCCGTGGCCGTGCGCCTGCCCGACGGCTCGGTGGTATTGAAGGATGAGCCTTTCATCTCGCTGACCGCCCGCTACCCGCTGTTCAAAAAGCCCTTGCTGCGGGGCCCGGTCATCCTCATCGAGGCCCTGGTCACGGGTGTTCAGGCCCTGACCTTTTCGGCCCAGGCGGCCCTGGAGGAAGAAGAAACCCAGCTGGGCTGGGGGAGCCTCGCCCTCACCATGGGGGGCGCCTTTCTCCTGGCCTTTCTGGTTTTCGGCCTGCTTCCCCATTACCTGAGCGGCTTGGCCGGCCGCCTCCTGGGCTACCGCCTCACCACGGCAAATCTCAGCTTCCACCTGGTTGACGGGTTCATCAAGCTCCTGTTTATCCTCCTGTATATCTGGGGAATTTCCCTGTTTGGGGAAATCAGGCGGGTTTTCCAGTATCACGGCGCCGAACACAAATCCATCTGCGCCTACGAGGCCGGGCAGCCCCTGGACGTGGAACACGCCCGCCAGCACTGCACCTGCCACCCCCGCTGCGGCACCTCCTTCATCCTGGTGGTCCTCCTGGTGAGCATCTTTATCTTCACCATTTTCTTCCCCCTGGTGCCGTCTCTGACCCGCACCGGGTTTGTGAGCACCATGGTGCAGGTGCTGGTGAAAGTGGGCCTGATGTTTCCCATCGCCGCGCTGGCCTACGAAATCATTCGCTGGGGCGGTAAGCACCAGGATAGCTTGCTGGCCAGAATCCTCCTCTGGCCCGGGCTCTTTACCCAACGCCTCACCGCGCTCGAACCCGACGACTCCATGATCGAAGTGGCCCTGGAAGCCTTGAAGGCTGTACTGGCCCGGGAAGCCCAGGCCAGTACCACGGCATAGGCATTAGTGAGGGGAGGGTCAGGGACTTGAGGTCCCTGCCCTCCTCCCATACCCCTTCCCAACCCGCCTAAGGGTTCCGCGAATGAGGCTGGCCACTTTTGCCCGACCTTTCTCGGAAAGCCTCAAGGGATTGGGGGTGGGGGCTTGGGGGAGGGGGCAAGGGGTCCACCGACCCCTGGCCCCCTCTCCCAATATCATCTCCAATCAACTATGCTGCGCATCGGACCGGCGGGCTGGGATTACCAGGATTGGCGGGGGGTGGTGTATCCCCCGGGGCTGCAGGGGGTTGACCGCCTCGCCTTTCTGGCCTCCTGGTTTAAGACCGTGGAGATCAACGTCACGTTTTACCGCCCCCTGGCGCCTCATCAGACCAGCCGCTGGTCAGAGGCGATGGCGGCATTCCCTGATTTTCGTTTCACGGCCAAGCTCTTAAACGTTTTTACCCACGAACGCCGCCTGCCGGACAAGGGAGGTGGCCGAGTTTCAGGCGGGACTGGTGCCCCTGCTGCAGGCCGGACGGCTGGGGGTGCTCCTGGCCCAGTTCCCCTATTCCTTCCACAACACCGAGGAAAACCGCGCCTACCTGGTGGATTTGAAAGAAAAGTTCCGTGAATTTCCCCTGGCCGTGGAAGTCCGGCACCGCTCCTGGGAGCACCGGGAGGTGCAGGATTTTCTTACCATGATCGGCCTGGACTTCTGCAATATTGATCAGCCCCAGGTATCCTATTCTCTGGGTAAGACCATCTGGGCCACCGGACCTCGGGGCTATTTACGGGCCCACGGCCGCCGCCGGGAAAAATGGTTTGAGTTCGGGGATGACCGCGAGGCCCGGTATGATTACCTGTATGCCCCGGATGAATTGCAGGATCTGGCGGCCCGGACCCGTGAACTCCTGGAGAAGACGCCGGAGGTATACGTCATTTTCAACAACCACCCCCGGGGGCAGGCCGTGGCCAACGCCCTGGAGTTATCCCACATATTGACTGGCCGTGCTTTTCCCCTGCCTCTCGGCCTGATTGCCGCGTTTCCCCGCTTGGCGGAGTTGGGACAGCGAATAGTCTCTGGGAGAAGGGGCCAGGGGTTTCCACAGGCTGGAAAGCCGGTGCCACCAACCCCTGCCCCCTCGACCCAACCCACTCCCCCAACCCCTTAAGATATCTTAGGGAAGCAAGACTCAGGGACTTTCGCAACGGGCTCAAAATATGCTATATTTTCTTAAATCGACCTCGTGAGGAACACCTTGCAAGCATTGTTGGCATTAGAAGACGGCCTCGTTTTAAGAGGCCGTTCCTTTACCGGCCCCGGCGAAGCCCTGGGAGAGGTGGTGTTCAACACCGCCATGACGGGCTACCAGGAAGTTCTCACCGACCCCTCCTATAAGGGCCAGATCGTCACCATGACCTACCCCATGATGGGGAACTACGGGGTCAACCCCGAAGATATCGAGTCCGCCGGCATCCAGGTGGAGGGCTTCATCGTCAAGGAATACCACCACCAGCCCTCCAACTGGCGGGCCAAGGGGAACCTGGCCGAATATCTCAAGGCCGCGGGCAAGCTGGGGGTGGAGGGTTTCGACACCCGGGCTATCACCAAGCGCTTAAGGCAGGTGGGGGCCATGCGGGGCATTATCTCTACGCTGGACCTGGACGCCGAACGCCTGGTGCGCCGGGTCAAGGAAGAAGTCCCCGACATGAACGGCCTGGACCTGGTACCCCTGGTCACCTGCCAAACCCCCTATTGGTGGGATGAGGGCGTCTGGGATGAAAGCCGCCAAAAGGCCGACTTCTGCGTCGCCCCCCCGGCGCCGAAAGCGCCCCCGGTGGCCAAGGCAGCCCGCCTGTGCACCTTGAAGGACCTGCAAAGCCTTGTGGGCCCAGCGCTCCGGCAAAAAAGTCATCCTCTACGACTACGGCGTCAAGTACAACATCATCCGGTCGCTCAAGGTCCGGGGGCTGGAGGTTCTGGTAGTCCCGGCCACCACTCCGGCCGCGGACATCCTGGCCTTAAACCCCGACGGCATAGTCCTCAGCAACGGCCCCGGCGACCCCGCGGCGGTGACCTACGGCATCGACAATGTCCGGCAATGCCTGGGGAAAAAACCTGTGTTCGGCATCTGCCTGGGCCACCAGCTCATGGGCCTGGCCCTGGGGGGCAAGACCTTCAAGCTCAAGTTCGGCCACCGGGGCGCCAACCAGCCCGTGAAAAACCGGGTCACCGGCCGGGTGGAGATCACCAGCCAGAACCACGGCTTCGCGGTGGACCTGGGCTCCATCCCCGACCCCGCGGTGGAACTCACCCACGTCAACCTGAACGACAACACCCTGGAGGGCCTGCGCCACCCGAAACTGGCGGCCTTCTCGGTGCAATACCACCCCGAGGCCTCGCCCGGGCCCCATGACGCCAATTATTTGTTTGATGAGTTTGTGGAAAGGATTTTGGGAAGCTGAAACATGGAATCCACGCCACTGGAAATTCTGCACCAGTATCGCTCGGAATTAAAGAGTATCGGCGTTAAGTCACTGGCTCTTTTCGGTTCGGCGGTGCGGGGAGAAGCAAGGGCTGACAGCGACATCGACATTCTGGTGGAATTCAACAGGCCCATTGGTCTTTTTAGTTTTATCCGCCTCCAACACCGGCTCTCGGAAATTCTGGGCCGGCAAGTGGACCTGGTGACGCCAGAAGCCCTGAAACCACAGCTCCGAGAACAGATTCTTGAAGAGATCTTACATGCCGGCCAGGGATTGGAAGTTTAGAATTGAAGATATTATCGGCAACATACAGGAGGTCTTGGAGCTAACCCAGGGCATGGATTTCACAACTTTCTCCGAAGATAACAGGACTGTCAAAGCAGTGCTCTTTAATCTGGCAATCATCGGGGAAGCTGCCCGACGCGTACCCGCGAAAATCACCGAAAAATACCCCTTCCTTCCCTGGCGGGTGATGGGCGATCTACGCAACATAGTCATTCACGAGTACTTCGGGGTTGATCTTAAGATTATTTGGGAAACTATCCGCCATGATCTTCCTGCTGTGCTCCCTTCGCTTAAGGAGATTCTTTCAAAAGAATAAAATTTGAAGTGCCTCTGAAAACAAAACTGGCGGCCTTCTCCGTGCAATACCACCCCGAGGCCTCTCCGGGGCCTCATGACGCAAATTAACTGTTCGATTAATTCGTCAGGATGATAATGCAAGCCTAATAATAATTTCAAGAGGAGAAATATGTTATGCCCACCATAAGAGAGAATATTATCTCTGCGGCATTGCATATAATAGAATTAAAACCAGATGGCATCAGATTCTCAGAATTATGTCGACAAATAGAGAGAGAGCTTCCACTTATTTCACCACATTACATTAAAGATATTATTGTCTTATTAGATCAGCTCAGAGATGACATTGTCTATAAACCTGAAAGAGGATTATTTCGTCATATTAAATACAAAGATAAATAGAAAGTTTTCGTAGGGTGGGCACTGCCTACCGCATCATTGATGGCACAGGTTTTCAACCTGTTTCTACACAAGCATGATGCCCGTGCTATTTGAGGGCAGCAGGCCCAAGGAAACCATGCAATGCCTCAGGTGAACAATCTGTTTGCCGGGATTCCGGAGGAGATGCCCGAGGAATTATTCCAGGAACTACTCAAGACTTCGCATTTCCGCCTGGAGCGCATCGTCTCCCACGGCCAGGCGAGCCCGCCGGGGTTCTGGTATGATGAACCCACCCATGAATGGGTGGCGCTGCTCTCCGGCCGCGCCGCCCTGAGGTTTGCCGACCGCCCCGACCTTGAAGTCCTGGAACCCGGCGACCACCTGCTCATCCCGGCCGGCTGCCGCCATCGGGTGGAGTGGACCGACCCCGAGGAAAAAACGGTCTGGCTGGCCCTGCACTATCGATGAGGCGCTGCGGGCCCGCCACCTCGGGCGCAGGCTGAAGTCTGCGGCTCCAGGGACGAGGCCAGATTGCCGCTCTGTTAATCTGATTTTCCCGGGAGCACAGGCATCTTGCCTGTGCCACAGGCGGGACGCCTGTGCTCCATCTCATTATGGGATTGGGGGTGGGGGTTTGGGGGAGGGGGAAAGGGTCCACCGACCCTTTGCCTCCTCCCCCAAGACAATCAACCCGAATGGCTATTTGGGTATAAATTATGGGCCGCAAGGCCCTATATTTATGATATAAGAACGTGATTGCCTGCATCTCGGAATATCGCCTTCAACGCCCGGACCCCTCCGGCAAAACTATAAGCCAAACTGAAAGCCAACATGCCCAAACGCACGGATATCAAGAAGATTCTCATCATCGGCTCCGGGCCCATCATCATTTCCCAGGCCTGCGAATTCGACTATTCCGGCACCCAGGCCTGCAAGGCCCTCCGGGAGGAGGGCTACGAGGTGGTGCTCATCAACTCCAACCCCGCCACCATCATGACCGACCCGGAGATGGCCGACCGCACCTACATCGAGCCCATCACCCCGGAGATGGTCATCCAGATCATCGAGCGGGAGCGCCCCGACGCCATCCTCCCCACCCTGGGGGGCCAGACCGGCCTCAACACCGCCATCGCGGTGGCCGACACCGGCATCCTGGAACGCTGCGGGGTGGAGATGATCGGCGCCAATCCCCAGGTCATCAAGAAGGCCGAAGACCGGGAACTCTTCAAGGCGGCCATGGAGAACATCGGCCTCCGGGTCCCCAAGAGCGTCATCGTGCGCACTCTGGATCAGGCCCTGGCCGCGGCCCCGGAGATCGGTTACCCGGTCATCGTGCGCCCCAGCTTCACCCTGGGCGGCACCGGCGGCGGGGTGGCCTACAATATCGAAGACTTGAGCCGCCTGTCCGCGGAAGGCCTCGAGGCCAGCATGATCACCGAGGTCATGCTGGAGGAGTCGGTCCTGGGCTGGAAGGAATTCGAGCTCGAGGTCATGCGGGATTTCGCCGACAACGTGGTCATCATCTGCTCCATCGAAAACCTGGACCCCATGGGAGTGCACACCGGCGACAGCATCACCGTGGCCCCGGCCCAAACCCTCACCGACCGGGAATACCAGCAGATGCGGGACGCGTCGCTCGCCATCATGCGGGAGATCGGCGTGGAAACCGGGGGCAGCAACATCCAGTTCGCGGTGCACCCCGACACCGGCGAGATGGTGGTCATCGAGATGAACCCCCGGGTGTCCCGCTCCTCGGCCCTGGCCTCCAAGGCCACGGGCTTCCCCATCGCCAAGATCGCCGCCAAGCTGGCGGTGGGGTTCCTCCTGGACGAAATCCCCAACGACATCACCAAGGAGACTTACGCCAGTTTCGAGCCCACCATCGACTACGTGGTGGTGAAAATCCCCCGCTGGACCTTCGAAAAATTTCCCGGCGCCGAGGACTTCCTCACCACTTCCATGAAGTCCGTGGGCGAAGTCATGGCCATCGGCCGCACCTTCAAGGAAGCCCTGCAAAAGGGCATCCGCTCTCTCGAGATCTCCCGCTTCGGCCTGGGTCACGACGGCAAGGACCTGCCGGACTTGCCCCGGGAGGAGCTCCGGGCCGGGCTCATCACCGCCAACAGCCAGCGCCTCTTTTATCTGCGCCAGGCCTTCCGGGATGGCCTGAGTGTCAGGGAAATCTATGACCTGACCAAGATCGACCCCTGGTTCCTGCACCAGATCAAGGACCTGGTGGAATTCTCCGAGGAGCTGGCCACCTTCGGGAAGCTCCTGGGCCAGGGCCGCGGCCAGGACCAGGTTGCCGAAATGCTCAGGCGGGCCAAGGAAAACGGCTTCTCCGACATCCAATTGGCTTCCCTCTGGGGGGGCACGGAAGAGACTCTGGCGGAAATGCGGCAAGGGCTTGGCATCAAGCCGGTATACAAGCTGGTGGATACCTGCGCCGCCGAGTTCGAGGCCTACACGCCCTATTATTATTCCACCTATGACTATGAGAGCGAGGCCCGCCCCAGCGACCGGGACAAGGTGGCCATTTTGGGGGGCGGCCCCAACCGCATCGGCCAGGGCATCGAGTTCGACTACTGCTGCTGCCAGGCCTCCTTTGCGCTGCGGGAATTGGGGATCGAGTCCATCATGGTGAACTCCAACCCCGAAACCGTGTCCACCGACTACGACACCTCGGACAAGCTGTTTTTTGAGCCCCTGACCCGGGAAGACGTGCTCAACATCGCCGCCACCGAAAACCCCAAGGGCCTGATCCTCCAATTCGGCGGCCAGACCCCCCTGAACCTGGCCGTGCCTCTGGGCCAGGCCGGCGTCCACATCCTCGGCACCCCTGCCGACGCCATCGACCGGGCCGAGGACCGGGAGCGCTTCAAGCAGATGCTGGCCAAGCTGGATCTGCGCCAGCCCCCCAACGCCACGGCCACGAGCGTCGAGCAGGCCCTGGCCATTGCGCATGAGATCACCTATCCCGTGCTGGTGCGGCCCTCCTATGTGTTGGGCGGGCGGGCCATGCAGATCGTGGCGGATGACGGGGCCCTGGTCAATTTCATGAATTGGGCCCTGGTGGCCTCGCCGGAGCACCCCATCCTCATCGACAAGTTCCTGGAAGACGCCATCGAAGTGGACGTGGACGCCATCAGCGACGGCAAGCTCACCGTCATCGGCGGCATCATGGAGCACATCGAAGAGGCGGGCATCCACTCCGGGGACTCGGCCTGTGTGCTGCCGCCCTATTCCCTGTCGAAGGAAACCCAGGAAGACATCAAGGAGCAGACCAGGGCCCTGGCCAGGGAGTTGGGGGTCATCGGCCTCCTGAACATCCAGTTCGCGGTGAAAGACGGCCAGGTCTACGTCCTCGAGGTCAATCCCCGGGCCTCCCGCACCGTGCCTTTCGTGTCCAAGGCCACGGCGGTGTCGCTGGCCAAGCTGGCCACCAAGGTGATGCTGGGGCACACCCTGGAGGAACTGGGCTTTACCGAGGAAGTAGTGCCGCCCTATTTTGCCGTGAAAGAGTCCGTTTTCCCTTTCCGCCGCTTCCCGGGGGTGGATCCCATCCTGGGGCCGGAGATGCGCAGTACCGGTGAGGTCATGGGCATCGACGAGGACTTCGGCCTGGCCTACGCCAAGGCCCAACTGGCCGCGGGCCAGGTCCTGCCCCTCGCCGGCGGCGTGCTCTTTTCCGTCAAGGACCCGGACAAGCCCCTGATGGCGCCCCTGGTCAAGGACTTCAAGGACCTGGGTTTCCAGGTCTATGCCACCCGGGGCACGGCCCTTTGCCTGAAAAAGCAGGGTGTCGAGGTCGAGGAGGTCTATAAAATCCGGGAAGCCCGCCCCAACATTATCGACCGCATCAAGAACCGGGAGATTGCCCTGGTCATCAACACCCCCCGGGGCCGCCACACCCCGGAGGACTCCTATTCTATCCGCCGGGCGGCCCTGGAATACAACGTCCCCTACACCACCACCCTGGCCGCGGCCAAGGCCACCCTGCACGCCATCCGGACCTTAAAGGAAGGGAAGCTGGAAGTGAAGAGCCTGCAGGAGTATCATGAGATGATAAATAAAGCTTGTTAATCTATAGAGAAATTTTGAAAGAAGGATTAGGATAAAGAATAGATTGCACCGCCTTAAGGAAGTAAGATAGATTTTTTTCGTCGTCCTATGGACATCATGGCTGAGAATGGCGCAAGATCACTATCCGATGATCAAGTCCTCACGGAGCTGGTGCGTCGCCTCAGGGACGCTTTTCAACCTGAGCGGATTTATCTATTCGGGTCCAAGGCCAGGGGCGAGGCAGGCCCGGACAGCGATTACGACCTACTCATCGTCGTGCCGGACGAGGCCTCTCCCGAGCGGAAACGCAGCCGCTTAGCCTATCAGGCTCTTAGAGGCACCCGCGTTGCCGCTGATGTGCTGGTCTGGACCAGGCAGGCTTTTGAGAGCCGCTTACATCTGCCAGCGTCGCTCCCCGCTACAGTAGCCCTTGAAGGGAAACTGCTCTATGCCCGCTGATCCGGTGCTGGTGGCTGAAACTAGGGCATGGCTCCGCAAAGCAGCCGTGGATATGCACGCCGCCGAGCACGACCTCATTGCTTCTCCGCCTCTGTTCGCCGACGCCGTTTTTCACTGCCAGCAAGTTGTGGAGAAAACTCTTAAGGCTTTTCTCATGTGGCACAATATACCCTTTCGCAAAACCCATAGCTTGGAGGAACTCGGGGAGCAGTGCCTCGACCTGGATCAAGCTATGAAAAGCCTTATTGATAGAGCAGTCCCCCTAACCGAATATGCCTGGAAATTTCGTTATCCGGGTGAACCCGAGGAACCTTCAAGGGAAGAGGCTCAAGAGTCTCTGGATATCGCCAGGGCAATCTTCGGAAGAATTACCTCTCGCTTACCACAGGAAACAAGACCTTAGTGGAAGAGTAACAACACAGCCTTATGCCTGCGACAGGGATGAGGTTTCAGCCCAGCGGCTGACATTTACCATTCGACTTTTCACCAAAAATAGCTTACTCTAGAACATATATTCGGTAGGAATCGAGATTCTCTTCCCCAAAAAGTTATCCATCCCGGCTTAAGGCCCATGAATTTCTGCAAAAATCAAACATCGTGTCCTGGCAATGAGCTTGTCGACGACGGCTTTTCCAAGCCCCGGGAAAAGTGCGGCATCTTCGGCATTTACGGCCACCCCGAGGCGGCCCGGCTGACCTATTTTGGCCTCTATGCCCTGCAGCACCGGGGCCAGGAGTCCTGCGGCATCGTCGCCGGGGACGGCTGCCGGGTGAGCGCCCACCGCGGCCTGGGGCTGGTCTCCGAGGTCTTCCCCGCGGACAAGGTGGCCAGTCTCCCCGGGCACCTGGCCATCGGCCATGTGCGCTACTCCACCACCGGCTCCACCCTCCTGGTGAACGCCCAGCCCTTCATAGTCCAGCACGCCGGCCAAACCATCGCCATCGGCCACAACGGCACCCTGACCAACGCCCGCCAGATCAGGCAACAACTGGAGGACTCGGGGTCCATCTTCCAGTCCACCATGGACACCGAAATCATCGTCCACCTCATGGCCAAGCACAAGAAAAACGGCCTGGTGGAGTCGCTGGCCGCGGCCCTGGCGGAAGTCCAGGGTTCTTATTCCCTGGTGCTGGCCACCGCCGACAAGGTCATCGCCGCCCGGGACCCTCGGGGTTTCCGGCCGCTTAGCATCGGCGCCCTGGACAACGGCTGGCTGGTGGCCTCCGAAACCTGCGCCTTCGACCTGGTGCAGGCCGATTATTTCAGGGACGTGGAGCCCGGCGAAATCGTGGTCTTGGACCGAGACGGCCTTCACTCCCACAAGCCCTTCCCGCCCGAGCCGCACAAACACTGCATCTTCGAGTTCGTTTACTTTGCCCGCCCCGACAGCCTGGTTTTCGGAAAATGCGTGTACCAGGTGAGGAAACGCCTGGGCGCCTGCCTGGCCCGGGAGCACCCCCTGGAAGCCGATTTGGTCATGCCCTTCCCGGACTCCGGCACCTACGCCGCCCTGGGCTTCGCCGACGTCATGGACATGCCCTTCGAGATGGGCGTCATCCGTAATCACTACGTGGGCCGCACCTTTATCCAGCCCTCCCAGACCATGCGGGACTTTTCGGTGCGCATCAAGCTCAACCCCGTGAAGGAAATCCTCAAGGGCAAACGGGTCATCGTGGTGGAGGACTCCATCATCCGGGGCACCACCACCCGCTCCCGGGTAAAATCCCTCCGGGAGGCCGGCGCCACGGAAGTAAGCCTCCTGGTATCCTGCCCGCCCCACCGCTTCCCGTGCTATTATGGCATTGACTTTTCCACCAAGGGCGAGCTCATCGCGGCCCGTCAGCAGGTGAGCGAGATCCGGGATTACCTGGGCCTCGATTACCTGGGCTACCTGAGTGTCGAGTCCATGGTGGAGGCGACGCAACTGAGCCCCGAAAAATTCTGCCTCTCCTGCTTCACCGGTGACTACCCCGTTCCCATGGAAGCCGATTTTTCGAAGACCTGCTTCGAAGACGACCTATGCGCACCCGGCCCTCCGGAAATCCTGGCCGCCTGCGATAAGACCTAGATCTTCAGATAACCGGGAGCTCTCGTCCCCCAGCTGGATCAGCCGGTGATTCTGCCTGAAAATGCCAAGCAAGCCCTCTGAGGTGCCGTGGCACAGTAATTTTACCTAAGGGAAAGTATTATCTGGAATTCTCTGCAGGCTTGATCTACAGTGGATATGGCACTCGCTGATCCCCGGGTGCAGCCATTGTTGTTGAAAACACCCGGGTTCGTTATGGTTTTCCGGGCTTTCTGGGACGATCCCAGGGAAGGGACAGGGGAAGCAAACCATGGACCAACTGCAAAAAGACCAGGCATTTCTCCAAGCAGCACAAGCAACTCTCGAGGCCGAGACCGAGGAGATGGTCCAGGTATCGCACCGCCTGCATGACAATCTGGTAAAAGCCATGCGCCTGATGTGGCGTCAACTCCTTTTCATCTGGGCGGTGGTGATTATCTTATTTATCTCGTATTTTTTTATTCTCAGCAAACCTTCTCCAGCAGTTAAGCTTGCCGACCTAAGTCCATCACCCGTACAGACAAGTAATCAGAATGTAGGAAATGCGCCTGCCTTACAAGTTCCGCCCATGCGAGAATCCCGACATACCCCCGTCATCCCGGAGTGGGGCGCGGTCATGGGCATTATCGAACAGATCCGCACCGCCCAACTGACCAAGGATATCAACCTTTTCCTGAACGCCTACTCCCCCACCTTCAGCAACATCGACCAGAAAAAAGCCAGCATGCTGAAAATCTGGCAGCAGTATGATTATCTCGACATGAAATTTCACGTTGACAACATTACCAAGCCCAATGATCACATTATCATTGCCAAGATTTCCTGGGATATCACGTTGGAGGATGTGCATTTAAAGAAAAAAAGTAACCTCTTAAGAGACTACACCATTCTTTTTTCCGACGTCTCGGGGAAATGGCTTATCCAGGAGTTGGTTCAAGGAGATAAAACTTCCGTGATAGCCGCCCGGTCCATCTGAACGGGTCTGTTTTGCGGCTGCCTCACCATTTGCACTTTCATGTTTTCTGCTCAGAAAAAAAATTTCGGGAAATCTCTGGTGCCGCCTGAATTAGGGGGCGTCAGCAAGTGCCTTCTGCTTGGGGCGCTGCTGGTGCTTTGCTCGGCTTGCGCCCTGATTCAGCCCAAGCCGTCCCGGGAGGTCTATTACACCATCCCGTCCATCACCTATTTCCGGGACTCCCCCGGCTACGGCAGCCGGAACATCGCCACGGTTTACCGGGGGGAGCAGGTGCTTATACTGTCCCGCCTGCCGGATGACTGGTGCCAGGTGCAATCGGTCCAGGGCCGTCAGACTGGCTGGATTCAGTGCCCCTTGCTGAGCCCCGTGCCGATCCCCGCCGAAACTTACACGATCCAGGAGAACGAGGTGCCCCTGCGGGATGTCCCGCAGACCGAGGGGGCCTCCCGACAGGCGTTGCAACGGGGGGACCGGATCAGGAAGCTTTCCGAAAACCAGCAGGGTTGGTGGTGGGTGCTGGTGGAAAAAAACGAGACCCTCGGCTGGCTGCCCGATAACGCGGTGAACAAACTGGCCCCTGAGACCGCGGCGGCCGGGGCCACCGCGCCCTCCGCAAGCTCTGCCAGCGGGGGAAAGGCCGCGGCCCCGCCCGCGCCGCCAAAATATTTGTATGTGGCCACGCCAACAGTTGACCTCCGCGTCCTGCCCCTGGACAACGCTCAAATCGTGCGGGCCTTGAAATTCCATGACAAGGTTGAAAATATTGCCCAGTCCGGTCATGACTGGCTTAAGGTGAAATATGCCGAGACCGGGGCTCAAGGGTGGGTCCGGGTCTTGTCCCTGACGGAATCGCCGGCCGCCACCCCCAAGGTTGTTTCCCCCCCCAGGAAAAAACTCCCTAAAAAATCAAGGCGACTCAAGCCGGCAGCGCCGGAAACACCGCAGGAAGACGCCGAACCTGAGGTTATGT
>CAVZAM010000006.1:0-119893 GCA_963773285.1 uncultured delta proteobacterium
CTATTCCACGACAATCACGGCCCGGCCCTGGGGGTTTTGGATCACCTTGTTGGTAATGCTCCCCAGGATAAGGGACTGGGCGGTACCCAGGCCCCGGCGGCCCATGACGATGGTCTCGGCCCCCATGGCCACGGCCTCTTTGACAATATCCTCGGCCACGTCGAAGTGCCCCGGTATGAATCTGCTGTGTACGGTGGTGAGGCCCGCAGCCTTGAGATGATCCTTGGCCTTGGTCACCAGCCCCTGCCACTGTTTCTCCTGGTCTCTCTTCCAGCTGACTACCAGGCGCTGGCGGGACTCCCGTTCCTGGTCATCCAAAATGTGACCGTCGTCCCAAAAAGCGGGCGGCAAGCCCGACAGAATATGCAGCAGGGTGATTTCCAGGCCAGGGGTCTGAGCAAAGGTCTTGGCCATGTACTCCACGGCATGCCAAGCCCCATCCGACTCGTCGAGAGCAATGAGAAATTTTTTAGGCATGTGATCCCCTTTTCGGCGATTTACCCAAAAAGTAATCATCCCCGCCGTGGGATGCAAATCGAGGGGTTCCCGGCTGGGAGAAAATACCTTGCCAGACCGGGTATTTGCCCTTAGAATTCTAGATTAGGCGCACCCATGGCAGAAACCGGGAAAAAAGATTTTCAGCAGTTTGTGGCCGACGCGGGGCAGGTGGAGCGCATCCTCGCCTCCATGGAATTCTCCAAAGCCCTGGTCAGCGTCTATGACATGGAAACTCTCCTGACCACGGTGCTGGAGCGCATCAAGGTCCTCATCCCCGCCCGCAACTGGTCGTTGCTGCTGCTGGACCCCCAGACCCAGGAGCTTTATTTTGCCGTCACCGTGGGCGTGGAGCAAAAGCTTCTGAAAGGCGTGCGCCTCAAGATGGGGGAGGGTATTGCCGGCACCGTGGCCCAAACCAGGCAGCCCATCATCATTTATGACGCCGACGGCGATCAGCGCTTCAGCCAGAAGGTGGATGATATCACCGGCTTTGATACCCGGTCCATCATTGCCCTGCCCCTTTTGGTGCGGGGGGAGGTGGTGGGTGTCTTTGAAGTGGTCAATGTCGAAGACCAGGAGTTCTTCCGGCAAAAGTACCTGCCCCTCCTGGAAATCCTCGGGGATTACGTGGCCATTGCGGTGGACAACGTCCACAACCTGCAAAAGCTCCAGGCCCGCACCTTCATCGACGAGGTCACGGGCTATTACAATACCCGCTACCTGGCCTTCGAGCTGGACAAGTTTATCAGCGATGTCATGGCCGCAGAGGGCCGGCAACTTTCGGTGGTCTTCCTGGACCTGGACAATTTCAAACACGTGGTGGACACCTATGGCCATCTAAAGGGGAGCAAGGTGCTGGGGGAGGTGGCAAGGGTGATCCATGGGGCGCTGGGGCCGGAGGATGCCCTGGTGCGCTACGGCGGCGACGAATACATCGTGCTCCTGCCAGGCCAAAGCCAGGCCCAGGCCCTGACCCTGGTGCGGCAGATGCGCCGGGCCCTCAAAGAATTTTCCTTTCTGGCCGGGAGAAGGCTTCAACGTCAAGCTCACCGCCAGCTTCGGCATTGCCACGCTGCCCCAGGACGCCAGGGACAAGGAGACGCTCCTCCTCATCGCCGACCGGGCCATGTACGGCAGCAAGGGCCGGGGCAAGGACTGCATCATGATGGGCCGGGACCTGACCCCGGCGCCGGAGGAATAAGGGCCGGTGTCGAAGAAGCTCCTGGATCTCGCCCGGGAAGTCCTCACCATCGAGGCCGAGGGCCTGGCTCACCTGGTGCAGAAGCTGGACCAGAGCTTTGTCAAGGCGGTGGACCTGATCTTCCGGGCCAAGGGGCGGGTGATTCTCGCCGGGGTGGGAAAATCGGGGATTGTGGCCCGGAAACTGGTGGCCACCTTCAACTCCACCGGCACCCGGGCTCTCTTCCTGCACCCGGTGGAGGCCATGCACGGCGACCTGGGCATGGTGTCCAAAGACGACGTGATCCTGGTTTTGTCCAACAGCGGCGAAACCCAGGAGCTCACCATTCTCCTCCCCAGCCTGAGGCGCCTGGGCTCACCCCTGATCAGCTTCACCGGGCGGCCCAACTCCACCCTGGGGCGGGCCAGTTTGGTGGTCATCGACACCGGGGTGCCCCGGGAGGCCTGCCCCCTGGGTCTGGCGCCCACGGCCAGCACCACGGCCATGCTGGCCATGGGGGATGCCCTGGCAGTGGTGCTTTTGACCAAGCGGGGCTTTCAGGCCAGCGATTTTCAGCGCTTCCACCCCGGGGGGAGCCTGGGGGAGCGCCTCAACCTGGCCATTCGGGAGGTCATGCTCACCGGGGACCAGATCCCCCGCTCCCACCCCGAAGAGCCCCTGGCTGCCGCCATCAGGGAAATGGGGGCCAAAAAACTGGGGGCCACCCTGGTGGTGGATCGAGAGGATAAGTTGGCCGGCATTGTCACGGACGGCGACCTGCGACGGGCCCTGGGGCAATTCGCCCAGGTTCTGGAACGGCCGGTGCAGGAAGTCATGACCGCCGACCCCCTGGCGGTGGGCCCTGAGACCCTGGCCTCCCAGGCCCTGGAACTCATGGAGCAGAAGGCCATCATGGTGCTCCCGGTGGTGGACGACGACCGCAAAGTCGTGGGGATTGTCCATCTCCATGATCTGCTGGGGCGGGGGGAGTTCAAGTTTACGGTGTGAAGCTGGCGGGTGGCAACATGAATGACACGAAAAAAGAAGAATTAAAGGTTTTCATTGAATATATGATTAAGAGTATAGGTTGTAAGCGACGCATAGGGCTGACAGGTGGGCGCGGTTGGCTTTACTGTCGTAGGCCTTGTCCCCGGTCAGTCCAGTGCTTAGGGCTGGGACAACTCGGGCAAGACCGCGTGATCGGAGACGTACGAAGGGGTGGCAGTGGACTGGACGATGAACTAGGAGAAGGCATCGAGGACGACGTGGCATTTGTACGAGTAGAAGAGCTTTTTCGGGGTCTTGCGGCCGAAGCGGGCGTATGGATCGGGAGAGTAAAGGTACACGTAATGAAAGTCGTCAACAACGACTTGGTGCTCGTACTACAGGCGAAAAAGGTCCACCTTGGCGGTCATGTGGGTGGCGTCGATGATGTGCAGGCGGTCGGAGACCAGCTCTGGGCCCGGGCCTGCTCCACCACCTGGTTGAAGAGCTTCTGGAAGCCCTCGGCCCTCAGGCGCTGCCGGAAACGGCACAAGGTGGTGTGATCAGCAGGTAGTTCCTCGGCGCTCAGGAACAGAAACGACGGCTTCATTACCCTTGACCAGATCCTCACCATTCTTGAGTCCATAGATTTTATGTACCGGGTTTTGTACAGGTATGAATTAAAATTGCCCTATAATTACCGCCTGGCAGAAGACAAAAAGCTGCATTGAGTCAATTGAGTTCAGAAAAGAGCTTTGAGTTTCTCTTTCAAAGTGAGTGTTTATTCCAGCCTACAAATCTTTGGTATTTTGTTTGGAATAATGGAGTTGCTGAGAAAGGTGGCGGTTCTCAGAAAAACCTGGCAGGAAGGTACCGCAACTAAATGGAAAGGAAAAAATGAGAAATTGGCTTTTGAAGAAAAAGTGAAGGAAATAGCTCGGGAAGAAAAAGACTTGGCGGCGATTCCTGAAGATGAATTGCAGAGGCTGTTAAGCTCCTTGTTAACGATATTTTATATCCTTGAATCGAGCAACATAAAAATATTCAAAATAAATGATGTTGAGATGTTCAACAAAGAGGATGATTATTCTGTAATAACCAATCAACCAGACGCAAAATAGTTATTTATTTTTCCTGGAAATTGTGAATCTGGACAGGTGCCTTCTCAATTTACGGTTGCCCTCATGTTTGAGCAAGACGGTTTAAGCCCCCCGGAAGGGCTCATCATCGAGATCGTAACGCCGCTTACCCCGGCGGGTGACCTGGATACGGAAAGCCTCGCCCGCCTTCTGGAACGGGTGCTGCCGGCGGCTGATGGTCTTCTGGTGGGGGGCCCCGAGGCCGGGGAAGGCCTGGCCCTGACGCCTGAGATCCGGCTTGACCTCCTTACCCGGACCCTTTCCCGGGTGGGGGGAAGCCTGCCCGTCTTTTTCGGCATCACCGGCGCCGCCCCGGCAGAGACCCGGGAGCTGGCCCTGGCGGCGCAGCAGGCCGTGGACCGTCTGGATTATCAGGGCCAGGTGTTCCTGGCGGATTGCCCTCTGTGGTACCACAGCAACCGGGGGCTCCCCCAGTTCTACCGGGGGTGGCTCAAGGAGGCGAATTTCCCCCTCCTTGTCCTGAATCTCCCGGAAATGCTGCAACGACAAGCCCTTCTGTTCAAGCACCGGAACCTGCGCACCCAGGTGGTGAAGAAACTGGCGGCCCTGCCGGCAATTGTCGGGATGATCTACCAGGGGGAAATGCGCCGCTTCCTGAACTACCACCTGGCCGCGGTGGCCCGGCCGCAGTTCGCCTTCTACGAGGCCGACGAGGTCCGCTTCCTCACCCGCCCCGGGGCCTGGGGGGTGGTGTCGCCGGGGGCCCAGCTTTACCCGGAGGCCTGGCAGAGGGTCGCCCGGGCCTGCCTGCACCCGGAGGAGGTGGCCGATGATATCACCCGGCATAACCTCTGGGGGGAGTCCACCCGGCTGTCCAATCTGGCCGGCCTCTACCGCCCCGCCCCGGCGCCACTCCTCAAAACCGCCCTGGCCATGCAGGGCATCCTGACCTATGACGCCACCGCGCCGGACACCGCGCCGGCCCCCCCGCTCCAGAAACAAAAATTCCTGAATTTTCCAGCGGCCACACCTTAATATTCCCCTGACTGATAAATTAAGGTAAAACCCGGATAATGAAAAAATCGGCACAATGGCTGGCGCTCATCCTGGGACTTGCCCTGACTTGCGGTCCAGTTGCTGCCCGGGCCCAGGCCCCCTCCGGCCAGGATCTGGTGGAACGCTTAAGCTGCCAGGGCTGCCATGCCCTCTCCGGCCAGGGCGGCGACCAGGGACCGGCCTGGGACGGTGTGGGACAGCGCTTGAGCCCCGCGGACATGCAGAAACACATCGTCTCACCCAAAAAAGGGATGCCCAACTTCGCCCACCTCCGGCCCGATGAACTCCAGGCCGTGGTGGAGTACCTGTCAGGATTAAAATAGAGTTTCGGGGGAGGGGGCTAAGGGCCAGCGGGCCCTTACCCCCTCCCCCAAGCCCCCTCCCCCAATCCCGTAAGCACGTTAGAAGGCCGGGACATCGCCCTCGGCCCCTCTAGGCGGGTTGGGAGGGGGGCCTGGGGGGAGGGCAGGGACCTCAGGTCCCTGGCCCTTCCCCCAGTATAAATAATGCTATGTTTACTTTTCAATTAAAGCAATCCTCGGGCCCGGCCGGGCCGCGCCTGGGGGAGATGCGTACGGCCCGGGGGGTGGTGGAGACCCCGGTCTTCATGCCGGTGGCCACCTATGGGACGGTGAAGACCATGACCACTGAGGAGGTGGGGGAGCTGGGGGCCACCATCATCCTCAGCAATGTGTATCATCTCTACCTGCGCCCCGGGGTGGAGGTCATCCAGGGGTTGGGGGGGCTGCACCGCTTCATGAACTGGCCCGGCCCCATCCTCACCGACTCCGGCGGCTTCCAGGTCTTCAGCCTGGCGCCGTTCCGCACCCTGAGCGAGGAGGGGGTGCTGTTCCGCTCCCACCTGAATGGCGACCAGCACTTCCTGACCCCGGAAAAGGTGGTGGAACTCCAGGAGGCCCTGGGGGTGGATATCATGATGTGCCTGGACGAGTGCCCCCCTTTTCCCTGTGAGGAGAAGGAGGCGCGCCGGGCCATGGATCTCACCCTGCGGTGGGCCCGGCGGTCACGGGAAGCCTGGAGCCGCCAGGGCGGGGCCCTGTTTGCTATTGTGCAGGGCAGCATGGTCGAGGCCTGGCGCCGGGAGCAGGCCCAGGCCTTGCGGGAGCTGGATTTCCCCGGCTACGCCCTGGGGGGCCTGAGCGTCGGGGAAGACAAGGACACCACCCTGGCCATGGTGGCGGCCACCACCGTGGAGCTGCCCGAGGACAAGCCCCGCTACCTCATGGGCATCGGCACGCCGGAGGACCTGGTGGAGGGGGTGGCCCGGGGGATTGACATGTTCGACTGCGTCCTCCCCACCAGAAACGCCAGAAATGGCACGGCTTTTACTGACACCGGCAAGGTGGTCATCAAAAACGCCGCCTACGCCCGGGACCCGGAGCCCCTGTCCCCGGGCTGCGGCTGCTACGCCTGCCGCCATTACTCCAAGGCTTATCTCCGGCATCTTTTTGTCTCCCGGGAGATTCTCGCCTATCGCCTTTTGACCTGGCATAATTTATATTATTATTTCAACCTTATGGCCCGCATGCGGGAGGCTTTGGCCGCTGGCCGGTTTGACGCCTTCCGCCGGGACTTTTACAGTCAACGAAACGGAGGAATACCGCGTGGTTAATTGGGCATACGCCGCCAATGGACTGGGGGGGCAGGACTGGAGCAACATGTTCCCCCTGCTCATGATGCTTTCCATTTTTGTGATTTTCTACTTCCTGTTGATCCGACCCCAGCAGAAAAAAGCCAAGGAGCACCGCCAGTTTCTGGAGAATTTGAAGCGGGGCGACCGGATTATCACCGCCGGCGGTTTGGTGGGGGAAATCATCACCATCACCGACCAGAGCCTGACCATGGAGATCGCCGACAAGGTGCGGGTGGAAGTAGGCCGGGCCTACGTCGCCGGTTTCGCCCCCAAGAAATAGTCCCCCAAGTCGGCTTTAGCCAGCCCCACAACCTCAGGAAGATCGCCGTGCCTGAAAATAACAGCCTTGCGCCCTTTATCCGCAACCTGGACGGCCTCGAGGCATTGACCCGGGAATGGCAGGAGCTCTTTCCCAGGGCCGCGGCCCAGGGCGGGCACTGGCTCAAGGTGATAAGCCAGGTCCGGGCCCACCTGGCCGAGGACTGCCTCAGGCTGGCGGTGGTGGGTACGGTGAAATCCGGCAAAAGCACCCTCACCAACGCCCTGGTGGGGCAGGACCTCCTGCGCCGGGGCGCGGGCATCCTCACCGCCATGATCACCCGGGTGCAGCCGGGGGCGTCGGCCAAAGCCGTCCTCAAGTTCAAGGACTGGACTGAAATCGCCGAAGAAATCCACCGGGCCCTGTCCCTTTTCCCGGGAAGGCCGTGGCCTCCCTCAAAGGCCCCTTCGACCTGCAGCGGGCCGAGGACCGGCTGCTTCTGGCCCAGGACCTGGCCGCGGGCGAAAAGGCCAACCTCTGGGTGGGCAACGGCCTGAACCAGGAGTGGCTCCTCCTCAAATCCTACCTGGACGGCTACGAGATGATCGCCGGTTTGGTCAGCACAGGGACCATGGTCCTCGAGGGCGACGACCTGGCCCGCCACGGGGACCTGGTGACCCGGGAGGCCACCGCGGTTTACCTGAAGGACGTGCTCCTGACGGTGCCCATCCCCTGGCTGCCCGGCGGCGTGGAGCTGGGGGACTGCCAGGGGAGCGACTCCCCCATTCCCCAGCACCTGGCCCAGGTCCTGGCCTATCTCCTCAAGAGCGACCTGGTCCTTTACGCCATCAGCTCCCGGGTGGGGCTGCGGCAGGGGGATTTTCAGTTTATTTCCGAAATCAAGCGCATGGGGCTCCTGCCGCATACCTGGTTTGTCCTGAACCTGGACCTGGCGGAACTGCGGGGGCTGGAGGAAATTAAGCCTCTCAGGAGCCGGCTGGGCCGGGAACTCGCCCCTTTGGCGGTGGACTGCCCCCTCTACGCGTTTTCGGCCCTGGAGCTCCTCCTCAGGCGCCGCCGGGAGAGCGGCGACAAGCTGGCCTCCCGGGAAAAGCTCTTGCTGGACGTCTGGGAGGCGTACCCCGAGGCCACGGCCTTCAGCGAAGGGGAGGTCAAGCGGTTTGGGGATGAATTGACCGCGGCGTTGGGGAAGCTGCGGCACAAGCGCCTGGCGGGGGGGAGCCTGTCCCAGGTGCAGATGGTGGCCCGGGGTCTCAGGGAGCAGATGGACCTGGCCCTGGGGCTGACGGGCAAAGACCTGGCAGTCTTCCAGAACCTGGAGGAGCGCACCAAGGCGCGCCGCCAGCCCCTCATGGCCACGCGCCAGAGCCTGTCCCAGGCCCTGGAGGGAGCCGTGGGGCGACTTAAGGGGACCCTGAAAAAAAGGGTGGGCCACTTCCTGGACACCCGGTCCGGGGAAGGCGCGGCCCTGTTCGATTTTATTCTGGAGTATGAACCGGATTGGGACACGCTGGTGGCGGCGGCCGCGCCCGAGGCCCTGCGGCCGGCCCTGTACCGCCTGTTCCAGGAGTTTCAGAAGGCCCTGGGCCGCTTTGTCTCGGGGGAAATGACCGCCCGGGTCCTGGAATTTGTCCGGATCCAGGAAGAGTGGCTGCGCCAGGAGCTCCTGGCCACCGCCGCGCCCCTCTTTCTCTCCCTGCAGGAGGCCCTGGCCCTCTATTACCAGGAAATCGCCGCCCAGGGCCTGCCGGCGACGCCGCCCCGCCTCAAGGTGGAGCTGCCCGCCCACCCCGTGGAACTGGAAGTGCCCATGCTCTCCATGGCCCCGGAAGTGGACTGGCGCTGGAGCGGCGAGGCCTGGCTGCTGTCCGGCGCCGGTTGGCTGCGCCGGGCCTGGGAGTCCGTAAAATCCAGGCTGGGGCGCAACGCGGTGACCGATCCCCGGGAACAGACCGTAAGGAACCTCAAGTGGGCCCTTAAGACCATCAAGGACCGGCTCCGGGAGGAGGCCAAGGTGGGCCTGATTGATTTCGGGGAGCGGCTGAAATTCCAGTATCTTTTCAAACTGGCGGAGGCCCTGTCGGCCAGTCTCACAGCCCACCTGGACGATCTGCTGAAATCCCTGCTGGCCGACCTGGAAGTCATGGTGGCTACCATGCGTGAGGCCGAGGCCGACCAGGAAGGCCGCCGCCAGCGCCTTCTGTCCCTGGCCGGGCGCGCCAAGGCAGTGGAGGCGGAGTTGCTGGGGCAGGAGGGGCCGGAGGCGTGATCTTGATGCCCTCCCGTGGGTTAGGTGGCCTACTTCCCAGCCTGTAGAAAATCGTTGGCCTTCTGCAGTATCGACCTGAACAAACAATGACCGAAAAACTGGCGTGGCTGGCCTTACGGGGCATTACCGGGGTGGGCCCGGTGCTTTTCCAGCGGCTGACTGAGACGTTGGGGAGTCCGGCCCGGGTATTTCAAGCCCCGGAGCGGGAACTGCGGGCCGTGCGGGGAGTTTCGGATGCCCTGGCCGAGGCCATCCTGGGATTCAGGGACTGGGACCGGGTGGAGGAGCGACTTGCCCGGCTCAAGGCATACGGGGCTGAAATGCTCACCCTGGATGATCCGCAGTACCCTGTCCGCCTCAAGGAAATCCCCTTTCCCCCGCCCCTCATTTTCGTCAAAGGTGAGATCAAGCCCGAGGACGCCCTGGCCCTGGCCATGGTGGGGACCCGGCAAGCGAGCTTCCAAGGCAAGCAGACCTGCCGCAGCCTGGCCAAGGAACTGGCCCGCCGGGGGGTGACGGTGGTGAGCGGGCTGGCCCGGGGCATTGACACCGCCGCGCACCAGGGGGCCCTGGAGGCCGGCGGCCGCACCCTGGCGGTCCTGGGTTGCGGCCTGGACGTGGTCTATCCCCCGGAAAACCGGGAGCTCTACGCCCGCATCCCGGCCAGCGGGGCCCTGGTCACCGAGTATCCCCTGGGGACGCCGCCCGAGGCCCACAATTTCCCCCGGCGCAACCGCCTGATCAGCGGCCTGTCCCTGGGGGTCCTGGTGGTGGAGGCGGCACTCAGGAGCGGCGCCCTGATCACCGCCCGGTGCGCCATGGACCAGGGCCGGGAAGTCCTGGCGGTGCCGGGTCCGGTCAACGCCCCCACGAGCCAGGGGCCGCACCAGCTTATCCAGGAGGGGGCCAAGCTGATCCAGAACGTGGATGACATCCTGGCGGAGCTGCCCAAGACCGGGGCCCCGGTCAAAAAATCCGTCGCCGTCCCCGATGAGCCCTTCGGCCCCCGCCCCGTGCTTTTTCGGGTGGACGACCCGCTGCTGCCTTTCCTGGGGGCTGAGCCCCTGCAGTTGGAGGAGCTGGTGCAGGCCTGCCGCCTCCCTGCCCCCGAGGTCATGAGCCGCCTGACGCTCCTGGAACTCCAGGGCCTGGTGCGGGAGCTGCCGGGGAAGTGCTTCGTGCTCCAGGATTAACTACAGAAATCCCCAGCCTTTTTGCCCACCTCTTGATTTCCGGCCAGATGCGCTTAGATTAGTCTCAAATTGAGTGAGGCGCTTCTCATGTCCGCATCCCCCCATACCTTCAGTGCCGCGGAATCCGGCGCTTTCGTGGAGCAGCTGCGCCTGGAGCCCACCGGGTCCGGCCCCCTGGACGGGCTCAGCTTTGCGGTTAAGGATCTCTTTGACCTGAAAGGCTACGTGACCGGCTGCGGCAACCCCCGCTGGCGGGACACCCACTCCCCGGCCGCGGCCCATGCCGTGGCGGTGGAGCAGATCCTGGCCGCAGGTGCGGTCTGCCTGGGAAAGACCGTCACCGATGAGCTGGCCTTTGGCCTGGACGGCGAGAACCATTTCTACGGCACCCCCTTGAACCCCAGGGCCCCGGACCGGGTGCCCGGCGGCTCCTCCAGCGGCTCGGCCTCGGCGGTGGCCTGCGGTCTGGTGGACTTCGCCCTGGGCACCGACACCGGGGGCTCGGTCAGGGTGCCGGCCAGCAACTGCGGCCTGTTTGGCATCAGGACCACCCACGGCCGGGTGTCCCTGGCGGGGGTGAACCCCCTGGCCCTGTCCTTCGACACGGTGGGGGTGCTGGCGGGCTCGGCCGGGACCCTGGCCCGGGCGGCGGCCGTGCTCCTGGCCGTGGAGGTGCCCGGGACCGTGGAGGTGGGCGCGGTCCATGTCCTTCAGGAACCCCTGGCCCTGGTGGATGCCAGATGTCCGGGAGGCCCTCGGGGAGTCTCTTGATGGGCTTCATCAGCGGTTTGCGGGCAGGGTCCGGGAGACCTCCATCAATGCCGTGGTGGGATTAGACCCGGACGCGGGGTTGCAGCCCTGGTACGAGACCTTCTTCACTATCCAGTGGGCCGAGATCTGGAGCAGCCTGGGGACCTGGGTGGAGGCGGCGAACCCCGACCTGGGGCCCCGCACCCGGCAAAACTTTGCCAACGCCAAGGGTTTGGACCGGGGGCAGGTGGGAGAGGCGGCCCGGCGCCGGGAGAGGTATTTTCGCCGGATAAAGGACTTCCTGGGCCCCCGGGATCTCCTGGTGCTCCCCACGGTGCCGGCCCCGGCGCCCATAAAGGGGACCCTGGACCTGAACCGCACCCAGGGGGATTACTACCCCCGGGCCCTGTCCCTCACCGCCGTGGCCGGGGTGGCGCGCTTGCCCCAGGTGACCATGCCGGTGGCCGAAGTGGAGGGCGCGCCGGTGGGCCTGTCCCTCATTGCCGCCCATGGCGAGGACGCCTTCCTGCTGGCCGCGGTGCGGGCCCTGGGCGGCGGATTAGAATTGAAGCTTAGCGGGTGAGGGGGCTAAGGGCCGGCGGGCCCTTACCCCCTCACCCACACCCCTCCCCCAATCCCTTATTGGGGGGGTAACTTTTGCCGGGGAAGTCGGGACTGAAAGTCCCGTCTTCCCCGGCCCCTAAAGGGTTGGGAGGGGGGTGTGGGGAGAGGGCAGGGAGTCACTGCTCCCTGGCCCTCTCCCCTGAATAACACTTCGCTCAATTTTCATCCCCCCTTGCATTGCCGGGGCATTTAGGTAAAACTGAAAACTTCCGAATAAATCCCTTATACGAGATGACGATTTTTTGAAATTATGGCAAAAGCTCTTCTTATAGTGGAATCTCCCACCAAGGCCAAGACCCTCCAGAAATACCTGGGCACGGAATATGACGTGCGCTCCACCAAGGGCCACGTGCGCGACCTCCCCAAAAACGAGTTGGGGGTGGAGGTGGGGGAGGAATTCCGGCCCAAGTACGTCACCATTGTGGGCAAGGCCAAGGTCATCAGCGAACTCAAGAAGGCCGCCGCCGGGGTGGAGGATATCTATCTCGGGCCCGACCCCGACCGGGAAGGGGAGGCCATCGCCTGGCACATCGCTGAGTCCCTGGGCGAAAAAGGCCACCGCTTCCACCGGGTCATGTTGATGGAGTTCACCCAGAAGGCCATCAAGGAGGCCCTGGCCAACCCGGTGCCCCTGGACCGGGCCCGCTTCGAGTCCCAGCAAGCCCGGCGCATCCTGGACCGCCTGGTGGGCTATCAACTAAGCCCGCTGCTGTGGCAGAAGGTGAAGACCGGCCTGTCCGCCGGGCGGGTCCAGTCCGTGGCCTTAAGGCTCCTGGTGGACCGGGAGAAAGCCATCCTGGCCTTCATTCCCGAGGAATACTGGACCCTGGCGGCCTGCCTGGAAGGCCAAGAGCCGCCTAAGTTCGAGGCCCGCCTGGTGAAGCACCGGGGCAAGGACATCAAGCCCGGGAATGTCACGCAGATGGAGGGCATCCTGGAGGCCCTGGAGGAGGCGCCGTTTAAGGTGGCCGGGGTGGAAAAAAAGCCCCAGCGGCGCAACCCCGCCCCGCCCTTCATCACCAGCACCCTGCAGATGGAGGCCAACCGCCGGCTCAGGATGTCGCCCCGGAACACCATGCGCCTGGCCCAGCGGCTCTACGAGGGCATGGACCTGGGGGATGAGGGACCGGTGGGCCTCATCACCTATATGCGAACCGACTCCACCCGGGTGTCCAAGGAGGCCCTGGACGCGGTGCGCGGCTTCATCGGCGACACCTACGGGGATAAATTTCTCCCCAAGGCCCCGCACCGCTACAAGAGCCCCAAGGGCGCCCAGGAGGCCCACGAGGCCATCCGCCCCACCGACGTCAGCCGCCGCCCGGAAGCGGTGAAAAAGTTCCTGAAAAAGGATGAGTTCGCCGTCTACGAGCTGATCTGGCGGCGCTTCGTGGCCTCCCAGATGGCCCAGGCCCTGTTCCAGCTCACCACGGTGGATGTGGCCGCCGGGGATTACCTCTTCCGGGCCACGGCCACGATCATGACCTTCCCGGGATTCATCACCCTCTACCAGGAGTCCACCGAAGAAGAAGAGGCGGTGGAGAAGCTGCCGCCCCTCAAACAAGGGGAAGTGTTAAACCTGGTGGACTTTGATCCCCAGCAGCACTTCACCAAGCCGCCGCCCCGCTACACCGAAGCGAGCCTCATCAAGGAGCTGGAAGTCCAAGGGATCGGGCGGCCCAGCACCTATGCCACAATTTTGACCAACCTCCAGACCCGGGACTATGTCCTGAAGATCAAAACACGCCTTCGGCCCACGGAGCTGGGGATGGCGGTGAGCGACCTTCTGGTGGCCAGCTTCCCCGACATCATGAACCCCACCTTCACCGCCCACCTGGAAGAGGACCTGGACCGCATCGCCGAGGGGCAGGTGCCCTGGCTCAGCATGATGCAGGAATTTTACGGCCCCTTTGCCCAGGAATTAAAGGATGCCAAGGACCAGATGGAATTCGTGAAAAAACTGCCCACCGGCATCGCCTGCCCCAAGTGCGGGCAAGAGCTCTTGATCCGCTGGGGCCGAACCGGGGAGTTCCTGGGGTGCTCGGCCTACCCGGACTGCGACTTTACCACCGACATCCAGCGGGATCCCCAGGGGGATATCCTGCCTCCGGCCCTGCCGGCCGCCGCGGGTGCGGGCCAGCCGGGGGCACCGGAAGCCGGCGGCAAACCCGGCCCCACCGGCCTTGCCTGTCCCGACTGCGGCAAGGACCTGGTAGTGCGCCGGGGGAGACGTGGCGAATTTTTGGGGTGCTCCGGCTATCCCAAGTGCCGCTTCACCCGGGACCTGGCCTGGAGCCCGGAAGGCAAACCGGTCCTGGCGGAGCCGGGAACTCAGCCGGGCGGCGCCCCCTGCCCCCAGGAGGGCTGCGACGGCACGCTGGTGCAGCGGCGCTCCCGGCGCGGGGTTTTTTATGGATGCAGCAGCTACCCCAAATGCTCCTTCACCCTGAATCAGCCCCCCGTGGAAACCCCCTGCCCCCAATGTAATTTCCCCTGGCTCAGGAAAAAGGGCAAAAAACTCCTGTGCCCCAAAGAAACCTGCGACTACGAGGAAGCTGCGCCCGCCGATGCGGCAGTTAGCGGCTAAGAATGGTTCGTGGGGGAGGGGGCTAAGGGTGTGGACCCTTGCCCCCTCCCCCACACCCCCTCCCCCAATCCCTTGAGTTTGAGGATATTATGGTCATGTGCAAGGCTTGGCCTCGCCTGGGCCATAAACTCAAAGGGGTTGGGAGGGGGGTGTGGGGGGAGGGCGGGGAGCAGCTGCTCCCCGGCCCTCCCCCCAACTCTTCCTTCCATCACCATCATCGGCGGGGGGTTGGCGGGGAGTGAAGCGGCCTGGCAGGCGGCGAGACTTGGTGTGCGGGTGCGGCTTGTTGAGATGAAACCGCGCAAATTTTCACCGGCACACGCCTCGCCGCTCCTGGGGGAGCTGGTGTGCAGCAATTCCCTGCGGGCCCTGGCCGTCGAAAACGCGGTGGGGTTTTGAAGGAGGAGATGCGGCGGCTGGGCTCTCTGGTCATGGCCGCGGCCGAGGCCACTAAGGTTCCGGCGGGGAAAAGCCTGGCGGTGGACCGGGAGGGCTTTGCGGCCTATATTACCCAGGCCCTGGAGCAGGAGCCCCGGGTGGAGGTCGTCCGGGAGGAGGCGGCCGGTCTCAATCCGGAAGAGATCACCGTGGTGGCCACCGGCCCTTTGACCTCGGAGGCCATGGCGGCGGCCCTGGGGAACATGACCGGCCAGGCGCACCTGCATTTCTACGACGCCATCGCCCCCATCGTGACGGCCGATTCCCTGGACATGGCCACGATTTTCCGGGCCTCCCGGTACGGGGCCGGCGAGGATTACCTGAATTGCCCCTTCAGCGAGGAGGAGTACCGGGCCTTTTACGACGCCCTGATGCAGGGCGAGCACATGCCCCTGAAGTCCTTCGAGGAGCCCCGCTACTTCGAAGGTTGCCTCCCCGTAGAAATCATGGCGGCCCGGGGCTACCTCACCCTGGCCTACGGGCCCCTGAAACCCGTGGGGCTCGTCGACCCCAGGACCGGCCGGCAGCCCTTTGCGGTGGCCCAACTCCGGGCGGAAAACCGGGAAGGGACGCTGTTCAACCTGGTGGGGTTCCAGACCAAGCTGACCTACCCGGAGCAGGAGCGCATCTTCCGCCTCATCCCGGGCCTGGCCAAAGCAGAGTTCGCCCGCCTGGGAAGCATCCACCGGAACACCTTCATCCGCTCCCCGGGCTTATTGAGCCCCCACCTGAATTTTTTTCAGCACCCGAATATTTTTGTGGCCGGGCAGCTCTCCGGGGTGGAGGGCTACGTGGAGTCCAGTGCCATGGGGCTTCTGGCCGGCATCAACGCCGCCCGCCTGGCACTTGGGCTGCCGCTGCTCACCCCGCCAAGGAATACGGCCCACGGGGCCCTCATCGCCCACCTGAACAACACCGCCACCAAGGATTTCCAGCCCATGAACGTCAACTTCGGGCTTTTCCTCCCGCTTCCCGGGCGCATCCCCAAGAAACTCCGGGGTGGGGCTTATGCGGCACGGGCCCTGCATGAGTTGGAAGAGTGGCTGGCCGGGGGGAGCAAGGATTAACGAGGCTGCGAGATACTGCTTGTCGGTGGCGGATCACTTACGGTATACTAGTGCTTTATTTAAGAGTAAGTGATTGAAAAAATGAAAGATTTTATTAATTCAAGTCTTGGCTTGCTGTTAATGGGATTTATATTAACCACGGTGTGCGGCACCATTATTAATAATTTTTACGGTAGAGCGACGTGGGACAGAGAGAAGAAGTTTGAGCTCCTGAAGCGCTCGTTGGATAGGAATGAAAAATTAATCGAAGATATTTCCGTCAAGATGGGGATGCGGGCGATGCGGCTGCTCAGGGCTTTCTGGGCGATCGAGACCCCGCCATCATCATACCAGGATCCGAAGGAGAGAGAAAAGGTCATCAAGGAACGCTGGGAAGAATACGCTAAGTCTGTGGTAGATTGGAATGAAACTCTGAGAGTGTATATATCGAAAATACATTACCTGGCAGGACCGGAAACGACCCGGTTATTTTACATCAGCGAGGATGGCTCAACCGAACAGGAGCGGGCAGGGACCGTCTACAATAATTTTCAGCGGGCTCACTACGCGGTCAAAGAATTAAAGGACATGCCCTTTAAACCTGATTCGGAAAATTGGCAAAAAATGCATAAAACCGCCGAACAATCCATCCAGCAACTCTATAAAAAAATAGACGTCTTTCTCCTCAATCTGTATACCTCGCTTGATTTTCGGGCCCGAAGCGACAGTCCCCTCCAGTAGAATCCAGCCGGAAATTCAGCCGCGGTCCATCAATCCTTAAAACAACCTGCTGATCAGTTTACCGTGGCGGTACAGGGAGAGGTAGCCGTCCTGGGAGATGGTGAGGCCCACCAGGTTGGGGGCGTAGGCGGAGAATTCCCTGGTAACCTGGTGGCGCATGCCGCTTCCCAGGTCGTCCTGCTCCGGCGGGAGATGGGACGGGGTGGCCTTGAGGCGGGCCTGGAAAGCAATGGCCTCGAGGTGGGAGTTAAAGAGCACGGCCCCGTCTGATTTAGCCAGACCGAAAAGATGGGGCAGCCAGCGCTTCATCAGGGGGGCGGGGGTTTCCAGGCGGATTTCGTCCTCGAAAGGGGTGGCGGGGGAGGCCAACTGCTCGGGGGTCAGCCCCAGGATAAAGATACTGCCGTGGCCGCTGCGCTGCAACATGGTGAGGAGGCGCTTCAACTGGGTCAGGGAGTCGGGGCGGTCGCAGAAGGGGCAGACTTCTTTTAACTGGCGCTCCAGCTCCATCCAGAAGATATCCTGGAACAGGGGGATGCGCAGCTGGCCGTGGCGATACTCCAGGACCACCAGGGGAATCTGGGGGGTGTGGCGGCCCCGCAAGGGGATCCAGAAGGTCACCCGGCCCCGGGAAGACACGGAGGTGAGGGGCAGGGACGAGTTCCAGGCCCGGAAGCTGGCCAGCTGGCGGTGCGCTCCCCGGGTGAGGTGGAGGAGGCCGATGAGCCGGCCGGACTGAAGGGCCAGGAAGGTGGTGCGGCCGTCGGCGTGCAGCAGGTACTGCTTCAGGGCCTGCAGGCCTTCCACGTCCAGGGACAGCCGGGAATCCTCCCGGTACAGCAGCAGGGAAGGCCAGCGTTTCTGGTAGGCTTCCTGGGTCATGCCCACCGGAATGAAGGCAAACCCGGTGAAGAGGCGGCCGCCCTCGATGGAATAATACAGCAGCCGTTTGAAAAGCCGCCAGGCCCGGATGATGGCCACCTCCTGCCCCCCCCCGGGCAGTTCGCAGCGCCGGAGGTTCTGTTCGGCGTTGAGCATGGAGCCGATGTAGGGATTGTCCTGGGCATCGAGCTTGATGGTGGCGCAGGGAGCCCATCTGAGGCTCTGCAGATACCCCGCCACGACCTGCTCTTCCAGGGAATAGGGGGTGAACATGGGATAAGTCCGGGACTCGTCCAGGGGCAGCACCAGGTACTGCAGCACCAGGCGGCCGAAGAGCACACTCAGGAAGCGGAGGTGGAAGGGGGACAGGACGTAGGTCTGGGGGGTGGCCAGGCGGAAGGTGACCGACTGCCCCGCCATCTCCAGCCTGATGAGGTGGCTCAGGCCCTCGCCGTCGTGGGGGAGATTGGGGAAAATGGTGCCTTTGACCTGAAAAAAATGCTCCCGCCCCCCCAGGGTGAAGCAGGGAAAGAGCTCCAGGCCGCGCAGGGTCTTGGGGTCCACCGGCAAGGTCTCGTCGCCGTCCCACACCACCGTACAGGTGGTGATGTCGTGGATGAGGCGGAGAACCTCGGCGGCATTGACCAGATTGTGGAGGCGTTCGCCCAGGTCAAGGGAAGGGGCTGAGGGAGGCGAAGTTTTGCGCATGAAAGGCCTGGTATTTTTTGTGCCGGATTATCGCTGCTCGGGTCCATTGTCACCCAAATTCCGTTCAGAATCAAGACCGGGCCGGGAGGCGGCGCTGAAGGAGGCGAGCTCCCGGGCATAGGTGTCGGCCCGGCCGGCGATGTCTTCCCAGTTCAGGGTGAGGAGGCGCCGGTCTTTTAAGAGCCAGCGGCCGGCCACCATGACGTGGCGGACATCGGCGCTGCGGGCGGCGTACACCAGGTGGGAACAGGGGTCATAGAGGGGTGTCAGGTGGGGCTGATTGGTATCCACCATAATGAGGTCGGCCTGCTTTCCGGGGGCCAGGGTGCCCACCTGATCCCCCAGGCCCAGGACCTTGGCGCCCTCTCTGGTCGCCAGGGCCACGACTTCGGGGGCAGGCAGCACCGTGGGGTCGCCCTGCCAGACCTTGTGCAGCCGGGCCGCGAGGCTCATTTCGCCAAAGAGGTCCAGGTTGTTGTTGGAGGCGGCCCCGTCGGTGCCCAGGCCCACAGCCACCCCCCGGGCCAGCAGCTCCGGGACGGGGGCCCGGCCGGCGGCCAGCTTCAGGTTGGATTCGGGGCAGTGGCTCACCTTAACACCCCGGCGGGCCAGAATGTCCATGTCTCCCGGGGTCAGCCAGACCGCGTGCACCGCCACCGTGAGTTCATCCAGGATATCGAGGCTGTCCAGATAGGCCGCCGGTCCCAGCCCGGTCCGGGAATTTATTTCCTCGACCTCCTGCCTGGTCTCCGCCAAATGGATGAACAGGGGGACCCCGGCTTTCCGGGTGAGGGCCTTGGCCCCCTGCAGGGTTTCGGGCCCGCAGGTATAGGGGGAGTGGCAAAAAAGCCCGGAGGTGATGAGGGGGGCAAAGTCAGCTCCCGAGTCGAGAAAAGCCTTGGCATAAGCAAGCCCGTCCCTGGGGTCGGGGACGCCGGGAAAGGGAAAATCCACCAGCCCCTGGGCCGCCACCGCCCGAAGACCCGCCTGGCCCAGGGCCCGGCGCACCTCGCCCTCATAAAAATAGCCGTCGGCCACGGTGGTAATGCCGCCCCGGATCATCTCGGCACAGGCCAGCAGCGTCCCCCAGAAGGCCTTGTCAGGATCGAGCCAGGCGCCCTCCGCCGGGAAGATCTTCCGGGTGAGCCAATCCTGCAGGGGGAGATCGTCGGCCAGCCCCCGAAACCACACCATGGGGGCGTGGCAGTGGGTGTTGACCAGCCCCGGCATCACCAGGGCGCCCTCGGCGTCCACGTACTCCCGGGCCGGGGGCAGTTCCTCGGGTCGGCAGCCCTGGCCCACTTCCATGATGACGCGGCCCTGCACCGCCACGAAACCCGGGGAACAACGGGCTGGCCCCGGGGGTAAGGGTCAGGACGCGGGCGTTGCCGATGACGGTGTCATACATGAGCAAAAACCTTTGGGGGGAGGGCTGGCCTGACTTTCCGGTCTAAAAGCGCTAAGGGGTTGGGGGTGGGAGTTTGAGGGAGGGGGCCACTGCCCCCTGGCCCCCTCCCCCAAAAAAACTATCTCGTAATGTCCACCGGCGCCCGGACTGTTCCTCGATAACCTGGACAAATTTTAGCCAGTTGATCCGGCTCGCCAGGCGGTGCTGCCGGAAAAGAAGCAGGCCAGGAAGAAAGTTACGAGTATTCTTGCGATTCCCGCCATCTTGTGGTTATTTTATATAAATTTAACAGGAATTAAAAGATTGCTGGAAGGTGCCCCGGCCCATGATGCTGCTCGATGCCCACACGCACGCCTTCCCTGAAGAAGTATGCCGCCATCGGGAGGATTTTTTCGCCGACGAGCCGGCCTTCAGGGTGCTCTACAGCGACCCCAAGTCCCGGCTGGTGACCCCGGAGGAGCTCGTCCAGATGCTGGCGGAGGAGGAGGTGGAGGCCGCCATGGTTTCGGGCTTCCCCTGGCGGCAGGAGCGCCTGTGGCGGCGCCAGCACGAGGTTATCCTGGAGGCGATGCAACGCTGGCCCCGCAAGATCATCGGCCTGTGCAACGTCAACCCCCTGGATAGGAGTGCCGCCCGGGAAGTGGAGCGCTGCCTGGCCGCGGGCTTCCGGGGGGTGGGGGAACTGGCCTGGTATGTGGACGATCCCGGTGACGACCTGGAGTACTACCTGGCGCCCCTGGCGGAGCTTTGCCCAGCACTACCAGGTGCCACTCCTCCTCCACATGAACGACCCGGTGGGGCCGGCCTACCCGGGGAAAGCCGCCATCCGCCTGGACGCGGTCTACCGCCTGATCCAGAAATTCCCGGAGGCCACCTGGATCCTGGCCCACTGGGGCGGGGGGCTGCCGTTTTACGGGCTCCTTAAAAAAGAGGCCCCCGAGGTTTTCCGGCGGGTGTACTTCGACACCGCGGCGTCGCCATACCTCTACCGGCCGGCCATCTACCGGCTGGCTGCAGAGATGGTGGGGCCGGAGAAAATCCTTTTCGGGAGCGATTTTCCGCTCCTGCCCCCGAAACGGTATCTCAAGGAAATGGCGGAGGCCGACCTCCCCGGGGACTGGCAGGAGATGATCCTGGGGCAAAACCTGGCCCGTTTGTTGAATTGGTGACGCTTGTTGGGGAAGGGGGCCAGGGAGCCAGTGGCCCTTACCCCCTCCCCCAAACCCTCTCCCCCAATCCCTTAGGGGGAAAAATGTGAAAAATTAGAAAATTAATCTTCGAATAAAAAAGGAAAAGCTTTTGCATCATTTGTCCGACATTCTAGTATTGGGTTCCGGCTTGGCGGGGTTGGGCTATGCCCTGAGAGTAGCCGAATTTGCCACGGTCAATCTCGTTACCAAGCGGGACATCATGGAGACCTCCACCAGCAAGGCCCAGGGAGGTATTGCCGCAGTGCTGGGGCCGGACGACCGTTTCGAGTATCACATCGAGGACACCCTGACGGTGGGGGAAGGTTTGAGTCACCCCGACATCGTGGAGCTGGTGGTGCGCCAGGGGCCGGAGCGCATCGGGGAACTGGTGGACATGGGGGCCCATTTCGACACCGGCAAGGGCAACAGCTTCGACCTGGGCCGGGAAGGGGGCCACTCCCGCCGCCGCATCATTCACGCCCACGACATGACCGGCGCGGAAATCGAGCGCATCCTGGTGGAAAAGGCCCTGGCCCATCCCAACATTAAAATTTACGAGAACCACATGGGCGTCGATCTCATCACCCGGGAAAAAATGGTGCGCCGGGGCGGGGTGGTGGCCAACGTGGAGGAATCGTGCCTGGGGGCTTATGTCCTGAACACCGGGACGGGGGAAGTGGACACCTTTCTCGCCTCCATCACCCTTCTGGCCACGGGGGGCGCCGGCAAGGTCTACCTGTACACCAGCAACCCGGACGTGGCCACCGGGGACGGCGTGGCCATGGCCTACCGGGCCGGCGCCTTGATCGGCAACATGGAGTTCGTGCAGTTCCACCCCACCTGCCTGTACCACCCCGCGGCCAAGAATTTTCTCATCTCCGAGGCCATGCGGGGGGAAGGGGCCATCCTCAGGGACCGCCAGGGCCGGGCCTTCATGGAGAAGTACCACCCCTTGAAAGACCTGGCGCCCCGGGACATCGTGGCCCAGGCCATCGACAACGAGCTCAAGACCAGCGGCGCCGAGTGCGTCTACCTGGACATCAGCCACAGAGACGCTGACTTCGTCAAGGAGCGCTTTCCCAATATTTACCAGCAATGCCTGGAATACGGCTTCGACCTCACCAAGGAGCCCCTGCCGGTGGTGCCCGCGGCCCATTACATGTGCGGCGGCGTGGTCGTCGACGCCTCGGGGCGCACCAGCCACGACAACCTCTACGCCGTGGGGGAGGTGAGCATGACCGGGCTGCACGGGGCCAACCGCCTGGCCAGCAACTCGCTTTTGGAGGCCCTGGTGTTCAGTTACCAGGCCGCCCAGGCCGCCCGGGAAACCCTGCCGCAGCTCTACAAGCCCAACGCCTCCATGGTCCCCGCCTGGAACCCGGGCGGCGCCACCAACAGCGACGAGGCCGTGGTGGTGTCCCACAACTGGGATGAAATCCGCCGCATGATGTGGAACTACGTGGGTATCGTGCGCTCCGACCGGCGGCTGCACCGGGCCCGGAGCCGCATCGACCTGATCCAGCAGGAGATCAACGACTACTACTGGAACTTCCTGATCACCAGCGACCTGTTGGAGCTCAGGAACATCGCCACCGTGGCCGAGCTCATCGTCGCCATGGCCACGACCCGCAAGGAGAGCCGGGGCCTGCACTACACCCTGGATTACCCGGAGCGGGACGACGTCAATTTCAAGCGGGACAGCCTGCTGTCGTCGGGGGGGCTGCATTGATGCAGGGGGAGAAAATTCTCCTGGTGGATGACGACTATGCCATTTTGAGCACCCTCAGCCGCTTTCTCAAGGGCCAGGGTTACGGGGTGGCGGCCGCGGCCAGCGGCCGGGAAGCCATGGACGCCCTGGGGAAAGAAGAGATGTCCCTGGCCATCCTGGACCTGATGCTCCCCGACGCCTCCGGGCTGGAGCTTCTGGCCCATGTGCGGGAAAAATTTCCGGACACCATGGTGATTCTCTTCACCGGCCTGGGGGCCCTGGACAGCGCCATTCAGGCCCTGCGCCTGGGCGCTTATGATTACCTGGTGAAATCCGAGCTGCGGCTGCCGGAGCTCCAGAGCGTGGTGGAGCGGGCCCTGGAGCGGCGGCGCCTGGCCTTGGCCAACCGGGAGCTCCTGGAGAATCTCAAGCATGCCCAGGAAGAACTGGCGGTGACCCGGGCCCGGGAGCTGACCCAGATCCGCCGCATCGGTGAAACCCTGTCCCGCCCCTTAAACGCCCAGGAACTGGTGGGGGGCCTGGTGGATCTCATCTGGGAGAGCCTGCCTCTCAGCCATTTAAGCATCAGATTTCAGGGCCAGGGAGAGGAAGAAGTCGCCGCGTCTTCCCGGTTCCGGGACGGCCTGCCCCCCGAGGACGGGGCGCGCTTCGACCAGTGGCTTAAGGGCCGGCTGCACGGGGACGTTGACGGCAGTGGCGATGCTCCTGCCAACGAGCCGCCCTGCCCGGTGGTCCTGGAGAAGAGGCTCAAGGCCGGTGATTGGCTGGGGCTGGTGGCGGTCGGCCGGGATGAGCCCTTCTCCCCGGAGGAGGCCGAACTGTTTCGCATCTTCGCCCTGCAGGGAGAAGCGGCCCTCAAAAACGCCCTGCTTTTCGAGGAAGTGAAAAGCCTGGCCATCCGGGACGGGCTTACCGGATTGTACAACAACCGCCACTTCCAGGAGGTCCTGGCCCACCAGGTGGAGTTGAGCCGGCGCTACGGCTGGCCCCTGTCGTTCTTGTTCCTGGACATCGACAATTTCAAAGGCATCAACGACACCTGGGGCCACCCCGAGGGGGACATCGTCTTAAAGACCCTGGCCCACTTCCTCCAGGCCCACGTGCGCCTGGCGGACGTGCTCTGCCGTTACGGCGGCGAGGAGTTCGTGGTGCTGTTGCCCCAGACCTCGTGGAACCAGGCCCACCGCCTGGCGGAACGCCTGCGGGAAGGGATTGCCGCCACCCCCGTTCCTTTGAGCCACGGGAAAATCCACATCACCGTGTCCATCGGCATGTCCTGCCTGACCCCGGCCTTGAGCGCCCAGGACCTGGTGAGAGTTGCCGACGCGGCCTTGTATAAGGCCAAAAAAGCCGGGAAAAACCGGGTGGCCGGCCCCGAGGCGGCGTAAGGAAAGCCGCCTGGGGAGTATGCCCGAAGCTGGCGGCGCGATTTTTTTCTCCCACGTATTGAAATTTTTTTTATTTGACAGTATTAGTTCAGACTAAAAAGCGTCCGCCTTGCTTGCAGGAGGCCTCAGTTTCACTTCCCGGGGGAGGGAACCGGGGAGCGGGCTCTCACACTCGGCATAAGGCCGACAATTTGCAACCTTTTACAAAATATTTTGGGGGGGATGATTATGAGGATGGTTCGAAGCGCGTTACTGGTGATGATGGCGGCAATGATGGCCGTTACCTCAGCCCAGGCTGGATTCTACGCAGGTGTTCAGATTGGGCCGAACTTTCCCATGAGTTCCGGGGGTAACGTCAGCTTCTTTAACCGCAACTTCGACACCGGCAACCTGTCCTTTGCCACCGGGATTATGCTCGGCGCCCAGGTCGGCTATGATTTTCTGGGCGAGAACACGGGCCTTCCGGCCTGGACCAGGTACTTGACCCTGGCCGTGGATTACCAGTACAACACCTATAATCTCAACCAGAGGAACGTCTTCATCAATGCGGGCAATTTCTCAGGGTTTGCTACTCTTGGCGGTGTCGGGGGCAGTCAGAATGCCCTGACCTTCCTGTTTATCGCCAAGTTGCCCCTGATGGAGAGCCAGGACTATCCGCATGGCCGGCTGTTTCCCTATCTAGGCCTCGGTCCCAGCATTGTCTGGACGCAAATTGGGAACTCCAGCTCAAACAATGTTGGCATTGTGGTCGAGCCGGGCATTCGCTTCATGTTCACCCCGCAAATCTCAGGGGATCTGGCTTACCGATTCCGGTACTGTGAACCGAACTTCTCCGGCCTTAACAACTTTCAGGTTAACTTTAATTCCTCGAACAGCACCATTGTGTTCCGGGTGAATTATCATTTCTAGATAGGAAAGTGGTCACCCCTGAGCGCCTTAAATTAAAGGGGGACCCCAAAACTCAAAAAATAAGCAGGGCGGGGAATTTCAACCCCGCCCTTTTTTTTAACAGGCAAACAGTCAGGTCCAGCCTCAGTCAATAAAATCCAGCACCTGATACCCCTGGTCATTTAACGTGGAAATGATGGGGTTCAGGTCGCATTTTTCCAGTCTGAAAAAATAGCAGCGGTTATCGCTCCTTGCTGGGCCCCAGGGCAATGTTGATGATCTTGCAGCCTTTTTCCTGGATGAGGCGGGACACCTTCTCCAGGGTCTTGGGTTTGTTGTCCAGGAGGAGGTCGAGGCGGGAGCTGCTGCGGAGCAGGCCCAGCATGACGATGAAGGCGGAGAGCAGGTCGTTGACGGTGAGGACCCCCACCAGGGTGTCGCCCTCCAACACCGGCAGGCCCCCGATCCGGTGCTCGTGGACCAGCCGGGCCGCCTCCTCGACGCTGGTTTCCGGGGTCACGGAGATGGGGGCCTGGACCATGACGTCCCCCACGGTGATGATCTCCAGCATGGAGGCCAGCAGCACTTCCCGGAGAGTTCGGGCACTGATCCAGCCCACCATGACGCCGTTGTCGATGACCGGGAGATGACGGATCTGGTGCTGCTGCATGAGCTTCAGGGCCGTGCCCACCGGGGTCTTCGGCGGCACGGTGACGGGCTCGGGGTTCATGATCTCGGCGACCCGCATTGGTTTCCTCCTGGTGCAAATGCGGTCACCTTAAAACAAGCCACTGACGATTTCAAGGAAATTCCGGCTTGGGATGCTCGTTTGGGAGGAAAATTAACCCCTTGCGGAGCTGAGGAGGGAATTTGGGAAGGGGCCGGAGACCGCCGGTCCCTGGCCCCCGCTGCCGGCAGATTGTCTGGGGAATTAATTCGTGGCCAGCACGCTCTGCATGGTGGACACGATGTGTTCGGCCTCGCCGATGTAGGTGGACATGTCGGCCCGGTGATTGGCCAGGATGCCGTCCTTGCCGGCGTCGGTGACCACCCAGGGGCTCAGGTGCGAGGCCTGGTGGAGGGCGTGAATGGCGTCGTCCAGAAGCTTGTTGGTGCCCTTTTTCTGGAGCTCGTCGTGAAAGTCCTCCTTCAAGCCTTCCAGCATCTCGGCCAACCCCAGGGCCACCCCCTTGGAGAAATAAAAATAGTCATCCACCTTGAACCAGGAAACCGGTTTGCCGTCGGCCTCGGTGTCTTTCACCAGGTTATAGTAACAGGAGCCCAGGATGTCCCGGTAAACGCTGAGAAGGGCGATGATGTTATCCACCCGGGAATAAAAGTGGCTTCGGCCCAGGCGCAGGTCCTCGGCGTAGGCCCGCAGGTCCTGGATAGCCTCCTGGTACTTGCCGGAGGCGGAGGGAAACCAGTATTTATCGGGGCTCACCATGAGGAAATTCATGGCCTCGTTGACCTCGGGATTGTGGGCCTCGGTGACCGCGAACCGGGTCATGTTTTCGTTCAGGACAATCACCGTACGCCGGGCCACTTCCAGCACCCCGAGCTGCTGGTTGTTGACATTGTCCGTCAGGCCGAACTTGCCGAAAATGATGGTATTGGGACGCCAGCCGAAAAAGGATTTGTTCACCTGGTCGTCTATGATCTTGGCCAGGGCATGGGTAAAGGCCTGGCCTCTGACTTTTTCCAGCGGGGGAGCCACGTGGGGCGCGGCCTGGACCGGGACCAAAGGTGGAGGCGCCGCGGCGGCGTGCCGGGGTTTTTCCGGCTGGGGCGCGGCCTCCACCACGGCCTTGGGCGGGGTGAGCTTGGGCTCGGTAATTTCCACCTTGGCATGCTCAGCAGCATGTTCAGCCGGGGCTGGCGCCGCCGGCACCAGGGGCCGGACTGCCACCGGGGTTTCCCGGTGCACCGGGGCCGTCGCGGTCTTGCCTTGAAAAAACCACCCCAGGCCGAAAATAACCACGAAAAAAAGGACGACGGCCAGGGCCGCCAGGAGAATCCGGTGCTCCAGCAAGGCCTTTAAGCCTCGCGGCGGTTCGGGTTCCGGGGGCAGGGGCATGGGCAGTTTTTCAAGAGTCATGGGACAGGCTCATTTTTTTGGAGGCTCATGGAGAATTTTGGCGCTAAAAATAAAAAGGCGCGTGTGAGGGTCTTCCCAGGCGTCCTGGGGGAGACCCGCTTTGACAGAAGTCTGCTTCAGAAAGGTGCGGCGGTCCCAGCCGTATTCGGTGGCCACCTGGGGGAGGAGCAGCCCCCGGTAGGGGCCCTGTTCCAGGTAAATGCCGTCCCGGCCTACCTCGATCTCCTCGATGTTTTTGATCCGGCGCATGGGGCTGAGGACGGAAATCTCCAGGTCGAGGCCGGCCACCTCTTCCTGCCGCAATGGCGGGAAGCGGGGGTCATTGAAGGCCGCGGCTGTGGCCATGTCCTGCACCGCGGCCAAAAGGGGTTTCATGGCTTCGAGGTAGCCGATGCACCCCCGCAGGCGGCCATTAAGGTGCAGGGTGACAAACACCCCGCTGGGCCGGGAAAGAGCCGGAGAAGCATCCGTGGGCAAGGGGGCTTTTTCACCTTTGAGATGGGCTTGGATGCTCTCCCGGGCCACCCGGAACAGTATTGCTTGGTCAGCGGCGCTAAGATCCATGGCTACTTCCCCTCCGAAGGCGGGCAGGGCCATCCCGGCCAGAAGCGGGATGAGCAGGAAAGCAAGGCACCTTTTTACCAGGGGTGTTGACATTGGCGGCGAAGGCAAAGACATTGTGGCTGAGTCCCCATATAATCAGGAATCTGCGGCCCTGTCAATGGCAAAGGCTAAGCGCGCCGGGCCCGGCGGTTAAGGGGAATCTTGCATCCGGCGGCCTGCCTTGATAAAGTAAATAGTTAAAAATTCAACCGCTTCTAATATGAAGACTTACCCCATCTTCGCCCTCATCGAAGACCGCGCCTGCCTGGTGGTGGGAGGCGGTGCCGTGGGGGAGCGCAAGGTCGGGGACCTTCTCCTGGCCGGGGCCCGGGTGACCGTAGTGAGCCGGGAGCTGACCCCGGGGCTGATGCAATTGGCCGGACAAGGGAATATTCAGGTTATCAGGGCTGATTTTACCCCGGACCACCTTGATGGCATGACTTTGGTGGTGGGGGCTACGGACGACCCCCAGGTCAACCGGGAGGTGAGCGCCGCGGCAAAGAATCGGGGTCTTTTTGTCAATATTGTGGACGCCCCGGAACTGTGCACCTTCATCGTGCCGGCCCAGGTGCGCCGGGGGCCCCTCACCATCGCGGTCAGCACCGGCGGGGCCTCCCCGGCCCTGGCCCGCCGGGTGCGGGAGGAACTGGAAGAGCGCTTCGGCCCCGGGTACGGCCGTTTTCTCCGGGTCCTCCAGGCAGTCCGGGTGCGGGTCCTGGCCCGGCGGCGGGCCCACCCGGACAACCCCCGCCTCTTTCAGCGCCTGGTGGCCGGCCCCCTGGAAGAGGCACTCGCCCGGGAGGACCGGGCCCGGGCCCTGGCAGCCCTGGAAGAGACGCTGGGCGGCATCCTGGCCCCTGAAGAACTGGCCGCCGCCCTGGACGAAACCTGGGAGGATAAGGAAGAGGGAAGGTAAGATTTTTCTTGGGGGAGGGGGCTAAGGGCCGTGGGCCCTTACCCCCTCCCCCAAGCCCCCTCCCCCCATCCCTTAGTGGGGAATAAAAAAACAGGAGAAGCAGGGCCGTATCCCCGCCTTCTCCCGCCCATTAAAAGGGTTGGGAGGGGGGCCGGGGGGAGGGCAGGGAGCCGCTGCTCCCTGGCCCTCCCCCCGCCTAACAATACATAATAAAACCGAGCGGTTGATGGCCAATATTTTTTTCTCCCTGACCTTGCTGGCCTATTACAGCGCCAGCGCCCTGTTTATCGCCTATTTCCTGGCCCAGCGGGAGTCTTTCTGCCGCCTGGGCACCAGGCTCCTGGCGGTGGGGTTGGGATTTCACACCGCGGCCCTGGCTCTCGTCGCCATGACCCTGGGACGGCTGCCGGCAGCCACCCTGGGGGAGGCGCTCCTGGTTTTTTCCTGGACCTTGGTCCTGGCGTTTCTCCTGCTCTTTTGGCGCTTCCCCATCCGGGTGCTGGGGGCCCTGGCCGCGCCCCTGGCGGCCCTCATGCTGTCGGCGGGGCTCATTGAGCCCATGGGCAAAAACGCCGTCTCGCCGCTGTTAAAAAACTTTTGGGTAATGCTGCACGTCGGCCTTACCTTCCTGGGGACGGCCGCCCTGTCCCTGGCCGGCCTGGGCGGGCTGTTTTACCTGGTGCAGGAGCGCCAGATCAAGAAGAAAAAGTTCGGTTTTTTCTACCGGCGCCTGCCGTCCCTGGAGCAGCTGGACGCGCTGAGCTACTGGTGCCTTTCCGTGGGCTTTCCCCTGCTCACCGCCGGCATGGTCACCGGCTCGCTCTACGCCCAGTATACCTTGGGGAGGTTTTTCAGCTTCGATCCCAAGGAGATCCTGACCCTCATTGCCTGGCTGATCTACGCCGTCCTCCTGCACGAACGCCTGACCGTGGGCTGGCGGGGCCGCCGGGCGGCTATCCTGGCCCTGTGCGGCCTCAGCGTCCTCATCATCACTTTTCTGGGCGGCTTATGGTTGGGGGGGTACCACAGCTTCGCCAGTTTTAGCGGGAAGCCATGAATCTCCTCCTGACCGGCGTCAATCACCAGACCGCAGGGGTGGAACTGCGTGAGAAGCTCTGCGCCCTCCTTCCCGACGCAGAGGGGTCCTTCCCCCTCCTGCTGGCCGCCCCGGAAATCCATGAAGTCCTGTATTACGCCACCTGCAACCGGGTGGAGGTGCTGTGTGTCACGGACTCTCCGGAAGAGGCCCGGGGAGTGGTGGCTGCCTTCCTTGGCCGCCACCCGGAGGTGACCCCCCCGGACCTGGCCCGGGCCCTCTATGTGCACCAGGACCAGGAGGCGGTGCGTCACCTGTTTCGGGTGGCCGCGAGTCTGGACGCCCTGGTGGTGGGGGAGCCCCAGATCCTGGGGCAGGTGAAGGAGGCCTACCGCCGGGCCACGGAATTTCAGGCCACCGGGCCCATTTTAAACCGGCTCCTCCACAAGACCTTCACCGTGGCCAAACGGGTGCGCACCGAAACCGGCATCGGCGACCACGCCGTGAGCGTCAGCTACGCCGCCTTGGCCCTGGGCAAGAAGATTTTCGGGGACCTGCGGGGGAAAAATGTGCTCCTGCTGGGGGCCGGGGAAATGGCCGAGCTGGCCCTGGAGCACCTGCAGGGTCAGGGGGCCGGGCGGGTCGTCATCGCCAACCGCACCCTGGAGCGGGGCTTGCGCCTGGCCGAACGTTTCGGCGGCGAGGCCGTCTCCCTGGAGGAACTGGAGTCCCAGCTGCTCGTTGCCGACATCCTGCTCAGCTCCACGGGTTCGGCCTCCTACCTCCTCACCCGGGACCAGGTGCGGGGGGTGATGCGCCGCCGCCGGCAGCGCCCCCTGTTCATGATCGACATCGGCGTCCCCCGGGACCTGGACCCCGGGATCAACGACCTGGACAACGTCTACCTGTACAATATCGACGACCTGAAGGAAGTGGTGGCGGAAAACCGGGAGCGCCGCCGGGAAGCCGCGGTGGAGGCCGATCGCCTGGTGGCCGCCGAAACCCTGAAATTCACGGACTGGCTGAAAACGTTGTCGGTGTATCCCACCATTATTTCCTTGCGGGAAAAGGCCCAGACTATCTGCCGGGCGGAACTGAAAAAGACTCTCGGCCACTTGGGACCGCTCACCCCCGAGCAGGAGCAGGCCCTGCTGGTCATGACCGAGGCCATCACCAACAAGCTCCTCCACGACCCCATCATCTTTCTCAAGGGCCACCACCACCGCACCCGGGGCGAGGCCGAGCTGGCCATGGTGCGGCGCCTGTTCAATCTGGACCCCACGGCCCGGGAGGAACCGCCGGAGAAGGCTTGAGGGCCGGCCAGGTTCCATCCCGGTTCATCCAGCGTCAGAATATTTTGTTGATTATCAGCCCGGTATAAATTTTCCTTGGCCTTGACTGACACGGCTGCCGCGGAAATGTGAGTTAGTCTTCCTGATGCTTATGGTATAATTACCCATAGGCATTCGAGGGTTGAGCCCCTTTGAGGTCCCCATGACCAACATCATCGACATAGAAGACCGCCTGAAGCTGGAGCAGAAAAAGAAGCTCAAGGTGGACAAGGCCAAGAAGATGGAGGCGGTGCGCAAGATCCTGCAGTGCACCCGTTGCCTGGCCCGCTGCCACAAATGCGGCATGCAGTTTGACACCACCGGCATGTACAGACGCTACAAGAGTCCGTTCCGCTTCTGTGAAAGCTGCCAGGAAGAATATGACGAGTTTATGCGCCTGAAGACCGAAGGCGGGGAGAGCCACTTTTACTGGCACAACCGGGCCTGGCAGACCCTGTGGCAGACCTGGCTGGACTATCAGCAGGCCCTGAAGGATTACGGGGAGTCCCCGGAGTTCATCGAACTGGTGCGGGAAGTGGAATGGGACCGGTGACCGCCGCCACCGGCCCCAGGGCCCAGGCCGGGTCTCAGGCTCCTTCCCCCAGGCGGTAGGCGTGCTGCAGGATTTCCATGGCCAGGTTGAAGGCATTCTCCCGGGTTATAGTGAATTCGAAATGGGTAATGCCCCCTTTGTACAACATAATCTTGAGCACTCCTTCGGGTTTCTGGGCCACCGCGACTTCCCCTTTGGGCTCAAGGGTCTCAAAGGTCCGATTCATAGCTTCCTCCACTGCTGAAATTCCCTGAAGTGGCAATCCACGACAGAGTAGTTGTGCCTGTAGCGGGCGTTGAGCCAAGGCCTTCAGGCCGGGCCATGTAAGCCTGGGCGCGCCTCGGGTGAAAAGTCCAACAGCTTAGTAACTTAAACAAAAATCATCGGTAATTCAACTGTGAAATGCCCTCCATGGCTGTTTATCCCACAGAATTTGACCTGATTGTGGTGGGGGCCGGGCACGCCGGCTGCGAAGGGGCCCTGGCGGCCGCCCGCATGGGCCTCAAGGTCCTGCTGCTCAGCCTCAACCTGGACACGGTGGCGGCCATGGCCTGCAACCCGGCGGTGGGGGGCCTGGCCAAGGGGCACCTGGTGAAGGAAATCGACGCCTTGGGCGGGGCCATGGGGCACGCCGCCGACCTCACCGGGGTGCAGTTCCGCACCCTGAACCTCTCCAAGGGGCCGGCCGTCCGGGGGACCTGGGTCCAGTGCGACAAGCAGGCCTACCGCCTGGCCATGAAGGCCAAGGTGGAAGGGACCCGGAACCTCACCGTCCGGGAGGCCATGGTTGAGCGGCTCCTGATGGAGGACGGCCGGGTGACGGGCGTGTTGGACTCCCTGGGGCTGGTCACCAGGGCCCGGGCCGTGCTCATCACCACGGGGACATTCTTGAACGGCCTTATTCACATCGGCGAGGTGAAAATCCAGGCGGGGCGGGCCGGGGAGTTCGCCGCCCTGGGGCTGGCCGCCCACCTGCAGGAACTGGGCTTCAGGATGGGCCGCTTAAAGACCGGCACGCCCCCGCGTCTCAGGGCCTCGTCCATCGATTTTTCCCTTCTTACCCGCCAGGAAGGGGACCCCAGGCCCCGGCCTTTTTCCTGGCGCACGGCTGCCCTGGCCGTGGAGCAGTTGCCGTGTTTTATCAGCCACACTACCTCTGAGACCCACCGCATCGTCCGCGACAACATCGGCCTTTCCCCCCTGTACAGCGGGGTCATCACCGGGGTGAGCGCCCGCTACTGCCCGTCCCTCGAGGACAAGGTGATGCGCTTCACCGACAAGCCCAGCCACCAGGTGACCCTGGAGCGGGAAGGCCGGGACACCGAGGAGATTTACGCCAAGGGCCTGGGGAACTGCCTGCCGGTGGCGATCCAGCTGCGGCTCTTTAGATCCGTGCCGGGCCTGGAGGAAGTGGAGGTCATGCGGCCGGCCTACGCCATCGAGTACGATTTCGTCGACCCTACCGAGCTCAAGCCCACCCTCGAGACCAAAAGAATCGCCGGCCTGTATATGGCCGGGCAGATCAACGGCACTTCGGGCTACGAGGAGGCCGCGGCCCAGGGCCTCTGGGCCGGGGTCAACGCTGCCTGCGCCGTGACCGGCCGCCCGCCCTTCCTGCCGGACCGCTCCCAGGCCTACATGGCCGTGCTGGTGGACGATCTGGTCACCAAGGGCACCCGGGAGCCCTACCGCCTGTTCACCTCCCGGGCCGAATACCGCCTGCTCCTCCGGGAGGACAACGCCGACCTGCGCCTCACGGAATGGGGCCATGACCTTGGCCTGGTGGACCGGGAAGCGGTGGCGCGCCTCAGGGAGAAAAAGCGCCTCATGGCCGAAGAAAACGCCCGCCTGGCCACCAAAAAGGTAATTTCCACCCCCGGGGTAAATCAGGAACTGGCGGCCCGGGGCACGGCCCCCATCAGCGAACCCACGCCGCTCCTGCGCCTGGTGAAACGTCCGGAACTGGACCTCATCACCTGCCTCAGGCTGGCGGGGGAGGAGACCCCGGCCGCGCCCCCGGCGGTCCTGGAGCAGATCGAAATCGAGCACAAGTACGCCGGTTACCTCAAGCGTCAGGCGGAGATGGCCCAGAAAATGGCCCAGTGGGAAGAGAAACGTATTCCGGAGGGCTTTGATTACGACGCGGTGCCGGGGCTGAGCAACGAAATCCGGCAGAAACTCAAGGAGGTGCGGCCCCGTTCCCTGGGGCAGGCAGGCCGCATGAGCGGCGTCACCCCGGCGGCGGTGGCCCTGCTCATGGTCTACGTGAAACGGTATTGTGGGGGAGGGGGCTAAGGGTGGAACCCTTACCCCCTCCCCCACGCCCCCTCCCCCAATCCCTTGAGTGGGGTGAGAGAATTGTCGACGGCCGGTGCATAGCTCTGGCCGTCGACACCCACTAACAGGGTTGGGAGGGGGGTGTGGGGGGAGGGCAGGGAGCCGCGGCTCCCTGGCCCTCCCCCCAAAGATCTAAAAACAAAGGGCCGGCTGACCGGTGACCGGCCAACTGGCCCGAGCATGATGCGGCGCTGGCAGCTTTACTGCTGGTCTGTGCCGCGGGATTTCTCAAACTGGTCGTAAATCAAGCCCCCCAAGGCCCCGGCGCCGCCACCCACAGCGGCTCCCACCGCGGGGTTGCCGGCGGCCCAACCGACCAGGGCCCCGCCGCTGGCGCCGATGGCGCCGCCCGAGAGCACCCGTTGTTCGGTAGTGGACATGCCAGCACAACCGGCGAACACAAAAGTGGCCGCCACCGCCAAAATGAGCATCTGTTTTTTCATACCTCCCCCCTTCTTTTGATGTACTCCTTCTTGATTGGGGCTTTCCTGCGATCTCCCCAAGGCCGCAGGAACGCGGTGATTAATGGATGTCTTACTTCTCCCTCAAACAGGATAAGAGCTTTTTCCTAAATTGCCAGCCGTTCTTCCTGGATAAAGCCATAGCAAAGCCACGCGGCGCGGCACTGGAGGACTCAACGATTCCTCTTTAGAGGGCTGCTCAAGAAGCGCTGGCGGCCACCTTGCTCCTGGGTTTGGCGGCAGGGCACTTTTTCTTGGCGGTCTTGCTGACTTTTTTGACGCCGCTCGGTTTGGCCGCCCCCACCGCGCAGGTTTTTTGGGTTGATTTTTTGCTTTTGACCACCGGGGTGGCCGGACAAACGGGCTTGGCCACGTCCAGATTCGGGGACCGGGGCTCCGGTTGCTGGTTGGCCGGCATGGCCAGGGGGCGCTGGGTTTCCAGCATGGGTGGAACGCCCGAGCTCGTCTGGGAGAAGCCGGCGCCGGGCAGGACACTCAAGAAAAAGGCCGCAGTGCACAAGCCGAGAAATCGCTTCATGAATTTTACCTCGCCAACAAGTCTTCGACACGGCACCGGGGAGACGACTCCCTTACGGGAATAGCCTCCCCGGCTGATAATGACGACAATAGCTTGGTGTAATACCGCGTTACGCAACCTTTTTCGGTTTGCAACTTTTCTTTTTGACCACGGGTTTCTTGCAGGTTTTATGGGTCTTTTTGTGTGCTACTTTCTTCTTGCAGCTCTTTTTCTCGGGCGCCGGCAGGTTTTCAGCCGGGGCCGAGGGCGCCGGAGATTCCATCTGCGGCGGCGTGAAAGATTCTGGAGCCTTTTCCTCTTTCTGAGCCAGGGCAGTTCCCTGCAGGCTCAGGGCAAACAGACCGGCGACAACCCAAACTACTCCCCTCTTCATGTTTTTCCTCCCCCTGCGAAACGATGAAGTTAATAATATGGTGGCGGTGCAGGGATTCGAACCCCGGACGCTGCGGATATGAGCCGCATGCTCTAACCAACTGAGCTACACCGCCGGTTTTTTGAAATATATTCCTCTAGGTACGTTCTGTCAAACAAATTCCTGGGCGTGAGGGCCAGGCAGGGCTTCTCTTTCCGCGGCGAAGAGGCGGCAGCCACCAGGTGAAAAAGGCCGGGCGGGAGACTTACGTGAAATTAAGGCGTTAACGTTACCGGCCTGGGCCCTTCTAATTGGGTAAGACTGCCCCGGCCAAAATGTTTCCGGGGCCTAACTCAAGCTTCGGTTCAGATAACCGGAGGTCAGGTGGTTCACTATGGTTGCATGGCTCAAATCGACGGGAGTGCGGAACATCTTCACCGCCAGGCTCCGCACCGGACTTGGCTTTTTGGCGGTCATACTGGCTTGCCTGTCAGTCCTGGCGTTTAAACCCATGACGCCAGGGGCTTTGTCCGAAAGTGCGGACCAAGAGGACAAGACCCTGTCCCCGTATTTTGTGGTGATGAGCGATGACCCAGCAACCGACGCCCTGCCTTTAAAGAGCACGACGGCGGCGGTGAAGATCGCCGGGAAGGTGGCGGACGTCACGGTTACCCAGGTATACCGGAACGAGGGCAAAAAGGCCCTGGAAGCCGTCTATGTTTTCCCCGCCTCCACCCGGGCCGCAGTCCATGCCCTGCGCATGACCGTGGGGGAGCGCATCATCGAGGCCGACATCATGGAGCGCCAGAAGGCCCGTGAGACCTACGAGGATGCTAAAAAAGCGGGCCAGACCACGACACTTCTCGAGCAGCAGCGCCCCAATGTCTTTCAGATGAACGTGGCCAATATTCTCCCCGGGGACGAGGTCAAGGTGGAACTCAAGTACCTGGAGCTGGTGCGGGCGGAGGACAAGGTCTACGAGTTTGTCTATCCCACGGTGGTGGGGCCGCGCTATGCCAACCAGCCGGCGGCCGGGGCTCCGGACACGGAAAAGTGGGTGGCCAGCCCCTATCTCCATGAGGGCCAGGCCCCGCCCTACAGCTTCGGTCTGAGCGCGGAGGTCCGGGGGGGCGTGCCCCTGGCCAAACTGGCCAGCCCCAGTCATGACATCCAGGTAAACTACACCAGTCCCGAGGTTGCCCAGGTGACCCTGAAAGACGACAAAACTGGGGGCAACCGGGATTTCGTGCTGCGCTACGCCCTGGCCGGAGACAAAGTCGATGCAGGTCTCCTGCTTTATCCGGGGCAGGATGAGAATTTCTTTCTCATGGTCATGGAGCCGCCGGAACGGGTCAAAAAAGAGGCGGCCCCGCCCCGGGAGTACATCTTTATCGTGGACGTCTCCGGGTCCATGCACGGCTACCCCCTGGAGACCTCCAAGGCCCTCATGAAGGACATCATCACCAGGCTGCGGCCCCAGGATTTCATGAACATCCTCCTGTTTGAGAGCGGTTCCCAGGTGCTCTCCCAGGACGGGTCGCTGCCCGGCCACGGCGGACAACAAGAAACAGGCCCTGGAGTTCATCCAGTCCCAGCCGGGAAGCGGCGGCACCGAGATCCTGCCGGCCTTCAAACGGGCCCTGGCCCTGCCCCGGGCCAAGGGAGCTTCCCGCATCGTCGTGGTGGCCACCGACGGCTATGTTAACGTGGAAGCCGAGCTGTTCGAGCTCATCCGCCAGAACCTGGGGGAGGCCAACCTCTTCCCCTTCGGGATCGGCACCGCGGTGAACCGCTTCCTCATCGAGGGCATGGCCCGGGCGGGTAGAGGCGAGCCTTTTGTCATCGAGAAGCAGGGGCAAGCCGCCGCCCAGGCGGCCCGCTTCCAGCGCTACATCGAGACGCCGGTGCTCACCAACATTAAGGTGGCCTTCCCGGGCTTCGAGGCCTATGACGTCGAGCCGTCGGCCCTGCCGGACCTGTTTGCCCTGCGGCCCCTGACCCTTCTGGGGAAATACCGGGGCACACCCCAGGGAGCGGTGGTGGTCACGGGCCAAACCGCGGCGGGGCCATTTCACCGGGAGCTCAAGGTGGAGGCGGCCCAGGCCAGCCCGGATAATGCCGCCTTGAGGTTCCTGTGGGCCCGGGAGCGTATAGCCCGTTTGTCCGATTACCAGCACTTTGCCAGGGGCAGTGACGCCGCCCAAATTAAGGAGATCACCGACCTTGGCCTCAAATACACCCTCATGACCGCGTACACTTCTTTTGTGGCGGTGGACAAGGTCAAGCGGGGCGACGGCACGGTGGAGACCGTGAAGCAGCCCCTGCCCCTCCCCGAAGGCGTCTCCGACCTGGCGGTGGGGGGAGGTGGGCCTTACGCCGCCAATCTCAAGGCCAGGATGAGCCCGGGCTTTCACGGGGGGTTCGGGATGATGGCCAGCCGGAAGGATATGGCATTGAGTCCGGTACCGCCCAGCCCCTCCACCGAGCCCGCCTCAGGCCCGGGGGGCTCCGGCCAACCGGAGGCAACCCTCGAAACGCCTGCTGCCCCAACCCTGACGGTGCAGGTCCTGGAGATAAAAGGTGAGCTCGAGGCCGCCGCGGCCCAACAGACTCTGGAAGCAGGGCTGCCGCAGTTCGAGAAGTGCTATGGCGGCGCCAGGGCCAGGGGGGTGAAGCTGCCCACCGCGCTGAAACTCCGGGTGACCGTCAGCTCCGAGGGCAAGGTGACCAGGGTGCAGTGGGCTGAAAACGGCCGCCCCGATGCTACCCTGGGGAAATGCCTGATGGAGGCGGTGCAAGGGATTACCTTCCCGAAGCCGGCCTCGGGAGAGGTGGAATTGACCCTGCAGTTCAGCCTGGCTGGTCAGTAGATGGCGGGGTAGGGGGCTAAGGGCTAGAGGGCCCTTACCCCTTCCCCCGCACCCCCTCCCCCCAAAGGCCCATCAATTAAAGAGATCTGCCAGCTGGGAGAAGCTGCTGCAGGTGTAGTCCGGCTCCAGGGCGGCAAGGGCCCCGGGTTCGCCGTAGCCAGAGGTCAGGGCCACGGTGCGGGCCCCGGCCCCCTGGCCTGTCAGGACGTCCTCGGGCTTGTCCCCCACCATAAAGCTCCGGGCCGGCTCACTGCCCAATTCTTTGATGAGGGCGGCAAGGCCCTCGGGCGAGGGCTTGAGCACGCCGTAGCTGTCCCCGCCCCGCACCGACTGAAAAAAACCGGCCAGGCCCGTGATCTCCACCACCTGCCGGGTGAGGTCGGCGCGCTTGTTGGATAATACTGCCATTTTAAGGGGGCGAAGCGCTGCCAGGGTCTCAGTCACCCCCGGGTAGGCGCGGCTTTGATCGCCCAGGTGGCGGGAATAATACTCCAGATAAAGGGCCAGGGCCTGGTCAAACAGGTCCTGGTGGTCCGGCCCCAGAAACCGCCGCACGTAATTCTTTTCCCCGGCGCCGATCATCTTTTTGTGGGCCTCGGGGGGGTGCTCCGGGAGACCCAAACGGCGCAGGGCATGGTTGGCCGCGGTGGCCAGGTCCGGGAGGGAGTCCACCAGTGTGCCGTCCAGGTCAAAGACAATCAGGTCGAGGTCTCGGGTCATGGCAGTAGCTTTACCTTTTAGGTGCTGGGGCGTTCGGTCGCCCTTAATTCTGGACAATGCCGCCGGTTCTTTTGCAATTCCCGGCAACCGGGGAGGCCGCCCAGCCCCTCGGCCTCGCTGACGGCGTTTAAAATGGCGGCTTCCAGGGCAGCCTGGGCTAAAAGTCCCACGACGTGGAGGTCCACGCTCACCTCAGGGTGGGCCAGGACAAAGACCATGTCGCCGTCAAACAGGGTGTGCACCGGGCGGATGGTGCGGGCCAGGCCGTTTTGCCCCATCTGGGCGACTTTTTGGGCCTGCTCCCGGGTCAGGCGGGCGTTTACGGCCACTACCCCGATGGTGGTGTTGGGCTCCCCGAAGGGCTGCCGCACCATGCCCTGGCGGATAAGGGCGGCGGAGTCGGCAAATTCCTGGCTGTCCGGGGTGATGCGGGCCCCGGCGACGATGGCGCCGGTGTCAGGATCAACCACATCGCCAAAGGCATTGACCACGGCCAGGGCCCCCACCAGCAGGCCGTCCGGGCCTTGCAGGCAGGCGCTCCCCAGGCCGCCCTTGGTGGCGTGGCCGATGCCCAGGAGTTTGCCCACGCTGGCCCCGGTGCCGGCCCCGAGACTCCCGGCCCCCTGGAAATCGGGGCGGGCCGCCCGGCAGGCGGCGTAGCCCATGGCCTTGTCCGGCCGGACCCGGCAGCTGCCCACCGACAGGTCGTAAATCACGGCGCTGGGGACGGTGGGCACCCGGGTGACGGTAACATCGAAGCCCCGGCCTCCTTCCTCGAGGAATTGCATGACGCCGCCGGCGGCATCCAGGCCGAAGGCGCTCCCCCCGGCCAGAAGGACGGCGTTTACCTCTTCCACGATATGCAGCCCCGACAGGGCGTCCAGCTGGCGGGTGCCGGACGCCGAGCCCCGGATGTCGACACTTCCCACGGTGCCGGGGGGACACAGGATAACGGAACAACCGGTGAGGTTGTTAAAGTCGCTGGCGTGGCCGACAGCAAAGCCCGGGACGCAGGTGATCACGGCTGCACCGCCGCGGGCCGGGTGGCCATCTGCACCTGGCCATTATTAATCGTGAGGATGTACATGGTCAGCTCGGCCTGGCGGTCCGATGTAAAGCCCTTGAACCAGGGCGCATCGGCAACGTCCCGGAGGGCCTGGAGCTTCTGGGGCAGCTCGCTTCTGGACGGCGGCGTTTGACCGGACAGGACCCGGGCCATAAGGCGGACCATCATGAAGCCCTGGGCGGCGAGGTAACCGGGCTCGCTATGGTAGCGCTGGCGATAGGCGGTGATAAAGCTCTGGACGGCAGGGTTGGCATCCCCCTTGAAAAAGGCGTCCGGGAAAATAAGGCCATTTAGAGCTTGGTCCGCCCCTGTCTGCCCCTTGGGGTGGGCCAGGTTGCTGCCGAGGAGCTGCACTTTGCCCAGGCCCTGCTTGGCCAGCTGGGTGGCGATGGCGGCCACGGTGCCGGCTTCGTCAGGGATAAACAGGGCATCCACCCCCGGGGACCCTTCGGAGCCGGACTTCAGGGCGGTAACCAGGGGGCTCAGAGACGTGTCCAAGTCCTGGGAGTCCGGGGAATAGGTGGCCTGGCTTACCAGGGTGCCGTCCTGCTTGGCCAGCTCATCCTCGAAAACCTGGGCCATGGTGCGTCCGTAAGATGAGTCGGGGGTGAACATGGCATAGCGCTTGAGGCCCCGCTCCCCCAGGGTATAGTGCAGGAGAGCCCGGACCTGGAGAAGGGGGGTAAGGAAGACCTGGAAGACCGAGGTCCCGGCCGTGGTCAAGTCCTGTTTCTGGGAGAGGGCGATGAGAGGCAGGCCGGCAGACTGCGCGGCCCCGGCCGCAGCCTCGGCGTCCGTGGACGTGAGGGGGCCTAAGAGGGCCACCACCCGGGAGTCCTGGGAGAGTTCCTGGACCGTCTTGGCCGCTTGGGCGGGGTCGTTGGGGCAGTTACGGAACGCCAGCTCGAGCCGGGTGCCCTGGGCTGCCAGCTCCATGCCCTGCTTCACCTCCTGGCCATATTCCGCGTAGTTGCCGCTCAAGGGCAGGAGACAGCCCACCACCGGGCGGCCGGCCGGGGAATTGGCGGCGGCCCGGGCTTCTTTGCTGCCGGGGAAGCGTTCCTTGAGGACCTGCAGCCACTTGGCGGCATCCTCGGGGTGCCCGGCTTCCTGGGCCAAGCGGGCCAGCCGCAGGAGCATGGGCGCAGTGAGGGAGGAATCCCGGTACAGATTGACCAGGGCTTCCAGCTCCCCGGGGGTGGCCTGCTCCACCAGCCGGGTCTTCAGGTCATCAAACCACTCCTGGTCGCCCGCGGCCAGATCCCGGGAGGCGAGCCTGAGGCGCGTAAAAGCCGGCTCCACGGCCCCTTTTTTGAGGGCAATTTCCGCCAGCAAGGCGTTGGTGGAGAACCGCAAAGGCTCCGGGAGATCCGAGGCGGTGAGGCTTTCCAGGATTTCGCTGGCGAGCTCATAGCGGCCCAGCTTGAAGTAGGCCCGGCCGATGCCGTATCGGACCTGATAGTCGGCGCCGGCTGCCGCACCCTGGTTGGCGATGCTCTTGTAGGTGTTGAGGGAGCCCTGCCAGTCTCCCAGGAGGCCCAGAATTTCCGCCTCCCGGAGGCGGGCCTGGGTGACCCTGATCGCCCTGGGGGTTTTGTTGCACATAGGCGGCAAAGGTTTGCCAGGCCCGGCGATAATCATGGCGGCGGTAGTAGCTCTCCGCCTCCAGGTAGAGGTTTTCACCCTGGTTTTGTGCCACGGGGGGCCGGGCCGTGGGGTATTGGGGGGCCCTTCCCTGACAGGCGGACACCAGCATCAGGGCCAGGGGGATGAGAACAAGTTTAAACCGCATGACTGCAACCTTTGGGTGAGATGATGAAAGGAGGGAGCCAGAGTGTATCACCCTTGCCCCCTCCTTTTTATATGCTGCCTTTATAGCTGTATATTTAAGTCACGGCGTTGACGGCAAGCCGGGAGACGACCTTCCGGCCTTCCCCGCCTGACTTACTTCTTGTCGTCCTTTACTTCCTCGAATTCGGCCTCCACCACGTCCTCTTCGGGCTTGGCGGCCTGGGCCCCGGCATGGGGGCCACCTTCAGCCCCGGCTCCCGCCCCGGCCCCGGCGCCCGCGGCGCCGGCCTGGGCGTACATGGTCTCCGCGACCTTGTGGGAAGCCTTCATCAGCTCGTCGCTGCGGCTCTTGATGGCCTGGAGGTCGCCCGCTTCCATGGCCTCCTTGAGCTGTTTGATGTGGTCTTCGATGCTTGACTTGGTGGCCTGGTCCACTTTGTCGCCCAGGTCGGCCAGGGTCTTTTCCGTGGTGTAGATCAAGGAGTCGGCCTGGTTGCGGGCCTCCACCTGTTCCTTCTTCTTTTTGTCATCTTCGTGGTGCAGCTCCGCTTCCTTTACCAGGTTCTTGATCTCATCCTCGGAAAGGCCGCTACTGGCGGTGATGCGGATGGACTGCTCCCGGCCGGTTCCCAGGTCCTTGGCGGAGACGTGGACGATGCCGTTGGCGTCGATGTCGAAGGCCACCTCGACCTGGGGGATGCCCCGGGGCGCCGGGGGGATGCCGAAGAGCTCGAACTTGCCCAGCGTCTTGTTATCCCCCGCCATCTCCCGCTCGCCCTGGAGGACGTGGATGGTCACCGCGGTCTGATTGTCCGCGGCCGTGGAGAAGACCTGGCTTTTCCGGGTGGGGATGGTGGTGTTCCGTTCGATAATGCGGGTGAACACGCCCCCCAGGGTCTCGATGCCCAGGGACAAGGGGGTCACGTCCAGAAGCAGGATGTCTTTCACTTCGCCCTTGAGCACGCCGGCCTGAATGGCCGCGCCGATGGCCACCACTTCGTCCGGGTTGACGCCCTTGTGGGGTTCCTTGCCAAAGATGCTCTTGACCTTCTCCTGGACCTTGGGCATGCGGGTCATGCCGCCCACCAGAACCACCTCGTCGATGTCCTGAGTGGAGGTATTGGCATCCTTCACGGCTTGTAAGCAAGGTCCCTGAACCTTGTCGATAAGCTCTCCCACCAGGCCTTCAAGTTTGGCCCGGGTGAGCTTCAAGAGCAGGTGTTTGGGGCCGGAGGCGTCGGCGGTGATGAAGGGCAGGTTGACCTCGGTCTCAAAGGAGGTGGACAGCTCCATTTTGGCCTTTTCCGCGGCCTCTTTGAGGCGCTGCAGGGCCATCTTGTCGCTGCGGAGATCAATCCCCTGGTCCTTGAGGAACTCGTCGGCCAGAAACTCCATGATGCGCTGGTCGAAATCCTCGCCGCCCAGGTGGGTGTCGCCGTTGGTGGACTTCACCTCGAAGACGCCTTCGCCGATCTCCAGGACGGAGATGTCGAAGGTGCCGCCCCCCAGGTCGAACACCGCGATGCGCTCGTCTTTCTTCTTGTCCAGGCCGTAGGCCAGAGACGCCGCGGTGGGCTCGTTGATGATGCGCAGGACGTTTAAGCCCGCGATGCGGCCGGCGTCCTTGGTGGCCTGGCGCTGGGCGTCGTTGAAGTAAGCCGGAACGGTAACTACCGCGTCGTTGACTTTTTCCCCCAGGTACTCCTCCGCGGTCTGCTTCATCTTGGTGAGGATCATGGCGGAAATTTCCGCCGGGCTGTACAGACGGCCTTTGATTTCAATGGCGGCGTCGCCGTTTTCAGCCCGCACGATTTTATAGGGCATGATCTTCACGTCCCGCTGGACCTCGGCGTCCTCGAATTTGCGGCCAATGAGGCGTTTCACCGCAAACACGGTGTTAAAGGGATTGGTGATGGCCTGGCGCTTGGCAATCTGCCCCACCAGGCGCTCGCCGCTATCGGTAAAGGCCACCACCGAAGGGGTGGTCCGGCTTCCCTCGACATTGGGGATGACCTTGGGTTCGCCTCCCTCCATAATGGCAACACAGGAATTGGTGGTGCCTAAATCTATGCCGATGACTTTCGACATGAAATCTTCCTCCTAAGCTGTTGTATCTATGTTGATTTTAATGGGTGATTTTTCGCTGTTCCTGGCAACTACTACCATGGCCGGGCGCAGCAGGCGGTTCTGCAAGAGATACCCCTTCTGCAATTCCTTCAGCACCGTTTGATCCTCCACTTCGGGAGCCTCTTCCTCCAGGACGGCATGGTGGAAGGCCGGGTCGAAACGCTCCCCCACGCTGTTGATGGGGGTGACCCCGAAGCGGCCCAGGACCTTGAGAAAATCCTGCCTCACCAGGTCCAGGCCTTCCATGAGGGCTTCGGGGGCCTCGGCTTGGCGGCCGTGCTCCAGGGCCCGCTCCAGGTTGTCCAGAACCGGCAGCAACTCCTTCAAAAGGTTGTCGTTGGCGAACTGGCGCAGCTCCGAGACTTCCCGTTCCTGCCGCTTCTTGATATTCTCCAGTTCAGCCGCCAGCCGCAGGTAGCGGTTGTAATTCTCCTGGGCCTCCGTGGTTTTTTCGGCCAAGAGGCTTTGCAGCGCTTCGGTGTCCTGGGGGAGCTCCTCGGCGGGGGCGGCAGTCTCGTCCAGCGCCCTCCGGGGGCTCTCCCGGTTTATATATGCGGTTCATTAGGTTTCGAGAACCTCCCGTTGTACAAAGTTATGCTCCCGCGGCGTCATGTCAGCTATCGGCCACTTGCTTAGAATAAATCAATTGTGCCGCTTGGTAAACCACTTGCTGACCAGCAGGGCGGTGTAGTTGACGATGGGCACCACCCGGGCATAGTCCATGCGCATGGGTCCTATGACCCCGAGGCTGCCCACCGGCGCCTGGTCGCTCCGGTACGAGGAGGCCACCAGGCTGAGCTCCATTTCTGGAAAATGCTCATCCGGGCTGATGACGATGTGCACCCCCTGGGCCTTTAGAGCCTGGTCCAGGAGCGTGATGAGGTGGTGCTTCTCCTCGAAGGCCTTGAAGATCAGCCGGATTTTTTCCACGTCGGCGGCAACTTCGGGGTAGTCCAGGATATGGCTGGTGCCCTCGATGTAAAGCCCCTCGTCGTCGTCCTCCGATTGCAGGGCTTGACGGCTCAAACTCAGGGCATGGGAGACTACCTTGTCGAAAAGATTCCGGTCTTCCTCCATCTGCCGGAGGACCCGGTAGCGAGCCTCAGCCAGCGTTAAATTTTGGCAGATTTCATTCAAGTAGCGGCTGAAGCGGTCCAACTGCTCCTGGGTGTAGGAAGTCTCCACCCGCAGAAAACGGGTTTGCACCTGTTGGTCCTGGGCCACCAGCAGGCATAAAATACCGTCGCCCCCCAGGGCGATGAGCTGTATGTGCCTGAGGGTCATCCCCTGGGGCCGGGGACTCAAGACCAAGGCCGGGTGCCCCGAGGCCGTGGACAGGGCCCGGGAGGCCTGGCGAAAGAGCTCCTGGGGATCCACCGCCGAGGGGGAAAAGGCCTCCTCGATCTGCCGCTGCATGCCTTCGCCCAGGTCCTTGATGGGGAGGATCCGGTCCACGTAATACCGGAATCCCAGCGGGGTGGGGACCCGGCCGGCGGAGGTGTGGGGCTGCCTGAGGTAACCCCGCTCCTCCAACTCCAGCATCAAATTCCGGATGGTGGCCGCCGACAGGTTGAGCCCGCAGTTCTTCGCCACAAGGCGCGACCCCACCGGCTCGCCCGTCTGTATATAATGGGCCAACACCGTCCCTAAGACCAGTGTTTCCCGTTCTGCCAAAATTTCCGTACAGTTACCCATTCTGCCGATTCTATTAAAATAAGCCTCATTGGCGATTTGTCAAGGGAGAGGGAAGGATGTCCGGTGCCCACAGTGGCATGCATGCCGTGGCGCCGGCTAGCCCTGGCAGCGGTGGCGGATACTTTCCCCTTCCACCATGTACACCACCTGTTCGGCAATGTTGGTGGCGTGGTCGCCGGCCCGCTCCAGGTTCCTGACCACGGTGATCTGGGCGAGACCGAGGGCCAGAGCCTCCCGGGACCGGCCCATGTATTCGAGGAGTTCCCGGATGAGAGCCCGGTCGAGATAATCAACCTCGTCGTCCTGCTTGCACACCTCCCGGGCCAGGACCGCGTCCTGGGAGAGGAAGGACCGCAGACTGTCCCGGAGCATGTGCTGCACCATCTTGGTCATGCGGGCCAGGTCCCGGTGGAGTTCCGTGGCGGGCAGCTCCTCCAGGTTCAGGGCCTCCTCCGCCACGTTCACCGCCAGGTCCCCCAGGCGCTCCAGCTCCACGATGAGATGGTCAACGGCCATGACCTGGCGCAGGTCCACGGCCACCGGCTGGTAAAGGGCGATGACCCGCACGCAGGCGTTGTCCAGCTCCTCCTCCAGCTCGTTGATGACCGTATCCCCTTTGATAACCTCCCGGGCCAGGTCGGCGTCCCGGGTCATGAGGGCCGTAATGCTGCGGTCGAGAGCGGCTTCGGCCAGGCCGGCCATCTTCATGAGCTGCTCTTTTAAGCACCTCGATATCCCGGTGAAACTTGTCCCTGGGCATAAGCTTTTCATCCATGACGAACCTCACTGGGTTGCGGGAGACATTCCTGGAGTCTATCAACTTTGCCTGGTCAGGACAATCTTTAAGGGGGCCTGTTGCCTCGGGGAAAAAGTTTGCGGGGGAGGGGGCTAAGGGCCAGAGGGCCCTTACCCCCTCCCGCACCCCCTCCCCCAATCCCTTGAGTTTTTCGGATCTTCCAGAGCCGTGGCCAACGGCCCCGGCTCTGGAAAAAACTTAAAGGGTTGGGAGGGGGGTGTGGGGGAGGGCAGGGAGCCACCGCTCCCTGGCCCTCCCCCCAAAAAATCTCACCTATTCCACGGTGACGCTTTTTGCCAGGTTGCGGGGCTGGTCCACGTCCGTGCCCCTGAGGTCGGCAATGTGGTAGGCCAAAAGCTGCAGAGGGGCTGAGAGCACGATGGGGGCGAGCTCCTGGGGCACCGCGGGCACCGGTATGAAGCTTTCCACCCGCTCGATGACCTGATAGTTGTCCGCTTCGGTCAGGGCGATGAGGCGGCCGCCCCGGGCCGCCACTTCCTCCAGGTTGCCCTGGATTTTCTCCAGGACCGGACTCCTGGTGGCCAGGACCACCACCGGCATGTTCTGGTCGATGAGGGCGATGGGACCGTGCTTCATTTCCCCGGCGGCGTAACCCTCGGCGTGGATGTAGGAGATTTCCTTGAGTTTCAAGGCCCCTTCCAGGGCTATGGGGTAGTTAAGGCCCCGCCCGAGGTACAGGAAGTTCTGGGCGTTCATATAGGTTTGGGCCACATCCCTGATCTTCATGTCCAGGTCCAGGGTCTCCTGCACCCAGGTGGGCAGGCGTACCAGCTGCCCCAGGCGCTGGCGGATCTCCGCACGGGTGAGCTTCCCCCGGACCTGGCCCAGGTACAGCGCAATAAGATATAAGGCCACCAGCTGGGTGGTGAAGGCCTTGGTGGAGGCCACCCCGATCTCCGGGCCGGCATGGGTGTAGAAAACGCAGTCCGCGTCCCGGGCGATACTCGACCCCACCGCATTGACGATGGCCAGGCTTTTCGCCCCCCGTTCCTTGCCGGCGGTGAGTCCCGCCCGGGTGTCCGCGGTTTCCCCGGACTGGGAGATGGGGATCAACAGGCTCGTCTCGTCCAGCATGGGGTCCCGGTAGCGGAACTCGGAGCCCAGGTCAACTTCCACCGGCAGACGGCACATGCCTTCGATGAGGTGTTTCCCCACCATGGCGGCATGAAAGGAGGTGCCGCAGGCCACGATGAAAATCTTCTTGATGGCCTGCAGGTCCTCCCGGGAGAAGGGTACCTCTTCCAGCACCACCTCCCCTTCTTCCTGCTTGATGCGGCTCCGGAAAGTGTCGATGAGGGCCCGGGGCTGCTCAAAGATCTCCTTTTGCATGAAATGCTTGTACCCGGCCTTTTCCGCCATGGCCGGACTCCAGGTGATGGCGTGCTCCGGCCGATGCAGCTGTTGGCCGTCGCCGTCCGTGATTTGGAAGCCGCCGTCCTTGATCAGCACCAGGTCGTGGTCCTCCAGAAAGATCACCCGGCGGGTGTAGGGGAGGATGGCCGGGATGTCCGAGGCCAGGAAAAATTCCCCGTCGCCCAGCCCCAGGATCAGGGGGCTTTCCTTGCGGGCCGCCACCAAAAGGCGCGGCTCCCTGGCATTGACGATGGCCAGGGCATAAGAGCCCTTGATTTCCTGCAAAGTCTGGCGAATGGCGCTCAGGTAATCCGCCCCCTCGTTTAAGTGGCGCACCACCAGGTGGGAGACGATCTCCGTGTCGGTCTCGGAGGCGAAGCGGTGGCCGGCCTTTAAAAGCTTTTCCTTGAGATCCAGGTAGTTCTCGATGATGCCGTTGTGGACCACGGCGATTTCCCCCACCTGGTGGGGGTGGGCGTTGGCCTCGGAGGGCCGCCCGTGAGTGGCCCAGCGGGTGTGGCCGATGCCTACCGTGCCCGACAGGGGTTTTTCCTGCAGGACTTTTTCCAGTTCCCGGAGCTTTCCCAGACTCCGGCGAATGGCCAGGCCGTTGGCCCCTATGACCGCCACCCCGGCGGAGTCATAGCCCCGGTATTCCAGACGCTTCAAGCCGTCCAGGAGAATGGGCATGGCCTCCTGGGGGCCGAGATAACCGATAATGCCGCACATAGTGGCCTCTTTTAAATTAAGAAGTGCAATCCTTCAGTTAGGAAGTGTAATGGGCGATGTCCCGTAGTACCTGGTGGTTGCCATCGAAATAAAAAACCTCGGCGACGCCTTTGCCGTGGACACCTTGGTGGTAAACGACAATACTATCAACGCCCAACATAACTTCTATCAACTTCATGTGTAGATCCGAGTACCGTTCCAGGGCCTTGGCCCAATAAGCCCGGATATTTTCTTTGCCTTTAAGGATGCCGCTTTGCTCCTGCGCCAGATCAGCAATGAAAGGTGAGGTCACCTCGATATCATTGGCACAGAGTGACATGATCCGATCCAGGTTGTGAGAATTCCACGCATCTATCCACTGTTGGGCGAACTCCTGGGCAAACTGGGCTGTGATCATGGCTTATTTCTCCCGAACTGGTCATTAGGTGCTCTGCGCGGAGCAGTTATTATGGTCCCGAGCTGTTGGGGCCGGGTGGTTATTACCGAGCAACTTCGTTTAGGCCTATTTTTTCTTCAGGAGGCGCCGTTCCATGATCACCTGCCGGGCCCGGCTGAGGCCCAGCTTCCCCGGGGGCACCTCCCTGGTGATGGTGGAGCCCGCGCCCACGTAAGCCCCGGCGCCGATGGTCACCGGCGCCACCAGGGCGGTGTTGCTGCCGATGAAGGCCCCTTCGCCGATGATGGTCTTGTGTTTGTTGACCCCGTCGTAGTTGCAGGTGATGGTGCCGGCGCCGACGTTGGTCCCGGCCCCCACCTCGGCGTCGCCCAGATAGGTGAGGTGGTTGGCCTTGACGCCGGGGTAAAGTATAGACTTTTTCACTTCGACGAAATTGCCCACCCGGGCCCCTGCCCTCAAGTCGCTCAAGGGCCTGAGGTGCGAATACGGCCCCACCTGCACCCCTTCGGCCAGGCGGCTTTCGGTGATGACCGAGCCCATTTTGACGTGGACGTTAGCGGCCAGGGTGGCGTCGCTGATCTTGACGTTGGGCTCGATGAGGCAATCCTCGCCGATCCTGGTGCGCCCTTCCAGGTAGACGTTGGGGTAGACCACCGTGTCCCGGCCGATGACCACCTGGGGGCCGATATAGGTGCTTTCGGGGTCCACCAGGGTGACCCCGGCAGCCATGTGGGCCTCGTTGATGCGCATTTTCAGGGTCCGGGTGGCCTCGGCCAGTTCTTTGCGGCTGTTGATGCCCAGAAGATCGGGCCAGTCCGGGTCCAGCAGGGCCTCCACGGTGCCGCCGTGGTGCCGGGCCAGGTGAATCATATCGGTAAGGTAGATTTCCCCGGTTACCGGGCTCACTTTTAGCTCGGGGAGGAGCTGGCGCAGTGACGCGGCGTCAAAGCAGTAGGCCCCGGTGTTGATTTCCCGGATGGCCAGGATGTCGGGGCGGTCGGCCGCGTCCTTGGTTTGGAGCACGTCCAGCACCCGGCCCTCGGCATCCCGCACCACCCGGCCATAATGGCCGCCATCCGGCAGTTCCACGGTCTGGACGGTCACCTTGGCGCCAGACTGCTTATGCAGCCGGTAAAGGGCCTCGATGCTGTCGCCGGAGATAAGGGGCACATCGCCGCACAGCACCATGACGGTCTCAGCATCCGGCGGCACCGAGGGCATGGCCACCTGCACGGCGTGACCGGTCCCCAGCAGGGGCTCCTGGATCACGAACCGGAGTCCCTCTACCTCTTCCGTGGCCAGGGCGCCGATGACTTTCTCAGACTGATAGCCCACCACCACCAGGATATCGGTGATCCCTATCGAATTGAGAGCGTCGATAAGATAGGTGATCATGGGCCGCCCCAGGATCTGGTGGAGGACCTTGGGATGGCCTGATTTCATGCGGGTCCCCTGGCCCGCGGCCAGGATGACGGCGGTGGTGGAATTCAATTTTTCACCCATATGGGTCATATCCTTTGCAGGAGTTGTACCAAAATTTTTTGGTGCGTAAGACGCACCCTACATTTCTGAGTTCCCCGAGGACTATTTTTGTAGCTTTTTGAGAACTTCCGCCCTTGCAGAAGGAGAAAGTTGTTCGAAGGAATCCTCAACATTCTCTACCAATTCATCGCTCCGGTCTTTGAGATATTCGTGAAACCTTTTGATTTGAGCCTCGGTGACTAGCTTATTTTGCAGCAGATGAGATTCCTCTTGGTCCTCCATCTCGCTAAAGAGATTAAGATTCAAAGATTTCACCTGAGCTTCGGGGGTCACTAAAAGGCCTTCGGCATCAGCTGTTTTTTCAATGAAAATAAAATATAGATTTGAGCTTTTATTTTTGCATGTCTCCATATCGCTCTTTCCTATATACGTAGGGTGCGTTTTACGCACTATAATCATTCACCAAAATTATCAGACAGATACTCATCAGCGCCTCCTTTCTCTACCCCATCACCGCATAATCCATCGCTCGAGGGTTATCCATGCGCTTGGAGGCATCCAAAATTTCCATGCCGACGATATGCCCTTCTTTATCATAGTCGATAATAACCCCCGGCTTGTCCTCATCGCTTTCCTCAATGAGGGCGTTTCTAAATATAATGCGTAGCAAGTCAATTTCAGGATCGTAAGTTATCTTCATCGGTTGGCTTTAATAAATGATAACCCTGCAAGCTTTGGTCGTCCCATTCAGCCCGTAGCTCTTCCTGATAAGCCAGGCCGTCTCCCTTGTTCCAGATGCCAGTGGTGTTTCCACTAACCTTTGATAAATCCTCTTGCGTTCCCTCTTGTTCATTTGCCTGATCCTGTTGATAGTAGGCCAAAAATGGGAAGCCTGGTTAACAATAGTCCAGTTGGCGCAGGCTAAAGCCTGCGGCTACAGGCTTAGACCTTCTCAATCTTATCTATAAATAATACATCGACAAGGTAAGTTTGTAAAAAAAGAAAGGCAAGCCCGGAAACCCAGGCTTGCCTGTGATGTGTCTATGGTTATAGGGTCAGCGGTTAACGGCCGGCCACCTTCATGCGGACCATGGCCCGGCGGAGGGCCGCCTCGGCCCGGGCCCAATCGACATCTTCGGTCCTGGCCTTGGCCAGCCGTTTCTCGGCCCGCTCCAAGGCCCGGCGGGCCCGCTCGATATCGATCTCTTTGCCGACCTCAGCGGCCTCGGCCACGATGGTGACCTTCTTGCCAGTGACCTCGGCGAAACCGCCGCCCACTGACAGGAACTCGGTTTTACCGCCGTCCCGGTAATACATTTCCCCGATATCCAGGGCCGAGAGGAAGGGGACGTGCCCGTAAAGGACGCCGAACTGGCCTTCCACCCCCGGGAGTACCACCACATCCGCTTCGGCGGAGAGGAGCTTCCGGTCCGGGGTGACAACTTCCAACAATAACTTCTCTGCCATTGTGCTGGCCTCCCCGGGGCTTAAGCCGCGGCCAGCCGTTCGGCCTTGGCCACCGCCTCTTCAATGCCGCCCACCATGTAGAAGGCTTGCTCGGGAAGATCGTCGTGTTTGCCTTCGATGATCTCTTTGAAGCCCCGCACGGTGTCGGGCACGGTGACGAATTTGCCTTCCTGGCCGGTGAAGGTCTGGGCCACGAAGAAGGGCTGGGACAGGAAGCGCTGGATCTTCCGGGCCCGGGCCACGACTATCTTGTCTTCATCGGACAGTTCGTCAATGCCCAGGATGGCGATGATGTCCTGCAGGTCCTTGTACTTCTGCAGAATCACCTGCACCTGCCGGGAGACCAGATAATGCTCTTCACCCAGGACCATGGGGTCCAGGATCCGGGAGGTGGAGTCCAGGGGATCCACCGCCGGGTAGATGCCGAGCTCGGTCAAGGCCCGGGAGAGCACCACGGTGCCGTCCAGATGGGCGAAGGTGGTGGCCGGCGCCGGGTCGGTGAGATCGTCGGCGGGCACGTAGATGCACTGCACCGAGGTTACCGAACCCTTCTTGGTGGAGGTGATGCGCTCCTGCAACTCACCCAAGTCCGTTCCCAGGGTGGGCTGATAACCGACGGCGGAGGGCATGCGGCCCAGAAGAGCCGATACTTCGGAACCCGCCTGGGTGAAACGGAAAATGTTATCGATGAAGAGCAGGGTGTCCTGGCCTTCCACGTCACGGAAGTATTCCGCCGCGGTCAGCGCCGTCAAGGCCACCCGGGCCCGGGCTCCCGGCGGCTCGGTCATCTGACCGTAAATCAGGGCCGCCTTGGGGAGAACGCCGGAGTGCTTCATTTCCAGGTAAAGGTCGTTGCCTTCCCGGGTGCGTTCGCCCACACCGGCGAACACGGAAATGCCGCCGTGGTGCATGGCGATGTTGTGAATCATCTCCATCATGACGACGGTTTTGCCGACGCCGGCGCCGCCGAACATGCCCATTTTGCCGCCCCGGGGGAACGGCACCAGCAGGTCAATAACCTTAACGCCGGTCTCCAGCACCTTGACGGTGGTGTCCTGCTCGACGAAGGAAGGGGCTGACCGGTGGATGGGCATCATGGTCTTGGCCTTCACGGGCCCGAGGCCGTCCACCGGCCGTCCCACCACGTTCAGCACCCGGCCCAGGGCTTCGGCACCCACCGGCACCGTGATGGGGCTGCCGGTGTCCTTGGCTGCCATGCCGCGGACCAGACCATCAGTGATGTCCATGGCGATGGTGCGCACCACGTTGTTCCCCAGATGCTGGGCTACTTCCACCACCAGGTTATCTTGGGTGTCGTCGATGGCGGGGTTGCTGATAAAAAGTGCATTGCGGATCTCCGGCAGCTGGCCCTCCGGGAATTCCACGTCCACTACGGGTCCGATGACGCGGGCAATTTTGCCAATGTTCATAATCTCGGTATCCTCCTCGCTGAGGCGGTTAGCCTTTCAAGGCTTCGGCGCCGCCCACGATATCCATGAGTTCTCTAGTAATGGCCGCCTGCCGGGCCTTATTCATCACCAAGGTGAGACTGGTAATCATATCCTTGCAGTTAACGGAGGCGTTATCCATGGCGGTCATCCGGGCCGCGTGCTCGCTGGCGGCATTTTCCAGGAAGCCATGGTAGATCACCGTATTGAGATGCTTGGGCAAAAGGTATTCCAGAAACTGGGCCACCGGCGGCTCAAAGATGTATTCGGCACCGGGACCGGCGGCTTCCTCAACGGCGGCCTCCGGCTCAATGGGCAGGAGCTTCACCACGTGAGGTCTCTGGATAGCCACATTCATGAATTGGGCGTGGATGAGATAAACTTCCTGAACTTCGCCGCTCAGAAAGTCGCTCATCACGTCCCGGCCCACGGCGACGGCGTTGCTGTAGTCAAAGTTGTTCCAGACGTCCACGTAGAACCGGGGCATATCGGCCTGGCGGCGCCGGAAATAGTCCCGGCCTTTCCGGCCCACGGCGGTGATGGCCACTTCGATGCTTTCGGCCTCTTTTTCCCGCTTAAACTTACTAGCGGCGTTGATCAGGTTGACGTTGAAGCTGCCGCACAGCCCGCGGTCGGCGGTCATGAGCACCAGCCCCACCTTTTTCACTGCTTCGGCCTTTTGAAAAAAAGGATGGATTTCCGGCGTCACCCCGCCGGCCAGATTCCTGAGCAACAGGGAAAATGACTCGGCGTAGGGGCGGAAATTCTCCATGCGCTGTTGCGCGCCCCGAAGTTTGGCGGCGGCCACCATGTTCATGGCCTTGGTGATCTGCTGAGTCTTTTTGACTGCCGAGATCTTCCGCCGGATATCTTGTAAGGTTGCCATGGCTTATCCTCCAGCTCCCTTAAGCAGCTGCGTCGATGGTGGACTGGAAGACGCTATCGAACTCCGTAAAGGCAGCCTTCATGCGGTTGTCGAGATCCTCGGAGATGGCTTTGGACTCTTTGATCTCCTTCAGAAGCTCAATGTGCTTGGATTCCAGGAAGGAGTAGAGCTGCTGCTCGTATTGATGGAGCGCATCCACCGGGTACTTGTCCAGGAAGCCCCGGGTGCCGGCATAAATAATAGAAATCTGCCGTTCCATGACGAGGGGCTGGTACTGGGGCTGCTTCAGGATTTCCACCAGCCGGATGCCCCGGTTGAGCTGCTGCTGGGTGGACTTATCGAGCTCGGAGCCGAACTGGGCAAAAGCGGCCAGTTCCCGGTACTGGGCCAACTCCAGGCGCAGCATGCCGGCCACCTGCTTCATGGCCTTGACCTGGGCGGCGCCGCCGACCCGGGAGACCGACAGACCGACGTTGATGGCGGGGCGGATACCGGAGAAGAACAGACTGGGCTCCAGGTACACCTGGCCGTCGGTGATGGAAATAACGTTGGTGGGAATGTAGGCCGACACGTCGCCCTGCTGGGTCTCGATGATGGGCAGGGCCGTCATGGACCCGCCGCCCAGCGCGTCGTTCAGCTTGGCGGCCCGCTCCAGGAGGCGGGAGTGGTTATAAAAGATGTCCCCCGGATAGGCCTCACGACCCGGCGGGCGGCGCAGCAGCAGGGAAATCTGCCGGTAGGCCTGGGCCTGCTTGGTGAGGTCATCGTAGATGATCAGGGCGTGGCGGCCGGAGTCACGGTAGTATTCCCCCATGGCGCAACCGGAATAGGCGGCCACGTATTGCAAGGCCGCGGGCTCCGAGGCGGAAGCATTGACCACGATGGTGTGTTTCATGGCGCCGTGGCGCTCGAGGGCGTCCACCACCTGGGCCACCGTGGACTTCTTCTGGCCGACGGCCACGTAAATGCAGATGACGCCCGAGTCTTTCTGGTTAATGATGGCGTCTACGCACAGGGCGGTTTTGCCGATCTGGCGGTCGCCGATGACCAGTTCCCGCTGACCGCGGCCCACCGGGGTCATGGCGTCGATGGCCTTGTAGCCCGTGTACATGGGTTCGTTCACCGGCTGGCGCTCGATGACGCCCGGCGCCTTCATCTCGATGCGGCGGAATTCCTTGGCCTCGATGGGGCCCTTGCCGTCGATGGGGTTGCCCACCGGGTCGATGACCCGGCCGATGACCGCGTCGCCCACCGGCACCTCAGCGATGCGCGCGGTGCGCTTGACGATATCGCCCTCTTTAATGTGGGTATCTTCGCCGAGGATGGCGCATCCCACGTTATCCTCTTCGAGATTGAGGGCGATGCCGTAGATTTTGCCCGGGAACTCGAGAAGTTCCATGGCCATGCACTTTTCCACCCCGTAGACCCGGGCGATGCCGTCACCCACGGAGAGGACCGTGCCGGTCTCGGCCACTTCCACCTTCTTTTCATAATCCTTGATTTGCGTGCGGATAATTTGGCTGATTTCCTCGGCTCTGATTTCCATTTATACGACCTCGCCTTTAGTTAAAGATTCTCGCATAGCGTCAAGCTGGGTGCGGACACTGCCGTCCAGCACCAGGTCCCCCACCATGGCGACGACGCCGCCGATGATGCCGGGGTCTTCTTCAAATTCCATGACCACCTTGGACTTGGTCATCTTTTCCAGGGCCTTCTGCAGGCGCTCCTGCATGCCTTCATCCAGGGGGACCGCAGATTTGATCCGGGCCCGTTTGAGATTCTCCATTTCGTCGGCCAGGTGCTGGTAAACCTCGGAAATGCCGGGAAGAGCGGCGAGACGGAGCTTGTCAAACAGGAGTTTCAGAAAATTGCTCACCATGGGGGAGAGCTTCAAGAGTTCAGCGATGCGCAGCAGGAGGCTTTTGCGCTCCTCCATGCTGTGCACCGGGTTGAGCAGGGCATCCTTGAGTTCCGGTTCCCGCTCCATGAGCTGGGTGAAAGTCTTCAGCTCGTCCCCGTACTCCTTGAATTTGCCATCGTCCTGGCCCAACATCATCAAGGCCCTGGCGTAGCGTCGGGAAACGGTCAGGTCGATCAATGTTTCTGTACCACCTTATGTAGGTATTCCTCCACCAACTTGGACTGGTCAGTGGAAGTGATTTCCTTTTTGATGAGCGCTTCCGCCATCTGGGTGGCCTTTTCCGCCACTTCCTGCTTGAGCTCCAGGGCGGCTTTCTTGGTCTCCTGCTCGATGCTCACCGCAGCCATTTCCTTGATGCGGGTGGCCACCATCTCGGCCTTCTCGATGATCTTTTTCTTCTCCAGCTCGCCCTCGGCAATGAACTGCTTGATGAGATCTTCCCGCTTATCGGCTACTTCGGCCAGCATTTTCCGGGCTTCCTTGAGGGCGGCCTCGGCCTCGGTCTTTTTGGTCTCCAGATCCTCCAGGGTTTCGCCGATTTCCTCAGTGCGCTTGGCGAAAAAGGCCTTGGCGGGCTTGGCGACCAGCTTCACCAGGATGGCGGCGAACACCACGAAGTTAAGGGTGCGCCACATAAAATCGTTGAGCTTTTCCGGGGTGATGGCATGGCCGTGGGCGGCGGCGCCGTGTGCGGCTTCCTCGCTGGCCCACACCAGGCTCGCGGTCAAAAGCAGCGTGCCCAGTCCCAGGAGAGTCCCCATGCACCACTGTGAGCTTTTCCATCTGTTTTTCATGAGAGTTTCCTCCCCAGAATTTTGGTGGCCAGAGCCATGGCGAAATCCTGGGTTTGAGCCTGCAAGGCTTCCCGGGCTTTCCCGACATCTTTCTTAATCTTGGCTTCCACCTTGGTCCACTGGGCGTCCACTTCTTTTTTCACCTGCTCGAGCAGGGAACTCTCAGCCTGGGAACCCTCCTGACGCAGGGTTTCCCGAAGTCCCAAACCTTCCCGCCGGGCCTGAACCAGCTCTTCGTCCACCTTTCCCAGGATACCCAGGCGGTTGTCCGCCAGCCCGGTGATGTCCTCCTCGAAGCCGGCCAACCGGGCTTTCCGTTCCAGGAGGATCTTCCTGATGGGTCTGAAGAGCACCATGTTCAAAAGGAACACCAGCACGAGAAAATTGAGAATTTGTGCAAACAATGTCCAATCGATATCAATCATCTCGGAGGGCCACCTCTTAATTTTATTTGCATATTAAAGGGTTACTTAAAAAAAGCCCAGGTGCGGAAAAAGGAGCACATGTGTATCTTTTCACGAATGCCCTTTTATCCTATTTTCAAGCACCTGTCAAAATGTTTTTTGAAAAAATTTCACCCGCCCAACAGAAAGCGGCGCATGCGCAGGTTGAGCAGCAGGCCCACGGCCAGCATGGTGGTGATGAGAGAGGACCTCGGAGTTATACTTTGGGACTCCCCTCTTATACGCGTTAGATTTTTTCCTTGGTCAGCCAGTCTATAAGGACATCCCGAGAGACATCCACGTCATGGAGAATTTTATTAACTAGTCCCCGGCCTAAATCTTCTCCTTTATGAAAAGGGACTGTAGCGGTGCGGCCGTCAGCATGTCGAAAAAAAATGTGGCTGCCGTGCTGTCTACTTTTCTTGAACCCTCGCGCTACCAGGAATTTTACCATCAGAATAGAGCTGATGGTAGGCAGACGGCTCATGCGTTGATCTCAATCTGTTGTACTGCCTCAAAACTCATGGGCACCGGTTCTTCTTCCAGGAGGCAAAGCTCAATGACCTCCTTGACCCTGGGAAGTAGCTCTTCCATGGTTTTTCCCTGAGTATAACAGCTTTTCAAAGAAGGTACGGTGGCCACCAGGAGGCCATCTTCATCCCGTTCAATTAATACCGTGAAAAGATGTTTTTTCATCGCTCGATCATCCCTTTTTTATTCCTTCACCCGCCCAGCAGAAAGCGGCGCATGCGCAAGTTGAGCAGCAGGCCCACGGCCAGCATGGTGGTGATCAGGGAAGAGCCGCCGTAGCTGAACAGCGGCAGGGGAATCCCCACCACGGGCATGAGCCCCGTCACCATGCACAGATTGATGAATACCTGCCAGAACAACAGGGCGGTCACCCCCAGGGCCAGCAGCTGCCCGAAGCGCTCCTTGCAGTTCCTGGCGATGAGCAGGCCCCAGAGAGCCAGGGCCAGGTAAAGGAATACCAGGAAGGCCGAGCCCACGAAGCCCCATTCCTCGGCAAAGACCGAAAAGGCGAAGTCGGTGTGCTGCTCGGGGAGGAAATGGAGCTGGCTCTGGGTCCCCTGCAAAAAGCCCTTGCCCCAGAACTGCCCCGAACCCACGGCAATCTTGGACTGGATAATGTGGTAGCCCGCCCCCAGGGGGTCCCGCTCCGGGTCGAGAAAGATGCGCACCCGCTGGCGCTGGTATTCCTTGAGAAAAGGCCACACCACCGGGATGGAGCCCAGAAGGGCCATGACGCCTACCAGCAGGGTGCGCCAGTGTACCCCCACCAGCAGGATCATCGACACCCCCACCATGGTCACGAGTATGGCGGAGCCCAGATCGGGCTGCCTGGCGATGAGGGCCGCGGGGATGACGATGAGCACCAGAGGGTAGATGATGTCCTTGAAATACAGGGAGCCCTCCGGGGCCAGGCGGTGGAAATGCCGGGCCAGCACCAGGATGATGGCGATCTTGACCAGCTCCGAGGGCTGGAAGGTGAAAAAGCCCGCCCCCAGCCAGCGCTTGGAGCCGGAGACGGTCTTGCCCCCCACCATCACCGCCAGGAGCAGGATGATGCTCAGGATGTAGAGGGGGTAGGCCAGCCTCTCCAGGTAGCGGTAGTCGATGGTGATGGTGATGAATAAAATAAAGAGGCCCACCAGGAGCCAGTAGCTCTGCTTGAGGTAAACCGCGGTGCTGCCGCCGGGGGTGTGGTTGAAGCCGGCGCTGTATAAATTGACGATGCCGATGCCGGCAATGAGGAGAATCAAAGCCAGCAAGAGCCAGTCAAAGTTTTGCACTAAACGGCGGTCAATCATGGGTGAGCAGTTAGCAGTAAGCAGTGAGCAGAAAAGTTATATCTTGGTTCTTTTCTTAAATTTTCCACCAATCCTTATGAGATAGTGGATTTGATCTTTCCGGACGCCTCACAGGAGGTGTCCCCGTCTTAATTCTTAATTTTTCTAAAAACACAGAAGGTCTTAATATTGTTACTGTTGTTTTGCAGGATAAATTCTTAAGAAAATCTTTGTCGTTAGTTAACATTATATTCATCCCGCTCAACAAAGCTTCAGCCAATAATTGACAATCATTTTCTTTTGGGTGATCAACAAAGAATTCTGATTTTAACTGATTAAGCCTGTTTTGATCAAGCGTCTATGGACGACTGCTAAAAACTACAAGTTTGCCCATGGAATGAAGAAACCGCCTCTGATCATCAGAAATTTGCTGCCATTCTCTATCGACTATAGGTAAAATATATAGACGATTTTCTCTTACATCAGTATACAATGCTGTTCTAAGAGTACAAATTTTTTCTTTTCTTAATGCTTCATGGTCATTTAATGGGTCGTAATTTGGCAAAGTAACGTCAACAAAATACGAAAGGATATTTGAGTCTATGGCTACTTTATTCATTGTTCAGTATTGGCAGTCTAAGAGGTTAGGCCATCGTAATGATCTGCTTACTGCTCAGCTATTTTACTGCTCTCTATCACGTTTCCACGCGGTAGCTCAGGGCCTCCCGCAGGGTGTCCCGGTCGGCGTACTTGATGTCGCCCCCCATGGGGAGGCCGTAGGCGATGCGGCTCACCTTGACCCCCAGGGGCTTCAATTCCTGGCTGAGATAGGTGGTGGTGGTCTCGCCCTCCAGGCTGGGGTTCAGGGCCAGGATCACCTCGGTAATGCCCTCCGCCGTGACGCGCTCCAGGAGTTCCTTGATGTGCAGATCATCCGGCCCCACCCCCTCCAGGGGCGAGAGCACCCCCCCCAGGACGTGGTAGCGGCCCTGGTACCAGCCCACCTTTTCGATGGCCAGCAGATCGCCGGGGTCGGCCACCACCATGAGCACGCTCCCCTGGCGGGCCGGGTTGGCGCACAGGGGGCAGAGCTCCTGGTCCGCAAACGCGAAGCAGCGCCGGCACAGGTGCACCTTTTCCTTGAGATCCGCCAACGCCTGGACCAACTCCGTCACTTCCGCGTCCGGGGCCCGGAGCAGAAACAACGCCTGCCGGGCGGCCGTCTTCTCACCCACCCCGGGCCACCGGGATAGAGCCGCCACCACCCGCTGCAACGCCTCCGGATACGCGCCTTTTGCCATGCAATGTCCTCGTTGTTGTGGTTGTGGGGGAGGGGGTTCCCACGGGCTGGAAGCCCGTGCTACCGGGGCCAGCGGCCCTCACGCCCCCTCCCCCAATCCCTTGAGTTGGGGAAATTTATGGTCCAGATCGAGGCCAAGCCTCGCCTGGACCGTAAACTCAAAGGGTTGGGAGGGGTGTGGGGGAGGGCAGGGAGCCTCTGCTCCCTGGCCCTCCCCCCATAAACTCTTACCCGAACATCCCCGGGATGGACATGCCGCCGGTTAGTTTGCTCATTTCCTGGGCCACCATTTCCCGGGAGCGGTTCAGGGCTTCATTGATGGCAGCCAGGACCAGGTCCTGGAGCATATCGACGTCGTCGGGGGTGGCCACTTCCGGGTCGATTTTCAGGGACACCAGTTCCTGGCGGCCGTTGACCACAGCCTCCACCATGCCGCCGCCGGCCTGGGCGGTGACGGTGCGTTCACCAAGTTCGGCCTGGAGATCCTGCATCTTCTTTTGCAGGGCCTGGGCCTGTTTCATAAGGCCGCCAAGGTTTTTCACTCGGAGTCCTCCTTTTTATCCGGGTTCAGCCACAGGCCGCCGAAGACGTCCAGGGCCTGTTGCCTGAGGTTGGCCATGTCTACGGGTTTTGGTTCCGGGCGGGCGGTTTTTTTCGGGGCGGGGGCGGCGATGGTCTCGATGGCCAGCTGGTACTGCGGTCCCGAAAAATTTGCCCACCAGTTCCTCAGCCCGGGTTTTTTGTCGGGCGGTGTTGAAGGTCAGGGTCTTATCGCCGGTGATCACCAGGTTGTGGTCGTTTACCGCGGTCAGCTGCGCCCGGGAAAGCTTGGCGTAGAGGGGCCCGCCTTCTTCTTTCTGGAGGAAGGCCAGGAATGACTGCCAGGCCTCGGCCAGGTTTTCGGGGGTGGGCGAGGCCAGCTCCAGCTTGGGAGCAGGAGCAGCCGGGGCCTCACTTTCCCCGGGGGCGGGGTTATCCGGCCGAGCCGGGGCCGCCGCCGGCATGGCGTGCCGTAGCCGCTCTTCCAGGGATTCCAGGCGCTTGAGCCACTCCGCCACCGGGGTCAGGGGCTCCAGGTGCAGGAGCTTAAGGAGCAGCACCTCCAGGGCCAGCCGCGGTTGGGGGGCCCTTTTCAGCTCCTCTTCACCGGTCAGCAGGACGCTCAGGAGGTTGTGCAGGTGCGCCGCCGGCCGCCGCCGGGCCAGCTGCTCCAGCTCATCCCACTCGGAGTCCGCCACCTCAGCCAGCCTCCGGGTCTCGGGGTGCAGGCCGGCCAGGAGCAGGTGCCGGGCGTACTGCACCAGGTCCTGGTAGAAGCGCTTGAGGTCATGCCCCTGGTTATAAAGGTCGTCGATAAGCACCAGGAGGGCCGGGCCATCCCGGTTGATGATGGCCGCCAGCGCCGCCAGGAGGGCATTGCGGTCCGTGACCCCGAGTATCCGGGCGATTTCCGCGGGGCCGACCTTATCTCCCCCGAAGGTGATGACCTGGTCCAGAAAGCCCTGGGCGTCCCGGAGACCCCCCTCGGCCTCCCGGGCGATGAGGGCCAGCCCCTCCGGATCCAGGTCCCAGCCTTCCTGGGCCACCAGTTTGGCCAGGTGCTCCTGGATGAGGGAGGTAGGGATGCGCCGGAAATCGTAGCGCTGGCAGCGGCTCAGGATGGTCACCGGCACCTTGTGAGGCTCGGTGGTGGCCAGGACAAAGACCGCGTGGGCCGGCGGCTCCTCCAGGGTCTTCAAGAGGGCGTTGAAGGCCGGCATGGTGAGCATGTGCACTTCGTCGATGATGTACACCCGGGACTTGCCGTCCACCGGCAGGTACTTGATCTGCTCCCGCAGGTCCCGCACTTCGTCGATGCCCCGGTTGCTGGCGCCGTCGATTTCCAGGACATCCATGGACGAGCCGCTGGTGATCTCCTGGCAGACCTGACAGACGTTGCAGGGGTGGGGGGTGGGACCGTGGACGCAGTTCAAGGCCTTGGCCAGGATGCGGGCCACCGAGGTCTTGCCGACGCCCCGGGGGCCGGAAAAGAGAAAGGCGTGGGCCACCCGGCCCGTGGCGATGGCGTTCTGGAGCGTCTTGGTGATGGGCTCCTGGCCCACCACTTCCTCAAACGTCTGGGGACGCCACTTCCGGGCCAGAACCTGGTAGGACATAAGGCACTATTAAGGCGTTGTACAATAAGTCAAGCCAGGCTCGAGGCGCGTGTGCTACTGAGCCTGGGGGTTATTTTCCCAGAGACCGAAGCCGTTGTTTTCCGGGTCAAGGCAGACGGCAAAATAGCCCATGCCAGGGATGGCCATCTTCGGGAACCACCACCTGGCCGCCCAAGGCTTTTGACCTTGGCCGTGGCTTCATCTACCGACGGCACGTCGATGTACACGATGGTTTTCTGCTCCGGGTCCTGCCGCTTCATCATGCCGCCGTCGACCCCCATCTGGCCCTCTTCCCGGCCGGTATTGATCATCCAGTATTCCATGGGGGTGTCGCCGCTAAATTTTTCTATTTTCCAGCCGAACAGCTCCCCATAGAATTTCCTGGCCCTTGCCACATCGTCCGCGGGAATTTCAAAATGAACTACGGTAGCCATAATCTTTGCCTCCGTTCCCTCCAGTTTAGAGAAAAGGTAGGCACTGCCACCGGCCGCGGCAAGAGGCTCGAAGAGGGGTATGCTAAACCGCCAGGCACTTAAATGGCGGAGAGAGAGGGATTCGAACCCTCGGTAAGTCTTTTGGACCTACACGCGATTTCCAGTCGCGCCCCTTCAGCCGCTCGGGCATCTCTCCGGTAAATTAAATTTTGGTTTGTTCTCTGTTTATTTCTTTTGAGCGTAATCTACCATGCCTTGAAAATCAACCACGATAACCGGTTCCTGGCCCACCACCCAGGCATCGTGCCCGGGGGGAAGCGATGCTACGTCCCCTGCCTTCAGGTCCACTGCCGTGCCGTCATCCATGACCACGTGCAGGGTGCCGGCCAGATGATACTGGAAATGGGGGGCCAGGCAACTCGGCGTTTGAGCCAGGGGCTTGACATGCTCCGACCAAATCCAGCCCGGCTCGAAGGTGGCCCGCCCCACGGTGACGCCGCCCAGGTTGACCAACTCCACTTTTCCTTTGGGGAAGGTTCTCACTTCATCCGGTTTATCGAGGCTTTTCACTGCCAGTTTGGTCATGGTTGATGAACCTCCCACAAGACAGACCGAAAACCAGGTTTGGCGGAGGGGGTGGGATTCGAACCCACGTGGGAGTGATTAGCCCCCAAGTCGATTTCGAGTCGACCCCGTTACGGCCTCTTCGGTACCCCTCCGTTGATAGCAATAAGCTCCAGCCTTAAGCTATAAGCTTAAAAAGTCAGAATGGACATCTTGCGCACCAAAAGCGGCGCTCCACAGTTGAACTACCATTTAGCGGACTCGCGCCGCTCCCGGAAAAAATTCTGCATCAACTCCCGGCACTCGGCCTCCCGGACGCCGCCGGTGACCTCCAGGCGGTGGTTGAGCCGCGGGTCCTCGGGAATGCGGTACAGGGACACGCAGGCCCCGGCCTTGGGGTCCGTGGCGCCGAAGACCAGGCGCTTGATCCGGGCGTAAATCAGGGCCCCGGTGCACATGAGGCACGGCTCCATAGTAACATAGAGGGTGGTGCCGGGCAACCGGTAATTCCCCAGGATTTCAGCAGCCTGGCGCAGGGCCAGGATCTCGGCGTGGGCCGTGGGGTCGTTTAGGGAGATGGGAAAATTGTGGGCATGGGCCACCATCTGGCCGCCTTCGATGACCAGCACCGCGCCCACCGGCACCTCCCCGGCCTCCAGGGACAGCCGGGCCTGGTACAGGGCCTCCCCCATGTATTGCTCATCAAGGCTTGCGCCCGGGTCCCCGGAAAAATGTTGCACCATAACCCCCCACGTCTGCCGGCAAAGAACGATTAAGCGGCTGCCAAAAAGTTAATCCGCCCCGGGTTTGGCCTTGCCGGCCTGCCAGGGCCAGCGGCCGGTGATTTCCACTTCCAGGGAGAAACTCAGGAAGGTGCGGATAAGGACCAAAAGTCCCAGCACCGACAGGTCCTGCAGGGTGGGGCCGATGGCCACCGTCCCCACGATGTCCGCGGCCACCAGGAATTCCAGGCCCAGGAGGATGGCCCTGCCGAAGTCGCTGCGGAACTGCGTGAAGGCAGCGTTGGGGCCCACCTGCACGGACCGCCGGAGAAAAGCCGCGGTGGTGCCGATGGCCCCGATGACCACAATGGCCACCCCGGCGGTTTCCAGGCCTGACGAGATGAAGAGCCAGAGGGTACTCAGGAATTCAGTCTGTTTCAAGGTCCTTCACCGGGAGAAAAAGAGCTGTCTTTATGCTCAGATGCCCCACTGCGGCCGGGTTTGCTGCCCCGGGGTTGCCCCAGGAGCTGCAAAGCTGCTGCGGTGTAACCCTGCAATAATGCCGTGGCCTTGTCTTCCTGCTCAAGGAGGGCCTGGCCCCGGCTCCTCAAATTTTGGGGGAGGTCCTGGTCGAGGAGGGCCACTACGGCCTGACGCTGCTCCTTATGCCTGGTGGCCAGCAAACGCAGGCGCAGGACCAGGAGTTGGGTAAGCACCGGGTCCTCCGCAAAGGGCAGCCATTTCAGGGCCCGGGGGAAGTCTTCCTCCTCCAGGGCCGCCAGGGCCAGGTGGCGGTAAAAACCGGCTGGCAGGAGCCCCGTGTCAGCCAGGGCCGCGGTCGCTACCCGGCGCCCCAGGGCCACCAGAATGCCGATGCCAAACATGATCTGGCCCGCAAGACTAGGCTAAATGAGGGGAGGGCCGGGGGACCAGTGGGGCCCCCGCCCTCTCACCCGCAAATTTTTCCCCCAACTAACGTTACGCCCGGTGGGCCTGGATGCCTTCGTCCACCAGGTTCTGGAGGATTTCCCGGAGTTCCGGCAAATCTTCCGTCAAATCGGTGATGCGCTGTTTCACCTGGCGGTAGTCGTCGTCGTTGCCCTCCCGGCTTTTATCCAGGGTATCTCGCAAGGCCACGGCGAGGCGCCGGTCCAGCCGGATGAGCCCGGCCGCGGCGCCGGTCAGTTCCAGTACCCCTTGGGTGAAGTGGTGGCCGGTGACTTCATAGATGGTGATTTCGGTCACCAGGCCCGCCAGAGCGCCCACAAAGGCTCCGGTGACGGAAAGATTTTTATTGGCCATGACAGCCCCCTTCCTGACTTGCAGGATTGTTTTCAGAAAAGTGCCTGAAAAGATCGACATTGACAAAGTGTAATTTAATCCGGGCCCCGGCGAAACTCCAAAATCTTGGAGATTAAATACCGCCCTGACCTGTTTCCTGGGGCTTCCCCTGGGCCAGCTTTTCTGCCAGACGCTCGGTTTCGTGCAGCATGCGGCTCACGTGCCGGTCCTTTTCGCCCAGGCGGCGCTTGAGTTCACGATTTTCCCGCGCCAGGCGGCCCACTTCGGATTTCCCCAGCCAGGACCTTACCCGGCCGGCCAGCCAGACCAGCCCTATCCCCAGACCGAGCCCGGCGGCCAGCCCCAGGGAGAATTCTAACACATGAAATTCCATATTATATTAGACCCATGATGAAGCAAAACGTGAAGGCGATAAGCCCTCCTCACCATGCTTTCACCTGGCCCACACCTTTTTCTTACCACCCAATTTTATTGACATATTAGCACCAGTCGCCCTGATCGTCAATGTGCCCGGCGAGGCTCGGCAAGGCCCCGATCAGGCTTGCTTGGGGATCGGGAAGCCGGGGGATAAGGGAAGCCCTCCCTACTCGGTGCCGATGAAAAAGGGCCGAAAATCCGATTCCGGCCGGGTCAGGGCCTTTTTGAGGATTGCCAGCATCTGGTCACGGTCTTCAGGGAGGCTGCCCGACACGTTGACGTAATTAGTGTAATGATCGCTCTCCACCCGCACGGGCATAGTGATACCCGCGAGGAGAGCCGCAGTTTCGGCCAGCACCTGGTGGGGGCCGAGCATGACGAAGCGCCCGGCCTGCACATCTTCCAGAAGAGGCGTGTTCACCTTGGGGACGAAGGTACGCAGGCGCAGCACCGTGGGCGGGGCTTCGTTCACCAGGGCCGCGGTTTTGCTGGCATGGGCCGCGGTTCTTTCCTGGCCGCCGATGCCCAACATGACGTAGGCATTGAGCTCGATCCCCGCTTCCCGCAGCAGCCGGGACGCCTCGGCATGCACCTCCCGGGTGGCGCCTTTTTTGACCGCCGCCAGAATATCGTCATCGCCGCTCTCCCAGCCCACGTGAATCCGACTGAGCCCGGCTTCGGCCAGGAGGCGCAGCTCATCAAGCCCCTTTTTCACGATAAACTGCGAGGACCCGTACACCGTGAGGCGCGTCAGATTCGGGAACAGGTCCCGGGCGTGACGGCAAATCTCGGCCAGGGCAGGGGTGGGCATGGCGATGGTATTCCCGGCCGGGAAAAAAATCGTCCGCACCCGGTCCCCGTCTTGACGGGCCGCCTCCGCCAGGTCTTCCTTGATCTCCTGGACCGGCCGCACCTTGAACCGGGTGTTCTTGTATACCAGACAAAAAGTGCAGCGGTTGTGGGGACAACCCACCGTGGCCTGGACCAGAAGACTCCTGGCCTCGCTGGGCGGCCGATATATGGGACCTTCGTAGCGCATGGTGTGTAGGTTGGCGGGGGAGGGGGCTAAGGGCCGGTGGGACCCTTACCCCCTCCCCCGCACCCCCTCCCCCAATCCCTTGAGTTTGGGAAATTTATAGTCCAGGCTCGAGGCCTAGCTTCGCCTGGACCATATACTCAAAGGGTTGGGAGGGGGGCTTGGGGGGAGGGCAGGGAGCCGCGGCTCCCTGGCCCTCCCCCCAAGACATAAACTTCCAATCAAATCGGCGGGGCGATGGTGACGAGGAGGCGCAGGTCGGTGGTGGCCATGAGGCCGTGGGGTTCGGCGATGTCGCAGACCAGCACGTCGCCTTTCCTGGCGGGCAGGGGTTCGGCCCCGCCGAGAAACTCACCTTCTCCCTCAAGAATCACCATGCTCACCTGGCCTTCGAGGTCGTGGCTGTGCACCGCCATCTGCTGCCCGGCTTTGAAGTTGAAATTGAGGATCTTCATGTAGGGCGAGTCATTGACCAGGAGCCGTTTAAAGCTCTGGTCGCTGAAGGCACCGGCCTCATACAGGTTGATTTTATGCATGGGGTCCTCCTACCCAAATTCCGCCCTGGGTTTCAGGCCTTATAAATAGCGGCCGCCTCTTTGCCCGGCAAAGGCGTTGCGGGTATCCACGATGAGGCGGGCCTTTGTGGCGATCCCGGCGTAGTCGTAGGCGCTGTGGTCAGTCACCAGGAGCACGCAGTCGGCCTGTGCAAGGTTTTCCGGGGACAGCTCCAGGCTCTTGAGGTTGAGGCCCGGGTAGTGCCGCCCGCCCTTCAGGTGGGGGATATGGGGATCGTTATAGCTCACCTCCGCCCCCTTTTGTTGCAACAGGGAGATGATCTTCAACCCGGGGGATTCCCGGGGGTCGTCCACGTCTTTTTTGTAGGCCGCGCCCAACACCAGGATTTTGGAGCCCTTGAGGGCCTTCCCCTGGTCGTTCAGGGCATCGGCGACCCGCTGCACCACAAAATACGGCATGGAGGCATTGACTTCGCCGGCCAGCTCGATGAAGCGGGTGGAAAGGTCGTACTGACGGGCCTTCCAGGTCAGGTAAAAGGGGTCGATGGGGATGCAGTGCCCGCCCAGGCCCGGCCCGGGGTAAAAGGCCTGGAACCCGAAGGGCTTGGTCCGGGAGGCCTCGATGACCTCGAAGACGTCCAGCCCCATACGGAGGCACAGCACCTTGAGTTCGTTGATGAGGGCGATGTTCACCGACCGGTAAATGTTCTCCAGGAGCTTGGTCATCTCCGCCGCCTGGGTGGATGACACCGGCACCACCCGGTCCACCACCTGGCTGTACAGGGCCACCCCGTTTTCCCGGCAGGCGGGCGTGATGCCCCCCACCACCTTGGGGATGTTTTGCACGTGGAAGGAGGGGTTGCCCGGGTCCTCCCGCTCCGGGGAAAAGACCAGGAAAAAGTCCTGGCCCACCGCCAGTTTTTTGCTCAACAGAGGCAGGAGCACCTCCACGGTGGTGCCGGGGTAGGTGGTTGACTCCAGCGACACCAGCTGGCCGGGGCGCAGGGCATGGGCGATATCCCGGGTGGTATTTTCCACGTACTTGAGGTCCGGCTCCCGGGACGGGGTCAGGGGCGTGGGCACGCAAATCAGCAGGGCATCCGGCTCCGACAGGCGCGCCATGTCATGGGTGGCGGCAAAACGCGGCCTATCACCCCTGGCAGCCACCATCTCCGCCACCTGGCTGGAGGGGATATGCTTGATGTAGGACTCGCCCCGGTTGAGGTGGTCCACCTTGGCCCGGTCCGTGTCAAACCCCAGCACCGGGAAACCCATCTCCCAAAACCGCAACACCAGGGGCAACCCTACATACCCCAGGCCAATCACCCCGATCAGGGCTTCCTTCTGGTCGATTTTCTCACGAAATGTCATGTCTCTCTCTTGGCTTGAAGTAGTTTTGTGGGGGAGGGGGCTAAGGGTCAGAGACCCTTACCCCCTCCCCCACGCCCCCACCCCCAATCCCTTGAGTTGGGTTTAATGCAGCTAAAGTCGAGGCCGGAAAGCCTCAGCTTTAGTCCAACTCAAAGGGGGTTGGGAGGGGAGTGTGAGGGGAGGGCGGGGGAGCCACCGCTCCCCCGGCCCTCCCCTCACATCTCAATGCTTGAAGCAGCGTTGGCCGGTGAAGACCATGGCCACCGGCGGGTCGGCTTCGTTGCAGGCCTCGATGGATTCGTGGTCCCGCATGGACCCCCCGGCGTGGGCGATGGCGGCAATGCCCTGGCGGATGGCCACGTCCACCCCGTCCCTGAAGGGAAAGAAGGCGTCTGAGACCATGGCGGCGCCGATGAGCCCGCCCCTGGCCTCTTCGGTTTCCTTGTCGATGTCCACCTTGTCGGAGTTTTCCCGCTGACGCTGGAGGATGCCCAATTCCAGTTCCTTGTAGGGGATGCCGAAGCGCTCGAAGCAGAGCTTGTCGGCGTACTTGGTGTAGGCCTTGTAGATGGCGATTTCGGCCACCCCCACCCGGTCCTGTTCGCCGGTGCCGATGCCCTGGGTGACGCCGTCCTTGACGAACAGGACGGAATTGGAGGTCACCCCCTGCTCCACCCACCAGCCGAACAGCAGGTCGTCGTATTCCCGGTCGGTGGGCTGGCGCCGGCAGCGGTATTCCTTGCCCTGGTAGGTGGCCACCGCGGGCTTGAAGTCTTCTTTCTTCAGGATGGCGTTCTGGGGGGACTGCTGCACGATAATGCCGCCGTCCACCAGGCTTTTGAAGTCCACGAAACGCTTGTGCAGGAGCTCTTTGAGCCGGTCGAAGCGGGGCACCCGGATGATGCGCAGGTCCTTGGATTTTTTCAGGATGTTAAGTGCGCCGGCCTCGAAATCCGGCGCGGCCACCACCTCCAGGTAGTTTTTGCTGATGAGCTCCGCGGCGACTTTGTCCAGGGGGCGGTTGAACACCGCGGCCCCCCCGAACGCGGCGATGCGGTCGGCCATGTTGGCCTTGTCGTAGGCCCGGGCCGGGGAATCCCCCCAGGCGGCGCCGCAGGGGTTGTTGTGCTTGAGGATGACGCAGGCGGGTTTTTTATCCAGGAATTTTATAATATTGAGGCCGTTGTCCAGGTCGGTGAGGTTAATTTTGCCCGGGTGCTTGCCCGCCTGGAGCATGCCCGCTTCGTCCAGGGCGCTCACCAGGCCCGAGCCCGGCTCGACGAACTGGCAGTTGCCCAGGGTGAGATTGCCACCCACCAGCTCATAGAGGGCCGCCTCCTGGTCCGGATTTTCGCCGTAGCGCAGCCCGCTGTCGATGACCTCGCCACTTTTGGGGTCGGGGATCTTCCAGGTGCGCTTCCGGTAGACGAGCTTCTGGTCGCCGAAGGTGATGGTCATTTCCGGGGGAAAGTGGTCTGCCAGGATGGTGCGGTACATGGCCTTGGTGGTGCTCATAGATGCCTCTCCTCCATGGTTGATATGGGCCCGCGTCACAGGGACCGGCGGCCGGGGCCGTCAACGGCCCTTGGGCTCCTGGTAGTTGTTGTACGTCTTCACCAGTTCCAGGTAGCGCAGGGGGTCGAAGTTCACAAAGCGGTACTGCTGGAAGACCTTGCCGCCGCTCAAATAGCTGTGCACCAGGCGCTTCTGGAATTCCACGAAACCGAGGCCCTGCGGCTGCGTCAGATGCTGGCTCATGAAATCGGGGGTCCTGCGGTCCGACAGGTACTCCGGGATCGGGTCGTTGACGAATTCGTCGGCATGGTAGAGGCCGAACAGGTGTCCCAGTTCGTGGATCATGACGTTGGCCAGCTTCTGGGGGTTGTACCTCGCTTCCCTGGGCCCGTTGCTGCAGATGTCTTTTTCGAAGTGCTTGAAATCCAGGTGGATGGTGGACAGGTTGAGGTGGGCGAAGGCGTACTTGTCCCGGCAGACCGCGGTGAACCGGGTCCGGTAGGGCGGTTCCACCTGAAAGGCCTTGAAGGTGCGGTCCAGCCAGGCCTCGTGAGTCAGGGCCTCGAAGCGCAGGTGCTTGCCCGGGGCCAGATTGCCGGGCGTGGTTTGCCCGGGGACCATCTCCAGCATGACCCCCATTTTCGCGTAAAATGCCTGGACCGTGGGCCAGGCTTCCTGTGAGAGGCGGTGGAAGGAGTTCATCTCCGGGTTAGGCGAGGCGTAAATCTCCACCATCACGTGCTTGGGGCTCATGTCCAGGGGGCCGAGATCGGCAAGGGAAAAAAGGGCCGCCTCCCGGGCCGGGGTCAAGGGTTCGGCGGTTCTCCCCCGGGAGCCGATCACGGAAAGAATCAGCAACAGCAGGCCTACGACCGAGCCCAGAAAAAATTTTTTCCACATTACTTTGTTTTTTTCAAAATTCACGTAAACTAAAAAATTCGAAGAAAGGAGCAAGCACCATGGCTTTCGTCTGTGAAATTTGCGGTAAACGGCCCCAAGTGGGGAACAATGTCAGCCACGCTAACAACCACACCAAGCGGCGCTGGAAGCCCAACCTGAAGCGCGTCCGGGCCTTGCGGGAGGGTTCCGTCCAGTATATCCGGGTCTGCACCCGCTGCCTGCGCTCCGGCTACGTGGTGAAAAAGTCGGCCTGAAATTAAGCAGTCAGCAGCCGGCTGTAAGCAGTCGGAACAATCATAGTTTTGCCGATGGCAGGCACACAGGGATGCCTGAGGTTTGGGTGGGCAACCTAGCCCGGCCGCACGCGTGAACTGACTGCTGACTGCTTTTTGCATACCCTGCACTCCTCTACCCCTCACGTCTTCACCCTTTTTACGGAAATCACTTCCTTCAGCCTCTTCAACGCGGTAAACACCCGGTCCAGGTGCTGCTGATCGGACACCTGCACGGTGAAATTGGCGATGCCCTTCAGTTCGGTGGTGGTGGTCACCGAGGCCTTGGTGACATTGACGTCGGCGGTCTTCAAGGCATTGCTGATGTCGGCCAGCAGCCCCGGCTTGTCCACCGTAACCACCTGGATGTTGGCGGGGTAGAGGTCCTGGGGGCGGCCGTCCCACTCCGCCGGGATTTGCCGGAAGGACTCGGTCCTGGCCAGGTAGGCGCAGTCGCTCCGGTGGATGGTGACCCCCTTGCCCTTGGTGATGTAGCCCACGATGGGGTCCCCCGGGATGGGCTGGCAGCACGCGGCCAGGTGGATAAGCAGGTCCTGGAGCCCCTTGATGCGGATGGGGCCGGCCTCCTTGGGGGGGCGCACCTCCGCTTCGATGGGGAGCGCGGCCCCTTCGGCGGCGGGGGAAATAAGCTTCTGGAGGCGCCCGTTCACCTGGCCCGGGGACAGCTTGCCGTGGCCGATGGCCTCGAGGAGGTCGTCAAGACTGTGAAAGGAGAAATCCGCGGTCACCTTTTTCAGGTCATCGCTGTTTTTCATGAGCTTCTGGATGCTCAGGCCGCCTTTACGCAGTTCCCGCTCCAGGAGTTCCTTGCCTAGCCCGATGCTCTGCTCCCGCTCGGCCGCCTTGAGCCACTGGCGGATCTTGTGCCGGGCCTTGGAGGTCTTGACGAACTGGAGCCAATCACGGTTGGGGCGCTGGTTCGTGCTGGTGGTGATTTCCACCGTGTCGCCGTTCTGGAGCTCGTGGCGCAGGGGCACCATGCGGCCGTTGACCTTGGCGCCGGTGCAGGCGTTGCCCACCTCGGAGTGGATGGCGTAGGCGAAGTCGACCGGGGTGGCGCCCCGGGGCAGCTCCTTGACCTCGCCCTGGGGGGTGAAGACATACACCTCGTCCGGAATGAGTTCAAGGCGCATACCTTCCAGGAGTTCTTCCGGCGTCTTCAGTTCCTTTTGCAGGTCCACCAGCTGCCGCAGCCAGGCGAATTGCTGGGCATCTTTTTCCTTGAAAGGCCTTTTTTCCTTGTAGCTCCAGTGCGCGGCGATGCCTTCCTCGGCGATGCGGTGCATCTCCTGGGTGCGGATCTGCACCTCCATGCGCTCGCCGTAGGGCCCGATAACCGTGGTGTGGATGGACTGGTAGAAGTTGGCCTTGGGCATGCCGATGTAGTCCTTGAGGCGCCCGGGCACCGGCCGGAAGAGGTTGTTCACCACGCCCAGGGCCTCGTAGCATTCGCTCACGGTGCTGAGGACGATGCGGAAGGCCAGGATGTCGTGGAGTTCCTCCAGGGACATCTCCTGGGCCTGGAGCTTCCGGTAAATGCTGTAAATCTGCTTCAGCCGGCCGCTCACTTCCCCCTCTAAACCGTGTTCCTTGAGCTTTGTCCGCAAAAGCTCGCTGATCTCCTCGAGGTATTTTTCCCGTTCCCCTTTCTTGAGGATCAGGCCTTCCTGGATCAGCTTGTAGGCCTCGGGCTCGAGATAAAAAAAGGCCAGGTCCTCCAGTTCGGCCTTGATCCGGAACATGCCCAGGCGGCCGGCCAAGGGGGCGTAGATGTCCATGGTTTCCCGGGCGATGCGCTTCTGCTTGGCGGGCTCCATGAAGCCCAGGGTGCGCATGTTGTGGGCCCGGTCGGCCAGCTTCACCAGGAGCACCCGGATGTCATGGGACATGGACAGGACCATCTTGCGGATGTACTCGGCCTGCTGGGTGGCCTTGTCCCCGAAGACCAGCTGGCCGATCTTGGTGACGCCGTTGACGATGTCGGTGACTTCCTCGCCGAAATACTCGTCCAGGTCGTCGAGGCTGGCCACGGTGTCTTCCACCGTGTCGTGGAGGAGGCCGGCGGAGACGGTTACCGGGCCTAAACCCATCTGGGCCAGGAGGTAGCCCACTTCTAAAGGGTGGGAGAGGTAGGGCTCCCCGGACAGACGCAATTGGCCTTCGTGGGCCTTGGCGGAAAAGACGTAGGCCTTCTGGATCAGGCTGGTATCCACCTCAGGATGGTGCTTGAGGACCTCTCCTTCAATGTCCTGGAGGCGGATAATTCTATTCATGGAGCCCTTGGTCCATGAGGTCCTGGATAGCGGGGAGCAGCCGGTCCAGGTCCACCAGGGACATTTCCCGGGAGCGCCGCCGGCGCACCTCGGCCTGGCCCTTGGCCAGGGTCTTGGGGCCCACCACCACCCGCACGGGGAGACCCAGGAGGTCCATGTCCTTGAACTTGACCCCCGGCCGTTCGTCCCGGTCGTCCAGGAGGACCTCCAGGCCCGCGGCCTCAAACTCGTCGTGGAGGCGCTGGACCGTGTCCCGGGTGGCTTCGTCGTTCATGTTGATGGGGACCAGGCCCACCTGGAAGGGGGCCAGGGGCACGGGCCAGATGATACCGTCGTCGTCATGGCCCTGCTCGATGGCCGCAGCCATGATGCGGCTCACCCCGATGCCGTAGCAGCCCATATAAATGTATTGTTCCCCGCCGTCCGCATCCAGAAACTTGGCATTCATGGCCTTGGAGTATTTGTAGCCCAGCTTGAAGACGTGCCCCACCTCGATGCCCTTGAGGATGGTCAGGGCGGCCCCGCAGCGGGGGCAGGGGTCCTGGTCGGTAGCCAGGCGCAGGTCGGCCACCCGGGTGAAATGTCAAATCCCGCCCGGGGTGCACCCCGGTGAGGTGATGGCCGGTCTGGTTGGCGCCGGTGACCATGGCGGGAAGCGCGGCCACGGCCTGGTCGGCGTAAACCGGGATGGACAGGCCCATGGGCCCCGTAAAGCCCACCTCGGCGGAGGTCAACTCCCGCACCCGGTCCGGGCCGGCCAGCAGGAGTTCGGTGGCGCCCAGGAGATTTTTCACCTTCACTTCGTTTACTTCGTGATCGCCCCGGATGAGCACGGCCACCGGGCCCAGGTCGGTTTCGTAAATCAGGGTCTTGACGATGTCCCGGGGCTGCACCATGAGGAAGGCCGCCACCTCCTCCACGGTGCGCACCCCGGGGGTGGCCACGAGATGCGGGGCGCCCGGGGGCGGTGATCCGGAACTTACTGCCATGGCAGGCACTTCGGCTTTTTCCAGGTTGGCGGCGTAATCACAGGCGGTGCAGGAGGCCAGGAAATCCTCGCCGGTGTCCGCCAGGACCATGAATTCGTGGGAGAAGCTGCCGCCGATGGGACCGCTGTCCGCCTCCACGGCCTTGAAGGTGAGGCCACAGCGGCGGAAGATGCGGCTGTAAGCCTCGTACATGGCTTTATAGGTGCACTCCGCCCCGGCCTCGTCAATGTCGAAGCTGTAGGCGTCCTTCATGATAAACTCGCGGCCCCGGATGAGCCCGAAGCGGGGCCGGATTTCATCCCGGAACTTCACCTGGATCTGGTAGAGGTTCAAGGGGAGCTGGCGGTAGGAGTGGACTTCCCGCCGCACCAGGTCGGTGATCACCTCTTCGTGGGTGGGGCCGAAACAGCAGTCCCGGCCGTGGCGGTCCTGGAAGCGCAGCAGTTCCTTGCCGTAAATCTGCCAGCGCCCCGACTCCTGCCACAATTCGGCCGGCTGCACGGCGGGGAGCAGCACTTCCTGGGCCCCGGCCCGGTTCATCTCCTGCCGGACGATGGCCTCCACCTTGCGCAAGACCCGCAGACCCACGGGGAGATAATCGTAAATCCCCGAGGCCAGCTTGCGGATCATCCCGGCCCGAAACAGCAAAATATGGGACGCGGCTTCGGCTTCAGCCGGGACTTCCTTTAACGTGGGAATGAGCAGTTGACTGTAGCGCATAGTTTTCTCAGGGTAATTAGTTTACCATATATTGCACTAAACACCACGCTTTAAGGCCCCTTGGCCAATATGAAATTTAGGGGGGAGGGCCAGGGACCTGCGGTCCCTGCCCTCCCCCCACACCCCCTCCCAACCCTTTGAGTTTGGCTGAAATTGAGGCCTAAAGCCCACAACTTCAGCCGGATTAAACTCAACTCAGGGGATTGGGGGAGGGGGCGTGGGGGAGGGGGTAAGGGCCTGCGGTCCTTAGCCCTCTCCCCACAACCTGCGCTTACCCCGGTCCCAGGTGGATAAGGGCGTATTCCAGCCAGAGGCGGGGGGTGGAGGCGCTGGTTTTCAAGGAAAGGTCGGCCTGGTGCAGAAGTTTGAGGTGGGCTCGCAAGGCCTGGAGGGAAAAATTTTTCGCCTGCCGCGCCAGGCGGTCCACCTGCCAGGGAGACAGACCCAGTTTTTTTGCCAGGTCACCCGGGGGGGACTGGGGGCCAAGCTCTTTGCAACGGATGAGAAGGCGGAGTTGCCGGGCCAGCATGGTGAGAATGCGGGGCGGGGGTTCCCCCAGTTCCAGGAGGTGGTCCAGGGCTGCCAGGCGGCGTTGCACCGCTTTTTCCCCCAGGGCTTCCACCAGGGCGAAGATGTTGTAGGTGCGGCTGTGACTGGCAAGCTGGCTTACCTGCTGGGGGGTGAGGGTGGCCTGGTCGCCGGCGAACAGCGCCAGTTTTTCCAGTTCCTGGTTAAGTTCCAGGAGGTTGTCCCCCACCACCTCCACCAGGCGCTGGGCCGCGGCCGGCGGCAGGGTCTTCCCCAGGCGCCTGGCCTCCTTGGCCAGCCAGGAAAACAGGTCAGCATCCCTAAGGCGGGAAAACCCCAGGGCAGCCTGGTCTTTCTGCAGGCGGCCGAACACGGCGTGTTTTTCCACGGCCCTGGCCTTGAGGCTGGGGGCGGTAAGGACGACCAGGCTGCGGGGGGCCGGGTGGCGGAGGTAGTCGGTCACGGCGCTTAAGGCCTCGGCGGGGTAAGTGTCCGCCCGGCGCAGGATGAGCAGCTGCGTTTCGCCCCACAGCGTGGTCATGCGGGCCTGGGCGAGAAATTCCTCCAGGCTCACTTCCGGGGCCTCCCGCACCACCCGCAGCACGGGCTCGCCGGAGGCCTCGGCCAACGCCGTCTCCAGGCGCCGCAGGGCCCGCTCCAGCAAGAACTCTTCTTCACCATAGAAGAGATAGAGGGGCCTTAAACTCCGGCTTTCCAAGTGGCGTTTCAGGATAGGGTGGGACATGGGAAACCTTAGAAAGTTTTTAGTGGGGGGAGGGCCAGGGAGCAGTGGCTCCCTGCCCTCCCCCCACGCCCCCCTCCCAACCCTTTGAGACTCAAGGGATTGGGGGAGGGGGTAAGTTCTGCCCTTAGCCTCCTCCCCGCTATGCAATATCCTTAAATCACCAGCAAAACCTTGTCCAGCATCCTCTGGGCCAGGCTGGCGGCGCCCCGGCGTACACCCATGTCTTTCAGGGCCTCCCCTTCCTGGTAGGTCTGGTTCACGACGTAGTCTTCCTGGACAATGCCGTGGTCCTTCCAGATCACCTTGCCGGTGCTGCGGCGTTTCAGCTGCAGCTCGACCCGGATGGTGGCCCGGCGCACCACGGAGCGGTTGATGTTGAAGTAGGCGGTGGAGGAGAAGGCCACCGAGGCGATTTTGCCTTCCAGGACCAGGTCGGCATTCTCCGGCCGGGGGGTGACCCGCATGGCCTGGCTGTGGGCGAAGGTCTCGATGAAGGTGTTGGCGAACAGGGATTCCAGGCCTATCTCAGTGGAATTATTGGAAAACAATGGAATGGCCACCACCGGGCGGGGGGCATGGGCCGCGGTGGTCTCGCCGTGGGCCCCGCTATTCGCCACCAGGTGATAGCCGCAGCCGGTCGGGGACCAGGAAAATGGTACAACCAGGGCCAGAAAATCAGGCTGAATGTCTTTGGTTGATCAGACAAGGTTACGAGCTCAGGTGACGATGTTGATCAGTCTTGCCCCGGGCCAGCACCACCCGCCGGGGTTCCCCCTTGAGCCATTTTGCACCGACGGGTCCTGAAGGGCAAGTGTTTTAACTGCTCCTCGGTGGCGCTCACCGGGGCCTCGATCCTGCTCCGCACCTTGCCGTCCACCTGCACCACCAGGGTGAAGACCGACTCCACCAGGGCCTCCGGTTGGGCCTCGGGCCAGGGCTGCAGCTGCAGGGAGTCTTCATAACCCAGGGCCTGCCAGAGTTCCTCGGCCAGGTGGGGCACCATGGGGTTCAGAAAGCTTCACTAGGGTCTCGAAGGCCTTCCCGCCAGACCTCGGAAGGTGGGCTCTTCCTTGGGCAGGGTCTCCAGGGTCAGGTAGAAGGTGTTCACCAGTTCCATCACCGTGGCGATGGCCGTGTTGAAGTGAAACCGCTCCTCGATGTCTTCGGTGACTTTCTGGATGGCCTGATGCACCTTGCGCCGAAGTTCCTGGAGCCTCGGGTTTCAGATCGGCCCCGGTGCCCCGGTAGGCCGAGACTCCCTTAATGTCGGGGAGGATGGTCTGGGTCAGGGTCGAAGACCCGGTGCAGGAAGCGGTGCGCTCCGGCCACCCCCTGGTCGTTCCACTCGAGGTCCCGCTCCGGCGGCGCCGCAAAAAGCAGAAACAGGCGGGTGGTATCGGTGCCGTAGGTTTGAATCATGTCGTTGGGGTCCACCACGTTGCCCTTGGACTTGGACATCTTGGCCCCGTCCTTCACCACCATGCCCTGGGTGAGCAGGCGCGCGAAGGGCTCGGCGACATTCACGTGCCCCAGGTCCCGGAGGACCTTGGTGAAAAAACGGGCGTAGAGCAGGTGCAGCACCGCGTGCTCGATGCCGCCGATGTACTGGTCCACCGGGGCCCAGTAATTCACCCGGGCCGGGTCCAGGATGCCGCCGGTGTAGTCCGGGCAGGCAAAGCGCAGGAAATACCAGGAGGACTCCACGAAGGTGTCCATGGTGTCCACCTCCCGGCGGGCCGGCCCCCCGCAGGCGGGGCAGGGCACCTTCCAGAAGGACTCCAGTTCGGCGAGCGGTGAGGCCCCCACCTGCTTGATGTGCACATCGAGGGGCAGGACCACGGGCAGGTCTTGTTCGGGGACCGGCACCGCGCCGCAGGCCTCACAATAAATAATGGGGATGGGCGCGCCCCAGTAACGCTGGCGGGAAATACCCCAGTCCCGCAGGCGGAACTGCTCCGCCGCCTCGCCAAGGTTATGTTCGGCCAGATATTTGGCGATGGCGGCCTTGGCCGGGCCGCTCTCCATGCCGGTAAAGGGGCCGGAGTCCACCAGGACGCCGTCCTCCTCGTAGGCCTGGGTGAGGCTGTCGGCCGCCAGCTTCTCCCCCGGGGGCTGGATCACCACCTTGATCTGCTGGCCGTATTTCCGGGCGAACTCAAAGTCCCGCTGGTCGTGGGCCGGCACCGCCATGACCGCGCCGGTGCCGTAGCCCATGAGCACAAAATTGGCCACAAAAATGGGCATGTCCCAGCCGGTGACGGGGTTCACGCAGGAGCGCCCGGTGAATACCCCTTCCTTGGTGATCTCCTCCAGGGCCCCCCGGCTTTTATCCACGGCCCGCCAGTGCGTCGACGAAGCGGCGCACCTCGTCTTCCTGGGGGGTGCCCTGGGCCAGGGCCAGGGCCCGGGGGTGCTCCGGGGCGAGGCTCATGAAGGTGGCGCCCCACAGGGTGTCCGGGCGGGTGGTGAACACGGTGATGGGCTCGGCCTCGCCCTTTACCGGAAAATGAATGTGGGCGCCCGATGGACTTGCCGATCCAGTTCCGCTGCATGGTGAGGACCCGCTCCGGCCAGTGCGTGAGGCGGTCCAGGTCCTGCAGCAGTTCTTCGGCATAGGCGGTGATCTTGAAGAACCACTGCTCCAGCTCCTTTAGGACCACCTCGCTGTCGCAGCGCCAACAGAGGCCGTCCTCCACCTGCTCGTTGGCCAGGACGGTATGGCAGCTGGGGCACCAGTTCACCGGCGCGGTTTTTTTAAAGGCCAGGCCCCGCTTGAACATCTCGATGAACACCAGCTGCTCCCAGCGGTAGTAGTCGGGGTCGCAGGTGGCGATTTCCCGGCGCCAGTCGTAGCTGTAGCCCAGGGCCTTGAGTTGGCCCCGCATGTAGGCGATGTTGTCGTAGGTCCAGGCAGCCGGGTGGATGCCGGCCTTGAGTGCGGCGTTTTCGGCGGGGAGGCCGAACGCGTCCCAACCCATGGGGTGCAGCACGTTAAAGCCCCGCATCCACTTGTAGCGGGCCACCACGTCGCCGATGGTGTAGTTGCGCACGTGGCCCATGTGAATGCGCCCCGAGGGGTAGGGGAACATCTCCAGCACGTAATATTTGGGCCGGGCCGGGTCCTCGGCGGCATCGAACAGCTGGGTGTCCTCCCAGATCTGCTGCCACTTGGCCTCCACCCGGTGCGGTTCGTAGCGGCTTGCCATGCAAAACTCCCGGATAAATCTGTGGTTGACTCTCTACTTTATCAAAAAAAATTTTTGTTGGTGGGAGATTTTTCACGTGCCTGCCACCACCGGCACCTCCCGGGAAGCCGCGTGTACGCCTTAAGGCCCAGGCATCTTATCTCTTTGAAGTTTCCCGAGATTTTGATAAGTTTCCTGTGGATATGCGGGTCAGCGTCATCATCCCCCGAAAGGCGGGGAGGTGGGGCGAAGCTCGGGAATATGACGCTATAAGCTGTAAGCTGAAACGAAAAATCAGGCAATAAATTCTCTTTGGCGAATTCAGACCTTATCAACCTCTTTTTCTTTAAAAGCCTAAGGCTTAAAGCTCAACTTAGGAGGAAACATGGACCTGTATGATGCCATTCTGAACCGGCGCAGCCACCGTTTTTACAAGCCCGAGATGCCGCCCCGGGAAGTGCTGGAAAAGGTGATCAACGCGGCCCTGTGGGCCCCCTCGGGCACCAACGCCCAGCCCTGGGAGATTACCCTGATGGCCGGGCGCTACCGGGAGGAGTTCGTGGCGCGGGCGGCCCACTGCATCGCCCACATGATCCCCATCCTCAAGGCGGCCCAGGTCCCGGAAAAGGGCCAGGAGATGGTCATCAAGTTCTTCAAGGACCTGGGGGGCGCGCCGGTGGTCATCGCGGTGACCATCCAGAAACTCGAGGATCCCGGCATGATGGAGGCCTTTGTCCAGTCCGGCGCGGCCCTCATGCAAAACCTCCTCCTCGCCGCCCACGCCGAGGGGTTGGGGACCTGCTGGATGACCGGCCCTAATTTCGTGGCCACGGAATTGCTGGACTACCTGGGGAAACCCGACCAGCACCTCCTGGCCATGACCCCCATCGGCTACTCCGCCAAGGAGCCGCCGGTGCCTTCCAGAAAGCCCCGGGAAATCCGCTGGCTGGGTTTTTGATTAGAATAAGAGTTGTGGGGGAGGGGGCTAAGGGTCGAGGACCCTTACCCCCTCCCCCACGCCCCCACCCCCAATCCCTTGAGTTGGATAATCGGTTAGAGTTGGGCATATGCCTCGACTCTAACCGGCTCAAAGGGTTGGAGGGGGTGTGGGGGAGGGCAGGGAGCCACTGCTCCCGGCCCTCACCCCAGAATAATTTTTTGCGAAGCAAAGGATAATATTTGCAAGGTCTGAAAACAACCGAAGCGCCGCTGCTCATGATGCAGGGGGCCACCGTGGTCAAAAACGGCCGGCGCATCCTGGACGATATCACCCTGACGATCCGCCAGGGTGAACACACCGTCATCCTGGGGCCCAACGGCGCCGGCAAGTCCTCCCTCATGCGCCTCATCACCCGGCAGGACTACCCCCTGGCCCACGCCGACGGCACCCCGCCCCTGCTCCTGTTCGGCCAAAGCCTCTGGAATGTCTTTCAATTGCGGGCCCTTATGGGTATCATTTCGGAGGAACTGCAGATTGCCTTCATCACCCGCACCCTGCCCGGCCGCACCCGGGGCCTGGACGTGGTGATATCCGGTTTTTTCGCCACCTACGGGGTGTTTCCCTATCAGCACGTCACCGAGGCCATGCGGGACCGGGCCCGTGAGACCCTGGCCCTCATGGAGGCGTCCCATCTCGCCGACGCCGCCATTGAAACCATGTCGACGGGAGAAGCCCGGCGCCTCATGATCGCCCGGGCCCTGGTCTCGGACCCTAAGGCCCTCATGCTGGACGAGCCCACCGCGGGGCTGGACCTGCCGGCCCGGCAGCGGTTCCTGGGGACCCTGCAAAGAATCGCCCGGCACGGCAAGACCATCATCCTGGTCACCCACCGGGTGGAGGAGATTTTTCCGGAAATCAACCGGGCCATCCTCTTAAAACAGGGCCGGGTCCTCCTGGACGGCGACAAAAAGGACACCCTGACCTCAGAACATTTGTCCACCCTGTTCGAGGCGCCCATCACGGTGCATCAACACCACGGCTACTACAGCGCCGTGTGCGGGGTTTAGGGAATGGGGTAAAAGGAAGCTTGCGGGGGAGGGGGCTAAGGGTCGCAGACCCTTACCCCCTCCCCCGCACCCCCTCCCCCAATCCCTTGAGGGGGTTAATTTGGCCGGCTGGATCCGTGGCCTCAAGGCCCCGGCTTCAAGCCGACCCCTTAAAGGGTTGGGAGGGGGGCGTGGGGGGAGGGCAGGGAGCCGCTGCTCCCTGGCCCTCCCCCCATAGCACAATCATAATAATGGAGAACATACGTGAAATCAGTTGCAGAGCAGATGGCCCTCATTAAACAAGGCTGTCAGGAAATCATTCGAGAAGAAGAGCTCAAACAGAGGTTGGAGAAATCCCTGGCCACCGGGAAGCCGCTCCGGGTCAAGGCCGGGTTTGATCCCACCGCGCCGGACCTGCACCTGGGGCACACCGTCCTCATCCACAAGCTCAAGCATTTCCAGGACCTGGGGCACCAGGTGATTTTTCTCATCGGGGACTTCACCGGCCTCATCGGCGACCCCTCGGGGAAAAGCGAGACCCGGCCGCCCCTGACCGAAGATCAGGTCAAGGCCAACGCCGCCACCTACGAGCGCCAGATCTTCAAGGTGCTGGACCCGGAGCGCACCATCATCGACTTCAACAGCCGCTGGATGAAGGCCATGGGGGCCCAGGACCTCATCCGGCTGGCGGCCCGGCACACCGTGGCCCGGATGCTGGAACGGGACGACTTCCACAAGCGCTACCAGTCCCAGACCCCCATCGCGGTGCACGAATTCCTCTATCCCCTCATCCAGGCCTATGACTCGGTGGCCCTGGAGGCCGACGTGGAACTGGGGGGCACCGACCAGAAGTTCAACCTCCTGGTGGGCCGTGACATCCAGCGGGAATACGGGCAGATCCCCCAGATCGTCATCACCCTGCCGCTCCTGGAGGGGCTGGACGGGGTGCAGAAGATGAGCAAATCCCTGGGGAATTACGTGGGCATCGACGAGCCCCCCCAGACCATGTTCGGCAAAATCATGTCTCTCCCGGACGCCCTGATGCTCCGGTACTACGAACTCTTAAGCGACCTGGGCCCGGCTGATCTGGCCAAACTGGCCCGGGACCTGGAAACGGGCGCCAGGCACCCCCGGGACGCCAAGGAGGAGTTGGCCCGGGAAATCACCGCCCGCTACCACGGGGCCGCCGCCGCAGAAAACGCGGTGAGGGAATTTGCCCAGGTCTTCAGGGAGGGGGGGCTGCCGGACGACATCGAGGCGGTAACCGTCAGGGCCGATCAGGAGAGGGTGTGGCTGCCCAAAGTCATGGTGGCGGCGGGGTTGGCCGGGGGCACCTCCGAGGGCCGGCGCCTCATCAGCCAGGGGGGCGTGTCGGTGGACGGGGAAAAAATCAGCGACGTCAACGCCGAATTGCCGGCAGGGGGCACTTTTTTGTTGCAGGTAGGGAAAAGAAGGTTTAAGCGCGTGACCCTAAAAGCCGATACGTAAGGAGAGAGCCTGAAGGTTCACCTTATCACCCGTTTTTTGCAGGAGCGAGATGCCTCGCCGGCCAGACCTTACCTGGGCCATGTTTGTGGCCGGCCTTATCTTTCTGGGGGTGTCCCTGTCCCACCGGGGATGGTGCCGGGAAAATACCGGTGCGCCCACACCCATTGAGAAACACGCCCAGGCCGTCGCCGTCGTAATCCCGCCCCAGCCGCCGCACCTGGCCGCGCATCAAGCCTCGCCAGGCAATCCCACCCGGCCGGAAGGTTCTGCCGCCGCACGCTCCATCTGCAACTCCCAGAGGTTCCGCTGGCTCACCGGGGGCTTCCTGGGCTCCACCCTGTGCTATTATGCCTACGGCTACCCCTTGAGCCAGGTCTGGCAGGAGGGGCTGTGGCCTCCGGGCCTCCTTGATCTTCTGGGGCTGGCAGCCTTTGTTTACCTGGTTTACCGGCTGTACCAGAGGCTCAAGGGAGGGGATCAGGCCCCGGCGGAGGCGCGGCCGAGCTTCATGAGGCCCGACTCAGGCGACCCGCCCCCCATCGACGTCAGAGAAGAGGCCGGACCGGGGCTGACCGCCATAAAGGAGACGGACCCGGATTTTAGCGTCGAGGTTTTTGGGGAAGAGGTGTACCGGTTGCTCCTGGAAGTTTATGCCGCCTGGAACCAGGAGCACATCAACGGCCTGAACGGCAGGGTGAAGGAAAGTCTTCTGGAGTATCTCCTGATGGGCCTCAAGATCATGTCCTTAAGGGAGGAAAGAAGCTACCTGGAGGATATGATCCTGGAGGGCGTCACGGTCACCCAGGCCAGGGTCGAAGACGGCCGGGAGCTTATCACGGTGTGCTTTCGGGGGCGGCTCCTGGATTACGTGCTGGATAAAGTGAGCGGCAAGCTCCTGCTGGGAAGCCTGGCCTACCCCGCCACCTTCCAGGAATACTGGGACCTGGAACGGCCCCGGGGCCACGGGCCCCTGGGTGCTCCAGGACATCAGGGACGGCTGAGGCGGGCCTCGCCTGGACCATAAACTCAAAGGGTGGGGAGGGGGGTGTGGGGGGAGGGCAGGGAGCCACCGCTCCCTGGCCCTCCCCCCAAAAGACCATTCATTCCTTTTCCAGGGCCAGCTCGATCAGCCGATCCAGGAGTTGCGGGAATTCCAGGCCGTAGGCCCTGGCCGCCTGGGGAAAGAGGCTGGTGGCGGTCATGCCGGGGATGGTGTTGGTCTCCAGGACATAAATATCCCCGCCCTTGATGATCATGTCGGTGCGGCTGTAGCCCCGGCAGTGCAGGGCCCGGTGCGCGGTGAGGGCGATTTCCTGGGCCCTTTTCGTGGTGGCATCGTCCACCCGGGCCGGGCAGACTTCCCTGGAGGCCCCCGGCTTGTACTTGGCCTCGTAATCGAAAAAGGCGTACTGGTCCGAGGGGATGATCTCCACCAGGGGGAGAGCGGTGAGCTCGGCGTTCCCCAGCACCCCCCCGGTCACCTCCACTCCGTCCAGGAACTCCTCCACCAGGACGCGGTGGTCGTGACCAAAGGCGGCCTCCAGACCCCTCTCCAGTTCCTCGATGGTGCCGGCCTTGGTAATGCCGATGCTGGAGCCCTCGTGCACCGGTTTGATGACCACCGGCAACCCCAGTTCGGCAGCCACCTCCCGGGGATCGGCGGCTTCGCCCCGGGACAGAAACAGGGCCCGGCTCACCTTCAGGCCGGCCTGCTGATAAAGCATTTTGCTCAATTCCTTGTTCATCGCCAAAGCACTGCCCAAAACGCCGGAGCCCTGGTAGGGAATTTCCAGGAGGTCCAGCATGCCCTGGAGGGTGCCGTCCTCGCCGCCCCGGCCGTGGAGGATCACCAGGGCCGCGTCGAGGTCACGGGCATCGTGGGCCAGGCGCTCCAGGTCGTCTCTCGGGTCGTAGCGGCGGATGTCGTACCTGGTTTGGTCCAGGGCCTGATAGACCTGTTCCCCGCTGTTTAAGGACACTTCCCGCTCGGCGGAGTTGCCGCCGGCGATCAGGGCCAGACGCAGTTTGGTCATAACTCTCTCCTGGCATGATTGAGTTCCAGCAGGTCCGCAAGGGTCGAAGCTCAATCGACCGAAAAGTTTCGCCTCCAGGCGCCGGGCCGCCTGCTCCAAGCCGGCTATGCGGCTGCGGGCCTCGGGGCTCTTGCCATAGCGAACCCTCAGGTCGGCGAAGCGCTCGCTTAAGCGTCACCACCCGGGCGTGGAGTACCCTCTTGTCGGCGTAATTGACCACCTCGGCCTCCCGCACGGGCCGGGGGTCTTTCCCCGGGGGCTGCAAAAAGACGTGCTCCCGGACTACCTGGGCCACTTCGGGAAAGCCGGCGGCGTCCAGGGCCTTGGCCCCCCACTCGGCGTGGTTGTCGGCAGTGCCCAGGCACGCCGTCTTGCCCAAATCGTGGAGCAGGGCCCCGGCGTCGATGAGAGTCGAGGTGCAGGGCCAGGCCGGCCTCCGTGAGCCAGGTCCCCAGGCGCAGGGCCACCTCCCGCACCAGCAGGGAATGTTCCCGGATGTTGGGCAGCATGTCATGAGCCGCCATGAGGGCCAGGCAGTCGGAGGGGGTGGGAATGTCAATCCCCTGGAATTTTCCGGCGGTGGCGTCCATGACCTATCCCAGCTCCTGAGGGAACGGCAGGGGGGGCGATTCCCGGGTCACCAGGACCACGGCATAGGCGGCGATGCCCTCCTCCCGGCCGGCAAAGCCCATCTGCTCGGTGCTGGTGGCCTTGATGCTCACCGCGCCGGGATCGAGGCCCAGGATGGGGGCGATTTTTTCGATCATCCGTGGGATGTGGGGCGCTAATTTGGGTTTTTCCGCCACCACCGTGACATCGACGTTGACCGGCTTATAGCCCTTGGAGTGCACCACGGCCACGATGCGCTCCAGCAAAACCAGGCTGGAGATGCCCCGGTAAGTGGGGTCGTTGTCAGGGAAATGGCGCCCCAGGTCCCCCGCCGCCACCGCGCCCAGCAGGGCATCCCCCAGGGCGTGGGTGAGGACATCGGCATCGGAGTGGCCGCTTAAACCCAGGTGATAAGGGATCTCCACCCCCCCCAGGATGAGGGGGCGGCCCGCGGCCAGCCGGTGGGCGTCGTAACCGAATCCGACCCGCATCAGGGGATTCGCCTTAAGGACAGGATGGCCTCGGCCATCTTCAGGTCATCCGGAGTGGTGATCTTGAGGTTCAGGGGGGAGCTTGGCACCACCACCACCGTGTCCCCCATGGCCTCCACCAGGGCTGCCTCATCGGTGGCATAAAAGCCGCTGTTCCATGGCCTGCTGATAAGCCCGCCACAGGAGAGCGGCCCGGAAAGCCTGGGGGGTCTGCACCTGCCAGAGCTCCCGGCGGTCCACCGTGGCGATGATCTCCTTCCTGGAGTTGACCCTTTTCAGGGTGTCCTGGCAGGGGATCCCCAGGATGGCGCCCCCGTAACGCCTGGCCGCGGTCACCACCTGGCGCACCTGGGCCGGGCTCACCAGGGGCCTGACGCCATCGTGGACCAGGACCACGTCCAGTTCATCCTCTTTTTTCCAGAGGACCTTCAGGGCGTTGTAGACGCTGTCCTGGCGCTCTTTGCCCCCGGGGACCAGACGCAGCACCTTCTTCAAGGGATAGGGGTCGATGACCTCCTCCTGGCAAAATTCCAGGTCCTCCGGGTGCACCACCACCAGGACCTCGTGCACTTCGGATACCCGTTCGAAGACTTCCAGGGTGTGGATCAGAATGGGTTTTCCGGCCAGCTGCAGGTAGGTCTTGGGGGTGTCCCGCTGCATGCGCACGCCTAGACCCGCCGCGGCAACGATGGCTGCCACCTTCATGCCCGGGCCTCCACGGCGCCCTGGCGGGAGACGGTGCCGGCCCGGCCGGGGAGGCGCCCCTGGTAGACCGGGCAGACAGGCAAGTCCTGCCGGTGCTTATCAAGCTCCCGGGCCCAGTCGGCCAGGCGGAAGAAGGCCACCCCCCGGTCCCGGCACCGGTCCAGAAAGCCGGCGAAGTCCGCCAGGAAAGGCCCGCCCTCCAGTTCGGCATGGAGGGTGAGGACCTGGGGCCGGCCGTTTTCCAGGCGGGCAAGGATCAGGTCGAAGAAGTCCGCCGGCGTGCACCGGTGGAATCCCACCAGCTCATCCAGGGTGGGGAGCGTCGTGGGGATTTCCAGCAAGGGACTGATCCTGGCGCCGAAGCGGGGAAAAAACGGCCGGGTCCCCCGGGTGTCGCTGGCGTAGGCAAACCCGGCTTCGGCCAGCGCGGCCCGGCTCGTTGCACTGGCCTGCCAGCCGGGCGCGGCGAAAGAGGCGGCCGGGGCTCCCATAATTTCGGTATACATGGCCTGGGCCCGGTGGATTTCCCGGTTTACTTCTTCCCGGGTCATGGTGAGCAGCTTATCGTGCCAGCCCACGTGGTCATAGCCATGGAGGCCCACTTCGTGGCCGGCGGCCCGACAGGCGGGGCAACAGGCCAAACGCGGCCCGGCCGATGCTGGGGGCCGGCAGCACGGTGCCGTACAGCATGGTGGGGAAACCGTAAACCGAAGGAGCCCGGGTACGCAGCATTTTCTCCAGAAAACCCCGCTGGCGGAACACCCGAAATATGGCCCGGCCAGAGTTGTCCGGCCCCAGGGCCACAAAAAAAGAGGCCCTGATATCCCGGGCGGCGAAAACTTTAAGGAGGGCGGGTACGCCCTCAGTCAGGCCGCCCAGGGTGTCAACGTCCACTTTCAGACCTAAACGCACCGGCAATAGCCCTATCGACAGCGAAGCGTTTTGGGAGGAGGGCCAGGGACTTGCAAGCCACTGTCCCCGGACCCTCTCTTCCCAAAAGCTCCCGTCAATCAATCTCAAATTTTCCCCCGGCTTTCCCGGACCTCCGCCAGGAAGGCATCCAGAGTGATGGACAGGGAGGTCGCCAGGTCAGTCCTGGGCTCCCAGCCCAACAAGTTCCGGGCCTTGTCGATGGAGGGCTTCCGGGTCAGGATGTCCTGGTAGCCCTGGCCATAATAGGAATCCGCCGAAGTCTCGACGATCTTTGAGTAAGTACCGTCGCCGGCGTGGTCCGGGTGCCGGCGGAAGAGGTCCCGCAAGAGCTCGGCCAATTCCTTCACCGAGGCCTCGTTGGCCGGGTTGCCGATGTTGAAAATCTGGCCGTCAGCCTGGCCCCCGGGATTTTCGATGATGGTCATGAGGCCGTCGATGCCGTCTTCCACGTAGGTGAAGCAGCGCTTTTGCCCGCCCCCGTCCACCAGCCTGATGGGCTCCCGCTCAAGGAGGTTCAGGATGAACTGGGTCACCACCCGGGAGCTCCCTTCCTTGGCGGCGTACAGGTCGTCCAGCTTGGGGCCGATCCAGTTGAAGGGGCGGAACAGGGTGAACCGGAGGCTGCCTTCCTGGCCGTAAGCCCAGATGACCCGGTCCAGGAGCTGTTTGCTGCAGGAATAAATCCAGCGCTGCTTGTTGATGGGGCCCAGGATCAGGGGGCTCACGTCTTCGGAGAACTCCGCATCGGCGCACATGCCGTAGACCTCGGAGGTGGAGGGGAAGATGATGCGGGTGCCGTATTTGACGCACTGGCGCACCACCCTGAGGTTCTCCTCGAAGTCCAGTTCGAAGACGGTGAGGGGTTTTTTCACGTAAGTCATGGGGGTGGCGATGGCCACCAGGGGCAGGACCACATCGCACTTCTTGATGTGGTACTCGATCCACTCCTTGTTGATGGCAATGTCCCCCTCGAGGAAGTGAAACCGGGGGTTTCCCAGGCTCTCGGCAATTTTGTTGGAGTAGAGGTCCATGCCGAAGACCTCCCAATCCCGGGTGGCCAGGATGCGCCGGACCAGGGCATTGCCGATGAAGCCGTTGACGCCGAGGATAAGTATATTCATAGGGTTTTTCAATTCAGACGCCGCCTTGGGTGGCGGCGCTTCATTCTACAACGTCAGAAGAAATTATTCCAGCCGGGAGCCCACCAGATCCTCCCAGGTGGCCACCACGGGCCCCAGAAACTCCGGTTCCCCCTCCCACTGGGCCCGCTCGATGAGAAAATGGCCGTCGCCGGTGGCCACTAAAAGACCCTCACCCAGAAGGCGCGCCATGACCTGGCCCGGCACCCCGACGGCCGCGACCGGCTCGGCCAGGGCACGTCCCCACCAGATGAAGAGCTTGCGCCCGTTAAGAAAAGTGAAGGCCCCGGGGTAAGGGTGGGTCACGGCCCGCACCAGATTATAAATCTCTTTGGCCGGCCTGGTCCACTGAATATGTCCGTCTTCCGGCCGCCGGCCGCCGAAATACGAGGCCCCGGCGTGATCCTGGGGCACCCGGGGGGCCTGGCCGGCCCGCAATAACGGGTAGGTTTCCTGCAAGATTTCCTCGGCGGCCACGGTCATTTTGGCAAACAGGGTAACGGCCGTATCCTCCGGGGTGATGGGGACTCTTTTCTGGGCCACGATGTCGCCCCGGTCGGCCTTGGCCTCCATGTAGTGCAGGGTCATGCCGGTCTCGGTTTCGCCGTGGACCAGGACCCAGTTCACCGGCACCCGGCCCCGGTATTTGGGGAGGAGGCTGCCGTGCATATTGAGGGCCCCCCGGGTGGGGAGCGCCAACAGGGGCGGCTTCAGCATGTGCCGGTAATAGCAGGAAAAAAGAAAGTCAGGGGCCAGGCGGGCCATGGCGGCCACGAAGGCCGGGTCGTTGGGGTCCTCCGGCTGGTAGACCGGCAGGTGATGCTGGAAGGCCAAATCCCGGACCTGGGCAAACCAGATGTTTTCCTGGGGATTGTCGGCATGGGTGACCACCGCCACGATCTCGTCCCCCAGGTCCCGGCACAGGTTGATCAGGGCCTTGAGACAGAAATAGCCGACGTTGTGGTATCCCATGAAGATGAGGCGCATAGTACTTCTCTAAGAGATGCAGGCCGAGCTTATAGATTCCGGTTCTACCCTAAAGATTTTCCCGATGTTACCACGTTTAAGGGGAGAGAGGGGACAAGAGATTTTTGCGGCGAAGATTATTCGGTCTTACCGGGCTCCAGCCGCTGCCGGATGATGAAGCGGGGCCGGCCCCGCACTTCCTTGTAGATGCGGCCCACGTAGGCGCCGATCAGGGCCAGGCCGAAGGTGTTGAGGCCCACGAAGACAAAGAGGATGGCAAACAGCGTGAACACCCCCTCCACTTCGGGGCCCACCAAGAGACGGCGGACGAAGAGAAACAGGCCGAGTAAAAAGCCCAAAAGGGCGATGGCCACCCCCATGGCCCCCACCGCGTGGATGGGGAGATGGGAAAAGCCGGTCATGAGGTCGAAGTTGAGGCGCAGGAGCTTGAACAGATTGTACTTGGACGTGCCCCGCTCCCGCTCGGCGTGGCCCACGGGGATCTCCGCCACCCGCCGGGAGAAAAGGTTGGCGAGGGCCGGGATGAAGCTCGAGGATTCCTGGCACTGGTTGATGCCGTCCACCACCTCCCGCCGGTAGGCCCGGAGCATGCAGCCGTAATCCTTGAGCCTGACCCCGGTGACCCGGGACATGGTGCGGTTCATGAAATAGGACGGCAGGCGCCGCAGCCACGAGTCCAGGCGGTTCTCCCGCCAGCCCCCCACGGAGTCGTAGCCCTCCTCCAGCTTGGCCACGAGCTTGGGGATGTCCTCCGGCAGGTTCTGGAGGTCGGCGTCGAGAGTGACCACGACCTGGCCCCTGGTGGCCTGGAAGCCGGCAAAGATGGCCTGGTGCTGGCCGAAGTTGCGGACGAACTGGATGAGCCGGATGTGGTCGGGGTGGCGCTGATAAAGCCTGGTCAGGATTTCCCAGGAGCGGTCGCTACGCCGTCGTCCACCAGGATAATCTCGAAGGGCCGGCCGTACGCGGTGAGGGTGGCAAGCAGGCGTCCGCCCAGTTCCTCGAGGTTCTCTTCTTCGTTGTAAACCGGGATGACTACCGACAGGTAGGGGAGGGGAGCCTGGTGCGGAGCGGGAGCAGTGGCGCTGGACAGACCCATGTAATTTGTACTCAAGGGGTTGGTGATAGGTTTAAAAAGGGGGCGAAAAATTCGCCTCCCGGTCCCATCCCTCAAAAGTCAAAAAAAAGCGGAGCAGGCCGTAAGCCGGGTTCTGTGCCGGTCTCGCGACCGGTGGTGATCATTCCTCTGGGACCCCGGTCACCCGGGGCCTCGCGCAACCTACCCGGGAGCTTCGGGCGGGCCACCCTCAAGCGCTCCCCTATTTGGTCTTGCTCCAGGCGGGGTTTTCCAAGCTGCCGGCGTCGCCGCCGACACTGGTGAGCTCTTACCTCACCTTTTCACCCTTACCGTGGGCGTACCACGGCGGTCTGGTCTCTGTGGCACTTTCCGTGGGGTCGCCCCCCCTGGGCGTTACCCAGCGCCTTGCCCTGTGGAGCCCGGACTTTCCTCCAGCCGCGCTTAAGCGCCGCCAGCGATCACCTGGCCTGCTCCGCGCCCTGCCACTTGGGTGACAGGACGAAACCTATATCCCATGTTACCTTTTTCGCTGATGCCGGTCAATGGCCTGCCGGGCCAGACGGTCGGCCTCGTGATTGCAGGATCGGTCAAAGTGGGAGATAGCACAGGCCTCGAACTTTTGCAAGGTTTGCCGGGCTTCCCGCCAGAGGGGCAGGAGGTGGGGGGTCTTGACCTGGTAGGCGCCTTTCAGCTGCTGCACCACCAGTTGGGAGTCAGCGAAGATTTCAAGATTTTTCACGCCCAGATCCAGGGCCATCTTCAGGCCCAGAAGCAGGGCCTGGTACTCCGCCACATTATTGGTGGTTTCGCCCAAGTACCGGCTGACTTCGCCTTTTTTTTCGCCGGCCGGGTCGAACAGCACGGCTCCGGCCCCGGCCGGACCGGGGTTGCCCCGGGAGCCGCCGTCCACCTGGAGGCGCCAGGGACCGGCCTTGTCCTCCTGAAAGAGGGCCGCGGCCTCCCTGAAAAGCCTGGATAATTCCTCACGGGCGATGCCGAAGCGGCGGCAGACCGCGGGGATATCCGGGTCCTGGGCCAGGGCCTGGAAAATCTCGGCCCGGGCGGGAGGTGCAGTAGCCATGGCCCGGCTTACTAACTCCTCCGGGCCCGTTTCGCCGGGGCCTTCTCCTTCTCCTTCACCTTCTCCTCTTCCTCCTCCTCGGCCTCTTCTCCCAGCCAGTAGACGATGCGCTGACAGTTGGGGCACTGGATGATTTCCTCCCCCTTCTGCAAATCAATGTACAGCTGGGGAAGCATACTCAGGTGGCAGCCCAGGCAGACCCCCTCCCGCACTTCGCAGATGGCGCTGCCGTTGTAGCGCCGCAAAATGAACTCGTAGCGCTTCAACAGGGCGGGCGGCAGGCCCTTCCGGAGGGATCCCCGTTTCTCCAAAAGGCCCGCCCGCTGCTTTTCCAGGTCCGCCACCTGGGTCGCTACCTCAGCGGCGCGGCGCTCGTATTCAGTCTTAAGAACTGCAAGGGCCTGATCCTTTTCGCCCACGGCCTGGTTCAGGCTTTCCACCTGGTCCAGAAGCTCCAGGACCAGGGTCTCTTTCTGGTCCCGCTGGTCCTCCCGGAAAGCGATCTCCTTGAGCATGGCCTTGAGCTCCAGCTCCTTGCCGATGTCCATGAGGCGCTGGCGGCTGGTGGTGATGCCCTCTTCCAGGTCGGAGACCTCGGTTTCCATACCCCGAAGCTGCGACCTGAGATTCTCCAGCTCCTGGAGATGGGCGGCCTGCTCCGCCTCCAGAACGGCGATCTCCTGGCCCTTGTCGCTGAGCTCACTGGGGAGCTTCTCCAGGTTTTGAGTGAGTTCAAAAATTTCCCTGTCCAACTCGTGCAAATCAATCAGATGACTTAATTCAGGTAGCAAAGCCTGCCCCTCCGTGCTTCGTAAGTGAATATGAGAAAGGTATTTAAAGGAAGGAGGCAGGGGCTCGAGGCTCCCCGGAACTCCCCCCGTAATGGCATTCAGGCAATCTGGAAAGGCGCGGTCGCCGATGCCGCCACCCGCACCTGCACCTCCAACTGCCGTTCTTTCAGCAATTGGCCCACCTGCGCCGCCCAGGCCGGCATGAAGGCCACCTCGCTGGCAAAATGCCCCACCTCGATGATGGCAAACTCCTGTTCCCTGGCGGGTATGACCTGGTGGTGGCGCACCTCGCCGGTAATATACACCTGGGCGCCTTTATCCTGTGCCTGGCTGATGAGGTCGCCGCCGCTGCCGCCGCACACCGCCGCCCGGTTGACCCTGGCCGGCGGCCGGCCCCAGACCCTCACCCCGGAGACCGCAAAGACCTGTTTCACCCGGGACACCACTTCCTCCCAGGGTAGGCTCACCGGCCAGTTCCCCACCCGGCCATAACCCATGCTCAGGCCCTGGTTGGCCAGGGGGTAGAGGTCGTAGGCCACCTCCTCGTAAGGGTGGGCGGCCCGCAAGCGGGCCAGGGCGGCATGAACCCGGCTCTCCGGCACCAGGACCTCCAGGCGGGATTCCTCCACCCGGGTAAGCTGGGCCGCTTCGCCCCGAAAGGGTTTAGCCCCCGCCAGCGGCCGATAGGTACCATGGCCCCGGGCCGCGAAAGAGCAATGGTCATAGTTGCCGATAACCCCCACCCGGTCGTCCATGATCGCCGCCCGTACCCGGGGCTCGTATCCCGCGGGGACAAAAACCGCCAGCTTGACCCAGGCATCCTGCCGCACCGGCGCCAGGACTTCGGGGTCGAGAAGGCCCAGTTGCCGGGCCAGGTGATCATTGACACCCTCCGGAGCCAGGTCCAGGTTGGTGTGGCAGGCAATCACCGCCAGACCGGCCCGCACCACCGCCGCCAGCAAAGCCCCCTGGGCCCGGTCCTCCCGCAGGTCCGCCGCCGCCTGGTAGAGGAGGGGGTGATGGGTGAGGAGCAGCTGGGCCTTTTGGGCCCGGGCCTCCGCCACCACTGCCAGGCCCGCCTCCAGGGCCACCAGGATGGTGCTGACCGGCGCCTGGGGGTCTCCCGCCTGCAGGCCCACCCGGTCATGGGTCTCGGCCCAGGCAAAGGGATAAGCCGCATCCAGACAGGCCAGGAGGTGCGCTACAGTCGCCGGCATGGGACGTAAAACGGGGGTGCGCACACAGCACCCCCGGGGTTTTTCCTCAAGTTATGCGGGTCAGCGGGTCGTTTGCGAACGTCGATGCCAACCTCCTGCCGGTTGGTGGGCCCACCTGGATTCGAACCAGGGACCAACCGGTTATGAGCCGGATGCTCTCACCACTGAGCTATGGGCCCTGCTCTACTTTAAGAATAATTTTTAATCCTCTCTAAAACAAGAGTGAAATTCCAGGCCGCCTATGAATCCATGAAACTCTTGAGCCGGGTGCTGCGGGAGGGGTGCCGGAGCTTGCGCAGGGCCTTGGCTTCGATCTGGCGGATGCGCTCCCGGGTCACCTCGAAATCCCGCCCCACTTCTTCCAGGGTGTGGTCGGTGCGTTCCCCGATGCCGAAGCGCTTGCGCAGCACCCGCTCCTCCCGGGGGGTCAGGGTGGAGAGCATCTTGGCGGTTTGCTCCGCCAGATTCAGGCCCACCACCGCCTCCATGGGGGTGGAAATTTTCTTGTCCTCGATGAAATCCCCCAGGTGGCTGTCTTCCTCGTCGCCGATGGGGGTTTCGAGAGACAGGGGCTCCTTGGCGATTTTCAGGACCTTGCGCACCTTCTCCAGGGGAAACTCCATCTTGTCGGCAATTTCCTCGGGGGTGGGCTCCCGGCCGATTTCCTGGACCAGGTAGCGGGAGGTGCGGATGAGCTTGTTGATGGTCTCGATCATGTGCACCGGGATGCGGATGGTGCGGGCCTGGTCGGCGATGGCCCGGGTGATGGCCTGCCTTATCCACCAGGTGGCGTAGGTGCTGAATTTGTAGCCCCGCTCGTATTCGAATTTTTCCACCGCCTTCATGAGCCCGATGTTGCCTTCCTGGATGAGGTCGAGGAACTGGAGGCCGCGGTTGGTGTACTTTTTGGCAATGGAGACCACCAGGCGCAGGTTGGCCTCCACCAGCTCCCGCTTGGCCTTTTCGGCCTGGTATTCCCCCTTGCGGATCCGTTCCAGGACCGTCAGGGTGCGGTGCGGGGTCAGGCCCAGTTCCTGCTCCACCAGCTTCAGGCGTTTTTCCTCCTTCACCCAGCTTTCTTCCAGGACCAGAAGGCGCTCCGGACTCAGGTTGTTGGGAGGCGTGCCCGGCAGGCCCTTGCGCAGGTCCCTCAGGAAAGTGCGGAATTTTTTGGAGGCCAGGCCGGTTTCCTGGAGAATAGCCTGGAGGGTCCGGTGGCCGCTGCGAATGGTCCGGTAATGGCGGTGGAGAGTGTGGAGAACGTTTTCCAGGTGATGGGATTCCAGGCGCAGGCCGATGAGGCAGTCCACCAGTCGGCCGCGGGTGGCTTTAAGCTTCTGTTCCAGCTGATTTTTGACCTCGGCGTTCCCCTTGGCCGCGGCGATCTCCTGGCTGATTTCCCGGAGGCGCTCTTCCTGGACTCGCAGCTTCTGGAGTAATTTTAGAGACTTGGACTTCTGGGAGGACTGCTCGATGTCCAGTTCTTTTTCTCCGAAATTGTCCAGGGCATTGTCCGGCATCAGCCTTTCCTGCTCCAGGCGGGCCACCATGGCTAGGATCTGCTGCACCGCCCAGGGGACCTCCATAATCGCCTGCAAAACCTCTTTTTCCCCCTCCTCGATGCGCTTGGCGATCTCCACTTCCCCTTCCCGGGTGAGGAGCGATACCATGCCCATTTCTTTCAGGTAGAGGCGCACGGGGTCGTCCAGCTTGACGCTGGTCTCGGGTTCCACGGCCAGGTCGACCTCGCCTTCTCCCATGTTGAGGCCGGGGGAGCCTTCACCCGGGGGGAGAGGCAGGTCGTCAAAGATCAACACATCTTTTACCGGTTCACTCAGGAAAGCGTCGGTTACGAGGGAGTCGTTCAAGTCATCCACCGTGATGAGGCCGTCTTCGTCGCCCATGGGCATCATATTCGAGAACCCATCCATTCCCCGTTTATTCATCCATTTTCTCCTCTCGTTTTTGGTGGCGCCTTTAATGCCTCAAACTGCCGGTCGATTCTGGAATTCCTGGCCTTATTGATCTACCCATCACTTCATTTAAAGGCCTCAAGTTCCAGGTCAATTTTTCTAATTTGAGCCTGCACAGCCAACACATCCACGCTATCCTGAGCCAGCTTCTTCTTCAATACTTCCCGGGCGCGCTTGAGCGGCTGTTGACGGAAAGTTCGGCGCCAATCCTCAAACGACTGGTCGGTGGGAAGTTGATCCGAATTCCCCCCCCTCCATCAAGAGGGCACAAAGTTCCTGTTTGAGGTCTTCTTCTTCCACCTGGTCCAGGAGGGTGCTGGCGTCCAGATCGCCGTTGCTGGCGTAATGCGCGGCGATAAGATGGACAAGATTCTTCAGGTCCTGCTCCTCGAATTCCTCGGCCCATTCCGCCAGTTCCTCGCTGGGTACGGCATTGGGATATTGCAGAATCCACCGTACCAGGCGAATCTCCCGATTCATTACGATATCCTTGCCCCGCTCCCGACTGAACCTCGGTCCCGTGCTGATCTGGTTTAAGGAGAGGCGCAGGTCGGTTTCCGGCACCCCCAGGCGTTCGGCGGCGAACTTGAGCCAGAGGCCCTGCTCCACCGGGTCCTGGAAGGTCTGAAAGTAGGGTCTCAGCTCCTCCGCTATTCGCACCCGCCCCTCGATGGCGAGGCCATGGGCCTCCACCAGGCCGTCCAACAGGAAGGCCAGCCAGGGCTGGGCCGCGTCCCAGGGGGAGGCAAAGAGCTCCGGCCCCTGGGAGTGCACATAGGTGTCCGGGTCCTGGCCGGCGGGCAGGGCAATGACCCGGACGGGGAGGCCCTCCTGGCCGAACAGAGGGAAGGCCCGGCGCATGGCCTTGGCCCCGGCCGGGTCGCCGTCAAAAACCAGGACCACCCGGGAGACCAGGCTTTTCAGGAGCCGCACCTGCTCTTTGGTGAGGGCGGTGCCCAGGCTGGCTACCACCGGCGCCACGCCGTGGACCCGAAGCGCCAGCAAATCGAGGTAGCCCTCCACCACGATGGCCCAAGTCCTGGGTTCTCAGCGCCTCCCGGGCCTGGGGCAGGCCGTAGAGCAGCCGGCCCTTGGTGTACAGCGGGCTTTCCGGGGAATTGAGGTACTTGGGTTCGCCTTCGCCCACGATGCGGCCGCCGAAGGCCACGGGGCGGTCCTGGCGGTCGAAGATGGGGAAGATGACCCGGTCCCGGAAGCGGTCGTAGTAGCCGCCGGAGGTCCGGGGCAGGAGCAGCCCCACCTCGGCCGCGGCCTCAAGGGAGAAGCCCCGGTTCTGGAGATGGCGCCGCAAGCCGTCCCATTCCGGCGGGGCGTAGCCCAACTGAAAGCTTTGGATGATTTCCGGGGTCAGGCCCCGTTTCTTGAGGTATTCCCGGCCGGGTTTGCCGGCTTTGCCCGAGAGCGTCTCCCGGTAAAAGGCCAGGGCCTCCCGGTTGAGGTCGTAGGAGGTCTGGCGCTTCTTGGCCCGCCGGGACTCCTCGGGGCCCATGTCCTTGACGGAGAGGGTGATGCCGTAGCGCCGGGCCAGCTCCGCCGCCGCCTCCGGGAAGCTCAGCTTGTGGTACTGCATGACGAAGGAGATAACGTTGCCGCCGGCCTGGCAGCCGAAGCAGTGGAAGATGCCCCGGTCGGGAGAGACGGTAAAGGAGGGCTTGCTGTCGACGTGGAAGGGGCAGAGGCCCGAGAGGTTTTTGCCCCGGCGCTCGAGCTTGACGTATTGGCCCACCACCTCTTCGATGGAGGCGGCTTCTTTGATCTCCAGAAGCTTCTCTTCCGGGATGTAGGCCATGGTTAACTTTCAGCCGTCAGCAGTTAGTGGTTGGCAGATAGTTTCAAGTTTTCAGTTTAGAGTTCCGAGTTTTGAGTTGATTGTGGGGTGTGTTGCCCTTTGTATAGTGTTGGCAATTTTTATTGTAGGGTACGACTTGATCCCCACAACGGTTTTCTGCCAAATTTAGTGTCAAAGCGCGTTTTTTAGTGACATCAATCCTTCAGGTCCACCAGGGTCACCCCCGGGTTCGCATCCCCGTGGACGGCCTTGACCATGGTGTGGTGCTTCAGATGGTCCCGCACGGCGCGTTTTAAACGTCCGGTGCCCGTACCGTGAATTATATCCACCCGTTCCGCTCCCTGCAAGATGGCCCGGTCCAGGAGCCGGTCCACCAAGGGCAAAGCCTCTTCCACCCGAAGCCCCACGAGGTTTACCGAAGGCAGTTGGTCCGGCCGGGGGAGGTAGCTCATGTTTATTTTATCGGCGGTCGTCTCGGGGGCCGCACCCCCGGCGAGGGGCGTCACTTCCTCGGGGCGGGCCCGGAGTTTCACCTGGCGCGCCTCCACGGTGAGACGGCCGTTTTTGTCCACCGCCAGCACAACGCCTTGCAGGCCCAGGGCCGGCAGAAATACGCGCTGGCCCGGGGTGTATTCCGGGAGTTGAGGCTCGGGTGGCGGGGGCGGCGGTGTCAGGTCCGAGAGGATTTCGCTCTCCCGGGCGGAGAGCTCCTGGCGCAGGCGTCCCCAGGATTCTTCCCGGTGCTCCAGCTTCTCGAGGATGCCTTTAAATTCCTTCTCGGTTTTGCGGATGCGGGCCCGCACCTCGGCCACTTCCTGGCTCAAGAAGCGCTCCCGCTCTTGAGCCAGGCGCTGCCGCTCCCGGGCCAGCTCCTCTTCCCGGGCGGCGAGCTCAGCCCGGGCCGCGGCTAATTCTTCTTCCCGGCGGCGCAGGCTTTCCTTGGCCCCCTCCACTTCGGCCAGGAGGCGCCAGCCCTTCAGTTCCTCGGCGTCGAGATAGCCCTCGGCCTCAGAGAGGATTTGGGGGTCAAGCCCCAGTTCCCGGGCGATGGTCAGGGCATTGCTCATGCCCACCACCCCGTAAGCCAGGTGGAAGGTGGGGCGCCGGGTCTGGTCGTCAAAGACCACGGCGACGTTCTCGAAGCCCGCCTCCCGCTGGGCAAAATTCTTGAGCAGCGGCAGATGGGTGGTGGCCGCGCCATAAGCACCCCGGCGGTAAAAGGCCTGGAGCAGGGCCAGGGCTAAAGCGCCCCCCTCGGTGGGGTCGGTGGCGGTCCCCAGTTCGTCCAGGAGTACCAGGGCCCTGCCTTCAAGCTCGGACAGCATGGCCAGGGCCAGCTTCAGGTGCGCCGAAAAGGTGCTGAGGTTCTGGCGCAGGTCCTGGGTGTCGCCGATGTCGGCAAAGACCTGGTGAAACGGCGTGAATTCGCTGCCCTCGGCCACCGGAATGGGGAGGCCGCTTTGCACCATGAGGGTGAGGAGTCCCAGGGTTTTGAGCGCCACGGTCTTGCCGCCGGCGTTGGCCCCGGAAATAATCAGGAAGCGCTTCTCCGGGGTGAGGGTGATGCGGGTGGGGACGGTTTTGGGGGCCTTAGGGTCGACTCTCTCCCGGGCCAGGAGCAGGGGGTGCCGGGCCTCTCTGAAATCCACACCGCCGGCGCGCCTTAAAATGGGCTCCTTGGCCTGATACTCCCGGGCGAAGCGCACCTTGGCGGCAATGGCGTCGAGCTCCGCCAGGGCGTCGAGATTCTCCGTGAGTTCGGCCAAATGGTTACGCACCTGGTCGGTGAGGCGGCGCAGGACCTTTTCTTCTTCCCGTTTTTCCTGGTTGGCCAGCAGGTTCACGGCGTTGTTCTGCTCCACGATGGCCAGGGGTTCGAGGAACAGGGTGGACCGGGTTTGGGAGGCGTCGTGGATGATGCCCGGGATCGCCCCTTTGTGGTCTGCCTTGACCGGGATGACGTAGCGGCCGTGGCGCTGGGAAATGAGCGGGCTCTGGATGACGTTCTGGTACTGGTCGGCGAAGAAATTCTGCTTGATCTGACGGTTTATGGCCCCCCGGGCGTCCCCCAACTCCCGGCGCACCCGGGCCAGCTCCGGTGAGGCCGCATCCAGGATAAAATTGTGGGGGGAAATGCTCTGGGCGATGACCGCCTTGAGCTCGGCGAGGTCGCTTAAGGCCCCGGCCAGGCGGGACAGGGCGGTAAATCGGTCCCGGTCCTGGGCCAGGAAAAGCCGTACCTGGCGGGTGAGACGCAGCACCTGGAGGATGTCGTTGAAGGCCGGCGGGGTGAGGAGACTGCCGGGGACCTTGGCCTTGGCGATCCAGGCGGCCAGGTCCGGAAAATCAACGAGGGGGATATCCCCCGCGCGGTTTTCCAGGCCCTGAAGTTCCCGGATTTCGGTGAATTTTTCCTGAATTTGGGATAAATCGGCCAGCGGACGCAACTCCGCCAGAAAAGCCTGGCCCAGGCGGGAGGCGGCATAAGGCTGGACGACATGGAGAAGCCCCGGGAATTCCAGGGCCTTCAGGGTTTCTGCATGCATGCCGCGCTGGCCTCCGGGCGCAAGGGCGTGGGGCTACGACCCACCCAAACGCCGGCGCACGATTTCCTGGACGACCTTGCCGTCAGCTTTGCCGGCAAGCTCAGCCATGGCGGTTTTCATCACCTTACCCAGGTCCTTGGGGGAACTGGCTCCCACCTGGGTAACGATGCGGACGACCTCCGCCTCTACTTCCTCGGGGTTAAGTTGAGTGGGCAAAAAAGAGAGGAGGACACTCAGTTCCTCCTCTTCTTTGTTAGCCAGATCCCGTCTGCCTGCTTTGGTGTACTCGGAGATGGCGTCCCGCCGCTGCTTGGCTTGGCTGTTAATCACCGCCAACAGTTCCGCCTCGCTCAAGGGGTGGATTACTTCCACCTCTTTGTGGCGGACCGCGGTTTTCAGCATCCGCAGGGTGGACAGGACTGTGTGTTGTTGACCTTTGATGGCTTTCTTAAAGGCTTGATCCAACCGTTCATGAAGTGAGATCATGAGCCCTCAAGCTTACGTAGCTTTTTCAAAGCCCGCTTCTTGGCCGCCAATACCTTCTTTTTGCGCTTAATACTGGGCTTTTCGTAATGTTCCCGTTTGCGAATTTCGGAGAGAATGCCTGCTTTTTCGCACTGTTTCTTAAAGCGCTTAAGGGCGACCTCGAAAGGTTCGTTGGGTTTCACCCTCACGCCGGGCATCCATTTTCCCCCCCTCCACTATTCAGATGGTCTAAAATTGAAACGACGGACCTGAGAAAACTACAGAATAGACCCACCATTTCGAATTTTTACTCGAATTAGGTATGTTTATCATTTATTATCAACCTGTCAAGGCTTTTTAAACATTAGCTGGATTTGGACAGCTTGGACGGGAGTTTCCTCCCGGAAGGATTTTTTCCGGGGACCGGTTTCCCTGACGCCCCATGGTGCTTATAATATATCAATATCCGTCCTTCTTAACCACCAGGCAAACGGAGCTGCTCAGCATCACCCCTGGAGCACGTTGTGCTAAAAAAAATCTCCCTGCTATTCCTGCTGGTTATTCTGGCCTGCTGGTGCGCCTCGTGTGCCCGGACCCGGGCGGTGGCCCCCGAGGTTGCCGCTCCTGAAGAGCAGCCCGTGTGCGACGTCAACCATCTGCAGGAAGAAGTATCTGCCTGCGAAGGGGAACTGTCCCAGGGCGATGAGAACCGGGCGAACTGCTTGATCCGGTTGGCCCGCCTGTCCTTCACCCTGGGGGAGTTGAGTCCCAAGGACGTAAAGAGCAAGTTCTTTGAAAAAGGCCGCTATTTCAGCCAGTTGCTCGTGGATGAACAGCCGCAGTTGCCCGAGGGTCACTATTGGCTGGCCCTGAATATGGGGGGCCTGGCCGAACAGGGTGGCGCCCGGCGGGGGCTCAAGAGCGTCCCTGAAATCGTGGCGGAGATGGAGAAGGCCCTCAAGGGCAATCCCGCCTATGATCAGGCCGGCCCGCACCGGGTACTGGGCCGCATCTTCTTTGAGTGCCCTGCCTGGCCCCTTTCCGTGGGCAGCCTGCCCGAGTCCCTGAACCACCTGCAGAAAGCGGTGGCCATGGCCCCGGAGAACAGCACGAACCATCTGTTCCTGGCCGAGACCCTGCTGAAAATGGGCAAAAAAGAGGAGGGCCGCCGGGAACTGGAACAGGTCCTCACGGCTTCCCGCCACAGCCTGTGTGCCCAGTTCCTGGAGGAGGACCGCCAGGAGGCCCAGCAGCTGCTGCAAAAAAAGATAAACAGAACGCCTTGAGCTCATAATTTTTGATTAGCCCCGGGGCAATTGCTAAAGAAGGTGATGAGAAATATTACGGAATTTTTAAGGAGAAACGGCGAGGGGCCGATAAGGGGAATAGGAGATGGTATTTCCCATCGAGGGAGGAGATGGCCTTGACGGGGAAACCCAGGTGATTTCATTCGAGGAAAAGACATACCATGAAAATAACTGACATCAAAGGCCTGGAGGTCGAGCAGGTCGCAACCAAGCAGGCTGACAAGGTGGGGCAAGCCCAGGGTCAGCAGCCTCCGGTAAAGTCCGGCGGTGCAGACGACGTGATCAAGTTGTCTCCCCAGGCCCGGCTCATGCAAAAGGCCGGCGAGGTAGTGTACCAAACCCCGGAGGTGCGCCCCGAGAAGGTAGCGGCCCTGCAAGACCCGGTACAGAGCGGCACCTATGCAGTGGACTCCCAGAAGGTCGCCAACAGCCTCATTACGGGGATGATTCAGGAAAAGTAGCAGGCCTCCCGCACCAAGCTGCGCGTTAAGACAGGCCGGGCCCTGACAGGTTCCGGCCTTTTTCGTTTCTCGGCCCGCCCCCTTCTGACAGCCATTGAATACTGCCCGCTGAGGTCAGAGTCCGGACCAGAGGCGCTCTGCCGGTGGAGAAAAATTTTTCCCGCAAAAATCTGCAGAGTTTGTTATTTTTGCTAAGCAAGGGTTCCGAAAACAGGGGCCTCTATGTTCCATGACTAAAAGGATTCGCCGATGAGAAGATGGCTGATATTACTTGTGGCCTTATGTGCCGTGCTCCTGGCTGCCGGTGCCGCCTTGAGTGCGGGGCTCGAGATCGAAGGGACCATCGTTGACTGGAAGGAGGTCAAGGCCAGGGTCCCCGCCACTGCTTACCTCCAGTTGGTCAAGTACGGGACTGAGATGAAGGGGACCACCAACGAGGAAGGCTATTCGGCCTTTGATTCGAAGCTGCCGAAAATCAAGGTGCGCGACAACGGTTACTTCAAGTTGAGCGCCAAGGAACTGACTGCAGGGAAATATTTCATCGCGCTGCAGCGGGCCCTGCCGAAGGAAATGTCGGGAGAATCCATCGGCACCGCCATTCCGGTGTTGGTGACCGAGAAGGGCAATGTCCTGGTGGTGGAGGTGCCGGGGAATTATCCCATGAACGTGGGTAAGCTTTTCGTGGCTGTCAAAACTAAAAAAGAACCCGCCCAAAAAGAGTCGGTCCACGAGCAACCGGCGCCACCGGAACCCGCCGCGACCGAGTCCCCCAAACCGGAGACGCCCAAAGAAGCTCCGGCCAAGGAATAATTTTGAGGAATGTTTTGTGGGGGAGGGGGCTAAGGGTGGAACCCTTACCCCCTCCCCCAATCCCTTGAGTGGGGAAAATGTAAACGGCCGGTGCATAGCTCCGGCCGTTTACAACCCACTAACAGGGTTGGGAGGGGGGTGTGGGGGGAGGGCAGGGAGCCACCGCTCCCTGGCCCTCCCCCCAAAACTTATCTTAGTTCCTGCACCCGGGCCAGGAGGAGGCGGGCGGCTTCTTCCACCTCCTCCCCGGTGGTGGGGCGGCCCACGGACAGGCGCAGGGCCCCCAGGGCAACCTCAGGGGCGACCCCCATGGCGGTGAGGACCGGGGAGGAGCACTCTTCGTCACCGTGGCAGGCGGCGCCCAGCGAGGCCTCCAGGTTATAAACCCCCGACAGGATTTTCTGCCCGGACAGTCCCGGGAAAGAGACGTTCAGGGTGTTGGGCAGGCGAAGCGTGGCAGGCCCGTTTAGCACCAGGCCGGGAAAGCCTTCCTGCAGGAGGGCGTGCAACCGGTCCCGCAAGGCCTGGAGGCGGGGCTGCTCGGCGGTCAGCCTTGTTTTGATAAGGCGGCAGGCCTCACCCAGGGCCACCACATAGGGGACATTCTCCGTCCCCGGCGCGCCGCCCCCCTTCCTGGCCGCCGCCGTGCAGGAGCGGGGTCACGGCCGAGCCCGCACGGACATACAGGGCCCCCACCCCTTTGGGGGCATAGATTTTGTGGCCGGCCACGGTGAGGAAGTCAACCTGCAGTTCCTGGACGTTCACCGGGATTTTCCCCACGCTCTGGGCGGCGTCGGTGTGCAGGAGGACCCCCGCCTCCCGGGTGATGGCGCCGATCTCGGCCACGGGCTCTATGGTCCCGGTTTCGTTGTTGGCGTGCATGACGCTCACCAGGATAGTCCGGGGAGTCAGGGCCCGGCGCACATCGTCAGGATCTACCCGGCCCTGGCGGTCCACCGGCAGCAGGGTGACCTCAAAGCCCCGGGAGGCCAGCCACTGGCAGGGCATCAAGACCGCGGGATGCTCCACCGCGGTGGCGATGATCTGGCCGGCGCCGAAGTGCCAGGCCACCCCCTTGATGACGGTGTTGTTGGCCTCGGTGGCGCCGCTGGTAAAGATAATTTCCTCGGGAGCGCTGCCCAAAAGCTCCGCGACCTGGCGCCGGGCCTTGACCGTGGCCTCAAGGGCCCGCCACCCCCGGGGGTAACCGCTGGACGGGTTCCCGAACTCCTCATTCAGGAAAGGCAGCATGGCCTGCACCACCTCCGGGGCGATGGGGGTGGTGGCGTTGTAATCCAGGTAAATCATGACCCTCCTCCTCCGTCATCCAACCCATTGACTGCGGCAGTAAAATCACCTTATACTACGGCACTTGGTAAGTGGGAAATCTTATTGGGGGAGGGCCAGGGAGCAGTGGCTCCTGCCCTCCCCCAAGCCCCCCTCCCAACCCTTTAAGTTTTTCAGAGCCGGGGCCTGCCGCCACGGCTCTGGAAGAGCCGAAAAACTCAAGGGATTGGGGGAGGGGTGTGGGGGAGGGGGTAAGGGCCCACCGGCCCTTGGCCCCCTCCCCCAGCTTAACCTTTGCGGTGGCAAGCGATGTCTTCCCTGTCTCCCGCCATTTATCGTTTCTGCCGGGGTATTCTGCGCTACACCTGGGCCCGGTTTCACCCGGTGCGGGTGGAGGGGCTGGAGCACCTGCCGGCTACCGGCCCGGCGATTATCTGCCCTAAACACCAGCGCTGGGAGGACATTTTGGCCGTAGGGATAGCCCTGCCGCCGCCCCTTCATTATATCGCCAAGGCGGAGCTCTTTGTCACCCCCTTCCAGCGGGAGTTCCTCCGGGCCCTGGGCGGGGTGCCGGTGGACCGGCAGAACCCCCGGGCCACCCTGTCCTCCTTCAAAGCGCTTCTTCCCCTTTTGCAGCAAAAAGCCTATGTGGTGTTGTTTCCCGAGGGCACCTATGTGCGGGGCCGGGTGGGAGAGGGCAAGTACCGTCTCATTCAGATGATCCTCAAACTCCAGGCGGGCCACAATCTCCCGCCCCTCCCCTTCGTGCCGGTGGGGCTGAGCTACGAGGCCAGGCCCCGGTCTTCGGGATGGCAGGTGGTGGTCCGGGTGGGAAAGCCTCTTCAGGCTCAAGGGCCAAAGCAGGCCCAGGCTTTCACCCAGGCCATCATGGAGGCCATCGCCCATCTGTGGCAGGGTAGGGAATTACTGAGCGGAGGCTCGCCGGTTCCTGCGGTCAACCGGTTATTAAGAGAATAAGGTCAGAATTAAACTAATTATTGCTATTTTCCTTTTGAAATTTTTCACAAATTTGGCTATTAACCAAGAGGAGAACAGCCCATGGCTCGCCAAACCACCGGGAAGACGAAGAGGGAGAAGGAAACCATGACCAAACATAAGCGCTATTGTTACGCCTTTGAGGAAGGGGACGGCACCAATAAGAAATTGCTGGGCGGGAAGGGTGCGGGTCTGTGCAGCATGACCCAGATCGGCCTGCCGGTGCCGCCGGGTTTCACCATCACCACCGAAGCCAACGTGGATTATTTCGAGCAGGGCGACCATTTCCCCGAGAACCTCATGAACGAGGTGCACGAGTACATGGAGGCCCTGGAGAAGAAAACCGGCAAGGGTTTCGGAGATCCCCAAAATCCCCTGCTGATTTCGGTGCGCTCCGGGTCGGCCCTCTCCATGCCCGGCATGATGGACACCATCCTGAATCTGGGCCTAAACGACGAGACCGTCGAGGGCCTTGCGGCTTTGACCAAAAATGAGCGTTTCGTCTATGACGCGTACCGCCGTTTTCTGCAGTTGTTCGGCAAGATCGGCCTGGGCGTCAAGGACGAGGGCTTTGACGAGATTTTTGAAGAGACCAAGAAGAAGTATAGCGCCGCGGTGGACACCGAACTTTCCACCGAGGCCATGAAAGAAGTGGCCGGGAACTTCAAGGACTACATCAAGAAGCAGACCGGGCGGCCCTTTCCCCAGGATGCCTGGGCCCAGCTGGTAATCTCCATCGAGGGCGTCTTCAAGTCCTGGATGGGCAAGAGGGCCGTGGACTACCGCCGCCAGTTCAACATTACCCCGGAGCTGGCCCACGGCACCGCGGTGAACATCTGCACCATGGTCTTCGGCAACATGGGGAACGACTCCGCCACGGGGGTGGGCTTCACCCGGGACCCCGGCACCGGCGAAAACGTCCTGTACGGCGACTATCTCATCAACGCCCAGGGCGAGGACGTGGTGGCCGGCATCCGCACCCCCCGGCCGCTTAAGGAACTGCGCACCGACATGCCGGAGATTTACAAAGAGCTGGAGAAGATGCGCAGCACCCTCGAAAAGCACTACCATGAGGTCCAGGACTTCGAGTTCACCATCGAGCGGGGCAAGCTGTACATGCTCCAGACCAGAAACGGCAAAATGAACGCCTGGGCCCTGTGCAAAACCTCGGTGGATTTGGAGAAGGAAGGCCTGATCAACGAGGAACAGGCCCTCCTGCGCATCGACCCGGACTTCCTGGAGCAGTTCCTGCACCCCCGCATCGACCCGGACTTCAAGCAGGAGCCCCTGGCCGTGGGCATCTCGGCCTCGCCGGGCGCGGCCACGGGCAAGGTGGTGTTTGACGCCGACCGGGCCGAAAGCCTGGGAAACGCGGGCGAAAAGATCATCCTTACCCGGGTGGAGACCAAGCCCGAGGACATCCACGGCTTCTTCGCGGCCCAGGGCATTTTGACCAGCCGGGGGGGCAAGACCAGCCACGCCGCGGTGGTGGCCCGGGGCATGGGTAAACCCTGCGTCTCCGGGGCCGAGGGCCTGGACATCAATTATGAGCTGAAAGAGGCCCGGGTGGGCGGCGTGGTCATCAAAGAAGGGGATATCGTCACTCTTGACGGCAGCAACGGCCGGGTCTTCCTGGGTGTGGTGCCCATGCTGGCTCCGGAACACCCCAAGTCCCTTAAAACCCTCATGGATTGGGCTGACAAGTATGCCAAGATCCAGGTCTATGCCAACGCCGACACCCCGGACATGGCCAAACGGGCCAAAGGCCACGGCGCCATGGGCATCGGGTTGTGCCGCACCGAGCGCATGTTCAACGAGTCGGAACGCCTGCCGCTGATGCGCAACATGATCCTGGCCGACACCCCGGAGGAACGGAAACACTGGGCCAATAAGCTCCTGCCCATGCAGCGCCAGGACTTTGTCGAGATCTTCCGGGCCATGGACGGGCTGCCGGTGACCATCCGCCTCCTGGACCCGCCCCTCCACGAGTTCCTCCCCACCATCGAGGAGCTCATCAGCGACATCAGCCGCTTAAGAGAGTTCAGCAACATTATGCACGCCCTGGAGCAGATCCCCGGGACCGTGACCATGCTGGATCCAGAGCTTTCCAAGCAGATGCCCAGCATGGAGTCCCTGGCCCGGGAGTTCGGAGAGTTTAGGGCCAAGGGCCTGGACGACAAACTGCTCAAGCAGAAGGAAAAAGTGCTGCGCCGGGTCCGGGTGCTCTATGAATACAACCCCATGCTGGGCAACCGCGGGGTGCGCTGCGGCATCTCCTTCCCGGAAATCTACGACATGCAGATCCAGGCCATTTTCGAGGCCACGGCCCTGGCCCTCCGGGACAAGATCGACGCCCGCCCGGAAATCATGATCCCCAACGTCTGCACCAAACAGGAGCTGGTGTGGGTGCAGCCCCGGGTGCAGGGGATTCACGAAGAAGTGGAAAAACGCTACAACGTCAAAATCAAATACAAGTTCGGCACCATGGTGGAGATTGCCCGAGCCTGTGTCCGGGCTGCGAGGCTGGCGGAAACCGCGGAGTTCTTCTCCTTCGGTACCAATGACCTCACCCAGGGGACCTTCTCCTTCTCCCGGGAGGACGCGGAGAACAAGTTCCTGCCCATCTATAACACCGAGGGCATCCTCCGGCACAACCCCTTCGAGATCCTGGACGAGCTCGGGGTGGGGTGGCTCATGCAGCACGCCGTGACCTCGGGGCGCCAGACCCGGCCGGACCTCAAGATCGGCATCTGCGGCGAACACGGCGGCCAACCCCAGGCCATCGAGTTCTGCCACCGGATCGGCTTGAATTACGTGTCCTGCTCCCCCATGCGTATCCCCATCGCCCGCATGGCCGCAGCCCACGCCGCCATCAAGGACAAGAAGGGCGAGGCCAAGGGGCCCCGGGCTTTGTAAGAGAGAGGCTAGAGGGTTTGAGGGGAGGGCCAGGGAGCTGCGGTCCCTGCCCTCCCCCTACACTCCCCTCCCAACCCGCATACAGAACCGGGGAAGGCGGGGCTTGGAGCCACGACTTTCCCGGTTTCTTTTAATGGGTCATTAAAGGGGTTGGGGGAGGGAGTTTGAGGGAGGGGGCAGGGGTCTGCCGACCCCTGGGCCCCTCCCTCAAATCTTTATTAGCCTATCCCCCCAGGGCGATGGCCAGGGCGGTGGTGAGTTTCACCACGTCCTGGTCGGTCTTGCGGAGGAACCGGGAGAGAAGCTGGGCCAGCCGCAGCATGATCTTGCAGCCGGTGACGGCGTTTTCCTGGATGAACCTCAGAAAGTCGTCCCTTTTCAGCTCCAGGAGGCGGCAGTCGGTGATGGCCGTGACCGTGGCGGTGCGGGTGTCGTTCTCCAGCAGGGCCATTTCCCCGAAAGACACCCCGTCTTCGGCCTTCAGGCGGATCATGCGTTTTTCTTTGGGGAGGTCCTGGTCCAGCACCAGGGTGAGGCGTTTGGTGATGTTCACTTCCCCCTGGCACATGATAAACATGCTGTCCCCCGACTCCCCTTCCCTGATGATGGTGGCATTGGCGGCAAAGGAGCGGGCTTTGGTCAGCTGCATGATGCGCTGGAGCTCGTCCGCGTCCAGGTCCTGGAAAATAAAGATTTTTTTGTAGTAGCAGGTATCTTCCATGGCCGTCATCAAACTTTGGGAAGTTGGGAAGCGATAACCACTGCCTTGTCATGGGGGCCGAGAACCTGGCTGTCCTCCGGGTTGATGTGGAATTCCATCTTGGCCCGGCCGAACAGGTGGGTCATACCGGTTTCGGTGAACTTGCTGCGGATGAACTCATCGATGGAGGAGGGTTCATCCCCCAGGAGATCTTCCAGGGACAGGGACCGGCCTTCGCTGTAGGTGGCGATGAGCAGGGCCTGGTGCTGCTTTTTAAAATAGTCGGACAGCTCCTTTACCGGCCGGCCGTGAAACGTGGCGGGTACGTCCACGGCCCAAATGGTGAAGCCTTCGGCGTTGAGCAGGGCGTCCATGACTTTGTAAAGACCCGGGGAGGCGATGGCCCCGGCCATAATCGAGCTGTCGTACTGTCCCCGGATGAGGATCTGCTGGGCGCCGGCCCGCTCCAGGTAGGGCTTGTTTTCCGTGCGCAGCAGTTCCGCCAGAATCTTGACCTTGGGGTTGAGGGACTTCAGGGTGAGGGCGGTGATAAGGGTCCGCTGGTCCACATCGGCGGCGGAGTCACCTTCCTGGCGCCCCCCCAGGATAATGCCCTTGAAGGCATGGCGGACGTTGGCCCGGAGCAGGACCTCTTCCCGGGTATAGTCCCCCGAGACAAACAGCGGCTCCCGGCCGGTGTACTTGGCCCTGATGCCTTCCATTTGCTCGGTGGGCATTTGGTTGACCAGGACCACCTTGGTGGTGGGGGGAATACGGTGGAGAAGCTGATCCAGGAGGGTGTCGCCGTCATGGTGCCACCCCAGGATGAGAATGTGGTTGGTTTCCTTGATGACTTCCAAGCCTCGCTCCCGACGGAATTTCCGTTCAATGAATATGGAGGCCACGGTGGCGGTGACCAGGGAGAAGCTGAGCAGTCCACCAATCATTACCGCCACGCCGATCAAACGACCGTGCAGCGTTTTGGGGACGACGTCGCCATACCCCACCGTGGTGACGGTAGCCACGGCCCACCAGAGGCCTTCCCCGAGGCGTTGGAGAGGACTGGCCCCCTCGGGGGATTCGGTCAAGAAAAATCCGAGGCCCCCCAGGAAGACGAGGAGGACGACGAAGAGGGCCAGCGCGAACACCCGCTCCCGCTGGAGGGTGCGGATGATAGTGACCACCGTTTCTCTCAGCACAGCTTGTCTGAGGGGAGCCGCGTTTTTACGGGCAGTGGCTCACCCTCATCCTCCCCCTCATTCTTAGCGGCGGTGGCAGCCTTCACACTTGATGGGCCCGGCCGCCTGCCGCAATTTTCTTCGGGCCAGGTGGCAGCCCTTGCACTGGCGGTGGAAGGCGGTCTGGGCGTCGCTGACGTCCCTCGTGGCCACCAGCTTGTGGCAGTCCTGGCATTTCTGCACCGGGAGGCCCTCCCGCCAGAGGTTGCGGCGGCCTTTATAGTCATGGTGGCACTGCTCGCAGGCGATCTGGGGCTTGGGGTGGCGCGGGTGGCTGAACAGCACCGGCGGCTTCTCCCGGCAGGGTTTCGGTATGCTCAGCCAGCTTTCCTTCGGGGCCTCGGTGGGCCCCCTGGCTCCCCAGGCCATCAGACCCCAGAGCAACACCAGGGCTAAAACCCCGCCCCCCAGCCTCTGCATCGGCGCTTACGGCTCGAAATATGAGGCGCAGGAGGTGTCGGATTCCCAGACGCTCACCCGGCACACCTGCACACTGCCGTTATTCAAGGCCGCGCTCAGGCGTTCGTACAGGTAGCGGGCCAGGTTTTCCGAAGACGGGTTTTGCTGGCTAAAAGCGGGGAGCTCGTTCAGATACTGATGATCGAGCTCGGCCAGCACTTCCCGGGTCCTGGCCTTGACCACGCCGAAGTCCTGCACCAGGCCGGCTTCATTCAGCCGGTCACCCTTCAAAAAGACCTCCACTTTCCAGTTGTGGCCGTGGAGGGATTCGCACTTGCCGTTAAAATTATTCAGGCGGTGGGCCGCAGCAAAGTCGGTGACAATCTTGAGTTCGTACATCGGCTTAGAACGAGTCTCCTTTAAGGCGGCGGCAGCGGGTGTCCATGCGGTCCGCCAGGGTCCTGAGATCGGTTTGCAGGCTGGCCAGGTCCCGGTGCCGCTTGGCCTCGATGGCTTTCACTTCCTTCAGCCAGAACTCCAGGAGGGCCATTTCCCGCTGGCGCAGCTCCTCCTCGACCTTTTGCTTCAGCTGCTTGACTAACGCTTGATCCATAACACCGCCTCTTGAGTCTCATTACGTGAAAAACTTGCTTCTGTCAATCTGTTAAGGGGGGGAGGGCCAGGGAGCAGCGGCTCCCTGAGGTAAGGGGCCGTTGGCCCTTAGCTCCCTCCCCCACAACACCTAAAAATATTCCACAGGCCAGCCGCGTTCGCCGGGCTTCCCGTTTCAGGAGGCGGGTGGGGTTGACTGCCACCGGGTGGCCGACGCACTCCAGCACGGGAATATCTTCCCCGTGGTCACCGTAGGCAAAGGAGCGGGAGAGGTCAAGCCCTTGGTTGCGGGCCAGTTCCTCCATGAGTAAACGCTTGTTTTGCCCCCGGGGGTGTACCCCGGCGATCTGGCCGGTGAGGAGGTGATGGCGGCGGGCAAGCTCGGTGGCGATGAGCCAGTCAGCCCCCAGGAATTCTTTGAGGGGGTGCATGAGGAAAGCCAGGGAGCCGGTGAGGAGGATGATTTTATGCCGCTTGGCCTGGTGAGCCCGGAGGCAGGCAAGGGCCCCGGGGCGCAGGCGGGGGAGGATTTGCTGCTTAAAGCAGTGGCGGCCCAGGGACTCCAGGGTAGCGGCCGCCATTCCCGCCAGGTAGGTTTTGTTGCGGTGCCGGCTTCGGGGCGCCGCGGCCAGGTGTAATAGAAAATGCCAGGCCCGGCGGGGGCTCAGCCTGCCGGTCAGGACCAGGTAGCGGAAAAACAGGCGCTCCGTGCCACCCCGCACCAGGGTGCCGTCGACGTCGAAGATGGCGGCCACAACCTCACTCATGGGCGAAAATCTACGGACCCGTGCCGGTCTGGCCCGGGTGGGGCTGGAAATAGAGGCGGCCGTCGAAGAGCACCGGGATGCCCCGGGCCAGGCAAAGTCCCACCGTCAGCCAGACCAGGCTGCCGTATAAAGGTTTCAGGGTAATCAGGGCGTGGGGGTCGGCCAGGGCCAGGGCATGGACGAGCCACAGGCAGGCAAAGGTCAGCACCTTGGCCAAGCCATACAAACCCCGCATGAACCGGGAGGCCACCAGAAACCGGCCCCAGGGGGTGTGCATCATGCTGAAGCCGGGTTTCCCCCGGACCAAGGCTATCCCCCGGATGCCGTCCACCAGGAAGGAGCGCACCAGGAAAAACACCGGCACCCAAAAGGCCACCAGCCCTAAGTGCATGAAGGCGATCCACAGGACGTTCTCCACGGTGCGGTCCAGGGCGATGTCCAGGACTGCGCCGAGATCGGTGGTCTGGCGGCGCTGGCGGGCCGCCACCCCGTCCAGCCAGTCCATCAGGAAAAGGGCGCCCAGGAGGCCCAATCCGGTTATCTGCCCGCCCCAGGTGGAAGAGAAAAACAGGATCCCCAGCACCACGATCAGGAGGGGCAGCCGGGCCAGGGTAATGGCGTTGGCCAGAGTCATGACACCAGCCTTGTTGTAAGCCGTGCTGCGGTTTAGTGGAAAAAGGGTGGCAGATCAAAGACTACGGGACATCCCGCGCCTTTCCGGGACTCTTTGCCAATCTGCCATCACCTTACCAAAAATGGCTCGAAATTGCATAGCTTATCCAGGCCGGCCAGGTTTTTCCGAGGTTTTTCGAGCAAGGCTTTCTTAGGTGCCGGTTTTGTGCTATGGTCACTTAAGGACGGACACCCAACGATACAAGGGAGGGGGGCTCATGAACCAAAATTTTCCCATTTCCCTTAAAGCCGGCGACGTGGTGGCCCGACGCTACGTTATCCTGCGCCACCTCAGGGATGAACCCTGCGGCGGCGTCTGGCTGGCCCAGGACCGCAGTCTCGGGGTGGACGTGGGCTTTAAATTTCTGTCGCGGCGTTCGCCCCACTTCGAGGCGGCCCGGGAGGCCCTGCGCCGGGAAGGGGCCCTGGCCCTGAAGCTGCGCCACCCTCACATCCTCCAGGCGGTCCACTTCGAAGAGGGCGAGGAAGGGGTCTACCTCATCCAGGAGCCCTTCCTGGGGGAAAGCCTCCTGGCCCACCTGAACCGCCTGGAGCGCTTCCGGCTGCCCTATGGGCTGGGCCTCCTGGAGCAGGTGTCCAAGGCCCTGGCCTTTGCCCACGAAACTCATGAAACGCACCAGTCCCTGGACCCGTCTAACCTGCTCCTGGAAGACGACACCCTTAAGGTGGCCAATTTCACCTGCCCCCCCCTAAAAGAAGAGGAACCCCAGGTAACCCGTCTGGAGCTCAAGGCTTACATTGCCCCGGAGGTCCTGCGCGGCGACCCGGTGACCCCCGCGGCCAACATCTTCTCCCTGGGGGTCCTGGGTTTCCGGCTGGCGGCCGGCAGTCTCCCCTATTCCCTCACCTTTGACGAAGACGTGCCTTACCGCCTGGAAAACATGCCCCCCGACCTGGAGGAGATCCCCCTGCCCCTGCAGAACCTGCTCCTGCAGTGCCTGGCCCCCGACCCCCGGGACCGCTTCGAGGACGCCGGTGTTTTTCTGGCCGCCCTGGAGCAGCGCCGGGAGTCGTGGCGCCAACCCTCCTACGGCAAGTGGATGAGCCGGAGCCCGGGCGGCAGCTACAAGGCTGCCGGTATTGTGGCCTCGGTGTCCCGGGTCTTCGGCCAGTTTATGGAGGGCAGCAAAGGCGCGGTGGGCCGGGTATCCGAAGGGATCCACACCTGGAAGGACCACGCCGACACGGGCCAGGCCAAGCGGGTGCTCATCGGCGTCACCGGGGCCTTCCTGGCCCTGATCCTGGTGATCTGGGGCGGCCGGACCCTGTTCCGCAAAGGCGAGACGCCGTCCCCCCCGGCGCTGATGGCGCCGTCCGCCTCGAAGCCGGCCTCGCCCGGGGGCGCATTTGAGGGGAAATTGAACCAGAGCGGCGTGCCGCCCATCACCGTCGAATCCACCCCCACGCATGGGACCCCGGCGGCTGCCACCCCGGCGGCGCCCGCCGCCCCCAAGGAAGCCAAGGCCCCGGCCTCCAAGGAGCGCTATCAGCTCTGGGTGGCCACCTACCGCACCTATGACGAGGCCTTGATCCTCAAGAAAAAGATCCAGGCCGTTAAGGTCCCGGTCACGGTCTACCGGGGGGCGGTGGACAAGAAGCTCTATTTTGCCGTCAAGGCAGGCCCCTACACCAGTAAAAAACAGGCGGAAGAGACGGCCAGCCGCCTCAAGAGCGAAGTCCATCTGGCCCAGGCCCCGAAACTGGTTAAAATGGAGGCCGAGTCCGGCAATAACAATACAAGCAACCACACTAAGGCCAAGACTGACAGCAAGACCAAGACTGACACGAAACCCAAACCTGAAAGCAAACCCAAAACTGAGAGCAAACCCAAAGCCGACAACAATACCAAGACTAATACAAAGAAAAATATCAAGACCTCAGCCCTAAAAATACTCTGATGAGCACACCTGTTCTGGCAACCGATTTTTCCGGCCTGGGTCCCCGCCACCAGGGTAAGGTGCGGGATATTTATGATTTGGGGGACCGCCTGCTCCTGGTGGCCACCGACCGCATTTCCGCCTTCGACGTGGTCATGGCCGACCCGGTGCCGGACAAGGGGCGGATTTTGACGCAGATCTCGGCCTTCTGGTTCCGCCTCCTGGCCGACGTCATCCCCAACCACCTCATCTCGCTTAAGGTGGAGGACTTCCCCCCGGCCTGCCAGGCCTACCGGGAAGAGCTCGCCGGCCGCACCATGCTGGTGAGGAAAACCCAGCCCCTGGCGGTGGAGTGCATCGTCCGGGGGTATCTGGCGGGCTCCGGCTGGGCCGACTACCAGAAGACCGGCGCGGTCTGCGGCATCCCCTTGCCGGCCGGCCTCAAGGAGTCGGACCGCCTGCCGGAACCCATCTTCACCCCCTCCACCAAGGCGGCCCTGGGGACCCACGACGAAAACATCAGTTTCGAGAAGGCCGCCGCCGCCATCGGGGCCGAACTGGCCGCCCGGGTCAGGGACGTCAGCCTGACCCTCTATAGCCGGGCCAGCGCCTGGGCCGAGCCCCGGGGCATTATCCTCGCCGACACCAAGTTCGAGTTCGGCCTGGTGGACGGGGGACTCCTCCTCATCGACGAAGTCCTCACCCCTGATTCCTCCCGTTTCTGGCCGCAAAGCGACTATGCCCCCGGCCGGCCCCAGAAAAGCTACGACAAGCAGTACCTCCGGGACTACCTGGAATCCCTGGGCTGGAACAAGCAGCCGCCGCCGCCGCCCCTGCCCGCCGAGGTGCTGGCCAACACCCGGGCCAAATACCTGGAGGCCCTGAAAAGCCTGACCGGTGAGGATTTGGCATAAGTTTCTTGGGGGAGGGGGCTAAGGACCGGTCGGGTCCTTACCCCCTCCCCCAAACCCCCACCCCCAATCCTCTAAGTTTTAAGGAGGGTGATCATGTCCAAGCTGATCAAGGTGTTGTCCATTGACGGCGGCGGCATCAGGGGAGTCATCCCGGCCATGGTCCTCGCGGCCATTGAGAAGGCTGCGGGCAAGCCCATCTGCCGGTTGTTCGACCTCATCAGCGGCACCTCCACCGGCGGCATCCTGGCCCTGGGCCTCACCAAGCCCAGCCCCGCCAACCCCCAGGAGCCCCAGTACCGGGCCGAGGATCTCATCAAAATCTACGCGGATGAAGGTCAAACCATCTTTTCCCGGGACATCTGGCAAAAGATCCATTCCGTCTGGAATCTCGTGGAGGAGAAATATTCCAGCGCCGGGCTGGAGGAGGTGCTGCAGGAATTTTTCGGGGAGGCCCTGCTGTCCCAGGCCCTCACTGACCTGGTGATTCCCAGTTACGAGATCGAAAACCGCGACTGCTTCTTCTTCAAAAGCAGGAATGCCAAGGAAGCCCCCGCCACCCATGACTACCTCATGCGCCAGGTGGCCCGGGCCACGTCGGCGGCCCCCACCTACTTCGAGCCCTGCCGCCTGGTGGCGGAGCATGACCCCAACGACCCCGACGACCCGGATAAGACCAAGCCTTACTGGGACCTCATCGACGGCGGGGTGTTCGCCAACAACCCGGCCATGTGCGGTTACGCCGAGGCCTTGTCCATATACGGGCCGGACCGGGACTACCTGGTGGTTTCAATGGGGACGGGGCAGCTCACCCGGCCGATTCCCTATGATTCGGCCAAGGACTGGGGCCTGGCGGGATGGGCCCAGAATATCCTGAGCGTCATTTTCGACGGGGTCCAGGACACCGTGGACTACCAGCTGTCCCAGCTCCTGAAGGCCAAGAACGGCCAGCCAAGGCGCTATTACCGCTTTCAGACCGAACTGGACATGGGCATGGACGACATGGACGATGCCAGCAAGACCAACATCTTTGCCCTGCGGCACAAGGCGGAGGAGCTGATCGCCGCAGAGTCCGAGCGCCTTGAAAAATCTGGGCGATCAGCTTAAGAAGGATTGATGGGTGCCCGGCTTGCCATGCCTAGATGGAATAATGCGAAAGGCAGGAGGCGCTGCGCTTTCCCGCCCTATGGGCTTTAAATGTAAACAAAATCTATAATTATGTTCTCTTATGCCCCCCTCCTGGTTTTAAACAGATCAAAAGCCAGTTTTTTCCCTAAGTGCTGTAAAATAATCTTCTCCCCCCCCGGCAATTTGTGCTAAGGGCAAAAAGGAAAGATATCCTGAACTTCCGAAGGCTGAACATGCCCGAACCAGAAGATCCAGTCGCTTGCAACATCGGCAACCAAAACGGCGGGATCGACCCCGGGACGGATAATCCCACCTTTTTACAAGTGCGGTGGCCAAGGCTGCCGCATAATCTCGGTTGATAGGATAATTCATGAATGCGGTAGAACCGCCGCCCAAAAGCTCAGAGATAGGATGTGGATGTTTTCTGGAAGCTGTCTCATTAATTGTCTTTTTACTTGTCATTTTAGTTATCGTTTATCGTACGTTTATCCCATATTTAGCAGCTCCAGCAGATACATTTATTAGGTCATTTATTTGGTTACAAGACGTTATCTCTCAAGAGTCTGCTTCTTATCCATGGCTTAACTTGACATTATTGACATTACTATATTTGATATTAGTAGTGATGGTGTTATTTTTTATATATGTTTTTTGTAAATATATTTATATTTTTTGTAAATTGTGTACCGCACCCGGTTTTCTGGACACAAGTTTTTCTTAAGCCGCCATGGCAGAGTTCTGTGCTATCCAGTTGGCTCGGGCCTGCCATGGGCTTTGATAGCCGTTTTTTTTCACCAGCCACTCCCGGTTGTAGGTGTGCACGAAGCGCCTGACTGCATCTCGCAACTCCTGCAGGTTCTGAAATATCCGGCCATAAATGACCTGTTCCTTGAGGGTCCGGATAAAGCGTTCGGCCACCCCATTGGTCTGCGGTTGTTCGATAAAGGCGAAGCTGGGGTTTATGCCCCAGTGTTTCAACTGATTCAGGAAATGATCCGACAGGTACTGGGTGCCGTGGTCCATACGCAAGGCCAGACCCCGGCCGGCGTCCGCAGTCACCGAACCCATGGTGGCCATCAGGCCCTGGGAAACAGGCTCCAGGGCGGCAAAGCGGGTCCCCTGTTTGCAAACGTGCCAGCCCATGCACTCGGCGTTCCAGTGCTCCACCACGACGAAGAGCCAGCCCCAGCCTTCCTCCACGGTGAAGACTTTGGCGCCGTCGGTGCCCCACATGACGTTGGGGGCTTGGGTGATGATCTCCCCGTGGTGGAGGTTGGGATTACCGCGCCGCCCCCGATAGGGAGAGAGGAGGTTGTTCTCCCGCATGAGCCGCAGAACCCGGCGGCGGCCCACCATGACGCCGTCCCGCACCCGGAGCCGGGCCCAGACCTTGCGGTGTCCCTCGCCCTGAAACGGCGAGGCCGCCAGGTCCGCCCGGATCAGTTCCAGGAGTTCGGCGTCAGAAAGGCCGGTCTTCGGCCCCCGTTTACCGGGCGGGGTCAGGCGCGGTTGCGGCCCCGAGCAGCCACGGGAGGCGTAATAAGAAGATCGAGGCTGCTCCCAGGTCCGGCAGACCAGCTTCACGCCGTAAGGTCTGGCGGTGTCCGCGGAGGCCGTGCAGCTCATTTCTTCGACCTCCTTTTGGCTAAAGGGCCGGGACGCCTCACCCGGGCCCACAGCAACTCGTTTTCCATGGTCAACTCGCCGAGGCGCTTCATGGCATTATCCAGCTCTGCCTTGAGGGGGTCGTCGTTTCGGGCCTTGAGGGCCGCCTCCATGCCCGCCAGGGCGGCGTCTCGCCACTTTTCCAGGCGGTAAAGCTCGACGCCCAACTCCCGGGAGAGCAGCTCCATAGGCTCCCCTCGGAGGATGCGCAGCACCACTTCTCGTTTCCTGGGGGCGGTCCAACGCTGGCCCTGGGCCAATGGCCTCGCTGCTACCTCCCCAGGGGGACTCCGGTCGGCCTCCGGCCTCCCTCCGTCCCCCCTGGGCTCACATCTCCCCTTACCTGGTCAACTTCCTGCTCTTTTGCCATCTTCCGGTCCCTCCTGGTCCACTGATTATCTCCCAATCCCGTGTCCAAAAAAACCGGATCCACCTCATTTTTTGTAAATTGTTGATAAAGAGCGCAGAGAAATTAACGGTGGAGCGCAGATTATATGACGAAAAACATGCGGAGGAGCGCAGGTTATATAAAGAAAAACATGCGGAGGAGTGCAGGTTATATGAATATGCGAGGAGAGAGAATAAACAGCACCTTCTTGCTTTTATCCAACAGAATTTTTTAGTTCAACCATGCTTTAGTTGCCATGAGTTCACAATGCGATTTCTTGGTTTTAGCCCAAACTATCGCTCTATTCAGTACGAGTGCGTGCATTGCGGGAAAAAAATGCGTGCCGCTGCGGGAACCCCCGATGCTGTTAAGGTGGACGAAATTTGGCGTGCTTATTGTGGATTTAACCGCGTAAGCTTACAGCCAAGGCCAGATGAGTGGGGCTATAGCGACGCTTTGAACTTGGTGTTCGAGACTGTTCCAGCACCAATGCCCTATGAACAGACTACCCGAACTCCCATACCGGAAGCCATAAGAGCGGAAGTCTGGCGTCGAGACCAGGGACGCTGCGTGAATTGTGGGTCAAAGGAAAACTTGCAATTCGACCATATCATCCCTGTGTCGCAAGGGGGGGCAACTTCGGTACAAAATCTTCAGCTTCTTTGCCAGAGTTGTAACCTCGCCAAGAGTGCAAAAATTTAGCTCAGTCCTTTGTTTTTACGGCAAAACAAAGAGGTCTTTGTTCCTGCGCTTGCTGACCGCCGCCTAAAGAGTAAACAAAATAGATAAGAATGTTTCCTTTTGACCCCCGG
>CAVZAM010000007.1:0-81930 GCA_963773285.1 uncultured delta proteobacterium
ACCTGGCGGCCCAAAGCCACGTGCGGGTGAGTTTCGACGTGCCCGAATATACGGGAGATGTCACCGGTCTGGGCCTGACCCGGATCTTGGAGGCCATCCGCCGCAGCGGTATCAAAACCCGGTTTTACCAGGCTTCCTCCAGTGAGCTCTTCGGGGATGCGCCCCCGCCGCAGAGCGAAGAAACCCCCTTGCGGCCCCGCAGTCCTTATGCCGCGGCCAAGCTGTACGCCTACTGGATGGTGCGCAATTACCGGGAGGCTTACGGGATGTTCGCGGTCAATGGGATTCTTTTCAACCATGAATCCCCCCGCCGGGGTGAAACCTTCGTTACCCGTAAAATTACCCGGGCTGCGGCCCGCATCAAGCTGGGGCTGCAGAAGAAGCTCTATCTCGGCAACCTGGAGGCTAAGCGGGATTGGGGCTATGCTCCCGAATACGTGGAAGCCATGTGGCGGATGCTGCAGCAGGATGCTCCGGAGGATTTGGTTATCGCCACCGGCGAGTCTCACTCTGTCAGGGAATTTTTAGAGGAAGTGTTCTCGCACGTAGATCTTGATTGGCGGGAATATGTGGAAATAGACCCCCGGTATTTCCGGCCGACCGAGGTGGAATGTCTCCTGGGGGATCCCAGCAAAGCCAGACAACACCTGGGCTGGCAGCCCCAAGTGACCTTCACGGAACTGGCCCGCCTGATGGTGGAGGCGGACCTGCAGGGGCTCCTTGAGATGCGCCAGTGTCAGGACATTGTCCGGCAGATGGCCCGGGAGAATTTGTCAGGCGACTTTAGGAAAAATCTGGCCAAATAGATCTGACCGTACTTCACCGCGGGACATTACTGTCCCGGTGGCGTGGCGTTAGGCAGCGGCTTCCCGGATGATCTCGATGATGCGTTCCTGGAGGGTTTTTTCCAGGTAGGGATGCATGGGCAGGCTGAAGATCCGGGCGGCGGCCGCCTCGCTTACCGGAAAATCCCCCGCGCCATAGCCCAGGCCCCGAAAAGCCTCCTGCAAGTGCAGAGGCTTGGGGTAATAAATGGCCGTGGGCACTCCCGCCTTCCCAGCCCGGCCATGGATGGCGGCACGGGCCTCACTCTCCACCGAATACTGGGCCCATACCGAGGAGCATCCCGTGGCGACATCGGGCACCTTCACCAAGTCTCTGAGGCCTTCGCTGTACCGTTGGGCGATTTCCTGGCGGGCTGCCACCTCCTGGTCGAAAATCTCCAGTTTGGCCAACAACACGGCCGCCTGGAGGGTGTCCAGGCGCCCGTTGATCCCCAGGCGCACGTTGTCATAACGGTCGATCCCTGGCCGTGGTTGCGGATGGAGGTCAGGAGGGCAGCCAGATCATCGTCATCGGTGAAGACAGCGCCGCCGTCGCCATAACAGCCCAAGGGTTTGGCCGGGAAAAAGGAGGTGGCCGCGGTCTCCGCCAAAGCTCCCGCCCGCCGGCCATGATAGGTGGCCCCGAAGGACTGGGCCGCATCCTCCAACACAAAAAGCCCCCAATCCCGGGCCAGGGCGTTGATCCGAGCATAGTCGGCGGGTTGGCCGAAGAGGTCCACCGCAATGATTCCCTTGGGCTTCAGGCCGGTGGCTGGGGATTTTTTCTCAAAATTGGCGAGGGCCGTCCTGCAAGGCGTCGGGATCTCAAGTTGTAGGTACTGGGGTCGATATCCACAAACACCGGGGTGGCGCCCAGAAGTTGAACCACCTCGGCGGTGGCGATAAAGGTAAAGGGGGTGGTGAAGATGGCGTCGCCCGGGCCCACGCCCTTGGCCATAAGGACCATGAGCAGGGCGTCGGTCCCCGAGGAGCAGGTGATGGCATGCCGCACCCCGACATAGGCGGCCAGGCGTTCTTCTAACTCTCTTACTTCCGGACCCAAAATATATTGCCCATGGGCGAGGACATCCTGGATATTCTCCATGAAGCCGATCATAGATCTTTTCTTGCTGGGCCTTCAGATCAATAAAGGCCACCGGTTTGTCAGCAGTCATGCTCCCTCAATTTATGGCAGTCCCCAAAAGGTGGGTCCTGTCTTGCCGTCAGGTTTGGGATGATGGTTACCAGAAATTATGCTAAGTTTCTTCATTAGTCAAGGCAGCTTTATGAAGCAGTGCGACGATTAAAAGAGATTGTTCTGATAGGTTTTGGAGAGGATCAGACAAGGATTTCATTCGTTAAGGTGACAGAGGGCCGCAATGGCCAGCGGGACCAGGTTCATCTCCGTCATCATGCCCTGCCGGCAGGAGGAGAAGTACATAGCCGGGGCGCTGACGTCCATTCTGGCCAACGACTATCCTCAAAACTGCCTGGAGGTGCTGGTCGTCGATGGCATGAGCACAGATGGCACCCGAAAGATCGTCACCGAGTTCACCAAGATTATCCCTTTATCAAGCTGCTCGACAACCCCAGGAGAATCACCCCCGCAGCCCTCAATATCGGCATCGCCCAGGCCCGGGGGGACATCATTATCCGGGTGGATGCCCACAGCACCTATCCGCCGAATTACATTTCCAGCTTAGTGGCCTGTCAGGAGAAAACCGGGGCCGACAACGTGGGCGGAGCCTGGCGCATTCTTCCCGGGGGCAATACGCCCATGGCTCGGGCCATTGCGGTGGGCCTGGCCCATCCCTTCGGCGTGGGGAATGCCTACTATCGCATCGGCGCTTCCGCCCCCCGCTGGGTGGACACGGTGCCTTTCGGCTGTTATCGCCGGGAGGTGTTCACCCGCAACGGCCTCTTTGATGAGGACCACGTGCGCACCGAGGATGATGAATTCAACCTGCGCCTCAGGAAAAACGGCGGCCGCATCCTTCTGGTTCCGGAAATTGTCATCGATTATTACGCCCGGGAAAGTCTCCACCAGGATTTGGCGCATGTATTACTATTACGGCTACTTCAAGCCCTGGTGGCCCGGAAATTGGGACTGGTCTTGAGTCTGCGCCATCTCATCCCTTCCCTCTTGGTCTTGTCTCTCGGCTCTATCTCTGCTTTTGGGCTGGTGGTTTCCCGTCCTGGGAGTGCTGGGATTTCTGGTCCTGTCAGCTTATCTCCTGGCAGACCTGGGCTGTGCCTTGGTGGCCGGGCGAGGACAAGGCTGGCGGTAAGTGCTGATCTTACCCTGGTTTTTCCGACGCTCCATTTCAGCTATGGTCTGGGTTTTTTGAAGGGCCTGCTGGATTTTTTATTTTTGGGAAAAAAGGTGTCAAAGATAGCGAAGGAGTGCCGCTGTCCCGCTGAAAGGCTGATTTATCGAGGGCTCATGCAGGTTGGCCCTGGGAACCAAGAAGGAACAGGTACTGAGAAATCCGTCTACTCCTAAAATCGACCCAAGACTCGAAAGACCAAGAAATGCCGTCATCTGGGACCCAAAAGACGATGACCGCCTGGCGGCCGAGACCGAGCGGATCAAGGCTGCCTATGGCCGGCGGCAATGCGGTGATCTGTATTCCTGGTTTAACCCGGGCCACCTGTTTCTCCTGCAGGCAAGGGAGCGCCGGGTGCTCGCCCTGCTGAAGAGCCTGGGGTTAAGCCGCCTGCCGGACCAGAAAATCCTCGAGGTGGGCTGCGACACCGGTTACTGGCTGGGTGAGTTTATCAAGTGGGGGGCCAGGCCGGAGAACCTTACGGGCATCGACCTTTTCGCCGAGTGCCTGGTGACGGCCCGGTCGGTTCAGGCCGCCGGGGTGGGTCTGGTGCAGGCCAATGCCGCGTATCTGCCTTTTTTCCCCTCCACTTTTGACCTGGTGCTGCAGTCCACGGTTTTCACTTCTATTCTGGATCCCGCCATGAAACAAGGCGGTGGCCGGGGAGATGCTCAGGGTCCTGAAGCCGCAGGGCCTCATCCTCTGGTATGATTACCATGTCAACAACCCCTGGAATAAGGATGTGCGGGGGGTAAAGAGGAGAGAAATCCGCCGCCTGTTCCCGGGCTGCCGGATAACCCTCCAGCCAGTCACCCTGGCCCCGCCCCTGGCGCGCCTTCTGGCACCATACTCCTTCCTGCTCTGTTCCCTCCTGGAAAAACTCCGGATCTTCAACACCCATTATTTAGGAGTTATCGGAAAATCAGCCTGACGTGCTCGGCCCGGGGTCAAGTTGAGCTTCTCGTATCTTGGCCCCCCCTGGAGCCTGACACTCTGGCCATTTACGATGGCCCTTGTGGGGGATAGTGTGCCAGGGGTGCTAACTATGCTGGGAAAAACATGAAGTTTCCGCTAAAACTGCAGACCAGCGGGCGGGAATATGATGCTCCGGAAGTAGGCGGAGCCTTCTCTTCCTGTCGAGCTGAGGTAGGGCTAAAAGTCTTCCAAGGGAGATTCTCTCTGGAAAGTGAGAATGGATTCCATGAGCGGTCTCGGCCATTACCGCAGAGAGAATGGATGGGGGCGGAATTTTAGGAGGTTTCAATGAAACATCAGTTTATCCGGATAACAGGAATCTTTGGTTTCCTGCTACTGGCGGCCGCAGCCACGGCCGGAACCTGGAGCGCCAACAACTTCTTTTACCAACCGGCTCTGGATGCCCGGGGAGCCACCGAAAAGAACAATTTTGACACGGGGTTGAACCGGGTCGACACGCATTTGAGCCAAATACAAGACCCTGGGGGACCCCGGTAATCAAACCCTGGCCGAAGCCCTGACCACCATCGGCAGCAGCAGGGTTACCCTGACCATCCCCGCTGGAACGGTCTCCGTCACCGAGCAATATTACCATCGGCAACAATATTGCCCTGAGGATTTTCAACGGCGGGAAATTCAGCGTTAACGGCGGCGATAACCCTGACGATAAACGGACCTATTGAGGCCGGTCCTTACCAGATATTTTCCGGGTCAGGCACCATAGCCCTCGGGGGAGTAAGCACCATCTATGACGTCTGGTTTGCCACCCCGCCCTCAACCCCGCAGGGCAATATCGCTGCTCCGGTCGGCTCCCGCTTTGTAAAAACCTCCGGCGAGCGCTCCCCTTGTTTCGTCAAGGAAAGCGGCACGGGAAACACCGGTTGGGTGCGTCCAGCGGCGGCTCGGGGGCCACGCACTTTACCCGCCTGACCGACGTCCCCAGCTCATACAGCGGCCAGGCAGGTAAGGCGGTTCGGGTTAACTCCAGCGCCAGCGGCCTGGAGTTTTACACTCCTTCTTCCGGCGGCGGCAGCGCTTTTTCGGCCTAACGGACGTTCCCAGCTCCTACACCGGCCAAACCGGAAAGTCCCTGCGGGTAAATCCCGGCGCCAACGGCCTGGAATTTTATAGCCCTTTCAGCGGGGCCTTTACCGGCCTGGCAGACGCTCCAGCCTCATACACCGGCCAGGCGGGCAAGTCGGTCCGGGTGAACTCCACCGCCAACGGCCTGGAATTTTTTACTCTTCCTCCCAGTGGAGCCAGCGTTTTTACCGGTTTGACGGATGTCCCAGCTCGTACACGGCCAGATAGGGAAGGCTCTCGGGTTAACTCCGGCGCGAACGGCCTGGAATTTTATAGCCCTTTCAGCGGGGCCTTTACCGGCCTCACGATGCTCCGGGCTCCTACACCGGCCAGGCGGGCAAGTCTGTCGGGTGAACTCCACTGCAAACGGCCTGGAGTTTTATACCCCTTCCTCCGGCGGGAGCCAGCATCTTTCACCGGCCTGACCGATGTCCCGGGTTCGTACAGCGGCCAGACAGGCAAATTTCTGCGGGTAACTCCACGCCACCGGCCTGGAATTTTATATCCCTTCCTCCTCGGGGGGACCAAGCCTTTTAACACCCTGGGCGACACCGGTTGCACCACCCTCTCGGAGGCCCTGACCACTATCGGTTCGTCTGCCACCACCCTGGTTATTCCGGCTGGGGCCGGCGCAGTACCGGTAACCAGCAACACCACCATTCCTGCCAACGTGTCCTTGAGGATCATGAAGGGCGGCAACCTTGCCATTAGCGCCGGGGTGATTCTCACCATCAACGGCCCCATCGAGGCCGGGCCCATCAAATCTTCTCCTGGCACCGGTTCTGGGGCGGTCAATCTGGAATACTGCCCCACCAAGGTCTTTTACCTGGAAAACTGGGGCACCCCGTCGGGATTGTCCAATGATATCCAGCCCGACCCCGTCAGATAGCTGCTTCGGTTATCAAAAACAAGACCATCAAAGTTACCAAGGCTAACTGGAGACTGGCCACCCCCATCCAGTTCGCTGATCCTAATGGCTTCACCCTGGAGGGTGAGGACAAGGATTTCAGCAACATTTACATTGACGTAGGTGCCGCCAACAATGCCATGACCTTCGGGGTAGCCGGAAATAGTACCGTCTCCGGCACCGATGCTGGGGTCTACAACTATTACCTGAAGAACCTCAACTTCACCGGCCAGGCCAACTGCTGCAAGAATGGCGTCATCATGTCCAGGGTGGTGCACGGCGGAGTGGATTATGTGACCATCACCGCGGTGCCGTGGAATATGCGGCTGTCCAGGCGGGCTGCGAACACTTCAATTCCTTCTGGCGCATCGGGCTTGGCAGCGGGAACTATTACGGCACCGAGATGAACGGCTACGTTTACGGCAGGGCCGGGGCGGGGTGCGGGTTGTCCTGATTATTACGGGTGGGGCAACAACACCTATAACACCCTGAAGATTGTGAAGTCAGGCAGCTTTACTGCAGTGGGCTCCATCGGCCTGCGCCTGGAATCGGTGGGTTCCAATTTCACTGTAACCGGCGACATCGAAGACTGTCCCGGTTACCCCGGCTGGGGGGTTTACGCCACCGGTTGCGATAAGGTGAGATTCCAGGACCTCTACCTGGAGGGCACCCAGCAGGGCGTCCTGTTAGAGGATTGTAAGGAGATCGAATTCGATGGTCTTAGCCTTCCGGGCAGTGACGGCGACGTCGGCGGCCCCGGCTGGATGAATACCTGGAAAAGCAACGGCGGCGTCATCGATGAAGTTAACCAGTGTCCGATTACTCAAAGCCTAAAACTCTCTAACTGTAACAATGTCACCATCCGCAACGCCGAACTGGGCCAGATTCAGGTAGGCGCAACCTGCCGGGGCACCGTCCTTGAGAATTCATCCATGAGCCAGAGAAGCGGCCTCCTGGATTACGCCCCGGACACCCAATATATCGGCTCCCTGAGTTTTCGGGACGGCGACATGCCCAAGAATCAAATAACTGCGTATGGTAACAATACCACTAACTACTTTCCCAATTCTCTCTTTGACTGCTGGAGACAGACCGCCCGATAACTGGTCGAAATCCGGGAGTATGTCCTGGAGCAAGTGCGGCGTTGGCTTAACAAATGCCACCCAACACGCGGCCCAGTTTTGCACCAAATTCTCCTGCACCGCCCAAGAGTGGCCCGGCCTTTCCATGTCGGATGAGGTAATCAACGCCTTCAGAGGGCAACTGGCCACCTTGACCATGTGGATGATGCCGGGTACCGGGCAGACCTTCACCGATACCGGCTCATGGATGATGTCCTCAACGTCAGTGTTCCACCCTGGATGCCCAACAAGCTTATCAGCCAGGCGATGCGGTGATGTCAAACTATATGTACCTACACCCCCAGCAAACCGACCTGGTGCTGGCCACCCCGGGACTTTATATCCGGGGGGTGACCTCCGGGGCCTGGGGGCTCATCACCAAGCGGGATGACACCAACAAGTACATTTACATTGACCGGCAGCGGGACAACGCCTTCGCCACGGGTGAAACCCTCAAGCTCACCACCAACGGCAAGGCCAGCGGGGACACCGGCATCAGTTACACGAACGAGGCCGGCGCCGGTTCCATACCACCAGCCAGAAATGCATGTTTGTCTGTGAATGGGGCGGGACTTCCGGGGCCAGGAGCTGAAGCTGAGACGACCAACATGGGTCTAGCCCCCAGACGGACAACACCTGCACCTGGCGTTATATTCCCAACGGGGTCAACACTGCTGCTCTCAGCCGGCCTGGGACCCCACGCATAGCTATCAGGCGGAAGCCGGCGCAAGTATGTCTGATCCCAACATGTTCCCCAAAAACTGCTGGCAGCTCCAGCCGAGTTGGATGTTCAAGCCTTCCCAGAGGCTTCCGGCACCTACCACCTGGCCGAACGGACGATGACCATCGGCTTTGGCTCCAGGGGGGTCTCAGCCAGCCGCCAACGAAGTAGCCTCCTCCTTCATGATCGGAGGGAGCAAGTTTGATCCGCGGCACTGCGGCCGCCTGCCGACGGATCTGGTGCAACGTGGGGGATGTACGGTTTAACAGCGCCCCCGCCGTGTGCGGAGCTCCCGGCTGGATAGCGCACTACCACCGGCACGGCCGGGGGCACTGCAGTGTGGAAGGCCATGGGCAACCTGGCTAATTAATCTGCAACAAACAGGGAGATTGGCTGAGAAAACCCAATCTCCCTGGATTAGGCCAGGGGGCTTTTGAGCTGGCGTAAGGTCATGCCTCTGCTCAGCCAGGAAATTTTGGACAGATCGAGTTTTTCTTCTCCTTTGGGTCAGACAAAAATGCTGTTGATGAATATCTGATCAGCCAAGCTCTAACAATAGGTCCAAGCATGGCAGGGTCAGAATGCCCAGAAGAGAGATATAGCGGTATAGTTTTTCACGGTGATAGCCTTATTCTACGAAAAAACCAAGTTTAATAATTAATTATTAGAAAATATAAATTTTCTTCATCTCTCTTGATTTCAGTGAAATTATAATTATTGAATCATCAATATAATGGCTTAGCGCACGTATCAATGTAGAAATCGTGTAACTCAAGAATAATTAATCTTGTTCTACCGAGCCAGTCCTCAAAATTTATAGAGAAAATATTTTTTTCATTGCACCTTCTGTATCCAATTTAAGGATATCAATTGAGAGTTCTATTCTTTTAATAAATCATTAAAAGTAATGGCTATCAAGTGAATTGGCCTCTTCATTCTCCTTTTCACGAAGATAAAGCCATAATGACCGACTCCCAGATCTTTATCTTTGGGAAAGGTATTTGTATTCCAAATCTCCAGCAAGTTATAGTCTTGTATTTTGCTATAGAAAAGTATTTTTGAAGATTGAGAGTTAGTTCTTCATGGTGATTAGACTCTATATTAATATCTGAGAATTGTGGGCGAAAAAGAGGAAGAATATCCTCCATTAGCACCGCCATCTATAATAGTCGCCGATTAGAACTTCATAATAACGTATATTATATCGACGGCATTATAATTTATCTTACAATATCAGTTTCATCCGTCAAATTCGCCTCGTTGGATAGGTAGATAATTGCTGGCTAATTTGAATCCCATTGGGTTTCTTCGGGCTCTTCTAAAACCTGGCAACTAGCCTATCACGCAGACTGTAAATCAATGCCCTTTAGGAAATCGGTCAACATTGGCTTTGCAAGCGCCATAAGCTTTTTAAACATCTTGATTTACCAATTAGGTAATTAATATTCATTATACACTTTGTGGTAAATGTAGATTTCCCTCCCTATTTAAACAATAGGTATGATCGAAATTATGATTCTTATAAAGACGGCATCTGAAAAGAAGGGAAATCCATCAAGGGGATCAAGTGCTGTACCGATTGTTCCTTTAAATTAAAAGCCTAATTTATTCAGTTGTTCATATATTCCGTCAAAAAGAACTTGTCCTTCGTATAACTGCAACGAATTCAACTTCTGTGATTACAATTTTTGCCTTTTTCAATGTCTCTATCCCACCACGAATCACCTTATCTTCAAATCCTTGCACATCTATTTTTACAAGGATCTCTTTTTCTAGCCATATATTATTTTCAGAAATAAAATCATCAAGTCGTTTAACCATAATTTTTTTCTTCCACATAAAACCGATATGTGGATATGCTAACAATTTATCAGGTGTAACTTTTAATAATGAGCTCACTTGAGTATCATAGTGCCAAGAAAATTGAACAATCTAAAGTATTCCCATCACCTAACGCAATGTTAAATAGTTGAATATTATCATTTCCTTTTGCGGTTTTCGAGTTCTTTGAAAGCATCTTTTAGAGGTTCAAACGAACGTACTTGCAAAGGTAATAGCTTATTGATTTTTAACAAAAATTGACCACGTATTGGCACCATATCTAAAATAGTTTTAATATTATAATTCCTAAGCTATAAGAGAGGTTCTTTTTCAGATTTAGGAATTCTTACGAATATCAATATCAAATTTATTAAATAGATTCTTAACAAATCTTTTAAGAGAAAGAAAAGACATTACATTCTCCTATGAAAGAAATTAATCAATACTTTTTTCCATTTTCTACTGTCCATTCAAAAACTGCTTCAAATATCTTCTAGAATTTTGTCAATCAATGATTATCCATAACAAATAGACTGATACACCCATTATTATTCTACCTAAAGATTTTTACCATATAGACGCGACAAAGGCAAGAGCCAAATGGAAGGGAATATTCCGTTAACAATAACAAGTTTGCATCTGGCAAAACCGAGGTTAGGGTCACCTTTTTTAGCGGAAATCGCAGGCAGCCCGGTGGCTGGCTGAAAGTCTCGCTAAACTGGGGCACGGTTCGCCGGCACAGGGGAAACTAGGCATCTTTTCGTGTCAGCGGGGATGGAAGGGGCAGACCGGGGCTTCTGTAACCAGGGGAGAAGCAGGTACCAGCTGATACCAGACTACAGCCAGGTTCAGAATCCCCAGCAAAGAGACCAAGCCTCGGCTTGAGGCAATGATACGGATGAGCAACCCCATGACCAGGAGGCCAATGGCCGAGGAGCAGGAGATCAGGCAGGCGTTTCTTCACAATGACTCAACTTAGCAGAGATTCTTCAAGAAGGTAGGTGGGGCATTCACTGGCCGCGCAAAATCTGCGCAAGGGATCTTGATGTTAATCTGAGTTATTCTTCCGCATGAGGTGGATCCGGTTTTCTTGGACACGTGATTGGGAGATAATCAGTGGACCAGGAGGCCCGGAAGATGGGAAAAAAGCAGGGTGGTGACCAGGCAAGGGGTGAAGTGAACCCAGGGGGGACGGAGGGAGGCCGTAGGCCGACCGGAGTCCCCCCTGGGGAGGGAGGGGTGGGGCCATTGGCCCAGGGCCAACGGTGGACCGCGGCCAGGAAACGGGAGGTGGTGTTGCGCCTCCTTCGGGGCGAATCCCTGGAGCTTCTCTCTCGGGAGTTGGGCGTTGAGCTCTATCGGCTGGAGAAGTGGCGGGATGCGGCCCTGGCGGGCATGGAGGAGGCCCTCAAGGCCCGAAATGGCGACCCCCTCAAGGCAGAGTTGGACAATGCCATGAAGCGCCTCGGCGAATTGACCATGGAGAACGAGTTGCTGTGGGCCCGGGTGAGGCGTCCCGGCCCTTTAGCCAAAAGGAGGTCGAAGAAATGAGCTGCACGGCCTCCGCGGCCACCGCCAGACCTTACGGCGTGAAGCTGGTCTGCCGGACCTGGGAGCAGCCCCGCTCTTCTTACTACGCCTCCCGTGGCGGTCGGGGCCGCATCTGCGCCTGGCCCCGCCCGGTAAACGGGGGCCGAAGACCGCCCTTTCTGACGCCGAATTGCTGGAACTGATCCGGGCGGACCTCGCGGCTTCGCCGTTTCAGGGCGAGGGGCACCGCAAGGTGTGGGCCCGGCTCCGGGTGCGGACGGCGTCAAGGTGGGCCGTCGCCGGGTTCTGCGGCTCATGCGGGAGAACAATCTCCTCTCTCCCTATCGGGGGCGGCGCGGTGATCCTAACCTCCACCAAGGGGAGATCATCACCCAGGCTCCCAACGTCATGTGGGGCACGGACGGCGCCAGGGTCTTCACCGTGGAGGACGGCTGGGTTTGGCTCTTCGTGGCCGTGGAGCACTGGAACGTCGAGTGCATGGGGTGGCACGTTTGCAAACAGGGAACCCGGTTTGCGGCCCTGGAGCCTATTTCCCAAGGTTTGATGACTACCGTCGGCTCGGTGGCAGCGGATGCCGGCCGGGGGCTGGCCCTGCGCATGGACCACGGCACCCAATATCTATCGGATCATTTCCAGAACCAGGTGAAATACTGGGGGATCAGACCCAGCTTCGCCTTTATCGAGCAGCCTCAGACCAATGGCGTGGCGGAACGCTTCATCCGGACCCTCAAAGAGCAGGTCATCTATGGACGGGTGTTCCAGAACCTTCAGGAGGTGAGGGAAGCGGTCCGGCGCTTTGTGGACACCTACAACCGGGAGTGGCTGGTGGAAAAGAACGGCTTTCTAAGCCCCTGGCAGGCCAGGGTTCAATGGCTCGCCCAGGCACTCAACTCGCCAGGGCCGCTTAAGAAAAACTTGTGTCCAGAAAACCGGGTGCGGTACATCTTGCTTTCCGCAGACCGATTGGGTTACAAAAAAAAGGAACTTTTTCGGGATTGAACCCCGATGTTAGGTTCAAAAATCATATTGTAGCCCCGGTTACTGCGGTGCCACATAATCTCGGTTAAGGACTATAAACTTAGCACCGGCGCAGTTAACCTGTCGCATAGATCAGTATTATTCAGGTCCAGGGTAAGCATATGTTAATAAGCAGGATCAAAGGGATTTTTCTCGGTGGTTATTTGGGACACTGCAGTAGACTTCAAAAAATCATATTGATTTCATTGTTGGCAATTTCGCTCCTTTCGTTCGTTGTCAGCCTGAGGGATATCAAACAATATGGCGGCAATGACCTCAGGAACAAGGTTGTCGGTGCCCGTTACCTGCTGGCGGGATTGGACCCTTACGCTATTGAGTGGAGCCCGCCATCGGAATGGTTTGTGGATCCCCTGCGCCGATACCCTGGTCCCTGCCGGACCACGGTGACCCCCTTGGTATTAATGGTCTATTGTCCTTTTGCCTGGCTGCCATATTCTACCCAAAGAATGATATGGTTTTTCATAGAGTGGCTTACCATGATCCTCTGTATACTGGTGCTCATGAAAATAGTACGGCTGGGAATGTCCAGATTTGTGTTTTTAGTCTTTGCATTATTATTCTTTGTTTCAGGATATTTTTGGAGATTGCATGTAGAGAGCGGACAGTTTTATATTTTTTTGACATTTATCTTATCGTTAGCAATTTTTTTTGATATGGAACAAAAAAGTATTATTGCTGCAATTTTATTAGGTCTGTTAACTATTTTACGTCCTTCATTTTTCATGATAATACCATTAATGCTTCTTTTGAGAAGATGGAAAATAGCTGGCGCCATCGTTTTGGCCTCGATGGCAATATTTATGTTAAGCCTGACTGGAAGCAATATACAGTCGTGGAAGAGCTATTTTAAAAATGTCCTGACAATTCAAAGGATTGTTATAGACAAAGAATATTATAAGGCAAAATTTGGACCGGGCAACAAAGTCTCTGGAAACGTTGAAGGCGTTAATTTTTCCAATTCTTTGCCAAACTCTGCTGTGCCTATTTCCTCTTTAGTAGCAATTAAACAGATTGCCAAGATTATTCCCAGTATTTCTCCTGCTATTATTTTACAACTGAATAAAATTGCTGGTGTAGGCGTTATAATTTATTGTTTTATTGTGGCATTTTTGATTGGAAAATATTCATTTTGCAAAAGATTTATGTGGATTTTTATTATGGCTGTTATTCTTAAATATTGATTATTTTACACCGCTAAGATGGCAATATGTGGATGTGATGTTTTTGCCAGTCATTGCTCTTGTAGCACCGTTAATTATTTCATCTTTCGTGTCCATATCTTTTCCGATTGTGGTGACATCTGCATTTTTATTAGGCTACAGCCATACATTAACCCTATTTGGTTTCTCAATTAATAATGTACTGCGCTCATTCTTGTTTATGACTGCTTTAAACACACTCATAATATGTTGCGTTTATAAAAAAATAAAACGCTCATGCGTTAGCTCCGAAAAGGGAAAAGTTTGAGCATTAAGGAGATACGGTAGAAAAAGCAATCTTGAGAAGGTTATCTTTTAGAGGGCTATAGAACTTGGTAAAGATTTTCTTTGGGGTCTCTAATTGGTCCAGGTACGTAGGAGAGGGGACCATGGTCCCCTTTTTTAGCGGAAATGGCAGGCCACCCAGTGAGTGGGGGCGGTGGCACGGAACTCGGGCACGATGTCCCGGCACAGGGGCAACTGGGCCTCAGGGCAGCGGGGGTGGAAAGGGCAGCCCGTGGGCACATGGATAGGGGAGGGGGGGTCACCCTGGAGATGGGGGGGGTTGTAAGCCCGGGTCGGGTCGGGGAGGGGCACGGCATTCAGCAGGGCCTCGGTGTAAGGGTGCAGCCGCTGGGTGTCGAAGACCTCCCGGGGGGCCAGATCCACCAGGCGCCCCAGGTACATGACGGCAATGCGGTTGGAGATCTGGGAGATGACGCTCAGGTCATGGGAAATGAAAAGATAGGTCAGGCGGTGGCGCTCCTGGAGTTGGGCAAAAAGGTTCAATATCTGCGCCTGGATGGAGACGTCCAGGGCGGAGACAGGCTCATCCGCGACGATGAGGCGGGGTTTTAGGGCCAGGGCTCTGGCCAGTCCCAGGCGCTGGCGCTGGCCGCCGGAGAATTCGTGGGGGTAGCGCTCCAGGTGCTCCGCCTTTAAGCCCACCTCCTCCAGAAGCTCGGCAGCCCAGGTGCGGCGCTGGCACCTGTTGCCCTGGCGGTGGATGACGAAGGGTTCTTCAAGGGTCTGGCGGATCGTCATCCGGGGGTTCAAGGAGGAGTAGGGGTCCTGGAAGATGATCTGCAGCTGCCGCCGCAGTTCCTTCAGGCGGTGGGGGGAAAGGGCGAACAGCTCCTCCCCGGCGAACCAGACCCGGCCCCGGGTAGGGGTGAGGAGGGCCAGGAGCAGGCGGCCCAGGGTGGATTTGCCACAGCCGGATTCCCCCACCAGCCCCAGGGTTTCCCCTTCCTCGAGGGCCAGGTTGACGCCTTCCACGGCTTTGAGAACCGGGCCCCGGCCCCACGGTCCAGTGAGGCGGAAATAACGGCTGAGATCCTGCGTGGCGAGAAGGGGTTCAGTCATATCTCGGTTTTCAGTTTTCGGTTTACGGATAAAAAAACCGTGGGTGGTTCTATTGCCACATGGGTTGAGGTGACAAATCAAGCTTTAGCCGCGAGGTTGGCAAAAGCTTCCTTGGCTGCCCGGCAGATGGCCAGGGATGTCCAACCTCTATGCCTCCCGCCGGGGTTAATCCCGATAACCTCTGGGGCCGTTACCTCAAGCGCAATTCTCCCCTCATGCGGGCTTTTCAGTCCACACCGGCGGAGTTTCCCCCTCGGCATAGAGCCAGCAGCGGACCCGATGTTCCTGGGATACCGTCAGCCAGGGCGGCGGGGCGCTGCAGCGGTCGTGGGCCTTGGGACAGCGGTCCCGGAAAGGGCAGCCGGTAGGGATTTCCAGGGCCCCGGGCACCTGTCCGGGGATCGCCGGCAGGATCTGACCCAGAGGGTGGTGAAAGTCCAGCTTGGGCACCGAGGCCAAAAGCCCCCAGGTGTAAGGATGGCAGGGCTGCCTGAAGAGGTCGGCGGTAGCGGCTTCTTCCACCACAAGGCCGGCATACATCACCGCCACCCGGTTGGCGGTTTGGGCCACCACCCCCAGGTTATGGGTAATGAACAGGACCGTGAGGTTCAGGCTCTTCCGGAGTTGGGCCAGGAGAGCCAGGATCTGGGCCTGAATGGTGACGTCCAGGGCCGTGGTGGGCTCATCGGCGATAAGCAGCTCGGGGCCGCAGGCCAGGGCCATGGCAATGAGGACCCGCTGGCGCAGGCCGCCTGAAAGCTCGTGGGGGTACTGGTCAAAACGCCGGCCCGCGTCGGGGAGGCCCACCCGGCTGAGGGCCTCGATGGCCTCCTGCCTCGCCTCCCGGTGCGAAAGATGGCGGTGCTGGCGCAGGACCTCGGCCACCTGCTCCCCGATGGTGAACACCGGGTTGAGGTAGGTCATAGGTTCCTGGAAGACCATGCCGATGCGGTTTCCCCGGATATGGCGCATGTGGTCAGGGGAAAGGGCCAGGAGGTTTTCCCCGGCGAAACTGATCTCGCCTTCGATCGCCGTCGTCTGCGGGGGCAGGAGGCGCATGACGGACAGGGCGGTCACGGTTTTGCCGCACCCCGATTCCCCCACCAGCCCCAGGGTCTCCCCGGCCTGCAGGGTCAGGCTGACCCCGTCCACGGCCCGGAATGCCCCCAGCGAGGAGTGAAATTGGACTTTCAAGCCCTCGATCTTAAGGAGGGTAGTCACACCGGCACAGCCTCTTCAAGGAGAATCTTCAGGGTGAAGGTGGTGCCCTGGCCCGGAGCGCTGTCCACCGCGATGCTGCCGCCGTGCTCCTGCAGGATATTCTGGGTGATGGCCAGTCCCAGGCCGGTGCCCTTTTCCTTGGTGGTAAAATAGGGCTGAAAAATATTGGCCTTCACTTCGGGAGGCATGCCCTGGCCGGTGTCGCTGATGCTCACCTCCAGGTGGGGAGGTTTGACCCTGGTGGCCAGGGTGAGTTCCCCCCCCTGCGGCATGGCCTCCAGGGCGTTTTTGATAAGATTGATAATCACCTGGCGCATCTGCTGACTGTCGAAGCTGACCAGCGGGGTCTTGGGGTCCTGCCGCCGTTTAAGGGAGACGTGTTGCGCCTCAAAAGTATCCTCGAACATCTCCGTCACTCCGTCCAGCAAGGCCTCGAAATCCCCGGGCTCCTTCCGGATGGCGGGGCGTTTCACGAAGTCCCGCATCTCGGCAATCATGGCTTCCAGGCGGCTCACTTCCTCCATGATGATTTCAAGCTTGTGCCGGTCCTTGTCGTCCAGACCTGAGATTTTTTGCAGCTGCCGGGCAAAGCCCCCGATAATGGCCAGGGGATTTTTGATTTCATGGGCGATGTGGCTCACCGTGTTGCCCACGGCCGCCAGACGTTCGGCCTGGACCAGGCGGTCCTCCATGTGCTTGTACTCGGTGATGTCCCGGACGATGCCGGTGAAATAGAGGTCACCCCGGATTTCGGCCATGGAAAAGGAGATGCTCATGGGAAATTCGGTGCCATCCCGGCGCTGGGCCGTAAGCTGCACGTGCTTGCCGATGACATGCGGGCTGCGGGTGGCGATGAAGCGGCGGACGAAATCGCGGTGCTGTTCCTTATAAGGAGTGGGGATGATGATTTTCAGATCTTGCCCCATGGCCTCCTCCCGGGTGTAGCCAAAAATGGTCTCGGCCCCCCGGTTGTAGCCCACGATGACATGCTCCTCGTTGATGGTGACGATGGCGTCCGTGGCGCTGTCCAGGATGCCATTGTGAATCTCCTGGTCCCGGAGCAATCCCGCCAGGCTCCGGAGCACCTCGGCCAGGGACTTCGAGGCCTGGTCGGCCAGGAGCTTGCCGGGGTCCACCTCAAGAGGCGGGGACCCGGGAGCCCGCAGGTCCAGGACCAGGTCGAAGGCCTCGGGGTCAAGCTCTTCCAGGGGACTACAGAGGAACGGGGCGGACAGCGGGCAGACGCGAAAGAGGGTCAGGCGCACAGGCGCGGGACGGTCCTGGAAAAAGGCCAGGACGTCGGTGAAAGCGGCCACTGCTTCCGGGTCCAGGACCACGGCAATATTCATGGTGAAAGACAGGGGCCTCCCGGGGAGGGAAACAGCTTACGCGTCCGGGTGCTTGAACACCAGGGTGGCATTGGTTCCCCCGAAGCCGAAGGAGTTGGACAGGGCGTATTGCAGGTCCATTTTGCGGGCCTCGCCCTCGACAAAATCCCACCCCTGGCAGTCCGGATCAACTTCGCTGAGGTTGATGGTGGGGGGAACAATGCCCTGCTTCAGGGATAAAACCGTGAATATGGCTTCCACTGCGCCGGCGGCGCCCAGAAGATGCCCGGTCATGGACTTGGTGGCGCTCACCACGGGCCGATGGTTGGGGTCGTGGTAAATGGTGCCCAAAGCCCGGATTTCATTCCTATCGCCCACCTTGGTGGCAGTGGCGTGAGGATTGACATAACCAATGGCATCCGTGGAAACATCAGCATCCTTCAGGGCCTGTCGAATGCAACGGGTGGCCCCTTCCATGTGAGGGTCGGTGATGTGGTAGGCGTCCCCGGTCATGCCGAAGCCCACCACTTCAGCGTAAATGTTGGCTCCCCGGGCCAGGGCGTGTTCCCGTTCCTCCAGAATCATGATGCCGGCCCCTTCACTCATAACAAAGCCTTTTCTCGAAACATCGAAGGGACGGCTGGCGAATTCCGGGTGGTCGTTGTAGCCCGTGGCCAAAGCCCCCATGCGGTAAAAAGCCGTGATGGTGAGCATGGTCACCGCGGCTTCGCTCCCCCCGGCGGCCATGAGCTCGGCCTCCCCCAGCTGAATGGAGCGGTAGGCCATGCCGATGGCGTGGGAGCCGGCAGCGCAGGCGGTAGACAGGGCAATATTGGGGCCCTTGGCCTTAAAGCTGATGGAGACGTTGCCCGCAGCCAGATTGGGGATCATCTTGGGGACCAGGAAAGGCGAGACCCGCCGCACCCCTTCATGCAACAGGCGGATCATGGACTCTTCCCAGGAGCCCACGCCGCCCATGCCGCTGGCAATGATGACGCCGCAACGCTCCGGTTCCTCGTCTTCCAGGACCAGGCCGCTGTTCTGGATGGCCTCGAGGCTGGCGGCCAGGGCGAACTGGGTGAAGCGGTCCGTATACTTGACTTGTTTCAGGTCTTCCTTGGAAAGTTTGTCTTTACGAGCCTTGAGGATCTCTTTCAGGTTGAAGCCGGCAATTTCCCCGGCAATGAGCGGAAAATCTTCCGGCGCCTTGTACTTGGTAAAAAATTCCTTGTCGAAGTTCTGCAGATGCGTGATGCCGGATTGGCCTGCCAAAAGCTTTTCCCAAACCGTGGGCACATCAAGCCCCATGGACGTTACCATGCCCACACCGGTAACCACTACCCGTCTTAGACCCTTGGTTTTATAGACGGACATAGCTTACCCCCCCTTATTCACTCATGCCAAGTCTGGATCCCCGTTCAGCCTTCTCCACCCCCTGGAGTGGACACTATAAGGATTATATTGTCCATGGGGTCCAGATTTGCCACAACGTGAGCCGACATGCTAAATTAACCCGGTAACCCAGGTATTGTCAACCTTTTCTACAATTTGGTCCGTTTAGCAGCCAGGAGTCCGGGTTTTGTCCCATCTGGTGGAAACCTACTCCGGACACCGCTTGCATGAAAGGCCCACGCGGTTTTACTGGCAGGGGGCCTGGCAGACGGTGGTCCAGGTCTTGTCCCGCTGGCAGGAACCGGGGGCCTTGTGCTTCAAGGTGCTGGCTGCCGATGAGCAAATATATTCCTTACAGTATACTCAAGCGGACGATGTCTGGAAAGTGGACATTCTGACCACCGGAAAGCCGCTCCCCTCATAGTTTTTAAAAAATTCGTTTACTTTTTTTTAACATTTAAGATAAAATAACCCAATTTACGTCAGGTTTCTTTCCGTCCAAAATCCCTTAGAAATCACCCAGCGAGGGTCAAAGAGGAATTGCTATGCAATGCAATATTTCGCCCACATATATGGAAAAGCTGTATTCCTTTTATTCACCCTTCTATGACTACTTCTACGGCTGGCTCCTGGGCCCGGGCCGCCGCCAGGCCTTTAATTACCTGAAGCACCGCCCCCATCAGAAAATCCTGGAAATCGGCGTCGGGCCCGGCTCAACGCTGGAGTTTTATCCAAAACCCTCAGACCTCGTGGGCATCGACATTTCCGCCCCCATGATCAAGCGGGCCCGGCAGCGGGCCTCCGAACTGAACGGCGGCAACCGCTATGAATTCCACGTCATGGATGCCTGCCAGCTGGACTTCCCGGATAATACCTTTGACGTGGTCATGGCGGCCTATGTCATCACCACAGTGTGCGACCCTTACCAGGTGTGCCGTGAGATGCTCCGCGTGGTGAAACCCGGCGGCCAGATCATCGCCATCGGCCACAGCCGCTGCGAAAACGGCAGCCGGCTCGGGCGCCTCGAAGACATCATGGCGCCCGTTTTTGTGCGCATCGGCTTTACCACCGACCTCGACGTCATCCGGGTCATGAAAGAGACCGGCATGGAGGTGGAGCAGGCAGTGCGCTGCAACCTCATGAACACCGGCCGCATCATCCTCGCCAGCAAACCGGCAGAAACGCCGCAATAGGGTTACCGCCAAGGGTTCCGGAGACGCCGGGTCCTTGGCCCGTCAACCGGGGGACTTCCGGGTCCCTGCCGGCCACCATGGCTGCCCCACGGGCAGCCGTTTTCGATCCGGACCCCGGACCCACATCCCTTACCCCACATCTCCCGCTCATCGTAGAATAACTGGCCAGGGCCGTAATTTTTCCTTATAATACAAGATCATCCCATACATTGGAGACTGAGATGAAGGTTACCCCCACTTCTTTTGTGACCATCGAATACGTCATCCGCTCGGGCAAGGACGAGTATTACCCCAAGACCAGGGAACCCGAGGAGCTGGCTTTCTGCCTGGGCTGGGGGCTTATGCCCGGGCCCCTCGAGGAGGCCATGGTGGGCATGTCGCCCGACGATCAAAAGACCATCCGGCTGTCCCCCCAGGAGGCCTTTGGCGAAGTGGACGATGACCTGGTCCACGAAGTGCCCCGGGATGAGTTCGATCCGGACGCGAACCCGGAGCAGGGTGATGTCTTCGAGACCACCGACGAAGAAGGGCACACAGCTTACTTCGTGGTGAGGGACCTGCGGCCCGAAAGCGTGGTCATCGACTTCAACCACCCTCTGGCAGGCAAAGAGGTGGAGTTCGACATTACCCTGAAAGCGGTACGGGAAGCCACCCCGGATGACGTCAAGGGCTGCTCCTGCGATGAGTGCGGCGGCTCCCACCCCCACGAGCATTGATTCTGCCATGAATCTTCCCTGGGCCGGGCAGTATGACCCGGGAGTCCCCCTGGAGGTGGACATCCCCCGGGCCAGCGTCACCAGCCTCCTGGTGGAGGCCGCCACCCGTGCCCCGGGGTCCCCGGCCCTGCATTTCTTCGGGAAAAAGACCAGCTTTGCGGCGTTTTTTGACCAGGTCAGGCGCCTGGCCCGGTCCTTTCAGAATTTGGGTTTAGGGCCCGGCGAACGTTTGGCGGTGCTTCTCCCCAACTGCCCCCAACTGGCGGCCGCGTACCACGCCCTCCTGTCCCTGGGGGGGGCGGCGGTCCTCCTGAACCCCCTGCTCAGTCCCCAGGAAATCGCCCATCAGCTCAAGGATTCGGGCAGCCGCAGCCTGGTGGTCCTGGACCACCTCCTCCCCAAAGTGGAGGCCGCGGCCCGGGACGCTGAGCTTCAGCACATCATCGTCACCGGCCTGACCGAGGCGCTGCCCTGGCCGCTTTCCTGGCTGTACCCCTTCAAGGCCCGGCGCCAGGGCTTGCCTACCGGCTTCACCCCGGGACCAGGCCGCCTCAGGTTCAAGGACCTGGTGAAGGCTGAGCCCCTGATGGACCTCCCATCCGTGGGGCCGGAGAGCCTGGCCATCCTGCAATATACCGGCGGCACCACCGGCATTCCCAAGGCGGCCATGCTCAGCCACCGGAACCTCCTGGCCAACGTGGCCCAGATCAACGCCTGGCTGCCCCGCTTCCGGTACGCCCAAGAGCGGGTGGTGGGCTTGATCCCTTTTTTCCACGCCTTCGGTCTCACCGTCTGCCTCAACTGGCCCCTGTCCCAGGCCGCCGAGATTCTGATTCTGCCCAAGTTCGACATCAAGACTTTTATCGCCATGCTGCACAAACAGCGGCCCACGGTGCTTCCGGGGGTTCCCACCCTGTTTGTGGCGCTCATCAATCACCCGGACCTGGCCGCGGTGGATTTTTCCCAGCTGTGGGCCTGCATCAGCGGGTCGGCGCCGCTCCCCCATGAGGTGCGGGAGCGCTTCGAAAAGCTCACCCATTGCCGCATCATGGAAGGCTACGGGCTTACCGAAGCGGGGCCGGTGACCCACCTGAACCCCTACCTGGGGGAGCGCCCTCAGGCCAGCATCGGGCTCCCTTTCCCCAGCACCCGGGCTAAAATCGTCGATGCCGAAACCGGCCTTAAAGATCTTCCGGACGGGGAGGTGGGAGAACTGGTGATCAAGGGGCCCCAGGTCATGAGCGGCTATTGGCAGCGGCCGGAGGAATCGGCCCTGGCCTTGAGGGACGGGTGGCTGTTTACGGGGGATCTGGCCAAGACGGATGAGAGTGGTTATTTTTATATCGTCGACCGGAAAAAAGACATCATCATCGATGGGGGCTTCAAGATTTACCCCCGGGAAGTGGAGGAGGTGCTCTACCAGCATCCGGGGGTGCAGGAGGCCGTGGCTTATGGCGTCCCGGACGCCTACCGGGGCGAGCGCCAGAAGGTGGTCATTGTGCCCCGGCCGGGGGTGCATCTTACCGCCGAGGAGATCCTGGAATTTTGCCGGCCGAGCCTGGCTGCCTATAAAATCCCCAAAATCGTGGAGTTTCGGAGCGAATTGCCGAAAAGCATGGTGGGGAAGGTCCTGCGGCGCCTCCTGAGGGAGGCCGAGACCGGCGCCGCCTCTCAGCAACCATGAAGATTCAGCGTACCATAAAATATCACTGGCTGAAGTTCAGGCGCCTCCAGGGGGACCCCAGGAAAGTGGCGCTGGGAGCCGCACTGGGGGTGTTTATCGGCATTACCCCCACCATCCCTTTTCACACCGTTCTTGTTCTCACCCTGGCGCCGCTTCTGAGGGTATCGGTAATCGCGGCGTACATGGGAATCTGGGTCAGCAACCCGGTAACCTGGGTGCCCCAATATCTCCTGGCCTACGAAGTGGGCTGCCACCTCCTCTTCCCGGGCGCCCCCCTGGTCATCCCCGAGCACGCCAACCTGTCCGCTTATCTGGACCTCATCTGGCGGGGGGGCCTCGCCCTGCAGGTGGGGGGTCTCGTCATCGCCCTGCCCGGCGGCCATCCTCACCTATTTTGCCACCCTGTGGGCGGTGCGGCGCTACCGCCAACGGCAGGCCACCTTAGAGCCCAGTGTCCAGCTCATCCCCGAAGAACGTTCTGCGGCATCTCGGCCTGAGGCCTGAAAAGGCCCGGGGCCAGAACTTCCTGATCCATCCGCACCAGGCCCGGCGGATAATCGAGGCGCTCGACCTGGACCCCCAGGACGTGGTGGTGGAAGTAGGTCCGGGGTTGGGGGCGCTCACGGTTCACCTGGCTAAAATGGCGGGGCGGGTGCTGGCCCTGGAGATTGACCCGGCCCTGGCCGCCTATCTCCAGGAAGAGCTTTTTGCCGCTGATCCCCGGGTGGAGGTTATCTGTCAGGACATCCTCCGCTTCGACCTGGCGGGGCTGGCCCGGGACACCGGACGCCCCCTGGCGGTGGTGGGAAACCTCCCCTACCAGATCACCAGTCCGCTCCTGTTCAAATTGGCCGGGGAAAAAAGCGCCCTGTCCCGGGCCGTTCTCATGATGCAGCAGGAAGTGGGGGCGCGTCTTGCCGCCACCCCCGGGACCAAGGACTACGGCATTTTGAGTGTGCTCCTGCAGTATCATTTTGCCATGCAGAAATTGTTCTCCCTGGGGCCAAACAATTTCTATCCCCCGCCCCAGGTGACTTCGGTGGTGATGCGGCTGACACCCCGGGAGCCCGAACCCAGGGCCCACCATGAAGAATTTTTTGCCCAGGTGGTGAAGGCGGCCTTTGCCACCCGGCGCAAGACCCTCCGGAACACCCTGGCGGTCAGGGCGCAGGCCCTGGGGCTTGAGGACGCTGAGGTGATGGCGGCCCTGGCGGCATTGGGCATTGATCCGGGCCTCAGGGGGGAGGCCCTGGCCGCACCTCAATTCGTCGAGCTCAGCAACGAGTTGTGGCGGCGGCGGTCCAGCGGGGGAGGGGAGGGTCGATCCTGAAAAAGGGCAGCAGGGGAGGGCGGTTACGGGGGGCTCAGGCGGCATCTCCCGGCCCTTCCTCAATATCCACACAGCCTAGGAAAAGAATTTCCCGTTATTTTCTTGACGTATCACCCCGCCCTGGTTGGCTAATGCAAGCCGGCCGGGGCAGGCACGGCCTCTGCGGTGGCTTGCTGACCGTAAAACTGGATGGCGCTCTCACCGATGAGGCGGGCCGCGGCGGCGCAGGTCAGAGCACCGGCAGGCACGGCCCACAACGGGTTCGCCCCCAGGGCCCTGATCAGCAAAGGCGCGCCGGCTGCCAGCCCCGTGGACATGACCACCGCCACCATCTCGGCGACCCTGGCCTCGTCGTCCAGGTCTTTGCCATACAGGGCGGCTATTTCCAGGATGAGGTAAAGGTGCATGCGGATAAGCATGGAGGTTCCCCCCACCATGCCCAAGAGGCCCAGGGCGTGACCCAAACCGGGGATAAGGAGCGGCAATTCGGTGAGCGCCCCTCCCAGAAACGACAGCGGGGTCTGCATGGAGATCAGCCGGCGGGCCCGCTGTTCCAAAGTCTCCTCAGGAAATTCGGCGTTAACGGCCTCCACCACTTTTAAAACCCGGCCCTTGCGGAGGCTAAGGAAAAAATAAAAAAAGTTGTCGGTCAATATGCTCTGGAGGCCTTGAGAATTTCCGGCTGGAGAATCGTCTTTGGGCATCTGTCTCTTCGAGTCCTCGAATCTGGAAGTTTATATAATTATAAGCTTATTTTTGCTAAAGTCAGCCCAACAAATTGTTTTAAAATTGTTCAGGGATAATCCTCACTATTTAAGGTAAGCAGGAAAAAACTCCGGACCAGAAGAGCGGCTAAACCCGGGTAGGATGGAGGCGCGGCATGACGGTGGAAAACTTTTGGGCCCTGGAGGTCAGGGAAGCCGGCGACCACACTTTCAGCCGGGAGGTCACGAAGAAAAGTCTAGCGGACCTGCCGGAAGGCGAGGTGCTGGTGCGGGTCAAATATTCCTCCCTTAATTATAAGGATGTATTGTCGGCCACCGGCAACCGGGGTGTGACCAAACGCTACCCCCATACCCCGGGAATTGACGCCGCCGGGGTGGTGGAGGAAAGCCGCAGCCCGGCCTTCAAGGCGGGTGATGAAGTAATTGTCACCAGCTACGACCTGGGGATGAACACCCCGGGGGGATTTGGGCAATTCATCCGGGTCCCGGCGGCCTGGGTGGTGAAGCTGCCTGAGGGTCTGTCTTGGCGGGAAAGCATGATTTACGGGACCGCCGGGTTCACCGCGGCCCTGTCGGTATACCGCCTGGTGGATTATGGCATTTCGCCCGACCGGGGGGAGGTCCTGGTATCCGGGGCTACCGGCGGCGTCGGCAGCGTAGCGGTGGCTATCCTGGCCAAGGAAGGCTACCGGGTAACCGCCATGAGCGGCCGCCCGGAAAATCGGGATTACTTACTGAGTATCGGGGCTCATGAGGTTATTACCGTGGAGGCGGCCACCGACGCGGGCCCCCGGCCCCTCCTGAAGGAGCGCTGGGCCGGGGCCATAGACACGGTGGGGGGACCGGTTCTCGCCACCACCATCAAGTCGGTGATGTATGGCGGCGGGGTAACCTGCTGCGGCAACGTGGCCTCTCCTGAGCTGCCCCTGACGGTTTTTCCTTTTATCCTGCGGGGTATCACCCTCATGGGCATCGACTCCCAGAACTGCCCTATGCCCACCCGGGTGAAAATCTGGCAGAACCTGGCCGGGCCATGGAAACTGCCGCACCTGGAGGATATGGTCACCGAAACCGATCTACCCGGCCTCAACCAGCAGATTGAGCTCATGCTGACCAGACGGCACCGGGGGCGCACCATAGTCAGGCTGCCGGATTAATGGAGCGGGGGAGGGGGTCCGGGGTTTGCAGACCTCGGCCTGCCTCATCCCCCCACCGAATTGACTTTACACTCCTTAAGAGAATCTTCCTTGCTTAGAGGGGCACCAGTTCGAGGTCGCCCCAGGCGCCCAGGTGCTCCCCCACCACCACCACTGCGCCATGTAGGCCGGGGATGCCGGCGATCCACTTCAGCGCGGCGTTGATGGCCGCGGCCTCAGGCACCCGGTTGCCCAGGGCGGTGGCACAGGCGTCGGCCAGGGCGGTGTCGGCGGCCACCACACAGGCGGCGTCAGCCCGGCCCAGGCTCAGAGAAGGCCCCACCGTGCCCGAGGAAGTGCATACCCCCCAGGTTTGCTGATCGGGCTTGATTCTCAGACCGACCTTGTGGCTCAGAGGGGAGCGCCCGGCGTACAGGGACACGGTGGCGGGCCGCTGCACATGCATGAAAATGTCGCCGCCGTTTTCCACGATAACTTCGTCGGACAGGGGCATGAGGGCCTGTCCCACCCGGGCGGCAATGGCGCCGGCCACCGCCGCCATGGGGCCCACCCCGGCCGTGGCGGCCGCGTCGATCATTGCCCGCACCAACGGGGGGGCGTAAGGATCCGCCGGCCAGGGCGTCAGGGTGGCAAGAAACTCGGGGTGCTGCTCGATATACCTCTCCAGGTGTTGGCGTTCTTGAATAATGAGGCTTCTGACCTCAGCCTGGAAATCACGCTGGGCCAGGATCATGAGGTCCGTCTCCCGAACCGCCACCCGAAAGCCCACCAGGCCCCGCCGCTGCATCCGGGTGCGGTAGGTCCGCTCCTGATGTCTGGATTTCCCCATCTGCCCCCCGACGATTTGCCCCCAACTTCCTGTAAATATTATCAACTGCTCTTCCTTTTTTGAAATGTAAAAAATATTCTTGCGCAATAAGAATTTTTTCTTGACAAAGTTAATTTTCTGCGCTTAATATTCTTTCAAAATAATAATTCTTTTATGGCAAGAATAATCGTCGTCAGGACTTCCGGCAACTATTTGATTTTTCATGAAATGCACCTATTAAAATTATGGCATTTAAATTGCTTAAGGTTGGTAAGGTGACCAGTGTCAAGGCAGCGGCAGCAGAAACTGGTCTTAAATTACCAATCCTCTGGTCTCCACGGAGGGAGGGCAGGCTTCAGGGGGTGAGGGGCGAACCCTGGAGCCGATCAGGTTATGAAGTTGATTCCCAATACCTATAACTGGGAAGGGTGGGCGCAGAGAGCCCTGGCCTTAATCAGGGGCTGCCACGTGGCCCTGGGGCAAGCCAAGGAAGAGCAGGCCTTTCTCCAGGAAATTTGCCGGCTTCTGGTGGAGATCGGCGGCTACCCCCTGGCTTGGGCGGGTCTCGCAGAAAACAATAAAGCCAAGAGCATCAGCCGCATAGCTCATGCCGGACTGGCTCTCGGCCTCCTGGACCTCCTGCCCCGCACTTGGGCGGAAAACGGCCCCGGCCGTGATCCCACCGGCACTGCCATCCGCACCGGCCAGCCGGTTTTTTGCCCCGATATCCGCTCCGAACCCGCCTGCGCCGCCTACGAAGAGGTGGCCGAGACCCTGGAATTAACTTCCTGCCTGGCCCTGCCCTTGAGCCACCAGGGCCACGTCCTGGGCGCCCTGACCCTCTATACTTCGGGGCCGGGGGCTTTCCCCACCGATGAACGGGAGTTTTTGCGCACCCTGGCGGCCTTTTTCTCTCAGGGCCTGGCGACCCTGCGCCTGAAGGATGAACTGATCCGGGCGGAGGAGCGTCTGGCTCTGAAAGTAAAGATGCTGGACACCTCTCCCCACTCCATTTTTGTCTTCGATCTCGAGGGCAAGATCGTCTGTGCCAACAAGGCGGCCCGCAAGGCCCGGGGGTATACCCGGGAGGAATTGCTGGGGCTGAGTTGGGCGGATTTGGAGGTCCCTGAGCACCGGGGAGCGGCGGAGGCCCATCGCCAGAAAATGCTCGCCGGGGGGGAGACGGTCTTCGAGTCGGCCCATGTGCGCAAGGACCATACTGCCTTTCCCGTGGAGACCCATTCCCGGACCATCGAGAACAAGGGCGCAAAATCGGTCCTCAGTATTGTGCTTGACATCAGCGAGCGCAAACGCCTGGAAGAAATCCTGCGGGAGACCGAGGAAAAATACCGCAACATCTTCAACAACGTCCAGGTGGGGGTTTTCAGGTGGCGCCTGAGCGACAGCAGAATCCTGGAATGTAACGACCGCCTGGCCCAGATGTTCGGCTTCGAAGACCGGAAAGAGCTGCTCCACGATTTCATCGCCCGGAATCATTTTGTGGAGCCCGATACCCAGGAGCGCATGCTGGAAAGCGTCGATGGCGGCCAGTTGCAAAATTTCGAAACCCGGTTTTTCCGCCGGGACGGCTCCATCCTCTGGCTGCTCTGCTCCGCCCGGGTTTACCCGGACCGGGACTATATGGAGGGGGTGGCCACCGACATCACCGAGCTCAGGCAGACCATGGACACCCTGGAGCAGACCGAGGAGGAGCACCGGACCCTGGTGGAGCAGCTGCTGGGCCGCACCCTGCTCTGCGCGGTGGAACAGCAGCAGTTGAACAAGGAAATCCACCGGGAAAAGGACCTCTCCGAAAAGATCCTGGAGCATTGTGAGAATGGCGTCGCCGGTTTTAACCAGGATTTCCAGGTCAACCTGTGGAATTCGCCCATGGAACGCATGACCGGGGTCATGAAAAACCAGGCCCTGGGGAAGAGCCTTTTTGCGGTAATTCCCCTGGTGCAGACCCTCAATGAAAAAAAACCGATTCTGGGGGCGGGGGGGCACCGGGGTTTTCTCGACAGCAGCCAGCCCGTAAAGCTTGCCCCCAACGGTCCCGAGGGTTTTTACGCCGGGCACGTGGCGCCTCTTCTCAATGAAGACGGCGAGGCCAGCGGCGGGGTGATGGTCATCCGCGACGTCACACCCAGCAAACGCATAGAGGATGCCTGCAAGGAGCAGCAAGGCCTCCTGGACGGAGTCATCGCCTCGGCCGAGGAGGGCATCGCCGTCCTGGACCGCAACCTCACTTTTGTCCGGGTGAACCCCACCATGGAGAAATGGTTCGCCCACGACCGGCCGCTCTTGAAGAAGACCTGCTTTGCGGTGATTCACGGCAGCTTGGACCCCTGCGAAAACTGCCCGGCGCTCAGAACCTTGATCAGCGGCGAACCGGCCCACGAAGTGGTGCAGAAATGGGGACCCCGGGAAGAGTTGCCGGAACAGGTGGAGCTGTTTTCTTACCCTTTAAAAGACCCTGACACCGGGGAGACGGTGGGGGTCATCATGAGGATCCTGGACGTCACCGCCAGGATGCAGGCCGACGAAGTCCTGAAGGAAAACCGGAAGCGCCTGAAGCAGGTGGTGGACCATCTCCCGGTGGTCCTGGGACGCCTCTATCCGGATGGAACCGCGGATTTTATGGAAAACAAAATCGAAGAGCTCACGGGCTACTCCCCCAAGGACTTCAGCCCTGGAGGCATAGCCTGGTCCGAGATCGTGGTGGAGGAGGATCAGGAACAGGTGCGGAAGGCCTTTCTGCATGCCCTGGGCACCGATCACCGCTATGTCCGCCAATACCGGGTGAAGAACAAGGAGGGCCAGGTGATCTGGCTCCAGGAAAGCGGGGAGATTACCTGCGATGCCCAGGGGCGGGCCCTGTACACCGACATCGTGCTCCTTAATATCACGGAACGCAAGCAGGCTGAGGAAATGCGCCCGCAGTTCGAGGCCCAGCTGCGCCAGGCCCAGCGCATGGACGCCATCGGCAGCCTGGCCGGCGGCATTGCCCACGATTTCAACAACATCCTGGGGGTGATGCTGGGCTACACCGAAATGGCCCTGTTGAGCCTCAAGGAAGACGATGGTCTGAAGCGCCGGCTGCAACAGGTGCTCAAGGCCGGCAAGCGAGGCAAGGAGCTGGTGGCCCAGATCCTCTCCTTCAGCCGGCCCACCCCCCAGGAGCGGCGCCCGGTGCGGATGAACGCCATCGTCAAAGAAGCCCTGAACATGCTCCGGGCCACCCTGCCCACCACCATCGAGCTCAAGATGAGGCTGGAGGACGACCAGGACGCGATCCTGGCGGACCCCACCCAGATGCACCAGGTGATCATCAACCTGTGCGCCAACGCCGCCCACGCCATGCGGGACCAGGGGGGCGTCCTGGACATCTCGGTTAGGCCGGTGACCCTGGATGCCAAGGCCGCGGCCCAGTTTCACGGCCTGTCGCCCGGGCCGCACATCAGGGTTAGTGTCAAAGACACCGGTCATGGCATGGACCGGGAGATCATGGAAAAAATCTTCGACCCGTTTTTTACCACCAAGAAAATGGAAGAAGGCACCGGCATGGGCCTGGCCGTAGTCCACGGCATTATCAAGGCTCATGGCGGGGCCATCACCGTGCAGAGCAAGGTGGGGAAGGGGTCCGAGTTCCAGATTTACCTGCCCCGGGTGGAGGCCAGCGAACTGCCCGGCGGCACCGAGGCGCCCTCGGTGGAGAACGGGCAGGAGAGCCTGCTGTTTGTGGACGACGAGGAGTGGCTGGTGGACATGTGGAAGGAGATCCTGGAGAGCCTGGGCTACCGCATGACAGTAACCACCAAGCCTCTCGAGGCCCTGAAAATGTTCAAGGAAAAACCGCTTGACTTTGATCTGGTCATTACCGACCAGACCATGCCCCAGATGACCGGCCTGGAGCTGGCCCAGGAACTCCTGGGATTGCGGCCGGAGCTGCCCATTATCCTGGTCACCGGTTTCAGCCAGGTGGTGACCCCGGAGAAGGCCAAGGCGGCGGGCGTCCGGGAATATATCATGAAACCTTTGTCCATCAGTGAGTTAACCAACGCCATTAGCAGGTCCCTGGGAAAAGAACCCCAGATGTAGTGGAAAGATCGAGAGCCTGCAGAGGCAGGGGGAACTTCGAGGGTAGCCATGGAAAATACGACGATCGACCAAGGAAACGGGGAGTCTCCCGTGGGCAACGTGCTGATCATTGACGACGACGAATTGTTTTGCGAGATGTTGTCCGAAATGGTCACCGACATGGGTCACGGGGTGAAATTCACCCACAGCCTGAACGAAGGGGTGGTGGAGGCCATCAACGGCTCCTACGACGTGGTCTTCCTGGACGTCCGCATGCCGGACGGCAGCGGCTTGCGGGCACTGCCCAAGATCAGGGAGCTGACCGATCCCCCCGAGGTCATCATCATCACCGGGGCCGGCGACCCGGACGGGGCCGAACTGGCCATCGTCAACGGCGCCTGGGACTACATCGAGAAGCAGTCTTCCATCAAGCGCATGACCCTGCCCCTGGTGCGCGCCCTCCAGTACCGTGAGGAAAAGAAGGTTAAGAAGCCGGCCGTGGCCTTGAAGCTGGAGGGCATTGTGGGGGACAGCCCCAAGATGCAGGCCTGCTTCGACATTGTGGCCCACGCGGCCGACAGCGACGCCAACGTCCTGATTTTCGGCGAGACCGGCACCGGCAAGGAACTGTTCGCCCGGGCCGTGCACGTCAACAGCCATCGCAACAATAAAAACTTCGTCGTCGTGGACTGCGCCGCGCTGCCCGAGTCATTGGTGGAGAGCGCGCTGTTCGGCTATGAAAAGGGGGCCTTTACCGGCGCGGACAAGCCCCAGACCGGCCTCATCAAGCAGGCTGACAACGGCACACTGTTCCTGGACGAAGTGGGGGAGCTGCCCCTGATCATGCAGAAGGCCTTTCTCCGGGTCCTCCAGGAGCGCCGGTTCCGGCCCCTGGGAGCCCGCCAGGAAGTGGAGAGTAATTTCCGGCTGCTGGCCGCCACCAACCGGGACCTGGACCAGGCGGTGGCCGAGGGGACCTTCCGCAAAGACCTGCTGTTCCGCCTGCGCTCCCTGAGCCTCACCTTGCCGCCTTTGCGGGACCACCTGGAAGACGTCAAGGAACTGGTCCTGTATCACAGCGGCAAACTGTGCGACGTGTACAGCATCCCCCAGAAGGGCTTTGCCCCCGAGTTTTTCGAGTGCCTCCTGGCCTATGACTGGCCGGGGAACGTCCGGGAGCTGATCAACACCCTGGACCGGGCCATAGCCGAAGCCCGCCATGAGCCTACTTTGTACCCCAACCACCTGCCGAGCTACATCCGTGTCCAGGCGGCGAGAAACAACGTGAGCCGGGAAACGCCGGAGCTTTCTCCGGCCAGCGCGGCCTCGGCCGGGGTTAATCTGCCCAAGCTGCGGGATTACCGGGAAGCCGCGGTGGCCCAGGCTGAGAGGGATTACCTGAAGGAACTTATGGGGCTGGCGAAAAACGACCTCCAGGAGGCGTGCCGCATCTCCGACCTGTCTCAGCCCCGGCTGTACGCCTTGCTGAAAAAACATCGCATCAGCCGTTCCAAGACAGCTCTCGAAAAAGAGTAATTTCTTATGAGATAATAATTTATCTCGCCGAAAGATAATTTAGCCCCAAGTAATGCTGACTCCGGCATTAGATCCAGGTTGTTCTAGAGTAACTCTCACCACCCTTTCTCTGATTATCAACACGTTGTAAGCCCCTGTAGGTTTTTTGCGGGCACTGCTGTCGCCGGCCAATCCCCTCCAGACTGAAATCCCCACGCCCAGAAGATCCACCCGCCTTGCTGCCCTGATCTGCAAAAGCTATTTTAGTTTTTAATATCAATAAGATAGCTAATACCCCTGAAGATGGGGCTTCCTAAATAGCTGCCCCTTAAGATGCGGTTAGCTGACCTGCCGCCAGCCCCAGTCCAGGCCGTCATGAATTTCAGGAAACGCCGTTTTTTACCAGTGCCTGGATATATTTTTAATAATATTCAAGCAAGATGGCATGTTTCTTGGATGTAATCTAAGAAAAATTGACAAATGTCTTAAGCAAAGGAGGGGACAAAAAGGGGATTCGAGGTAGGGAGAAACGATTGATGGTGCAGAAGCCGGGTGGCAGAGAACTACCCGGTGCCTGAGAAAAGCGAACCAAATTTTGTAAGAAGCAAAAAAATAAAAAAAATAAATACAACATGGAGGAAATGAAAAATGGAAAAGATGCGGAATTTCTTCAAGGATGAGTCTGGTGCGACCATGGTGGAGTATGGCTTGATGGTGGCTCTGATCGCTGTGGCTTGCATTGCGGTGTCGTCACAACTCTGGGCACCAATCTCAACACGCCAGTTCAACAATGCTGCCACTCAGTTGTCGGCAGCTAATAAACAAGGCAGATGTTACTTGAATCAAAGCTGAGCCTCATCTGGGTCGGAAATGGAGAAGTGCAATGGAGATGATCCAGCAAGTTATACCGGGATACCTCAGGGGCTCACTATGGTGGAATACGCCCTGATGATTAGCCTTCATCGCCACTGGCGTGTTTCACGGCCGTGCAGACTTTGGGGTTACTCTGCTGCAACAACCATTTAACGACGCTTACAGCACAGGGTTCAGCGGCAGCTAAAGGAATGTAATCCGGCAGTGAGCTGAACCCCTGGCTTTGCTGACGTGGAACATACCCACCAAGGTGATGGCCCGGCACAAGCCCCTGCCGGGCTATGGCCTCACTTTAACCGGGGGCGCTGCCAAGCCAGACAAGGAGGTCGCCATGGTAAAAGGAGGAGTCACTTATTCCTTGTCCAAGGCCATGATCGTGGCCCTGTCCATGTCCCTGGCAATTTGGGCCCTGTCCCTGATGGCACGGTGGACCTGAGTTGAGTTAGGGACCAAAAAAGACCGGCAGGCTTTAGGAGGGGAGGCCATGGTCAGCCAAGTCAATCATATCTTTTCCTGGGGTGCGTCCCAGGCACACCTGCTGTTACCCCTGGCCATCGCCCTGTGGATTGCCTGGGGCGACCTCAGGACATACCGCATTCCCAATTATCTCACTTTGGGCACAGCCCTGGCCGGCTTAGCCTTTCAAGCCTATTTTCATGGCCTGAACGGCTTGGGGAGCGGCTTCATGGGTCTGGGCCTGGGGTTTTTCCTGTTGTTCCCGGTGTATCTGCTGGGAGGCATGGGGGCAGGCGACGTCAAGGCCCTGGCGGCTTTGGGGACCTGGCTGGGGCCAGCCCTTACCCTGACACTATTTTTTTATATGGCTTTGGCTGGCGGCCTCATGGCCATAGGAGTGCTCCTGTATAAAGGACTCCTGTGGGCCAAGCTGCGCCAGTACTGGGCCTACCTGGTTAGCTGGGTCCTGTTTCGACCCACAGGATTGACCGCGGGGCCGGCTCCCAAGGCGGAAGTCCAGGGCATCCCTTACGGGGTGGCCATAGCCCTGGGCATGGTGACCCTGTTCTGGCGGGGGAGTTGATAAATGAGGCGCCGGCATTCAGGTTTTAAGCCCGGCAGGGAAGGATGCGGCCAACGTGGTGGGACTCGCCCTGTTCCCCACGGCCCAGGCCCTGACCCTCCCTGTGGATAATCTCTTGATTCGAAGCGGGGAACGTATAACGCCCCTCTGATAACAACAGTCCAAATGGAGTACATGAGCCATGAAACTACCGAAAGGCGTTCTGTACATCGTGGTGGCAGTGGTGGCCGGGTTCGTGGCCACCGTAAGCGTCCATAAATATGTGTCCATGAAAACCCGGGTGGTTGAAAAGCCCACAGCCCCGGTGGTGGTGGCGGCTGAGGAGATCACCCCGGGGACGGCGCTGGGGCCTGCCATGGTGAAGACGGTTGCCTGGCCCCTGGAACTGGTGCCCCAGGGAGCGCCGCCGGCTTATGAGGCCGTTAAGGACCGGGTAACCATCGTCCCCATCAACAAAGGTGAGCCCGTTCTCTTCAACAAACTGGCGCCCGAAGGAACGTTGGCCGGGATGGGGGGTCTGTTGAGCGAAGGCAAGCGGGCGGTTTCCGTGCGGGTGGACGATGTCTCCGGCAACGCCGGCTTCATCAGGCCGGGGGACCACGTGGACGTGCTCATGACCATGCAGGTCCCCAATGCCCAGGACGAGCATTTTTCCAGGACCATCCTGCAAAACATCGTGGTGCTCAGCAGCGGTCAGATCTGGGAGCAGCAGCAACAGGACCAGAAGCCGGTGATCGTGAAAACCGTGACCCTGGAAGTAAAGCCGGAAGAAGGCGAGGTCCTGGATCTGGCCAGCAACCAGGGGAAAATCCGCCTGGCCCTGAGATCCCGCAACAACCGGGAAGTCACCGCGACCAACGGCGTGGTCAGTTCACAGCTGGTCAACACTGCACCGCCCAAGACCACGGTAGTGGCGGCGGCGGCCAAACCCAATCCCAAGCGGGAAGCGGACATCGAAGTGATCAAGGGGATGGATCGCAGTAAGGCCAGCTTGTAGGGGATGGCCATCGCCCCTGAAGGGTGGTAGGCGGGCTTGACTTTTCTTTGAGGGAAGTCCCGGCGGCGGGGACAAGAGTGAGGGGAACCTGCCGGCGGGTAACGAACGAGGAGGACGTGGCAAGGGGGAGAACATGACTGCAAAAATTCACCACACCAGGCGGGGATCACTCCCGGCACAGTTTGAGGCAGGGCCTTGCCGCACACCGGCGGGCGCAGGCCATCCTGTGAAGGCCATGAAGGATGCGGCGCCCCACCGGCCGGGGAGCAGCGGGGGGCAGCCAGCGAACGCCCGGGGGAGGTGGTCCGCCGACGGCCATGGCGCCATGAGGCGCACCCCCAGCACCACGAACGACAGCCGCGGTCATGCTACGCCAGATCAGCTTTTATGACTGCCGTGCTGCCGGTCCCGCTTTTACCCGCGACTTTTCGGACCTCACCCGGGACACCCAGCTCACCAGCGATACCAGCGCCCCCGCCACCGGCCTTTGTTTAGGCCGTGATGTCAGGGCCTTTGACAATAATTACGGTAAGTTGAGCCTGTCAGGGTATAGACCCGGCCGGGTGGCTTGCCGGCGCGCCTTGCATGGAAGCTACCGGGAGGATCTGAACACCATGATGCCAGAAATGCTCAATATTTCGGTCCTTTACGGCACCGGCCTTCCAGACCAGAATTTTACCAGATTGCTTGAAGAAATGCCCCAGGTCAGGGTCGTGGGCCAGGCCAATAATCCGGAGGAAGTTCTTGGGCAGAGTCAAGGTCATGAGGCCGACCTGATCATGGTTTACATGAACGGGGACGACTCCCTGCCCGAATGGCTGGAGAGGCTCACCAGCGGCCTGCCTCGAACTGCGGTGCTGCTCTGTGCCGAAAGGTTGGAGCCGGATCTCCTGCTCAGGGCCATGCGCCTGGGCGTCAGGGAAGTAGTGCCCCTGCCTTTGAACAAGGACGAATTGGCAGAGGCCTTCGAGAGGGTCCGGGCCTCCAGGCGGCGGCTGCACGAGGTGAGCGGGGCCGGCGGCAAGAACGTGGTCGTCACCGGCAACAAGGGCGGGGTTGGCGCCACCACCGTGGCGGTAAACCTAGCCGTGGCCCTGGCCCGGTCCCAGGACGGCAAAGTCATTCTGGTGGACCTGGGCCGCCCTTATCCGGACATCGGCAATTTCCTGGACCGGGAATCAATGTATTCCGTGTTTGACCTGATCCAGAACCAGACGAATCTCGACCACTCCTTCATGGCCAAGACCATCCAGTCGTATGAGAAGAATCTGGATATCATCCACGGCATCGCTGATTTCAGCGACCAGGACAACATCAACCTGGAAGGGCTGCAGAAGGTGTTCAACATCCTGCGGGGCCACTACCGCTGGATCATCATTGACCTGAGCCACTGGCTGGACGAGCTGTTCCTCCAGATAGTCCAGGATGCCGACCTGGCGCTCATGCTGGTGGAACTCAGCGTGCCTGACCTGCGCAACCTCGGGCACCTGTGGCCCCTGCTCCGGAACTGGATACCCGTCCAGGAAAAGGTGCAGCTGGTGATCAACCGCTACGACCGGACCAGCGGCTTGAGCCTGGGGAACCTGGTGCAGGTCCTGAAACAAAAGGCTTACTTCACCCTGCCCAGCGATTACGAAAACCTCAGCGAAGCCATCAACCGGGGCGTGCCTCTGGCCGACATGGCCGGCAAATCCAGGCTGTGGACGGCTTTGGAGGGGTTGGCCCAGCAACTTATCGGGCAACTGCAACCCGGGGACGAAGTGCGGGAAACGAAGTCCCTCCGCCGCCGCTTCTGGGTTGTGTAAGGAGTTGATCTATGGCTTTCCGCCGCTACAACAAGAAGACCACCAGCGAAGTGAAGGTGCAGGAGCCGGAGGCGGCGAAACTCGTCTTTTCTTCCTTCCGGGGGGACGAAGCCCGGGAAGGCAAGCTCTATGAAGTGAAGAGCCGCATCCACCACCTGCTTCTGGAGCGCCTGGACCTGAGCCAGATGGAGAACCTGGACGACCTCGAGGTGGCCCGGGAAATCCGCCAGGCCCTGGAGCAACTCTTCCAGGAAGAGTCCGAGCCCATCAACCTCCAGGAGAAAAACCGCCTGATCCAGGAACTGGAATTCGAGATCCTGGGCCTGGGACCCCTGGAGCCGCTCCTCACCGACCCCACCATCTCGGACATCCTGGCCAACCGCTACGACCAGGTGTACATCGAGCGGCGGGGCCAGTTGGAAAAGACCCTGGTGCGCTTCCAGGACAACAACCACCTGCTGAAGATCATCAATAAGATTGTCGCCAACGTGGGCCGGCGCATCGACGAAGCCAACCCCATGGTGGACGCCCGGCTCCCGGATGGCTCCCGGGTCAACGCCATTATTCCGCCCCTGGCCCTGGACGGTCCCCTGCTGTCGATCCGGCGGTTTTCGGTACAGCGTCCCAGCCTGGAAGACCTGGTGGCCAAAGGGTCCCTGACCCCGGATATCGGGGAGGTCCTGCAGGCCTTGGTGGCGGCCAAACTGAACGTCCTGATCTCCGGCGGCACCGGCGCCGGCAAGACTACCATGCTCAACATTCTCTCGGGCTTCATCCCGACCCGGGAACGCATCATCACCATCGAGGATTCGGCGGAGCTGCAGCTTCAGCAGGAGCATGTGGCCAGGCTGGAGACCCGCCCCCCCAACGTGGAAGGCAAGGGTGAGATCACCCAGCGCGACCTGGTGCGCAACAGCCTGCGTATGCGGCCGGACCGCATTGTGGTGGGCGAGGTGCGCGGCGCGGAAGTCATTGACATGTTCCAGGCCATGAATACCGGCCACGAAGGCTCCATGACCACCGTCCACGCCAACACCGCCCGGGATGCGCTGCTGCGCCTGGAGACCATGATGCAGCTGTCGGGCTTTAAGATCACCGAAAAGGCCATGCGCCAGATGATCAGCTCGTCCCTGGACGTGATCATTCAGCTGGCCCGGCACAGCGACGGGGTGCGCCGCATGATTTCGCTGTCCGAGATCACCGGGATGGAAAGCGGGGTCATCAGCATGCAGGACATCTTTGTTTTTGAGCGGCACGCCCTGGACGAGCAGGAGCGGGTGGTGGGCCGTTTCATCTCCACCGGGGTCCGCCCGCACTTTGCCGACCGCTGCAAGATCTTTGGCATCCCCATCAACGACAAGGTGTTCTCTCCCTCTCCCACCCGGGATGCATTTGATCTACGCAACCTGGGCGGTCAGATGGAAAGCAGATAAGGCATTCGGGTGGACCTATGGATATCTTGAACCTCAAGGCTGGTCCCGGCTACACATTAGGTTTGGTGGCGGTTTTTCTGGGAGCGTCTCTCCTGGTTACGGGGATTTACCAGCTCGTCGCCAGGCCCATCATCCGCCGCCAGCAGATCAACCGGCGCATGAACAAGGGGCGGAACCAGCGTTTTTCCCAGGTGCAGATCCTCAAAAATGTCCAGGAAATGGAAGGCAGCGTGCTTGAAGCCCTGGCCAAGAGCCTGGGCGGCCTGGGAAAAATTGGAAAATCTGCAGCGCAATCTCATGCAGGCGGACATTTACTGCCGGGCCGGGACTTTTCTGGCGGTGGTGGGTCTGATCATGTGCGCGGGTTTCTGGCGGCCTTCATAAAAGCAGGAACCTACGCCGGTCTCGGCGCGGCCGCGGTGCTTGGCTATGTCCCCTTTGTCGTGGTGCGCATGAAGAAGAATCGCAAAACCAAGGTTATTGAATCGCAGATGCCGGACGCCATGGAACTCCTGGCGCGCTCTTTGCGAGCCGGACACGCCCTGCCATCGTCCATCGAACTGGCCGGCAAGGAAGTCCCCGACCCCCTGGGAACGGAGATGAAGACCGTTTACGATGAACAGCGCCTGGGATTGAGCGTGGCCGGGGCACTCAAAAGGATGGGGGAACGGGTGGCCAGCCAGGATCTGCAGTACTTTGTCACCGCAGTAATGCTCCAGAGCGAGACCGGCGGCAACCTGGCAGAGGTCATGGAGAACATCGGCCACCTGATCAGGGAGCGCCTGAAGCTCAAGGGTAAGATCCAGGCCCTCACCGCGGAAGGTAAATTTTCCGCGCTGATTCTGACCGCGCTGCCCTTCCTCGTCTTTTTCGCCTTAATGGTGATGAACCGGAAATATATGGACACCTTGTTCACCGATCCGGCCGGCAAGTATCTGATCGGCATGGGCATCATGAATATTATCGCGGGCATCATCTGGATGAAGAGAATCATCAGGATAGATTTCTAAGGAGCCGCCATGGACCAGTCATTGCTCATTATCACATTGGTTTCGTTCGGCGCCGCCGGCCTCTTGACCTATGGCCTGTTCCTCTACACCTCGAGCCGCCGGGAAATGCATGACCGGTTTGCCAAAGCCAAGGACGTCAAACCCTCTTTGATCCGCCAGGACGGGAAGTCCTCCAGCCTCAAGGACCGGGCCCTGGAGGCCATCAGCAGCTTCGGCAAGATGACCCTGGGCAAGGAGCAGGAAAAACCGAAGATCTCGGACCTGAGGCTCACCCTCATTCAGGCCGGCTTCCGTTACACCAACGCGGTGGCGGTATTTTTCGGCATCAAAGCCATCTGCACCGTGTTGCTGCCCCTGTGCTACCTGTTCTACATGACCTGGACCCATAAAGTTACGGGCATGAACCTGGCCATTGCCATGGGAGCCGCGGCCCTGGGGTATTACCTCCCCAATTATATTTTGACCAAGGCCTTAAAGCAGCGCCAGAACCGCATTGACCGGGCCCTGCCGGACGTCCTCGACTTGATGATCGTTTCCATGGAGGCAGGGCTTTCCCTGCAGTCCACCCTGAACCATGTGGCTGATGAAGTGCAACGCATCTCCAAGGATTTCCACGGGGAACTGCGCATCACCAATGCGGAAATGCGGACGGGCATCCCCCGGGACACCGCCTTGAAAAACATGTGGGAGCGCACCGGCGTCCAGAGTGTCAAGTCTTTGATATCACTGATGATTCAATCAGAAAAGATGGGGGCTTCCATCTCCCAGTCATTGCGCACCCACGCGGATTTCGTGAGAGTGCAGCGGGCCCAGAAAGCGGAGGAAATGGCGGCCAAGTTGCCCATCAAGATTATTTTTCCAACGCTTCTTTGTATATTCCCGGCCATTTTTATCGTCATCCTGGGACCGGCCGCCATTCAGATTTACCATACCCTGTTGAAGAAATAGGTCAGGGAGCAGTGACCGCTATGGCAGCAGCAGCAGTGGACAGCAGGAATCACGGCTACCGGTCCCCGGGGTCTGCCAGGGGGCGGCTGGCAAGGTTCTGGCTGGAAATAGCAGAAGGGAATTTTTCAAGGAAATCCATGGTCTCTGACGTAGTTTTTCATCATGCTGAAATTCTTTTAGCAGCACCGCCGGAACTTGACATGCAGCCACCGGCGGCCCCGGCCGCAACCGAGGCCGCTTCTGTACATCTGGCCCGATGGGCTCCCCACCCATCGGCCGATACAGCGCCGGGAACCGAACCCTCCCCCCGGACGCCGGCGCTGGTAACCATGCCACCCAGGCAGAAACTGGTTGACGAGGCACCTTCGGAAACGGCGGCAACGCCGGCGGCCGATCCCTCCTCGCTGCCGGTGGCTGAATCTTTTGGCAGGAGGGGCGCCGCACCTTGTGGAGAAACCTTGCAGGCAAGGAAGTTGCAGGTCTCTCCAGAGGTCAAAGGGGTAAACGGGGACGGCCGGAAAAGCCTGACCCGTGACATGCGGTCCCTCCTTGGGGTGGGGAAGTTCAATGAATGTGGCCCTTATCAACACTTGTTGCAAAGGGAGGAGGGCTTCGCTAAACTGGCTGACTGAGGAGGAAGGTTACCATGTCGTCAGCCGGTGGTTGGAGATGGAGCCTGGTGCTGTTGATCTCGGTTGTGCTGGGGAGCTCATGCTCTCTTTTCAAAAAGCAGCCGGACCCCATGCAGGCCATGAATGTTAGAATGAAACAGGCCGCCAAGTTGCAGGAAGCTTACGATCCGGTGTCGGCCAAGCCGGCCCCGGGAGCCGAGGAAAAATTGCCCCCGGAGCGCCAGGAAGCCCTGGGGGATCTGCTCCTGGAGAAACGGCAATATGAAGGCTCCATGGTGCATTACATGAAAATACTCAAAGAAAACCCGGAGCGGGCCGACATCCGGTACAAGGTCGGGGTGATTCTTTTGCTGAATGGACAAAACCAGGCTGCCCGTCAGGAACTGAACACGGTACTGGCTGCCGAACCTCAGATGCTGGAGGCCAGAGAGGCCCTGGGTCTCACGTATCTCGAGGAAAAGCAGTATCCCCAGGCGATTCGGAATTTTCAGGAGGTCCTGAATCAGGATGGCAGCAGGGCCAAGACCCGGCATCTTCTGGGAATCGCCTATCTTGCCCAGGATAATCCCCGGGAAGCCGTCCGGATCCTGGAGCGGGCCTCGTCCCAGAGCAGCAGCAACGTGGCTGTCCTGTCGACCCTGGGCCAGGCCTACCTGAAGCTGAAAGAATACGACAAGGCCCTCGCCTGCCTGAAGCGGGGCCAGCGGGTGGCCCCCGACGACAAGAAGATCAATCTCAATATGGGCATGGCCCTGGCCGGCCTGAAGCGTTACCCCGAGGCCTTCGACGCCTTCGTCAAGGCGGGGGACGAGGCCCAGGCGTATAACAACATCGGCGTGCATTATTATATGGATGGCCGTTACGAAGACGCGGCCAAGTGTTTTCAGAAGGCCCTGGAACTGAGACCCACTTTTTACGAAGAGGCCAAAACCAATCTGCAACGGGCCCTGGAGAAGCTGCAGGCGAGTGGCAGAGAGGCGATGTAGCAGCTTGGCAACCGGCTAGGGACAGTCGGGTTATTTACGTATCGGCAGCAAAACCAGGGGTCAGACAGGCTAAAGGATAAAACCATGAGCGGCGTTCCCCGCAAAGGCAAAAAAGCCCACGCAGACTTTACGGTCCGCCTGGGTGAGGATGAGCTGGGGCGGATTTTCCACCTGCGGGACAGCCTCGAACAGAGTGAGTCGCTCATTCAGAACGCTGAACGCTACCGGGAAATGGACTGGGTTTTAGAGGCCCAGGGTGAAGGGGCTGCCACGCTGGATTTTGGCAAACCCTTTGACGTCTGGGGGGAGCGCCTCATGACCCTGGCCCTGGCGGGGGTGGATCTGGACCTGGCAGTCAGGACCGGGGTGCCGTCGCGGCTCCTGGTGCTGGAAACGCCCCGGGGCGAGACCCTTCTCGACACCTACGGCGAATGGCGCTCTGCCTGTCGGGCCCTGTCCGGCAGCGATTGGGAGCAGCATTTTTTTGTCCTTCCCCCTGACGCCCGGGTGCCGGTTTCCAAGGAACTCGAAGATTTCCATATACGCGTCTACGGCCAGGATGGGCTGGTCCCGGTGCCGCCTTCCCGGCGTCCCGGGGGCGAACCCTGGATCTGGCTGGCCGCGCCCTGGGATCTGACGCCGGCGCCGCCAGGACCGCCGGTATGGGAATTTCTGGAGGATTTTGGGCTTCTCCCGGAAGCGGGGGCACAGGACCAGGCGGAGGAACTGCTCTCCTGGGATCAGGTTTACGGGCTCATCGCCTCTCACCGGGAAGTCATCCGCACGTTATTGACCCCCGCCGCCTCGGTGTCGGCCTACTACCGGCAACTGGCGGAAGAGGCCCAGCAGGCCGGCATCACCGACTCCAACAGCCTTTTTTCCCTGCTGTGGCACGCTCCCCAGGGGGACGCCCGCACTTCGGCGGACCGCCTGGCATTCATCCGCAAGCTCTGTGACGGGGCCACGCCCCAGAACGGCGGCGGCATGAAGAATAAAACCGCGGCGGCGACTCCTCTGCCAGGCCCTGCCGCCCAGGGGGCCTCACCTCAGGAGCCCGGCACCGACCCCGGATGCTTCATCCCGGCAAAATGACCTGGTGGAGTTCATGGAAAACCGGGTCGTCCTGGCCCGCAGCCGCTATGAAAGCATGATCTACGAATTGGCGGAGCTTACCGCCAAGGCTGAGGCCCTGCAGCGCCGGGTGGCGGAGTGGGAGCAACGCTACCAGGGAGGGGAGCTGCCGGAGGCCCGGGGTCCCCAAGAAGTCAAAAAAGCCCCGGTGGAGGAGCCCCTGGAATTTCCGTTTGATCTCCCGGTGGGGGAGGCGCTTCCCAGCCAGAAAAGAAAGCCTCTGTCCAGTTTAAAAGCCGCGGCACAGGAATTTCTCAAAAACAACTCCGACCTGGCGGCTGATGCCGAATCGGTACGGATGTTGCAGTTTTGTCTGAGAAACTATATCGATCTCAACCCTGAACTCAACGCCCTGCCCCTGGGGGAAAAACTGGAACTGGCCGGGAAAATGGCCCGGGAGTTCATGAACCAGGTGTGTCACCGGGGAGCCTAAAAAAGTGCAAGGAGACAAGCACATGGAGCCGAATGAGTCAATTCAGCCCCAGGTAAGCGCTGGAGCGGAAAAAGCGAACGCGCAGGAGGATGTCAAGTGCCTTTGGGAAAGATGGGACAAGACCCGGGAGGAAGACGGCCCCTCCGATCTCGTCAAGGGCTACAACCTTGTCGGGGTGGGCTTGATTATCGCCGGGTCGTTGTTTCAATGCCTGGGGTCGGGAATTCTCCAATACCGGGTGGGCCCGGTCTTTATTATCATCGGGGCCGCGATCATCGTGGGAAAGAAATTAAGGACGCTGTGGCTGCAAAGATCAGTGGACAGCTAACCTAACTGGGGCATTGGGGGGGAGGAACCTATGCTTGACCAGTCGAGCGTTAAGCTTTGGAGTGTCGGCGGCGGTAAAGGCGGCGTCGGCAAGAGTATTGTTACCCTGGGTCTGGCCGTCTGTCTGGCCGAAATGGGGAAAAAGGTCATTCTGATAGACGGCGACCTGGGCGGGGCCAACCTGCATACCCTTCTGGGGGTGCGCTTTCCTGAGGTGTCGTTGGAGGACTTCCTGCTGCGCCGGGTTTCCCGTCTGGAAGACACGGTGATTCCCACGTCCATCGAAAACATCAGTCTTATTTCCGGAGCGGATGACATCCTCGGGGCCGCCAACCCCACGTATTCTCAAAAACTCAGGTTGGTTCAGCAGATAGAAGAGCTGGCCGCGGATTTTGTCCTGCTCGACCTCGGCGCCGGCACCTCTTTTAACACCCTGGACCTGTTCAACCACTCACCCGGGAAAATTGCCGTGCTCACCGGTATGGTCACGTCGCTGCAAAATGTCTACGGGTTCATCAAGAGCGCCTTGTTCAGGAAGCTTTCCCGGGAATTTGCCGGCGACTCGGACACCGCGGCCCTTATTTACCAGATGGGCAGCAAAGAGGGGGGCAGCAATTTCCAGTCCCTCCAGGACCTCGCCAATCACCTCGAGGTCACCGCGCCGGAGCGGTTTGCCAAACTTGAGAGGGTATTGCACAATTTTAACGTCTACCTGGTCGTTAACATGGTGAAAACCGATCAGGACCTGAAGTCAGTGCAGATCATCAAGTCAGTGTGCGGGGATTTTTTAAGCCTGCAGCCCCAGGTGCTGGGTCACCTGCCCTTTGACCCGGCCGTGGAATTTGCCATCAACCAGATGTCCCCCCAGGCCCTGTTCAAGAAGAAAAGCCCGGCCGGAGCGGCCCTCAAGCAGATGTCCCGGGCTTTCCTGTTCTCTTCCCGCCTGACCCGTGCCGTTACCCCTCGCCTGAAACCGGCTCCCGCTTTTTAAGGAGATGAGCATTAGCTCTAGATATTTTTGGTGCGATTATAGACTAAGGGCTCGCAATTAATAACTTTTTTCAAGCGAGCCAACACTTGGACTGGTGTTCTGCGTAAAATAATAATATTGCCGTATCAAGAATATATTATTGTTTACTGATAAACGATAAAACGCCTCTGAGTCGAGGCGTTTGGCTTTTTATTCTTTATTGATAATACAGAAATATTCTGCCAGGCCTATCTATACCCCCATAAACTCTCTGGCCATCTGGCTGGCCCGCTCCCATCTTTCCGGAAAGGGCAGGTCCGACAGGTTGGGATCGATATTGACATAGTTCTTGAAGCAATACTGGACCATCTGCAGCTTGGCGGGGTCTTTGGCCAGGTCCGGGTTTCTTTCCAGACAATCATGGATGGTTGCTTCCAACACTTCCACGGACGGGTCTGCCTGGACCACGGGCGCGAGCTGGGAGTAGTGACTCTGCCACGGATCATCCGGGTCGTTTATGGGGGCTGGCTTAGCGGCGGGCACAAACTTCGCTTCCCCTTTGACCAGGTTGTCACCGGCCAGGGCCTGGAAGGCCTGCCTCTGGGGATGGTCAGGATATTGAGCCTCGCGCGGCGAGGGGTTTTGAAAAGGCAAGACCTGAAAAGAAGGTTACCGGGGTCAGGTCTGCCGTGGAGTTGGGGTTCCAGTCCAGCAGCAGGGCTTCCAATTCCGCCGCCTTGCTCACGAGCCTTTTTAACTCCCCCAAAATAGCTTCATAATGGGAGCCGGTTCCCAGGGCCCCTGCCTTCGCACCCGGACCGGTGGTGACCTGCGCCCCGTCCATAGAAGGGGAGACCGCGGCATCCAGCTTGGCTTCTCGCACCATGCGCCTAAGCTGGTTGCCGCGGCCCGGGTTCACCGCAACATCCCCCTGGGGCGCGTGCCAGAGGAGACCGAGGAGGAGTTTGCGGTCCTTAAAACCGGCCTTCAAGGCGCGCTCCAACAGGTCGCCGTAATAGTCCTCCAGCGTCTGGTGCGGGGCCAGAAGGGCCTTGAGCAGTTCTTCGTGGGGGGTGATAAGCCGATACACCTCGTCCCAGGAGAGGATCTCGCCTTCTGCTTCCGGGGCCGGGTCCATGGACGATAATTTTTTCAAAAATTCCTGGAGGGACCGGGGCAATTCCGGGGGCGGGCATTCCCAGGGCGGGTTCTGCCACCGCCAGGACTCCTGGGTCTGGACGTCCACGGATGGGGGCAAGGGGGCCAGACCCCCTTCCCCGAAGACCATTACCCGGGCGGCCATCAAAAACCTGGTGGGGGGTGCCGCAACGCCCGGGGGCAGGGTAAAGTAATGCTGTTCCCTGCCGTTCATCCTGGCCTGGCACGATGAGCGCCAGCTGCCGCCATGGTCCAGAACGGATTTCCCCTCGCCGTTGCCCACCTCCAGGACCACGAGCCCGGAAGCCGACCCGGTGTGCACCCCCAGATTTACCCGGCCTTGCAGCGAGCCGGCCCGGCGGCATTGCCCGAGCCATTGCTCCGCGGGTTCTGTGAAATCCACGGCCAAGTCGACTAACTCCCGGGCATCCACGGCAGCCAGGCGCCATCCTAATTTGCGGCAGCGCACGGCCGTAGCCACGAAGCTGCCTTGAAATTCCAGATCTTCGGTTTGCTCGGCAACCGGTGGGTCACTCCCCCGAAATACGGGGGATGGCGGGATCACCTGAGGATTAGATTCCAGCATGTCCATCTTGATTACCCTCTACTCCTCTGTTTGCTTTTTGCTCTTTATGAATAAGTCGGCCTAAAAAAGCCAAAGTGAATGCGCTAAAAATTTAATCCCTATTTATGCAAGGGCCAGACCAAAGTGCAAATCTACTTAACTTACTTAATTTAATAGAAAAATATAGACTTATTTTTTGATTTATCTCTTAACAAGAAAGAGAAAACGAAATTTCAGAATAATTTTCTTGAGGATGAAGAACGAGACGTCTCGCGGGGGAGGAGGCGGCGGCGATTAAGAAGGAGTGGTGACGCACAGGGAAGGGTAGGGGCCCGACAGGATGTTCCGGATGGCAGGAAGGCAAGCCGGACAGCTGGCATTGAAAGGTAAGCATATAATTTCATTGGATTACTTTTGGAGAAATATTTATGGGAGCAGTTACCGATACCGATGATGGTGGGTAGATGCCTGCCCAAGGCGATGAAGAATGGCTGACAGGCAGCGATATTTTTCACTACTTAAGCCAATATAAAATACGTATTCTTGATACACCAACCATACGAATGACAAGAGCGACAAAGGCTTTTTATTGTGGAGGTTAAGTGAAGATCAAGTTTTATGCTGCCATTACTATAGGTTTATTATTTTTCACCGCGTCGGGATTCAAGGTTGCCGAGATCGTTCCCGATTACTTTCCGCTCAGACCAGGTCAGATATTAACGTATCGGGAAGAGACCACTGACGACACCAAGGCCATCGGCAAGCGCACCATTACCTTTCTCCCGGCTGAGGTCAGTAACGGCATGGGTGGGGTAGTGTTTCCGGTCAAGGAGGATTCATCCGGCAGTGTCGCAGCCCTTCCCCATATTACCACCATGTATTACAAGCGCACCGCCCGGGGGTACATGTACAATACCAGTAAAGAATCGTTGGACTACCTCTTCCTGCCCGAGGACATCCACCTCGGCAAGAAGTGGAAGATCAAAAACGGGGAAAAGTACCCCTACCGCGAGGTGGTCGCCATGGATGACGAGGTGGTCACGCCTGCCGGGAAATTTAAATGCATAAAAGTTTCCCAGGAGGGCACCTGGGAGTTCTGGTTCGCACCGGGGGTAGGTCTGGTCAAGGTGGTGAACCCCAGATTCGTCATGGCTCTCGAATCGGTTGAGATGAAATAGGATGGTAAGTTACTGCCGTTTGGGGGGGTGACTTTCCCGGGGGTGGGGGGTCTTTATCCCATCGTCAAGGTGCAGCAGACAGGTCTGGAGCCTTTTCACTTCCTGGGCGTGCTCCTGCATGGAGACCTCCAGCAGGTCCCTGAATAAACCAGGCCGGCACACCAGTTCGCCCGAAGGACCCTCCTCGACAAACTTGCCCTGTTCCAGGCAGCAGATCCAATCGGCAAATTGAGAAATGAAGGCCACATCGTGGTCCACCAGGAGGACCGTCAGGCCCCGGCAGATTTCCCGCAAGACTTCGGCCACCTGGGCCCGGCCAATGGCGTCAATGCCGGTGGTGGGCTCATCGAGCAGCAGGATGGCGGGGTGCAAAAGAAAAGCCCGGGTCACGGCCAACAACCGTCGCTGCCCCCCTGACAGCCCTTCACTGGCGGACCTGGGCAGGTGATAATCCAGGGGGTCGCTTGACCCGGCGGCCTGTTCCAGGACCTCCCACAGGCTGGTGCGGCGGCAGGCCTCCTCCAGTTCGGCATCCGTGGCGTCGGCCTTGGCGAGCTTGAGATTGGCGCGGATGGAACCGGTCACAAAGAGGGGAAACTGGGAAACCTTGACCACGTGGCGGCGCAGGGTGGCCAGGGTGACGGTGCTGATATCCTGGCCGTCGATCAGGATGCGGCCGCCCTGGGGGTCCCGCAACCGGGCCATCAGGTTGAGGAGGGTAGTTTTCCCCATCCCTGCCCGGGCCACGATGGCCGTTACCTTGCCCGGGGCAAAGGTGTAGCTGAGATCGTCCAGGATCTTGGGACCCTCGGGGTTGTAGGCAAAGTCTAAATGTTCCATCGCCAGGACGCCTTGCCGGGGGACCAGGGGAGTGGCGTCGGCCTTCTCCTGCACCTCCGGCTCCGTTTCCAGAATTTCCACCACTTTTTCCACCTGGGGCCAGGAGGTTTGCAGGCCGGTGAAGAACTGCATCAGTTCCTGCAGAGGGTTCACAGCCTCGGGCACGAAATAGTAAATCCCCAGAATGGCCCCGGCCGCGGCCGGATCTCCTGATTTCAGGGCATAAAAAATCCCGTAGATGAGAAAGACCGCCTGCAGGAGGATCGGGGTGCTGATCTGGAACTGGAAGGCAATTTCGTTGCGCAGGAAAGCCGACATGGTGTGGCGGATGAAAATTTTCAGGCGGTCCCCGTAGGCCTGAGACCGCTGCGACTCCGCCCCCATAAGCTGCACTTCCAGGGGCAGGGCGGCTGAGTTGGAAAACTCGTTGGCCAGGGCCATCTGGCTGTCCCTTACCCTGGCATAGGCGTGGCGCAGCTTCAGGGACAACCACCACCCCCCCAGCGGCAAAATAAAGATGGTGGCGATCAGGCTGGCCTGGATCCAGACCGGGGGGTTGCCCATCATGGAAAAATTGTTGACCAGGAAAATTACCGCGGTAATCATGCCCGCCCCTCGAATCACCGGGAAGGAAACCACATCCCGCAGCAGTATTTGGCTGTCCGAGGAAAACCGGGTGACGATAAGCATGGTTTCACCCAGTTCATGGGAATGGTGGTAGGTGGGGCCCAGGTTGATGAGCTTGTCGTGCAGGCGCTGCTGCAAATTGGCCGCCATGAGGTTGTTCGACCAGGTCAGGGCCAGGCGTTCCAAAAACTTGGCAAGAATGAGGAAGATGGTCAGGGAGCCAAAAATAATGGCCGCGGTTTGCAGGTTGTCGGGGAGCAGGGGGGCCAGGAAACCCTTCTGCATGGCCTCCTTGCCGCTGAGCCCCGCCACCATGGTCGCCAGAACCTGGACGTTGTACTGGGTCAGGAGTTGCCCCACCAGAGGCAGGATAATCCCCAGGATAAACCACCCCAGCGCGGCAGACACCACATACCAGCCCCACCGGATGAGTTTCCGGTAAGGCACCGGCTCTGACTTCGGCTCGGTTATGTCACCCCAGGGCTGGCCGTTGGGAGGGAGCTTCTCGGCAGCGGCGGCCTCTTTGCTTTTAATCTCTTTGTTGTCCTTCATCGAGCCTGGTCCCGGAGTGTTGGTTATCGCGTTTTTTGGGGGGAAAGTCCAGTAATGGCCCTGCTGGCCGATTCTTTGAGCTTGATCCGCCATGGCAAGACCCACGACAGGTAGTAATAAGATAGCACCATTTCCCGCCGCATCAAGAGGGAGATTGCTTAATTCGGACGCGAGGCGCGGCACGTTACCACGCGGCCAGGTTACCGGATCGAGGGCTTGCGCACCAGTGGCGCTCAAAAGATACGGTCGTGGTCCATGCGGAATGGGCAATAATGAAGTGGACAGGCAAGGTTCCCGGAATTATATTTTTGAGGACAGGCAGGAGGGATTTTAGCAAAGTCTCCCGCTGCCAAGGGTCTCCAGACCGTGGTTGCCGGCGCCCGTTACTATATCACTCATAGGTTCCCGGAGTCTATAAATGGCAGCTGATTCCTCCCCCAAAACTGAAACTCCGAAGGATGGCGCACCTGAACATCTGGGCGGCCCCTGGGAGCTCTACCGCGAACTCTGGCGTTTACTGGCCGGGAAGCGAGGCGCGATTTTTTGGGCCTTGGCCCTCCTGGTGTCAGGCCAGGTGGTCAAGCTCGCCCTGCCGTATCTCGCGGCCCAGGCCATCAATGCCATCCAGATGGCGGGGCCGGATTACCTGCGCCAGGCCGGTTATTATCTCATCGCGGTGTTCGGGGCTTACGTCCTCAGCTGGATGCTGCACGGCCCCGGCAGGGTTATCGAGCGCAAGCTGGCCATGTACCTGCGGGAAAAGCTGGCCGACGAGCTCACCGGCAAACTCCTCACGGCACCCCTGGCCTGGCATGAGAAAAGCCACTCCGGGGAGACCACCCACCGCGTCCTGCAGAGCACCCGCGCCCTCTATGACTTTGCCCAGACCCAGTTTATTTATGTGCAAAACGTCATCAGCCTCGTCGGCCCCATCATTGCCCTGTTTATCCTGTCCAAGGCCACCGGGGTTGCCGCGTTCATCGGCTATGCCTTCATCGCCGGCATCATCATTTACATCGACCAGGGGATGATGCGCCTGTCGGTGGTGGAAAACACCGCGGAACGGCGCTACCAGGCGGCCCTGGTGGATACCCTGGGCAACATCGTTTCCGTCTTTGCCCTGCGCCTGGAGGCGGCCACCCAGAAGCTCCTGGGGTCCCGGCTGGCCATGGTCTTTGTGCCCATGAAGCGCTACATCGTGCTCAAGAAGCCAAGTGGTGCGCAGTGGACCTGCTGAGCGCGGCGCTGTGGTGCTCCCTGGTGGCCCTGTATGCCTGGCTGGCCCGGGGTGGGGCCGGCGGCACCGCCAAGCCGATCCTCATCGGCAACGTCTTCATGGTCTACCAGTACACCCAGCAGGCGGGCGGCGTCATCAGCGCCATTGCAGCCTTCTACCAGATGTTCACCCGGCACCAGGTCGATTTTGCCAGCGCGCATCCCATTCAGGAGGCCGAGACCGACACCTCCCGCCTGATGCCGGCCCCCCCGGATGTGGGTAACATGCTCAAATCCTGGAACACCATCGATTTAGAGGGCCTGACTTTCACGCACCTGCGCAGCCACTCCGAGGGACCGGTCCTGGATAACATCAACCTGCGGCTGCGGCGCGGGAAAAGCCTTGCCCTGGTGGGCGAAAGCGGCTCGGGGAAAAGCACCTTGATGCGGGCCCTGGCGGGTCTGTACCAGCCGCAGCACATCGACATCCGCATTGACGGCAATCCCGCCCACGACCTGCGTGACCTCCACGACATCGCCACCCTCATCCCCCAGGACGCCGAGATTTTCGAAGACACGCTCCGGCAAAACCTGACCATGGGCATGGACTGCCCCCCCTGGGCCCTGGACGCGGCCATCGAGGCGGCCCGCCTGAAACCCCTCATAGAAACGCTCCCCGACGGCATCGACACCTTCATCGTGGAGCGGGGCGCCAATTTCTCCGGCGGCCAGAAACAGCGCATCGCTTTAGCCCGGGGACTCATCGCGGCCCGGGATTCATCCATGCTTTTCCTGGATGAGCCCACCTCCAACCTCGACGCCGCCACCGAGGCCGTGGTGCATGAGCGCATTTTCCAGCTGTTTCGGGATGCCTGCGTGGTGTCCTCGGTGCACCGGCCCCACCTGCTGACGCGCTTTGACGAGGTGGTGTTCATGGAGCACGGGCGCATCATCGACATAGGCACCGTCCGTGAGTTGGAAAAGCGCCATCCCAAGTTCAGGGTCTCCCTGGAAAAGGCCTCGGCGGCTGCCGCACAGAGAGAGGCCGAGGCGAAAAAGGCTCTGGAGGGAGGGGAGCAAAGCGAGGTTGATGAGCTTTAGGGGCTGACAAAAATTTTTCTTGAGATCCCATGGATGTGCGCATAAAAACCATGACCGAGGCAGTGGGCATGAGACCGCCAGGCCAAGCGGGTGCGGGTGCGGCATCTTACGACCGGTGCGGAAGAAGAACTGCCCTATGACAAGCTGGTCCTGGCCACCGGGCGCCGGGCCCAGGCCCTAACCATGCCCGGCGCTGATCTTCCCGGGGTGACAGGGGTGGCGACCCTCCGGCAGGCCGAGGCGGTCAAGTCGGAGCTGTCCCGGGGCCAGGTGGAAAAAGCCGTGGTGGTGGGCGCCGGTCCCCGGGGCCTGGAAATGACCGCGGCGCTGAGCGATTTGTGGGGTGTGGAAACCGCGCTGGTGGAGGCGGCCTCCCAGGTGCTGCCGGGGCTTTTGGACCCGTCCCTGGCCCGCATGGTGCAGCATGAGGTTACCAACCGGGGCGTGGAGGTGTTCCTCGAGGAGACGGTTCAGGAAATTCAGGCCGCCACAGGGAAGCATGCCCTGAAGATCGTCACCTCCGGGCGACGACTCAGTCAGAAAAGCAAACGCTGTTCTGGTTAAGCCATGAAGAAGGTTCTCAATAAAATTGCCAAGTACTTGCTTGATCTCTCCGGCTTTGGCCCTCATATTTTCCTATCTATGTAATGAGAGAAGCTCAATGAGATTCACCTGAGTGAAGACCTCTTGCAGCTTATTGCTGTGACTATAAAGCGAAAGGCGCCTTGTAACTTATTAATATTCGGCTTAGGCAACGACAGCGTGTTTTGGCATAAGCTCAATCGAGGCGGGGTGACGGTATTTTTAGAAGATAATCTAGACTGGTACAATAAAATTACCTCCCAATCACAATATCTAAACGCTTTTCTGGTTAATTACCATACCAAAAGAGGTGATTGGCGGGTACTGCTTGATTCTCCTGCTTTATTGGAGATGACTTTACCTGAAAAGGTAGAAAATGAAGCATGGGACATTATCCTGGTAGATGCTCCCCAAGGCCGGTGATCAAACTCCTGGCCGGATGAAAAGTATTTATCATGCTTCACGACTGGTTAAAAATTTTGGTGATGTATTCGTCCACGACTGTCACCGGGAAGTTGAAGATGTTTATTCAACTACATTTATAAAGAAGGAAAATTTAGTTACGGAAATAAAATCACCGACCGGATTCTTGCGGCATTACCACCTAACCCATCGTTCCATCTGATTCTATCACGTCTTACAGATCCCTCAGGACCTGCGTGCATATGCTCAAGAAGCTGCAGTTCTGCATAGGAGGGGTTCAGGTAAAAGTCCGCCTCATCAGTCCGTAACCGCTTTAAAAAGGAGGATGGCGTATGGCAACTCCCGACCAGCAACCGTCGCTAATGCAGGGAATCGAGGGCATCAGCGCTTATGGTCCGGCCCGGGCCACGATTAAGGGGACCCCGCTCGGCGCGGCTGAGCTGCGCCAGATCGACGCCTACTGGCAGACGAGCCTCTACCTGTGCCTGGGGATGCTGTATCTCTGGGACAATCCCTTGCTCAAAGAGCCCCTGGCCCTGGAGCATATCAAGCCGCGCTTGCTGGGCCACTGGGGTTCGGACGCCGGCCAGTGCTTCACCTATATTCACTTCAACCGCCTGATCAACAAGTACGACTTAAACGCCATCTATATCTCGGGCCCCGGCCACGGGGCGCCGGCGGTCTTGTCTCAGGCCTATCTCGAGGGCACCTACGCTGAGGTCTACCCGGACAAAAGTGAAGACCTGGCGGGGCTGCAGCGCTTCTTCAAGCAGTTCTCCTTCCCGGGGGGCATCGGCAGCCACGCCACCCCGGAAACCCCGGGCAGCATCCACGAGGGCGGCGAACTGGGCTACAGCCTGTCCCACGCCTTTGGCACCGTCTTCGACCACCCGGACCTGATCACCCTGGTGATGGTGGGGGACGGCGAGTCCGAGACCGGTCCCCTGGCCACGAGCTGGCACAGCAACAAGTTCCTCAACCCCATCACCGACGGCGCGGTGCTGCCGGTCCTGCACCTCAACGGCTACAAGATCAACAACCCCACCGTCCTGGCCCGCATCAGCCACGAGGAGCTGGAGCACCTGTTCATCGGCTACGGGTACACCCCGTATTTCGTGGAGGGAAGCGATCCCGAGAGCATGCACCAGGCCATGGCCGCCACCCTGGAACACTGCGTTCTGGAAATCCGCAGGTTTCAAGGAGGAGGCCCGGCAGACCGGGAAGGCCTTCCGGCCGCGCTGGCCCGTGGTCATCCTTCGCACCCCCAAGGGCTGGACCGCGCCCCGGCAGGTGGACGGGCACTACCTGGAGGGCTTCTGGCGGGCCCACCAGATCCCCATCCCGGATGTCGCCACCAACCCGGCCCACCTGAAGCTCCTCGAAACCTGGATGCGCAGCTACAAGCCGGAGGAGCGTTTTGACGAGCAGGGGCGTTTGATCCCCGAACTGAAGGCCCTGGCCCCCCAGGGGAACCGGCGCATGAGCGCCAACCCCGTGGCCAACGGCGGACTTCTGCGGCGGCCCCTGGATATGCCGGACTTCCGCCAGTTCGCCGTCGAGGTGGCGAGCCCCGGCAAGACCATGGCCGGGAACGTCCCCACCCTGGGCATCCTGCTGCGGGAGGTGATGCGGCTGAACCTACAGAACTTCCGGGTCTTCGGGCCGGACGAGACCCAATCCAACAAGCTCGAAACCATCTACCAGGTCACCAAGAAAGTCTGGCTGGGGGAGTACTTCCCCGAAGATGCCGACGGCGGCGAACTGGCCCTGAGCGGCCGGGTCATGGAGATGCTCAGCGAGCACACCGTGGAGGGGTGGCTGGAGGGCTATATCCTGAGCGGCCGGCACGGCTTCATCAACAGCTATGAGTCCTTCATCCACATCATCGACTCCATGTTCAACCAGCACGCCAAGTGGCTGGAAAAGTGCAACGAAATCCCCTGGCGGGCTAAGGTGGCCTCACTCAACCTCCTGATCACCGCGCTGGTCTGGCGCCAGGACCACAACGGCTTCACCCATCAGGACCCCGGTTTTCTGGACGTCGTCGCCAACAAGAGCCCCGGCGTGGTGCGCATCTACCTGCCCCCCGACGCCAACTGCCTGCTGTCCGTGGCCGATCACTGCCTGCGCAGCCTGAACTACGTCAACGTCATCGTCGCCGACAAACAGGGACACCTGCAGTACCTGGACATGGACGCGGCCATGGCGCACTGCACCAAGGGCGCCGGCATTTGGGACTGGGCCAGCAACGACCAGGGCGCCGAGCCCGACGTGGTCATGGCCAGTTGCGGCGACGTCCCCACCATGGAATCCCTGGCCGCCACCGCTCTGCTTCGCCAGCAACTGCCCGGTATCAAAGTCCGCTTCGTGAACGTCGTGGACCTGTTCAAGCTGGGGCCGAACACCGAGCACCCCCACGGCATGACGGACCGTGAGTTCGAGGCCCTGTTCACCTCCACCAAGCCGGTGGTTTTCAACTTTCACTCCTACCCCTGGCTGATCCACCGCCTGACCTACCGCCGGCCCGGACAGCACCACCTCCACGTGCGCGGTTATAAGGAGCAGGGCAACATCAACACGCCCCTGGAGCTGGCCATCCGCAACCAGACCGACCGCTTCAGCCTGGCCATTGACGCCATCGACCGCATTCCCCGGTTTTGTGAGACCGGGTCAAGCGTCAGAGAGGCCCTGCTTGACCAGCAGATCGCCTGTAAGAACCACGCCTACGAGTTCGGCGTGGACCGGCCGGACATCACCGACTGGAAGTGGCCCTTATAGAGGAGAATCAACATGCCGGCCAGCCCGTCGCATGGGGGATTATGCGTAATTCAAGCCACATCCTGACCATCAACAGCGGTTCTTCCAGCATCAAATTTTCCCTGTATGTGTTGGGGGCGAGCGAGCGCCTCGTCTTGGCAGGGGAGGTGGGGAGGATAGGGCTCGGCCAGGGGTTCCTGCAGGCCAAGGATCACACCGGCAAGCAGCTAATTGCTCAAGAACAAAACCTGCCGGATCATGAAGCCGCCTTCAAAACCCTCTTCGCTTGGCTGCAGGGCCATGCCGTCGGCAAAGATCTGGACGCGGTGGGGCACCGGCTGGTGCATGGCGGCCCGGCCCATGTCAAGCCGCAGCCAGTGTCTGCCGCCTTGATTGCGGACCTGAAACAACTGATTCCCCTGGCCCCTGACCACCTCCCCGATGAAATTCAAGCGCTGGAGGCAGTGCACCGGCATTTCCCGAAGCTCCCGCAAGTTGCCTGCTTCGACACGGCCTTCCATCGCCACATGCCCGAAGTGGCCCAGAGATATGCCCTGCCCGGGTCGTTATTCCACGAGGGACTGCGGCGCTATGGCTTTCACGGGCTTTCCTACGAATATATCCTGAGGGAGTTGCGCCGCGAGGCTGGCGCACCGGCCGCGTCCGGCAAGGTTATCATTGCCCACCTGGGCAATGGTGCCAGCATGGCGGCCATCGAGGGCGGCCGGAGCCTGGACACCACCATGGGACTGACGCCCACCGGCGGCCTGGTGATGGGCACCAGGGCGGGCGACCTGGACCCGGGGGTGATGCTTTATTTGCTTCAGGAAAAGGGGATATCCCCGGACGCGCTCAATCAGCTGGTCAATCACCAGGCGGGCCTGTTGGGGGCCTCGGGCATCAGCTCTGACATGCACGACCTGTTGGCGCAGGAGGGCACCGATGCCAATGCTGCCCTGGCCGTAGAGCTTTTCTGTCACCAGGCCAGGAAATTCGCGGGGGCCCTGGCCGCGGTTCTGGGCGGACTTGACACCCTGGTCTTTACCGGGGGCATCGGTGAAAACGCCAGCGTCATCCGGGCCCGCATCTGTGCGCCTCTGGTCTTTCTCGGCGTCCATCTGGACCCCGACTTAAATGAGCAAAATCAACCGGTCATTTCGATGAAAACCAGTCCGGTCGTCGTCAGGGTCATAAAAACCAATGAGGAACTGATGATTGCCCGGCATACCCGGGAGCTTCTGGCGAACCCATGAGGACCCAGCCCGTCACATCCCCGGCGGCGGGGCCGCCCCTGTTAAAGAGGCGGCCCGGGTCAGTGGAGCCGGCCCGGCGTGACGCCTAAGGCTGCCCTGGCGGCGGCGGCACTTTCTTCTCTTGCGTGTTGCTGTTTTTGTTGCTGTTGCTGATGTTGTTGCGGCTGTATCTGCTGCTGTTGCTGATGTTGCTGTGGCTGTAACTGTTGTTGCTGCTGTTGTGGCTGCGGCTGCGGCGCCCGTTGGATCTGTTGCTGCTGGTGCTGCTGGTGCTGCTGATATTGCTGTTGTTGAGGCTGCGACTGCGGTGCCGGCTGGATCTGCCGCGGCGGCTGTGGCTGCGTCTGTTGTTGTTGGAGTTGCTGCTCCCGATGGTGCTGCTGCTCCCGTTGGCGCTGTTGTTGTTGCTGCTGCTGCTGTTGCCCAGGGACAGGTCTTGGTCCCTGGGGTGGGGCTGCCTGGGCGGGACCCGCTCCCCGTCCCTCCGGCTGGGTCACTTGACCGGGGTATGGTCTCCGTCGCTCAGGGGAGGGCGCCTGGGAAGGATGGGTCTCCTGGTAAGGACCGGGTCTGCGTCCTTCAGGCGGGGGCATTTGAGGAGGGACTTGCCGCCGTCCCTCGGGTTGGGGGCTTGCAGGTGCACCATGGAAGCCTTTCTGCCACCCGGCGCCCTGGCCGGGATGATACCTGTTATAGAAATTCTGGTCATAATGCTGACCATAATGGTGGGTGCGCCAATAGGGGTATCTTTGCGTAAAAGTCTGCACATATTGAGGATGTTGTTGATACCAGTTATTCCACCTCGCCTCATACCAGTGAGCCGGTCTCACAATATAAGTGGTAGGATAAGCATAATACGGCGCCCATCCATAGCGATCGCCGTAATTATAATACAGCAAGCCGTTTAAGAACCAATCTCCCTGGTAATAGATCCAGGGCGTATTGGGCCCAACCCACGGTGTCGCGTAAGAATACTGGGGCGGGGGTGCCTCGTAAGTGCCCCCATAATACGGAGTTGATGGGGCTATTCCAGCATTTGGGCTCACACAGCCGACCACGGTCAGGGTGCTGATCAACAAGATTGACGCCCAGGATAACATGGCCACGTTGACTTCCTTACATCTTCCCATTGCTTCTCCATTAGCCTTGCCTAAGGGTATTTTCGCTAACGGCCGTCATGACCAGGCCCGGAGCCCTTTCCCGGCCACCCGGCTGCCAGTCGCCGCTTAATGGTTTAGATGGACCCCCCGGGCCATGTGTTAGGCCCTTACCAGCCAGGGAGATAATATTTTTAACTTTCGCATATTGCAAGTCTTGGACAGGTCAAACCGGGTGGCCGGATGATGAATTAATTTTCCTGAAATCGATAAATCCCCGCTGAACGTCCACAGACGTTAACTGCACGCGCAGCCGGTCGCCGACGTCAACGCCCTCGAAACCGCTCACCAGTTTTCCTTCCACAGGCACCGTGAGAAGCCGGACCCAGGTACCTTTCGGGGCGGCGCCAGTGACCACCGCATCGAACTGCTCCCCGATCCTCGATGCCAGCAGAAGCGCCGCCGCGGCTTTGCCCACCTGGCGTTCGACCTTTTGCGCGGCATCTTCCGCTTCGGTGCAATGGGCGGCCAGGGCAGCCAATGCGTCTTTACCATAGGGCACCGGCTGGCCTTCCAAAGCCGCTTTCAACAAGCGTTGGGTAAGCAGGTCGGGGTAGCGGCGGTTGGGGGCGGTGGAGTGAACATAGTCCTTGACCGCGAGACCAAAGTGGCCCGGGGCATCCCCGGCAGGTAATTCGGCAATATATTCGCCAGAGCCCAAAAGCTTGATCACCGCGAGGGACAGGTCGGGGAAGCGCAACGGGTCCGCGGCCTTTTCCTTGACGAGAAACTCCTCCAGCGCCTTTGAATCTGGGATATCCGGAAGTTTGAAATTGTGTTCCCCGGCAATCTCCACAATCCGGTCCCATCGTTTGGGGGTGCGCACGACCCGGCCGATCGATGGAAATTTCCTGGACGCCAGATACCGGGCCACCGCACCGTTGGCGGCGATCATGAATTCCTCGATAATCTCCCTGGCACGGTTCTTTTCTTCTGTCACTAAAGCCCGGAGTTGATCGCCATCGAATACCGGTCTGGCTTCAATGGTTTCGAGACGCAAGGCGCCGCGGCTCTCCCGCAGGTTCTTCATACTTTGCGCCACCCGGTCCTGCACGCGCAGATTCTCAGCCAGCCCTGGCACGGCCGCGACGGCTTCAGGGGGACCGTCTTGCTGTTCCAACCATGCGGCCACGCGGTTGTAGGCAAGTTTCGCCCGGTTACGCACCCAGGCCCGGTAAATATCGGCGTCCTGAAGGGATCCGTCGGTGCGAACCACCATGTCGACGACCACGGCAAGGCGGTCCTCGTTGAAATTCAGGGAGGTGAGGTCGGTGGAAAGCTTCTCAGGAAGCATGGGGAATATCTCGGCGGCGGTATAAACCGAGGTGGTGTTATGATGCGCGTGTGCATCAATCGCCGAGCCATTTTTAACGACTACGTCCACGTCAGCAATGGCCACCAATATCTTGATATGGTCGCCAGTCCCGGTTTCGGCAACGGTAAGCTGATCAAGGTCACGGGAGTCATCGTTGTCAATAGAAGCCCACAGCAGGTTTCTCAGATCGCGGACCGGTTCGCCTTCGGTGGGCGCCGGTATCTGCAGGCGACCAAGTTCGGCGAGTGCTTCGTTAGAAAAGTCGGGGAGCAAACCCCGATCCAGCATTGCCTGATGAGCAATGCTCTGTAAAATGGCTCGGTGCTGTTTATCGCCGGCATTCATAGGGTGTCCTCTGCATCTTTATTGGCTTAATGAACAATGTAGATGAGCAATGGAACCCGTTCAAACGGATAAGTTTCGGATCTTGAAGGGGTTCGGATATTCATATCATATCTGATATGTTCTAAGGCTTGAAGATACCTGAGAACTTGGCAGGCTTGCAGGCATTTTTCCCTCGCCCTCAAAGGCGGGGTTCTGGCTGACCCTGCCATCCAAACCTTTAGAAAAGGCCCGTGGGGTTCACTATTTTCTTGAATCTGAGGGCGCAGCTCAACATCGTCAAGGCACGGTTTTCAGAGCCTTGCTGCTGAGAGCCATTAGCATCGGTGTATTGAATTCCAGCTGCAGTTCGGTGGGCGCCCGGCTGGTGAGCCTGGCGCAGGCGTCAGTAAAGGTGGGGTAGTACAGGTCGACCACGGTCTGAGTGGGATCCACCGCCGCATAATTATGCCAGGAGCACCACTCGGAATACCCCGTCACCCGGTAACAAAGTCCTATCTCTCATCTTTCCTCCGGTATGCGGGCGGCAAGGCCTGGATAGCCCTCCTTGTCATGGTCCTCCTCGGTCTCAGCGAAGGCGTCGGCCTGATCATGCTGATTCCCCTCTTACAACTCGTTGGCCTCGGTGGGCCGGAGACACCTGACCGCATTTCCTTGCTGGTGAAGGACTTTTCCAGACGGCCGGACTGCCCCTGACGCTGCCGGCCATTTTGGGCGAGTATGCCCTTATTCTTGGCGTCCACGCGGTGGCGAGCCGATACCAGGAAGGGCTGAATGCCCGAATGTCCCTGGGTTACACCCAGTTCATGCAGGACCGGGTATACACGGCCTTTGCCCGGGTAAAATGGCTGTACTTCACCCGGATGCGGGGGTCCGAGGTCATCCGCGTGATGACCGGCGACCTGATCCGGGCAGGATTCGCCACCCGGCGGCTGCTCGAGCTCATGGCCACGGTCGTCCTCACCGTTATTTATATCGGTGTGGCCCTGTCCGTATCGTGGGTCATGACCCTAGTTGCATTGGCCTGCGCCACCGTGATTTCCCTGATCCTGCAACCCCTTAACCGGCAGGCTCATAGCCTCGGCGAAGAATTGCAGACCACGGTGGATGATATGTATCGGGTGGCAACTGAACACCTGGGCGGTATGAAGATTGCCAAGATCTACAGCTTGGAGCAGGAGCACGCCAGGAGCTTCTCTGCGGTCACCAGCCGGGCGGCGGCCAAGGCCATCCGCTTCCTCATGGTGGACGCCGACACCCAGATGTACCACCAGTTGGGGGCGATTGTGGCCCTGAGCTTTTTTTTTAACAGCCGCCAAGTTCATCACCATCCCCACCACCAGTCTCTTGCTCGTGGTATGAGGAGCGGTTATTTAACTTTCTTCATCTCTGTTCCGAACGGGCATTTGTGTGGCTTCTGGCTGACGGCGCCGCCATCAACCCGGGGGCGCAGTCACCGGCGTAAGCAATCAGGTTTGGAGAACATTACCTTTGGTGATCTATGGATAAACAACAAAAGAAATTACTCATTCAAATAATGTTAGTCACCTGTGCGGTGCTGCTCATTGATTTTCAGGGCCGGCTGCTGAGTTTCACGGCGTCTTTGGGCCTGGATAAGCTTACCGGGACCATCGAAGTCACCATCAGTATTTTCGCCTGGGTCGCCGGCGGCTGGCTGGTTTCGGGGCTCATCCATACCCTGGTGTGGCCCCGGGTGGAAAAGCGCCTGGGCTATCCCCCCCCGAAGCTGCTGCTGAATATTATCACCTCGGTAATCATCCTGACCATTGCCATGGCGATTTTCGGCTTTGTCCTGAACGCGCCCATCTCTGGTCTGGTGGCCGGCTCCAGCGTGGTGGCCGCGGTCATCGGCCTGGCCGTGACCCGCATGATTGCCGATGTTTTTTCCGGCGTGGCCCTGAGTGTGGAGCGGTCGTATATTTTGGGTGACTGGCTGGAGATCGAAATGCGCTCCCGGCCCGCCGGCTTCCTGGCGGGTCAGGTGGTGGAAGTCAACTGGCGGGCCACCCGGCTTAAGACCAAGGCCGATGAGATCATCGTCATTCCCAACAGCGAGCTGGCCCGTACCAAGTTCATTAATTTCAGCGCCCCCCAAAGGTATTACCGCGCCGAGGTCCAGGTGCCATTGAGCCACAAAGTGCCGCCGGACCGGGCCAAACGCATCCTCATGGCCGCGGTGGTGAGCACTGCCGGCGTCATGGAAGAGCCGAAGCCTCAAATCGTCCTGAAGAAATTCGAACCCCGGGGCGTAGTGTGGTGCCTCTGGTTCTGGGTCGCCGATTATTCCCAGAATAGCCAAGTAACCAGAGCGGTGCAGGAAAACGTCCTAAACCACCTGCAGGTGGCCGGCATAGAACTCTCCTACAACCGGGTGGACCAGCGCCTGTTGCCCCTGAAAGGGCCAGAGCAAAGCCAGGATGTGTCTAAGATGGCGCTGCTCGGGCGCATTGACCTCTTTGCGATCATGGGCGAGCAACCTCTTAGCCGGATCGCCCAGGCCATGCAGAGGCATGAGTTCCAGGAGCAGGAGTTCATTGTCACCCAGGGGGAGACAGGCTCATCACTATTTGTGGTGGAGGAGGGTCTGGTCAGCGTCATGGTTAATGACGGCAACGGCAATCATAAATGGGTGGCCCACATTCCGCCCGGTGGTTTCTTCGGCGAGACGGCCTTGTTGACCGGCGAATCCAGGAATGCCTCGGTCCTGGCGGTAACCCAGGTCGTCTGTTATGAGATCGACAAAGAGATTCTTCTGCCCATTTTTCAGGAAACCCCGGAACTCATAGAGAAGGTGGGCGAACTGATGGTTGCCCGGAAGGCCCAGCTGAGGAGGGCGAAAAAGGACTCAATGGAGCAGGCCCAGGAGGAGCACCAGGAAAAGCTTTCGCTGCTCCAGAAGATGCGGAATTTTTTCGGCATCAAGCTGTGGTAAAAGATCCCTGCCGCCATGAATTCGCCTATCGGTGAGGCCAAGCGGCAGGACATGGAAATGTTCGAAAGAGTCGATAGGATGCCTTCCAGGAGAAGTCTCTGACAAGAAAAAATAAAGGTCAGGCCGATTGACCTAACCTCTTGATATCATTGGAGCCGGCACGGGGGGTCGAACCCCGGGCCTGCTGATTACGAATCAGCTGCTCTACCACTGAGCTATGCCGGCTTAAACCTATGATTTCTGCTCATTCGGCCGATTTTGACATGGCCCGAAAAGGGGCGCCAACCCCATTTTTGTCTCAAAATTGTCTGCAGTCTGCAGACGATTTGCAGACGGTCTGCAGACTGTCTTCCTGCGGAGTAGGCCAAATTGAGTAGAGTAAATCAGTCATCGCTGCCGCCAAACTGGTTTTCCCTCGATAAGATTATCAAACGCTTTCAGACCTGTCGACAGAAGATTGGGAAAAAATATCACCGGCATCCTTAAGCTTGTTTACGCCTGTTCACTTTTGGATAGGCCCCCAACATTTTCTCTTTCCAAGCAGGAAGTTCCCATTATTGTTGAGACTTTTTTAAGGTTAACCTGTGACGACCCCTTAATTTACAAAAATACCCAATCAGACATTATTTGCCCTCCCCGCCGGGCCCATTCTTAGGCCTGGAAATTTTAGGACTGTGGACGATTAAATTGCACCTCCCCCCTATACAGAAGTGGCCCTTTTGTCTAACTTAAAGGATGCTGGGCCCCGGTTGGGGGCCCTGTTCGGGGCTGCCGGCTGGTCATTTCCGGGGGATATCTGGACGAAAGTATGCGAGGTCTAGTGTCATGCTGCCCATGAAGACCGGCCTGAAGACCCCCTCGTCCCTGGGGTGCTCCTCACCTGCCGGCTGAAGCCCCGTAACCTCCAGTAAGGTGCAGTAGGCAGGCCCCGGGGGGGCCCCTTGCGGGGTTCCCCCCCCGGGCCGCTTTCCCGGTTGGGGTTACCTCCCTTATGCTGCTATGAGCTAGATATCAACTGTGAAGAAATACCCAGAAGAGGTGTTGATGGAGGGCAGCTAGCGCCACTATCCCAATTTAGTCGACCAAGCGCTGGTCCAAGGCTTAGCCAAGTTTTTTCCAACGTTCAACTGAGGCTGACTCAACTGCCGCCACGTTTGATGAAAGTGCCCTTCCGATATTCCTCGAAAGCGAGTTGCAATTCTTCCTGGGAGTTCATAACAATGGGGCCGTACCAAGCCACGGGCTCACTGATGGGCAGGCCCGAGATCAGGAGAAAGCACACCGGGCTGGTGGGGGCAAACACCGCCACCTCATCGCCATCCCCATAATGGACGATGGTCCGGTCGCCACAGACGCAACGGCGGTAAAATCGAAATAGTTGGCCCCGATGACCTCGTGGGCATAGGCGTCCCGGTCCGGGTCGAAGTAGCCTTCTCCGGCAATGACCTAGGCCAAGGCGGTGTGGCCGCGCCGGATGGGATGATGGAACTCGGCCCCGGCCGTGGACTTGTTCAATGTTGGGTCTTGACAAAGATCCAAGCTTCTTTTACTCACGACAGCCTCTTCAGCCTCCTCTTTCAGCCATAATCATAGAATGTCCGGATTTATTTTTTCATTGAAGTCTTAGGCCGGGATCTACTACCGAGTCGCCCCGGCCGGAACGTTGGCCAGAAGTGCGGTCAAACCTTCGGCAACAGTGGGATGGGTAAAGATCCCCTGACGTAGCGTCGTATAGGGCATGTGTCCCAACATGGCGGTCTGAACCACGGCCATCAGCTCGCTTCCCTCCACGCCAAAGGCGGTAAATCCTAAAATTTCATCACTGTCGGCGCTGATGAGCATTTTCAGAACGCCGCGAGGTTCAGAAAGAGTCCGAGTTTTTAGGACGTTGGCCATGGGCATCTTGACCAGACGGTAGCCGAGGCCGAGACTCTTGGCCTCGGATTCGTTTAATCCCACCCGGGCCAGGACCGGATCAGTAAACAGGCAGAAGGGCACCAACCTGTTTCTCGTGGTGCGGTCGCCGCCGTTGAGGTTGTCGTACACCACCTGGAAATCGTCAAAGGAGACATGGGTAAACTTCGGGCTGCCGGCGCATTCGCCCATGGCCCAGACCTTAGCGGCAGTGGTCTCCAGGCGCTCGTTGACCTTGATATACCCATGTTGGTCTAACTCCACTGCGGCGATGTCGAGTCCGATCCCCTGAGTGTTTGGGGTGCGGCCCATAGCGACGAGAAGATCCGTTCCCTCTATGACCGCGGTGCCTTTCGGGCTTTGAGTGTGGACCCGGACCTGCTGGCCGGAGCTCCCCTCCACCCGCCTGACCTGTGTTTCGAGCCTCACTTCGATGCCCTCGTCATGGAATAACTCCAGAAGAGCGCTGCCAACATCGGGGTCCTCGTGGCTGGCGAGCTGCGGGCCCCTTTCAATCACGGTCACCCTGGCGCCGAAGCGCCGCATGGCCTGGGCCAGCTCCAGGCTGACAAAGCCGCCGCCCAGGACCATGAGATGCTCCGGCAGGCGGTCAAGATCAAGCGCCTCGACGTGGGTCATGGGCCTTGCCTCGGCCAGGCCCGGCCAGTCAGGCAAGGCCGCCCGGGTGCCCAAATTCAGGAAGACCCGGTCGCCGGCAATCTGTCTGACGCCGCCGCTGTTCAGGACGACTTCAACGGTTCTCGGCGCAATAAAGTGGGCCTCCCCCATGATCAGTCCCGCGCCGCTGGTTTTATAGCGCTCGAGATGCATCTCTATCAATCCTTCGACCATCAACCGCTTGCGGCTCTGGACACCCTTCATATCAATCGCGATGGGCCCGGTTTCGAGGCCGAATTCCGCGCCGCGCCTGGCTAACGAAGCTACTTTGGCGGAATAGATCACGTTTTTACTGGGCAGGCAGGCAATGTTGGGGCAGGAGCCCCCGATCAGCTTCTTTTCGACCACCACGGTGCGTTGGCCCGCCTTGGCCAGGCTCCAGGCCAGGTATTTCCCGGCCTCCCCGCTGCCGATCACCAGGTTGTCGTATTTTTCGATCTCGGCCATATGCTTGCTCCTTTTCCCAGCCAAAAGTTGAATTAGGGCAATACCACCAAAGGACGCATCATGTCGTTGTCCTCGTGCTGCAGGTTATGACAGTGCCAGACATATTTCCCCTGGGTGGGATCAAAGGGAAACAGGTTAACTCCGGGCCTGGGACTGCCCGGCCCGTGCAGGGGAGCAGTTTGGGGAGCCCATCTGGTCACGATCCGGGTTACCGTGCCGACCATATGCACCACAGTATCCTTCCAGCCAGCTTCCTCCGGGGAAGGATCCAGGGGCTTCCCGAGGAGGTAAGGCGCGGGGTCCGGAATTGACCACGGGGCCTGGGCCAAGGCCTTCTGGTAGGCCTTGACGTTAAAGGACTGCCGGTTCAAGAGTTGAAACTGGATAAGGTGAAGGTGAATAGGGTGCAGGTCATTGGCGAGATTCATGACTTCCCAAACCTCGACGGAGCCTACCCTGGGGTCCTCCGTAATCGGGTCATCCCAGTGCCGGCCACTGAGCATCAGCATGGCCGGTCCTTTGGGCCCCTGCCTGACATTCAGGTACGCCCGCCGGGAATTTTTAAGCAGGGCAGGAGTAACCAAAGACCTTAGATCGGCACAAGGAGGCAGGGTAAGGAAGTGTGGCGGGAGGCTATGGTCATAGCCAAGGCGGCGTTTGGCCACCCGGAATTGCATGATTTGCCCGGTGGTTTGGGGATCGGGGGTCTGCCCTTCCATGAACGGGGTCTTGGCATTATTGAGGAGCGTAATGGTGCCGTCGGCCAGATCCGTGAAGTCGAGGATAAGGTCGGCCCGCTCGGCGGGGGCCAGGCGGAGGCTTTTGAGCTGCACCGGCCTAGGCAAAAAACCGCCGTCGGAGCCGATCTGCCAGAGGGGCTGGTGGGAATCCAGGCTTAGGTTGAGAACGCGCGAATTACAGGCATTTAACAGGCGGAACCGGTAGCGCCGCGGTTCCACCTGGAGATAAGGCCAGGCCTTGCCGTTGACACAGATGACGTCTCCAAAGAAATCTTGCACCCATTGTTGATGGATGTCCGGGTTAACGCCCTTGGTGGGATAGGCTAGAGAACCATCGGTATTAAAGGCCAGGTCCTGGATCAACAACGGCATCTCGTAAAAAGGTCCCGAGCCGTGACCGGTGGCAGGGCCAGGCAGGCCCAAGGTATTTTCTCCCGGCAGGGGTTTGCCAGGGTTTACCGCCGGCAGTCCCCCGGTATCATGGTCATCCCGGAGGAGATACCAACCGGCCAGCCCTGAAATGATGTTCAGGCGGGTTATCCCCAAGGTGTGTTCATGATACCAGAGCGCGGTGGCCCGCTGCCCGTTATCGTAAACATAATCGGCGTAATTATTCCCAACCCCGCCGTTCAACCTGACGCCGGTGGGAGAATACCAGTCCTCGGGATAGCCGTCGCTATCAGGCCGTGTCGCACCTCCATGCAAGTGCACCACCGTGCGCACCTCTGGAAATTTCTGGTCCGCCCCGTGGATGGTATGATCCATGGCCGCGGCCAGTAAGTGGGTGGTGGGAAGATTGTTGATCCATCTTACCCTCACCGGCACGTTCACCCTGGCCTCAATAGTAGGTCCCGGCCAGCAAGGGGGGAAACCCACTGCCCCAAAGCCCCAAAGTATTGAAGGGGGCAGATCCCGGTGAATTTTTTGGGTAAACTGCTTCATCTCCACCTGATATTGGTTCGCCACCCCGGTATTTGGCATAACCTCCAGGACGGGCAGGAGATCGACATATCTCGTCAAGGCAGTTCCCGGCTTGGTGCCGGAAAATTCCCATTTCTTCGCCTCGCTGAAAGCCTGGGAGACCTCCAGACCCCAGCACCTAAGTCCCCAGGGGAGAGCCAGCGATGCCCCTGCCAACCCCGCCAACCTTAAAAAGTCGCGTCGACTGAACATAGCCTTAACTTTCTCTTGCGGCTCCAAGGTGTGGGCCTGGGGCTCTTAGGTAACGGTGGCCCCACCCGTCCTGATGCATCAGGGAGCTTTCTGGACGAGTTCCGCTACTTCGCTGTCCGCGGGAGTGAGCAACAGAAACCGTTGCTGAGCTTGCTCGACAGAGCCTGCGCGCTTGGCGGTCAGAACCTGCCGGAAAGGGCCAATTACCTGGGCAATTTGCGCCCCGGACAGATTAGTTTTAAAGCTGACGAGTTCCTCCTTCGGTCCGTGCGGGGCGGTTCGAGAGGTCACCAGCCAGAGCCGATAGGTTTGTTGAGGTTGCAAACCGGATGCCGCGATCTGCAATAAGTCCACCAGACCTAAGGCATTTACAGAAACCGTTGCCTGCGCCGCCCTGCCGCTGCCTTCAGGCGCGATCATGGTAAGATGCGCCGCCTGGCCCGCTTCGCCGAGCGGCATCAAATTGGCCGTGCCGTCACCCGTCGGCACGGCCCCGGGAACATAGACGAGCGCCTGGGGCTGCTGACCGACCGGAATGGTGGCGAGGACCGTGTTCGTGAGGGTATCTATGGCCGCGACGGCGTCCTGGTTCTCAAGTCCGACGTAGACCCTCGTTCCGTCCCCCGATCCCCAAATACCATGCGGCAGATCACCGGTGGGAATGGTGGCGATCAATTCCGGCTTTTGGCCCCGGCTATAGACCTTCACGACGTTTTCCCCGCCTACGGTCACATAGGCGAACTTGCCCTTGGCGTTGTCCACGAGCGTGACATGATTGGTGATGGGACCGGTATCAAGGGTGGCCAGGATGCGGAAAGGCGGTTGCGCGCTCATCACCTGCGTTTTCCCCGAGTCCTTGAGGGTAAACCAGACCTCGGTGCCGTCCCGGCTCACGGCCAGGTTCGGTGAAAATGGGCTGGCCTGCGGGACGCGGGCGATGACCTGGTAACTTTTGGTGTCCACCACGTCCAGTTCAGGCGTGAAGCTCGAAGGCACGAAGGCATAGCGCCCATCCGGTCGGAACAGCACCATGCCCGGTCCATTGGCGGTCTTCACGCGGCGTATCTCTTTCATCTTCACGGGGTCGATCACCGAGACATAGTCTTCGCCGCGCACCACTACCCAGAATTGTTTGCCATCAAACGAGAAGAACCCCTCGTGGGGTGAGCGCCCGATATAGACGACGCCTTTGATTTTGTTGGTCGCGGTATCGATGAAGGTGACCGAGTTAGAGCCGATGGAGACGACCGCCAGCGTTTGGTGGTCCGGCGAGAAGCCCAGGCCGTGCACGAGTAACTGGCCTTTGTACAGCGGGCTGAGCGCGCCGGGAACGGGGTCGCCCAGACGGATGACGCCCAGTAATATGTTCGAACCAGGATCAATCACCGAAACGGTGTTCGAGGTCTGGTCGGCGGTGTAGACCCGGTCCTTACTGGAAGGGGTAATCGAAGCTGTCGCTTCTGGTTTCGTCCCTAATGGGGCGGTGGCCGCACCGGTTTTTGATAAGGCTGCCAATCTGAGACGCATCAGCTCGATTTCTTGCTGCTGCGTAACCATAATCTCCTGAGCAAGCCGTCGCAGGACGGGGTCTTGGCCGTGTAGCAGGTAAACTTTGGCCATGTCGATGGCGCCCTGGTGGTGCGGGATCATCATGGCGATGAAGTCATGGCTGGGATCGCCGGTCATGGGTGCGGCCATCATATCCCGGTCCATTTTGCTCATGCCTGCCATCATCTCTTGCTGAAACGCCGATGGCGCTTTTTGTTCCGCCGTGTGCTCCTGCTCCGCAGCCGCCTGAGTCGGCACATGGATTGCGCCCACTACTAGGCTGAGAACACAGAAGCATCTCACTATGGCGGCGACAAGGCCACGGCGGCCGCCTGTTACCAGCACCACTTTGCCCGTGAGTGTCTTCTTCATAAAAAAATTTCCTCACTTAGATTTGCCGCCAACGCTCCTGGCCGATGCATCTGACGCTTAACGTTTTTGCGGAGGAAGACCTGTATCAGGTCAGCTATCTTGTCGCCGTGGGTCGATAAAAACCACGGCGCTGTCACCCTCGTTGAAGTCCATGCTACTCTGCTCGCGGTTATCTGGTGGCATGCCCCTCTTCAAGCCGGATAACAAACTTTTTTCCGGAGCTTCCCGCCATGACTGCCCGGTAGGCGCTCAGCGCCTCATCGAGGGAAACCGGCTCCACGGCTGGGGGAGAAAAGATGCCCTCCTTGAAACCCGGGAGCAGGGCCTTGAGAATTTCTGCCGCCTCACCGGGGGATAACCTCAGAGTATCCACCCCCAGAAGGCTTGCTTCCTTGGGGTAAAAGTCGACGGGATTGAAGGTCAACTGGGGATTGCCGATCGAGGCGATGGCAATCTGGCGTCGTAGTGTCCAGGCGTACCTCCTCTTTTGCCGGACAGGCCGGCGTAAGTTCTCGCAGGGTCGTTTGAGTTCTAAAAGGCAAAACAATCGCAGCCCAGGGACCACAGCCCGGACTTGCCTAACACCCACTGGTGCGCCTTTGCCCGGGGGGTGTGAGCGTGGTTGCATTGATGCTGCCGCGGCTGAGCCACACTTTGGTGGGCGTACCCGCCATAGCTTGTCACCGGCGACCAGTCGGGGCTGACGGGGAGTGGCGGCGGGCCCCAGCCCTCGAACCCGCCCGCGGCGAAGACGATACGGCCGCCGACGATGGTCAGAACCGATTCGAGGTGTTTGATCTCCTCTTCCGGGATCGAGCAATAATCAGCGGAAAGAACCGCCAGATCGGCTAATTGCCCCGGCACCAGGGAACCCTTCGTGCCCTCCTCGGAAGAGAACCAACTGCTGCCGACGGTGTAGAGCCGGAGCGCCTCCAGGCGGTCCAGACGATTGTTCTCCGGGTAAAGTGTAGTGCCCCCGACGGTCTTGCCCGTGATCAGCCAGTAAAGGGCGACGAAGGGGTTGTAGCTGGAGACCCGGGTGGCGTCCGTGCCCGCCCCCACCGGGATGCCCATCTCCAGCATCCGCCGGATGGGGGGCGTGCGCTCTGCCTGCTGGGCACCGTAGCGCTCCACAAAATATTCGCCCTGAAAGGCCATCCGGTCCTGCACCGCGATGCCGCCGTCCAGTGCCTTGACACGTTCGATGTTGCGGTCGGTGATGGTTTCGCAATGGTCAAAGAACCAGTGCAGACCATCAAAAGGAACCTCGCGGTTCACGTCTTCAAAAACGGCCAGGGCGCGGCTGATGGTCTGATCGTAAGTGGCGTGCAGGCGGAACGGCCAACGGTTTTCGGCGAGGTGACGAATAACCGCCTTGAGTTCGTCCTCCATGACGACGGGCATTTCCGGGCAGGGCCAGAGGAAGTCTTCGAAATCGGCCGCGGAGAAGACGAGCATCTCGCCCCCGCCGTTCACCCGATAGAAATTATCGCCCTCTCCGGGCTTCGTCATTTGCGTCCACCGCTGAAAGTCGGCCAATTCCTCCTTGGGCTTCTGGGTGAACAGGTTGTAAGCAAAACGGACGGTGAGCTCGCCCCGCCGGTGCAGTTCATCGATGACTCCGTAGTCGTCCGGGTAGTTTTGAAAACCGCCGCCCGCGTCGATGACGCTGGTGATGCCGAAGCGGTTGAGTTCGCGGATGAACTGGCGGGTCGAGTTCACCTGGTCATCACGGGAGAGCCTGGGCCCTTTGGCGAGGGTGGCATAGAGAATCATGGCATTCGGGCGGGCGATGAGCAGCCCCGTGGGGTTCCCTTGCTTGTCCCGCTGAATCTCCCCGCCAGGGGGATCAGGCGTGTCTTTCGTGTACCCGACGGCGCGCAGGGCCGCGCCGTTCAGCCAGGCCCGGTCGTAAAGGTGCAGGACAAACACCGGGGTGTCGGGCGCGCGGCGTTGATCTCCTCCAGAGTCGGCATGCGGCCCTCGGCGAACTGGAACTCGGTCCAGCCGCCGACCACTCTGACCCATTGCGGGGGCGGCGTCCTCCTGGCCTGCTCTTTCAACATGCGCAGCGCGTCCGCGAGGGACGGCACGCCGTCCCAGCGCAGCTCCATGTTGTAGTTGAGGCCGCCTCTGATGGGATGCATGTGCGAATCGTTGAGCCCGGGGATGACGGTTCTTCCCCCGAGGTCAATCACTTTTGTCGTTGGCGCACCCTGCCGCAGAATCTCATCGTTGGTGCCGGTAGCACTGATCTTACCGTCCTTGATAGCGATTGCTTCGACGAACGACGGAACACTATTCGTGGCAATCTTGGCATTATGCAGCATCATGTCGGCCGGCATGCGAGCCTCCTTTCCAGGTTGACTGGTTCTGGCAAAGGGGTGGGGTTATCCTCGCCCCAGAAGGTCACTTGTGCGGCGGCGCGGGGAGCGGAACAATGTATTCGGGGTACTTCGTTGCCGGGGCGCCGTGTACCATGGTGTAGGCATATTCCACACCAACGCCGTAAGCCCCGAAATGGCTCTTGACGATATCCATGACCGCGTCATAGGTATCGCGCTCAGCCCAATCCCGCTGCCACTCGAGCATCACGGAGAGCACGGTGACCGGCTTGGCCCCCGCCTGGATCATCCGTTTCATGGCGTTGTCGTGCGAGAGTTGGCTGACATCGCCACAACAGTCTTCAACGACATAGACTTCGTAGTTGTCGTGAATGGCCTGAATAGTGGGAAGCGCGACGCAGGTTTCGGTCCACAGGCCGGAAAGCACGATCTTTTTCCGGCCGGTCTTCTCGATGGCGGCGACGAAATTCCTGTCGTCCCAGGAGTTCATGGTGGTACGTTCGATGGGCGTCTGGTTCGGGAAGATTGCCTGGATCTGCGGCCAGATATTGCCGCTGAAACCCTTGCTTTCCACCGTGGATAGGACCACGGGGACCCCGAAAACCTTGGCGGCTTTGGCGAACGCCACATTGTTGTTGATGATCGTTTGGCGGTCAAAATTGGCGACGCCGAAGAGCATCTGGGGTTGGAGGTCGATGATCGCGACCACGCAATTGTCCGGGGTCAGCAGCCCCTTTTCGCTCCTCTTGGCGCGAGCAGTGGTTTGAGACATGACTTCCTCCTTCTTGAGGTTAGTTAGCAAACACTGTTGAGACCGAGGATCTGAAACCTTGGGTTATCCAAGTTTGTTGGCCCGGCTTAGGTAATGGCAGAAGAGGGCCTGGGGGCCTATAAGGAAAGAGGTATCGGAGATGTCTATAAGGTAGGGGCTAAGATCACCATGTCAAGAGAACCCGCAATGATAGGTAGACAAGGGAAATCAGATGCTTGTGAGAACTCATAGCGGATAGCTGCTAACTCCTATGTGCAAAGTCAAGTTGGCAAGGTGCCCCGGTGATCGCTTTGGCGCTGCTCATGGTGCCGGTAGTGATGCTCACCGCCGAGGAGGCCATGAAGATGGTGCCCCGGATTATGAAGGACGCCGCCCACGGCATCGGCTGCACCCACACCCAGGTCATTACCAAAGTGGTCGTGCCCACGGCCATGCCCGGAATCATCACCGGCGTGATCCTGGCCGTGGCCCGGGCCGCGGGGGAAACCGCCCCCCTCCTGTTTACCGCGCTGTTCAGCGAGTACTGGCTCACCCAGGGGGAAGCTCTCCCTCATGAAGCCGACGGCCTCGCTGGCGGTCCTCATCTACAATTTTTCCGGCATGCCCTATGAAAACCAGATTGAACTGGCCTGGACGGCCTCGCTGTTTCTGGTCTTCATGGTTCTGGCTTTGAACCTCATCAGCAGGGCGATATCGCAACGGGAGAATTCCATCGTGACCATGATCATGGTCGTCCGCAAAATGATCGGCGGCAAAAAGGAGCAAGGAGCAAGTCAATGACACCCAAGGGAAACGTGCAAAAATCGCGGGGCACTACCGCCACCGGGGCTCATCACTGCAAGGTGGCCATCCAGTGCCAGATCGAAGAGCTGTTTTACGGCGATTTCCTGGCGGTCCGGGACAGCTTTGTCAACATCAAGAAAAATTATATCACCGGCTTTATCGGACCCTCAGGCTGAAACACGGCATGTTCCGGGATTTTTATCAGCTGTGGCCGGAACGCTTCGACAACAAGACCAACGGCATCACGCCCCGCCGCTGGCTGTTAAACGCCAATCCCGGACTGGCCGGGTTGATCACCGGCACCATCGGCGATGCCTGGATCACCGACCTCTTTCAGCTGCGGCAGTTGGAACCCTGGGCCCGGGATGGGGCCTTTCAGGAAGAGTTCCGGCGCATTAAAAAGGCCAACAAGGAGCAGCTGGGGCGCCTGATTTACGACAGCACCCGGGTCAGGGTCAACCCTGAGGCCCTCTTTGACATCCAGGCCAAACGGATTCACGAATACAAGCGGCAGTTGCTGAACATCATGCACATCATCCACACCTACCTGGCCCTGGTGGAAGACAGCGTCCTCCCCCCCGTTCCCAAGGTCTACGTTTTTGCCGGCAAAGCCGCGCCGGGCTACTGGGCCGCCAAGCAGCTCATCAAACTGATCAATTATTTGGGCGAGGTGATCAACCGGGATGCCCGGGTGCACGATTGGCTCAAGGTGGTGTTTGTGCCGGATTACCGGGTCTCGTTGGCGGAGCAGCTCATTCCGGCGGCGGCAAAGTTGGCCCCCAGGGCGTCCAGGTTCCGTCTAGAGGACTTTGTCCGCGCATATCTGGAGCATTCCAAGGTCCACAAGAGCCATAGCAGCTACCGGGCCGACCGCTTGGCCCTGGACAAACTCCTGGCCGACGAGGACTTCGGCCCCAACAAGATCCTGGAGCGATCGCTTCCCAGGCCCTGCTGAAGTTTATGGGGCGCCTCAAGGCTACCCGGACTCAAGGATACTTCCCTGGCGGTGCACGTTCATCCGGGAGAACCCCTTTGCCGAGATCAAAGAACCCAAGGTTAAGAAAGGCCGGCCCCGCTTCCTGAGCCAAGAAATCATACGTCTCCTGGCTGCCGAGACCGATCCGGCCTTCCACCGACAGCGAACCCAGGCTGGTGCGCATCACCCCGCCAATCGCCGAGATCCTGGAGGAGCTTGGCAGCGAGGTGGGGAAGCTCTTCCCCTGGACCCCGGACGGCGTGTCCCATCATTTCATGCGCACGGCCCGGCGGGCCAATCTCAAAGTCCGGCTTGTAGCCCGATGCCCGGGTTTGGCAAGGAAAGTCAGGCGGCCATTTTCGGGACAGATGCGCCGGGTGAGATAGTCAGGTTGCACGCGGCCTTCGATGGCGGGCTCCGACACGGTCACCATTAATCTTCCCCGGCGAGCAGTTCCCCGCTGATGAGCTGCAGGAGGGCCAGGACTGCGTCCAGGTGCCAGATGCGCTCGAGGTTGCCGGGTACCCGGAAAGACACTTGGGCCGGAAACTCCGCATCCGCCAGCCAGAGGATTATCTCCACAGCCAACCCTGGAAATACTTGGAATTGCAGAGCGGCGTCACCGGCCTGAACACGCTTTGCCCCCAAACGGTTCCCCGCCATCAGGAACCCCTCAGGGTCATCCCCGAAGCGGTTTTCCAGGGAGGCGCGGGGCAGGGCGTGAGGGCCCCTCTCGGTAAAAAAGGCGGTGCCGCCGGTGAGTTCCAAGGGGCTGATGAGAGTCCCCAAAGCCCCTGTGTCCACCCGGGTAAGATACAGGAGCGCGGTGAGGCACAGGCGGAAGCCCGGCTCCAGGACCCCGGCCCCATCTACCTCCAACCAACGCTCCACCGGGTCGATAATGAGCTTCCGGTTCAGGAAAGGCAGGTGATAACGGCTTTCCGCAAAAGCCGCGCCGGTGCGCCGGGTGACGTCCCCGGGCGGCAGTTCCCCAAGCTCCTGCCAAAACTCCCCGCTTACCTCCGCACACTTCTCATACAGCACGGCTAACCTCACTCACCAGACATTTCCGCCGTTTATGAACACATCGATTCTACCATTGTCCCGGGAAAAAAGTTAACCACGCGTGGCCGTAATTCTTCCTTCCCCTCACGATGGCGGTGGGATATGGTAAAAAAAATATGTCGTCACTTGTTCAGGACAGGCCCGGGGCAATCTTTTCTTAAAATTTGTAGTAAATAATGCCCATAGACAGGCACGAGACAGGGCTATATTTCTTGGACGCTTTTTTGAGAAGCATTTCCCCCCGGGCGTGGTAAGCGGAAGGAGCCGATGCAGAAATTTTATTATCCTCAGAAGGTGGCGGTGGTAGGGGTTTCGGAGAACGAGACCAACCTGGGCCGGGGCATCGTCCGGAATATGCTGGAGGCCGGCTACACCGGCAAGATCTATCCGGTGGGGCCCCGGGGCGGCGAGGTATACGGCCTCCCCATCTACTCCCACCTCCGGGACTTGCCCGAACCTGTGGACCTGGCCGCGGTCCTCACCCCGGCCCGCTTTGTGCCTCAGGTGGTGGCGGACTGCGGTGAGCTGGGGATAACCCGGGTGGTGGTGGAATCGGGGGGCTTTTCCGAGCTGGGGGAGCAGGGCCGGGCCCTGGAGCAGGAAATCGTCCGGCTCATCAACCGCTACCACCTGAGGCTCATCGGTCCCAATGGCCTGGGGCTCATGAACATGGAGATCGGGCTGTCTCTGCCGTTTTCCCAGATCGTCCCCGTGCCAAAGCCTGGCAAGATTTCGGTTATCGCCCAGAGCGGCGGGGTGGGCATGCACGTCATCGCCTGGATGACCAAGGAAGGCCTGGGCTTAAACAAGTTCCTGAGCCTGGGGAACAAGCTGAACGTCAAGGAAAACGAGGCCCTGGCCTACTTTCTGGAGGATCCGGGGACCAAGATGATCTACCTTTACCTGGAAGGCCTGGAGGACGGCCGGGAGCTCCTGGAGGTAGCCAAACACGCTGCCAAGCCGATTTTCCTGCAGATGCCCAACGTGGTCCAGGAGACCTCCCGCATCGCCATGTCCCACACCGCGTCGCTGGCCACGGATGAGAAGGCAGTGGACGCAGCCTGCCGCCAGGGGAACATCTTCCGGGTGCTGCGCCAGAGCGATTTTCTGAACGCTGCCAAGATGGTGGGACACCCGCCGGTGAAAGGCAACCGCCTGGTGATCCTCTCCCGGAGCGGCGGCGAAGCGGTGGTGGGGGCCTACGCCTGCAAGCGCTACGGCTTTAGTCTCCCGCCCCTGGCCCCGGGTCTGGCGGATTTTATCCTGGAGAGTTCCCGGGCCCAGATCATCAAGCCCGGCAACCCCATTGACCTGGGGGACATCTTTGATTTTGAGGTGTACTCCCGGGTGATGGACAACCTCTGCCAGGACCCGGAGGTGGATGCGGTCCTCCTGAATTACGGCCCGGTTTACGACCCGGACGCGCCGAGGCCCGGGGCATGGCCCAACATATTATCAAAAAAGCCCAAGAAGCCGGGAAACCTCTGGCCATCAGCGTTTGCGCCTCCCTGGAGGAGGAGGATTTTTTCCGGGACGAGCTTAAGGTGCCGGTGTTTCATTTCCCCGGGGACGCGGTGCGGGCCCTGGCCTACAGCCGGGACTTCGCCCGGCGCCGCCCCCCGGATGACCCGACCGCGGCGGCGCCTGGCATTAATGACCATGCTCTGGCACAGCTCCTGGACCGCGCCGGCGGCAGCGGCTTCCTGTCCATGCCCCAGGCCCTGTCCTGCCTTGAGGCTGCAGGCATCCCGGTGGCCGGGTGGCAGACTGCAGGCGACGCCGAGCAGGCGCTGTCTGCCGCCGCCCGCCTGGGGTTTCCCGTGGTGTTGAAGCTTTCCGCGCCCTCCCTGGTGCACAAGACCGAAGCGGGGGGGGTCGTGCTTAATCTCACGGATCTCCCGGGAGTAGCCGCGGCCTACCAGCAGCTGGCCGACCTGGCCGCCAGGGCGGTGCCGGCCGGGGAGGCCTGGGAGGTGGTGGTCATGAAGCAGGTACCCGCAGGGGAGGAGGTGCTGCTGGGGGGCCGCCGCGACCAGTCTTTTGGGCCCCTGGTGGCCTGCGGGGCCGGCGGGGTTCTGACCGAGATCCTGGAAGACGTGGCCCTGCGGGTTGCCCCCATCAGCCCCGGGGAAGCCCATCGCCAGATCATGGAAACCCGCCTCGGCCGGATTCTTGAAGGGGTCCGGGGCCGGCCGGCCGCGGACCTTGAGGCCCTGAGCCAGGCATTGTCGGCGCTGTCCCATCTTATGGAACGCTTCCCCCGGGTCCAGGAGGTGGACCTGAACCCGGTGCGGGTGTTTCCCGGGGAGAAGGGTATCTTGGCACTGGATGTGCGCATCCGGGTAGGGTAGGGGATTGGTGGAGGCGGGGCGATAATTCTAAAGCACTGAGTCATTAATTGGGATCTGTGAGTGTGAACTGTGTATCCTGAATTCAGCGTATTTAATGCGGTTCTGGTGGGGCTGGCCGCGGTGGCGGGGGGCGCGGTGAATGCCCTGGCCGGGGGCGGCACCCTCATCACCTTCCCCATGCTCACCGCCATAGGCATTAACGCCGTGGAAGCCAACATCACCAACACCGTGGCCCTGTGCCCCGGCTACCTGGGCGGGACTTATGCCCAATTGAATGATTTGCGCGGCTATGAGCGTCAGGCCAAGTGGTTGGCAGTCGTCGGGGCGATTGGGGGCATCGTCGGCGGTATTCTGCTCCTCAAGACCGGCGAGCAGGCCTTTCGCTTCCTGGTGCCCTACCTGATCCTGTTCGCCACGGGGCTGATGGCCATTCAGGTCCCCTTGCGCAACTGGCTGGTCCGCCACAGCCAGGGCCAGGGGGCGGGAAAATGGGGCGAAGCCGGGGTATTGGCTTCGGTGTTCCTGGCTTCCATTTACGGGGGCTTCTTCGGCGCCGGCCTGAGCGTCATCGTCATCGCTGTGCTGGCCCTGGTGCTGGAGGGGCCAATTACCCGGCTGAATGCCCTGAAACAAGTAGTAGCCTTTTGCGTCAACATTGCCGCGGCCGTCTTCTTTTTGTTCAGCGGCAAGATCCACTGGCGGATCATGCTGGTCATGGCGGTGGGGGCGCTGATAGGGGGCAATCTGGGGGGGCGCCTGGCAGGTAACATACGGCCGGGGCTGCTCCGGGGCATCGTGGTGACGGTGGGTCTGGTGATTGCCCTGATCTATTTTATCTATTGAGCAGGTTAGATTTTTGAGCTGTGCACGGTGGCATCCAGCCTTAACCTTGAACCTTGAACTTTTCCTCTGGTCATGACTATTCTCATCGGCTTGCTGGCCGGGGCGTTCGGAGGCCTCGTGGGGCTGGGGGGACATCAAAAAAAGCAGGCAACTGCGGGAGAAAGCATTGGCAGCGGCCTGATCGAATGGAAGTAAATCAATATTACTCGCCCCTTGCAGGGGAAAGGGTAGGGTGAGAGGTAAGCCCGCCCCCACCCCATCCCTCTCCCCCCAAAAGCGGCGGCGAGGGGGAAAAGGCTTCCCATGAAGACCATCACCCCCCAGGACCTGGCCGGGCTCCTCAAGCAGAGCCGCAAAGCCGTGGCCATCACCGGCGCCGGCATTTCGGTGGAGTCGGGCATCCCTGATTTCCGGAGCAAAGGCGGCCTGTGGGAACGCTTCGATCCCCTGGAGTACGCCACCATCAGGGCCTTTAAGAAAAACCCCGCCCAGGTCTGGGTCATGCTCAGGGAAATGGACCGGATTCTGGTTAAGGCCCGGCCCAACCCGGCCCACTATGCCCTGGCGGAACTGGAGAAGCGGGGTATCCTCATAGGGGTCATCACCCAGAACGTCGACAACCTGCACCAAGCCGCAGGCAGCCACAACGTTGTCGAATACCACGGCAACGCCCACCGCTTCGTGTGCCTGAACTGCCAGGGGGTATGGGCCCGGGAGGCCCTGGACTTCGACCAGACGCCCCTGTACTGTACTGCGGCGGGCTTATCAAGCCGGACGTGGTCTTCTTCGGGGAGCCCATCCCCGAGGAGGCCATGTTCAAGGCCAATTCCTTAGCCCTGTCCGGCGATCTTCTACTGCTTATCGGCTCCTCCATGGAGGTGGCCCCGGTCAACATGCTCCCCCAGGTGGCCAAGGAAAACGGCGCCATCATCGTGGAAAACAACACGGAACACACCCGCATGACCGACTTTCTTACCGATTATTTCTTAGTGGGGCCGGCCGGGAAGGTGTGGCCTCAAGTCATGAAGGCAATAGAATAAGTGCAGAGGCGATAATAGGGAGACTGGCTTGGATTCTCAAATGACCACCGCGGGCACCTTGTCTGCTTGACTTTGCACATTGGAGATATCAAATTGTTGCCCCCCTTGGCTAATCACCTTAAAATTCGCCACTCGAAAATAAAATTGACCCTCCCCCTAAAAAAAGCTTGACAAAAGCCTAACAAAGGTTTAACAAAAAGATAAAATATAAGTGAGTGAGTATTCACTATGTCACGAGATGGCAGTCAAACCAAACAACTAATCGATGACACCGCGTTGCGCCTCTTTGTGGAAAAGGGGGTCACCGCCACCACCATCAAGGATATCGCCGGTACGGCCGGGATTGCTGAGGGCACCATTTACCGCCACTATAACAGCAAACAGGAACTGGCCTGGGAGATTTTTGCCAAAAACATCACGGAGTTGGCCGTGAACCTGGATCGCTGCCAGCAGAAGCACCAAGCCGTGAAGGACAAGCTGGCCGCCTTTATCAACCTGTGCTACTCTTTTTTTGACACCAAACCCATGCTGTTCAGCTACCTGCTCCTCGACCATCACGGCCATATCCGGAAGATGACCCCGGAAATGCCAAGCCCCGTGAGGGTGCTGAAGAACGTTATCGCCGGGGGGATGGCGGCGGGGGAGATCCCCCAGGCGGACGCCGATGTCAAAACCGCCATGGTCCTCGGATTGCTTATTCAGGTAGCGGTTTTCAAAATCTATGGCCGGATTACCCAGAGCCTCTCCAGCCTGGCCCCGACCCTGGTGGATAATGCCTGGAAGATATTAAGTACATAATTTTTTTTGTTTAAATAAGCGAGTGATTAATCACTCATTATTTAAGAAGTCAACTTAAATTACCTGAAGGAGGAACGGCAAATGAAGGCGATGAAAAGAAAGAAGTCATGGACAATTTTGACGGCCCTGGTTTTTATCCTGGGGCTGGCGCCTCCCAGGCCTGGGCCTGGGGGTCGGCCACCCATACCTACATCGGTGACCAGCTCAACCGCCACGGCCCCGGAAAAAGAACCTGGGGGAGATGTACGGCGGTGTCGCCCCCGATCTCTTTAACTATCTGTTCGCCCCGTATCAGCCCTACCTCGATGGCCAGACCCACGACGACTTCCTCAAGGTCTGGGAGGCCGCGGGGCCCAGGCAAAACAGCGTGAAGCGGGCCCTCGCCTACGGTTTCGTCAGCCACAACGACCTCTGGGGGGCGGACGTGACGCGCACCACAATGGCATCACCTCTGGCCAGGGCCAGGGTTATGTGATTGCCAAGGCCCAGGAAATGAAACCCTATCTCATCCACGACCTGGCCTCCTTGGGATCCCGTTGAACCCGACGCGGTGGCCCAGGACCTGAGCCACAATTTCGTGGAGTACGGCGTTGACGTGCTGGTGAAAAATCTCGATGCCAAGGTGGGCGCTAAGATGGCCGATGCCGCGCTGAAGCGCAATATCGCCCTCCCGGTCCTGCTGGTGCAGGCTTACGGGGACGATGTGGCCGCCGCCCTGGGCATCAAGAGCAAGGCCGCCGCCCAACTCATTTTGACGGCGGAACAACCTTTCCGGAAGACCAAGAACTATGAGGGTCAGGCCCTGATGCAGGACGATGCCGCGGCCATCGCCCTGCTAGCCGAAGAGTTGGCGGATTTGCCCAGGCCTACTGGCCTCTTTCGGCGTGACGCTCCCCCCGGACATAGGCCGGGAGCAGATCGTCGCTCTGGCCGAAAACTTCATCGGCCTGGCCATCGACAGGTGCAAGGGGGATTTTGCCCAGGAGATTACGGCGACCATTTCCTTTGTGAACGATCAACTCATCACGCACGGGATCACCTATGGGGGTCAATGTGAGGCGGCGAGGGGAGGTCCCCCCGGTAATTGTTGGAGTCTGGCCCCGGAACCGGTGCCCCAGTCTCCTGGCCGGGCGCCCCACCGGGGCCAGGAGATTGGCTGAATAGATATCAAGTGAATGGATTTAGTCGTTCCTAAAAAAGAGAGTGATTAATCACTCATTGGCATTCAAGGGGGCAGAAACATGAAAACCGGGGAGATCAACAACCACGACAATTGGCCTAAGGTGGCGGACGATTTTGATCTCGGCATGGACGTGGGCTCGGTGAGCGTCAAGCTGGTAGTCATGAGCCCTGCCGGAGAGGTGCGTAAAGAGGAATACCGCCGCCACCTGGGGCAGCCCCA
>CAVZAM010000008.1:0-41299 GCA_963773285.1 uncultured delta proteobacterium
TTATAAAAAATATAAAAAATTTTCAAAAAGTGCTGCGCTGAGGTTAATTTCTTTGGGCCAATTTTGAATTATAGTATGGGCGCTTTCATTTTTTTTCAGCTTGACCCATTTTTGATTTAGGAGAGCACTTCTTGACCGAATTTAGGTGGATTCAGGTGCCAAGGGCTACTGCTGTCCTTTTGTCCTTCCTATGACGATGATGGTTTCCTAGTCTGGCCAAATTTATTGTCAAAGCTGCACTTATCATCTCTTTTAAGCCTTGCTCACGGTTCCCCCTGTCGATCTTTTGGGCCTCAGGGGAAGCTTTCCGACCAACCTGCCCTGGAATTGGCGGTGCTGGAGTTGCAAGAAGATGGATAGCTGAACCGGAAAAGGCGGAGAGTTGGAGGGGAAAAACACCGGTATGAGGGACTTCCGGGGTAACCCTGCAGACCTTGAGGGCCAGTGGTCCAAGAGATTGATAGAAATGAAGGCCATCTCGGCTGCGCTTCCCGAACTGGCCGGGAAGAAAAATGAGTCGGGAGCATTCACAGAGAACCCCGAGAGATTGGGGGCACCGTATCGGCATCGAGGCCCAGGGGCCAGCGCCTGTTTCTAAAAGGGCGACGGGCGATCGGGTGTTGGACCGGAGGGTAAAGTCCACACCGACAAGAAGTTGGAGAACCAAGGAAATAGGCAATCAAGGATAAGAAGGCGGTTTTTGCTGTCAAGCTTGATCAATCATAGAGAGGTACCAGGGCATGGAAGCCATTACTCAATCGATGCTGGGGATGTTCCTCAGATGCCCCCACCAGTTCGAGCGCCGCTACCTCCGGGGGGACATCATTCCCCCCGGTATTGCCGCCCGCCGTGGCTCGGCCACCCATAAGGCCGCGCAGCTCAACCATGAACAAAAACTCCACACCCAGACCGATCTTTCCGTGGGGGACCTCCAGGACGTGGCCCGGGACCATTACGTCAGGATAATCCAAGAGGAGGGGGTGTTCATTCCCCGGGACCAACTGCCAGACAAGGACAAACTCCTGGCCGCCGGTCTGGACGCCTCGGTCCGGCTCACCACCCTGTACCGGGAAGCCCTGGCCCCGGCCATTCACCCCCTCCTGGTGGAAGAGCAGCTGACTTGCGAGGCCGGCCTGGGCCTGCCCCTCAAGGGCACCATAGACGTGCTCACCACCGACTATTGGCTTCCGGACCTGAAGACCGCGGACAAGAGCAAGGGGCCCAAGGACGCGGACTACTCTTTACAGCTCACCTTCTATGCCGGCCTGGTGGCCCACCAGACTGGAACTTGGCCGCAAAAGGTGAGTCTCGAGGTCCTGGTGAATGGCAAGGAACCTAAGCTGCAGAGCTTGCCCACCACCCGGGGACCCGCGGATTGGACCAGCCTATTGCACAGAGTCCAGTTGATGCTGGCCCAGATCGACACTGGGCTCTTCCCCCCCTGCGACCCCAGCGCCTGGATCTGCAGCCCTAACTGGTGCGGCTACTTCTGGACCTGCACCTATTCGCTGAAAAGGAGATAAGCTCATGGACGCCAACAAGGACACAGCCGCCCTCGCCCTGGCAGAAGTGGAGCCCTTTACCGGGGAGCCTGAAACCTATGCGGCCTCACCCCGGATTGCCCCGGTCCCTCTCATGCGCTCCCAGACTCAATTTCACACCGCCGTAGCCGTGCAGCGGCCCCGCCATCTGGATAAAGTGGTGGCCGCGGTCCTGCGCGAGGCCGAGTTTGCCGGGGATGCCTTCTATTATTCCTTCCTCCTGGGAGAGAGGCACATCGAAGGCCCCAGCATCGGCCTGGCCCTGGCCGTGGCCCGGGAGTGGAGCAACTGCGCGGTGCCGGTGGAATACTATGAAACCCCCACGGAATGGGTGTTCACGGCCCACTTCGTTGACCTGGAGCGGGGCTTTACGGTCTCCCGGGTCTTACGCAAGAAGAAGGGCAAGAGGGGGTTCAGGCAACTAGAGGAGGACCGGACCGAGGACATGACCTTCCAGGCCGCCCAAAGCCGGGCCATCCGCAATGTGGTTTTAGCAGGAGTCCCCCGCTGGCTCACGGATCAGGCCAAAGAGCGAGCCAAAGACGCCGTCTTAAAGGGAATCAACAAAGAAGGTCTGGCCGTGGCCACGGAGAAGGCCCTGAAATTTTTGGCCGGCTACGGCATCAGCGAGGCCCGGGTAAGCGCGGTCTTGGGGAAACCCCAACAGGACTGGGTCTCGGAGGACATCGCCAGCTTGCGGGGCCTGGCTTCCCAACTCAAGGACGGCCAGGCCACCGCCGCACAGTTGTTCCCCCCTCTAGAGGACAGGAAAGAGTGCCCTCAAGGAAAATCCAAGAGGTAAACGGGGCCGCGCCGCCAAGGGTGCGGTATCTGGGAACCCATCTCCCTCGGCCAGCCTTATGCCCCAGCCCACCACCTTGGAGAGGTTGGAGGCCATCATGGAGGCTACCCTGGAGAAAGGAATAGACCTCGCATTAATCCTGCAGCGGTGGCAAGTGAGCCGGCTGGAAGACCTGGATGACCGCCAGGTCCACCAGGTGCAGGAGTGGCTCAAGAGCCAGTAAGCTTACCTCCCTCATCCCGGGCTTCGCCGTTTTCCGGGGAGCCCGGGGAGCCGATCCCCCAGGCCTCCCGGCGGGAGGCCAGCCTTCTTCCGTTGCGGGTTGAGAAAATCCTCCCCGTTTTTTGCCCACCAAAATTTTCTATGCCGGTGTGAATGCTCTCGCCTAAGACCTTACAGGTTGAGGGCCATGGCCTGGCTACGGTCCAATTTCCGGTCCAGGAAGACCGCATGACGGCAAGGTTGAAACAACCGTTTAGAGTTGGGGGTCTTCTCGGTGAGCAGCCTAGGCCATCGCCTTTGCCAAGCCGAGGTTGCCGCCAGCCCCAGGCTTGGACCTGCAAAATTTTTTTCTATCCCTCTTACTATCCACGGTTTTGGAAGAGTCGCTCTCCCTCGGCAGTACCCTTAGATAGTCAAAAATAACCAAATAATGGTAAGGGATTCCCTGTTTTTTGCCGGTAATTTTCCTGAGATCTGAGCAAGATGAGGGAACAGAAAAGGGCCAGCATCAGCTATCATCCTGTAAATACTAAGATAGTTGGTCATGCGTCGGCCCCAGCCAGAAAAGATCCCCTATCTGTTAATTACATTATAATGCGCACCGGCTGTGCATTCTGAAGGTTTGCACAATAAAAATTAAGGAGGGCCTTGATATGGCCTTATTTGAGAAATTGAAAAAGTATGTGAGCCGGGAGCTTAACACCTTCACGGCTCAAGAGCTGATGGAAGGGGAATCTTCCCAAACAACCATCCTTGTCCTCGGACTCACCTCCCCAGGAGTGAGCATCTTGACGGCAAAACCGAAAACGGGGGCATCTGTTCTCTGTTTGGGGCTGGCCCTGGAAATGGCCATGGGCAGCCATGCCCTGGGAAGGGAGGTGGAAGCCCAGGAAGTGCTGTATTTGGCCATAGAGGACAACGACGAGCACGTGCTGGAGCGCTTGAAAACGATGCTCCAGGGAGCCCCTCCACCCGAAGGGCTCCACTTCGGGTTCAGCGGTTGGGCAGAGGCTGGGGCTGAGATAGAAGAGTTAGAAGCATTTTTGCAAGCCTTTCCGGCCGTCCGCCTGGTGATCATAGATACCTTGGCCCGGTTCGGCAGTTGGCAGATAGGATCTGATTATATCAATAACCATAAGATGGCCAAATTGAAAGCCCTCGCCGAACGCTACGACATCGCCCTGGTTTTGGTCCACAAGGAGCACAATAACTGGGCTGAAGACTTGTTGCATCAGTCGAATCTGAGTGGCGCCGTCGATACGCTCATCATCCTGGAGCGCTCGCACTTCCCGGGGGAGGCCACCCTCGCCCTTACCGGCCGGGATTTTCCTGATACGGAGATCCCCTTGAGATTAAATGGCCACACCTGCTCCTGGGAAGTAAGGGAACCAGGGAAAGGTCAATAAGGTGACCCCGGAACGGCAAGAACTCGTGGGGCTCCTCGAGGCACATCTTTTAGAACTGCAAGACTTTGCCATGGCCTTGAAAAAATGGAAAGCCACCATGGCTAACCTTGTGAAGAAATTGGTTTGACCATGGGCTGATCGAGAAGGCCAGGCATGGAGTAGATCGCATTAACAGCAAGTCGGACCATGAATAAGTCGGTTAGTGCCTCAGGCAAACCCCATTTCTGACGCTGGTGAAGGTGCTCCGGCACCTTCACTAAAACGGGCAGGAAAGCCTCACGGGCTGGTCCAGTGGTCACCTGCCTGAAGTCCATGGGAATGCACCCACTGGACCACCCGGAACTCTTTCGGACCCCAAGTCAGAAAGAGCCGGGCGGCCAAGTGGGCTCATAGCATTGCAGGGGAAGGACCATGCGGGCGAACTGTCTCCTGTCCAAGCCCCGACGCTGGGGAGTCGGATAATTTTGAGGCTCAGGGCCTTCTCACCAAATCCCCGCCGCCTACCACGACACTGCACCATCTGTCTGTTCACCCGGCGATACTCCCGAAACGCCGCAATTCCATCGATGAGAACTAAACTCATCATCGCCTTTCCTTATGCGGACATCAGGGAACCTTAGGAAGGAACATCGCCCACAAGCATGCTGCTTACCATGAAGGGTTCCTGAGTCCTTCCTCCTGAGATTCCGGTGGGCTTTTCACGGCCCTGTGGTTAGGGTTGGCCTGAGTAACCCGCACCCGTTCGGCCGCCACGGATTGAGGGGAGGAAGGTGGGGATGAGGTCAGGTAAAAGGCAGTGAAACTGGTGAAACTTCTGCTTATTATTAATGATTAAGGCTAGTTCAATTTTCATCGGTCGATGAACCTGAAGAAAAAACTTCCTTATCTCTGCTGAACCCGAAGTTCAAATCAGACCATCCTCACTTCCCGCACCTCCTCGAAGCGCTGCACCACGATGTAGGTGGCCACCCGCACCGCCATCAAGGCGCTGGTGGCTGCCGTGGCAAAGGCCTTAAGGTGCGGGTGCCTCTCCACCAACAGGGAGAGGAGATGCTCCCGCTCCGCCGGCGCCGCTTCCGCAGCCTCGCCCAGCACGGTGACCGCCACCGCCTCCCGGGTGTCAGCCGGGACATTGCCGCGGTTGTCCACGAGCAGGGCCACCCGGGGCTCCACCATCAGGTTGGCGTACTTGCGGGTATAGCGGTCGGTGGCCAGGACAATGGTCTTAAGATCAGGGGTGGCCGCAAAGGCCATGAGGCTGATGATAGGGCTGCCCCCTCTCCTGGGTGGCCAGGGCCGCGGACCGCTGGGTCTCCAAAGGCCCTGCACCAGAGCCTTACGTGTCGGGATCTGCCACCACGCCTCCGCACCTTACCGTTTTTCATCCAGCAGGCGGGCCAAAGTCTTGAGGTGCATTTTCTCCTCGTCGGCCAGGGTAAATAGAACCTGCCTGGTCTCGCCGTCCTGGCTCTTCTCCGCAAAGCGCAGGTATAGGTCCAGGGCCTGGGTCTCCAGCATCATGCCCAGTTCCAGGACCTGGCCCACCGTCTCCAGCCAGGGCTCGTTGGCCGCCATGAACTCCTCCAGGTGAAAGCCCCCTTCCATGATATCCGCGCTCATGCCGGACTCGAACGCGGCCATGTCCGGGGCGCCGGGGGTCAGTGCGGCATAGCGCTCAAAGACCTTCTGCTTGTGCACCACTTCAATCCGGCCCAGTTTGGCGAACAGATCCTTAAGATCGTCGTCCCGGGCCGCTTCCCGGCACCTGTCATAGAAAATCCCCAGGGCCCGCTCCAGGCCGAAGGCCAGTTTCAGCATGTCCCGGGGGGATTCGTCGCCCCGCACCAGGTCCAGGTTAAGCTCCTGGGGCCCGGTGGCCTTGGCCCCCCTGAAACCCTTGATGCCGCCGGCGAGATTGTACACTTCCTGAAACCCCCGGCCGCTCAGCAGCTGGGCCGCCACCCGGCTCCGGCCACCCACCGCGCAGTACACCAGCGTGGGCTTTGCCGGGTCGAGGCTCTGCGCGCCCTCCTTCAGGTCCCCCAGCGGCACCAGCTTGGCGCCGGGGAGGTGGTCCTCCTCGTACTCCCAGGGCTGGCGCACGTCCAGGAGGGTATAGGTGCCCTCCTGATGCTCCCCCAGAAATTTATTGGCTGCTTCGGTGTCCATGGCGCTTACCGGAGTAAACAATTTCCGTAATTCCATCTCGTGGTCCTCCCGGGCAGGTGTCGACGGGGTCGAGTTATGCTTACCGCTTAGGTGAGAAAATCAGTCAGGCCGTCATCATCTGCTGAGCCTGCCAGATCAATGTCAGCATTTCATGCATAGATGACGAAACCACCGGCCGGCACCGTGAGGGACACCGCCTTGACCGACCCCCTGGTCTGCACTTCCACTGCTTGCCCGACCTGGGACGAATCCAGCGAATAAAGGCATTTCAGCTGGTCGCCGGCCTGATGCAGATCGAAATCCACCACCGCCCAGGCAGTTATAGGGCCATCAGGGTCAGTATTGATGGCCAGCAGCATTTCCTGGTCATCCAAAATGCGGGACCAGGGGACCATGGACCGCATCTGGCCATTCATGAGATGGGGCAGGCCAAAATGCTCGCCATCCCCCGAAATCTCCCGGAGATACTGGCGCCCCCGCCGGAGGGGGAGTTTTGCCCGGCGCACCGCCAGGATCTTGGCCAACTCCCGGTACACGGCAGAGTCCTCGTTAAAGCAGTGCCGCCCCTGGGAGCGAAACGCGCCAAACTTGCCGCCGAACATGGCTTCCCGGATATATCGGTCGTTGCCGCCTGCCCCGTCGAAGCACTGCTCAGTGCCGTAGTAAATGCACGGGATCCCGAGCGTTGTGGCATTCAAGGCCAGGGCGTTCAGCACCAGTTTGTCCCAGGAATGGCCGCCGGCGCAAAACCTGGCCTTGTTGTTGCCCTTGCGGATTTGGTCGTGGTCGTCGAAAAGGGTGATCACCTTGTTGCGGAACCACACATGGGATTCCTTTTGCACCAGCAGGGAATTCCGGAAAAGGGAAAAGTAATCTTCGGGATTGCGGTAGCCTTTGACGAGGTATTCCAGTTTGTCGGGGATGTCGTCTATGCCCAGGGCGGCGTCCATGCCCGTGTTCTCCAGGGTCTCGAAGGCCCGTTGGCGGCCGCCGGTGATCTCCCCGATCAGGTAAAAATTTTCTTTGCCCAGGGTCTGGGTGAATTCGTGCATGACGGAGGTAAAATAGCGGGTGGCCCCGGGGTCCATGTGTTTCACCGTATCCACCCGGAAGCCGTCGATGTCCGCATAGGCAATCCAGAACTTGTAGACCTGGCAGAGCATCTTCAAAGCCTGGGAGGCTGCGTAGTAATCCACCGGTCCCTGGCCTAATCTGATGTCCTTGAGGTCGAAAAAATCGCCGTCGAGATATTCCGGGTCATAGTCCCAATTGTTGATGCGGCCTTTGCAGGTGTAGTGATAGGCCTCCTGAAACTCCGCCGGCCAAATGCCCCCGTCCGGCCAGGCCTGGGGATGCGCCGTCAGAGGCCCAAAGGGGAGATTGGGGTGGCCCTGGGGATCATTGAAGCCCATGACTTTGTAAGGGTTGCCGTCCCAGCGGGGGTCCAGAAATTTCTGTCCATCCGATTCCGTCCAGTACCGGTCAGGATCGTAAGAAAAAACATCGCCGGAATGGTTCAAAATAATGTCCAGGATCACGTAGATGCCGTATGCGTGCGCGGTGTCCACCATCCTTTTCAGGTCTTCCCGGCTGCCGAAGTGAGGGTCCACGTCAAGGAAATTCTGGATCCCATAGCCATGGTAGGTGTTCTGAAAGGCAATCTGTTTGAAAATGGGGCTCACCCAGAGGGCGGTCACTCCCAGACGCTGCAAGTAGCCGATTTTACTGGTCAACCCATTGAGGTTGCCGCCCACCCATTGGGCCCCGGCGTCTCGCCAGGTGGCTGCCTCAACCTCTGACTGGACCGCGTTCCCATTATCCTGGGACTGAAAAAGCGGGGTGGACCCCGTGGTCACAGGGTTGCCAGGGTTATCTAAGTAGCCGTTTTCTTGGCCGTCGGAGAAGCGGTCCAACATGAGGAAATACATCACCTGGTCCTCCCAGGCCACCGGCGAACCGGTGTATTTCCCGTGTTGGCGGATCACTGCCTCCAGGTCCAGATCCTTCAGGCTTTTTTCTGCCATGGCTTGACCCTCCTTCAGTACCTTCGGTTGATCACAGCAATGACCAGCGCCTGGTTATTGCCGGTCAACCTTTATTTGCAAGCGATGGGTGGCGCAGGAGATGCAGGGGTCGTAGTTGCGCAGGGCCTGCTCCAACCGCCAGGTGAGTTCCTCGTCCGGGAGGTCCAGAAACCCTGCGGCGAATTGGGCCAGGTCAGCTTCCATGCTTTTCTGGTTCTGGGAAGTGGGCGGCACGATCTGGGCCTCCTGAATGAGCCCGTCGCCGTCCAGGTGGTAGCGGTGATAGAGGATGCCCCGGGGCGCCTCGGTACACCCCTGCCCTACTCCCGCCCTGACCTCCACGGGTACGGCCGGCAGCCCAGGCACCTCGTAATGTTCAATAAGATCAATGGCCTCCTCCACCGCCTGCAGCATCTCCACGGCCCGCACCACGATGCTTTTGAAGGGGTTGCGGCACCCCGGCGTCACCCCCGCGCTCCGGGCCTCGGCCTGGGCAATAGGTGCGAGCTGGTCAAAATTGAGGTTGAAGCGGGCCATGGGGCCGACGAAATAAGCCCCGCCGCCCCGCCGCACCGACTGCAGGGCGTGGGAGTAAGGCGCCTGCACCTCGGTGAAATGTTCCCCGTAGTCCGACACCGGGATGTCAAGCCCCCGGCTCGACTTGAGGCGCCCCCGGGTGATGGCGTACTCTTGCGGGTGACTTAAGGCCACGAATTCGTAGTCCGGCTCGAAGACGGGAAAGGGGAGCGTCCCGGTCCAGCGCACGGTTTGAACCGCGGCCTCACGGACCCCTTTAAGCTTCTCCAGCACCGGGGCCAGTTCTTTGCCGTGGGCGCCCGGTAAAACCCTCCCACCCGGACATTCACCGGGTGAACCTCCCGGCCCCCCAGGCAGGCAAACAGGGCATTCCCCGCCTTTTTCAGTTCCAGGCCCATTTTGACCAGGTCGCCGTGGTCCCGGGCCATCCGGATGGCATCCTGGTAGCCCAGGAAATCCGGGGCGTGCAGGAAAAAGACATGCAGGGCGTGGGAGGCCAGCCACTCCCCCAGGTAAAGGAGCCTTCTCAGCTTCTCCAGGGGTTCCGGGATCTCCACCCCCAGGGCATCCTCCATGGCCTGCACCGAACTCATCTGGTAGGCCACCGGGCAGATGCCGCAGATGCGGGCCGTGAAATCCGGCGCTTCGGAAAAACGCCGCCCCCGGAGGAAGGCCTCAAAAAACCGGGGCGGCTCGAAGATCCGCACCTCGGCCCGCTCCACCCGGTCGCCCTTGATTTTCAGGAAGAGACTCCCCTCCCCTTCCACCCGGGCCAGATAGTTTACCTTGATGGTTCTGGTTTCTGTGTTCATACCCTTATCAATAGTGCCTGCGGCTTGAGTTGGCAACAGGAGGCTATCGTAAAAACTACCGTTCACTCCTCACTTCTCTTTATTTCCCCTCCAGCCTCTCCGACTCGGCCCGGAAGGCCTCGGCATTGGCATAGAACTGGCGGAAGAGCCGCACCTGATCAGCTGCCGGAAGATTCAGGCGGGCCTTAAACCAGGCGGCCAGCGACTGGGTGTTCGGGGTTTCCTTGGGGCCGAAGCAGCCGTAACATCCCCGGTGAAAGGCAGGGCACAGGGCGCCGCAACCCGCCCGGGTCACCGGCCCCAGGCACGGCAGGCCCCGGGACACCAGGACACAGATGTTCCCCCGCCGCTTGCATTCCAGGCAGACGCTGTAGCCCGGCACCTGGAGGCGCCCGCCATGGAGATAGGCGGTTACCACCCCCAGAAGCTGGTGCTTGTTGATGGGGCAGCCTTGCAGCTCCAGGTCCACCGGGACGTGGGCGCTGATGGGGGTGGACTCGGCCAGGGTCTCAAGATGCTGGGGCTCGGGATATACCAGGCGGAGGTAGTCGGTGACATCAGCAAAGTTCCGCAGGGCCTGGATGCCCCCGGAGGTGGCGCAGGTGCCGATGGTCACCAGAACCTTGGAAGCCTGGCGCACCTTTTTCACCTGCTGCAGCTGCTCCGGGGTGCTCACCGAGCCCTCCACCAGGGAGAGGTCGTAGGGGCCTTTGACCACCGCCCGGGTGGCCTCCATGAAATACGCGATGGTAAGCCGGTCGGCGATGGCCAGGAGCTCGTCTTCCAGGTCCAGGAGGGACAGTTGGCAGCCGTCACAGGAGGTGAATTTCCAGACTGCCAACTTGGGGTTGCCCGCGGCCATGTCAGACCTCCCTTTTTTCGAACCAATCCTTGACGCGGCTGTAGGGGAAAACCGGGCCATCCTTGCAGATGAACAGCGGCCCCAACTGGCAGTGGCCGCACAAACCCATGCCGCACTGCATGTTGCGCTCCATGGATACATAAACCTGGTCCGGACTGACTCCCCGGGCAAAAAGCTCCTGGACCGTGAAGCGCATCATCAATCCGGGGCCGCATACCAGGGCCGTGCTGTGGCTCGGGTCGAAACGCGCCTGGGACATGGCCTTGGTGACCACCCCGACTCTCCCCCGCCACTCCGCCGGGGCCGTGTCCACGGTGACGTGCACCCGGACGTCGAACCGGCCCCGCCAGCGTTCCAGTTCCCGGTAATACAGGATGTCTGCCGGGGTCCGGGCCCCGTAAATCAGCTCGACGCTGCCGTAGGCCGCCCGGTTGGCCAGGGCCTGGTAAATGGCCGGCCGTACCGGGGCCAGACCCAGCCCACCGGCCACAATGATCAGGTCGCTGGCCCTGGGCTTCGGCCACCGGCCAGGCCGTGCCGAAAGGCCCCCGCACCCCTACGGTATCACCCGGTGCTGACCGGCAAAGGGCCCGGGTCGCCGCGCCCACGGCCCGGATGGTGTGGATCAGGCGCCGGGGCTCGGCGGGGTCGCCGCTGATGGAGATGGGCACCTCCCCGATGCCGAACGCGGTGAGCATGTTGAATTGGCCGGGCGCAAAAGGCCATCCCGGTTCGGGGCCGGTGGGGGACAGGGCCAGGGTGAAGGTGTCCGGCGTTTCCCGGCGCCGGGACTCCACCCGAAACAGGTGCGGCAGCATGAGCCCGTTGGCGTCGGACGGCTGGCTAATTTCCTGTTCAGGTTCAGGTGCCATACATGTCCACCAACTGCAGCTTGGTGATCCGGAACTGCACGGCCAGGTACTGGGCATAGCGCTTCATGAACTCGTAGCCCAGATCGTGGTCTTCTTCACATCTGGACCTCAGGGCGCCGACGTCCAGGGCCACGGCCCGGGTGACCTGGCGGGCCCTGGCGTCCAGGTGCCAGTGGAAGGGTTTGTCGAACCAGAACCAGCCCAGCACCTCCCCCTCCTCCACGGTGGCGGTGGTGAGAGGCCCCCGCCGGGCAGAAAAAATCTCCACCGACACGGAGCCGCTCAGGATCACGAAAAATTCCAGGGCTTCCTCAGTCTCCCGGCACAAAAATTCGCCCGCCCCGTATTGCACCCGGCGGCCGCACGCAGCCACCGCGGCCAGGTGCCGGGGGGTCATGCCCTGAAAAAACGGGTGTGCGGCCAGCACAGCCTCAATGGTCTCCATGTTGTTTCTCCCCGGCGGACTCGATATCCTCTGCTTGAATGGCGGCGGTCTTCAGCAAAGCCACTTCCTCGGTTATGTCAATACCCACGGGGCACCAGGTGATGCAGCGGCCACAGCCGACGCAGCCCAGGCAGCCGAACTGGTCCTGCCAGGTGGCCAGCTTGTGGGTCAGCCATTGGCGGTAGCGGGACCTGGGGCTGGGGCGGATGGCGCCGCCGTGCAGGTAGGAGTGATCCACCGAAAAACACACCTCCCAGTGCCGCCGGCGCGCCGCGGTCTGGCCGGTCACATCTATTGAGTCCTGATAATTATGGCAAAAGCAGGTGGGGCAGGCGATGGCGCAGTTGCCGCAGGTAAGACAGCGCTCCGCCACTTTATCCCAGTGAGGATTTTCAAAATTGTCATACAGGAATTCCTTAAGACCCCCGGTGGCCAACATCCTTGTCTGATTCTGGGCCGCCGCGGTCACCAGGAGCTCGGCCGCAGCCACCTCGGTAGCAGTGGCGGGACGATGATCGAGCGCGCCAAGGATTGCCGCGCCCCGTTTACTCCCCACCTCCCCCAGGAAAAAATGCCGGTCCCCCTCCAGGACCTCCGTCAGGGCCAGGTCAAAGCCAGCCATGGCCCGGGGCCCGGTGCCCAGGGAGGCGCAAAAGCAGGTGCCGCCGCTTCTGGTGCAGTTCACCGCGATGATCAGGGCCTGCTCCCGCCGCTCCTGGTAAACCGGGTCGGCGTACGGCCCCCGGAGAAAGACCCGGTCGTGGACCTCCAGGGCGGCAAGATCACAGGCCCGGACCCCGAGGAAGGCCATGGAAGGCGCGGCCCCGGCCTTAACCTCCACCCGCCAGCCCCCCGCCTGCTGCCGGGCCTCCCAGAGGAGCAGGTCCGGCGGAAATAAAAATTGCTTCCAGGAGTGCTGGCCCACGCGGCAGCCAAAGTAGCCCCGGTCACTCTGCTTGATCAGGCGGAAAGACCCGGCCTCCTCGGCATCGCCCCAGCCCACGGGTAAATCGGCGCTGGTGCGCACTTCACCGTAATGCAGGTCCCCCTGGGCCAGGGTGGGTCCCATGACGGCATACCCCTGCCTTTGCAGGACTTCGATAAGCTTTTGGAGTTGGGAGGACTCGAGCCGAAAGGTATCGTTCACGACACGCTCCCTGGCTGCATCACGGTGTGATTTACAAATTTGTAAGCCTTGAGGCCCTAGGGCCTTAAGACCTGGCGGGGGTGGCAAGCTGGCTTCCATTTTATACCGGCTGCCCCCCGGCTTCAAGGCAATTCGTACCGCGGCCGGGACCCTCACGAGTTATTTGCGCCTCATTAATTTTTCTCATCAATTATGCATGTGCTCGAGGATGCCCGTTGCCGGCAAAGAAAAAGGGCCCCCGTTGGCAAGCGGGGACCCTTAAAGACAGACTTCTTTCCCTTGAGGGGATGTTGCCTTAGAAACTATAAAACATGGTAAGCATGGGCGTGATTTTCCGAACGCCGTTTTTGCCCAACAGATCAATGGAACTCCCTGCCGACATGGACAATTTGTCCGTGGCCAGAAATTCTATCCCCGGCAGGACTCCCAGCACGGTCTGCGGAGTTTGATAACCCTGGGGAGTGGTGATGGTGGTCCAGGTCCAGTTGCTGTACATCTCCAGCAGGAGGACCCATTTTTCATTGATGGGACGTTCCACTGCCACGTTGGCGGTCACATAACTCCGGGAACGAACATTGTTGCCATTGTCCGGATAGATATTTACCGGATTGGTGATCCAGAGATTGGCGTAAAACAGGACAAGGTTTCAGCCACTTGTAGAGGTTGACGCCGGTAGTAAACGCAAAGGAGCCGGTGCCGATGGCATCCGCACCCAGAAATCTGGGGTTGAGATGCGAGGCATGACCGGTGGGGAACCCGATACCGAACACCCCGCTGACCGCCGGCCCGGGCGTCGGTTTCCGGTAGCAGCAGGTATTTGTTGAACCAGCTGATGTCGCCGATCCCGGTATAGGTGGCAGAGGTTTGCCCACCGGGGGCGGGAACGTTCGACGCTGCTGGCCGTGTTGATGATGAAGGGGGCGATCACATAGCTCTCCCAGTTTTTCGCCACCCCCACGGTTAACCTGACCGGCATGTAATACGTACCGAAATTGCCCCCGGCGCTGGCGTATTTCCAGTTTCTGTCGAACAAGCCGGGGTAGAACGAGTACGCGAAGGTCGCTGACATGCTCACCTTGTGAGCCTCTAAAGGTATGCAGGTGTCAGAAAGCAGGGGGCCACAGGTAGTGGGGGCTTCCTCTTTCTTTTCTTCTGCGGCTGGCGGCGGGGCCGGCCTGTGGATGGCGGGCGGTTCCGCTGCCAGGGCCGGCACCGCCGGCAGGAGCCAGCCACCCAAAACCCCCATGAGTGCCCAGGCCAGGACCTTTTTCAGAAAGGCTTGATTGATTTGATGCCACTGCAGTTCCATACCATTTCTCCTTTTCTCTCCATTTAGCAAGGTGAACGCTGGAAGACGCTTGCGGCTGCGTCTTCCAGACGTTGGGTGGCGGGGATTCAAGCACCTCGTGCCTGCCTTGCCTTATGCGGTCATGAACCCCCGAGGGTTTTTACACTGCTTCGTCGCCGGTTTCCCCGGTGCGGATGCGGATAACCTCCGCCACCGGATAGATGAAGATCTTGCCGTCACCGATACGGCCGGTGCGGGCATGCTTGACGATGGTGTCAATCACGGTCTGCACCTTGTCATCCGAGGTGACGATTTCGACCTTCACCTTGGGGAGGAAATCCACCTGGTATTCCATGCCCCGGTAGATTTCCCGGATGCCTTTCTGGGCGCCGAAGCCCTTGACTTCGCTGACCGTCATGCCCTTGACGCTGATGGCATGCATGGCCTCCTTGACCGGTTCCAATCTGAAAGGCTGGATAATCGCCTCAATTTTTTTCATAGATATTCTCCTCTGGTTGTGATGGCCGGTTGCCTGAGCGATCCGGGCCAGGACCTGCGCTTAGCCCAATTCACCGTTGGACGTTTCTTTCCGTTCACTCTTGGCCAAAACAAAGTCGGGGTAGGCCACGACGCCGATTTCCGGGTAATCCAGGCCGGTTATTTCGGTCTCGGCGGAAACCCGCATGCCGATGACCAAATCGATGATCTTGAACACTATCCAGGCAGCGCAGAAAACGAAGATGATATTGGTGACGACGCTGATTACCTGGGCCAGGAATTGCCCGCCATCGCCATAGAAAAGGCCCGTCACCGTACCTTCCACGCTGTTCCACTTGTCGCCGTAAGTGCCGTCGGCAAACAGCCCCAGGGACAGGACCCCCCAGGCGCCGCAGGTGCCGTGCACCGAGATGGCGCCCACCGGGTCGTCCAGCTTGAACACTGTATCAATGATCAAGACGCTGTAGACCACCAGGATGCCCGCGATGGCGCCGATGATCACCGCAGCAACGGGATGTACGAAGGCGCAGGGCGCGGTGATGGCCACGAGACCCGCCAAGAGACCGTTGGCGCACATGGTGAGATCGGGCTTGCCGAACTTCAGCCACATGACGATCATGGCTACGGCGGCACCGGCGCCGGAGGCCAGCATAGTATTGACGGCAATAACGCCGATCCTGAGATCGGTGCCCGCCAGAGTGGAACCCGGGTTAAACCCGAACCAGCCGAAGGCCAGGATCAGGGCGCCGGCCACCCCCATGGGGATGTGATGGCCGGGGATGGCGTTAGGAGTGCCGTCCTTTTTATACTTGCCGAGCCTCGGTCCCAGGACCATGATGCCGGCTATGGACGTTACGCCGCCCACCATGTGCACCACCCCGGAGCCGGCAAAATCCACGGCGCCGTGGCCCAGGCCGAAGTTGGAGCCCAGCTGGGAAAGCCAGCCGCCGCCCCAGACCCAGTTGCCATAAATAGGATAAATAAGAATGGCAATGAACAGACCGTAAACCGCGAAGGCCAGAAATTTCCAGCGTTCTGCCAGCGCCCCGGTGGGGATGGTGGCCGCGGTGTCCATGAAGACCATCTGGAAGAGGAACAGGGTCATCACGGAAACATCATAGGCATCACCGCTCAGGAAAAAACCCTTATACCCCAACAATCCCCAATCCTTGCCGAACAGGTTGATGGTCACTTCGTTATTGAGGTTGGCCACCATGCCCAGGTTCGCGACCTGGCCCACCCCGCCGAACATAAAGGCAAAGCCCGCAATCCAGAAACCCAGCATACCGATGGCGTAGATCATGATATTCATGCCCATGGTATGCACCGCGTTTTTGGCCCGGGTAAAGCCGGTCTCCACCAGCGCGAAGCCCAGCTGCATGAACATGACCAGGTAGCCGGTGATCAGGGTCCAGATGATGTTAATGGAGATCTTGTTGTGGCCCACCGCCTCGGCGATTTCCTGCAGGACCGGTTTCCCTGCCTCTTTGGCCGTGATATCCTTAACCGTCCCGGTAAGCGAACCGCTCGGGTCGCTGGTCGGAGCAGCGGCAGCAGCAGGCGTGCTCGGGTTGTCGGCGCCGGCGAGCAGCGGCAGAGAGGCAGTGATAACGCCTACGACAAATAAAAGGATGAGGAAATAATAAATTTTCTTCCTATTCACAAATTTGGCCCCCTTTGGTTAGGATGTTTCAGATACTATTAAGCAAGGGGTGTGCCATATTGATTATTAATAAAATCAATAAGTTAACCTAATTTGACCAAATTCTAATATTACATTTCTGTATTTTTAAGCGATTTATTGTTTTCAAAAATGTCAAATAAATCCTTTTTTGTAAAAAAAAGGGCGGAAGGATTATCCCCGCCCTTTTAGCTTAAATTTCAATATGTTGAATATTAGACAGCCTCGTTCCCCGTCTCCCCGGTGCGGATGCGGATGACCTCCGCCACCGGGTAGACAAAGATTTTGCCATCCCCGATGCGGCCGGTGCGTGCCACCTTCATAATGGTTTCCACGATGGTTGGCGCCATGTCGTCCGGGGCGACCACCTCAATTTTCACCTTGGGGATAAAGTCCACCTGGTACTCCATGCCCCGGTAAACCTCCCGGATGCCCTTTTGCCGGCCAAAACCCTTGACCTCGCTGACCGTCATGCCCTGGACGCTGAGACTGTGCAGGGCCTCCTTCACCGGCTCGAGCTTGAAGGGCTGGATGATAGCCTCTATTTTCTTCATGTCCGTCTCCTTAGGGGTTTTTACAAGTTGTAGCCAACTTCCGAATGGGCCGCGATGTCAAGACCGACTACCTCCTCTTCGGTAGATACCCTTAAGCCCATGGTGGCGTCAAGTATCTTCAGCAGGATAAAACTCATGACGAAGGAAAAAACCAGGGTAATCACCACCGCTAAAGCCTGGATGCCGAATTGGGCCGGGTTGCCGAAGAACAGGCCGTCGGCGCCGGCCGGGTTCACCAGTTTGCTGGCGAAAAGACCGGTGAGCAGGGCCCCGATGATACCGCCGACGCAGTGCACGCCCACCACGTCCAGGGAGTCGTCATAGCCCAGTTTGACCTTGGCCAGGACCGCCATATAACAGATGAAGCCGGCCGCCAAACCGATGATAATAGCGGACATGGGCCCCACGTAAGCCGGCTGCGGGGGTGATGGCTACGAGGCCCGCCACCGCGCCCGAGGCCGCACCCAGGGTGGTGGGTTTGCCCCGGAAAATCCATTCCGACCCGATCCAGGAGAGGACCGCGGCGCTGGCTCCAAGATGCGTCGCCGTAAACGCCGAGGAGGCCAGGGAACCGGCTGCCAGGGCGCTGCCGGCGTTGAACCCGAACCAGCCAAACCACAGGAGCCCGGCCCCCAGCACCGTCATGGGCAGGTTGTGGGGAATGAAGGCCTCGCCGTGGCCCCGGCGCCCGTAACCCTTGCGGGGCCCCATGATCAGGACCGCGGCCAGGGCGGCGATACCGGCATTGATGTGCACCACCGTGCCGCCGGCAAAATCAAGCGCCCCCAGGTCCTTGAGCCAGCCGCCGTCGCCCCAGACCCAGTGGGCCACCGGGTCATAAACCAGGGTAGACCACAGGATCATGAACACCATAAAGGTGCTGAATTTCATGCGCTCGGCCCAGGCGCCGGTGATCAGGGCCGGGGTGATGACCGCGAACATGGCCTGATAAATCATGAAGGTCTGATGGGGGATGGTCTCGGAATAGGCCTTGAAGGGCGTCAGTCCCACGCCGCTTAAGCCGATCCAGTCCAGGTTGCCGATGAAATGGCCCACGTCCGGGCCAAAGGCCAGGCTGTAGCCGAAAAGGGCCCACTGAATGCTGATGACCCCGAGCATCACGAAGTTTTGCATAATGGTGCCCAGAACATTTTTGCTGCGCACCATGCCGCCGTAAAAAAAAGCCAGCCCCGGAGTCATGAGCATCACCAGGGCCGCGGACACCAGCATAAAGGCAGTATCACCCGAATTCATGGCAAGGCCTCCTGAAGGAAATATAAGGAAATCCTGTAATACTTACGCAAATCCTGTGCCATAAAAAACTTTTAATAAAACCGCACTATTAAGCCAAACTTGCTCATTTTTTATAACAAATTTGTCATTGCAATTTATCAGGAATACAACTTTGTAATTTTTAAGTCCTTCCCCGGGGAGAGAGCGGCAAACTTGGGAGGTTTTAATTTGGGGTGGGGAAAAGTCGGGAAACCCTGCCTCCCCGGCAGTTATCCCGGAAAATGGGGCTGCCGGTCAGGCGGCTTAAGACCGGATGGGCGCGCCACCCTCCGGCCTCTTGCTTGGGATCATGAGGACACAGGAATGTTTGAAAGCCTTACCGACACCGGCAAACTCGAGACAAAAATGTGCTGCACAAAAATGTAAAACTCAGGCTGCATGCGGCCTTGGAGCAGGTAACCAACCTCAACGGGCGCTGCCGGCCGGAGAAAAAATTTCCTTCAAAAACATCTCCATGTACTTCCATGACCGGGTAGCGGCCTTGGCATCGTAGGCCACCCCGGGCAAATTAAGACCGGTGGCCTCGGGATTGGTAAAGGCGTGCACCGCGCCCCCGAACAGCACCATCTGCCAGTCGGCCTTGGCCCGGCGCATGCCCTCCTCAAACGCCGCGATGTCCTCGGGCTTCACCAGCGGGTCATCAGCCCCGTGGAGCACCAGGAAGCTCGCCTTGATGTTGGGCAGGTCTTCGGGCCGGGGGGCCGTCAAGCCGCCGTGAAAGCTCACCACGCCCCGGAGGTCGGCGCCGCTGTAAGCCAGTTCCAGCACGGTGGTGCCGCCGAAGCAGAAACCCATGGCCGCCAGTCGCCGGGGGTCCACCAGGTCGTTTTTCGCCAGGACCTCGAGGCCCGCCCTGGCCCGCTGCCGCATCAGGGGCGTCCCCCTCACCTGGCCCGCCCATTCCCGGGCCTCATCGGGGCTTGTCGCCACCCTCCCCTGCCCGTACATGTCCACCGCCAGGGCCACGTAGCCCAGGCTGGCCACCCGCTCGGCAGCTTTTTTGGCAAAATCGTTCAACCCCCAGAATTCGTGCACCACCAGCACCCCGGGCCGCTTCCCCTTGACCGCGTCATCATAAGCCAGGTAGCCGTTCAGGACCGTGTCATCCTGCTTATAACTAATGGTTTTTGTTACCAGTTTTCCATAACTTGCCGTCGCCAGACCCAGGACCAGGAGCGCTGCCAGAAGTAAGCTCATGCTGCCTCCTTTCTTTCCTTACAAATTTGTGAAGTACCTGAAAAAAAGGCGCCGGTCACCGCTTCAGGAACTTCTGCAGAGAAGCTAGACTCTTCCGGTATGCCACCTGCAGCAGCCGGGACACCTCCTCCTCGGTGGCGCCTTTGGCCCCGAAGGTGCTGAACCACTCCACTTCGGAGCCGGCCGGACCCAGGTCCCGCACGGTCAGCGAGGCTACATAGCCTTCCACCGGCAGGGTGGATTCGAGAATGGTGTAGCTGAGTCGCCGGCCTGCATCATCCAGGCTCTCCAGGCGCTCCACCACCTCGGCGCCGTCGTTGAAGGTGATGGTGCGCACCGCACCCAGGCCCATGCCGCTCAGGGAGAGGCTCGCGACTCCAAAGGCCCATTTGTCCATGCCGCCGAAATCCCGCAGGGTTTGCCACACCTGGTCTGCCGCCACCGGAATATTTACCTTCACGGTAACCTGTGCCATTTGTCATCCTTTCATTTTTGTAAAATGTCGCGGCCCAGTTATGTCTTTTCCAATAAATCCCAGGCCAGGCGGGCCGCGCCCAAAAGCCCGGCGTCGTCATCCAGTCTGGCCGGCACCACCGACACCCCCTCCGGCGGAAAGAGCGTCAGCCGCCGGTAGAGTTCCTCTTCCAGGGGCGCGTAGAAATGTTCCCACGACCTGGCGAAGCGCCCGCCGATCACCACCCGGGAAAGCCCCAAAAGGTGCACCACGTCGGCAATGGCCATGCCCAGGGCCCGGCCCACCCGGGCAAAGGCCTTGAGCGCCAGGGGGTCCAACATCCGGGCGGCGGTCACCAGGGTCTCCCCGATGATGGCCTCCGGGTCCGTCTGCCACAGTTCCTTGAGCCAGGAAGAAGCCCCCTGGGCCAGTTCCTTTTTCACCCAGGCCGTGGTCCAGGTGGCGGAAGCCATGGTCTCGAGGCAGCCCCGGTTGCCGCAGTGGCATTTCTCCCCCTCGGGGTCCACGGTGATATGGCCGACCTCGCCGGAAGTCCCGGCGGTGCCCTGCCACAGCGCCCCGTTGAGGATGAGGCCGCCGCCCACGCCGGTCCCCAGGGTAATCCCCAGCATCTGGTCGTATCCCTGGCCGGCCCCCATCCAGTGCTCCCCCAGGGCAAAGAGGTTGGCGTCGTTATCCATGGTAAGGGGAAAGGCTACCTGGTCTTTGAGGCTGGGGATGAGGGGGCAGGCGTTCAAGGCCGGCACGTTGGGGGAAAAGGCCACCAGGCCCTCCTGGGGCAGGACCCTTCCAGGCACCCCGAACCCCGCGGCCAGAACTTCAGCCCCCCTGGCCTCGGCCTTTTGTGCGGAGGTTCGCAACATTTTGGCCAGGCCATTGATCAGGGAATCCTGCTCGGTCAGGTCGGCGGTGGCTTTCTCCCATTTTTCCAGGATGTCCCCCTGCCGGTCCACCAGCGCCCAGCGGACGTTGGTGCCCCCCAGGTCCAGGCCCAGAACCGCAGCTTTCTTGCTCATGCATCACCTATCGACAACGAGGTCCGGAATAATTTTGACTATGTCGGCAGCGCCCACCGCCCCCGCCCGGAGGAGCCGGGCAGGGACCGAGTTCAGGTCCACGATGGTGGAAGGCAGTCCCCCGGGGCAGGGGCCGGCGTCAAGGATGAACGGGATGGCCCCGGCAAACTCGCGCGCCACCTCCTCTGCCCTGGTGAAAGGCGCCTGACCGGTGCGGTTGGCGCTGGTGCCGGTCACGGGAAACCCCAGGGCGCCAATCAGGCGGCAGGTCACGTCCTGGCGGGGCTGGCGCAGGCCCACCCCGCCTGTGCCGCCGGTTAATTTGAGGGACAGGCCGGGCCGGGCCGGCAGTATCAGGGTCAGCGGCCCCGGCCAGAATTTCGCCATGAGGTCGTAGGCCCGGGTGTCGATATTTTGCGCCACCGAGGCTGCCATGTCCGGGCCCGACACCAGGAGCAAGGCGGGCTGGTCAGGCGCCCGCCCCTTCAGCGTGAACAGCCGCGCCAGCCCCCCTTCGAGAAAGGCGTGGGCTGACAGGGCATAAAAGGTGTCCGTGGGGAGAGCCAGCACCTCCCCCGCCTGCAGATGCCCCCGGGCCACCTGCCACAAGTCCCGGGCCCCATCCTCCCGCCACTGCCAGATGGCCGCCATGAGCCCATGATACCCGCCCGCCCGGCACCTGACAAGGCTTATCATGAGCGGCAGGCCGTAAGCTATCAGCAAGTAGCTGGACTTTTTGCCTGCAGGTTAAAGAGCCTTAGCCTTTATATTTTATTAAAGATATATAATCATTATTACGACTGAAAGCTGCCGGTTAAATAACCCCATGAGACCCATGCGCATCGACCAGGAATGCCGGGATTGCCTCATCCGGCTGGTGGACCTCACCGTGGAGCTGGCCTCCCTGGAGGCCCGCCTTCGGGAGGCCGCCAAAGCCGCAGCCCTGGCCATCATCGAGGCGGAGTACGGCCCCGGGGCCATCCCGGCGTTGATCGCCAACCGCTTCCACCTGGCCATCCAGACCGTAAGCGGCAACCCTGATCCTTTTCTCCCCCGCAAACAGACGGAGACCATGTTTCTCCGCCGCCACTTTAAGGCCTTGTCTGCCCGGTTTCCCGAGACCCTGGAGTCCTTGCTGGAGCTCAGCGTCCTGGGAAATGCCGTGGATTTTTTCCGCCCCCACCAGGAGGTCGCCCGGGACTTCTCCCAGCGAGTCGATTTTGCCGCGTGCCACCTGCAGGCCTTCCAGGACCGGCTGGACGCCGGGCCGGGTCTTCTGCTGTTCCTGGCCGACAACGCCGGCGAGGAATATTTTGACGCCCCCCTGGTGCAGCTCCTGCGCGGCCTGGGCTGGCAGGTGATTTACGTAGTCAAAGGCGGCCCCATCCAGAACGACCTTACCCTAAGCGATCTCGCCGCCTCCGGCCTCCGGGCCTCCCTGGAGCCGGTGCTGGATACCGGGGCCCGGTCCGTGGGCCTGGTTCTGGCCGAGACCAGTGGCGCCTTTCAGGAAGCTTTCCATCGGGCCCGACTCATCGTGGCCAAGGGCATGGGGCACTTCGAAACCCTGGGGCACCTGGGCGACCCCCGCCTCTTTTTCCTCCTCCAGGCCAAGTGCCGTCCCGTGGCCCAGGCCCTGGGTGTCCGCCAGGGAAATTTTGTATTTGCCCACGCCCAAAAGATTTCCCCTTGACAAATTCCTAGCCTTGATTTAATATATAGTCAACATACAGGTCCCATAAAGGGAAAAGAGGGAAGACGGTGCAAAGCCGTCGCGGTCCCGCCGCTGTAATTGGGGACGAACCCGGCACTGAGCCACTGGGAATAAAGCATCAAGAAGGTTATCCCCGGGAAGGCGCCGGTAGTAGGGAGATCCAAAAGCCAGAAGACCTGCCTGTATGGATCGGCGTTCGGGCGGCGTGGTCCCGCCCGGCGCCACCCTGAGGATCAAGAAACAGGGTAAAATCCTCAACTCAGTTTTATTGGGTTGAGGATTTTTTATTTTGGGGATATGTGCTGGCCGCCGCGGCAGGAACGGTAGCCCTTCCCCTTGATGTATGAAAGACTTTTGCCGTTATTTTCCGGAGCAGTCTACCCTCCCGGGACCATGGGTCCCGTCCTCCTTATCCTTGGCGTCCTGGCGGTCCTGGTCTTCCCCACCCGGCTGGCATTGACCGATAAGCCGGTTCGGAGGGCCAGGCCCGGCAGGTTTTTCCCTCCACCGCCAGCCCTTGAAGTGGTCCTTTGGAGAATGCCATCCTTCGATGCTGCTCGGTGTGGCCAGGTCCATCATGGGAGAATCCCCACCTGCCGGCATTTTTTCTCCCTTAATAATGCATTAATAAAGGATATAATTAGGCGGGTCGGGTTACGGGGTTCTTCCCCGTACTACTGTCGCCCATGCGCTAATAAATAATGGAGATGGAAATATGGAGATTACGGTAAAAGGAATGAGTTGCGGCCACTGCGTCCAGGCGGTGACCAAGGCCTTGGAGGCGCTCCCCGGCGTCTCCCAGGTCCAGGTGGATCTGGCCACGGGAAAAGTCACCTTTGCCAGCGCCAACCCCGTTCCCCGTGAGGAGTTGGCCCGGACGATCAAAGCTGCCGGCTATGACCTGGTGGGAGGATGAAACAGTTCGTTTTACTCCCCCATTTCTCTAGGATTATTGTCACTTGACGTTTCGCCGGTCAATTTCTGATCACTGATCCATAGCTGAGGGCAGGGTTCCCATCGCCGGCTCAGTGAGCCGTCGGGACCTGCTAATCCGCCGCGGCCAGGGCCTGTTCCATCTCCTGGGCCGCGGCCCGGGCATTATCAATGGCCTCGTCAAAGGGGTCGGAGCGGTAGGTGTCGTAGAGGCCGCAGCCTCCGTCGGCCAGTTTATCGTAAACCTGGTTTTCCTGAATATAGGCAACCAAAGCCTGTGTCGCCCTGACAAGATTTTTTGCCTGTTCTTTCATGGACTGCTCCCTGTCGCCGGCATAATGGCTTGATCGGGTATGGCGGATTGCGGCCCGAAAATCTAATCTAAACTTGTACCAGAAAAACCCTCCGGTCTTCAAGGTGAATCGTCCGCCCCTGGTTCCCGCCGGGTCTCGCCATTGACAAGACTATAAGCCGCATGTAATCTTACCTAGATAATCTATTATATTCCGGGACGGTTTCACATCCCGGGCAAGTTTTGTGGAGGATTTCATGCCGGATGGCGCTTTAAACCCTTTTCTGGCTTTCGTGTGGCAGCCCCAGGACCTCAACCGCGCCGTGATGGATGTCTCCCGGAGCACCGCCGCCGCCGCCATCTTTGATCTGAGCACCCAGGATCCCCGGGAATGGACTGCTGCCCTGAAATCCGCCGGTGCCGTTCACGTCAAAATATCCCCGACTTCATTTCTGGACTCAGATCTCCATAAAATTGTTAAAGAAGCCGGCATCCAAACCCTCTGGGTGGAATTCCACCCGGTCCTTTTTCCTGGCGATGCGGCCATTTTCCTGAATCGCCTCGGTGAACTCAAGGATCTCTGCCGGGTGGTGCCGATCTCCGGGAATTTTGACTTCCTCCGCCAGCTTGTGCAGGCGCCGGAGCCCCCCGGGGCCATCGCCCTGAAAGGCTCCGAGGCCGCCGGCCTGGTGAGCCCCGAGACTCTGGGCATTCTGTTTGCCACCCTGGAGCAGGAGGCCAGGAAGGCGTCCCGGCCACCCCGCCTCATCGCCTGGGGCGGCGTGGGCACCCCCGAGGCCGCCGCCGCGTTTCTGGCCACCGGGGCCCTGGGCGTGGTCATGGAAAGCCTCCACTGGCAGACCGACCTGGTCACCGCCGCCCCCGACCTCAAGGGCCGGCTGGCCAAGCTGACCCTGGAGCACACCACCCTGGTGGGGCGTTCCCTGGGAGTGCCCTGCCGGGTGTTTGACAAAGGCAATTCCCAGGCCGTGCGGGAACTCAAGACCCTGGCCAACCGCCTCCTGGGCGAGGATGACCAGGCTAAAGCCCGCCAGGTTTTCGCGGCCAAGGTCATGGAACTGGCCACACCCGCCCTGGCAAGCACCCTGAGCCGCCAGGAACTGATCTTCCTGGGCCCCGAGGCGGCCTTTGCCGTAAGCTTCGCCAAGCGCTTCGGGGAGTCTACCCGGACCGCCATCATGGCCTTTGCGGCTGAAGTCGACCGTCTCCTCAAAGAGTCGGACACCATTAAAGAATCCTTTAGGTCCAGCCCCGCTGCCCGGGAACTGGGGACTACCTATCCCTTCTTCCAGGGAGCTATGACCTGGATCAGCGACAACCCCGCCTTTGCCCGGGCCGTGGCCGAAGCCGGGGGACTCCCCACCATTGCCCTGGGGTTGAGGAACCGCCAACTCCTGGACCGGGACCTGGGCAAACTCCCGGAGGCCATGGGGGGGCGGCCGTTCGCCATCAACCTCATTGCCCTGCCGGAAAACCCTGTCCTGGATGATCAGCTCGCCTGGGTGGCGGCCACCCGGCCTCCCCTGGCGGTCATTGCCGCGGGCGATCCGGCCTACGCCCAGAAACTTCACCAGCAGGGCATCCCGGTCTGCTACATCGCCCCCAACGAAGGCCTCCTGCGCCTGGCCCTCCAGGCCGGGGTGAGCTGGGTGGTCCTCGAGGGCCATGAAGCCGGCGGCCACGTGGGCTCTCACTCCACCCTCACCCTGGCGCAAATGGCCCTGGAGTTGAAACGGCGGGAACCCGACCTGTTCAAACAATCCCGGCTGGTCCTGGCCGGCGGCATCTATAACCGCGCCACGGCTTTTCGGGCCGCCATGCTCGGGGCCGACGTCCTGCAGATGGGTACCGTGTATCTCGCCACCCAGGAAATCGTCGACACCGGCGCTTTGAGCCCCCTGTACCAGCAGATGATCCTGCAAGCCCAGCCCGGCGACACCACCGTGTCCGGCGAAACCGTGGGACTGGGCGTGCGGTCCCTTAAGACCCCGAAAATGGAAGCCATCCTGGCCCTGGAGCGGGAATACGCCACAGGAAGGGAAGATGAGGCTTCCTTTCGGCGCCGCCTGGAGACCATGGGGGCCCGGACTCTCCTCATCGCCGCCCGGGCCGTGCAGGAGCCCGGGGGCAAAACCATGGACGAGGCGGCCTGCCTGAAAGAAGGCCAGTTCATGAGCGGCGCCGACGCCGGTGCCATTTCACGGGTTATGACCCTGGCGGAACTCCACCAGGAATTGGCTGCCGGCCCCCTCACCCTGGCCCACCCAAGCCTCGCGCCCCTTCAAGGCCCGGCGGTGCGGCGTGCGGCCAGCCCCGATGCAGGCGGCGAGCGGGTGGCCGTCACCGGTATGGCCCTGGTGAACGCCCTCGGGAACAGCCCCCGGGAAATCTGGGAGGCCTCGTTGGCCATGCGAAGCGGCATCATCGAGGTGCCGCCGGAAAAATGGGACCATAGCTTTTACTACGACCCCGACCCCCGGGCCTCGGAGAAGACCTACTGCAAAGTGGGGGCCTTCCAGAATATCGACATCAACCGCAAGGAGTTGGGTATCCCGCCCCAGGATTTCCGAACCATGTCCAACTCCACCCGCCTGACCTTGTGGCTGGCGCATCATGCCCTGGCGGACTCCGGCCTCCTGGAGGCCGATATTCCCCCGGAACGCATCGCGGTGCTGATCTCGCAAAACTCCGGCGAGGTGGCCAGCACCTTGCGGGACCTGGTCGTCGGCCTGGCCGCCCCTCACATGATCCAATCCGTGGGCAATATCGTCAGTCTCTCCCCCCTGCAGGCCCAGCATGCCGAGGATTATATCAAGTCCACCCTGATCCGGGTGGATGACACCACCCTGCTCGGCCGCTTGAACTGCACCGCCGGCGGGTTTATTTGCAATAAGTACAGCTTCAGGGGGCCGTCCTTTTCCGTCTCTGCGGCCTGCGCCACCAGCCTCGTGGCCCTTTATGCCGCGCTGCTCATGATCAAAAACGGCGTCATCGACGCCGCGGTGGTGGGTGGCGGCGAAGAAACGCTCACTCCCGCCCACTTCCTCGAATTTTCGGCCCTTGGGGCCTTGGCCGGGCTCACGGGAGTTTCCCGCCCGGCTAGCCAGATGAGCCGCCCCTTTGACCGCGACCGTGACGGCATGGTCCTGGGCGAAGGCGGGCCCATCATCGTCATCGAGCGGGAATCGGTGGCCCGGCGCCGGGGTGCCAGGGCGCATGCCTACATCACCGGCATGGGCGCCAGTAACAGCGACCGGGGCATGGTGGAGTCCCTGGCCGAAACCCAGGAGATCGCGCTCAAGGCCGCGTTTGCCGACGCGGGCTACGCCCCTGAAACCGTGGGCCTGGTGGAGTGCCACGCCACCTCCACCATGCAGGGGGACGGCGAGGAGGTCCGGGCCCTCAAGGCCTTCTTCCCCCAGGGGGGGGATACCCATCTTACTTCCTTTAAGTCCCAGATCGGCCACACCCTGGGCGCCTCGGGCTTAAACAGCCTCATCCGGGGCGTCATGGCCATGCAGCACGGCATCATTCCCCCTTCCCTGAACTACGACAACCCCGACCCCCAGATGGACCTGGATGGCTGGGGCTTCAGGGTGGCCCGCACCCCCGAGGACTGGCCCCGGCGCCAGGATCACCCCCGGCGCCTGATGGTCAACGCCTTTGGCTTCGGCGGGGCCAATTACGTCGTGCATCTGGAAGAAAACCTGAACGGCGGCGCCAAGGTATTGGTGAGCCTCCCGGAACCGGCTGTCCCCGGGGGCGAATCCCCGGCAGCAGGAGCCTTGGCTTCCCCTCAGGTAAACGGCATTGCCTTTTTGCGGGCCAAGACCAGCAGCCAGACCTACCGCATGTCCGTCCTGGCCGACAGCGACCAGGAGGCCCGGGACAAGGCAGCCAAGCTCTAAACCCCTGGAGCTTGCCACCCCGCTTACCGACAAGGACCGCCGCAAGTTTGAGCGCTCTAGGGATTTTCCTGGGCGAAGAAAACCAGCCCGAACTGCCCATGGCCCTGGTCTTTGCCGGTCAGGGGACCTACTACGCCGGCATGGGGAAGGAACTGTACGACACCTTCCCCCCCATCCGGGCCTGGATGGACCGCCTGGCCGAAGTGGCAGGATTTCGATCTTCTGCACCTCCTGTTCCACTCCCGGGACGAGAACCTGCAGCGCACCCTCTGGCAGCAGCCGGCCCTCTTCACCCTGAACTATTCCGTGGTGCGGTATCTGTTGGAGCTGGGACTGGTGCCCGCGGCCATGGCCGGGCACAGCCTGGGGGAACTGGTGGCCCTGAGCGTCGCCGGCGTCTTCACCTATGAAGACGGCTTCAAGATCGTCCACAAGCGGGCCCAGTGCATGGACAAAGCGGGGGATATCAAGGGCGACCCCGGCACCATGATCGCCGTGAACGTGCCTCTGGACCTTCTGGAGGAAAAGGTCGCGGCCCGGGAAAACGTCTATTTCACCAACTACAACTCGCCCCGCCAGATCGTCCTGGGCGGCGGCACCAAGGAAGTCCTGGCCTTCAAGGAAGAGTTGGCCGCAGAAGGGTACTGGACCTATCCCTTGAAAGTGTCCATGGCCTTCCACTCCCCCATCATGAGGATCATCCGGGATGAAATGCAGGCCTTTGTGGATACCATTACCTTCCACCCGCCCCAAATCCCGGTGATCTCCAACACCACGATGAAGCCTTTCCCGGACGATCCCGCCGAGATCAAGCGCACCGTCATGGCGCACCTGGAGTCGCCGGTGCACTGGCTCCAGAATGTCGGGACCCTGTGGAACGACTTCGGGGTCAGGGTGTTTGTGGAGGTTGGCCCCAAGGACACCCTGTGCAATCTGGTCACCGAGACTGTCCCCGAGGCCATGACCATGCCCACCTGCGACCCGGAGGGCGAGTCCCGGACCTTTAGGGATGCCGCGGCCCGCCTGTACGCGCTGGGGTATTTGCCGGCGGTCAAGCCCGCCGCCACCGTGGATCTGTCGCCGGCTCCGGCTATCGTCCCACCGGCCCGCCCCGCGGCCCCCGCGGCTGCCGCCGGCGCTGCCGCCATCGTCCAGCGGGAAATCAACTCCTTTATATTGGGAAGCTTTGGCAAATATTTGAAGCCCGCCATCCTGGAGGCCCTGCGCCGGGAAGTGGACCCGGCCTTTACCGAGGCCGAACTGGTTCAGTTGCTGGGTGATAGTTTGCCCGCTCCTTCGACTCCCACCCTGGCCGCGCCCTTGCGGGCTGCCGCGCCGGCCTCTCTGCCGCTCCCCTGCTCCATGGCCGCGCCCGCTGCTACCAAGGCCGCGCCAGCCGGGCCTGTTTCCCCCGGGGACTACCTGGAGCGCATCATCCAGATCATCATGGACGCCACCGGCTACGAGCGGGAAGAAATCGAGCCGGACATGGACCTGCGCCAGGACTTGGCCATCCGCTCCAGCCGTCTGCCGGTGATCATGGACGCGGCCGAGCGGGAATTCGGCATCACCATCAAGATCGAGGATTTTCTCGGGGTGCGCACCGTCCAGGACCTGGCCGACCGCCTGTCCGAAGTGGTGGCCCGGGATGGCGCCGCCCCTGTAGCTGTGGCTGGCGAACCGGCCCGGGGACCCATCGCGCCGCCGAGCCGAACCGGTTACCGGGGAAGCCCCCCAACCGGAAGCGCCGACTGATCTGGAACCGTGCAAACGCATGGTTTTCCGCCCCGCGCCGCTGCCGGCAACCGCGTCCCGGCTTCTCCAGCTGAAGGCTGGCAAAACCGTGGCCGTCTTTCATCTCGGTGCCGCCGGTGAACTCTCGCAAGACGCGGCGCGCTTCTGCAAGAAGACCTGGCAGTCCCGGGTCGTCCAGGCCGGCATCGCCAGCCAGGGCAATGCCCCCGAGCACTTTGACCTGAGAACCCGGGAAGGCGGCGCCGCGGCCGCCAAATTCCTGGCCGACACCCCGGAACTGGCCGGCATCATCATTACCCTGGACGGCGGCAGCGACGAGCAATTTTCCCTGGCCGAGGCTCCGACCCTGCTCACCGGGCTGTTCCAGTCATTACAGACCCTGCTGAGTTCCCCGGTCAAGGAATTCTGTGTGCTCCTGAGCCGGGGCTTAAATCCGGCCGGGCCGTCCCGGATTGTGGCCGAGGGCATCCTGGGGATGTTCCTGGCCGCGGCCCAGGAATACCCCGACTTCCTGTTCCGCACCGTCTCCCTGGACCAGGGCACCGACCTCACCGCCGCCTTGCCCCAGGCCCTCGACACCGGCCTCAGGCTGATCCAGATCATCTACCAGGGCTCCCAGGCCCTCACCCAGAAGGCCATGGCGGAGGCCGCGCCGTTCAGCGCCGAGCCCGCCTTAAGCCTGGCGCCCGGCGATGTGGTGGTGATTTCCGGCGGGGCCCGGGGGGTTACCCCCTACCTGGCCAAGGCCCTGGCGCCCTTCTCACCCCGGGTGGCCCTGTTGGGGCGCACCAAACTCGACCCCGAGGTTGATTATGACGCCTTGCTCCGTGGCAGCGGGGACGAAGCTGCTCTGCGGCGGTTCCTGAAGAAGCAGCAGCCGGACATCGCCGGCGCGGCCCTGGAAAACGGCCTCAAACGCCTCAAGGCCGGCCTGGAAGTTTCCCAGACAGTGAAAGACCTCTCCCTGATGGGAGTGGAAGCCCGCTACTTACCTTGCGACGTCGCCCAGGCCGACTCCGTGCGCCAGGCCCTGGACCAGGTGGCCAAGGACTGGGGCAGGATCGACATGGTCATCCACGGGGCCGGCGTTATTCAGGACTCCTTTATGGCCTTCATGTCACCGGAGGATTTCAGCCGGGTGGTGGCCGTCAAGCTCACCGGGGCCGCCAATCTCCTTGAAGCCGCCAAGCCTCATGGGCTCAGGGCCATAGCCGCCCTGTCCTCGGCGGCTTCCATCCAGGGGAATCCCGGCCAGGCCAATTACTGCGCCGGCAACCGGGCCATGTCCGCCCTGGTGGCTGCCCAGGCCGGCGATCTGGCTGCCAAGGCCTTCATGCTGCCTCCGGTCGAGGGCGTGGGCATGGCCGACGACCCCGAAGTCAAGGAACTCCTCAAGCTTAAGGGCTTGGAGAAGGCTTATGTGCACGCCGCCGAACTGGCCCAACTCCTGGTCCGGGAGCTTTTCCTGGGGAACCGCGCCGATGTCTGGGTCATGCCCATGCGGCTGTTGCCCCAGGTAAAGACCACGATCCTGGACCTCACCGAACCCGAGGCCGCGCCTGGCTCTCTGGCCATGGCCGGAGTGACTGCCGGTCCCGGGGAACTCCCCATGCTGGAGACCATCCAGCGCCTTGATCTCAGGGATGGCGAGCTCGAGGCGGAGCGGGTCTTCATCACCAGCAAAGATCTCTGGCTGGAAGACCACCGCCCCTTCAAGTTCCTCAAGCATCCGCCGGTTTCCGGCATCATGGCGGTGGAGACCTTCTTCGAGGCGGCCCGGGTGTTGAACCCCCATCTGCACGTGGTGGGAGCCCGCCAGGTGGCCTACCGCGACCTCCTGGACTGCCCCCTGGACCAGCCCCGGCTGGCCCGCATCCACTGCCGCTCCATGAGTTCCAACCCCGGGGAGCTTCTCTGCCAGGTCACCATCTCCAGCCCCCTGATCTCCCCCAGCGGCCGGGAACTGGACCGCTGGACCACCAACTTCGCGGGCCAGGTGATTCTGGGGAGCAAACCGCCGGCCCTGGGCGACCTCCCCGGTTTCCCGGTCAGCCCCGTTGAGATGGAGACCCGGGCCATGGTCCCCGACGAGGTGGCCGAGTACTACGAGACCCGCACCAGCATGCAGGGCCGCTACCGGGTCATGGAGTCCCTGGAGGGCACCGGCCCCGGCTGCATCCGGGGGGCCATGGTCTACCGGGAAATAAGTGACTTCCCCGGCGGCAACCCCAACCACTACCAGTTCTCCCCGTACCTCCTGGAGGCCTTCCTGCATCTGGCCAACTTTTACGTGGTCATGCGGGATGAAAAAGAGGAACGGCGGATGATCCCCGCCGGCATCGGTGAACTGCTCTTCACCCGCCAGTGCCGGGAAGGCGAGCGCCTGGTGTTGGAAGCCCGCCTGCAAAACGAAAACCCGGAAAGCTACACCTGGGTGGCCCGGGCCACAGACGACACCGGCGCCGCCGTCATGCAGGTGACAGGCCTGCAGTTGCGGTGGTTTGTAGCATGACCCCCCTACCCTGCCCTATTGTTCAGGAGCTCTAAAATGGCTGGCGTATCCGTTGTTACGGTGCAAACCAATCGCCAGATGAAGGCGTTTGTCGACTTCCCCTGGGACCTTTACCGGGACGACCCCCACTGGATTCCCCCGGTGAAAAGCCAGGTGATCCAGCTTCTCACCCCCGGCCGGCACCCTTTCTGGACCTTCTCCCGGCGGGAACTTTTCCTGGCCATGCGGGGCACGGAAATAGTGGGCCGGATTGCCGCCATCGTCGACGACCATTACAACGAGTACCAGCAGGAAAAAATGGGGATCTGGGGCTTTTTTGAGTGCCAGCACGACCCCGAGGCTGCGGGCGCCCTGTTTGCCGCCGCCACCGCGTGGGTGCGCCAGCAGGGCATGGAGTTCATCCGGGGACCTTTGAACCCTTCCATGAACTACGAGTCCGGCCTCCTGGTCCACGGCTTTGAATCCCGCCCCACGTTCCTGATGACCTACAATCCGCCGTATTACCTTGAGCTGGTGAAACTCTCCGGCTTCCGTAAAGAAAAAGATTTGCTAACCTACCTCTCCACCCGGGACATAAAACCCCCGGAGTGGGCCTTGAATTTGGGGGCGCGTCTCGCCCAGAAGCAGGAAGTGGTAGTCCGGAAAATGAACCCCAAGCATTTCGACGACGAGGTGCGCCTGCTTACCCGGTTATACGTCGAATGCTGGGGGCACAACTGGGGCTTTGTGCCGCCCACCGCCTCCGAAGTGCGGGATATGGTCAAGAGCATTTACCCCATCCTCGACCTTGACCTGGCTTTTTTCCTTTACGTGGGGGACGAGCCGATGGGGGTGTGCATCGTGCTCCCCGACGTCACCCCCCTGCTCAAGCGCTTCAACGGCAAACTGGGCTTGGGGGCCCTCATCAAAAAGCACCTGTACTGGTCGGAGGTCAACGGCTGCCGGGGCTTCATCCTGGGGGTCAAAGAGGAATACCGTCAGGTGGGTGCGCCCCTGGTGGCCCTGCATTACCTGTTGGAGGCCGCCAAGGACAAGCCGCAGTATTATTACGTGGAGCTTGGCTGGAACCTGGAGGACAACCAGGCCATCAACCTGCTCTATGAAGAATCAGGCTTGCGGCCCCACAAGCGCTATCGCATCTACCGCCGGGACCTCATATAATCCCCCGGGACATGGCCTACCCACCCCTCTTCCCCGATTTCCAGCCCCTGACCCTGGACGACCGGGAGTTTGTCCACCCACGTCTCTGGGACTACCGGCCCGTCACTTCGGAGCTCAGCTTTACCAACCTCTTTATCTGGCGGCGCCACTACAATCTTTCCTGGTGCCTGGCGGACAACCACCTGCTTTTTTTGAGCGACGCCCCTGCCGGCCCCTGGTTGTTTCCCCCCATCGGGCCCTCTCCCCGGGTAGATCTCTGCCGCCGCCTCCTTACCTGGCTAAAAGAGGCCCGTGGAGCCGCCGATCCCCGCCTGGAGCGGGCCGATCAGCGCCTCCGGGAGGAACTCCTGGCCGCCGGCGGTTTCAGCGCCGAACCTGACCGTGATCATTTCGACTACGTCTATTCCACCCCTGACCTCATCAACCTGGGCGGCGGCCATTACCAACAGAAGCGCAACCACCTGAACAGCTTCCAGCGTTCCCACCGGCAAAACACATACGAAGCCCTGACCCCCGCCCTCCTGAAGGCCTGTCAGCAGATGGCCCGGGAGTGGTGCGAAATCAGGCGCTGCGAAGAGGATCTAAGCCTCATGGAAGAATGGGACGCGGTTCGGGAAACCCTGGCTCATTTCGAGGCGCTTGGCCTCACGGGGGGAGCCGTGTTCGTGGCAGGACGCCTGGAGGCCTTCACGGTGGGGGAAAAATTAAACGACGCCACCGCCGTGATTCATCTGGAAAAGGCCAACCCCGAGGTCCGCGGCCTCTACGCCGCCATCAACCAGGCCTTTCTTGAGCACGCCTGGGAAGATACCCCCTGGGTAAACCGGGAGCAGGACCTGGGGGAGCCGGGTCTAAGAAAGGCCAAACTCTCCTACCATCCCCACCACCTCGAAGAAAAGTTCACCATCCGTTTGACTTCTTAATCTATCCCGGTCCAGGACCCCAAGGGGTTGGGGGGCGCCGTCCAGAGAACAGCAGCGAAGCCGTTGCGCCAGGACACGGAAGTTCTTAATTTTGAACAGGCAACTTGCGGTATTAACTTGAAGTTAAGGCGGGAAAATATCTTAAGATGAGGGTTCCTGAAACACTTTTTCCCCTGCCAGCCAGCGCTCCGTCAACCGGGGTTCAAGTAAAACCTCCCCCAGGGCCTGGGACAGCTCCAATACCGGGGCCTGGCACCCCAGGGCCTCAAAACCCGCAGTGAGGCCGGCGCTCACCGACATGGGGAAGACATAGCGGTGCAGGTAATATTCATCCCCGGCCAGATCCCCGGCGGTGAAGGATTGCCGGCAGTGCTCCCGGTCCAGGGCGTGCATGGCCCGGCACATCAGGGGCCGCCAGGGGTACAGCGCACATCTGTCCCCCTCCAGCAGGGGGCATGGCTGGGATTTTCTAGAGGCCGCCAGCTCCGCCTTGGCCTTGCCCACTTTAAAGGCCGCCATCCTCAGGGCCTTCTCCTTCAGGCGCTCCTGCTTCGGGGGCGGCAGGTACAGCGCCGTCACCATGGCGACGGCGAACACCTCCGGGGGGGTCACCTCCACTTGGTTGTGGCAGCAGTAGGTGCATCCCGGCTGGCAGGCAACCGGCCTGGGGAGGGGGTTCACCGACTCGAAGGCCTCAATCAGCCCGTCGGCCCACTGCATGGCCTGGCGGGTGACCTCCAGGGCCATCTCCCAGGATTTGACCTGTCCCAGGGCCTGCACCACCATGTGCTTCACCTTGACGACCAGCTCCTCGTCAACCGCAACCCAGGGCTTCATGGTCAGGCAAACCTCGCCGTTATTGTTCTTCGCGCCAAGTTGATATTGGCTCAAGTGCCCGACCGGCACAAGCGAAAAGTGCTGGGATGAGTCCGTCCGTAGAAAGAAAACAGGGCAGAGGGGAAAGGACAGGTGTGGGAGAGAAATAATGCCAAACCATAAAGCCCGGCAGAGGGCCTGTAGGCTTTCCAGCCCCCTGCCGCGCCTGGTAAAGTCTCTTGAAGCTTTCTGGTCACTGAGGGACCTTAACTCAGGAAAAGACCCCTTACTTTGCCGCGCTGATTTCCAGGCCTTCCTCGGTCAGATCTAGGCTTACGCCTTTCTCTTTCCCCTTGACATCTATCGTTACACCTTTCTCGTTTTGGAGCACCAGATCCGATGGGCGCCCAATGAAAGTGAGACCTGCCGTTTCGATTTTTTTGTACCTGCCGGGAAGGTCAGAGAGGTTAGTGAGCTTGTAGACGTCACCATTAACGGACAGCTTCTCCCGTCCCACCGATAGCATTTTAAAGCCTCTAACCTTGAACAGATGGGTCTTGCCTTGAAATGTGAGTACCGCTTGGCCCCACGAAGGGCCCACCCCCACGGTGGTGGAGACCACTTCCATGCTGATGGTGCCGCTGGGTTCGTCGGCTAGCGCCGCACCCGCTGCCAGGACGAATGCCAGGACCAGAGCCAGAACCAAAAGTTTCTTGCGCATGTATTTCATCTCCTTATTTCTCAGTGGCTTTGCCTCAGCCAGGAAAGGCCAGGCAGATTACCAGGTTTAAATTGCTTCATACAGAAAGTTATGTCCGGATTTTTCGAAATCAAGGGCTTGCAGGTGTAAGGCAAAAAAAAAAGGGGGGAAACATAGATTACCAACCCCGTTAGAAAAGTATCCAAACAGCCAGGAAAGGTGTTGGGAGATGCTCCTCACGGAAGGGAAACCGTTTTCAGGGTTGAACGGTCTTGACGGAAGCGGCGCGAGAAAACCAATATTATCAAACAGGAAGGCCCGACAGGGGGCCTGCATATAGTATCAAGCCTCCCTGCCGAGAGTGTAAAAATTTAAAGTTAACTTAACTGGTCCAATAAGGCGAGGCGAAGCCTTAGGGAGCCGGCTGGATGGTCAGCCCTTCCTGGACCAGGTCCAGGTTCAGGCCCGCTTCTTTGCCCCTGATATTGATGGTGACGCCTTTGTCATTCCGGATCACCAGGCCCTTCTCACCCATGATGAAGGTGAGGCCCGCCGGGTCGGCCTTTTGGTAAGTGCCGGCCAGGTCACGGACGTTGGTGAGGTTGTACACGTCACCGTTGAGGGACATCTCGCGATACCCCACGGACAGCACTTTCAGGCCTCTCACCCGGTAAAGGTGCGTTTTGCCCCCGAAAGTCAGTACCGCCTGCCCCCAGCTGGCGCCCATCAGGGCGCTGGCCGACCGCAGTTCGATGCTGATGGTGCCGCTGGGCTGGTCGGCCAAAGCCGCCCCCGCCGTTAATGCCAATGCCAGGACCAGAGCCACAACCACGAGTTTCTTGTGCATGTAGTAACGTTACCTCCTTTATCTTTGGGATTTGCACCAGCCGCACTCCGGCCGTGCAGATAAGCGAGTTGGGGTACTTAAAATAGATCGACTCAATCGAGGAAAACTTTTGCCTTCTTTGTGGGTCAGAAAAATTACCGGGTGATGAAGGAGGGGGATACCAATAATTTCAAAGCTGTCCTGGCGCCGTTGGCAGGACCGGTTACTTTTCACGTCAAACCTGGTGGCGGGGGGCGGAATCGAACCGTCGACACGCGGATTTTCAGTCCGCTGCTCTACCGACTGAGCTACCCCGCCACAAGCTTCTTCTTTATCCATTCGAGGCCCTCTTGTCAACAGGAAATCGTCCTTGCCAAACCTTTCCGTTCCGGTGAAAATACTCTGCAGAAAGCGGGGGAGCGATGAACGCCTCTCAGTGTATCTGGCTTACCGGCCCTGAGGCCGCGGTTGCGGTCCTTAACAGGATCCTTACCGGGGGCGGCTACGACATAAAAATAAAAGCAGCCGACGATCTGACCTCTGCCGCGGCCACCGATCTGCCCGACCTCCTCATCCTGGCGGAGGAACCGCCCCGCCTGCTCAGGCTCATGCCCCTCCTCAGGTCGCAAGCCCCCTGGCGCGACCTCCCCATCATTGCCGCGCTCACCCGTTTCAGCGACGCCGGCGCGGCTCAGGCCCTGGGATTGGGGGCCGACGAATTCATCACCGCCCCTTTTCAGCCCCAGGAAGTCCTGGCCCGGGTCATGGTGGTCCTCCGGCTGCACCTGCAGCGCCGCCTCCTGGTGTCCTCCCAAACCGAGTTCGCCCGGGTCTTCGCCGAGAACCCCCACCCCCTGTTCTACTGCGACCGCCAGGGGCGCCGCTGCCGCCTCAACCCAACTTTGGAGCGGCTTCTGGGTTATTCCCACCGCAAGGGCGAAGAGCCCCCGGAAGACATCAATGTCCTCCTCTTCGATGACGAGGACCGGGAGCGCTTCCGCCAGGTGATCCAGCATGCCTCCGACCTGGGCCGCGTCAAGGTGCGCCTGAAAGGCCGCCGGGGCCAGCCCGTCTCGGTGCTGCTGGCCGACCTGGCCCAACCGGAGCCGTCCCCCGACCGCCTGAGCTTCGCAATTCAGCCGGTGGGTTCATCTTCCCCCCTGAAGCGGGCCTTTCACAGCCTGGTGGAAAATTTCCTCCCCGCCGCCCGGGATTACCTGAGCCTCATGGAGATGACCCCCCTCCTGGGGGACCGCTATGAAAAATTGAAGAAGCTCGGCCAGGGATCCTTCGGGGAGGTCTGGCTGGTCAGGGATACCGAGGAGCTGGAAGGCCCCCGGGAGTACGTCGCCAAGATCCCCTTCACGCGCACCGCCAACGCCAAGTTCCGCCTGGAGGCCGACATGTGCCGCCGTCTTTCCCCCCACCCCGGGGTGGTGCGGCAGGTGTGTGTCCTGGAGGACGAGGACAAGGCCGTCCTTATCCAGGAATACCTCCCCGGCCGCACCCTCGAAGACATGCTCACCGAGGAGCTGCCCCGGCCCCTGGTGGAGCGCCTCATCCTGCAGCTCATCGAGGTGGCGGCCCACGCCCATGCGCACCGCATCATGCACCGGGACATCAAACCCGGCAACATCATGGTGCTGCCGGACGGCACCCTGAAGCTCATGGATTTCGGCGCCGCCAAGGTCCTCCAGGAAACAGACATCAGTTCCACCATGGTGGGTTCCCGGCCTTTCATGGCCCCGGAGCAGATCATGGGGAAAAGCGAAATCCGCAGCGACCTCTGGGCCATCGGCGTCATCATGTACATGCTCTATGTCGAGGAGTTGCCTTTTTACAGCGAAGTGGAAAAGCTCCTCATCGACCAGATCCTGGAAAAAGAGCCCACCCCGCCCCGGCAGCTGAACCCCGGGGTGCCTCCCGCCCTTGAGGACATCATCCTGAAATGCCTTGAAAAAGACGTCACCAAACGCTACGCCAGCGCCCTGGACTTGAAGGCCGATCTCCTGAGTCATTTCCCTGGCTACGGCAGCCCCACCCCGTAAAAATTATGGACCCGCTCACCCATATCGTCACCGGCGTCACCCTCTCCCAGCTGGCCGCCCCGCCCTCCCGGGCCTGGGCCGCTCTGGCCGGGGTTTTCTTTGCCGTGCTCCCCGACCTCGATTACTTTTTTACCCTGGACAGCCGCTTGTCCTACCTCAAGCATCACCGGGGCTTCACCCACTCCCTGCCGGCCCTGTTTCTTTTCACCCTGGCGGTGGCCGCCCTGGGGAGGCTCCTGGGGGGACCCCGTTGGTTCCGCCCCCTGCTGGTCATCGGCGCGGCGGTGCTGATCAGCCATTTATTCCTGGACTGGGTGACTTCCTACGGCACCCAGCTGTTAAACCCCTTCACCCGCACCAAGTTCAGCCTGGACTGGCTCTTCATCATCGATCCCTACCTCACTGGCATATTGGCCGTGGGGGCCTTGGTGTCCCTGATATCCACCGGCTGGGGGCGCCCCGTCGCGGCCGCCTGCCTGGGCCTAGCGGGGCTGTATATTCTCATGTGCGCTTTCTATCATCACCAGGCCATGAGCCTGGCCCGCCAGGTCTTCCGTGATTGCCACAGGGACGCTTGTACCCTGGCGGCGCTGCCCCAGCCTCTTTCCCCCCGGCGCTGGCTCCTGGTGGCCACCACTCCCGGTGAGGTCCGCCAGGCCTTTGTGGAGTTGCCCCGCTGGCCGATGCCAGGGGAAATCCCGCCGCCGGCCGTGATCCCGGTTGATTATGAGCCGGGCACGGCGCCCCAGGTGCCCCCGGCTTCATATCGCCCTCCCTCGGACCTCGAGGTTTACCTGTGGCGGGCCGCGCCTGTCCCTGCCGCGGAGCTCGATGCGGGGGCCCGGGAAATTTTAGACACCTATCTGGAGTTCTCCCGCTTCCCTATTCTCCTTTACAGTAAGAATGCCCCCGGCCGCCTGACCCTGACCTGGGTGGACCTGCGTTTCGGCGTGCCGGGACGCACCATGCCCTTTGTCCTCACCATGCAGTTGGACAGCCGCGGCCGCCTGGTGGGGGGACGCCTGGGAGGCGCGCCGCTCCCCGTCACCCCGACCCCGGAGCCAGCCCCCCGCACCGGCTGAGTTGTCTTCTATTCCAATTATCACTCCCCCCGTGACAACATGGACACCCTGAATCTGGACGCCATGGTGGAAGTTACCCTGGCCCTGGCTCATTTTGTCAGAAAATCGGCGACATGATAAAATGTCGGGGAGGGTCAGGGGCATCACCATCTGCCTCCACCCACATCCACCCACTATAAGGATTTTTAATGTCCGAGAAGCGCTTCAAAGGGAAGATTCGCACCGACCCCTGGGAGTCCCTGGCCCGGGGGCCCCGGGAGGTAATGCTGTCCATCTGGCAGGAATATCTCGAGGACATTTTTGGGGGCGGCCTGAAAAATGCCCGCAACCAACTGCTGCGGCAGGAAATCGACAAGAAGGCCGGCTTCCCCGAAGTCTACCGTGACTGGAATGACCTCGCCCCCGAGGCCCGGGCGGAGGCCTGGCGCCGCCTGGTCACCACGGCCCGGGGCGAAGTCGAGGCCACCCGGGAATCCTGCTTGCGCTGCGGCGAATGCTGCCTGCACTCCGGGCCCACTTTGCTGCTCCCGGACCTAGAGCTTTTACAGCAGGAGGTCATTTCCTGGAACGACCTTTACACCCTGCGCCGGGGTGAACTGGAAACGTCCCGGGAGGGGCCTCCCGTGTGCCTCGATGGGGAGTACCTGAAAATCCGGGCAGTGCCGGGGAGCCAGCAGTGCACCTTCTACCAGGCCGCCGCCCGGACCTGCCGCATCTATGACCACCGTCCGGAGCGGTGCCGGAGATACCAATGCTGGGGGGAGCCGCCCTCCCCTCCCCCGCCTGAGGAGTTCCTCAACCGGGAGCATCTGTTCACCCAGGTGCCGGAACTCTGGGAACTCATCCAGGCCCACCGTGAGCGCTGCGACCTGACGCGCCTCCGGCAGAGCCTGGAGGAGGTGGCCGACGGGAGCGAAGCAGCCTCCGAGGCTGTCTTCGAGGCCCTCCATTTTGACCACTACCTGAGAAAGACCCTGCAAGAGGACTGGGGTTTGACCCCGGCCACCATCGAGCTGATCCTGGGCCGCCCCGTCACCCGCTTCCTGAAAGACCTGGGGTTCCAGGCCACCCTGACCCCCGAGGGCGTCTTCCACCTCACCCCGAGGTGCGCATGATCGAAGCACTGGTTCGCTTAAACCGCAGCTGCCGCCGCTTTTACGAGGATCAGGCCGTTTCCCGGGAAACCCTCCTGGCCCTGGTCGACCTGGCCCGGCTCTCTGCCTCCGCCGCCAACCTGCAGCCCCTGAAGTACGCCCTCTCCTTCGAGCCCGAGCAAAACGCCGCCATTTTTGCTACCCTGGCCTGGGCCGGGTATCTTAAGGAATGGCCGGGGCCGGCCCCGGGGGAGCGCCCCGCGGCTTATATCACCATCCTGGGGGATAAAAACATCGCCGCCAACTTCGGCTGTGACCACGGCATCGCCGCGCAGAGCATGCTCCTGGGAGCCCGGGCCCAGGGTCTCGCGGGCTGCATGATCGGCTCCATCAAGAAAGACCAGTTGCGCCAAATTCTGGACCTCCCCCAGCGCTATGACATTCTCCTGGTCATCGCCCTGGGTGTGCCCAAGGAGCAGGTGGTCCTTACCGAGGTGGGCCCTGACGGCGACATCAAGTACTGGCGGGACAAGAATGGCGTGCATCATGTCCCCAAGCGCCGCTTATACGAGATAATCATTGAATAGTCATTGATGCCAGCGATTCGATAACTCGCTCGCGGTCAAAGTGCGCTAGCTTCTCCATGAGTTGAACGTATTGCATCAGGACGGAC
>CAVZAM010000009.1:0-16523 GCA_963773285.1 uncultured delta proteobacterium
TAACGGGAACTCAATAAGTTTGGGCAGAACCAAAACCGCGGCGTTGGCGCTCCTGGTGCTCCTGGCGGTGATCCTGGGCTACCTGTGGCAGGCAGGGTGGCGGGGTCACCCGCCCCGGCCCGCTCCCGGGCCCCTGGAGAAGGTTACCGTCAACATCGACTACAGCGGCTACAATGCCCTGTTGTGGATCGCCCGGGACCGCGGTTTCGACCGGGACCAGGGCTTGCAGCTCCACCTCCAAACCTATCAGACCGGCCAGGAAGCTGTCGCCCACCTGACCCCGGGCGGCTTGGTCCTGGCCTGCTGCACCGAGTTCGTCCTGGTGCGCCAGATCCTCGGCGGGGCTGCCGACCTCGCCTGCCTCAGCGTGGTGAGTGCCGGCGACAACAACGAGGTCATCGCCCGGCGCGACCGGGGCATCAGCCGCCCGGAAGACCTGCGGGGCAAAACCATCGGCGTGCCCCAGATCCACTTCCGCCGAGTTTTACCTGGCACGGTTCCTCACCCTGCATTATATCGGCCCCGGACGACGTCACCGTGGTCGACCTCAAACCCCGGGACCTGGCGGAGGCCCTGGCCTCGGGGAAGGTGGACGCGGTGCAGATCTGGGAGCCCATCGTCTATGATGTCCTCACCCGGAGCGGGGCCAACGCCGTCAGTTGGCCGGCCCAGGGCGGCCAGGACCTGTACTGGCTCTTGGTGGGCCGGAAGCCACCTCAGGCAAAACCCGGCTGCCCTGGCCAAGCTGCTTGCGGGCCCTCCTGCAGGCCGCCGATTTTGTGAGAGAACACCCCCGGGAGGCCCAGGCCGTCATGGCCCGGTGGCTGAAGGTGCCCATAGAACGGGTGCAGTCCGGGAAATTCCCCAAGCGGTACGAGGTGTTCCTGGACCAGGGTCTGCTCCTGGCCATGGAGGACGAGGCCCGCTGGCTCATCGACAACCGGCGCGTCCCGGCCACCCGGCTCCCCGACTTCCTCGATTATTTTTATGCCGCGCCCCTGGCCGGCGTCGCCCCTCAGGCAGTGCGCCTCGTGATCCCCGCCCAACCGCGCCCGGGCCCCCCGCGCCCCCCGGGGCCGGTGAGGCGCGCCCATGAACATCCGCACCCGGGTCAAGTTCGCCTGGGCCGTCACCCTCTGCGTCCTGGTGGCCTATGGCGCGCTTCTCCTGTATTTTAACCGGACCGTGGGCCAGCTCGCCCTGGAAGTAAAAAATAACCACGCCGTCGTCGAAAAAATCACCGTTCTCAGCAGCCTCACCCAGGATTTTCTGCTGTACCACACGGAGCGCTCCCAAAGGCAATGGTCGGCGGCCTATGCCGAGGTCATGAGTCTCCTGCAGCGGCCCGAGTACCGGGGGCTTAAAAGCGGCTTCGGCACGGGCGACGTCCCCGCCAAGCTGAAGGTCGTGGGCGACACCTTCGAAAAGATCATGGCCATGCCGGCCGACCCCGGCCCCGATAAGATCGCCGGGGAAATGCGCAACCGCCTGGCGACCCAGCTCCTCCTGGCCACCCGCGACCTGCTGGGGAAGTTCCTCAGCCTCACCGAATCCACCAATCAAAAGCTGGTCAACACCCAGCGCCTCACATCGTTACTGGATCTGATGGCCCTCCTGGCTTTGGGGGTCCTGGTGATCAGCAACATCTTCTTTCTCCAGCGTTCGGTGGTTCAGCCCGTGTTAAAGCTCCAGGCCGGCACGGAGATCATCGGCGCCGGCCACCTGGACCACCGGGTGGGGATCGACTCCACCGACGAGATCGGCCAGCTGTCCCGGGCCTTCGACCGGATGACCGGCAATCTCAAGGAGCTCAACGATTCCCTGCATCTCTCCGAAAACCGCCTGCGGTCTCTCACCTCCCAGATCCTGACGGTGCAGGAGGAGGAGCGGGCCCGCCTGTCCCGGGAGCTCCACGACGACCTGGGGCAAAGCCTCCTGGTCCTGAAAATGCGGCTGAACGCCATGATCAGGCAGTTCTCCCCGGAAGCGCCGGTCCGCCGGGGGCTTGACGAGGCCGTGGCCTATCTCATGGAGATTGTCGACAAGGTGCGCCGCACCTCCTGGGGCCTGAGCCCCCCCACCCTGGAAAACCTCGGTCTCTCGGAGGCCCTGAAAAATCTTTTCGAGGAGTTTCAAAGGTATTGCGATCGTGGTACTGATCTATAGAGATAGAAGCAGACTTAGATGAGGTTAGGGATATCCTGACCACCGAGGACAATATTGTTATTTACCGCCTCGCCCAGGAATTCCTGTCCAACGTCCACAAGCATGCCGAGGCTTCCCGGGTGATTATGGCCGTCAAGGTTTTGCCGGAGAAGGTCGTGGTCACCATGGCCGACAACGGCAAGGGCTTTGTCCCCGAAGAAGTGAGAAGCCGGCCCCGGGAATCGGGCGGCATGGGCCTTATCTCCATGGAAGAGCGCCTGCGCATGCTGGGGAGTAAGTTCAGCCTCACCAGCGGCGTCGGCCAGGGCACCCGGCTTTACTTTGAAATCAACCGCACCCCTAAACCGGGCCTGCCCGGGGCTGATGGGGTGGCTAGCCTTGCCTGACCCCGGCCCGGGGCTTGACATTACCGGCACGGTTCATTACTTTTAAACAATGACAGGTGAATATACGGCCATGCCGAAAGTCATACTGGCGGAAGATCATGTCCTGGTGCGGCAGGGCTTAAGGCGCATCATCGAGGAAGACCCCAACCTGCAGGTGATTCACGAAGTGGGGGACGGGGTGGAACTCCTGCTGGTGTTGGAAACGACCACCCCGGATATCGTCATCCTGGACATTTCCATGCCCCGCATGCAGGGCCTGGAGGCCGCCAAGGTGATCCGGCAGCGGCATCCCCTGGTGAAGATCCTGATCCTGACCATGCACCGGGAAAAGAATTATTTCAACAAGGCCCAGGAAATCGGCGTCAACGGCTACGTGCTGAAAGAGGAGGCCGACACCGATCTCAATTCTGCCATCAAGAGCATCCTCAGCGGTGACAGCTACGTTTCCCCCCTCCTTTGCAGCCTGTAATTCATCGGTCACCCCCCCGGTTGCGCCCCGTGCCGCCATCGGGGGCGGTCTCGCCCGGTCCGCCCCGTAGAAACACCCCAGGGAAACCAGGAGGCTCGTGCCGGCCACGATGACCGCCAGTGATTTTCCCTGAAACCACCCCGCCAGCCATCGCCTGAACTCATCCGCCAGGAGATTGGCCTTGCCGCCGTACAGTTCCATGTCCCGCTGGTACTGCTTGGAGTCCCCGGGGTTGATGGGGTAGCCCCCCTCGTAGCCCAGGGCGCCCCCCTCCCGATTCTCCGCCCCCACGTAAATCCAGGTGGCCAGGCTCACCCCGGCCAGCAGAATCACCGCGCCCATGAGGTTCAGGCAGAGGGACAAGTTCACCTTTTTCCAGTTCATGTCACGCCTAGTGCTGCCGCCATTTTTAACCCTAACCTGCCGGGAACACAGGCATCTTGCCTGTGATGCACAGGCTGAAAAGGTAGTGTACAGAAGGTTCTGCAAAAAGAGATGAGAAAAGCAGAAGGTCATGGCATATGGGTGTATCGACCAAGATCACCCAAATCCGCACAGACGGAGGTTATGCCATGACCGGGAACCAGTGTAAGAGGGGCAGGATCAACCTGCAAGAGATTTTTGGCGCCAACAAAGACAGTTTGAAAGAGCTCTTGCGGGAAGTGCTCCAGGAGGTCTTGGAGCAGGAGATGACTGACGTCCTTGGGGCTGAAAAAGGCGAGAGGAGTCCGGGGCGGCTGGGTTACCGCTCCGGCTATTACAGCCGGGGTTTGGTGACCCGGGTGGGGAAACTCGAGCTGCGGATTCCCCAGGATCGGCAGGGACAGTTTTCCACCCAGATTTTTGAGAGATACCAAAGGTCGGAAAAGGCGCTGGTTTCGGCCCTGGCCGAGATGTACATCCAAGGAGTGTCCACCCGGAAAGTGAAGGCGATTACCGAGGAGTTGTGCGGCCATGCCTTTTCGGCCTCCGCCATCAGTGCGGTCAATAAGACCCTGGATGAGAGCCTGGAGCGGTTTGCCAAGCGTCCTTTGGAGGAAGCATATCCCTACCTGGTGCTGGACGCCCGCTACGAGAAGGTAAGGCAAGACGGGGTAATCCGCAGCCAGGCGGTGCAGATCGCCATCGGCATCAACGATGAGGGCCGACGTCAAATTCTGGCGGTAGAGCTGGCCAACCGGGAGAGCCAGACGAGTTGGAAAGAAGTTCTCCTGGACCTGAAAAGCCGGGGGTTACGGGGTGTGGAATTTGTGGTTTCGGATGATCACCCGGGACTCAAGCGGGCCATTGCCGAAGTGATTCCGGAGGCGGTCTGGCAACGCTGCTATGTCCACTTCCTGAGAAATGCCCTGGATCATCTGCCCAGAAAAGCGGTGGACGACTGCCTGCAGGAGTTGCGGTGGCTCTATGACCGCAGAGATTTGGCCGAGGCGCAGAAAGACCTGGCGCAATGGCTGGAGCGCTGGGGACAAAAATACCCGAAGCTCTGCGAGTGGGTGGAAGAGAACATTGGCGAGACCTTAACCTTCTACCAGCTACCGCTGCAGCACCACAAGCATATGAAGTCCACCAACATGCTGGAGCGCTTCAATGAGGAGATCAAACGGAGAACCCGGGTGGTAAGAATTTTCCCGAATGAAGCCAGCTGCTTGAGACTCATCCGGGCTCTAGCGGCGGAGACCCACGAGGACTGGCTGGAGGCCAGCCGCTATCTCAATATGGAGCTTCTCAAAGAACACAAGAAACTGCGGCTCAGCTTGGCAGCCTAAGAGGGAGCCGCTCTGGGCCGCCTCCGACGAGCAATTTAGGGCCCATTCTCGGCGGCCCTCCGCGGCTTAACTTGACTGTGAGTAAACACTATAAGAACCCATATGCCTCGACCAATTTGCAGAACTTGACATACACAACTGCTGAAAACCTGTGCTCCCGATAACGGGATTGGGAAGGGGGTAAGTGCCCACCGGCCCCGGTAGCACGGGCTTCCAGCCCGTGGGAACCCCCTCCCCCGCTTAGCTTCGATTAAGTTCTTATTATATACCCGCCTGCCGCCATGAATCTTCAGGGCTGGTTGTTCGGTAATTGTGTAGCCGCTCCACCGCCCGCTTCAGCTCTTCACCCATCAGAAAACTCAGGGATTCTTGCGCTTTGTTCCATGGTAGACAACCTTGACCGGTTACATTCCCCATATAGCGTCAACCGTGGCATTTCTTCTTGACACGGTCGAGAATGTAGTTATACTACAAAAGCAGGATGGGTGGCTGCGCATTTTTTTGAAGGAGGAATCTAATGGCCGTGAAAAACGAAACAGTTGAAGCGTTCATCGCAGAAGCTGAAAAAGAATTGGCCGATGTTCTCCGCCGCAAGGTTGAACTAGAAGATCTAATCAAGAAATGCAAAGCTCTCTTTGGTGTAGATCCCCGTCAACAAACCTTGCCCTTGGAGGTTCCCATCCATACTCAACTTTCTGCTAAGATAAAGGATAACCTTCTCAAGAGCTTGAGGCGAGAGAGGGGGAAAAGAATTTGGGAGCAGATTATAGACCTCTTAAAAGAGGTAGAGAGGGATTTAACCATAAGTGAAATCGTTCATGGTTTTCTTGAGCATAATTGGCCACTTAGCACCAACAATGGGTCAAAAATCATATACCGCGCCATGAAAGATAAACCGGATATATTTATACACACAAATCGGGGAACGTGGGATTTGAAGGAACGGTTTACATAATCACAACCCAAGCGCATACCCCAACGTATACCACTACAGGATTAACATTGAATTTGTTGTGTTATGAGTCTAAGGAGGTGATGACCATGAGAAGAGACTCGGTTCCTGTCAGCACTGAATCGCCCTGCCAGGAACCCAAAAAAGGAAGGCCCATAGCCTCTAAGTCGTTGGCGCGAGGTAAGGCTATGGAGCCGTGGCGATTCATGGGGCGTGATTGGTATCCCTGGCGGTCCCTACAGTCCATCCGGGCGGGGTTCGATTCCCCGGCGCTCCACTTTGTTAAACGTAGCAAGGATTTACCCGTTAGTCAATAAAAACATTGGCGTTGGGGATGAGAAGGTTGCGGGCGCGGAGGTGGTGTAATCTGCTTATGCACCCGGTCTATAGCCGCGTGATGGCGCCATCGAAGCTTGGCGCCGCCGGCAACGCTAGGGCGGCCTCGCTTACCCCGCGGTTTTTAACCCCAGGTGCTCGACCTCCAGGGCCAGGGAGACCTGTTTGGCCAGGGATTCCAACAGGTGCAGGCGTATCTGCTCGGGGAGCAGCCAGTTCTCAGCCTCCGGGTCCTTGGGGCGCAGGGCCAGAAGCCCACGGGGGGCAGTGGTGCCGGGCAAAGGGACGTAGAGAATCGGGGAATCCGGCAGGTTGGCGGTTCCCCAACCCGATACCTGCCCCGCCGCATAAGCCTGCTGGGCCTCATCCAGTTCCTTGACCACATCCTTTATGAAGACGGTGGAGGGATCACCCGCGGCCGGTTGCAGCTTCCCCTGGCTGTCGGGCAGCAGCGCCACTGCCTGGCATTCAAAAATTTCCCCAATCGTCTTTACCGCCACTGCCAGGATCGCCTCCACCCCCCGGGCCCGCGCCAGGTGTGTGCTCAAGGCATACATAGCCTCGGTCTGGCGTTCCTGCAGGCGGGCCGCCTGGCTCTGGCGCCGGATCAGGGTGGTGAGCTGGCTGATGGCCGCCGCGGTCACGAACATGATCGCGAAGGTGACCAGGTACTTGGTGTCGTCCACTGTGAAGGACCAGCGGGGCGGCACGAAACAGAAGTCAAAGGTCAGGACGCTCAGCAGGGAGTTGAGAATCGCCGGCCCCCGCCCGCATTTCAGGGAGGTGAGCAGTACCGCCAGGAGATACACCATGATGAGGTTGGCCAGGTCGAAGTAAGGGTACATGATAAAACAGAGGGCCGTGGCCAGGATCAGGTAGAGGAGACCCGCCTCGTAATCCGATAGGCGCAGCCCCTGAGGCCGCACCGGCAGCGCCGGGGCCCCCGCCGCGGCCGCAACTCCCCCCGAAACCAGGATGTCGATATCCGGGCACTGCCGCACCAGTTCATCCACCGGGCTGGCGGCCAACCAACCCCGCCACCGCGGCTGCCTCCCCGGCCTGCCGATCACGATCCTGGTGATCCCCCGCCGGCGGGCAAAATTGGCCAACTCTTCGCCTATGCTGCGGCCTCTCAGGGTGACGCTCGCCCCGCCCAGCTGCTCGGCCAGCCGCAGGTTCTCCACGGCCCGCAGGCGCTCAGCTTCGGGGAGATTCAACATCCTGGCGTTCTCTACGTACACCGCAAACCACTCGGTTTCAGTGCCCGCGACCATCTCCCCCACCGACCTGATCAGGGCCGCCCCGGCCGGACTCGGCCCCACGCATACCATGAGCTTTTCGGGTTTGGTTACGGCTGTTGTCGGCATGGCCATCTCCCGTTTTTTTTGCTTACCTGAATAACCGGAACCTGCCGCCCCAATACGGCATCTCAAGGGATGCCCCAGTTGGCGGCGGCTGTGTTAACGCCTTAAATCTTACTATACAGCATAGTCCGTGCCACCTCCTCGACTCTCTAATAGGTTAATCATTTCAATCGCTTTTCATAGACTTTCCCGTAATATTTTTTTTTGCAGACTACAAAATGCAAGGCAGACAACCCCGGGGAATTGCAAAATGTAATCCCACGGCAAGGCTCCGCCGCCTGCTTATGCCGGCCCTGCCGGCCAAACGCTAAGAAACCGCTCCCATGTGGCCCCGAACGGTTGCATATCCCCCGGCCGGTATTACTGTTTTTATAAGCCCTGGGCAGGCCGGTCGAAGTCACACCCGAGGAGGTGCCTTCCCCCCGGCTCACGCCATCTGCCAGGAGGAGTCCCATGACCAGCCCTCATCACCTCCCCCGCCTGGAAGACTACGAACCATTCGTGGGAGCCGAGACCGTAGAGCGCCTCCTGCGGAAAGTCGAGCCCCTGCGCGATCTCCATGTGGTCAATGTCAACTCCACCTATTACGGGGGCGGGGTGGCGGAGTTGCTGGGGTCCATGACCCTGCTCATGAACAGTGCCGGCATTAAAACCGGCTGGCGGGTCATCCAGGGCTCCCCCGATTTCTTCAGCGTCACCAAGAAAATGCACAACGCCCTGCAGGGCGGCGACATCAGCCTCAGCCGCCGCAAAATGGACATCTATGAGGAAGTAGTCTACGAAAACGCCCTCCGCAACCACCTGCGGCACGACCTGGTCATCGTCCACGACCCCCAACCCCTGCCGCTGATCCAGCACTTCCGCCGGCGCGGCCCCTGGATCTGGCGCTGCCACGTCGACCTGACCCGGCCCAACCCTGAGCTGTGGCGCTACCTCCTCACCTTCATCGAGCACTACGACGCCGTCATCCTGAGCATCGAGGAGTACCGGCAGAAAATCTCCCCGCCCCAGCTTTTTTTCATGCCGGCCATCGACCCCTTTACCAGGAAAAACCGGGAACTCCCCGAGGCTGAAATATCCGAGCGCCTGCAACATTACCATATCCCCGCCGATCTGCCCCTGGTGGTGCAGGTGTCCCGCTTCGACCGCTGGAAGGACCCCCAGGGGGTGGTAGAGGCCTTTAAAATCGCCCGCCGGGAGGTGGACTGCACCCTGGTGCTCCTGGGGAACGTCGCTACCGATGACCCCGAGGGCCCCCAGGTGTATGAGTCCCTCCTCAAGGCCCGGGAGGACCGCATCATCGTCCTCTCCGTCCAGGACACCGCCCTGGTGAATGCCCTGCAAAGACGGGCCGCGGTGGTGCTGCAAAAATCCACCCGGGAGGGCTTCGGCCTCACCGTCACCGAGGCCATGTGGAAAGGCGCCGCGGTCATCGGCGGCAACGTCGGCGGCATCCGCTACCAGATTGACGACGGCGTCAACGGTTTCCTGGTCTCCTCGGTGGAGGAGGCGGCCCAAAGGCTGGTGCAGCTGCTGAAAGACCAGGACCTGCGGCGGCGCCTGGGTCAAAAGGCCCGGGAATCGGTGCGGCGGCGCTTCCTCCTGACCCGCAGCTTCGAGGAGCACCTCGATCTCTTCAGCTCTTTCGAAGCCCATTTCCGGTTGAGGCGGTAAATCGCTATGAACAACAGGGCCTTGGAAAAAAGTGTGGCCACGCCGGGATTAAAGGGGCCGCGCCCGGGTTTCGGGACGGCCCCCGGTGGAATGCGGCAGGCAATAATGGCGGTGGTGGTGATGGCGGCCCTGGCCCTCACGGCTGCCGCCCCCGGGGGGGCGAATCACGAGTTGATGCGGGCCGCGTATTTCGGCGATCTAGACCCGGTCAAACAGCTCCTGGCGGCCGGCGCCCCGGTGGATGCCCGGGAGCAAAACGGCACCACCCCTTTGATGGCCGCGGCCCTGGAAGGCCACCGCCAGGTGGTGGAGCTGCTCCTGGCCAGTGGCGCCGCGGTCAATGCCCGGACCGAGGACGGCCAGACCCCCCTGATGTACGCCGCCATCAACGGCAGCCCGGACATCGTCAACCTCCTCCTCGCCCGGGGGGCCGACATCAATGCCCGGGACAAAAACGGCCAGACCCCTCTCGGCTTTGCCACCCGCAAGAAAAACTTCCAGGCCAAAGCATTGCTGCTCCAGGCCGGGGCCAAATGACCGGCCGCCGGCATCTTTCCTCCCCCATAACCTTTACATCTTAAGTAATGCTTGCAGTCCCCGGGGCTTACAGGGCGTCGGCTCGCTTGACGCCACCCCGGCCCATGCTTACTTTAAGCGAAATGTCCCCCGGTAAGGGGGCAGCCATTCCGCACCCCGGGGGTTAATCCCATGCAGGCCATCCGTGTGCACGAATTTGGCGGGCCCGAAGTCCTGAAGCTGGAGGAGGTCCCTGAGCCCCAGGTGGCCCCCGGGCAAGTCCTGGTCAAGGTCCATGCCGTCGGCATCAACCCCTATGAGGCCTACATCCGGAGCGGCGTTCATTACGCCACCGCTGCCCGGCCCCTGCCCTACACCCCCGGCAACGACGCCGCCGGCGTGGTGGAGGCCGTGGGGCCTGGGGTCACTGGGGTGGCCGTGGGCGACCGGGTCTACACCTCCGCCACCCTGACCGGCGCCTACGCCGAAAAGGCCCTGTGCCAGGAAGACCGGGTGCACCCCCTGCCGCCCCCGGTATCCTTTTCCCAGGGGGCCGGAGTGAACGTGCCATACTCCGCTGCCTACCGGGCCCTGTTCCAGCGGGGCCGGGCCGTGCCCGGGGAATGGGTCCTCATCCACGGCGCCAGCGGCGGCGTCGGGGTGGCCACCGTGCAGCTGGCCCGGGCCCATGGCCTCACCGTCATCGGCACCGCCGGCACTGACGAAGGCCGCCGCCTGGCCACTGAGCAGGGCGCCCACCACGTCCTGGACCACCACCGGGAGGGCTACCTCCAGGAGTCCCTGCGCCTCACCGGGGACCGCGGCGTTGACCTCATCTGCGAGCTCCTGGCCGACGTCAACCTGGACCGCGACCTGGAAATCCTGGCCACCCGCGGCCGGGTGGTGGTCATCGGCAGCCGGGGCACGGTGACCATCGACCCCCGCCGCACCATGATGCAGGAGTCCGACATCCGCGGCATGACCGTCTTCGGCGCCACCGACCAGGAGTTTCAGGAGATCCATGCCGCGCTGGGGGCCGGGTTGGCCAACGGCACCCTGAAGCCCGTGGTGGGCCGGGAACTGCCCTTGGCGGAGGCGGCCCAGGCTCACCGGGACATCATGGAAAAAAAGGCCTACGGCAAGATTATCCTGGTCCCATAACCGCGCCCCTTAGGACCACCTGGACCAGGACGCCCTGCACCCACGCCTAGACATTCCGGTGACACGGGTGGCACAGGCTTTCCAGCCTGTGCCGGCGCGCCGCCCAACTCCTGCCGATGCACTGTCCTGAGTCTTGTCCCTCTGAATGCCCCTTGACGGCAGGGCAGGCCGCCAAGGCTCGCCGCCGGTGCGGGCAACCGCCGGTCCTCCCTCCGCTTTTGGGGGGAGAGGGGGGAGGTGAGGGGGGCAGATCTTGGGCCTCCCCTTCCCTACCAAAGTTTTTTTATCCCCCCACCCAAAGAAATTTTCCCCCGTGTCAACCAAATCCCTCCTCGTGCGTTACAGGGAATAGCACCATGAATTATACCGCCGCAGGAAAGGGCTTCCCGAAGCCCAACTTCCCTCCAGGAGCGGCAATGCTTTCAGGTGCTTCATCCCCAAAAAACTGCAGCACCATAAAAATGGTCGCACGAAGGAGAAAATTATGAAAAGCATCATTGCAGGACTGGTGGCCTTGACCGCGCTTTCCTTTGGAATCCTGGCCTTTGCCGGCGACATCAGCCAGGATAGGGGTGACCTGCGGCAGGACCGCAAGGGCATCTGGCGGGACCGGCAGGACATTCACCAGGACCGTGTGGCTGAGCCTCACCCCGGAGGAGTGCACCAACCTTAAGGAACAATTCAAAGTCTGGCAGCAGATGCCCCAGGCCCAGAAGGAGGAGGCCCGCCGGGGTTACCACCTTTACCATGAACTCCCCGTCGAGCGCCACCAACAGGCCCTGGAGACCTGGCAGCGCCTCCGCCGGCCGCCGTTCGCCGTACCCCCGGTGGCGCCGCCGCAGCTGCACCAGCCCCTCGCCCCCCGCCAGGGAGTGCGTGGTCATGAGCCCATTAGACCCGAGAGGCCCCAGGCCCTGGGTGAGCCGCGGCCGCACCGCGCCGGAGAGCGGGAGCAGTGGTTGAAAAACCGGGAGTACCGGGAGCGTCTGGAAAACCGGCCGCGGCGCCAGAATATGGCCTCTCTCCGGGAAGAATCCCGCCAGGAGCGCTGCCGCCGCCCGGGCCAGGCAGAGCGGCTGGAGAGAGAACAGTGGCGCCGGCATGGCCACAGGAGGCGGCTTCCCTGACTTAAGCGCAGTCCCCACCTGATCTGCACCAACTCCACCCTGCTTTAAGGGGCCGCACATCCGTGCCCGTTGCTGCGGTCTTCGCACGGGTGGGGCTGGGTGGGCACCCGCCGAAACCACGGGTTGGGTCCAACGGCCTGGCCCTGTTTATTTTTTGGGATACGCCGCCCCCTCGGCCGAGCCCCCCTCTTCTCCCCTTGGTGCCCCGGGCTCCCTTGACATGAGGATCAAAGCCCCTACCTTTCAACTAACACCCCATGCACCCCCCGGCGGACGCGCCCCGCGCCCGCATGGCATCAGGCGTCCACATCGGCAAGATCGTCCTCCAGGTGGATTGATGGGCACGACATATCGGGTTGATAAGGGCGCGCCCCGGCGGCAGTTTTCCCCCATATCCCCAATTCTTCCTTAGGAGAGTCCAAAATGAACCAACGGCTGGCAGATAAAAAAGCCTTGGTCACCGGCGGCAGCCGCGGCATCGGCGCCGCCATTGTCAGGCGGCTGGCCGCGGAAGGGGCGCACGTGGCCCTGACCTACGTCAGCCAACCGGATGAGGCCCAAAAAACTGTGCAGGCCGCGCTGGATTCAGGCGTCAAGGCCCTGGCTATCCAGGCCGACAGCGCCGACGCCAAGGCCGTAGCCGCCGCGGTGGCGCGCACCGTCCAGGAGCTGGGCGGTATCGATATCCTGGTCAACAACGCCGGCATCGCCCTCATGGGGGCCATCGACGAGGTCCCCCTGGAAGACTTCGACCGCACCATGGCGGTGAACGTCCGGGCCGTGTTCGTCGCCACCCAGGCCGCGGTGCAGCACATGCAGGCCGGCGGGCGCATCATCAACATTGCCAGTTGCAACGCCCTGCGTGTCCCCGTCCCCCGCCAAAGCGTCTACAGCATCAGCAAGGCGGCCTTGGTGGGGCTGGTCAAAGGCGCCGCCCGGGATTTTGGCCCCCGGGGCATCACCATCAACAACATCCTCCCCGGCCCCATCGACACCGACATGAACCCCGCAGACAGCGATTTCGCAGGGTCCTCCTGGACAAGGTGATGGCCCTGCCCCGCTACGGCACCGCCGAGGAGGTCGCCGCCATGGTGGCCTACCTGGCTTCCCCCGAGGCGGCCTTCGTCACCGGGGCCAGCCTTAGTATCGTATTGCCTCTATAAAAGAATCTTACCCGAGAAGAGATGGTTGCCTCATTTTAAATCTTACCGAGCTTGATCAGTATCATAATGCCATCCCATTTGAAGAACAAGTTTGTTATACTCTCATTACCCACCCGGAGGATAAGGCTCTGCTGGAGAGCAACCTGAGCGCCGAGGTGGGCGAGCAGACGGATGGGCAGGGCATAAACCCTGCCCTTTCTTTTGTGCCCCATCCGGAGCTCCTCAAAGCGATAAACTCCGGGGTTGCAGGGGCGAGCCCCTGCTTTTATGGGCTCAGACTAGCTGCGTACTCCATGCAATCCGGTTACCAATCGCTAATGATCACCCCAAGTGGTGGAGGCAGCACTTCTTGTGGCCAGCAGATCTTCCTCCAGCCATTGATCATTAAAGGTGAGGATGGCCTTGCGCCAGGCTTGCACTCGCCGCTGCAGTGTGCGCAGTTGGCCATCCGTAAATTGCCCCGGATAGTGCTGTTGCAGGTCAGAAAATAATAACTTGGCGGTCCTCTCCGGGTTAAACGCTAACCAGCCGCACTTCCCCCCAGACCGCTTCAAATGGGTCAGGGCGGGTCCGCCAGGAGCGCAGTCTTCGGGGTGGCTCGGTGCCATGATACTTTCGTTTCCCCCGCTCGCCGGGCCAAGTCCTCAATAAGGAACTGTCCAGAGTTTCCAGGGATGGTTCGTCCAAGTGGCCGCCGCAGGCGCTTGCCGTGAACCGTAGCTCTGGCTCCGTTCCTGCTCAGGATGCTTCTCTCAGCTCTCCGTGGTTGGCACCACCGCCGTTTTCCAAAGCGCATCCTGCAAGGCCTCGATCTGCCGAAGGACGCGGACTGGATCCAGAGCCTGAAAGATAACCTGCAGTTTTTTGCGCTCATTGGCGCCCAAGAGGCCCGCAACCGTTGGAAAGGGGTCTGGGCGCTGTAATAATGCACCGAACCTTGCAGCCGTCCCGATGTTTGGTCTGCAGCTTCATCGAGGGTTGGAAAAAGTTTATATAAAGGCGGACCCGCGATACAATTCTGCCAGTTGGCGATAGGCCCGCTCTCCTTCAAAGCGGTCATAGCCGACCAGTTGGCAAACCACCGCCCCATTTTTCTGTTCCACGAAACACTGATCGTTCTTTTTGTAGGCCCGGCCTCTGGTGAAGGTAAATCTTTTCCGCTCCACAGTAAGCCAGCACCTCGGCATTAAGAAACTCACTCCCATTGTCCGTATCCATACCCAACAGGGGAAACGGCAGCAAGCGACGCGCTCGTTCGAGAGCCTGGATGACCGCATGTTGGCTGCGATACCGCAAAGGAGGCATCCCCCCCAGGCGGTGGCAATATCGGTAAGCACCAGGGTATGCAGAAACGCACCCTCCACACTGCGCCGCAATGCGCTACCAATCAGCCTCCAAAAAGCCGGGTTGGATATCATTCCAATCGGCAAATGTCCTTACCGGCACCTGATGCTTGAGGAGGGTGCCGCGTTTGGTCGTACTGATCCCCCGTGGGGCATTACCAGCATAGAGAGGACAGTTGTGTATGTCAAGTTCTGCAAATTGGTCGAGGCATAAAGGTTTTTCTAGTTTCTCCCGGTCCGTCAAGTTAAGCCGCGGAGGGCCGCCGAGAATGGGCCCTAAATTGCTCGTCGGAGGCGGCCCGGAGCGGCGTCCCTCAGGCTGCCAGGCTGAGCCGCAGTTTCTTGTGTTCTTTGAGAAGCTCCATATTGAGATAGCGGCTGGCCTCCAGCCAGTCCTCATGGGTCTCCACCGCCAGAGCCCGGATGAGTCTCAGACAGCTGGCCGCATTCGGAAAGATCCGCACCACCCGGGTTCTCCGTTTGATCTCCTCATTGAAGCGCTCCAGCATGTTGGTGGACTTCATATGCTTGTGGTGCTGCAGCGGCAACTGGTAGAAGGTTAAGGTCTCGCCAATGTTCTCTTCCACCCACTCGCAGAGCTTCGGGTATTTTTGTCCCCAGCGCTCCAGCCATTGCGCCAGGTCTTTCTGCGCTTCGGCCAAATCTCTGCGGTCATAGAGCCACCGCAACTCCTGCAGGCAGTCGTCCACCGCTTTTCTGGGCAGATGATCCAGGGCATTTCTCAGGAAGTGGACATAGCAGCGCTGCCAGACCGCCTCCGGAATCACTTCGGCAATGGCCCGTTGAGTCCCGGGTGGTCATCCGAGACCACAAATTCCACCCCCGCAACCCCCGGCTTTTCAGGTCCAGGAGACGTCTTTTCCAACTCGTCTGACTCTCCCGGTTGGCCAGCTCCACCGCCAGCATCTGCCGTCGGCCCTCATCGTTGATGCCGATGGCGATCTGCACCGCCTGGCTGCGGATTACCCCATCTTGCCTTACCTTCTCGTAGCGGGCGTCCAGCACCAGATAGGGATATGCTTCCTCCAAAGGACGCTTGGCAAACCGCTCCAGGCTCTCATCCAGGGTCTTATTGACCGCACTGATGGCGGAGGCCGAAAAGGCATGGCCGCACAACTCCTCGGTAATCGCCTTCACTTTCCGGGTGGACACTCCTTGGATATACATCTCGGCCAGGGCCGAAACCAGCGCCTTTTCCGACCTTTGGTATCTCTCAAAAATCTGGGTCGAAAACTGTCCCTGCCGATCCTGGGGAATCCGTAGCTCGAGTTTCCCCACCCGGGTCACCAAACCCCGGCTGTAATAGCCGGAGCGATAACCCAGCCGGCCCGGACTCCTCTCGCCTTTTTCAGCCCCAAGGACGTCAGTCATCTCCTGCTCCAAGACCTCCTGGAGCACTTCCCCCAAGAGCTCTTTCAAACTGTCTTTGTTGGCGCCAAAAATCTCTTGCAGGTTGATCCTGCCCCTCTTACACTGGTTCCCGGTCATGGCATAACCTCCGTCTGTGCGGATTTGGCTAAATTTGGTCGATACACCCATATGCCATGACCTTCTGCTTTTCTCATCTCTTTTTGCAGAACCTCTGTACACTACCGAGGGACGCAAAATCCGGTCAATAGTCTCATGACTGATGCGAAACAATTGGCTCGGGCTTCTTCTGAAAGCTTCAGGTGTCCGTGCTCTTCCAAGGCCGGTACCAACTCCTCCAGAAATGGCGCCAGCCTTTTGGAAGCGATGTAATTCGTAGCCGCCCAAGCGATGCTTAAGGCTTCCTGGACTTCCTTCCCATATCGGCGTGCTCGTGGCCGCCGGATAGGAACCGGTGAAGAAATCACCCTCAAAGTCAGCAGCCGAATGGCATACTTCCGGGCATAACCCGTTGCCACGATAAATTCATTGAGGATCACCGTCTTTTGTTCACGGCTGGCTTCGCGATAGCGTGGGGCAACCTGCCCCAGCAACTCTCGTTTCCCTTGAAAACTCATCATCGACCTCACCATCTACCCTCCGCTCTATTCCATAATCAGCGTTGGGTAACATTATTCGTGAGGCAAAACACCCTGAAAAGTAAGATCT
>CAVZAM010000010.1:0-30000 GCA_963773285.1 uncultured delta proteobacterium
CCTTTAACGGGAACTCAATAAGTTTGGGCAGAACCAAAACCGCGGCGTTGGCGCTCCCGGTGCTCCTGGCGGTGCTCCTGGGCTACCTGTGGCAGGCAGGATGGCTGGGCCACCCGCCCCGGTCCGCTCCCGGGCCCCTTGAGAAGGTTACCGTCAACATCGACTACAGCGGCTTCAATGCCCTGTTGTGGATCGCCCAGGACCGCGGTTTCGACCGGGACCAGGGCTTGCAGCTCCACCTCCAAACCTATCAGACCGGCCAGGAAGCCCTCGCCCACCTGTCCCCGGGCGGCTTGGTCCTGGCCTGCTGCACCGAGTTTGTCCTGGTGCGCCAGATCCTCGGCGGGGCTACCGACCTCGGTTGCCTCGGCGTGGTGAGTGCCGGCGACAACAACGAGGTCATCGCCCGGCGCGACCGGGGCATCAGCCGCCCGGAAGACCTGCGGGGCAAAACCATCGGGGTGCCCCAGTCCACTTCCGCCGAGTTTTACCTGGCAGGTTTCTCACCCTGCATTATATCTCCCCCGGCGAGTCACCGTGGTCGACCTCAAACCCCTGGACCTGGCGGAGGCCCTGGCCTCGGGAAAGGTGGACGCGGTGCAGATCTGGGAGCCCATCGTCTATGATGTCCTCACCCGGAGCGGGGCCAACGCCGTCAGCTGGCCGGCCCAGGGCGGCCAGGACCTATACTGGCTCTTGGTGGGCCGGGAAGCCACCCTCCGGCAACACCCGGCTGCCGTAGCCAAGCTGCTGCGGGCCCTCCTGCAGGCCGCCGATTTTGTGAGAGAACACCCCCGGGAGGCCCAGGCCGTCATGGCCCGGTGGCTGAAGGTGCCCATAGCACGGGTGCAGTCCGGGAAATTCCCCAAGCGGTACGAGGTGTTCCTGGACCAGGGTCTGCTCCTGGCCATGGAGGACGAGGCCCGCTGGCTCATCGATAACCAGCGCGTCCCGGCCACCCGGCTCCCCGATTTCCTTGATTATTTTTATGCCGCGCCCCTGGCCGGCGTCGCTCCTCAGGCAGTGCGCCTCGTGATCCCCGCCAAAACGCGCCCGGGCCACCCCGCGCCCCCCGGGGCCGGTGAGGCGCGTCCATGAACATCCGCACCCGGGTCAAGTTCGCCTGGGCCGCCACCCTCTGCGTCCTGGTGGCCTATGGCGCGCTTCTCCTCTATTTCGACCGGAGCATGAATCAGCTCACCCGGGAAGTAAAAAATAACCACGCCATCGTCGAAAAAATCACCGTTCTCAGCAGCCTCACCCAGGACTTTCTGCTGTACCACACGGAGCGCTCCCAAAGGCAATGGTCGGCGGCCTATGCCGAGGTCATGAGTCTCCTGCAGCGGCCCGAGTACCGGGGGCTTAAAAGCGGCTTCGGCACGGGCGACGTCCCCGCCAAGCTGAAGGTCGTGGGCGACACCTTCGAAAAGATCATGGCCATGCCGGCCGACCCCGGCCCCGATAAGATCGCCGGGGAAATGCGCAACCGCCTGGCGACCCAGCTCCTCCTGGCCACCCGCGACCTTTTGGGGAAGTTCCTCAGACTCACCGAAGACACCAATCGAAAGCTGGTCACCACCCAGCGCCTCTCTTCGGTAGTGGACCTGATGGCCCTCCTGTTTTTGGGGGTCCTGGTGATCAGCAACATCGTCTTTCTCCAGCGTTCGGTGGTGCAGCCCGTGTTAAAGCTCCAGGCCGGCACGGAGATCATCGGCGCCGGCAACCTGGACCACAAGGTGGGGATCGACTCCACCGACGAGATCGGCCAGCTGTCCCGGGCCTTCGATCAGATGACCGGCAATCTCAAGGAGCTCAACGATTCCCTGCATCTCTCCGAAAACCGCCTGCGGTCTCTCACCTCCCAGATCCTGACGGTGCAGGAGGAGGAGCGGGCCCGCCTGTCCCGGGAGCTCCACGACGACCTGGGGCAAAGCCTCCTGGTCCTGAAAATGCAACTGAACGCCATGATCAGGCAGTTCTCCCCGGAAGCGCCGGTCCGCCGGGGACTTGACGAGGCCGTGGCCTATCTCATGGAGATTGTCGACAAGGTGCGCCGCACCTCCTGGGGCCTGAGCCCCCCCACCCTGGAAAACCTCGGTCTCTCGGAGGCCCTAAAAAATCTCTTCGAGGAGTTTCAAAGATATTGCGATCGTGATACTGTCATGATAGAAGCAGACTTGGATGAGGTTAGGGATATCCTGACCACCGAGGACAATATTGTTATTTACCGCCTCGCCCAGGAATTCCTGTCCAACGTCCACAAGCATGCCGAGGCTTCCCGGGTGATTATGGCCGTCAAGGTTTTGCCGGAGAAGGTCGTGGTCACCATGGCCGACAACGGCAAGGGCTTTGTCCCCGAAGAAGTGAAAAGCCGGCCCCGGGAATCGGGCGGCATGGGCCTTATCTCCATGGAAGAGCGCCTGCGCATGCTGGGGAGTAATTTCAGCCTCACCAGCGGCGTCGGCCAGGGCACCCGGCTTTACTTTGAAATCAACCGTACCCCTAAACCGGGCCTTCCCGGGGCTGATGGGGTGGCTAGCCTTGCCTGACCCCGGCCAGGGGCTTGACATAACCGGCACGGCTCATTAATTTTAAGCAATGACAGGCGGATATACAGCCATGCCGAAAGTCATCCTGGCGGAAGATCATGTCCTGGTGCGGCAGGGCTTAAGGCGCATCATCGAGGAAGACCCCAACCTGCAGGTGATTCACGAAGTGGGGGACGGTGTGGAACTCCTGCTGGTGTTGGAAACAACCACCCCGGATATCGTCATCCTGGACATTTCCATGCCCCGCCTGCAGGGCCTGGAGGCCGCCAAGGTGATCCGGCAGCGGCATCCCCAGGTGAAGATCCTGATCCTGACCATGCACCGGGAAAAGAATTATTTCAACAAGGCCCAGGAAATCGGCGTCAACGGCTACGTGTTAAAAGAGGAGGCCGACGCCGATCTCAATTCCGCTATCAAGAGCATCCTCGACGGCGGCAGCTACGTTTCCCCCCTCCTTTGCAGCCTGTAATTCACCGGTCACCCCCCCGGTTGCGCCCCGTGCCGCCATCCGGTCTCGCCCGGTCCGCCCCGTAGAAACACCCCAGGGAAACCAGGAGGCTCGTGCCGGCCACGATGACCGCCAGTGATTTTCCCTGAAACCACCCCGCCAGCCATCGCCTGAACTCATCCGCCAGGAGATTGGCCTTGCCGCCGTACAGTTCCATGTCCCGCTGGTACTGCTTGGAGTCCCCGGGGTTGATGGGGTAGCCCCCCTCGTAGCCCAGGGCGCCCCCCTCCCGATTCTCCGCCCCCACGTAAATCCAGGTGGCCAGGCTCACCCCGGCCAGCAGAATCACCGCGCCCATGAGGTTCAGGCAGAGGGACAGGTTCACCTTTTTCCAGTTCATGCCACACCTTGTGCTGCCGCCATTTTGACCCTGACCTGCCGGGAGCACAGGCATCTTGCCTGTGATGCACAGGCTGGAAACCTGTGCCCCCGATAAGGGATTGGGGGAGGGGTGTAAGGGTCCTCCGGCCCTTAGTCTCCTCCCCCACTAAACTTCGATTCTATCTTTTGCGGAGCAAAGGATATAGCCGCGTGATGGCGCCATCGAAGCTTGACGCCGCCGGCAAGCCATAACGGCCGCACTTACCCCGCGGTTTTTAACCCCAGGTGCTCGACCTCCAGGGCCAGGGAGACCTGTTTGGCCAGGGATTCCAGCAGGTGCAGGCGTATCTGCTCGGGGAGCAGCCAGTTCTCAGCCTCCGGGTCCTTGGGGCGCAGGGCCAGAAGCCCACGGGGGGCAGTGGTGCCGGGCAAAGGGACGTAGAGAATCGGGGAGTCCGGCAGGTTGGCGGTTCCCCAACCCGCTACCTGCCCCGCCGCATAAGCCTGCTGGGCCTCATCCAGTTCCTTGACCACATCCTTTATGAAGACGGTGGAGGGATCACCCGCGGCCGGTTGCAGCTTCCCCTGGCCGTCGGGCAGCAGCGCCACTGCCTGGCATTCAAAAATTTCCCCAATCGTGTTCACCGCCACTGCCAGGATCGCCTCCACCCCCCGGGCCCGCGCCAGGTGTGTGCTCAAGGCATACATAGCCTCGGTCTGGCGTTCCTGCAGGCGGGCCGCCTGGCTCTGGCGCCGGATCAGGGTGGTGAGCTGGCTGATGGCCGCCGCGGTCACGAACATGATCGCGAAGGTGACCAGGTACTTGGTGTCGTCCACTGTGAAGGACCAGCGGGGCGGCACGAAACAGAAGTCAAAGGTGAGGACGCTCAGCAGGGAGTTGAGGATCGCCGGCCCCCGCCCGCATTTAAGCGAGGTGAGCAGCACCGCCAGGAGATACACCATGATGAGGTTGGCCAGGTCAAAATAAGGGTACATGATAAAACACAGCGCCGTGGCCAGGATCAGGTAGAGGAGACCCGCCTCGTAATCCGATAGGCGCAGCCCCTGAGGCTGCACCGGCAGCGCCGGGGCCCCCGCCGCGGCCGCAACTCCCCCCGAAACCAGGATGTCGATATCCGGGCACTGCCGCACCAGTTCGTCCACCGGGCTGGCGGCAAACCAACCCCGCCACCGCGGCTGCCTCCCCGGCCTGCCGATCACGATCCTGGTGATCCCCCGCCGGCGGGCAAAATTGGCCAACTCTTCGCCTATGCTGCGGCCTCTCAGGGTGACGCTCGCCCCGCCCAACTGCTCGGCCAGCCGCAGGTTCTCCACAGCCCGCAGGCGCTCAGCCTCGGGGAGATTCAACATTCTGGCGTTCTCCACGTACACCGCAAACCACTCGGTCTCAGTGCCCGCGGCCATCTCCCCCACCGCCCTGATCAGGGCCGCCCCGGCCGGGCTCGGCCCCACGCATACCATGAGCTTTTCGGGTTTGGTTACAGATGTTGTCGGCATGGCCATCTCCCGTTTTTTTGCTTACCTGAATAACCGGAACCTGCCGCCCCATAACGGCATCTTAAGGGATGCACCAGCTGGGCGGCGGCTGTGTTAACGCCTTTAAACCTTACTATTACAGCATAGTCCATGCCACCTCCCCGGCTTTCTAATAGGTTAATCATTTCAATTGCTTTTCATAGACTTTCCCCTAATAATTTTTTTTTCAGACTACAGAATGCAAGGCAGACAGCCCCGGGGAATTGCAAAATGTAATCCCCCGGCAAGGCTCCGCCGCCTGCTTATGCCGGCCCTGCCGGCCAAACGCTAAGAAACCGCTCCCATGTGGCCCCGAAAGGTTGCATATCCCCCGGCCGGTATTACTGTTTTTATAAGCCCTGGGCAGGCCGGTCGAAGTCACACCCGAGGAGGTGCCTTCCCCCCGGCTCACGCCATCTGCCAGGAGGAGTCCCATGACCAGCCCCCATCACCTCCCCCGCCTGGAAGACTACGAACAATTCGTGGGAGCCGAGACCGTAGAGCGCCTCCTGCGGAAAGTCGAGCCCCTGCGCGATCTCCATGTGGTCAACGTCAACTCCACCTATTACGGGGGCGGCGTGGCGGAACTGCTGGGGTCCATGACCCTGCTCATGAACAGCGCCGGCATTAAAACCGGCTGGCGGGTCATCCAGGGCTCCCCCGATTTCTTCAGCGTCACCAAGAAAATGCACAACGCCCTGCAGGGCGGCGACATCAGCCTCAGCCGCCGCAAAATGGACATCTATGAGGAAGTAGTCTACGAAAATGCCCTCCGCAACCACCTGCGGCACGACCTGGTCATCGTCCACGACCCCCAACCCCTGCCGCTGATCCAGCACTTCCGCCGGCGCGGCCCCTGGATCTGGCGCTGCCACGTCGACCTGACCCGGCCCAACCCCGAGCTGTGGCGCTACCTCCTCACCTTCATCGAGCGCTACGACGCCGTCATCCTGAGCATCGAGGAGTACCGGCAGAAAATCTCCCCGCCCCAGTTTTTTTTCATGCCGGCCATCGACCCTTTTACCAGGAAAAACCGGGAACTCCCCGATGCTGAAATATCCGAGCGCCTGCAACATTACCATATCCCCGCCGATCTGCCCCTGGTGGTGCAGGTGTCCCGCTTCGACCGCTGGAAGGACCCCCAGGGGGTGGTGGAGGCCTTTAAAATCGCCCGCCGGGAGGTGGACTGCACCCTGGTGCTCCTGGGGAACGTCGCTACCGATGACCCCGAGGGCCCCCAGGTGTATGAGTCCCTCCTCAAGGCCCGGGAGGACCGCATCATCGTCCTCTCCGTCCAGGACACCGCCCTGGTGAACGCCCTGCAAAGACGGGCCGCGGTGGTGCTGCAAAAATCCACCCGGGAGGGCTTCGGCCTCACCGTCACCGAGGCCATGTGGAAAGGCGCCGCGGTCATCGGCGGCAACGTCGGCGGCATCCGCTACCAGATTGACGACGGCGTCAACGGTTTCCTGGTCTCCTCGGTGGAGGAGGCGGCCCAAAGGCTGGTGCAGCTGCTCAAGGACCAGGACCTGCGGCGGCGCCTGGGTCAAAAGGCCCGGGAATCGGTGCGGCGGCGCTTCCTCCTGACCCGTAGCTTCGAGGAGCACCTCGACCTCTTCAGCTCTTTCGAAGCCCATTTCCGGTTGAGGCGGTAAATCGCTATGATCAACAGGTGCCTTGGAAAAAAGTGTGGCCGCGCCACCGGCCACGCCGGGATTAAAGGGGCAGCGCCCGGGTCTCGGGACGGCCCCCGGTGGCATGCGGCAGGCAATCATGGCGGCGGTGGTGCTGGCGGCCCTGGCCCTCACGGCTGCCGCCCCCGGGGGGGCGAATCACGAGTTGATGCGGGCCGCGTATTTCGGCGATCTAGACCCGGTCAAACAGTTCCTGGCGGCCGGCGCCCCGGTGGATGCCCGGGAGCCAAACGGCACCACCCCTTTGATGGCCGCGGCCCTGGAAGGCCACCGCCAGGTGGTGGAGCTGCTCCTGGCCAGCGGCGCCGCGGTCAATGCCCGGACCGCAGACGGCCAGACCCCCCTGATGTACGCCGCCATCAACGGCAGCCCGGACATCGTCACTCTCCTCCTCGCCCGGGGGGCCGACATCAATGTCCGGGACCAAAACGGCAAAACCGCTCTCGCCTTTGCCACCCGCAAGAAAAACTTCCAGGCCAAAGCATTGCTGCTCCAGGCCGGGGCCAAATGACCGGCCGCCGGCATCTTTCCTCCCCCATAACCTTTACATCTTAAGCAATGCTTGCAGTCCCCGGGGCTTACAGGGCGCCGGCCTCGCTTGACGCCAGCCAGGCCCATGCTTACTTTATGCGGGATACCCCCGGTAAGGGGGCAGCCATTCCGCACCCCGGGGGTTAATCCCATGCAGGCCATCCGTGTGCACGAATTTGGCGGGCCCGAAGTCCTGAGGCTGGAAGAAGTCCCCGAGCCCCAGGTGGCCCCCGGGCAAGTCCTGATCAAGGTCCATGCCGTCGGCGTCAACCCCTATGAGGCCTACATCCGGAGCGGCGTTCATTACGCCGCCGCTGCCCGGCCCCTGCCCTACACCCCCGGCAACGACGCCGCCGGCGTGGTGGAGGCCGTGGGGCCTGGGGTCACTGGGGTGGCCGTGGGCGACCGGGTCTACACCTCCGGCACCCTGACCGGCGCCTACGCCGAAAAGGCCCTGTGCCAGGGAGACCGGGTGCACCCCCTGCCGCCCCCGGTGTCATTCTCCCAGGGGGCCGGGGTGAATGTCCCCTACTCTGCCGCCTACCGGGCCCTGTTCCAGCGCGGCCGGGCCGTGCCCGGGGAATGGGTCCTCATCCACGGCGCCAGCGGCGGCGTCGGGGTGGCCGCCGTACAGTTGGCCAGGGCCCATGGCCTCACCGTCATCGGCACCGCCGGCACTGCCGCAGGCCGCCGCCTGGCCACTGAGCAGGGCGCCCACCACGTCCTGGACCACCACCGGGAGGGCTACCTCAAGGAGTCCCTGCGCCTCACCGGGGACCGCGGCGTTGACCTCATCTGCGAGCTCCTGGCCGACGTCAACCTGGACCACGACCTGGAAATCCTGGCCACCCGCGGCCGGGTGGTGGTCATCGGCAGCCGGGGCACGGTGACCATCGACCCCCGCCGCACCATGATGCAGGAGTCCGACATCCGCGGCATGACCATCTTCGGCGCCACCGACCAGGAGTTTAGGGAGATCCACGCCGCGGTGGGGGCCGGGTTGGCCAACGGCACCTTGAAGCCCGTGGTGGGCCGGGAACTGCCCTTGGCGGAGGCGGCCCAGGCTCACCGGGACATCATGGAAAAAAAGGCCTACGGCAAGATTATCCTGGTCCCATAACCGCGCCCCTTAGGACCACCTGGACCAGGACGCCCTGCACCCACGCCTAGACATTCCGGTGACACGGGTGGCACAGGCTTTCCAGCCTGTGCCGGCGCGCCGCCCAACTCCTGCCGGTGCACTGTTCCTGAGTCTTGTCCCTCTGAATGCCCCTTGACGGCAGGGCAGGCCGCCAAGACTCCCCGCCGCCAGTGCGGGCGGCCGCAGCGGTCCTCTCCCCCTCTCCCCCCGCTGGCGGAAAAGAGGCGTTCAATCCATTCTCCCTCTCCCCCCGCTTTTGGGGGGAGAGGGCTGGGGTGAGGGGGGCAGATCTTGGGCCTCCCCTTCCCTACCAAAGTTTTTTTATCCCCCCACCCAAAAAAATTTTCCCCCGTGTCAACCAAATCCCTCCTCGTGCGTTACAGGGAATAGCACCATGAATTATACCGCCGCAGGAAAGGGCTTCCCGAAGCCCAACTTCCCTCCAGGAGCGGCAATGCTTTCAGGTGCTTCATCCCCAAAAAACTGCAGCACCATAAAAATGGTCGCACGAAGGAGAAAATTATGAAAAGCATCATTGCAGGACTGGTGGCCTTGACCGCGCTTTCCTTTGGAACCCTGGCCTTTGCCGGCGACATCAGCCAGGATAGGGGTGACCAGCGGCAGGACCGCAACGGCATCTGGCGGGACCGGAAGGACATTCACCAGGACCGCCGGGATCTCTGGCAGGACCGGCAGAATACCTGGCAGGACCGGGGCAATTTCGGCAATGACCGCCAGCAGCTCCGCCAGGACATCCGCTCCGGCAACCGGGCCGGGGTAGCCACCGACCGGGCCAACCTGGCCCAGGACCGCCACGACTTGCGGGGCGACTGGCTGGACCGCCCCGCCGACCGCCGGGAGCACCTGGCCGACAACGCCCGCGCGTGGTTGAGCCTCACCCCGGAGGAGCGCACCAACCTTAAGGAACAATTCAAAGTGTGGCAGCAGATGCCCCAGACCCAAAAGGAGGAGGCCCGCCGGGGTTACCACCTTTACCATGAACTCCCCGTCGAGCGCCGCCAACAAGCCCTGGAGTCATGGCAGCAGCTCCGCCGGCCGTCTCCCCGTCCCCCGCCAAAGCGTCTACAGCATCAGCAAGGCGGCCCTGGTGGGGCTGGTCAAAGGCGCCGCCCGGGATCTCGGCCCCCGGGGCATCACCATCAACAACATCCTCCCCGGCCCCATCGACACCGACATGAACCCCGCAGACAGCGATTTCGCCAGGGTCCTCCTGGACAAGGTGATGGCCCTGCCCCGCTACGGCACCGCCGAGGAGGTCGCCGCCATGGTGGCCTACCTGGCTTCCCCCGAGGCGGCCTTCGTCACCGGGGCCAGCCTTAGTATCGACGGCGGCTTTACCGCCTGAGACAACCCCCGCCGCGCTGGTTATCCGGGTCAAAAAAACCTGGTCCGCCGCCGGCCAAATTTTGCGAGGATGATATGGAAACCCCCAGGATAGCCTACCGCACCGCTAAGATCGACGGCCTGGATATTTTCTACCGCGAGGCGGGCCCGAAGGATGCCCCCGTCGTGCTGCTGCTCCATGGCTTCCCCACCAGCTCCCACATGTTCAGGAACCTGATCCCGGCCCTGGCCGGCGAGTTCCATCTGGTGGCCCCGGACTACCCCGGCTACGGCAACAGCTCCATGCCAACCGTGGACCAGTTCGACTACACCTTCGACCACCTGGCCGCGGTGATGGAAAAGTTCACCGAGAAGCTCGGTCTGAAGAAGTACACCCTGTACGTCATGGACTACGGCGCGCCGGTGGGCTACCGCCTGGCCGTCAAGCACCCTGAACGCGTCCAGGCCATGGTGGTGCAAAACGGTAACGCCTATGATGAGGGGCTCGACAACGACTTCTGGAAACCGATCAAGGCTTACTGGCAGGAAAAAACTGCGGCCCGGGAGGAGCCCCTGCGGCAATTTTTCACCCGGGAGGCCACCGTCTGGCAATACACCACCGGCATCCGGGACCGGGAGGCCATCAGCCCCGACACCTGGAACATCGACCAGCCGCTGCTCGACCGGCCGGGCAACGCCGAGATCCAGCTGGCGCTGTTCTACAGCTACGGCAGCAACCCGCCGCTCTACCCGAAATGGCAGGCCTACTTCCGCCAGCACCAGCCGCCCATGCTCATCGTCTGGGGGAAGAATGACCAAATCTTTCCCCCGGCCGGCGCCGAGCCCTATAAGAGGGACCTGAAAAACCTCGAGTTTCACCTGCTGGATACCGGCCACTTCGCGCTGGAGGAGGACGGGGCCGTTATCGCCGGCCTGATGCGCGCTTTTCTGCGCAAAAACGTCAAGGGATGAAGACGCGGCTTGCCGGGCACAACACCCATGAGACCGGGGCGGAGGCTATCTGGCCCTGCCCCTGGGTCCGGGCGCGGCTGTGCCTCGGGTGTTTCGGAATGTTATCGGGCGAACTCTGCAGACAGGATAGCGGGGAGCAGGTGACGGAACTTTTTCAGGGGCGCCTTAAGAATTGTAATTGAACACCTTGACGGTGGCCATTTTGTCGGCGGGGTGGTCTTTGACATGGCGCCGCCACGCCTGTTCCTGGGACTCGTCCCTTTCCATCTGGACTATGGCCAGAGAAATCTTGAGCGCCTTTGCCAGTTCCGGCAGTTCCCAGTCCCCGGAAGGCAGTAGCATCCTTGCAGCTGCGGCGGTTTTTTGAGCCATAACGGTTTCCTCGTGGACTGCTGTGGAAGGCCTTACATTTCTTGCCAAATAATTTTTATCACATCCAGCCAAGGAATCAATAGATAGAACTAACCAAACTGGCATGGTTAAAATTTACCATAACCAGCCCCTGGTAGGCCCCTGCATTGCAATAATTCCCTTAACCAATTGCTAATTTTTCTTTTACAACAATCGCTTTGTCCATAAAAAACTCCCATTACCTCATCACTCCAACCTGCATATACGCCGGTTAAAATTCCAGGCCCTTCCCGGCCAGGTCGTTTTTCAGCGCCGCCATGTCCTGCCTGGTCCGGATGGCCTCGGCAATTTCACCGCTGCCCCGGATATCCCCCAGCAGTATGGCCCCCACCACCGCGCGGCCGTCGCTGACCAGCTTCCGGTAGATATTCCTGGCCTCATCCTTGGCGACCACGGCGGTGAGCTTTTCCTCCGCGTCGATGTCCCCGGCCGAGAACAGGTCAATGCCCACCACTTTGAGGGTGCTGGACGGCACCGTCCCCTCATAGCTCACCTCCTGCCCCGCCATGGCCGCCCCGGCCACCCTCCCCTGCTCCTGGGCCGCGGGCCAGAGGCCATAGAACCGCCCCCGGTGCTCGATCAGGTCCCCGGCGGCATAAATCTCCTCCCGGCCCGTCCGCATCTGGTCGTCCACCTTGACCCCCCGGTCCACGGCCAGCCCCGCCGCCCTGGCCAGGGCCAGCTCCGGCCTGACCCCCGCCGAAATGAGCACCACGTCGCCGGGCAAAACCTCGCCCCCCTCCAGCTCCACCCCCAGCCCCCCGGCCGCCTGTTTTATTTGTTTGACCTTGGCCCCGAGAACGAAGCTGAACCCCATCTGCTCCATCTGCCGCTGCAGCATGGCCGCGCCCGGGACATCCATCTGCCGGGGCAGCAGCCTCGGGAATATCTCCACCACCGTCACCGCCAGGCCCGCTTTGCGCAGGCCGTTGCCCGCCTCGAGCCCCAGGAGCCCCCCGCCGATGAGCACCGCCCCTTTGGCCCCTCGGATGAGCTCTTTGATGCGCTTGGCGTCGCCCAAGGTGCGCAGGGTCACCACCCCCGGCAGATCGGCCCCCGTTATGGGCGGCACCAGCGCCGTCCCCCCGGTGGCGATGAGCAGCTTGTCATACCGGTAGCGCTGCCCCCTTCTCTGTCACCACCGTCATCTCCTCCGGGAGAATTTCGGCGATGCCCGTGGCCAGGTGCAGGTCCAGCCGGTGTTGGGCATACCAGTCCCGGTCGTGGATGATCAGCCCCTTCTCGTCCTTCTCCCCGGCGATGAAGGCCGGCAGCCCCGGGACATAATAAAAGGGATACTCCTCCCTGGCAAAAATGCTGATCGCCCCGTTCTGGTCGTGCTTGCGGATGGCTTCGGCCGCGGCATTGCCGGCCACGCCGTTCCCGATGATAATATAGGTGGTCATGGTCGCCTCCTTTAGGGGCCGGGCCTTTTTGACCGGGCCGACACTGTAAAGGTAGGCACTCGAGCAGGGCCGCTCAAGGGCCGCACTTAAAAAAACCGCCCGCCGGGTGCGGTGTCTCCGGCCAGGGAGCAGTGAATCCCTGCCCTCCCTCCACCCCCCTCCCAATCCTCTTCGGGAGCACAGGCATCTTGCCTGTGCGTACAGGCTGAATTCTGTGGTCACAACGTATGGGATTGGGGGAGGGGGCGTGGGTGCCAGGGTCTGGCCCCTCCGGCCCATGCCCAGGAAATATCTCCCGCCGCCTGAGACACGTAACAGGAGAACATCCATGCACATCAGCGCGGAGATCGTCGCCGCGGGGCCGGGCTTTATCCGGTTCCACTCTGCTTTTTCTCCCGGTTTGTGGTATAGTGCCGGAACGCCGTGCTTCTGAAAGGAATGTTAGATCGGTGGCATTGTTGCCCTTGCTGTTACTGCCCATGGCCCTCGCTCCGCTGGCGCTGGGGGTTCTCCTGGCCGCGGCCACAGGCTTCCCGTGCCGGGGCCGGTCCTGGCCGGCGAAACTCTCGCGGTGACGGCCCTGACCCTGGCCGGGCTGGCGAGCCGGGAGGCGTACGCCCCTGGCATCGGGCGCTGGCCCCACCTCCTGGGGCCGGACCGGGAGGGCTGGCTGCGCCTGGCCTACCTCTGCCTCATACTGGCGGGCGTCCTGGTCCTCTTCCTGCAAGGCATGGGGCATACCGGCGCTCTCACCACCCCGCTGGCGGCCCTGGGCGTACTGGGCGGCTTCTTTGTCTTCGCGCCCCCCCTGGCCTGGCACCGGCGGGGGCTGGGCGAAATCTGGGGTGGGCTGTCTTTCGGCCTGTTGCCGGTCTTCACCGGCTTTTATCTTACCAGCCCCTATCCCGTCGGCGCCATCCTGCTGTACGGCGTGCCCCTCAGTCTCGCCGCCTTTAACCTCTTTTTGCTCCTGGGCTTCCCGGAGCCGGCGGGGGCCGGGACCGCCGCCGCCCCTTTCAGCCTGGCGGCCCGCCTGGGTCCCCTGGCCGCGGCCCTGACCTACACCATCGCCAACATCCTGGTGATCCTGTGCCTGGTGGCGAACCTCTTTTTCCCGGCCGGGGGCTTCCTGGGCCGGCCCTGGCTCTGGGCCCTGGTGATCCTGGCCCTGGTCATCCAGGAGATGATCAAGCGCCGGGCTTACTACCAGGCGGCCCGCCTGCCGCTGCTGTGCGGTTTGACCCTGGCCCTCCACCTGGGGATGAGCCTTGTCTTTGCCCTGGGATTGTGGGGACGGCTGTGACGGTGCCGCGGTGCGTGCTTTGAACAGACTGCGATGCGGCCCCTGGGGCAAACTCCTGGCCGTGGCCCTGGTCCTGACCCTGGTGGCCGGCTGCCCGGAAGGCGCCGCCGCCAAGGTGGGCATCCCCCTGGCCTATGGCCTCACCGGCCTGTGCCTGGCCCTCCTGGTCTCCCCCACCGCCGTGGCCGGGGTCACCGGTTTTGTGGTGGGGTGCGTCCTGGGCGCCATGGTTTACAATAACTCTCTCAGGCACTAAATTGTTTCGTGGGGAAGAGGACTAAGGGCCGATCGGGCCCTGACCCCCTCCTCCACAAAGCTGCCCCTCCTGAGTGGGTGAAACTAGTGGCAACGGCCGGTGTGTAGTCGGCCGTTTCCAAGTCCCCTATAGGGATTGGGAGGGGGGTGTGGGGGGAGGGCTCGGCCCCGGTAGCATGGCTTCAGCCCGTGGACCCTCCTCCCCGCTAAGCTTCGATTAGTCTTTGCGAAGCAAAAGACATATCTAATATAGTGAAAGGAAACGCCCTTGCTGCCAGCCCCCGGTCCCGACGCCGGCCTCCTGGAAGTCCTCAATTTCCTGCGGGAGGAACCTGCCTTCGTCTCCGGCGAAGTCCTGGCGGCCCGGGTGGGTCTCAGCCGGGCCGGGGTTTGGAAGCGCCTCCACCGCCTGAAGGCCCTGGGCTACCAGATCGAAGGCGAACCCCGCCGGGGCTACCGCCTCCTGGCCGCGCCGGACAAGCTCCTCCCCGAGGAGATCCTCTTCCGCCTGCACACCAGCGCCATCCGGGGCCCGGTCTACCACTTCGAGACCGTCCAGTCCACCAACGACACCGCCAAAGTTCTGGGTTCCCAGGGCGCCGCCGAAGGCACCATGGTGGTGGCCGAAACCCAGACCGCCGGCCGGGGCCGCCTGGGCCGCACCTGGCTCTCACCCCCGGGCACGGGCATCTATGTGTCGTTGCTGCTGCGGCCGCCCCTGCCTCCCAACGAACTCCCCCAAATCACCCTGGCCACCGCGGTATCCGTGGTCCGGGCCCTGAGCCGCGCCGTGGGCATCACCCCGGGCATCAAGTGGCCCAACGACCTCATCCTGAATGGCAAAAAGCTCGGCGGCATCCTCACCGAAATGGAAACCGAAAGCGACCAGATCCGCTACCTGGTGGTGGGCATGGGCTTAAATGTCAACATGGCCGAGTTCCCCCCCGAACTGGCCGGCCGGGCCACCTCCCTTCTCAAGGAAGAGGGGCGGAGCTTCTCCCGCCTCACCGTTCTCCAGGCCTGGCTGGAGGAGTTCGAAATTCTTTACCGGCAGTTTCTGAGTCGGGGATTCCCGGAGATCCTGGAGGAGTGGAAGCGCCACTCGGTGACGCTGGGGAAATACGTGTCGGTGCGCCAGGGCCCGCGCCAGATTGAGGGGCTGGCCATGGAGGTCACCCTGGATGGGGCCCTGGTCCTGGAGACCGCCCGGGGAGACGAAGTGAAGGTGACCTCGGGGGAGATCACCCTGGAATCCGTGGGCCTGCCGCCCGTCCCCTGATACCCGGTCGCACCCATAAGGGTGGCACAGGCTTTCCAGCCTGTGCAGCCGAGGCTCAGACCTGGGGCTATTTAAAATAGCGCTTTGATGGCAAACTCGGTATGCGGCCGGCCGGAAAACAACACCGCGCCACACCGTGCCTCATGGCATGCGACCCGGTATGGCGCTCAAGGAAGTAAATGATTTGACTGCGACCCAGGCAGGGAATTACGACTTCTTCTTTTTCTTCAGGTCCTCGATTTCGTCCTTCAGGCGGTCGACTTCTTCCTTATATTTCTCCACCTCAACTTCGGAAACCTTGGGGGGCTCATAAGGCTGGGTCTCGGTCTTCTTGAACAGCTTGTCCTTGGCCTCTTCGTAGCCGAGATACACCGCCAGAGCTCCACCCATGAGCAGCAGCAGGGGAATGGTGCCAGCCAGCAGGCTGAGAAAATCCTTCCAGAAAAAGCCCAGGCTGATCAACCCCAGCGCTACCGCCACCAGCCCGCCGATTAACGCCGTCATGCGTATCCTCCTTCACCTGATTATGTACCGTTAAATTCGGCCCCGGCCCGCAGCCGGAGCTACCCGCTCAATTTGGGGATACTTAAACATAAAGTGATGAATTTATCAAGCAGATTAATGGCGTTCCCGGCCGCAAAAATTCTTTCCCGCCCCGGTGGTGACCGTGCCGGACTGATTTTATCCCCATGCCAATAAGCTGCTGGTCAATAAACCTTTAGGCGCGGGGTGCGGTGCGCCATGGCTGTGAGCCCCCAGCTTGAAGCCAAAGCTTGCTCATCACCGGCCACGGGCGCGCCCCTTTGCCCTCCCCCTCCCCTACCTATCGGCAGCCCCGGGCCGTTCTTTAGTCCATTTGTGATTTATCTAATAAAATGAAATTGTTATCCACCCATTCGCCTTGACAAAAGGCGCCAACTCTTTATAATTCCCATAATGGCAACCAACTCCGGCACGTCTTCAGGTTAAGTCTATGGCAGAGGATTATTACCAGCTTTTGGGGGTCGACCGCAAAGCCACTTCGGGTGAAATTAAAAAAGCCTACCGGAAGCTGGCTCAGAAATATCATCCCGACAAGGCCAAGGGCAACAAGGCTGAAGCCGAGGCCCGGTTCAAACAGATCAGCGAGGCCTACGCCGTCCTCAGTAACGCCGATAAACGCAAGGAATACGACGAGTTCGGTCCCCAGACCTTCAAGGCCAAGTTTTCCCAGGAGGACATCTTCCGGGGGTTCGATTTCAACGACATCTTTGACGCCGGCATCTCCGAAGGCATCTTCGGCCGGCTCTTCGGCGGCCTGGGGGGGCGCACCACCCGCACCGGCGGCGGCCGCAGCCGGGTCTTCACGTACGGCGGCCCCGAGGGCTTCCAGAATAGGGGCCCCGCCGCCAAGGGCGAGGACCTCCAGATCGAGGTGGCCATCACCCTCCACGAAATCGCCTTCGGCTCCGAAAAACCCATCAGCTTCACCAGGCACAACCAGCAGGAGAAGCTGACGCTCAAGGTCCCGGCCGGCACCCTGCCGGGCAAGCGCCTGCGTCTTCCCGAAAAAGGCCGCCCCGGCCCCGCCGGCGGCCCCCCCGGGGACCTCTACGTCAAGCTCAAGGAGGTGGAGCACCCGGTCTTCAAACGGGACGGCAGCGATCTCTACGTGGACCGGCATATCCGCTTCACCGAGGCGGCCCTGGGCACCAAGGTCACCGTCCCCACCCTGGACGGCAAGACCATGAGCCTCAAGGTGCCCCCCGGCACCAACAGCCTCACCAAGATGCGCCTCGCCAACTACGGCCTGCCTTTCGCCAACGGCAAGGGCCGGGGCGACCAGTACGTGCGCATCATCGTGGACATCCCCGCCAGCCTCACCAAAAAACAAAAAACCCTCCTCGAGGACCTGGCCAAGGAGGGACTGTAGGAAAACTTGCGGGGGAGCCGGGAAAGGCGGGAGCTCATCCCGGCTTTCCCGGCTCATTATATGCCCCACTAAAGGGATTGGGGGAGGGGGGCGTGGGGGGAGGGGGTAAGGGGCCACTGCCCCTTAGCCCCCTCCCCCCACCACACTCATTCCAAGGAGGCTAGCATGCCGGTAGAATTAGTGCCTGGAGTATACTGGGTGGGCGCCATCGACTGGACCATCCGGGATTTTCACGGTTACCGCACCGAAGACGGGTCCACCTACAACGCCTACCTCATCATGGACGACAAGATCACCCTGGTGGACACGGTGAAAGAGGAGTTTATGGGTGAGATGATGGCCCGGGTCAGCGCCATCGTCGACCCCGAAAAAATCTCCTACCTCGTCTCCAACCACGTGGAAATGGACCATTCCGGCAGCCTCACCGAGGTCGCGGCCCGCATCAAGCCCGAGAAGGTTTTCTGTTCCCCCCAGGGCAAGGTGGGGTTGACCCGCCATTTTAAAATCGACCTGCCCTTCGTGGAGGTGAAAACCGGCAGCGAGGTCTCCCTGGGGCGCTACAACCTGGCCTTTCTCGAGACCCCCATGCTCCACTGGCCCGACTCCATGATGACCTACCTCAAGGAGGAGCAGCTGCTCTTTTCCAGCGACGGCTTCGGGGCCCACTACGCCTCCAGCGCCCGCTTCGACGACGATCTCCCCCTGCACCCCGAAGAGTACAATTACCAGCTGAAAAAATATTACGCCAACATCCTCATGCCCTTCGGCTCCCTGGTCACCAAGCTCCTGAAAACCGTGGCCGACCTCGGCCTCACCTTCAAGATCATCGCCCCCGACCACGGCCTCATCTACCGCCGGGACCCGGGAGCCATCCTCGAGGCCTACCGGAAATGGGGCGCGGGCGAAGTCGCCGCCAAGGCCCTGGTGATTTACGACACCATGTGGCACTCCACCGAGATGATGGCCGAGGCCCTGGTCCAGGGGCTCATGGACGCCGGCGTGGAGACCCAGCTGCACCGCCTGCGGCGCACCCACTACAGCGACATCGTCGCCGAACTCCTGGACGCCGGCCTCTTCTTCCTGGGCTCCCCCACCCTCAATAACGGCCTCTTCCCCTCCGTGGGCGAATTCCTCACCTACATCAAGGGCCTCAAACCCCGCAACAAGACCGCCTGTGCCTTCGGCTCCTACGGCTGGAGCGGCCAGGCCACCGGCCTCATCACCGCAGAACTGAAAGCCATGGGCCTCAACGTCCCCCACGACGGCCTCAACATAAAATACATCCCCGACCCCGAAGAACTCAACCAGGCCCGGGCCCTGGCCGAAAAACTCGCCCGCGAGCACCTGAAGAAATAGTCAATGTTACCTTGGGGGAGGGAGCTAAGGGTCAGCGGACCCTTACCCCCTCCCCCAAACCCCCACCCCCAATCCCTTAAGTATTATATTTTTAATTAGATGTGAGGCGCCTCTCACGCGCCATATTCACAGTTCCCCCTCCCTTGATGGGATGGGATAGGGGGAGGGTGATACTTTTCCCGGTGTGATAAGCTCCATTATTCACACAGGTGGCACAGGTGTCCTCACCTGTGCCCCGCCCCATCCCTGCAGGCGCGGGCCAATTTCACTCAGAAAATCACACAGGTGGCACAGGCTTTCCAGCCCCTGCAGGCCCTGGCCTCACTCAATCTACTTAAAGGGGGTTGGGAGGGGAGCTTGAGGGGAGGGCGGGGGATCCTCTGATCCCCCGGTCCTCCCCTCAAAAAACCTATGTCTCTCCATCAAGCCGCCGCTGACTTCCGCTACCTCCTCAACCGGGGCTATCCCCGGGAAGCCAGCCTAACCCTGGTGGGAAACCGCTACGCCCTCCCCCGGGAGGCCCGCCAGATCCTGCACCGGGGGGTCTTCGCCGATGACGTGGCTAGTGCCCGCCGCGCCAAGCTACAGCCCCTGAGCCAGCTCGCCGGGCAACCCCTGGCCCTGGACGGCCACAACGTCCTCATCACCCTCGAAAGCGCGCTCCAGGGCCGCGTTCTGGTGGCCGCGGACGACGGCTTCATCCGGGACATGGCCCAGCTCTCCGGGGCCTACCGGGACTCCCCCGCCACCCGCCGGGCCCTAGCGCTCCTGGCGGACTATGTCAGCCGCAGCCGCCCCGGCCTCCTCACCGTTCTCTATGACGCGCCTATGCAGCGCAGCGGCGAGTTGGCCAGGGAAACCCGGGAAATCTTCGCGGCCCGGGGCCTCGCCGTCGACGCCCGGGCCGTCGCGGTGCCGGAGCGGGAACTCCTGGCCTTTGCCGGTGCCGTTGCCACCAGCGACACCCACCTCATCGACGCTCAAGAAGTGCTCGTGGACCTGGCCGGCGAGATCATTCGGCGGGAGCTGCCAGACGCGCCTCAACCCATTTCCCTGTCATCCACAACACCCGCGGAGGACCCGTAAAACAGTGGGCAGTCCCGCCTGCATGAAAGCAGCAACTCGAAACTCGAAACTCAAAACCCGAAACTCCAACAAAACTCTTGTCAAGAACGGCGATTTTCCATATAAAATAGAAGCACCAGATGCACGGGCGGTTAACTCAGCGGTAGAGTGCCATCCTCACACGGTGGAAGTCACTGGTTCAAATCCAGTACCGCCTACCACGAAATCTTCAGGGGTTGCGGTTTATTCGCCGCAACCCTTTTTTTCTCCCGATAACTCGCCCGCCCATCGGCAAGCCCGCGCTATCCCACAGATAAAAGCCCGGTCCCCAGAAACTCCCGGGGCCGCCTCCTTGAAACTCGTTAAAAAATACTTAGTTTAATACTTTACCCTGCCGATGCGTATGCCAGCAGCTTCCCTGCTTTCCTGAACCGGAAATTTACACGATCGGATGAAACAGCCATTATGAGTGAATATTACGTAGCCGGCGGCATCTACCCGGACCTCCAGGGGAACGAGCACTTCTCCCTGGTGGCTCCCGACCGAGAGGCCCCACCCCTCCTGATGATTGACGGCGTCAGGCGCTACTTCGGCGCCCTGTCCCGGCAAGCCCATCTCTACCGCGTCGAAGCAGACTACTCCCTGTCCCTGGTGGCCCCCTCCACCCAGGCCCTGGAGTGGGGCATCAAGGCCCCGGAAAAAGTCGTGCTGGACCGCGATGTCCTGGAAAAGCTCAAGGCCATCATGAATTAACTCAGGGGTCAGGCCCCGCCGCTCCCTGCTTTCGTTCTTTTTGACGGACCTCAGTCCTCCCCTTGTTCCACCAGCTCTCTTTTCTCCCGGTCCTGCCAGAAACTCAGCCAGATAAAATAGACGATCAGGAAAATAGAGCTCACCGTGGCCGGCACCGCGGTCTGCTTGTTGAACAGGTTTAACGCCAGCCCCCCGGCCAGCGCGGCGTTCTTAAGGGTCCCCAGCATCACCAGGCTGATGGTGATCTCCCGCCCCAACCCGAAAAATCTCGCTACGGCCGTTATGACCCAGCCCAGCCCGAAGGTGCTGATGAGCGCGATGGCCATGGGCGGAAGCAGTGCAACGGGGTCATGCAGAAAAAGCTCCCGGTTCAGGCCCACGATGGTGTACGTGATGAGCGCGAAGGACCAGTTGGTGATGGGCCCCCGCACCCGCTCCAGGGAACTCCACCCAGCCGGCCCGGCGCAGCAGGCGGGAAAGGATGAGGGGCAGCACGATGAGCACCACTAAAATCCAGAAGATCTTGAAGGGGTGAATGAACGCCGTGCCCAAAAGCCCCACCGCCATGAGGGGCGTGATGATCAGGGCCGCCAGGTAGCACCCGATGGTGCCGAGAAAGGCAAAGGACCGGTCCCCCCTGAGCAGCGCGGTGAAGGGCACCACCGCCACCGCCGGGGGCACCGCCGCGATGAGCACAAAGCCCGTGAAGATGTCCTTGCCCGGGGCCATGAGCGCGCTTAAGGATAGGACCAGGCCGCCGTTCACCGCGAAATTCAGGCCCAGGCCCACCAGCACCGGCAGCACCAGCCCCCGGGCGGACTTGAACGACGCCCCCGACACCTCCAGCAGGGCCAGGGTCATCACCAGGGCCAGGGCGGGCAGCACCAGGGGCTCGAGCTTGGGCGCGGCCTGGCCCGCCGGCAGGGCCACCAGTATGGACAGGATCAGGATGACATTACGGTTACGCCACCACATGCGCAGGGATTTCTCCTTTGCCGCCGGTCGCCGATTTTTCGGGGCCGGCCAACTTTTCAAAGCTGAATGATTTTACAGGGAGCGAAACTTATCGTATAAACTTTTCCAGAAAAGGATAGAAAGTTTTGCCCAACGCCACTGAACAGCCCGGGGAAGTCTCCACCCCCCAGGGAACCAACCGGGTAACCGCAGGCCTCTATGGCTGGACCGGACAGTTCCGCTGGCCGCTGTTGAGCATCGCCGTGGGCCTCGTGTCCGGCTGCGGCGCCATCCTCTTTGAAGAGCTGCTGCGAAAGGCCCTTTATTTTTTCCTGCACCTGCCCACTGGCTTCCTGGAACCAGCGCAAGGAGCCGACGCCTCCCTGGTGGCCACCCTGGCCGCCCACCGTCACTGGCTCTACTTCCTCGTCCCGGCCTTGGGCGGCTTGATTTCCGGGGTCATGGTTTTTCTCATCGCCCCGGAGGCCGAAGGCCACGGCACTGACGCCATGATCGAGTCTTTCCACACCAAAGGCGGCTACATCAGAAAACGCGTCCCCTTTGTCAAGATCCTGGCCTCGGCCATCACCATCGGCAGCGGCGGCTCCGCGGGGAAAGAGGGGCCCATAGCCCAGATCGGCGCCGGTTTTGGCTCTTTTCTGGCCGGCTTTCTGAAGCTCAAGCCCCGGGACCGCCGTATCCTGGTCCTGGCCGGGGCGGCCGGCGGTATCGGCGCCATCTTCCACGCCCCCCTGGGAGCCGCGCTCTTTGCCCCGGAGGTCCTCTACCGTGAGGCCGAGTTCGAGTTCGAGGCCATTCTGCCCTGCATCGTTGCCGCCATCGTCGCTTCCTCCATCTTCGACCAGTGGTATGGCCGCACCGCCCTTTTTTCCCCGGGCCCGGTAAACTTCGAACCACGGGAACTCTTCTCCTATGTCCTCTTCGGCATGGTCTGCGCCTTGGTGGGCTATGTTTATATCAAGGTCTTCTATGGCGCGCGGGACCACTTCTTCGGCCGGGTCCGGATCCCCAAGATCCTGAAGCCGGCCCTGGGAGGCGCCATCCTCGGGATTATCGCCTTCTTTGTTCCGCAAATCATGGACGGCGGCTACGGCTGGATCCAGGCGGCCATGGAGGGCAAGATCTTCTGGGGTCTCATGCTGCTCCTGGTCTTCATGAAGATCCTGGCTACCTCGGCCACCATCAGCTCGGGGGGCTCAGGCGGGGTGTTCGGACCCTCGGTTTTCATAGGGGCTATGCTGGGCGGAGCTTTCGGCTCCCTGGGGCATCAGTTGGCCCCGGGCTGGGTGGTTTATCCCGGCTCTTTCGTGGTGGTGGGGATCGGCGGTTTCTTCGCCGGCGTGGCCAAGGTCCCCATTTCCTCCATCATCATGTCCTGCGAGATGTGCGGCAGCTATACCCTGCTGGTGCCTCTCATGGTGGTGGCCACCACTTCCTTCCTGCTTTTGCAGCGCACCAGCCTTTACGAGAAACAACTGGTGGACCGCCTGGCTTCCCCGGCCCATATGGGGGAGTTCGCCCGGGGGGTCCTGGAAAATATGTACGTCCACGAAGCCATGGTCTCCCGCCCCGTCACCCTGATCCCCGAAAACATGCCTTTTGACATGCTCATCAAACTGGTGACCGGCTCCCAGGACTCCTATTTCCCCGTCGTCGACACCCAGGGCCGGCTCATCGGCATTTTGTCCGTCAATGACCTCAGGGCCATCCTGTTTGAGCAAAGCCTCGCCAAGGTGGTGGTGGCCCGGGATGTGGCCACCCTCAACGTGGTGACCGTCTCCTGGGATGAATCCCTGCAGGACGCCCTGGACGAGATGATCCGGCTCAACGTCGACGAACTCCCCGTCACCCGGACCGATGCCCCCGGCAAAATCGCCGGCATGATCTCCAAGCGGGACATCATCAGCCACTACCACCACCGCATGTCCGCCTGAGATTAGGTTGATCCGGGGGCGGGCCATGGACCTGAAGTCCCTCCCTTCCCCGCCAAGCCCCCCTTCCAACCTGCATAATTCCCTGGTAACCCGGGCATCTTACCCGGGTTGAACACGGGCTTGAAGCCCGTGCTACCGCCAAAAAATGCTAAGGGGTTGAGGGAGGGAGCTTGAGGGAGGGTGAAGGGTCGGTGGCACAGGCTTTCCAGCCTGTGGAAATCCCTGGCCTCCTCCCTCAGAACCAGTACTCCGGGTATCGGCGGGTAGGTGCCAGGTTGTTGACAATGAGGGCCACGGCCAGCATGATGAGGGCGCCCGCGGCCACCGGCATGAGGGCATACAGGTAGCCGAGTTGGTGGATCTTGGGGCCGCCGATGACCGCGATGAGCGCGGTGGCGCCGCCGGGGGGGTGCAGGGTCTTGGTCAGGTGCATGACCGCGATGCTCACCGACACGGCCAGGGCCGCGGCCAGCCAGGGCGCGAAAAACAGAATCTGCCAGGCGGTCACCCCGATCAGGGCGGAAATGACGTGCCCGCCGATGAGGTGGCGGGGCTGGGCCAGGGGACTTTTGATGGCGCCATAGATGAGCACCGCCGAGGCCCCGAATGAACCGATGATGAGCACCAGGTCGGTGTTTTGCAGAAAGCCGTCGTTGATGTAGGCCACCAGGCCAATCCCCAGGAAGCTCCCCAGCCATGACCAGAAGACCTCCCCACCTCTCACCCGGGGCGGGCTCTGGGTCAGGCCCGTCATTTTGCTGAAAAAGCCCCCGTTCATGGCCGGCACTTCTTCAGGGTGGCCCGGACCAGGTCTCCCCGGCTGACGATCCCCACCAGGCGCCCGGCCGCATCCGTCACCGGGGCCCGGTTGATATGCCGGTCGGCAAACAGCTCGGCCACCTCCCGCACCGGGGTTTCCGGCCGCACCGTCACCGCCGGCGCGCTCATGAGATCCCCCGCGGTTTGTTTTTTGACGGGCAGGGCCACGCACCCTTTGTTGCGCAGGCAGGACGCCACCAGGGTCATGAAGTTCTGGGACTCTTCCGCCCCCATGGCCCGCAGGAAATCCTTTTCGGAGACCACCCCGGCCACCTGCATGCTGTCGCTGACCACCGGCACCCCGGAAATGCGCCGTTGGCCCATGGCCGCGGCCACCTCGGCCAGCGGCGTATCCTGCTTTACCCAGACCACCTCCCGGGTCATGATCTCCCCCACGGCCACCTCCCGGCTGAGGCGCTCCAGGGCATGCTGGAAAGCCAGGAGGTAAATCTCTTTGAAATCACGGGGCGTTATGTCGAGGTACCCCGGGATCTCCCCCATGGCCGCCACAATATCCTCTTCCTTCAGCTCAACATCGGCCCCGGAACCGCGGCCGGTACTTTCTTCTTCTGTGGCCATGCCCGCATCTCCTCGATAGCTCCTGGTAACCAAGGGTTTCCTGGTGTACCAATGGTGGCCCAGGCTTTCTAGCCTGTGCACTTGCTTCCCTTACTTGAACTCCTTGTGGCACTGTTTCATGGCGCTCGTCAGGTCCATGACCTCGTGCTTCGCCGCTTCCAGATCCCGGGCCGTCACCGCCCGTTCCAGGGCCGCCGCCTGGGCCAGGAACGACTGCATTCCTTCCCCCCACTCCGGCTCCGTCAAGGCCGCCATGGCCTGGGAATCCCTCATAAAATCGGCAATCAGCTCAGGGGCCGGCAACTGCCCCTGGACCACCGCCTCCTTGAATTCCTTGAATTGCGCCGCCATCCTCTGTTTAACGGTTTTGAAGGACTCCTGCCAGCGGGCCACGGGCTCCCGGGCCTCCGGCTGATACTCCGCCAGGGTCGCCCACCGGCACTTGAGCTTCAGCACCAGGGAGCCTTTTTTCTCCTTGAAGTGCACCTCAGCCGCCACCGCATCGGGCACGGTCCAGGTCTTCCCCTCCACCTCCAACTTCCCCGCTCTCAGTCCCCGGGCCAGTTCCTCCAGCCGGTCAGCCAGGTTTTGGCGGGTCATGGTCATGTCGCTTTTGTGGGCCATGGTGCGTCCTCGCTTGAAATTTTTGATCCATCTGCCCCGGCGTTTTTTTGCCGGCGTCACCGCGTGCCGGGGTTGTATGAGAATACCATAAGTTGCCGATCCCGTGACTGCAAGTCACCTTCAGCCTTTTTTCCCCTGCCCCGTGGAACTTCACATAAACTGTCCCTTAACCGCGGTCGCAAAAAAAAACCCGCTGGGCAGCGGGCGTGACTTGGGCACCGTGGCGTATCAGGGTGCACTATTGGGTATGTATTTCCTCCCGTCGGGCCGGGCTAAGCCTTCAGGCGATCGGCATAAAAAATAAAATGACCTTCGTCGCTCCGGGCCACCTCGTACGTGCGCAGCCGCTCCTCCCCGGTCTTGGTAACGTAGCGGATGCCGAACTGGTACAGGTAGCTGGAATCCCTGACAACGGGGTCCACCAGGCATTCCTCGATGCGGTAGGCCTTGTCCCTCAAATAGCCCTCGAAAGCCAGGAGGTTGTGGATGAGCTCACCGTAGACGTTTTCCGAAATGCCGTCATAGCGCCGGGCATAGTCCCGGCTGGCCTCGGCCGCCTCCGACACCGGCAGTTCCTCAAGGAGAGTCCTGAGGTTCAGATACCCCGTGAAGGTCCCGCCTGCCCAGACCCTGGCGCCGTCCTTATATTTTTCCACGAAGGCTGCTCCCCTTTCCTGATCCACCATGGTCTTTACCCCCGCCAAATTCCCAATTCGCGCATTCTACCTCTATTGTTCTGTTTCTCAAAGGAAAAAACGCCCGGTTTCCCCGCCCCGCCCGGCAATCTGTCGCTATAATCCCGAGCCCGCCTCAGTCAAGAGACGGGCTCCCCGCCCTGAAAAATATCTCCGCCTCCGCCCTGCCCGCCCACGCAGTCACCCACGTAGTATCATCGTCGTTGCCGAGACTTAACTTCCGAGTTCTGGATGGGGTATGGCCTTGACAAGTGCAATTAATAACTCTATTTGAATATTATGCCTATACCCGAAATCTTATTTTTTCTCTTCTGATGATTCTCCATTATCGGAAGATGGAGATTCTGGCTGTATCTCTTCAATTTCGAGCCCGGCTCGAAGATTTTGAAGACGAATTAGAGATAAAATTTCTCGACCTTTATCGCTTAATGACCAATATTCGTTGGTATCTTTGGCCTCATGATCGCCGCGTGGATGGTACGATAAGCCCCAAGGTCATAAGGTCTGCAAGCCATCTCTTCACTGAGTTCGATGGGACTGGAAATTTTTCTCTTAGCGCTCGGTCCTTTTTCGTTCTTAGAATAAGTCCAAGATAAGAAGATATTTTCTCAACAGATTTTTCGATCATAAGCTCAGGTGCGAGAAGGGTAAAAATTCTATCAAGCGAAACTTCAATGCGCTCAGACCAATCTGCAGCTGAGTCATACATGAAGCGTACCTTGACATTATTTTTCCTAAGAATTCTCATTAACTGATCAAGTTCTTGGTCTTCTTTCTGAGAGGCTTCGGCTCTCGACTCTTCCAGTTGTGCACGCAAATCTGCGTTTTCTGCGCTCAATCGGGTTAACTCTGCCGTAACCTCGGGCCCTGCGATTTGGTTTGCTCGGACCCAGCCCGGTCGAGGATTTGTGTTGATAGCCTTCATGAGAGCAATGGCTACTTTGACGTGAAGATCTTCGGCTGAGTTCCAGAAACTTACGATTTTACGCCTAACCTTCTCCTTGAATTGCTCAAGTGCTTCCTTTTTATCGGGTTCGTCGTCTATGAGATTGACCGGCCAACTAGATGTCTCGTCAATGATGAATCCAAATACCGGTACCTTGAGACGAACAGCATAATCATATTCCTTTTCAGTAAAACTGATAGCATCATCCAAGGAGCCATATCGATGCGCAATAATAACGACGTAGTAATCACATTCTTCAATTTGTCGAGCAATTATCTTCCACTGCTCCTCATCAGCGGCGCTGAACATTTCCATACCTACAGGGATATGACCCATTTCTAAGATCGCCTTAACAACTTGATCACGTTCCTTGCGAAGGTCTTCATAAGTTGAGCTCACGAATATCTGGTACTTGACGTTCATAACTCCTCCAGACACTAAAATTGATTCTCAAAGATTCTTATATATTAACATAGCGAATATCAACAATAAAAAAACCCCGCCTCGGTTTCGAAGCGGGGTCACTGCTAAAATAACTCCGGCGGCTTCCTACTTTCCCACGCAGTCACCCACGTAGTATCATCGGCGTTGCCGGGCTTAACTTCCGAGTTCGGGATGGGATCGGGTGTGGCCCCGGCGCCATGGCCACCGGAAATCTTGTGTCGGTGTCAGGTTGTTACCATGACAAGTGAATTTGAGAGAGTCCTTAAAAGTTTCCAAAGACAAGGGAAAAATGGTCAAGCCTCACGGCCGATTAGTACCAGTCAGCTTCACACATTACTGCGCTTCGACCTCTGGCCTATCAACCTCGTGGTCTACGAGGGGCCTTTAGGGACTTGCGTCCGGGAGATCTATTCTTGGGGTCGGCTTCCCGCTTAGATGCTTTCAGCGGTTATCCGTGCCGAACATAGCTACCCGGCGCTGCGCCTGGCGGCACAACCGGAACACTAGAGGTTCGTCCATCCCGGTCCTCTCGTACTAGGGACAGCTCCCCGCAAATCTCCTACGCCCACAACAGATAGGGACCAAACTGTCTCACGACGTTTTAAACCCAGCTCACGTACCGCTTTAATTGGCGAACAGCCAAACCCTTGGGACCTTCTTCAGCCCCAGGATGCGATGAGCCGACATCGAGGTGCCAAACCTTCCCGTCGATGTGAACTCTTGGGGAAGATCAGCCTGTTATCCCCGGCGTACCTTTTATCCGATGAGCGATGGCCCTTCCATATGGAACCACCGGATCACTAAGGCCTACTTTCGTACCTGCTCGACTTGTTGGTCTCGCAGTCAAGCTCCCTTATGCCTTTACACTCAACGGCTGGTTTCCAATCAGCCTGAGGGAACCTTCGCGCGCCTCCGTTACGCTTTAGGAGGCGACCGCCCCAGTCAAACTACCCACCAGGCAATGTCCCCGACCCGGATTACGGGCCCGGGTTAGAACTCTAGAATAGTCAGGGTGGTATTTCAAGGTTGGCTCCCCCCGAACTGGCGTCCGAAGTTCAAAGCCTCCCACCTATCCTACACAAACTAGTCCAAAGTTCAATGCCAAGCTATAGTAAAGGTGCACGGGGTCTTTCCGTCTTGTTGCGGGTATACGGCATCTTCACCGCAAATACAATTTCGCCGAGTCCCTGGTCGAGACAGCGGGCCAGTCGTTACGCCATTCGTGCAGGTCGGAACTTACCCGACAAGGAATTTCGCTACCTTAGGACCGTTATAGTTACGGCCGCCGTTTACCGGCGCTTCGGTTTAGAGCTTCTCCAAGCGAACTCAGATGACCCCTCCCCTTAACGTTCCGGCACCGGGCAGGCGTCAGACCCTATACGTCGCCTTGCGGCTTAGCAGAGTCCTGTGTTTTTAGTAAACAGTCGCCAGCCCCATTTCTCTGCAACCCCAGCCAGCTCCGGAGGCGAACTCCATCACCAGCCAAGGCCCACCTTCTCCCGAAGTTACGGTGGTATTTTGCCGAGTTCCTTAACCAGGGTTCTCTCGCGCGCCTTAGGATACTCTCCCTGCCTACCTGTGTCGGTTTACGGTACGATCACCTGACGAACTACCTAGAGGCTTTTCTTGGCAGTGTGGGATTAACCAGTTTGCGGGGCAAAGCCCCTCCTCATCACCTCTCGGGGTTAAGGAGCAACGGATTTGCCTATCGCTCCCCCCTACTAGCTTGAACCGGGACATCCATCACCCGGATGGCCTACCCTCCTGCGTCCCCCCTTCGGTCACTGCGCATCAGGTGGTACGGGAATGTCAACCCGTTTCCCATCACCTACGCCTTTCGGCCTCGGCTTAGGGATCGACTAACCCTGGGAAGACGAACTTTACCCAGGAAACCTTAGGCTTACGGCGAAGGGGATTCTCACCCCTTTTATCGCTACTCATGTCAGCATAAGCACTTGTCGCTCCTCCAGCACTCCTTCCGGTGTACCTTCACTGGTAACGACAACGCTCCCCTACCGCTCCAAGGCTTAACCTTGAAACCCGCAGCTTCGGTACCAGGCTTGAGCCCCGGTACATTTTCGGCGCAGATCCACTCGACCAGTGAGCTATTACGCATTCTTTAAAGGGTGGCTGCTTCTAAGCCAACCTCCTGGCTGTCTGAGCGGATCCACATCCTTTCCCACTTAGCCTGAATTTAGGGACCTTAGCTGGCGGTCTGGGATGTTTCCCTCTCGCCCACGGACCTTATCACCCGCGGACTGACTCCCGCGCTAAAGACAACGGCATTCGGAGTTTGATTGGGTTTGGTAATCCTGTGGGACCCCTAGTCCATTCAGTGCTCTACCTCCGTCGCTCATCACGCGAGGCTATACCTCAATATATTTCGGGGAGAACCAGCTATCACCGGGTTTGATTAGCCTTTCACTCCGATCCACAGCTCATCCGATAACTTTTCAACGTTAACCGGTTCGGGCCTCCATTGGGTGTTAACCCAACTTCACCCTGGCCATGGATAGATCACCCGGCTTCGGGTCTACTCCAGGCGACTAATTCGCCCTATTCAGACTCGCTTTCGCTCCGGCTCCGCCTCATCGGCTTAACCTCGCCACCTAGAGTAAGTCGCTGACTCATTATGCAAAAGGCACGCA
>CAVZAM010000010.1:35000-75521 GCA_963773285.1 uncultured delta proteobacterium
TGATCATCGACCTGGATTCCACCGAGGACCCGGCCCACGGCAAACAGGAGTGTGTGGCTTACAATGGCCACTTTGCCAAGAACTGTTTCCACCCGCTTTTTTGCTTTACCTGCGAGGGCGATTGTCTGAGGGCCAAGCTGAGACCGGGGAACGTCCATTCCGCCGATGGCGTTCTGGAGTTCATCAAGCCCATAGTGGAGCGCTACCGCCCCTGGTTCCAACTCTTTTGGCTGCGTGGCGATGCTGCCTTTGCCAACCCGGAAACCTACGATTATTGCGAGGAAGAACGGATCACCTATTTCATCAGGTTGCCCAGCAATGCCAACCTGATGCGCCTCTTGGAACCTCACTTGAACCGACCGGTGGGCCGACCGCCAAAAAGCGGCATCCAGGTCAAGATCGTTGACCTCCATTACCAGGCCAAGAGTTGGAGCCGGCCTCGCCGGGTGGTGGCCAAGATCGAATGGCACCGGGGCGAGCTGTTCCCCCGGATCGGCTTTGTGGTCACCAACTCACGGCTACCTGCCGGTAAAGTGGTTAAGGTCTATAACGGCCGGGCTGAGATCGAAAACCGGATCAAAGAAGGCAAGAACACCTTGCGCTGGGACAAGACTAGTTGCCAAAAGTTCGAGGCCAACCAGGCCCGGCTGCAAATGGGGGTCCTGGCCTACAACCTCCTCCATATGATCCGGCAGTTTTATGTTTGGGGGGAAGATGTACGTCGGTCTATTGACTGGCTGATCAAGCGCCTGATCAAAGTGGGGGCCAGAGTTTCTTATCACGCCAGGAGATGGTATGTGCATATAGCCTCGGCTTTTCCCCTGGCTCACCATTATCGGGCAGTGCTGGCCTGGGGCATATAGGCTTCCCAGCCAGATAGCATCTGGTCGCCGAGGGATTGGTATGCCAGAAATCAGGCATAAATTGACTTTTCGCCCAAATTTATGCTATTTTGCCACCCGCGAGAACAATTGGCTTCGAGAAGAGGACCCTTTGGGATTTTTTACTGGCAGAGAGGTCCCAAAAACCTTTTTTGGATTGCGCTGGCCAAGACTGCGGCATAATCTCGGTTTCTAGATGTGCAATTTTGCTGGATAATGCTTCTGAAGTAACTACACGTCTGTGTGCACAGAAGTGAACTTGATGCTTGTATTCATGCGCCTTCTTAATCAATACATCTTGGATATTGAACGACTCGTTGCCTATTTTAAATTTTTTGACTTCAAATTCCGGCTTGAATTCTTCCTCAAAAATTTCGTTTAAATTATAAATATCATCATCAGCATCATCAATTAAGAAAACTTTCGGGGCATTTTCAAATAAAAAGTATTCAAGAAAATGTTCAATAATTCTGCGTGCGATGATTGAAGCATTCTTAGGACATTGTTCTTGAAATCCTTCTTTAAAACCATCTAATTCAATCCTTGTGATAAGCTCTATTATAGAATCTGAATCGATTTTTTTCTTGTTATGCTTTTCAACACCATCCGATGAAAAAGAAAAATCAAATGTTCTTCTCCAAATTACTTCTCGCTCCTTAAACCAACTATCAATATGAACCACATTAAAGGCTTTTAGCCACATGAATCGACCGATTCCTTTACCACCTCGTTCTTTTTTGTTCAATGTGTCAGCTGTCATGAATGCATTAAAATTATCTTCTCTAAATCCTATACCGTTATCTTCAATCTCAAAGGCCTCTATTGGTTCTCCTGCATAATCTCCTGTCTCAATATTCATCTGTTTTCGTCTGCGTAAAGTAACTCGAACAACCCCTTTACCGATATGTCCTTTATCCTCAATTGATTGAAAGGAATTAATAATTGCCTCAAAAACTGGCATCAAACAATTCCTGTATGCCAACTTAGTATTTCGTATGCGGCCAGTTAAGTCTATCTTCATTTTCATATTACGATTTCCTTCGTCGTCAATGTTACATTCGGGACACCCTTCCCAATCAAGGTCCCCCTTGTCCTGCTAAACCCGCAAACTCTTTCTCTCTTGTAGGGGCGCACCCGCGTGTGCGCCCGCTTGGGCGGACACCTGGGCCCGCCCCTACTCCAATCTCACTTACGCCGCTTTGCAACCTTGTACCCATGCTAAGGCAAAAGGCGGCCGCCTGTCAAATTCTCTCCCGATTCTAACCCCTTGCCCTCACCTCCCGGTTTACCCGCTCCACCAGCCTCGCTTCCTGGGGCAATCCTGAGGCTCGCAGTGCGCCTTAATCCAGCCGATACACCTCCCGTCGGTGGCCCACCGCGCTCACTTCAATTTTATGGAGGGCATCGTCAATCGTGTAGAGCACCCGATAATCACCCACCCTGATGCGGTATCTCTCGCCTCCCCACAATTTCTTGGCGCCAGGAGGACGAGGATTATCTTTCAAGGTCAGCAACCGCTTGATGATCTTTTTGTGCACTTCCCGCGGCAAACCCGCCAGTTCTTTCTCCGCTGACCTTTTCAGATAGACTGCATAAGACATCTATGCCCTTTACCTCTCCTGGTCCGCCAGGTATTCTTCCAGGGGGCGGCCAGGTTCTGACTGCCGCTGCTCGATAACCGCGATGTCCAGTAAATCTTCCACAAATCCCCGGTCTTGCAGCAGTTTCTCCACGATGCGCTGCTGCTCTTTCTTCGGCAAACCCTTGAAGGCCAGCCAAAAGACTTCCGCTTGGGCCTCTTCCGGAATCATGTTAATATCCTCCCATATCCCTTTATTTCCATGCTAAATTAATCGCCTCCAACTGTCAATTCTTCCCCGATTTCAACCTCTTTCCCCTCTTCCCCTTTTCGCCTTTTCCCCGGCACTCTTATTCCCCTCTCTACCCCAACGCCCCCTCCCGTTCCCTGACCTCCCGGTTTATCCTCTCCACCAGCCGCGCTTCCTGGGCCATCTTAAGGCTCGTAGTGGGCCTGGAGGTTGAGCCAGAATTGCGGCGTGGTCTTGAAATACCGGTCCAGGCGCAGGGCCGTATCCACTGTCACGGCTCTAAGGCCCCGCACGATCTCGTTGACCTCCCGCGCTTTAAATCCAGTTTTTGCGCAGCAGCCACACCTTCACGCCCTGGGTGAGGAACACGTAGCACACCAGGGTCAGCGCTACCAGGGGCCAGTAGAGGGAGGGCAGGGGCTTGAATCCCAGGTACGCGGCGATGGGCGAGAAGGGGAGCCACATGCCCACCATCATGATCACCGCCGAGGTGACGATGAGCGGCCAGCTGGCCCGGCTCTGCACGAAGGGGAATTTGTTGGTGCGGATGACGTGGATAATCAGGGTCTGGGTGAGGATGGACTCCACGAACCACCCGGTTTGAAACAGGGCCGGGTTGGTCCAGCCGTGGAAGAGGTAGAGCATCATGAAAAAGGTGGTGTAATCGAAGATGGAGCTCACCGGCCCGATAAACAGGATGAACCGGGAAATCTCCTGCATGGACCAGGGGCGGGGCTTGGCGATTTGCTCCAGGTCCACGTCGTCGGTGGGGATGGGGACCTGGGAAAAATCGTAGAGCAGGTTGTTGGTCAGGATCTGCAGGGGCGCCATGGGCAAAAACGGCAGGAAGGCGCTGGCCCCCACGACGCTGAACATGTTCCCGAAGGCGGAGCTCGCCCCCATGCGGATGTACTTGAGGATATTGGCGAAAATCTTGCGCCCGGACAACACCCCGTCCCCCAGCACCATGAGGCTCTTTTCCAGCAAAATGACGTCCGCGGTCTCCTTGGCGATGTCCACCGCCGAATCCACCGAGATGCCCACGTCGGCGGCGCGCAGGGCCGGGGCGTCGTTGATGCCGTCCCCCAGGAACCCCACCACGTGGCCTTCATCCTGCAGGGCCTTGATAATGCGGCGTTTGTGGCCCGGGGTCAGGTGGGCGAACAGGGTGGTCCCGGCCACCTGGGCCCGCAGCTCCGCCTCGGACATGGGCTCGATCTGGCTCCCCAGCAGGACATGCTCGGTGCTGATGCACACCTCCCGGCAAATCTTTTTGCTCACCAGCTCGTTGTCGCCGGTGAGGATCTTGACCTCGACCCCGCGCTCGTGGAGCGTGTTGATGGCCGCGGCCGCGGTCTCCTTGGGCGGGTCCAGAAAGGCCACGTACCCCAGGAGGATCAGGTCGCACTCGTCCGCCACGGAACAGGCGGGCTTCGCGTCCATGTCCTTATAGGCCAGGGCCAGGACCCGGAAGCCCTCGCTGCTCAGGTGGTCATACTCCTCCCGCATGTCCCCGATGAACAGGTGGTCCATGGGGTAGAACTCGCCCTGATACTCGAACCGGGCGCACCGGGCTAAAAACCTCATCCACCGAGCCCTTGCAGATCAACCGGGTGGTGCCGTCAGGAGTCTTAACTACCACCGACATGACCTTGCGGGCTAAAATCAAAGGGGATTTCGTCGACCTTGTGGTAGCTGGCAACCTGGAAATGTTCCTCTTTTTCCTTGAATTTCTGGAGGATGGCCCGGTCCAGGAGGTTTTTCAGGCCGGTCTGGAAATAGCTGTTCAGGTAGGCCAACTGCAGGACCTGCTCGTTGTCGCCCCCCACCACGTCGCAATACTGGTGCAGGACCACCTTGTCCATGGTCAGGGTGCCGGTCTTGTCGGTGCACAGGACGTCCATGGCGCCGAAATTCTGGATGGCGTTGAGGCGCTTGACGATGACCTTCTGGGTGGACATGGCCAGGGCCCCTTTGGAGAGGCACACCGTGACGATCATGGGGAGCATTTCCGGCGTCATGCCCACGGCCACCGCCAGGGCGAAGAAAAACGCCTCCCCCCAGTTGTGCTTGGTGAAGCCGTTGATGAGGAAAACCAGGGGGACCATGACCGCCATGAAACGGATCATGAGCCAGGTAAACCGGGAGACTCCCCTGTCGAAGCTGGTAGGCTCTTCCTGGCCCACGATGATGCCGGCCATGCTTCCCAGGTAGGTGTCGAGGCCGGTGGTTACCACCACCGCGGTGGCCGTGCCGCTCTCCACGCTGGTCCCCAGGAAACAGATGTTCTTCAGATCCAGCGGCCCCGCCTCTTCCCCGGCCTCCTGGACTGCGAACTTCTCCACCGGGAACGACTCACCGGTGAGGCTGGCCTGAATCAGGAACAGGTCTTTGCAGGAGAGGATGCGGATATCGGCGGGGATCATGTCGCCCGCGGCCAGGTGCACCACGTCGCCGGGGACCAGTTGCGCCAGGGGGATCTCCCTGGTTTCCCCGTCCCGCACCACCGTGGCGGTGACGCTGATCATGGCCTTGAGCTTGGCCGCGGCGGTGTCGGCCCGGGCTTCCTGGACAAACCGCAGGACCACGCCCAGAACCACCATGGCCATCATGACCGAGGCCGCCCGGAAGTCTCCGGTGAGAGCGGATATGGCTGCCAGGATGGACAGCAGGATCACCAGGGGATTCACCAAGGCGCAGGCCCAGGAGCTTCAGGCGGCTGTGGCGTTTATCCTGGGCCACGACATTGGGCCCGTGTTCTTTCAGGCGGCGTTCCGCCTCAGCACTGCTCAGCCCCTGGACAGAGGTCTGGAGTTTCTGGAGGGCCTCGTCGGGCTGGCTGGCGCTGATGGCCAGGAGCTCCGGAGAGACATGGATGTCGGCAGCTTGAGCTGGGGGGGCCGAATATCCTGGGCAGTATCATGGCTCAGTTCCAAGTTTGTACATGAATGAATGAGTGAGGCATTTTAACAAAGAGTGTCCGGTAAGAAACCCCGGAGAGCATAGCATACTTTTTGCGGGGATTTTATTAGGAATTTATTTAGACCGGGCCGGGTCCTCGCGCTTACGGGGCAGTAATCCTTGGGCACTCTTGACTCCTAAGAAACCGTACTTACTTAATCTATTAACGGCCATCCTGCAGCTCATCCGGCGGGTCAAGCCCCTTGCGTCTCAACATCCAGCCACCTCTCACGGAAAAGGAAAACTCCATGAAAATGTACCCCGGCAAACCCTATCCCCAGGGGGCTACCTGGGACGGGCAGGGGGTTAACTTCGCCCTGTTCGCCGAAAATGCCGAAGAGGTGGAGCTCTGCCTCTACGAACCCCCCGAGGGCCAAAAACTCGTAGCCACCATCCCCATGACCGAGCAGACGGACCTGGTCAGGCACGTCTACCTGCCGGAGGCGCGGCCCGGCGACCTTTACGGCTTCCGGGTCCACGGCCCCTATGAGCCCGAGAAGGGTTTAAGGTTCAATCCCGCCAAGCTCCTCCTGGACCCCTACGCCAAGGCCATCAGCGGGCGCATCGAGGCCAGCCGGGAGCAAATGTTCAGCTACATCGTTGGCCACGAGGCCGCCGACTTATCCAAAGACGAGCGGGACAATGCGCCGTTCATGCCCAAATCGGTGGTGGTGGACTCCACCTTCAACTGGGAAGGGGACCGCCAGCTCCGCACCCCCATGAACGAAACCGTGATCTACGAAATGCACGTCAAGGGCTTCACCCAGCTCAACCCCGCGGTGCCGGAGGAGAGGCGGGGCACCTACGACGGCCTCACCACTGAGCCGGTCATCGACTACCTCCAGGGCCTGGGGATCACCGCGGTGGAACTGCTGCCGGTGCAGCAATTCGTTGACCAGGGCCACCTCCTGACCAAGGGCCTCACCAATTACTGGGGCTACGACACCATCGGCTTTTTCGCCCCCGAGGCCCGCTATGCCGCCACCGGCACCCTGGGCCAGCAGGTCCCCGAGTTCAAAAGCATGGTCAAAGCCCTGCACAAGGCCGACATCGAGGTCATCCTGGACGTGGTCTACAACCACACCGGCGAAGGCAACCACCTGGGCCCCACCTTCAGTTTCCGGGGCATCGACAACCACGCCTTCTACCGCCTGGCGCCCGACAACCCCCGCTTCTACTTCGACTACACCGGCACCGGCAACTCCCCCAACATGCGCCACCCCCGGGTGATCCAGCTCATCATGGACAGCTTGCGCTACTGGATCACCGAGATGCACGTGGACGGCTTCCGCTTCGACCTCGCCGCCACCCTGGCCCGGGAGCTCCACGAAGTGGACCGCCTCGGCACCTTCTTCGACGTCATTCACCAGGACCCGGTGATCTCCCAGGTGAAGCTCATCGCCGAGCCCTGGGACCTGGGGGAGGGCGGCTACCAGGTGGGGAACTTCCCGGTGTTGTGGGCCGAATGGAACGGGGAGTACCGGGATACCATGCGGCGCTTCTGGAAAGGGGACGGCGGCGTCATGAGCCGGCTGGGGTACAGGCTCCTGGGGAGCTCGGACCTCTACGAATTCAGTGGCCGGCGCCCGGTGGCCAGCGTCAACTTCATTACCTGCCACGACGGCTTCACCCTGCGTGACCTGGTCAGTTACAACGGCAAGCACAACGACGCCAACCAGGAAGACAACCGGGACGGCAACGACAACAACATCAGCTGGAACTGCGGCGCCGAAGGCCCCACCGACGACCCCGGCATTCTGGCCCTGAGAATCAGGCAGCAGCGAAACTTCCTGGTCACTCTCATCTTTTCCCAGGGCGTACCCATGATCTGTGCCGGGGATGAGTTCGGCCGCACCCAGCAGGGCAACAACAACGCTTACTGCCAGGACAACGAAATTTCCTGGCTGGACTGGAGTCTCCTGACCGACGACCGCAATAAATCCCTCCTGGACCTGACCCGGTTTATCCTGAAGATTTACCGCGACCACCCGATCCTGCACCGCCGCCGCTTCTTCCAGGGGCGGGATATCCGGGGCGCCGGCATCAAGGATATCACCTTTTTCCGGCACGACGGCGAGGAGATGAACGACGAGGACTGGAACAACCACTTTGCCCTGACCCTGGCCCTGCGCCTGGCCGGCAACGCCATGACGGAGGTGGACGCCCGGGGCATGCCCGTCGTGGACGACGTCTTTTTCTGGATCCTGAACGCCCACCACGAGCCCATGGACTTCGTGTTGCCTGAAGTGCCGGAGGGGGACCAGTGGCACCTGATCCTGGACACCCGGGACGAGGCCATGCCCGAGGAAGTGCGCCTGTTTGACGGCCGCTCCACTTACCAGGTGGAGTCCCGCTCCACGGTGTTGTTCATGCTCCCCAGGAAAAAAATGGAACTCGAGGAGGTGCTCCAGGAAGACATCGGCCTGAGGATGCACGTCTGAGGGAGCAGCGGCCCATCAAGGGTGAACCGCTTATTGGTGGGCAAACCATGGTGGCGCCGTCGTCCCCGGGCAAATCGGCGGCAAGGTCTCGCACTGCGGCAGCGGTGATTTTCCACCCAGGTTATCCGACCCTTCTTTCTTTATGATCCCGCCTCCTGGCGCAGGGCCTGAAGGAAGGCCTCCGGCTCCGCTACGCTCAGAAGCACCGCGTAGCCGTCCCGGGTGGGGAGGTAAACCACCCGCCGGTCCGTCACGAAAAGCAGGGCCTGCTCGCCGTTGGCCAACTTGAACCAGCCGCTGCCATACCCCGGCAGACCCGCGCCGTTGGTACGCAGCACCGGCCGGTAGGCCGGGTCGGCGCGCAGGTCCAGCGCCTTGGCCTCCCCGGTCAACAGGGACTGGAAGGCGAGGCGCCGGCCGTAGATGTCCCCCCGGATGGCCAGCCCCGCCGGACTGATCTCGAACCGCACGTGCCGGGAGGCGTAGGCCAGGCTGGCCAAAAGCACCAGGATGCCGCCCAACACCAGGTCCACGATCCAGACCGCCACCCCGGGGCCCCGGCCGGCCAGCATCATGATGATAACCAAGACCAGGGCCGCCACCCCGCAGGTGATAAGGGGGCCGCGGCCGGCCGGCACGATGGGGAAGACCTTTTTCATAACCGCTCCTTGCCGGGAAAAATGGCCCCCGGGCTCACCTTACCCGCTTCAGGCCGAAACTGTCCGGCCATTCTGACCTGCACTGTGCTCTGCAAAGTACAAGAATAATTCTTTCTAGGAGGGGGGCCAGGGACCCACCCCGCTTAGCTTCGATGGTGTCTTTTCCAGAGCTAATGTGAGTAAAATGCAAAAATGGCTCCACAAAAATTCCCGGTGAACCGATAAAGCTGGAGGAACTGCTTATACAAGCTAAATTATTCCCTAAATATTTGTCGGCAGATGAGGCTGAATATGTTAGTCAGCGTCATTATCCCGGTTTTTAACGGCGCCGCCACCCTGGAGCGCACCCTGAAAGCTTTTCTGGCCCAAGAGATGGGGGCCGGCCAGCAGTTTGAAATTGTCCTCTGTGACGACGGCTCCACCGACGCCTCCCCCAGAATCCTGGCCCGCTACGACAATGACCCCCGGGTGCGGGTTATTTGCCAGGAAAACCGCGGGCAAGCCGCGGCCACCAACCGGGCCGCGCACCTGGCCCGGGGTGAACTGCTGGTCTTGGCGGCCCAGGATATTGTGCCCGCCGACCGCCACTTCCTGCGCCGCCATGCCAGGTGGCATCAAAAGCTCCCGGGGGACCGCTGCAGAACAGGGTATATCCGTTACCCGGAGGAAATAATCACCAGCGATTTCATGGTCTTCATGAGAGACAGCCGCCACCAGTTCGATTATCAGGATATCCGCGTCCCCGAGGATATCGACCCCATGAAGTTGTATGCCCCCAATTTCTCCGTGAGAAAATCCTGCTTCTGCCGGGCCGGCGGGTTTGATGAAGCCTTCCGGTACGGCTTCCAGGATACCGATCTGGGCATACGCCTGCACCGGTCAGGCCTGAAAATCTCTCTTCTGGACAACCTCGACTGCCTGCACTATCATGCCCTTGAGCTCGAATAAATATGCCGCCAGCAAGCGCGGCTTCGGCCGAGTCTTCATTGATTTTTATAGAAAACATAAAAATTATCTGGAAGCCTATGGCAAGCCCAGTGTTAAATTGAGCAGTTTGATGGTGCAGTGTTTCAAGCTGCTGATGAACAAAGACTTGTTGCAGAGAATCTACCTCGACATCATGTATTGCCAGGACAGCAACCAGGCACCTCTTTATGAGTTCTATGACGAATTTTCCCGGAGAATCGGAAGATTACCTGAACTGACCGACGATACGATATTGTTTGAAAATAAGCTGCATTCCAGGCAATACGTGTGTAAGTACTTCTTTTACAGCGCCATCCTGACCTTCGGTTATTTCCAGGGCGTCGTGGAAAGAGCGGTGGAGTTGGGGTTCCTGCAAGACGCCGAGTTTGATTTGACCCCGCTTTTCCATGAAAAACGCCCGACCGCAGCCCTGCCGCATCAGGCGGCCTCACCCCTGGCCTTGGGGCAATAAGGACCAGTGGTGGTCGGCCGGGGCATTGCCCCCTCCCCCACCCCGCTTGCGCCTGCCTTCGCCTTTTCTCTCCGCCGTCCCCGGCAGGTTCTCTTGTCGCAAGAAAATCTTGCGTCATAACCGGCAAATATTCTGCGGCAAGAAGAATTTCTTATCCTGGAGCCGGCGGTTTGCGCGGTTTTGCCGCCCCGCTGGCCTGGCATGGTTATTGTAGATAGAAGCAGCAGTGCTTATTTCAATCCGTGTCAACGGCAACGCCAGTAAACGTTATCGCCAATCAGGCCTTCAGCAAGGAGAACACCCATGGCGCAGAACCGTGCTGCTGCTTCCATCTGGAAAGACGGGTGGGCCCCCGGCGCCGCCAACCCCGAGGCGGCGCCCGCCCCTGTGGAAGCGGCGCCCCCCAGCCCGCCGCCCGCCGCCAGCAAGTCCAGTGATTCCGAAAACAAGCATCGCCATAAGGAAAAGAAAGCCGGCGCCCACCCGGCCCTGCCCTCCCGGCCCCGGCCCAGACCCTGGCGGATACGGGCATCCCCGAGGTGTTCATCGCCGACCTGATGCTGAAGCACTGCTTCTATCTGAATTTTTTTTACCATGGGCGAACTCACGGCGCGGGGGGAAATCTGGGACGACGTCATCCTCATCCCTTACGCCCTGTACGAGGCCGGGAACGTCATCCGGGTCTTCGACGAAATCAGCCACCGGCAATGGCAACGGCAACGGCAACGGCAACGGCATGGCGGAACAGGATCTGCGCTGGGTCCTCTGCCAGCGTCCGACTGTCATTGTGGGCGGCGAACTCACCCTGGACATGCTGGACCTGGCCTTCAACCCCACCCTGAAATATTACGAGGCGCCCCTGCAACTCAAGGCCAACAACGGCCTGTTCATCGTCGACGACCTGGGCCGCCAGCAGCTCCAGCCCCAGCAATTGCTCAACCGCTGGATCATCCCCCTGGAAAACCAGCAGGATTATTTGAGCCTGCACACCGGGCAAAAATTCGGCATCCCCTATGATCAGTTCCTGATCTTTGCCACCAACATCGAGCCCCGGACCCTCATGGACGAGTCCTTCCTGAGACGCATCCGCTCCAAGGTGAAGGTGGACCACGTGGAACGGCAGCAGTTTTTCGAGATTTTCCGCCTGGTCTGCCGCGCCTATCAGCTGGACTACGACGAAGACATGGCGACCTACCTGGTTAATGAGTACTATGCCGGGGAGCAGCGGGCCATGAACGCCTGCCACCCCCGGGACCTGGTGGAGCATATCCTGGATTACTGCAATTTCAACGGCAAGACCCCGGTCCTGAACAAGAAATACCTGGACCACGCCTGCCAGGTGTATTTCGTGGAATGAACCCCGCGATCTCCATATAAGGAAAAGGCCACCGGCCGGGCCAGCGGACCTGCAGCGCTGCGGCCCGGCGGGCGCACCCCCAGCCTGCCGGGGCATTTCCCCTTTTCCGTCTCATTCCCTTGTGTTATCATCGGGGCACATCCAGCTTTTTCTGAAGGAATCATCCCCCCCGAGGTGACTGCATGGAAGACTTAGCCAGCCTGAACGCTATCTTCAAGCCCAAGAGCGTGGCCGTTATCGGCGCTTCCACCGCGCCCGGCAAACTGGGGCACGACATCCTGGCCAACCTCAAAAACGGCGGTTTCCCGGGACCCTTGTACCCCGTCAACCCCAAGGCCGACGAGATTTGTGGCCTCAAGGTTTATAAAGCCATTGCCGACACACCTGAACCCCCGGAACTGGCGGTGGTGGTCATCCCCGCCAGGCTGGTCACCCCGACCCTGGAGCAGTGTGCCGACCGGGGAGTCAAGGGGGCCATCGTCATCACCGGGGGGTTTGCCGAGGCCGGGGCGGAGGGGGAGCGCCTGCAGGAGGACATGGCCCGGGTGATCAGGCAGACCGGCCTCAAGGTGGTGGGACCCAACTGCCAGGGCGTCAACATGCCCCACCACCGCATGTGCGCCTCCTGGCCGCTCATCACCACCCCCGGCAAAATCGCCTTCGCCTCCCAGAGCGGTACCGTGGGCGCCGCCTTCCTGGACCTGGCCGCGGCGGAAGGGCTTGGGGTGTCGGCCTTCGTTTCCCTGGGGAACCGCGTCGACGTGGACGAGGCCGAGGTCATCGAGTATTTCAATGCCGACCCCGAAACGCAGGTCATCGCCCTCTACCTCGAGGGGGTGAAGCGCCCCTCCTACTTCCTGGACGCCCTCACCTTCGGCACCAAGCCCCTGGTCATCCTCAAGGCCGGGCGCACCCGGCGGGGGGGGCAGGCGGCGGAGTCCCACACCAAGTCCCTGGCCGGCGCCGACGCCGTCTACCAGGCCCTGTTCCGCAAGCACCGGGTGTACCGGGCCGACACCATCGAGGAACTGTTTGATTTTGCCAAGGCCCTGGCCTATCTTGAGCCGCCCCGGGGCCGCAATCTCATGATCACCACCAGCTCCGGCGGTTCAGCCATCCTGGCCATCGACGAGGCGGAAAAACGGGGGCTGGCCACCCCGGAGCCTTCCCCCACCTTGAAGGACCGGCTCAGGGGCATGCTCCCGGCCCATTGCGTGGCCGGCAACCCGGTGGATCTCACCGGCGACGTCATCAGCGACCCCAGCCTGTACCGCCGGGTCATGGACGAAACCAGGGGCGAATACGATTACCAGGTGGTCATTTTCGGGGACCCCATCCCCGGGGCCTCCCAGGTGGTGACCCCCGGGGCCCGGGAGTTGGTGGTTTTTCTGGGCGGCGCCGACGTGGAGCGGGAGGAGCGCCAAAAGCTGTACCAGGCCGGCATACCGGTGTTCCCGACGCCGGAGCGGGGCATCGCGGCCCTGGCCCAGTTCTTCCGGTTTTCCCCTTTACCCCTCCCTGAAAGCGCCGCGCCGGCGGTGCCTGCCACTCCGGGCCTGCGCCTGCTTCCCGGCCAGGAAGCCGCCGAGATGCTGGCCCAGGCAGGCATTCCGGTGGCCTCCGCGCCTTTGGCCACCACCCCGGATGAGGCTGTGGCCCTGGCCCGGCAGTTCGGCTACCCGGTGGCCCTCAAGGTGGCCTCCCCGGACATCCCCCACAAGAGCGACGTCGGCGGGGTGCACTCTGAATGTCGCCAACGACGAGGCCGTGCGCACCGCGTTTCAGGACATCCTGGCTACCGCCCGCCTCCATGACCGCAAGCTCCAGGTGGACGGGGTCACCGTCTCCCCCATGGCCAAACTGGGCGGCCTGGAGGTTATCCTCGGGACCTTCACCGACCCCCAATACGGCCCCACTCTCATGTTCGGCCTGGGGGGCATCTACGCCGAGATTTATCAGGACGTGGGCTTCCTGATGCTCCCGGCCGCCGAAGCGGAATTGGAGGATCTGATCAAGAGCATCAAAGGTTATCCCCTGCTGACGGGGTTCAGGGGCCGGCCCCGGCGTGATCTGGAGGCCCTCAGGATGGTCATGGAGGCCCTGGCGAAGTTCGCCCTGCGGCACCCGGAGTTGGACCAGGTGGAATTAAACCCCCTGCTTCTTTATGAAAAGGGGCTCTTCGCGGTGGACGCCCGGATTTTTTCCAGGATCTGAAGTGAGTTGTGGAGGAGGGCCAGGGATTTCATCCCTGCCCACCCCCACACCCCCTCCCAACCCTGTATAGGGAGAAGTGTAAGATGACCACGGCCTTATTGCTTATAGATATCCAGAACGACTATTTTCCCGGCGGCAGGATGGAAGTGGAGGGCAGCCTGGAGGCGAGTCTTAAGGCCCGGGAAATCCTGACGTATTTCCGGGAGAAGCATTTTCCGGTGGTGCATATCCAGCACGTGGCCGTGCGCCCGGGCGCGACCTTCTTTCTGCCGGACACCGCAGGGGTGGAGATCCACGCCAACGTGGCACCCCGCCCGGGAGAGGTGATCTTTAAAAAAAATTACCCCAACAGCTTCCGGGATACGCCCTTGTTGAGGCATCTTCAGGACAACGGCATCAATCACGTAGTCGTGGTCGGCATGATGACCCACATGTGCGTGGATGCCACCGTGCGGGCCGCCTTTGATCATGGGCTGGAAGTAACGGTGATTCACGACGCCTGTGCCACGCGCTCCCTGGTTTTTAAGGGGCAGTCGGTTTCGGCCATCCACGTGCAGGCGGCCTTTTTAGCTGCCCTCAGTACCCCTTATGCCCGGGTGGTCAGCGCCGCAGAGTTTTTGCAAAAGCCCGTGGGTGCGAGTTGACAAGACTTTTGTCCGGGTGCTCATGCCCTCTTTAGAATTTTTCCGCCTCAAGACCCGGGAAGAAGTCCTGGCCCTCTACCACCGCTTTCGTCCCGTGGGCGCGGAAGACCTGGAACTGGGGGAGGCCGTGGGCCGGGTGGCGGCCAGGAACCTTGCCGCCGGGGAGGACGTGCCCGCTTTTGCCCGGGCCTCCATGGACGGGTACGCGGTGCGGGCCGGGGACACCTTCGGAGCCACCCCGGGGTTGCCCCAGTACCTGGACATCCGGGGTTCGGTGGCCATGGGCCAGGTGCCCCAGGGAGTGGTCGGGCCCGGGGAGGCCTGGCGCATCGCCACCGGGGGCATGCTCCCCAAGGGCGCCACCGCGGTGGTCATGGTGGAATACACCAACGAGATGCCGGATGGCACCCTGGAGGTGCGCCGCCCCGTGGCCCCCGGGGACAACATTCTGCACCCGGGGGAGGACGTCAGGGCCAGGGACCCCCTTTTCCCGGCCGGCCGGCGCCTGCGCCCCCAGGACATCGGGCTGATGGCGGCCCTGGGGATCGCCCGGGTCCCGGTTCATCAAAAGCCCAGGGTGGCGGTGCTGTCCAGCGGCGACGAGATTGTTCCCATCACCAAACAGCCCCCCCCAGGTAGGGTGCGGGATGCCAATGCCTTTCTGGTGGCCGCCCTGGTGACCCAAGGGGGCGGGGTGCCGCTGTTTAAGGGCATTGTGCCGGATGACCAGGAGACCTTGCATGCGATCCTGGCCGAGGCCCTGGAGGAAGCCGACCTGGTCCTGATCTCAGGGGGCAGTTCCGTGGGGACCCGGGACCTGAGTCTCCGGGCCATTCAGGATCTCCCGAGGGCTGAAGTCCTGGTGCACGGGGTGGCCATCCGCCCCGGCAAACCTACCATCCTGGCGGACATCGCCGGCAAACCTTTATTCGGGCTCCCGGGCCACCCCGCCTCCGCCGCGGTGGTCATGCAGGTGTTAGGACAGCCTTTGCTCCACCGCCTGGCCGGTCTGGCCGACGGGCCCTCCCCCTGGGGCGGCACCGTCCAGGCTCGCCTCTCCCGGAACCTGGCCGGGGCCACCGGCCGTGAGGACTTCGTCCGGGTGCGCCTCCGGGAGGATCAAGAGGCGTTGTGGGCCGACCCGGTCCTGGGTCCTTCGGGGCTCCTCTCCCCCCTGGTCAAGAGTGACGGCCTGGTGGTCATCCCCCTGGACGTGGAAGGCCTGTTCAAGGGCGACCCGGTGGCCGTGCAGCTGTTTCCGGAATAACCTCAGTCGGCGCTAAAGAAGCGTCACCCCCAGAAACCTGGCGGTAACAGGTCCCACCTCCCCATCCGGCACCAGGCCGTTGGAATTTTGCAAATCCCGCACCGCCGCGAAAGTCCTGGGGCCGAAGACGCCGTCGGGATTTATGGGGCCAAATCCCAGGTCTGCCAGCTTTTCCTGAATCTCGGCGATCTTCGCCCCCTGCATGCACGGGGAGGTCAGCCGGTAAATAACCCCGGGGGGGGCGGGGGGCGCGGGATCCGGGTGGCCGTTGCCCCCCTCGTAGGTGATGCCGGGGATAAGAATGCCCATGTCCCAGCGGCGGTTGCTCAGGGTGGAGCAAATAACCCCGGAATTGGTGGAATGGGCCTCCACCGTGCCGCCCTGGCCGTCCGAAATCACAATATGCCCCATTTTCGGTCCCAGCCGCAAGACTGCGGCCCCGGCGATGCGCGCTGCCTCGGCCAGGCTGATTTCCCTGCCGATGGACCTGGCGTCCCGGCCCCAGAAGCCGGTGTAGGCGTCTGCGGTGGCCGGCTCGCCCCGGTCGTTGTCGCAGCCATACAACACTTTGGCGGTCTGGTAGACGCACCAGGAGACGAACTCGGCGCAGTCCCAGGGACCGTCCCAGGCGGGATCGTCCTTGGGCACGACCGCCCCCAGGACGTATTGTTCCCCCACATGCTTAAGAGCCAAATTGACTATTTCCTTCCCCGTCGCCATGCCTCGACCTCCTAATGACTAGATGTTTCCGTGGACTTTAGCAACGCCCCGGGGTTTCTTCCAGAAAGGGCGGGAAGCCCGGCACAGGACTTGGGGAGTCATCCGGTTGCCATGACGCCGACAAAATAATGGCCGGCGACGGGATTTTGTTCCCACACCTGCCGTGATTCAGGTAAAATTTGGCCATCTTTTTTTGAACGGATAACGAACGTGGATACGAAACGCCGCATCTATCTGCACATGAAATCTCCGGAGGAGGCCCGGGAGCTGTTCCTCGCCCGGTTCGACCTCAAGGCCATGCTGCCTCCGGAAGAGGTGGCCACCGGGGCGGCCCGGCGACGGGTGACCGCGGCGCCGGTATGGGCCCGCTGGTCGTCCCCCGCGGCGCACCAGGCGGCCATGGATGGTTTTGCCGTGGCCGCGGCCGATACCTACGGGGCGCGGCCGGAGAGCCCCAAGCGCTTGGTCAGGGGCCAGGAAGCCCATCCCATCAACACCGGCCACCTCATGCCCGCGGGTACCGATGCAGTGATCATGGTGGAAAACGTCCCGGACCCGGAGGCCGACCTGCTGACGGTGGAGGCCCCGGTGTTTCCCTGGCACAACGTCCGCCGGGTGGGCGAGGACCTGGTCACCGGGGAGATGGTGCTCCCCGAGGGGGTGGAGATCACCCCCTGGGCCCAGGGAGCCATGCTGGCGGCCGGGGTAACCCGGGTGCTGGTGCGGCGCCGGCCCAGGGTCATTATCATCCCCACCGGCTCGGAGCTAATATCGGTGGCGGATCTGGGTTCCGGACCGCCTCCCGACTCCCTGGTGGAGTTCAATTCCGTCATCCTGTCGGGGTTGGTGGAGGAGGCCGGCGGGCTGCCGGAGGTCTGGCCCATCACCCCTGATGACCCGGCGGTCCTCACCGGGGTGCTGGAAAAGGCGGTGGCGGCCGGAGACGTGATTCTCGTCAACGCCGGCTCTTCCGCCGGCAGTGAGGACTATACCTACCAGGCGGTGGCGGGCCTGGGGGAGGTGCTGGTGCACGGCGTCGCCATGATGCCGGGGAAACCCACCCTCCTGGGGGTGGTAAAGGGGAAGCCGGTCATCGGCAACCCCGGTTACCCGGTGTCCGCGGTACTGTCCTTCGAGGAGTTCGCCCAGCCCCTGATTGCCGGCCTGGCGGGCCGGCGCCTCGCAGCCCGCCCCACCATCACGGTGCACCCCTCCCAGAATTTACCTTCCAAGCCCGGGCTCACCGAATTTATCCGGGTGACCCTGGGGAGGGTGGGAGACCGGGTCATGGCGACGCCGCTCCCCCGGGGCGCAGGCACCATCACTTCCCTGGTGCGGGCCGACGGGCTCCTTAAAATCCCGGCCCTGAGCGAAGGCCTGGAGGAGGACCGGCCGGTGGCCGCTGAACTCCTGGTGCCGCCGGAGGACATCGAGGGGACCCTGGTGGTCCTGGGGAGCCACGACAACACCCTGGACCTGCTGGCCACCCTGCTCCGCCGCCGGGACCCTAAACTGCGCCTGTCCTCCGCCCATGTGGGAAGCCTGGGGGGTCTCATGGCGCTGCGCCAGGGGCGGGCCCACCTGGGGGGCTCCCACCTCTACGACCCGGAGACCAACTCCTACAACGTCCCTTATATCCAAAAATATCTGGCCGGCATGCCCTTGAAGCTCATCAACCTGGCCTGGCGGCAGCAGGGCTTCATGGTGTTGCCGGGCAACCCCCACAGCATTCGCGCCGTGGCGGACCTCACCCGGCCGGGGGTGCGCTTCATCAACCGCCAGCGGGGCGCCGGCACCAGGCTCCTCCTGGACTTCCTCCTCCAGCAGGAAGGCATCGACCCGGCCGCGGTGCAGGGCTACAACCGGGAGGAATATACCCACATGGCCGTGGCCGCCAATGTGGAGTCCGGCACCGCCGACGTGGGGCTGGGGATTCTGGCCGCGGCCCGGGCCCTGGGGTTGGACTTCATCCCCCTCACCCCGGAACGCTACGACCTGGTGGTGCCGCTCGCCACCTTCAGGGACCGGCTTTTTGAGGAACTGCTGGCGGTGATCAACTCCCAGGAATTTCATGCTGCCACCGAAGTCATGGGAGGGTATGATTTAAAGGACTGCGGCAAGATCGTTTGGGAGCAATAAAGGGAATTTTTTGAGGCGGGGAAAACCTGCTGTGAGCCTCGAGCTGTGAGAAGTGAGGAAAAAGCTTCAAGCTCACCCGCTTAAAACCCGATGCTCAAAGGGACCGGGCACCAAGCTTCAGAAGCTTGGCCTGATCCTTGAACATTGCTGGTGGACAAGGAGAACTGCATGAATCTTAAAGGAAGCCAGACGGAAAAAAATCTTCTCATAGCCTTCGCCGGGGAGGCCCAGGCCAGGAACCGCTACACCTTTTACGCCAGCGAGGCCAAAAAAGCCGGCTACGAACTGGTGGCGGCCATTTTTCTCGAGACCGCGGACAATGAAAAAGAGCACGCCAAGGTGTTCTTCAAGCACCTCACCCAGGACGGCAGCGGCGAGGCCGAGATGGTCGCGGGCTACCCTTTTCATCTGGGGGACACCGCCAGCAATCTGGACGCCGCGGCCCAGGGGGAACACTACGAGTGGACCACCATGTATCAGGATTTCGCCAAGGTGGCCGATGAGGAGGGTTTTCCCCAGGTGGCGATGTCCTTTCGGGAAATCGCCAAAGTGGAGAAATTCCACGAGGCGCGCTACCGGGCCCTGTTCGACCACGTCAAAAACGGCACTTTCTTTAAGCGCCCCGAGACCTTAAAGTGGCACTGCCGCAACTGCGGTTATGTGGTCACGGGGCAACATCCGCCGGACATCTGCCCCTCCTGCCAGCACCCCAAGGCCTACTACGAGCCTCTGGCCGACAACTGGCGTTGAACTTAAGGGAAGATCGGCAGCATCTTGGGAAAATAAGCCCAACCGCGCCCCCGGCTGAACCTGCAGGCGAGGGCGCCTGCTCTCCCTTTGGACGGGACGGGAGGCTAAGGCGTAACTTTAGGCAGACGGACGAGACAGGGGGATTTCAGGAGATGGACCTCGGACGCGGTCTCCCCTGGAGTCGCCGACAACTGCCAGGTGACGTCTTTGAGGAGGGTCCTGGCCTCGGTGAGGGAAGCGGGGTCTAACCGCCGGGCCTGCTGATTTTCCCGGGAGATCAGGAGTTCAATGCCGGTTGAGGAGTTCTGCCCGGAGACCCGGGAGGCTTTTGCGGGGACTTGGGGCCGTTGTTTCCTGGCCTTTCACCAGGGTCAGATTAGCGTCTACTTTCATAGAACCGGTTTCCTGGGCTCCCTCCAATAAACACCCCTGCCACAACTTTTTTATCGGCTTTTGCGCGGTTTTTCATTAAAATGGCCGGCAAGAGCACGGCGTTGACCTGCCTGTCCCCTGCCCTGAGGAACCGCCTATCATGTACACTTTCTTGGGATTAGTCGGGCTCGCCTACGTGCTGGGGTCCATTCCCACGGGGTTGGTGGTGGCCCGGTTGATGGGGGGTCCCGATCCCCGCCGGGCCGGGAGCGGCAATATCGGGGCCGCCAACCTTTTTCGCCTCCTGGGGCGGAACGCCGGGGTGTTTACCTTTTTCGGCGACACCCTCAAGGGGGCCGTCCCGGTGTTTCTGGCGGTCTACTGGCTGACTCCCCTGGGGGCCTGGCACGACGCGGCAGTGGCGGCAGTGGGCCTGGCCGCGGTTTTGGGGCATATGTTCCCCCTTTTTCTTAAATTCCAGGGCGGCAAAGCCGTGGCCACAGCCTTCGGCGTCGTGGCGGTGCTCTGTCCGTTGGCCGCGGGGACGCTTTTGGTGGTGTATGCCATAACCCTTTACCGGGTGCGCATCTTTTCGGCGGGGGCGCTGGTCTGCGCCTGGCTCCTGCCCCTGGTGGTGGGCCTGTGCTGCGACGCCAGGGCCTACCTGTTCCTGGCCGGCGTGCTCTCAGCCCTGATCCTGGTGCGCCACCGGGAGAATCTGCTGCGCCTGGCCCGGGGTGAAGAGCCGCATATTTGATTATCGACCGGTGGGGGAGAGGGCTAAGAGCCGGTGGGCCCTTACCCCCTCCCCCACGCCCCCTCCCCCAATCCAATGATTGGAGGTGATAAACTGGGAAAATCGTGGCCGACTTTCCCGGCCCTTCTGCGGGTTGGGAGGGGGGTCCGGGGGGAGGGCAGGGACCTCAGGTCCCGGGCCCTCCCCCCGGAAAAACCTACTATGCAACGGAGGCTGGCATGCTGGTCAAAGATTGGATGAGCAAAGATCCGGTTACCATAAATGACGACACTTCCATGATGAAGGCCATCCACCTGATGAAGCAGAACCGCTTCCGACGCTTGCCGGTGCTGCACGAGGGCCATCTGGCGGGCATCGTCTCCGACCGGGATTTGAAGGAAGCCTCGCCCTCCAAGGCTACCACCCTGGACGTGCACGAACTGTATTATCTGCTGGCCGAACTGCACGTGAAGGACATCATGACCCGGGACCCGGTCACCGTGGCCCCGGAGGACACCGTGGAGCGCGCCGCCCAGCTCATGCTGGAAAACACCATTTCCGGGCTGCCCGTGGTGGACGACCAGGGGAAAGTGGTGGGGATTCTCACCCAATCGGACGTCTTCCGGGCCTTTATGCACATTACCGGCATACTTCAGGGGGGGGTGCAGTTTGCCCTGAGCCTGGAGGACCGCCCGGGGCTGATCAAGGAAGTGGTGGATCTGCTCAGGGGCCGGGGAGCGCGCTTTATCAGCCTGCTCACCTCCGCCACCTCGGCACAGGAGGGTTACCGGGACGTCTTCATCCGGGTGAAGAACCTTGCCCCCGAGGACGTCGAGGCCGCCAGAAAAGAGCTGGCTGAGTTACACGACGTGCGCTACGTCACGCTGGAAGGGAAATAACCGGCCTGAACTGCACCGGCATGACAGAAAGACGGGATTGGCGGGCGGTAATCGAGGTAATCTTGGATTAGACCACCTTCTGCTGAAAAGTTAAGATTTTCCTGAACTTGCCAGACTTCTACCCCATGTGCTTCACTAACTGCTCACCGAAGGCCGAGCAGGATACCTCTTTGGTTCCCGGGAGCAGGCGGGCCAGGTCGTAGGTGGCGACGCCAGCGGCCAGGGTCCGGGGCAGGGACTGGTGGATGAGGTCGGCGGCCTCGGTCCACCCCAGGAATTCCAGGAGCATGGCCCCGGAGAGGATCAGGGAACTGGGGTTCACCCGGTCCAGGCCGGCGTACTTGGGGGCGCTGCCGTGGGTGGCCTCGAAAATGGCGCACTCGTCCCCGATGTTGGCCCCGGGAGCCATCCCCAGCCCCCCCACCTGGGCCGCCAGGGCGTCGGAAATATAGTCGCCGTTGAGATTCGGGGTGGCAATTACCTGGTATTCGGCCGGCCGCAGCAGCACCTGCTGGAAGAGGTTGTCGGCCAGGCGGTCCTTGATCACCACTTTACCGGGGGGCGCTTCCCAGTTGTAGCGGCTCTCCAGCTCAGCCTCCGAGATCACCTTCCCCTCGAACTCCTCCAGGGCCACTTCGTAGCCCCAGTTCTGGAAAGCCCCCTCGGTGTACTTCATGATGTTGCCCTTGTGCATCAGGGTAACGCTGGTAAGACCGCGCTCTATGGCGCTTTTCAGGGCCATGCGGACGAGGCGCTTGCAGCAGCGGGCGGTCATGGGCTTGATGCCGATGGCCGCGGCGGGCTCCAAATGGCAGCCCAGCTCCTGGTTTAAAAAATCGATGAGGCGGCGGGCTTCCGGGCTCATGGCGGGCCATTCCAGGCCGGCGTAGACGTCCTCGGTGTTCTCCCGGAAGATCACCATGTTGATCTTTTGCGGCTCCTTCATGGGGCTCGGCACGCCGTCGTAATACCGCACCGGGCGGATGCAGGCGTAGAGGTCCAGGACCTGGCGCAGGGTGACGTTCAGCGACCTGATGCCGCCGCCGATGGGGGTGGTAAGCGGGCCCTTGAGGGCTACCCGGTATTCCCTGAGCGCCGCGAGTGATTCTTCCGGCAGGTAATTTCCCTTCTCCTTGAAGGCCTTTTCCCCTGCCAGGACTTCCTGCCAGGCGATGCGGCGCGCCCCGCCATAGGCCTTGGCCACGGCGGCGTCCAAAACCGGCTGGGTGGCCCGCCAGATGTCCGGGCCGGTGCCGTCCCCTTCGATGTACAGGATGGTGGGGGTGTCGGGGACCTGAAACTTGCCGACCCCGGCCAGGGTGATTTTTGAGCCGTCGCGGTGTGTCGCCATGCCGGATCCTCGCAGATGCATTTTTTATGGACCAGGTCTCTCCCGATCCAAAGACATAAAATTATATCATTGGAACCTTGTTTTTCAAGTGGGGGGAGGGGGTAAGGGCTCACCGGCCCTTAGCCCCCCTCCCCTGCCCTCAATCCCAGTCGCCCGCCAACTGCCCGCAGGCCGCGGCGATGTCCTGACCCCGGGACTCCCGGATGAACACCGGGAAGTGGGCCTGCCGGACAATCTCCTGGAACTCCAGGACCCGGTCCGGGTCCGGGGCGGCAAAGGGCAAGTCCGGGTGGGGATTCAAGGGGATGAGGTTGACCTTGGCCCTAAAGCCCTTCAAAAGGCGGGTCAGTCTCCGGGCCATGACGGGCTTGTCGTTGATGCCGGCCAGAAGCACGTAGGCAAAGGTGATGCGGCGGTGGCCGGGCAGGGGAAAAGCGCGGCACACGGCCAGAACTTCTTCGAGGGGATAGCGCCGGTTGACGGGCATGATGAGGCTGCGGGTGGGGTCGTCCACGGCGTTTAAGGAGACGGTCAGGTTGACCTGGACCTCGGCCCCCAGGCGGGGGATGAGGGGGGCCAGCCCGGCCGTGGACACGGTGACCCGGCGGGTGGAGAAGTTGAGCCCCCAGGGGGCCTGGATGATGCCGATGGCCTTGACCAGGGCGTCGAAGTTGGCCAGGGCCTCCCCCATGCCCATGAACACCAGGTTGGTGAGGGGTTGGTCGGCCGGGGCATAGGGGCGCGCCGCCAGCACCTGGTTGACGATCTCCGCAACCGTTAGGTTGCGGGTGAGACCCTGGCGGGCGGTGAGGCAGAACCGGCACCCCAGGGCGCAGCCCACCTGGCTCGACAGGCACAGGGTGCTGTGGCCGCCCTCGGGAATAAGGACGGACTCGATGCTGGCGCCGTCCTCCAGGGTCCAGCGGAATTTCTGGGTGCCGTCCCCGGATACCTGCCTGGCCGACAGGGCGAGGGTGCTCAGGCGGGCCCGGCTAGCCAAATCGTCCCGGAAAGTCCGGCTGATGTCGCTCATCTCCCCGAAACCGGCAACCCCTTTATAGACCCACTTGAGGAGTTGCCTGGCCCGGAAGCGGGTCTGTCCCCAGGCGGTGACGAGGTCTTCGAGCTCCGCCAGGGTCAGTTCTTTTAAATCAATATCTGCAGTCATGGGTGAGAAGAAGAATTTCCTGCCAGCGGGTGGGTGGTGCATGAAGGCCGCCAGGCCCGGGTCAGTGAGGTTTTTGCGCGGTTACGTGAACAGTGTTGCCTAAAGATTCAATCAGCCATGGTGGTATCAGCCTGGGAAGTGGATTAAGCCCCCCGGATTTTTTCCTCGTCTTCCATGCGGGACTTGCAGGCGATGCACATGGTGGTGACCGGCCGGGCGATGAGGCGCTTTTCGGAAATGGGGCCGCCGCAGATTTCGCAGAGCCCGTAGGTGCCCTCCTCGATGCGTTCCAGGGCTTCCCGGATCTTGACGATGAGTTTGCGTTCCCGGTCCCTGATGCGCAAGGTGAAGTTGCGGTCGGTTTCCAGGGTGGCCCGGTCGGTGGGGTCCGGAAAGGCAGAGGCCCCGCTCCCGGTCATGCCGTTCCGGGTTCGGTCGGCTTCCCCCAGGAGCTCGTTGATACGCTCCTGCAAAAGGTTGCGGAAATACTCGATGCGATCAGGTTCCATGGCCGGCTCTCTTAAGTGAATTACCAGGCGGCGGGCGGTGATAGTCACCGCTGGCACCGCCGCTTTTTTCCACCAGGACGAGGTCCTGAATAATCATTTCCCGGTCCAGGGCCTTGCACATATCGTAAATGGTCAGGGCTGCGACACTGGCGGCCACCAGGGCCTCCATTTCCACGCCGGTACGGCCGTGGGTGCGCACCTGGGCCCTGATCGCCACCGCCTGGGCCTCAGGCTCCGGGGTAAAGTCGATATCCACGCCGGTGAGGGGCAGGGGGTGGCACAGGGGAATGAGCTGGGCCGTGTTTTTGGCCGCCATGATGCCGGCGAGACGGGCCGCGGCCCAGACATCGCCCTTGGGGAGGTCGGCCGCCAAAAGGCGCGGAAAAACCCTGGGGCCCACCACGATGCGGCAGGTGGCGGCAGCCCGGCGCAGGGTCACCGGCTTGTCTCCTACTTCCACCATGCGCAGTTGGCCGGTTTGGTCCAGGTGGCTGAATTCACTCATGTGCGGCTCGATTCAGGTCGTTTTTCCCCAGGCGGGCCAGGGCTTCGGCAACTTCCTGCTGGGCCACGCTCAGGCTCTCCGGGATGGCCACCACCACTTCGACGATCTGGTCCCCCGCCGGATGGTCCAGGTTTCCCGGCGCCCCCGCCGCAGGGAAGCGAAAGCGGCAGCCGCTCCTGGTCCCCCGGGGCAGGTTTAGAGTAACATAGCCCCACAGGGTGGGCACCTGCACCTCGCCGCCCAGCAGCGCCTGGGCGAAGGAAACCTTGAACTGGCAGTGCAGGTCCCGGCCCTTCCGGGTAAAAAATTCGTGGGGGGCGACGGAGATGACCACCTCCAGGTTGCCGGGGGGGCCGCCCTGGCAGCTCACCCCGCCCTGGCCGACCAGACACAGCCGGGCCCCGTCCTCGGTGCCGGCCGGGATGTCCAGCTGGCAGTGGCGGAATTGCTGCCGGTACCCCTGGCCCTCGCAGGCCGGGCAGATCTCGTCGGTGATCAGGCCCTTGCCCCGGCAGCGCCGGCAGTCGGGGCCGCCCCGGAAAAGACCCGGACCCTTCACCGCACACCCCTGCCCCCGGCAGTCCGGACAGGTTCGGGGGGCGACCGCCGGCACCCGGCCCGTGCCGCCGCAGGGAGCACACGGCACCAGGTGGGGGACCGTAATGGTGGTGCTGAGCCCCTCCAGGGCATCCACCAAAGGAATCCCGAAGTCGTAGCGGAAGTCGGGGCCCGCGGACGGAGGGCCGGCCTCATCCCCCAGGTCCATGCCCAGGATTTCCTCGAAAAAATCCTTTTTCGCCGACCGGGGGCTGCGGTAATATTTTTTGTCGCTGCGGGGGGTTCGAGCCAGGTGGGCCTGCACCTTTTCATAGGCCTCCACCACCCGGCGGAACTGTTCGGCAGCCTTGGGATTCTTGGGGTTGAGGTCGGGGTGGTACTTCTGGGCCAGGATCCGGAAACGGCTGCGCACCTCCGCCATCTCCGCCTCGGCCTTAACCCCTAAGATGCGAAATGATTCCCGCGTGGTCATAGCTTACAAATCACGAATGATTTTTTGCAGATCCCCGGCCCAGCTCTTCGGCCTGCTCCTGGTCGCCTGCCTGTTCCAGGGCCCGGCGGGCAAACTGGACTTTACCCAGTTTCAGGGCCTGGTCCGCCACCCGGCGCCAGTCTTCCCGGGGATGGGGACCCAACCTGGCCATGAGATAAGCATCACCTGTCTCCATGGCCTGCGCCTTGAGTTTGTCCAGGCCGGGCTGGTAATGCCCCAGCACGAAAAAATCCACGGCATCATCCAGAAAGCCCAGTTCCAGATATTTCTCGCCGTAATCCCGGCAAACCTCCGGGGATAAATTCTTGTCGTTCAGAAGACGCCTTTTCTTCAAACAGTCAGGCACCCCCCGGGGCAGCACTTGATGAGAGCGATTAGCCATAGTCCTGATATACACCTCAATCTTATTTTATAAAATATCTGGCCGGTGCTGTAAACTTCAAAATACCGAGGCCCGCGGCTCCGCTTTCGACGGGGGTGGTCACCAGCATAAAGGGTAGGGAAAGGCACCGGGCCGCCAAGCCGTGTCACCGTGGTTTCCCTAAGGTGCAAAATTGACTTTACTTCTTGGAGCCTCGTGGGATAACATAAAATATTAATATAATATCAAACAATTTCAGGTGGTTATTTTATGACGATTACCTGTCCGGAATGCCACACCAGGTTTTCCCTGGATGACAGCCGCATTCAGGGCCCCACTGCCAAGGTGCGCTGCTCCCGGTGCCGCCACATATTCAAGGTAAACAAGGAAGGCCAGGTGTTAGCTGCAGACCTGGGGCCCCAGGCTCCGAGGGCGGCAGAGGCCGTCAAACCGGCCCCCGCGCCGGAGGCGGCCCCCGGCCCGCCGCCATCCATACCGGAAGCCCCGGGGCCGGTCCCCGTCGAGCCGGCTATTCCTGAAGCCCCGCCTCAACCCGGGCCCATCCCAGAGGCAGTGCCGGCGCCACCCCGGGCCCGGCGGCCCTGGCTTTGGTTGGCGGTCCCGATCCTGGCGGTTGTGCTCTTGGGGGGATTGGCGTGGCTGGCCTGGACGGGACACCTCCCGGGCCCCTTCAAGCCCTTATCCAACGCTGTCCAGCGCCTGAAGGGCAAGGAGGCGCCCCCCCAACCGTCTGCTCCGGCCCCTGGCCGGGAAAGCCAGGCCCCGGCCCCCGCGCCCACCGTGGTGACCCCGCCGCCCCCCCCGACCCCGGCCCAGGACCTGACGGAACTGGCGGTGGATTGGGCCCAGGCTCACTATCAGGGGTTGGTAAACGACAAGGGCGGGGGACAGCTCCTGCTGATCCAAGGGGAGGTCATCAATAAGGGGAAAAGCCCCCGGGGCCCGGTCCGCCTCAAGGCCACCCTCATGAACGCCCAGCATCATCCCTTGCGGGAAGAGTTCGTGTATGCCGGCACCACCCTATCCGACAACGAGTTGAAGACGCTCTCTCCGGAGGAAATCAAGGGGTGGCTGACCAGGCCCGGCGGGCGCTCCCAGGAGCGGGTGCTCAAGCCCGGGGAGAAAGAGCCCTTTGCGGTGGTTTTTTTCGGGGTGCCGAACAACCTGGCGGAAACTCAGTCCGGCTTTCAGCTGGTGGTGGTTGAAGGGCCGGTGGCCGAGTAGGCGGGTTTTTTTATGTCCGCGTCACACCGAAGAATTTTCCATCGTCTGTAAAAACAGCCGCCTTCCCCTCTTTACAAACGGGGGCGGCTTTAATACGTTAAGGCAGGCGGCCGGGCCTCCATGGGCACGCCAGCAGGACCCAGTCTGCGGCACTTTAACCGGCCGGCAAGTCACCACTATCTGACTTTTCCATGTTCAAAAGCTTACAAGAGTTCTGGGAGCGTCTGCGGCGGAACCCGGGGAAATTCTGGGCCACGGTGCAGGTCAATTTTTATCCCAACAAGACCGCCCGCTCCCGGTTGGATTGGCACGAAGCCAGCAGCCAGCAGCGGGATACCGTCTCCCTGGCCGTGTTTTTCTATGCCCGGCTGCTGTTTGAGCTGGCCGAACTCAATGAAACCCGGGTGGCCAATGAACTCATCGCGTTTATATCCCAGGTGGCGGACGTAATCCTCACCGGCGATGGGGCCCCCAACCGGCCCCAACTGCCCATGGGAGAGCTGACCTTAAATGACGCAGCCTCCTCGGGGACCCCCAACCGGACCTACCAGGGGGATTTTTTCCAGCAGCCGGACGGCCAATTCCGCCTGGATTTCAATGGCAGCCGGGGCAAGGAAGGCATTTACCTGCCCGCCGCCTACGTGGTGTTCCTGCAGGACTGCATCAACGAACTCCCCAACGACGACCTCCGCCGCCTGGCCAGCAGCCTGGGGCGCCTGCACGACTACTACAAGGTCCGCAAAGACTTCTGGGAAGGCAGCGCCCTGGCGGCCGGCCCCGTCTTCGCCCTGGGCACCGGGCAGCTGCGCCCGGAAGAGATGGAGGAGGAAGAGGCCGGCTGACTGCACCTGCACTGTTGCGGCTCAAAAAAAAGGCGACGCTGAGGTCGCCTTTTTTTATGGTAAAAGCATTATGGGGGGAGGGCCAGGGAGCAGGACTCCCTGCCCTCCCCCACACCCCCCTCCAACCCGCATAATAATTTGGGAGATAGGCCAAATTGCCAGACCCGGCACAGGCTGAAAGCCAGTGCTACCGCGTTAATGGGTCGGGGAAGGAGGTTTGAGGGAGTGAGACAGAGGGCCACTGCCCTCTGCCCCTCCCTCATAAATCAGGTATCAGGACGGAAGGCGCTGCAACAGGCTGGTCTTGAGGCGGTCGAACTCCTCGGAGTTGATGATGCCCTCGTCCCGCAGGCGCAGGAACTCGGTGAGCTCCTCCCGGATGCGTTCGGGAGGCAGCGGCGTGGTAATCTCGACGGCCTCCGCCTCCATGACCGGCCCCGCGAGGGCCAGGGCGGCCACCCGTCCCGCCGGCAGGGCCTCGGGGAGCAGACCCCCGCGGCCATGATAGCGCACGGTGAAAAGGCCGTTCATCACCGAGACTTCCATGTTGCTGCCGGTTTGGGCGGCGGTGCGCATGAGGTCCTGGACCTCGCTGCCCTGGGCCGCCAGGCGCTGCTTGAAACGGTCCCAGCCCTTGTAGACGCGCCAGACGCCGAACAATAACAGGGCCGCGAAGCCGGCGAAGATGTAGGCGTTGAAGCCCAAAATGCCGCTGAGCCACACCAGGGCCACGATGAGGACAAAGGGGATGGCAATCAGGAAAAGCAGCAGGCTGTAGAAGCTCGCCACATTGCCCCAGGAAGCGTTGGTGGGGTCGGGTTCCTTGGTCTTAAAGCGGGAAAAAAATTTTTTCATAGGTCACGCCGTGATCTTGTTAAGGAGGAAGGTAGCCTCTTTATCCTTGTACATCTTTACACAAGATTAAAATATACACCTTAAATCAACCGGTGAAAACCGAAAACGCGCTCGTTCAGTCGCCCGGCGCACAGAAAAAGGTCTTGTAGGCCTTGTACACCATGTACAGGTCGGCCTTGGAGGCCACCTCGAAGGGGGAGTGCATGGACAGGACCGGGGGCCCCGAATCGATGATTTCCATGCCGTGCACCGCCAGGTGTTTGGCGATGGTGCCGCCGCCGCCCTCATCCACCTTGCCCAGGTGTGCCGCCTGCCAGATGACCCCGGCGTCGTTGAAGATTTTCCTGAGCCAGGCCAGGTATTCGGCGTGGGCGTCGTTGGCGGAATATTTGCCCCCGTGGCCGGTGAACTTGGTCAGGGCAATGCCGTGACCCATCTTGGCGGCGTTGCGCTTTTCGTGGACTTCGGGCCAGTCCGGGTCGATGGCGCCGGTGACGTCGGCGGAGAGGGCCCGGGAATTCATCAGCACCCGGCGCCGGGACAGGGGGCTGATACCTTCCCGCTCCAGCCACCGTTCCACGATGTCCTCCAGCATGTAGCTCTGGGCGGAGGTGTTGCCGTCGCTGCCCACTTCCTCCTTGTCGTAGAACAAAACGATGCTGGAGTATTCCGGGTCCTTAGTGTCGAAGATGGCCTCCATGGCCGGGTAGGCGCAGGAGCGGTCGTCATGCCCGTAGGCGGCCACCATCGACCGGTCCCAACCCAGGTCCCGGGCGGGGCCGGCCGGCACCACTTCCAGTTCGGCGGACACCAGGTCCTCCTCGGTGAGCCCGTAGGTATCCTGCAGGAATTTCAGGAAAAAGAGCTTGAAGCGCTCTTTGGTGTCCTTGTCGCCGATGGGGAGAGACCCCACCAGGACGTTCAACTTTTCCCCCTCGAAGGCCTCGGACACCTTCTTGTCCATCTGGGCCTTGCGGGCCAGGTGGGGCAAGAGGTCCAGGACGGTGAACACCGGGTCTCCCGGCTCCTCCCCCACCCTGAACTCCACCTGGGAGCCGTCGGCCTTGAGGACCACCCCGTGGATGGCCAGGGGCCGGGCCAGCCACTGGTATTTTTTGATGCCGCCGTAGTAATGGGTTTTCAGGAACACCAGGCCGGTTTCCTCGTACAGGGGGTATTGCTTCAGATCGAGGCGGGGAGAGTCGATGTGGGCCCCAATGAGGCGCAGGCCGTCGGTGAGGGGGCGGCGGCCCTGGACTCCGAGGGCGATGGTCTTGCCCTTGTAATTATAGAACCAGGGGGCCCCGGGGGCGGAGCCGGCCAGGGGTGCGAAGCCCCGGGTCCTGGCCACCCTCTCGATTTCCGTGACTGCCTCCCGCTCGGTTTTGGCCGCGTCCAGAAACTTTTTGTAGCGCTCGGCATACTCCATGAGGGCCTGGCGCTCGGCGTCGTCGACGTGGTCCCAGACCAGCCGGGTCGACACGGTGAGGCGCTCGCGCAAAAGATCCAATTCATTTTTTTCAGGGGACTCCACCACTTTTTCCTCCGAGACGCCGCTTGTCCCGCAACGGGGGGGCGCCTTTATTTCAGTTTATCCTGTAAAAATATCACCGTTTTTCTCCCGAGACAATGCTCCCGGGATAATTCCCCCACCTACGCGGGATGGCAGGTTTCAGGGGGGACGGAGGTAACCAGGCCCAGTCCCGTGCGGCGCCGTTCCCCCGGGGGCCGCATTTAACCGGGGCGCCTGCACTATGCCTTGACTTAAATGGTGAGACTTACTAAAGTAAATGAACGCGCTGCGAGAGTGGCGGAACCTGGCAGACGCACTGGACTTAGGATCCAGCGGTTTTACCGTGGGGGTTCGAGTCCCCCCTCTCGCACCATACATATCGACACATTGACGCCAAATTTTAGAAAGGGATCGTAAGAAGCACAGCCAGATATGATGGAATCAAACAGCGACATCCAGATGGAAAATCTCAGCGACATCAAACGCAAACTGCAGATTGTCGTGCCTGCCAAGGAAGTTACGGCGGAATTCAACCGGATTTATAAGGACCTGGGGAAACGGGTGAAAGTCAAGGGCTTCCGCCCGGGCAAGGTCCCCCATTCGGTCCTGGAGATGTATTACAAGAAGGAGATACAGGACGAGGTCTCGGACGCCCTGGTGCGGCGCTCCCTGGAGGACGCCCTGAAGGAGAAGTCCCTGGAGGCCGTGGGCTTCAACTGGCCCGAGCCTCTGCCGCCGGTGGTGGCGGGGGAGGACTTCCGCTACCAGGTGGAAGTGGAGATACCCCCCGAATTTACCGCCGGGGGCTACCGGGGCCTGACCCTGGAGGACCCCGGGGCCGAGGTCACCGATGACCTGGTGGAGGCCCGCCTGGAGGAGGTCCGCCAGAGCAACGCCATGCTGGAGCCCTTAAAAGAGCCCCGCAGCGCCCAGGAGGGGGATTTCGTGGTCCTTGACTACCAGGGCTACTTCGCCGGGGAGGCCTTGACCGAGGCCAAGGCGGAAAATTCCTACCTGGAGGTGGGGGCCGGCAAGTTCAACGCCGACTTCGAAAAAAATCTCGTGGGCCTGAGCCCCGGGCAGGAAGCCCGCTTCGCCGTGGACCTGCCCCAGGACTTCTTCAACCCCTTGCTGGCCGGCAAGGTCATCGAGTTTCAGGTGAAGATCCAGGAAATCAAGACCAAAGCGGTCCCCGAGCTTGATGACGCGTTTGCCCAGAGCCTGGGGGCAAACTTTCAAACTCTGGCCGACTTGCGCCAGGCCATCCGAGACGATATTATTAAGGGTAAGGAGAGGGAGCGCCAGGGGAGGTTGGAGGAGCAGGCCTTGGACCAGCTGATCGAGGCCCACCCCTTCGAAGCGCCCCCGTCCCTTGTCCGCCAGGAACAGGAAGCCATTCTCCGGGATCAGGTACAGTTTATGCAAGGCCAAGGGTTGAATATCCAAGGCATGGACCTGGAGAAGATGCTGGAGCACCTGAAGCCCAAGGCGGAGCGCCGGGTCAAGGTGAGGCTGATTTTTGACAAGATCGCGGCCCAGGAAAAAGTTTCCCTGGAAGATGGGGACATCGAGGCCGGGCTGGCAAAAATCGCCGCGCGCAGCCAGCGCACCGCCGCCCAGCTGCGGCAATTCTACGAGGAAAACCACCTGATGGACGGCCTGAGAAGGCAGCTCACGGACGAAAAAGTGATGCAGCTGATTACGGACGCGGCCGAGCTGGTCCCCGGGTTCACGGCTCCGGTTCAGGAGAAGGCATAACATGTTGATTCCCATTGTCGTGGAGCAAAGCAGCCGGGGCGAGCGCGCCTATGACATCTACTCCCGGCTCCTGCGCGACCGCATCATTTTTCTCGGCACCGGGGTGAACGACGAGATCGCCAACCTGGTCATCGCCCAGATGCTGTTCCTCGAGGCCGAGGACTCGGAAAAGGAAATTCACTTCTACATCAACTCTCCCGGCGGGGTGGTGACCGCGGGCCTGGCCATCTACGACACCATGCAGTACATCAGGAGCTCGGTGGCCACCTACTGCATGGGCCAGGCCGCCAGCATGGGGGCCCTGCTCCTGGCCGCGGGGGAAAAAGGCCGGCGCTACGCCCTGCCCCACTCCCGCATCCTCATCCACCAGGTATCAGGGGGCTTTACCGGGCAGGCCAGCGACGTGGACATCCAGGCCAAGGAAATTTTGCGCCTGCGGGAGGAATTGAACGCCATCCTGGCCAAGCACACCGGCCAGCCCCTGGAGCGCATCGCCCAGGACACCGACCGGGATTATTTCATGTCAGGCGACGAGGCCAAGGATTACGGCCTGATTGACCAGGTTATCGTGCACCGGACCCTGACCCAGGCAATATAAATTTTTAGCACCAACCGGCCGCCGCGGTTATGCAAGTCGTGCCCGGTGCCGATATAATATCGACAAGTGTTTCACCAATACCAGGCCCGGAAAAATCCCCCGAGGCCTGGGGAGGCCTAACTGTATGAGCAAACGCGGTGCTGACAAAGGTACCGACCTGTTGTGTTCGTTTTGCGGCAAAAGCCAGAGCGAAGTGAAAAAGCTCATCGCCGGACCCGGAGTCTACATCTGCGATGAGTGCATCGAGCTCTGCAACGACATCATTGCCGAAGAATACGAAAAAGAAGAAGCCAAACAGACCCGGTTGGCCATACCGGATCCAGCCGGCATCAAAAAGCAGATAGACGAATACGTCATCGGGCAGGAACGGGCCAAAATGATCCTGTCGGTGGCGGTATACAACCATTACAAGCGCATCAGCAGCCGGGTGGACCTGGACGGCGTGGAGCTTCAGAAGAGCAACATCTTGCTCGTCGGCCCCACCGGTTCCGGGAAAACGCTGCTGGCGCAAACCCTGGCCCGGATCCTGAACGTGCCCTTCACCATCGCCGACGCCACCACCCTCACCGAGGCGGGCTACGTGGGCGAGGACGTGGAAAACATCATCCTGAACCTCCTCCAGGCGGCGGACTACGACGTGGAGAAGGCCGCCCGGGGCATCGTCTATATCGACGAAGTGGACAAGATCGCCCGTAAGAGCGACAGCCCCTCCATCACCCGGGACGTCTCCGGGGAAGGGGTGCAGCAGGCCCTGTTGAAGATCATCGAGGGCACCATGGCGAGCGTCCCCCCCAAGGGCGGCCGCAAACACCCCCAGCAAGAGTTCATCAAGGTGGACACCACCAACATCCTGTTCATCTGCGGGGGGGCCTTCAACGGCCTGGACGACATCATCGGCGCCCGCATCGGCAAGAAATCCATGGGCTTCGGCGCCGAGATCAAGACCAAAAAGGAACGCCACCTGGGAGAAATCCTGGCCCGGGTGCAGCCCCAGGACCTGCTGAAATTCGGGCTCATCCCGGAGTTCGTGGGGCGCCTGCCGGTGATCGCCACCCTGGAAGAGCTGGATGAACACGCCCTGGTGAAGATCCTCACCGAGCCCAAGAACGCCCTGGTGAAGCAGTTTCAGAAACTCATGGAGATGGACAACGTCTCGGTGAACTTCACCGACGACGCCCTGGTGGCGGTGGCCAAAGAGGCCCTGAAGCGCAAATCCGGCGCCCGGGGTTTGCGGGCCATCCTCGAGGGGGCCATGCTCGAGCTCATGTACGACGTCCCCTCTCTGAAAAACGTCAAGGAATGCCTCATCAACGAGGATTTCATCATCAAGCACGCCGCGCCCATTTTTACGTATGAAGCTTCCGAGGAGGCTTCCTGGGATCAACCCGGTAAAGTGGTGGAAAAATGATTTTTCGATTGAACCGCGCCAAAGGCGGAGAAGAAGTGGGCAGAAGGCACCAGGTGCCGCTGCTGCCCTTGAGGGATATCGTCGTTTTTCCCTCCATGGTGGTCCCCCTGTTTATCGGCCGGGAACGGTCCATTGCGGCGCTCGAGCACGCCATGGGGCAGGAGAAGTACGTCTTGCTCTGCACCCAGAAGGACGCCCGCCGGGACGAGCCCAAGGAAGGGGAAATCCACCGGGTGGGGACCCTGGCCAGCATCCTGCAGATGCTGCGCCTGCCGGACGGCACCGTCAAGGTCCTGGTGGAAGGGAAGTTCCGGGCCAAGATCATCCAATATCTGGCCAATCCCTACTTTTTCCAGGTCGAGGTGGAGGAACTCCTGGAGGCCTGGGAGCCCACCTCCGAACTCGAGGCCCTGCGCCGCTCGGTGATCAACTCTTTCGAGACCTACACCAAGCTGAACAAGAAGGTGTCCCAGGAGGCCTTCCAGACGGTGGCGGCCATCGACGACCCCTCCCGCCTGGCGGACAGCATCGCCGGACACCTCACCATCAAGAGCGACGACAAGCAAGCGCTGCTGGAAGTGCTGGACCCGGTGCGGCGCCTGGAGTCGGTGCTCACTCTGATCAACCAGGAAAACGAGGTCCTCTCCATCGAAAACCGCATCAAAAACCGGGTCAAAAAGCAGATGGAAAAGACCCAGCGGGAGTATTACCTGAACGAACAGATGCGGGCCATCCAAAAGGAGATGGGGGACAAGGAGGATCTCAAGGGCGAAATCCAGGAACTGGAGCGGCGCCTCAAGAAGAAGCGTATGAGCGCCGAGGCCGCCGGCAAGGTGAAGCACGAGCTGAAAAAGCTCAAGCTCATGAGCCCCATGAGCGCCGAGGCCACCGTGTCCAGGAACTACATCGACTGGCTCATGGCCCTGCCCTGGTATGAGAAGACCCGGGACAACCACGACATCAACGAGGCCGAGCGCATCCTGGAAGAAGATCACTATGGCCTGGAGAAGCCCAAGGAACGCATCCTGGAATACCTGGCGGTGCAGAGCCTGGTGAAAAAGATGAAGGGCCCCATCCTCTGCCTGGTGGGCCCGCCGGGGGTGGGGAAAACCTCGCTGGCCAAATCCGTGGCCCGGTCCCTGGGGCGGAACTTCGTGCGCCTGTCCCTGGGCGGCGTGCGGGACGAAGCCGAAATCCGGGGGCACCGGCGCACCTATATCGGCGCCCTGCCCGGCAAGATCATCCAGTCCCTCCGCAAGGCCAAGAGCAACAACCCGGTCTTCTGCCTGGACGAAGTGGACAAGATGAGCACGGATTTCAGGGGCGACCCCTCCGCGGCGCTCCTCGAGGTGCTGGACCCGGAGCAGAATTTCGCCTTCAACGACCACTACCTGGACTGCGACTACGACCTCTCCGAGGTCATGTTCATCACCACGGCCAACAACCTGTACTCCATCCCGCTCCCCCTGCAGGACCGCATGGAGATCATCCGGCTGCCGGGCTACACCGAGGTGGAAAAGCTGCAGATCGCCGAGCAGTTTCTGACCCCCAAGCAGTCCCTGGCCAACGGGCTGACCAAAGACAACATCCAGTTTTCGGAAAACGCCATCCTGGCCATCATCCGCCTGTACACCCGGGAGGCCGGGGTCAGGAACCTGGAGCGGGAAATCGCTTCGGTGTGCCGCAAGGTGGCCCGGGAAGTGGCCGAAAAGGGCACGGAGCACAAAGTCGCGGTGAGCAGCCAGTCCGTCACCAAGTTCCTGGGAGTGCCCAAGTACCGTTACGGCCGGACTGAAGAAAAAGACGAAGTGGGCCTCACCAACGGCCTGGCCTGGACCGAGTTCGGCGGTGAACTCCTCCAGACCGAAGTACTGGTGGTTCCCGGCCGGGGCAAGCTCCTCATCACCGGCAAGCTGGGTGAAGTCATGCAGGAGTCGGCCCAGGCGGCCCTGTCCTACGTGCGCTCCAAGGCCGAGATCCTGGGGCTGCCCGAGGATTTCTACCGCAAGATCGACATCCACGTGCACGTCCCCGAGGGGGCCATCCCCAAGGACGGGCCCTCCGCCGGCATCACCATGGGCACCAGCATCATCTCGGCCCTGATCAAGGTACCGGTGAAGCGGGATGTGGCCATGACCGGGGAGATCACGCTGAGGGGGCGGGTGCTGCCCATCGGTGGCCTCAGGGAAAAAATCATCGCGGCTCATCGCCACCAGATCAAGATGGTGATCATTCCCCGGGAAAATGAAAAGGACATCAAGGAAATCCCGGCCCGCATCCTCAAAGTGGTGGAGCTGGTGCCCGTGGACCACATGGATGAAGTCCTGAAGCTGGCCATGTCGGTGGACGACCCGGAGAGCCTGTTCAAGGTGCCCGCCCCGCCGCCGGTCACCGCGGAGCCGGCTTACGTGCCGGAGGGCGAGCAACCGCCGACGCTTCAGGCGCATTAAAAGAAAGGCAAAAGTAAAAAGGTAAAAGGCAAAAGTGGGTGGTAAAGCTAACAGCTAATAACCCCTAAAACTTTTTCCTACTTACTCATCACCTTTTACTTTTTACTTTTCATTTTTTACTTATTTTCCGGGGGCGTAGTTCAGTTGGTTAGAACGCCGGCCTGTCACGCCGGAGGTCGCGAGTTCGAGTCTCGTCGTCCCCGCCATTTTGAGCCTATCACCAAGGGGTAAGCCAGTCGGCTTACCCCTTCTTTTTTTGGGCCTCCTTCTCCTAAGGGTTTCCCCGGGAAAGACCCAGGGAGAACATGGGAAAACGGACCGCGATTACTTCAGATCAGGATTTCCGGCGAGGCCGCAGGAAGGCCAACCCCAAAAGCCCGCTGCCCAGGAGCCACACCGCGCCAGGGATGGGGGCGTGTACGGCGTTGGGGTCATAATTAGTTATCAAGGTAAAAGAATCCAGATAACCCTGAACATGTACGGTATTGCCCTATTATTATTTAGTTCCATGATAAACTGAATAGGGAACCATCAGAATCATTGACTCCTATTCCAGTGAGTGTAGAATTGAAAAGTACATAATGACCTTCTTGATTATTATACTGGGTTTTAAGATGAGCGAGGTTAATAAGCCGGTGATTTAATTGTCGGTCCACCCGGTATATTAATGAAGAAACAGGCTTGAACTTGTCGGAGTAGACATTAATTAGTATACTAACGGTATAATATCCAGTTGAATCTTGAACGCCTGCAGCCTTATTCGAATACCAGTTAAACGACCTACCAGGACCATAATGTCCTCCGATTTTCCAAATTGGATTTTCATAAGTAGAGATGTAATAATATGGCCCTCCTGCAGCAAGTTGCATCCCTGGCAATCAGGGCGTGATCCATTAGCAAAATTTTCCTACCATGTGCTATGTGACGCATCTCCAAGAATTGCGATCCGTAAGGTCATAGGTTGTTGCCAAACTGCCGGATGCCTGGACCAGTAAGACCAAGCTGATGAGCGCCACCATGCATAAAAGCTTCCTTGCCATGCCACTTCTCCTTTTCCCTGAGGGATTTACCCCCGGCTTAATTAATTTTTTCCCCGATTGATATCAGGTTTTTCCCTTATTTTCTTGTCAGGGAAACGATTAGCAGAAGTTAAACCCCTTGGCAAGAAAAATATTGTTAATTTTAAAAAAAATTTCCCTGAAAGCAGGGAGTTGGCAATGAAGGGCCCTTGGGGGAGGGCTGGCAAGGCCGTCTTGACAGGTTCTGGTGGGGGGTCGGGACCTAAGGGGTGACCTTTCTAAATCTCAGGGATTTCCCCAGTCACATGATCCGGGGGGTCAGGGGAGCAAGGGGGCTGGCGGCTCTTGCCCGGGGAAACCAGGCTGCCAGATTCCCCAACCTTGGGGGCCGGGCGCACAAGGGCCACCTGGCAACTGGTGGGGCGGGAGATTTTCCTGTCGACTGTCAGACCCTCACCACGAGTATTACCGGGGCAGGCCGAGCTCAGTTGGGAGAACATCGGCCCTACAATAAGACCCGGCACCGAGGTGAGGACCGGGTGGGCTGGGTGTTCTCACTCACGACCGCGGCGTACAACCTGGTGCGCCTCCGCAACCTGACGGCGGTGATTTCTCCCTGAACCACGGCAGCTAGCGTGGAAAACGCTAGTTCTGCCGGCAACCGGCCACGGATGGAGAGCGCGCTCAGATTTCCCTGAGAATTTGCCCGTCATAAAGGTACCAAAACCGTCTTCGTAGAGGAAAAACAGCTTGATTGGAGAAGTTTTTCAGCAGCCTGCCAGGAGGATAAAATGGAATCCGGTCATTTTGCCGGGGGCAGGCTGCAAGGCCATGGGGTGAGCCTGGCATTGAGAGGGTCAGCCCCGGTGGCCCGGGTCCGGTCGTTGGGTTTAGGGAGGGGGCAGGGACTCCTACCCCGAATCGCAGCCGGTAATCACCAACTCCCGGAGTTGGGCGGACCAACGGGTATAGCGTGGCGACTGCCCCGGCGAGAGGCGATCCACATCATCAAGTTAGATGAATGGATCATGGGGAGGCAGCGAGATGAGCAGAAGGAGATAGATGGAGCAGATAATCCGGATGATCAGGGAAGCCGAGGCGGCCTTGGCTCAGGGTCAAACAACGGCCCAGGGCGTTGGTCCTCTTGATGCTTTTCCTTTATTGAGCGGCAGGGGTATACAACTCCCTATTGGTCCAGACTGCGGCGTTTAAGCAGCCGCAGCCGTTCAAAGCCGCCAAAGGCAGTAAAGAAAAAGAGGTAGCCGAAACAGCTGAACCAGATGACCGGGGTATAGAACCTAATCAGGTCGAGAGCCCGCTTTTGGGCAGGGGTAACAAAGTAGGCCTGGCCATGCTGCCTGACCTCGATGGCATAGGTCTCGGTCTGCACCGGCGAAGATTCTTGATAAACGATTCTTGTGGGCACGTGCATCCAGATGAGCGTCACCGCCAGCATGGCGACAAAGCAGAGAAGGGCAATGATGCTGAAAACTTTCATGCTCCACCACCAAGTTTTTGATGGCATCAGCTCGATGCTGATATATCAAGCATAGCATAATTTTTTAATGGAAATCCGGTAAGTTTCCCGCCCTTATTTGAAGTAAGGTGATAACCGCGAGTTTTGACCAGCGAGGTGGCATTTTCCCTTTGCAACAAAAAAGGCAGGGCCATGACTGACCCTGCCTGGGCATGCGATGCTGGGGACGGCGACATTCTTTTAAATCTCCTACCCCCCTAAAAGACAGGCGATGAATAGAACCCAAAGTTAAGACTGATGCGGATATGGGAACCGGGGGCAGATCTGCCGAGCAGGACCTGTCAGTTCAAACTGCCCTTCAGGACGCAGCCTTTTTAGCCTGTCGGGCTTGCCGCAGTTTTTCCCCGATGCCGGTTTCCTTAGCGATCTTGCTGCGCTTGGCGCGGTAAGCCTTGGAGATCAGAGGCGTCCGGGCGGGAATCTCGAATTGCTTGCGGTATTCCCGGGGAGTTGTTTGGTGTTTGCTCTTCAGGTGAGGGGTGAGGAGCTTCCCGCTGTAGCCACAAATCATACAGGTGATGGTGTCTTTTTTGATGGAGGCTTTCCAATCGGCGGGGATTCCAGCTTCAGCGGACGTGGACTCGGCTGCCGCTACCATTCCCCCGCTTTCTACTGCAAGTTCTTCCAAGGTATCCGTGACCGCTTTTAACATTTGAGTGAGTTGCTCGGTGGTAAACCCTTTCCCCGTGGAATTGGCGATAACGATATCGGCGGCCAATCTGACAAATTGTTTGCTCATGTGCCATCCTTTCTTCTATTTTTAGTTTTTATTTTAAAGCTCTTATCCGCACATAATAATAATAAAACATATTTTTTACAATAGAAAATTTTTCTAGGAAATTCCTATAAAGTCAATCCTGAAGCTTTCTGGAGTTCACCGTGCCTGAAACAACCACAACATGATCATTGACCATACCAAGGGCCTGCATGGAACGCATAACAAATTGTTGGCCCTACGAATGGACCCCTTTTGCTGAAGATCCCTGCTCATGGCTTTCGACTCAGGCGTGCTGGAGGGCATATCCGTCAATTTGGCCCACGAGT
>CAVZAM010000011.1:0-70792 GCA_963773285.1 uncultured delta proteobacterium
TTCTTGTTTTTTGGAATAAGCACCGTACAATATAAGCACTCAATTTCACTAATGATAATTAACATTGATAAGATTAGACCATGGCAAAATGGTACAATTTGACCATTGTTTGCGGTCATTCCGTATCGCCTGGCCGGCGAGGCATTGAAGAGGTATGGAAAAATGGCACAGGAAAGCAACTACCGGGAACGGTCCCTCAAGATCCACGGCATGATCTGCGCCAAATGCGGGAGGGAATTTACCTACAAGAACCGGCAGTTATTAACGGTGCACCACAAAGACGGCAACCCCCGGAATAATCCCCCCGATGGCTCCAATTGGGAGAATCTTTGCCTGTATTGCCACGAGGATGAGCATAGCCGCAAACTGCTCGGCGACTATCTCAACGGCGAGTGAGAAAGTTACCCCATAACCTGAGGAGATCGATATGAGCAAATACATGCAGATCAAGGTGGCGGTGACGCCTTTTTACCAGGGGGAGTTTGGCCAGGCCTATCCCAGGCTGGCCCGCCATCTGGGTTATCTGGACAGACCCCTGGTGGACAGCAACCCCTCCCTCTACGCCCTGACCGCGCAGCTGGACAAGCTGCTTTACACCTTTGACGGCACGAAGCTGAGGGAGGTGCTTCTCCGGCACCGGGAGAAACTGCAGGGCCTTAAGCCCAATATTGACGAGAATCTCGGCAATTGGAATTTGGCCCAGGCGGATAAGCTTCTCTACCAGATGGAGGATGTTTTTGACGAGATCGAGGCTGAACTGGATTAGAGAGGGCCGCCAGGCTGCCGGCGCCAACGCGGCGGGAGAGGGATTTTGCCGGCAACAGGCTATGGCTGGCCCGACTGGTAGTAGGGCGGGCTTGAGGACTTGGGTTTGGGAAGAGTCCAGGTGACCCTGGTGGAGGAGGTAGATGCTTCGCCGTCCTCCGGCACCTTGAGATCCGCCCGGGGTGCCCCCTTCCAGGTAGGATTGGGAACGCTCCAGACCAGGCCCGGTTCCTGGGCAGGGGTCGACTTGACATCCCATGACTTGATGAGGGCTTTCTTGACGGAGACCATCCCCTTGACGACCTGGAAATATTCCTTGCGGGGGAGCGTCTTGGAAGCAGAAGCAGAAGCAGAAACAGAACCAAAGGGCAGATTGTCGGGCCCCCTGGCCATGCTGAACCGGGGCCGGGGTTGCCCCAGGTCGGTGACGCCATGCCCCTGGCACAAGGAAACCAGGGCCTCATAGGGATCCATGGCGCACATGCTTGCTGAAACTGTGGTCGGCATGCACCTGGAAGTGCAGGTGCGGCGGCGTGCTGGTGGTGCCGGTGTGACCCACATAGGCGATGAGTTCGCCCTTCTTGACCGCCTTGCCGGCGGTGATGCCTTCCGCATACCTTTGCAGGTGCATGTAGATGTAGCCCCTGCCGTCGTTGCCGGCCAGCAGCAGGGTGTTGCCCGCCTTGGGCCAGTCGGCCAGTTGCTGGATGACCCCGTCGGTCATGGCGTAAACCTGGGTGCCCTCTTCGGCAAAGATATCAATGCCGATATGCAGTCTGCCCCCGGGCCGGGGGTCGCCGAAAGAGTCTCTGAAGAAAAAGGGCCACGATATGGGGAAGCAGTAGCGGGGATACTGGGGATTGATCATCAACTTGCCGGTGGGCTTGACCAGGGCCTTGAGGTCCAGGTCATCGGTGAGCAGGGAGCCTTTATAGTCGCCGCAAACCGGATTTCCGGGCTGGGCCGACAAGATCTGCTCCAATCTTTCCATGTCCTGTTGCAGGTTGATTTCCCGGCGGAAATTTTCCGCGTCGGCCGGCGACAGGGGTTTCGGACTGGCGGCAAACACCACCGGAGTCACGTCTGCTTGGGGCTCCGGCGAAATTCCCCAGGGGCTCAAGATGCTGTGGGAAGGGAAAAGGCAGCGCAACAGTAAAGGCGCCTTCTCACGTGGCATGGCCGCATCAAGTTCGACCCGATAATACGCATCATCCTCCAACGAAGAAAAGGGCAGCAATGAAAAGACCTGATTGTTCCCGTACAAAGAACAGTCGTTATTTGCTTTGCTTTTAATGAGGAAGAAGGAGAAGCAGGTGAATAACAGGAAGAAAGCGAGAAGAAACAGGAATGGAGACGAGGCCTTCCTAAGCAAGTATTTTATCATAAATTATCCGCATAATTGTTAACAAATTTATTTGGACTTTTTATGGCAACTGTTAAGAGCGGTTGTGAAGAACCGGTTGATGCTCTCCGGAGTTTTCCGGGAGAACTGGATTTGAGCTTGTGTATACTCCAGTAATTTTAATAAAACTACCCCAAGAAAGTCAACTCAAAATTTTGCGCGAGATTTTTAAAAAACCCGTCATGGACGGACTATTTCGTGCCATATTTCCATAGCTTAAAACCACGGCGGGGCGCTGCTGCTACCTCCTGCTCTTTAGCCCTCCCCTGCCCCCAGTCGGGGGAACCGCGGCGGCGGCAGACGCCTCTGCAATCCAGACGGCAATCATATTGCCCTTTTTTCCCACGCCCCGTGCAGGGGCAAGGCAGTGCTTCGGGGTGCTGGCCCCTTTGGTGTCCCGATCCTGCCCTTCCTATCGGAAGAAACTTCAAAACTATTTAAGGGATTTTCGGCAAGCAGGGAAAAAAATTGCAGCAAAAATGAGCCTGTTCGGGGCGCAGGGACGCCGGGAAGCAGAGTTCAGGCAGCCTCGCCCCGCATCTCCCCTGAAACTCCCCTCCCCCGCCCCTCGTCACGAATAAGGACCAAAGGTGGGAAGGGGCTTCAGGGGAGGGGACACGACAATTTACTTGGTCTTGGGGGCGCCGGCCGGGCACTTCTCCGGGGTGATGCCCTCGGACTTCATCTTCTCCAGGTACTTTTCCGGGTTCTTCTTGAATTCCTCATCGCAGCCCTTGCAGCAGAAATAGACGCGCTGCCCCTTGTAGTCGGCGTAGATATTTTTATCGACGTTGCCGTGCCAGAACCGGGCAAACCGTCTGGGCCTTGGCCGCTGGGCCAGGGCCGGCCCGGCCATGACCAGGGTCATGACGGCAATAGCCAGAATGCAGACGAATTTTCTCATGGGATGCCTCCTTTTGTTCTTTATGTAATGCATAAGCACCCCTATTCTCCTGGAACAAGGGCCGCATTGAAAAAGCCTGATAAAACTGATCGTCCCCACGGAGAGCAAGTTCAGGACCGGGAGGTGGGTTCAGCGGTAGGTTAAACAGCCTGCCTCATTTCACTTGCCGCCCCTTGGTTGGGGCAGCAGGAGCCTTTTCCGGGATGACGCCTTCGGACTCCATCTTATCAAGATATTCCAAGGGGTTCAACCTGAACTCCTTGTTGCAGTTCTGTCAACAGAAGTAGGTGCGCTTGCCCTGGTAATCGGTGTAGACATTTCTGTCTATCTTCTCCCCTCGAACCGGGCACACCGTCTGGGCTTTCCCCTGGGCCAGGACGGGCCCGGCCATGGCCAGAGCCAGGGTGGCATTGGCCAAAATGGGAAGTATCCTTCTCATGGGCGTCTCCTTCTTTTCCATTTTTATTTAATGTGTAAGCATCTCGTTCTTTTGAAACAAGGGCTGAGTAGAGAAAGTGGGTCTCGAGAGCAAATCAGCAGCAAATCTTAACGGTGGCTCAGGGCCCGCCATGGACCCTGGCCCGGGCCGTTTTTTTAACCTCCCAGTGCCACTTCCACAGGAGATAAATCGCCGGATAGATAAACAGTTCCAGTCACAAAGGAGGTCACCACCCCGCCGACCATGGGCGCGGCGATGCGCTTCATGGCCTCGGAGCCGGTGCCGCTCCCCCACATCAAGGGGGCCAGGCCCGCCAGGATGGCCAGCACCGTCATGAGCTTGGGCCGCAAGCGCTGCACCGCGCCTTCCATGACCGCGTCCTCCGTATCCCGGTAGGTGAGGAGGCGCCCCTCGTCCTGGGCGCGGTGGTAGGCGATGTCGAGATAAAGGAGCATGACCACCCCGGTTTCGGCGTCCAACCCGGCGAGCGCAATGAGGCCGACGACCACCGCCACGCTGATGTTGTACCCCAGGAAATAGAGGAGCCAGATGGCCCCCACCAGGGAGAAGGGCACCGCCAGGAGCACGATGAGGACCTTGGTGATGGACTGGGTGTTGATGTACAGGATGAAAAAGATGATGGCCAGGGTGAGGGGAATGATAACCAACAGGCGCTTCCTGGCCGCTTCCATGTATTCGAACTGGCCGCTCCAGAAGTAGGAATAGCCGGGCGGCATCTTCAGGTTTTCACTGATGAGGGCCTGGGCCTTCTTGATATAGCTGCCCACGTCGATATCACGGATGTCCACGAAGATCAGGGTGGCCTTGCGGGCATTTTCGCTGAAGATCATGGGGGGGCCCTGGTGAATTTTAAGGTCGGCCACCTGCTCCATGGGGATCTGGGCCCCGGTGGGGGTGGGGATCAGCACCCGGCGCAGGGCCGGCAGATTCTCCCGGTAATCCTGAAAGTAGCGCAGGTTCACCGGGTAGCGCTCCAGGCCCTCCACGGTGTAGGAGAGGTTCATGCCGCCGAGGGCCGTGAGGATAACGTCCTGGACGTCCCCCACGGTGAGGCCGTAGCGGGCCGCCTGCTGCCGCTTGATATCGAAATCCAGGTAATAGCCCCCGGTGGTGCGCTCGGCGAAGGCGCTGGCGGTCTCGGGGAGGCTTTTAAACAGGGCTTCGGCCTCGGTTCCCAGGCGGTTCAGCACCGCCAGGTCGGGCCCGGTGATCTTGAGGCCGATGGGGGTCTTGATCCCGGTGGACAGCATGTCGATGCGGATCTTGATGGGATAGCCCCAGGAATTGGAGAGCCCGGGGAATTTCACGGCATCGTCCATCTCCTTGATGAGCCCTTCCATGGTCAGACCCGGGCGCCAATCCTTGGGGTCCTTGAGGCGGATGGTGGTCTCGAGCATGCTTAAGGGGGCCGGGTCGGTGGCGGTTTCGGCGCGGCCGGCCTTGCCGAAGACATTCACCACCTCCGGGAAGGTGCGGAGGATGCGGTCCGTCTGCTGGAGGATGTTTTTGGCCTCGGTGATGGAAATGCCCGGCATGGTGGTGGGCATGTACAGGAGGTCGCCTTCATCGATGGGCGGCATGAACTCCGAGCCCAGCTTGGAAAAGGGATACACCGTGATCCCCACCAGGATGACGGCCACGATGATGAAAAATATGGGGAAGCGCAGCACGCCGCTCAAGAGCGGGTGATAGACGGCCTGGGCCAGGCGGTTTAAGGGATTGCTGGATTCATGGGGGATCTTCCCCCGGAGGAAGGCCAGCATCATGACCGGGACGAGCGTTATGGCCAGAAGCGAGGCCGCGGCCATGGCAAAGGTCTTGGTGTAGGCCAGGGGTTTGAAGAGCCGGCCGCTTTCGGCGCCCAGGGCGAAAATGGGCAAAAAGGACACGGTGATCACCAGGAGCGAAAAGAACAGCGACGGCCCCACTTCCCTGGCCGCCTCCAGGATCAGGGGACCCCGGGGGGCGTCCGGCGGGGCGTGCTCGATGTGCTTGTGGGCGTTTTCGATCATGATCACCGCGGCGTCCACCATCACCCCGATGGCCAGCGCAATACCCCCCAGGCTCATGATGTTGGCGCTGATGTCCGCCTCGTACATGATGCCGAGCGAGATGAGCACGCCCAGGGGCAGGGTGACGATGGCCACTAAAGAACTGCGGAAATGGAGCAGAAAGATGACGCAGACCACGGCCACCACGATCATTTCTTCGATGAGCTTGTGGGACAGGTTGCCCACGGCCCGGTTGATCAGGTTGGCGCGGTCGTAGGCCGTGGTGATGACCACGCCCGGCGGCAGCCCCGTTTTCAGCTCCTCTAGCTTCGCCTTGACCCCGTCGATGACGGCCCGGGCATTTTCGCCGTGGCGGGCGATGACAATGCCCCCCACCACTTCGCCGTTGCCGTTGGCCTCCGCTAGGCCCCGGCGCAGCTCAGGCCCCAGGCGCACCTGGCCGATGTCCCTGATCATGAGGGGGGTGCCTTTGTTGTCCGTACCCACCACGATATTCTCAACATCCGAAATGTTTTTGATGTAACCCAGGCCCCGGACCATGTATTCGGTCCCGGCCTGTTCGATGACCGCGCCGCCCACGTCGTTGTTGGAACGCATGATGGCGTCCTTGACCTTGGACAGCGGGATCCCGTACGAGGCCAGGGTGTTGGGGTCAACCACCACCTGGTAAGTCTTGACGAAGCCGCCGATACTGGCTACTTCGGCGACGCCGGGCACGGTCTGGAGCTGGTAGCGCAGGTACCAGTCCTGGATGCTGCGCAGCTGGGCCAGGTTATGCTGGCCGGTGGGGTCTTCCACCATGTACTGAAAGACCCAGCCCACCCCGGTGGCGTCGGGGCCCAGGGTCGGGGTGACTTCCTTGGGGAGCTTGTTGCTGACGAAGTTGAGATATTCCAGCACCCGGGAGCGGGCCCAGTAGATGTCGGTGCCGTCCTCGAAAATGACGTACACCAGGGACTCGGCGAACATGGAGTAGCCCCGCACCACCTTGGCCCGGGGCACGGCCAGCATGGCGGTGGTCAGGGGGTAGGTGACCTGGTCCTCCACTACCTGGGGGGCCTGGCCGGGAAAGTCGGTTTTGATGATGACCTGGACGTCAGAGAGGTCGGGGATGGCGTCCACCGGCAGGTTATAGGAGGCATAGATGGCCCAGGCGGTGATCAGGAGGGTGATCAGAACCACCAGGAAGCGGTTGGCAGCGCAGAAATCGATGACCCGGGCTATCATAAGAACTCTGTGAGGTAGAATTTTGAGGGAGGGGGCCAGGGGTCGCGGACCCCTGCCCCCTCCCTCAAGCTCCCTCCCCCAACCCCTTAAGGGGAGTTCCGACGCCGGCGGGGGCGCCGGCGCTACAACCTTAAGCGGGTTGGGAGGGGGGCTTGGGGGAGGGGAGGGACCTCAGGTCCCTGGCCCTCCCCCCAATCATCAATGCTTGTGTTCAGGCACGGCATGGCTGGTGTAGCCGGGGGCGTCTCCCCCATCTTCATGCCCGGCATGGCCGGAGGCGTTTCTTCTTTTTTGGCGCCCATTTCCATACCCGGCATCATCATCTGCACCGCCTCCCGGAAGCGGGACTCGGAGTCCAGCATGAATTGCGCCGAGGTCACTACTTCTTCGCCGCCCTTGAGGCCGGAGAGCACCTCCCGCATGCCGTCGTTGCCCAGGACCCCCAGCTTGACCTCCCGGGGCTCGAAGCGGCCCTGGCCCAAGGCGATGAACACGTGCTGCTTGAGACCGGTGTCCAGCACCGCGTCGGAGGGCACCACCACGGCACTGTGGGCCACCGGGGACTGGATTTTCACCTGGGCGAACATCTCGGGCTTAAGCTGGTAGTTGGGGTTGGGGAAGCGCAGGCGCACCCTGGCGGTACGGGTGGCTTCCTTCATATAGGGGTAGATGTAGTCGATCCGGCCCTTAAAGGTCTCGCCGGGGAGGTAGTCCAGGGTCATGGTCACCGTTTGCCCCACCTTGATCCAGGGAAGCTCGTACTGGTAGATGTCCGCATCCACCCAGATGTTGGACAGGTCCGCCACCTCCAGGGCCGGCATGCCGGCCTTGACCATCATGCCCTGGGTCACCTCGCGCTTGGTAACGATGCCGTTCACCGGGGAGACCAGGGTGAGGGTTTTTTTCACCTGCCCGGTTTCCTCCAGTTCGGCGATCTGGGAGTCCGGGATGTCCCAGTACTTCAAGCGCTGGCGGGACGCGGCCAGGAGCCGCCGGGCCCCTTCCTCCAATTCGGGGAAGCCGCTCTTCTGCAAGGACTTCAGGTTTTTCAAGGCCAGGAGATACTCATTCTGGGTGGTCACCAGCTCCGGGCTGTAAATGCTCAAAAGATTCTGGCCCCGGTGAATGGGGTCGCCGGTGGCCCTGACATAGAGGCGCTCCACCCAGCCGTCCATCTTGGTGGTGATGACGTTCAGGTTGCGCTCGTCAAAGGTGACCATGCCCACGGTCAGGGTCAGGCGGGACAGGGGGCGCACCTCCACTTTGGTGGTGGTCACGCCCATGGACTGGACGGTGGCGGGGTTGATCTTGATGGTGCCTGGGGCCTCTTCCCCGGCGCTTTCATACACCGGCACCAGGTCCATGCCGCAGGGGGCCTTGCCGGGCTTGTCCCTAATGTAGCCCGGGTCCATGGGGGACACCCAGTACTTGATCTTGCGTTCCCCTTGGGCGGCAGGGGTGCCGGCCGCGGCGGCCGGCGGCTTCCCCAGGCTGCCCTCGAAGGGTACCAGGGCTTGCCCCTTGAGGTCCACCCCGGGCTCACCCCGAATAAAGGTGGAATCCGAAGGGGACATCCACAGCTTGACGGTCTGGCCGCCGGCCGGGGCGCCGGGCTGGGTGGGGTAAACCGGCACCAGTTCCTGGCCCTTTTCGTCCTTCCCGGGAGAGAACTGGATATAAGCGGTGTCCGAGGGGGAGACGTAGCACAGGGGCTGGCCCGCGGCTGTGGCAGCCGGGGGGGGGCCCTCGTGGCGCATGAACCGGAAGCCGGCAAAATACAGGGCGGCCAGGGTCAGGGCGCAGAGCCCGATCCCCAGCACCAGTCCCCACCAGAGAGAGTGGCGAGCGTCAGTTCTCATTTCACGGCTCCCTGGCGGGGGAGCTCCTGGCCCACCAGCCACTCCAGTTCGGCCCAGGTACCTTCAAATTCCTTGAGATATTCTTGCAGCTTCAACTCGGCGTCGTAAAGGGCGATGTAGTTTTGGGTGAGGCGGGCAAAATCCGTGGTCCCGCTCCGATAGGCAGCCAGAGAGGCATCTGACGCCTGATGGGCCTGGGGGACGATGCCCTGGCCATAAAGCTGGATCTGCTGGGATAAGCGTTGCAGAGTGACGAACCGGTCCTTGATGGCAGCCGCGGTCCGGTCCCAGGCGGACTGGTAGGCATTCTGGGCGGCCTCCTGGCGGGCCTGCTCTTCCCTTATTTTGGGCTTGATCTTGCCGGCCCGCCAGATCGGGACATCAAGAGAGACCCTGGAGCTGAAAAAATCAGGTCGGTTGATGGTTTGAGTGCTTTCCCGGTAGCCATAGCCCACCCCGACATTAAAATCCGGGAAAAAGTCCTTCTTGGCCAGGGCCACCGCTTTCTCCTGTTTGGCCACTTGGGCTTTCAAGGCCTGGAGTTGGGGCTGCTCGGCCGCCAAGGCCAGCAAATTATCCAGGTTCAAGGTCAGGGGCCGGGGCCTGAGGAGCTTGGGCCTGGCGACGGCGGTGCCTTGGGGCTTGGAGCGCAGGGCGTTCAACTCGGCGCGCAGGGATTCCTGGCGTTGCTGCCACTGAAAGAGGCGGTCCAGGTAGTTGCCCAGTTCCACCTGCGCCTGGAGGACGTCCGCCTGCATGCCCTGGCCCACGCCATACCGGGTTTCAGCCACCTGCACCACCTGCTCCCACATCTGCTTGTCTTTCTGGGTAATATCGTAGCTGGCATAGGCCAAAGACAGATTCCAATATCCCTGGATCACTTTGGAGCGGATTTCGTTGATTTGGTCCTGGTAAGAAAAGCTGTCAGCCTTGCTCTGTTCTTCGGCCACCTCGGAGCGCAGGCGCCTTTTCCCGGGAAAGGGGAACTTTTGGCTGACCGCCAGTTCCATCATGGTCATGTCCTGCTGGTTGAGGACCCAGGTATTTACCGGAACATTCAGAAGGCCGAGGGAGACCTCGGGGTTGTCGAGGGCCCCGGCCGGGCGGATGGCTTCCTTGGAAGCGGTCTTCATCTGGGCCTTCTCCTTGACCGCGGGGTTGGCCTGAACGGCCTCGCCGATGAAGGCCTTGAGATCGGCAGGCATACCCGCCTCTTCCTGGGCCCATAGGGGAACGCTGAAAGCCAGGAGAAACAGGCTCCAAAGCAGGAAGATGAGGGCTGACCGAAGGGACTTGGGGAAAAAGGGGCGTGCACCTGTTGTCAACGTTGAGACTCCCCTGGAATTCAGCTTGAGGCCGTAATCAATAGTGTTGTTGTTCGGACTCATGGTGGATCCTATGGCCTTCAATCGCTCCTTGTTTCATAATGGGGAACTTTTCCCTCGATTCGTTATTACCCTCTTGGCTTCCAAGAATCGGGGCGGGAGAGTCAATGTGAATATTTCTTATCGACGGCCCTGGCCCATGGGACCAATGCTGCCGACGCCCATTCGGGAACCGGTTGAGCCCACTCCCTTTACCCGAGACCGCATGGTCCCTTTGTCCTGGTTACTGGGGTTTACGGCTCAGGTGCCCAACTTGCTCCCCAAAGGGGATCCGGTTTCAATTGCCGGGGTGCAGGAAATCCTCCCCGGTCCACCGAAGTTAACAAGACATAAAGCAGGTATTTCTAATGAGGAAGGCTAGATCAGCTTTGAGGCGGACGAAAGATGTCGGTGATAATGATAGAAGGCTGCGGTGAGGTATAAAAAGCATAACTGGGGGAATTTTGCTGCATGGGCGCACTATTGCCAACGGAAGGAAGGCACAGTAAACTTGTGGACTGACAGCGGCAGTTGGATTTGTGCCCCTGGTTGCCGGTATGCTGGCAACACGGACAGGCGCAATCGACCATATGGCATTTCTGCGCTGAAATTTGCGTACCGGTTGCCGGGGCCGTCAAGGGCAGACTATAGACCCCGGCTTGCGCGACCGGGGGTAAAACCATAGCGCAGATTATCACTGCCCAAAACAAGATGCGACGACCTGACATCTGCATAGTATTTTTATAAACATTTTATTATCCAGAGTCAAGCTGATCTCAGGGAGTTTTCTTCTTATTTCTGTTGTTACCTCCGGCTCTATCTATCCTGCGCCGGGTCCTCATCTTTTTTCTCCACCTTGAGTTTGGCAGATTGAACCAGTTATTTAAGAGAAAATCGGCTCGCGAGCGCGGTATAAAATGGTTACAAACCTAGGGAGGGAAGGGCCCTCTTTTTACCCACCGAAATTACTTATAGAAACACGTTAGCATAGAAAATTCGGCGGAAAGTTTTTGCTACCGTCCCGAAATAGTCTGGCAGAATCCTGGCAAGGCCTCCCTGGGAAACCTGGCCAGGGAATCTCCCGGTCGGGCGGCACCGGCCGTCGGGGAGAGGCTCCCGAAACCGTTTACATCCGGCCGGGAAGATGGCAAGATGGGGGCAAGGGGCCGGCGGGAAGGCCTTTGGGCTAGGGCATGTCACCCGAGTGTTCCGCGGCCGCGAGGCGCGGGGGGCCCTTCCGGGCTTTGGCAGCACTCGGGTATCTACCTTGATATAATTAAGCAACGTCGGTGAAGGGGATGACATGAAGAAACTTTTTAGCGCGGCAATCGCCGTTTTGAGTCTCGGGGCGTGTTTAAACGGGTGTATCCCCACGGCCGTGGCGGTTTACAGCATCAGCCGGCACCGGACCCACAAGTCCTACAACGAGTACGTGGCGGACATGACCAAGACCAACCAGGAGCGCCAGAGCCAGGGACTGGAGCCCTTGCCGGTGCTCAGCTTCGATGACTGGAAGAAAAACCGCAAAAATTTACCCCAACCCGGGCAGGAAAGCACCCCGGCCCCAGCCCCGGGAAAGTAACCCGGACGGAGTTGCAGGTCTTGTGGAGGAGGCAACCCATGAAGCCAGTACGTGTGAAGACTGAGTCAACCACGGGGGCAAGCCGGCGCCGGACCTGGTGGTCCTGGTGTTTTAGGGGCCAGGTCCTGGTGATCGTGACCCTGGCCCTGGTGATAACCCAGAGGGCGGGGCCTGCTGCGGTCCCCGGGGGCCACCTGTGGCAGGCCTTTACTCACGCCGAGCCGGTCACCGGCATCGGCGCCCCGGACCAGGCCCTCAATGGCGGGAAAATTTTCGGGGTGCTCAGTGACGACGATGACGACGATGATGGTGATGACTGCCCCACCCCAACCTGAAGAATATTTTTGTTGGCGCGCCTTTTTGCCGATACCAGGGCGAGGTCGAGGTTAGCGGCGGGGCGCCGCCGGGAAGGGGAGGCTGATTTGAGCAAATGGGGTGTTCTGTGGGTGGCCTGGGCCGCCTGGCTGACGCTGGCTGCGGCGCCGGCGCTGGCGGCCAGTGGCAGCGTTTCGGGGGTGATCACCAACTGGTACCAGGTGAAAGACAAGGTGTCCCCGAAGGCCTATTTCCAGTTGGTCAAAAAGGAGGAGAAGCTGGCCTCCAGCACCGATAAAGAAGGATTGGGGGCCATCACCTCGAACCTGCCCCAGATAGCCATCCGCAGCTCCGGGGGGTTCCAGGCCAACGCCGCGGGTCTGCCTCCAGGCGATTATTTCATTGCCCTGCAGCGGGGTCTGCCGTCGGCGCCCATCGTGGTCAAGGACGGCTGCCCGCTGATCATCAAGGTCCCGGGGAAATTCCCCCTGAACGTGGGGAGTGTCAAGCTGGAGATGCCCCTGGGCAAAGCCCCCGCCCGGCACCACATGGAAAAGGTTAAGTGAGGCGGTCGGCGGCCCGACTTTCCGTCAAAAAACGTCAAGGGATTGGAGGAGGGGGCGTACCGGCCCTTAGCCCCCTCCCCCGCTTAGCTTCGATTTTAGAATGTCCCGGGCCCAGGCCAGAAAAAACCTGTCCTTGGCGGCCGCCCGGGCGGTTATTTCCAGGGGATTTTGGTCATAGCCGTGCCGGAACTGGTGGCCGGCATACCGCCACACAAACCTTCCCGCGCCCAGAGCGCGCCACTGGAGGACGTGGGCCAGTTCGTGGGCCAGGAGGTCCTCCGTCAGCTGCACCCCCCTTTTCACCAGAATCACCCGGCCCCAGACCTGGGCGCGGGCCCAGCCGGGGATAAGCCAGGGTACTCTGAAGATCCTCACTGAAATCATGGGCGCCCATACCTCCTGCCGTGCCGGGGCATTTCCCGGGCCTCTTGACATTTGTGAAAATAATTTAGACGCTTATACAGAAAATTTCCAGGGGAAGATGAGACCGAGGTATGCGAGGCAAGAAACCCGACCACGGGCGGGGTACGGCCCTGGCGGCCAGTTCCCCGGCCCCCGAAGGCATGCAGATCAAGGGGCGCCTGTGGCTGGAGAAAGATGGCGAAACTTTTTTGAGTTGGGGCCGGGTGGTGTTGTTGGAGCGCATCCGGGACCTGGGTTCCATTGCGGCCGCCGCCCGGTCCCTGAACATGGCCTACAGCCACGCCTGGGGGCTGGTGGCCAAGATGAATCAAATGGCCGGGGAAGATCTGGTTTCCCGAACCTTTGGGGGCAAACGGGGCGGCCAGGCCTGGCTCACCCCGGCCGGGGTGGCTGCCGTGGCGCGGTTCTGGGACCTGGTGGCCGAATTCCGCCAGTGGCTGGGGGACCAAAAAGCCTGATCTGCCAGACCGCCCGGCCCGGTCAGCCCGGTTCCTTCTCCAAGATGTCATAGGCCCAGCTTAAGGCCGCGGACATCGTGGGGAAGCCGATGGTGCTGGTGAGGAGGATCAGGGTGTGATAGACCTCCTCCGGGGTGGCCCCGGCAGCCCGGGCGCGGCGCACGTGGCTGTGCACCGACCCCTCCGAGCGGACGGCCGCCGCCGCCCCCAACTGGATAAGCTGCGAGGTCTTCTCGTCCAGGGGGCCTTCCTGCCGCACCGCCTCGCCGAGCTGCTCCAGGGACTCCATAAACTTGCCGTAATTGCTCCTGAGCAGGCGATACCACGGGGGGAATTTCTCTTGCATGGGACACCCTCCTCATAAATTCCGGCCTCAGGGCCTCCTTCCTTTTTACCATAATACCCGGCGAGATCAACCAGGGACTGGGGTCGTGCTGCCGCCGGCACTTCCGCGGCAGCAGGCGGCGTGCAGGATGGCCACCTCGCTTTATTACCTTTCGTTCATGACCGGACGATTAAAAGTTAACGGTGTAAATAGATAACTCCTTGACAAGCCGGGGTATCTTTGCCATGGTGAACGCATGACGTAAACCGCTCATCCTCGTAAACTGCCATCTTCCGGGGGGTTCTTATGCTTTTCCTGAAAAGCCAGCGGCCATTGATGCGGTAAGCTGGCTTTTTTATTTCCCGGCGATGACTGACCAACCAGATTGACCCAACCATTCACCAGAAGATTCCTCCCCTAAAAGGGGTTGAGGAAAATCTATCAGTGTCAAGGAGGGTTATGGTTATGAAAGAAAAATTTGTAGGAACTATGGGCCTGGTCGCACAGCCGAAGCCTGAGGACGATGAGCTGCTTTTAAACTTGAAAAAAAATATTCGTTATCCAATCTTGCAGGATAATGAAGGAAATGAGCCGGGAACCGGGAAGATATTGGCCAAGGTCATAGATATCAGCGGCAGAAAAACCTATAAGCCGAATAACGATACTGCAGCCGTGCTCCTGTACCTTTTGGCCCGCGATTATGACGACCATGTCCTGCTCGGTGATTACATCAAGTTTGTCAAAGATAATCTTCCCAAATCGGTTACGGAAGGCAAAATGGGCGATATCGATGACGCCATAAGAAGTTTCCTCCACAAGCTGGAAACCGTTTATAAGATCTTAGACATTGAGGTGGCCCACAAAGGCAAGCAAGGCGCCATTGACATTGATCCCGTAGGCATGGTGAGTTCCCTTGGCAGCTTTGACTATGAACTGGATCTTATTCCCCGTGACCCGCCGATTGTTAAAAAGAACACCTGCTTCAGCACCGGATATCGAGTTGTTCCCAGATGAGCACCAGTTGTTTCAGGTTCGGGTTTGCTGACCTGCGTTGCCGATAAGGCAAGACGGCAAGGGACGGATTTTCGCCGGCACATTACCTTAATTGGAATGATTAGAGCTTCTCATGGACGAGATCGCCATTGAGCTCACCAATGCCTGTAACCTCTACTGCCTGCACTGTTTCCGGAACAAGGCGGACGCCCCCCAATTCCTGTCTCTGGCCCTGGCCGGGAAAATTTTAACCGAAGCCAGGGCCCTGGGCTTTAAAACCATTTCCCTGACCGGCGGCGAAGTGGCGCTTTACCCTCACCTGGCGGAGTTCCTGGCCTTGGTGGCGGAGCAGGGCTTCACCTTCAAGCTGGTCAGCAACGGCCATCGTTTCCGGGAAAACCTGCTGCCCTGCCTGTCCGCACCCAACATCCGGGAAAAGCTGGAGGTGGTGTGCCTGAGCCTGGACGGGGCTGAACCCGAAAGCCACGATGCCCTGCGAGGCCCGGGATCTTTCCGGGAGGTGGTGGAAGCCGCGGCGCTCTGTGAATTAAAAGGACTGCCTTTCAGTTTTAAAAGCGTCATCACTAATTTCAACAAAGACCAGCTCATGGATCTGGCCCTCCTCGCCACCACCCTGGGGGCGAGGGACCTGAGTTTTATCTACCCCCTCCCGACCCCCCGCTCCATCCAGGCGGGAGTCATCCCCGCTCCCGGGGAACTCCTGGAGATCATGGCCTGGGTCAGCGGCAGCATGGTCAAAGCGCTGCGCCTCGACATCCGTCTAGAAGCCTTTGACCCCGAGACCCTGCTCTTCAAGTGCCACAATATCCTGGATTGCCTTAATGTGGATTATCAAGGAAACCTGCTCCTGTGTTGCAACCTTTCCCATGTTACCGGGGGGAAGAGTCAGCCCAGCATTTTTGGGGATGAATGGCTGGGGGACCTCAGGGAAATCTCGCTGCGGGACGGTCTGGTCAGGCATTATCACGCCGTGGCCCGACTCATGGAAGCGAGGGTCCGGGACATTGAACAGCTTGGGGATCTGACCCGTGATCCCTGCTACTGGTGCTTCAACCATTTCGGCAAACTCGAGTGGCTCCGGGACTTCCCCGAGTCTCCCTGGTCGGCAGGCGTTGTGGAGGAGGACAAGAGGCTTGCGCGTGCTTAGGTGAAACAAAGTGATGCTACTCTCGGCGGTCCTGCTGGGATTAGTTTTATGCTGGGCTTCCCTGGCCGGGGCCTCTGAATTGGCGGGGCGCCTCGTTTACCTGGAAGGGCAGGTGGCGGTGCGTCCAGCCGGCGCCTCCGAATGGCAAAAGGCCCGCCTCAACCAGGACCTGGCCGGGGGCGACACGGTGCGCACCGGCCCCAACTCCCGGGCGGCCATCCTCTGCCTGGACGAAAGCCAGATCAAGCTCAATCAGAACACGGTGTTGTCCCTGAAGAGCGTGTCCCCCTCCCCCCGCCTGCGTTTTGGCGAAATCGCCCCGGCCGCCCAGGCCCAGGAGGCGGGCACCAGTCTTTACCAGGTGGTCGAGGGGGAAATCTGGCTGCGCAACAAAAAGGAAAAGTTCCTCTTCGAACTGGAGACCCCCACCGTCACCGCCACCATCCGGGGCACGGAACTGACGGTCCGGGTGCAGCCCGACGGCGCCACCCGGGTTGTCATGCTGGAGGGTGAAGTCAAGCTGGCCAACCGGTACGGCGAGGTTATCGTCACGGCGGGGGAGGAAGGGCAGGCCCGGCCGGGACAGGCGCCCACCAAGCAGGTCGTGGTGCAGCCGGCGGATGCGGTGCAGTGGTCGCTGTTCTACCCCGGCTATTTCAGCTACCGGGATCTGCCCCTGGAAGCCCTGGAGGGGGGAAAAGCCTCCCCGGTTCTGACCCAGGGCGCGCCGGCCTATGACCAGGGCCGCCTGGAGGAAGCCCGGGCCACCGCCGAGGCCGCCCTGGCCCAGAACCCCGCCAACCCCGGGGCCCTGACCCTGGCGGGGTGGGTGCAGTTGCAGCGCCGCCAACCCCAGGAGGCCCTGAGTTTCTTCCAGCGGGCGCCGCCGTCTTCCGCCGCCGCCATGGTGGGAACCGCCCTGGCCCAATACCAGACCGGGGACCAGGCCGGGGCCTATGACCTCATGCAGACGGCCCACCGGCTCTATCCCGGCAACCCCGTGGTCACCGCCATGACGGGATATTTCGCCATGCTCCTGGGGAAGGCGGCGGAGGCCCGGGAGCTTTTGGAGCAGCGCCGCGGCCAGCGCCTCGCCGGCCGGCGCAATTGCTGGCGCTGAGCTACCTGGCCCAGATGGACCTGGTGCAGAACCATAAAGAAGAGGCGAAAAACCGGGCCGACCAGGCCCTGGCCCTGGCCCCCTCCTCACCCCTGGCCCTGCTCACCCGGGGCCTGGTGGACATTGCCTTTTTCCAGCTGCCGGCGGCCCAGCGGCGCCTGGAAGCAGCCCTGGCCGCGGACCCCCACCTCATTGACGCGGCCCTGTACCTGGGCCGGATTTACCTGGGGGGCAACTACTTCGGCCGGGCCAGGCAAACCGCGGAGCAGGCCCTCAGGGAGGCGCCCCGGGACGCCCGGGTCCTGTCCCTGGCGGGTTTTGTCAACATTGCCTTCCGCCGCTACGAAAAAGCCAAAGAGCTCTTCACCAAGGCCGTCCAGGCCAGCCCGCAACTGGGGGAGGCCCACCTGGGCCTGGGTTTCTGCAACTTCCGCTTCGGGGACATGGAACGGGGACTGGCGGAGATGCTCACCGCCACCCTCCTCGACCCCCGGTTGGCGGCGTATCAGAATGAATTGGGGAAGGCCTTTTACCAGGTCCGGTCTTTTGACAAGGCCCTGGCCACCTGGGATTATGCCGCCAGCCTGGACCCCAAGGACCCCACCCCCCATTTTTACAAGGGCATCGCCCTCACCGACCTGAACCGCCCCGGCGAAGCCATCCAGTCCATCAACCGCTCCATCGCCATGAACGACAACCGGGCCGTGTTCCGCTCCCGCCTGCTGCTGGACAAGGACCAATCCACCCGGAACTACAACCTGGCCCGGGCCTACTCTCAGCTCGGTCTGGGGGAATGGGCCACGGGCAAAGCGGTCACCGCGGTGAAGCTGGACCCCCTGAACGCCTCGCCCCACCTGTTTTTGTCCAGGGCTTACGAGGCCTCCAACCAGCGGATCATCGCGGTGAACAGCGAAGACCTGCTGTACCGGGTGCTGTCCCCGGCCAACCAGACCACCTTCCGGTACATCCTGGAAAACGATTACACCACCATGATCGAGATGCCCTACGCCCGGGCCACGGTCCAGGGCGGGGTGGGCGCCTGGCAGGAGCGCAAAACCATTCACGACGATTTTGTGGCGGGTTACGGCGGTATTCCGGGCGCGGCGGCCTTCGGCCAGGGAGACTTTTCGTTTGACCCGGGGTTCCGGGGCCACAATACCGATGATCAGATTTGGAATGCCGAGGGCATCTTCAAGTGGGAGCCCACGGTATACGGCAACGCCACAGGTTACGTGCAGTACCGGAATGCAGCATTTTCGGGGATACCTCCTTCGGTAACGACTTTTTTCACCAAAATTTTCCGAACTTGCGTGAGAACAACCGGTTTCAGGCCTACGAACTCTCCTATCTCCACCACTTCACCCCCAACCTGAGCTTCCTGGCCTTCGGTAATTTCCACCGCATCGATGATGAAATCTATGTACAACGACCTCTATTACTTTAACGACCTCGACCGGTTAAACAGCGTCCTCTCCAGAAGCATTATTTTCGACAAGTACAATCGCTACAATTCCAATGTTCAGCTGCAGGCGCAGATGATCATGGGGAAGCATACCCTCCTGGCCGGTTATGACTATTTTTGCGGACCCGTGCACCGGTCAGTGAAGTCGTTAGATTTCTTAATATTCTCGGTAGATCCGGTAACCCCCTCGACGGTGATGCCCCTGGGGTCGACGTATTCCTTTGTGGGGCCCGTGGACCGGACCTACACCCTCTATCTCCAGGATTACTGGCGGGTGGCTCCCTGGATGGTGGCGGAACTGGGGGTGTTCCGGGAAGTGGCCCGGAATGCCTATCAGGATGACTTCCGGACCGTCAATAATCTCATGTGGAGCCCGCGGCTCGGCCTCAATGTTTTCCTGGGACCCAAACACACCCTGCGCCTGGCCCTGATGCGCTATCTGGACACCCACGAGGTGCGCACCCCCCTGCTCATTTCCGCGGAGGTGGCCGGCTTCCCCTGGGTGGAGGATGTCGTGCCGGGCTCGGAGGTGCGGCTGGCCGGGGCCGCCTGGGAGGCCCAGTGGGATAAAAAAACCTTCACGGTCCTGCGTTTTGCCGCGACCCGGGCCTCCACCCCCAGCTACTTCAATGCCTCCCTGGTGGATGGCACCCCCTACGATTATATCGGCTGGAAGACCTGGCGGCGCTACGAGGGCTCCCTGTTCCTGAACCGCATCCTCACCAACTGGCTGGGGCTGAGGGTGGGATTTACCGGCAAGCGGGTCTTTCCCGACCAGAGCTATAAAATCGACGCCAACCTGGACGACTACACCGAGACCAATTTCCTCATGGGCCTCTCCTTCCTCACCCCCAAAGGCTGGCAGGGCGGCATCACCAACCGGGTGGTCTACCAGTACCTCAGGAACCGCTCGGCCGACTGTTTTGACTTGTTGAACCTCAGGTTCGGCAAGGAACTGGCCAAAAAACGGGGCCTGATAACCCTCGAGGTCACCAACCTGTTCAACCGTCACTTTTATTACCGGATCGAGCCCACTTACTATTTAGGCAACTTGGCAAACACTCCGGATTTTTTTCCGGCCCGGCGCATCATTGGCAAAATTCAGCTTTGGTTCTAAGTTCCTGACCAGCCCCCTGGGGCGCGCCCTGGGGCTGGGGGTGGCGGTCTGCCTGGCGGTGACGGCCCTGGCCTCCCATGACGTGGGCCTCACCCTGGACAACGCCTTCCTGGACCTGGGGTGCCGCCTGCGCCCGGTTGCCCCCCCGCCCCGGGAAATTCTCATTGCCGGCATCGACGCCGCCTCCTTCCGGGTCCTGGGGAATGCCTGGCCCTGGCCCCGCCGTCTCCACGCCCGCCTCATCGACCGCCTCACCCAGGCCGGGGCCTCCCTCATCGTCTTTGACGTATTCTTCGGCGAGCCCTCCAACCCCGAAGACGACCGGCTTCTGGCCGAAGCCATCAAAAAATCGGGCAAGGTGGTGTTGGCCAGGGTCATCGAGTCCACCCAGGACCCGATGTTTTCCCGGCAGATCCTCCTCAATCCACTGGATTCCCTCAAGACCGGGGCCTCCGGGCTCGGCATGAGCCTCCTGACCCCTGACCCCGACGGTGTGGTGCGCCATTTTTACCTGTCCCTCGCCGGGCAGAAGACCCTGCCGGACGAAGTGCTGCGCCTGCTGAAGCCGGACCTGGCCCTGCCGCCGGGACTGAGCGGCCTTATCCGCTATGCCGGGCCGCCCGAGCATCTGGAGAGCCTGTCCTATTACCAGATGCTAAGCGCCGCGGAGAGTTCTCTCAGGGAGCGGGTGCAGGGACGCGTGGTCCTGGTGGGGCGCATGGTGGAGGACATCCCGCTGGCCCGGGGGCAGGTGGATGCGTTCCTCACCCCGTACCGCGGCGGGTTCATGTCGGGGGTGGAGATTCAAGGGAATATCATTAACAACCTCCTCAACGGTTCCTGGGGCAAGGAAATTACCCCCCGGCAGCGCCTGGTCCTCTACCTGACGGTGCTCCTCGGCTTCAGCCTGCTGGCGCTGCGCCTCTCCCCCGGCACCAGCCTGATTCTGCTCGCGGCCCTGGGAGTGGCCCTGGTGGTGGGCGCCTGGATGGCGCTCTGGTTCCTGCAGGTGTGGATACAGCCCTTCTTCCTGGGGGTGGGGCTGATTCTGCTATTCGGCATCAGCCTCTTTGCCCACCACTTAACCGGCCTCGAGGAAAAACGCTGGCTGCACCAGGCCTTCACCCATTACGTCTCCCAGGACGTGGTGGACACCCTCATAGCCCACCCGGAGCGCTTCGAACTGGGCGGCGTGGAACTGGAAGCCACCGTCATGTTCGCCGACCTGGCCGGGTTTGCGGATGTCGCCCAGACCGTGGCCCCCCGGGACCTGGTCAACCTGCTGAGCGATTACTTCACGCCCTTGACCGACATCGTCCTGGCCCACGGCGGCACCCTGGACAAGTACATGGACTCCCGCCTCATGGCCGTGTGGGGGGCGCCCCTGTCCCAAGCCGACCACGCCCGCCGGGCCTGCCAGGCCGCCCTGGCCATGCAGCGCCGCGTCGAAGACGACCTGCGGGAGCGCCAGGCCCGGGGCCAGGTTTTCCTGGGATTACGGATCGGCCTGCATTCGGGGCAGGTGGTGGCCGGCAACGTCGGCTCCAGGGAGCGTTTCAACTACACCATCATGGGGGATACGGTGAACCTGGCCCACCGCCTCCAGGAAATAAACCGCCACTACGGCACCCACCTCATTTTGAGCAGCGCCACCCGGGAGCTGGCGGGCCCGGGTTTGGTCATGCGGGAACTGGACCAGGTGCAGGTGCGGGGGCGCCAGCAGCCGGTGACCATCGTCGAATTGGCCTGGGCGGCCCCCGGTGAGGATGCTCCCCTGTGGCTCTCCTCTTTTGAGGAAGGCCGCGCCGCTTATCTCGCGGCGGGACTGGCTGGAGGCCTCCCGGCACTTCGAGGAGGTCATCCGCCTCAAACCCGAAGACGGCCCTGCCACCCTCTACCTCAGGCGCTGCCGGCGTTACCAGGAAAAACCCCCGCCCCCGGAATGGGACGGCGTCTCCGTATCGAGCAGCCGGTGATGTGCGGGGGGGTGAAGCATGTTTTGAGGGAGGAGGCCAGGGGTCGGAGGACCCCTGCCCCCTCCCTCAAACTCCCTCCCCCAACCCCTTGAGTAGAGCCGTGTAGGACCGCCGCCCTCGGGCGGTTCCAACGCCGGCGGGGGCGCCAGCGCTACAACCCTAAGCGGGTTGGGATGGGGGTCTGGGGGGAGGGCAGGGACCTCAGGTCCCTGGCCCTCCCCCCAGAAATTCTTGCAAAAAAAAAGCCGCCTCATTGTCCTGAGGCGGCTTTTTTATCCAACAAAGTTCCTGAATCAGGCCTTGACTTCCTCCTTCACCGATGTGGCCACTTTATAGAGCACGGTGAGGATAAAGGCCCCGATGCTGTAGACCCCGAGCGAAATGAGGAACTCCGGCACGGTGGGCCAGTACTCCACCACCCGCTCCAGGGGGTTGGGCACAAAACCGCCGGTCATGAGGCCCAGTCCCTTGTCGATGTAGGTGGTGAGGATGATCAGGCCGCAGACCATGGCCAGGGTGGTCTCGTTCTCCCGGATTTTCGGGATAACCATGAGAATGCCGGCCACGGTCATGCCCGTGATGGCGAACCACATCCAGGGCACCAGGATGCCCTTGCCGTCGATCCCCTGGAAGAGGTACTTGAAGTGCATCATATCGTGGGGAATCTGGCTGTAGAAGACCGTGAACACTTCGCAGAAAAAGAAGAACACGTTGATCAGAATGGCGTAGGTGACGATCTTGGCCAGGGACTGGATCTGCTCCCGGCCCGGATCAAACTTGGTGTACTTTCTCACCAGGAGGGCCAAAAGAATCAGCAGCGACGGGCCCGCGGCAAAGGCCGAGGACAGAAAGCGGGGGGCCATGATGGCGGTGAGCCAGAAGCTCCGGCCCGGCAGACCCTGGTACAGAAAAGCCGTCACGGTGTGGATGCTGGGGGCCCAGGGAATGGACAGAATGATCAAGGGCTTCACCCACTTGGGAGGCTTCACTTCGTTGCGCTCCGCTTCCAGGACCGTCCAGCCGATGACGATGTTCAGGAGCAGGTAGACGTTCAGGACGATCATGTCCCAGAAAAGCACGGAGTTGGGGGTGGGGTACTTGATGATGTTCATGAGCCGGTCGGGGCGCCCCAGGTCGACGATGACGAACATCAGGCACATGAGCACCGCGGGCACGGCCAGGAATTCCCCCAGGATGGTGATGCGGCCGAAGGCCTTGTAATCATGGAGGTAGTAAGGGAGTACCACCATGACGGCGCTGGCCGCCACGCCGACGAGGTACGTGAGCTGGGCGATGTAAAAGCCCCAGGACACGTCCCGGCCGAGGCCGGTGGTATACCCCAAACCGTTTTTAAGCTGCAGCAGGTAGAAGGATGCCCCCACCAGTATGAGAAACAGCAGCCCGGCCAGCAGCATGTAGTATCTTTTAGTTCCTACGAAGGCATTTTCCAGCATAGTTCCCTCACACGATATAGTAAACTTGCGGGTTGGTGCCGAGATACGGTTTGCGGCGGATGGTGAAGTTCTCCTTCAGGGCCGCCCGCACCACGGAATTTTCGTCGGCCAGGTCGCCGAACAGGAGGGCGCCGTTGCTGGCCGTGACACAGGCGGGGAGCTGGCCCTTGGCCAGGAGCTTGGCGCAGAAGTCGCACTTTTCCACCATGCCCGGCTCCCGGGTGGGATAGTCCGGGTAGGTTTCCTTGATATAGGGCCGGGGGTTCCGCCAGTTGAAGCTCCGGGCCGAGAAGGGGCAACCCGCCATGCAGTAGCGGCAGCCGATGCAGCGGTGCATGTCCATCATGACGATACCGTCGTCCCGCCGGAAGGTGGCCTTGGTGGGGCACACCCGGACACAGGGCGGATTGTCGCAGTGGTTGCAGAGCAGCAGGAAGGGCATGTGCTCGACGTTCTCGTCCATGTACTGCTGATCGTTCCCGGGGAAGGCATTTTCGTAATGGTCGGTCCAGATCCACTTGACCTGCCAGCGTATCAGCTCTTCCGGGGTCACGGCGTCCTTGGGGTCCACCGGGTGGGCGAAATCGGGGACGTTGTGGATCAGGTGGCAGACATCGGTACACTTTTTGGCGGTGGCATCGTCCAGTCGGCGCATATCGATTACCATGGACCAGCGCTTGGCCGCCAGGGGTTGGGGAAGACCGGTAAGGCTCGCCTCCACCTGGCCCGGCTTCAAAAGCTCCCAGCCGATTTTGCCGCCCAACCCGAAGAGGGTGGATAACCCGGCAATTTTAATGAATTGTCTTCTGTCGATACTCATTCCTGCACCTCCACCTGCGCCATCTTTTTCGAAGCGGGTTTGTCGAGATGGCAGCCCCAGCAATTCGGCGTCACTGCTGCATAGTTGTGGCACTGGTCGCAGAATTCCTTCTTGTTGGAATGGCATCCCAGACAGGTGTTGGAGAGGCTGGGCTCATATTTTTTGCCGCTGGGGCTGACCCACACCCGGTTGCCGGTGCGCACCACCTGATCACGCCAGCTGATCAGGAGCTGCATGTGAGTAGCCCGCATCTCAGCAGTGGGCAGGACACATTGTTTATCTTTAGCGGCGAGCTGTTGAATGGCCGGGGTGTTGAGGTCGGGCTTGGGGGGCGGCACCACCCTCCCGGCATTCAGCCACAGGGGAGACGTGGCCAGGATAATGAAGGCGGCCAACCCGATGAAGATCGCGTATTTATTGTAGATCTTCTTCTCTACCTGCGGGCGCTCGGCGAACCACCCGAATTCGTTCTTGTAGTCAGCCATTTATTCCGCTTCCTCCTCCCCCTCCGCTTCCTCGAAACCCACCAGGGGCCGGTCGCGCAGGTCGGTGGTGCGCTCAATTTCATCAGGGAAGACCAGGGCGTTGCCCACCAGTTCGGTGATGCCGGTGACTTCCATTTCGGGCACCCAGTACTGCATGAGGGGCGGCAGGGTGGCCCGGTCCAGGGCGCAGATGCAGCCCAGGTGGTTGACCCCGTATTTGTCGGCCACGTGCCGCACCGCGTTGGCCCGGGGGAACCCGCCCTTCATCCTGGTTTCCATGAACTCGTCGGCGTTCAGGGCGGCGCTGCTGCCGCAGCAGAAGGTCTTCTCCCGGATGGTGTTGGGCGGCATCTCGAAGAAGTGACCCTCGGGCAGGACATTCTTGATGATGTAGCGGGGTTCTTCAAAGATGCCCATAGCCCGGGCGGGATTGCAGGAGTCGTGGAACGTGAGCTTGATGTGTTCGTTCCTGCTCACGTCGAACTTCAGCTTGTTGTTGTGGATGAGGTCGGCGGTGAACTCGGAGATGTGCACCATCTTGTGGACACTGGCGTTGTCGAAGACCGTGCCGGTGACCGGGGACTTGGGCACCTCCAGGAAGCTCGGGGACTCGCCGTAATACGTGTTCTGGTACTGGTTGCACACCCGCCACATGTGGCCGCATTCGCCCCCCAGGATCCACTTGACCCCCAGGCGCTTGGCCTCCTCGTACATCTTGATGTTGAGGCGCTTGCCCATCTCGTGGGAGATGAACCAGCCGAAGTTCCCGCCCTCGGCGGCGTAGGTGCTCACCGTGTAGTCCAGGTCGAGGTACTTGAACAGCAGGAGGTAGCCCATCATGGTGTAGCTGCCGGGGTCGGCGAAGTAGTCGCCGGAGGGCGTGATGAAAAGGATCTCGGCCCCCTTGCGGTTATAGGTCACCGGGGTTTCGATGCCGGTGATGCGCTCGTTTTCCTCGGCCAGGAAGTCCAGCATGTCCTTGAAGGCCTGGGGGGTGGCGCCGATATGGCTGCCCTTGGTGTAGCAGCTGGCCACCGAGGCCATGGCCCAGTCGATGTTGATGCCCACCGAGGCCAGCAATTCCCGCCCCAGGATGGTCATCTCGGCCATGTCGATGCCGTAGGGGCAGAAGACCGAGCAGCGGCGACAGATGGTGCACTGGTGGAGGTAGTAGAACCACTCCTTGAGGACGTCCTCGGTGAGGTCCCGGGCCCCGGCCAACGCTCCCAATATCTTGCCGGCGGGCTTGAAGTAGCGTTTGTAAACCGAGCGTAAAAGCTCCGCCCGCATGACCGGCATGTTTTTGGGGTCGCCGGTGCCCAGATAAAAATGGCACTTGTCGGCGCAGGCCCCGCAGCGCACGCAGATGTCGAAGAACAGTTTCAGGGTGCGGAAACGGCTTAAGCGGTCTTCCATCTGCTGGAGGATGATCTCTTTCCAGTTCTCCGGCAGCTTCCAGTCTTCGTCCTTTACCGACCAGGCCCGGGGATACGGGTAATTGACCATCTCCAGCCACTTGGGTTGGGCGGCGTTGACGTAGGTGCCCGGCCGGAAATCTGGTTTGACGTCCATCCAGCCCTTGGCCGGGGGCCGGTAATTGACTTTCGCCAACTCTTGGGGGTTGGGTACCTTTACCTTAGCCATTACTTCTCCTCTTCCACCGGTGCTGCCAGGGGAATCTCCACCGGAATCCCGGCTTCAACCATGGCTTCCCGATACTCATTTTCCTGGTCCATATAGGTGTGGAACTTGACGGGGTAGTTCCAAGGGTTGACGTGGAGCCGATAACGGTTGTTGTTAGCCAGGTTGCGGGTGGGGCTCAGGAAAACCCCCGGGGCGTGCATCAGCTTGCTGAAGGGGAAATAAGCGAAGAGCACGCTCACCAGAAAGAGATGGGTGAAAAACAGCGGGCTGATACCCGCCGGCACCACCGGGTGCAGGGTCACCAGGCCCATGGCCAGCTCTTTGATGGCGACAACGTCGGTGCGGTAGACGTAGCGCACGAAAAACCCGGTTATGCCGATGGCCAGGATGAGAAACAGGGGAAAATAGTCGGCGGCCAGGGAGATGTAGCGCAAGGCCGGATTGGCCAGGCGCCGGGCCAGAAGATACGTCAGGCCCGCCAGCATCACCACCCCGGTGAGGTACACCACCGGCGTGTAAAACTGCACAAAGCCGTCCACGGTTTCCAGCTGGTGGACAAACCCCCACACCGGCTCGGAAAAGAAGCGCAGGTGCCTTAAGATCACCATGAGGAAGGCGTAGTGAAAGGCGATGGCCCCGAGCCACAGCCACTTGTAGGACCAGTGCACCAGCTTGGCGCCCTCGGGGTAATCCGGGTGTTTTTGGAGTTCCGTCCTGGTATTGCGGAACAGGCTCCGGAACGTCAGGACTTCCAGGGCCATGCGGCCCACCGTCTCCAGGAACGTCCCGGGGTTGTCCAGTTTATCCTGGACAGTCCGGCTGATCCAGGGCAGGCTCCGTTGCTGGGCGCAGGTGGTGGGGATGCGGAAAGGCACCGGGGAGCGGGCCCACTGGACGATGCGGTAAATCAGCCCTTCGACCAGGAGGAGAACGGACAGGTAAGGGGCAGCCACCCCGAAAACCCACTGCAAACCGGCCTGGGACCCGAAGTAGGCCATCGTCATCAAACCGAGGACGGCTGCCAGGGGCACCAGGAAATGCATCTTGAAAAAGTCCGTCATGTACGGTCACCTCGTAGAAAATTCACCTGCTGCGAAAGGGCGGGGCTCAGGGATTGTCGATCTCGATCCCGGCGCGCCTGAGCAGCCCGCTGACCCGGGCCTTCACTTCCTTAACCTTCATTTCACTCAGCTTCTCCCGGCGCAGCATGTAGCCGTCAAACCCCAGGAGGGCCAGCCCGTCGATGCGAGACTCCAGGTCCGCCATCTCCGGGGCCAGGGTAAGGTCCTTCAGTTCCTCCGCCAACTCGTCCCGGATCACCTGCTTGAGGTAGAAAATAAAAGCCAGGGCCTGAGACGGCGCGGTTTCCTGAAGAGCCAGGACCCGGATAATTTCATCCAACGCGGTGCGGGCCTCTTCCACACTCTTTTCTTCCGCCAGCACGGCCAGACAGGTCTCCCAGCCCCCGGGAAAGTTGATGGACCACGGGATTGCTGAAAGGGTCCTTTTCCTTTTTCAGAAACTGCACCTTTTGGGGAGAGTAGCTGCCCAAAAGGATATCCAGCCATTTTTCCAGGATGGCCGGGCTTTTGGCAGAAAAAAGGGGAAGCAGCCGTTGCATACTAATTGTGAAAGATATAACGATCGCAAAATCAGTGTCAAGGAAAAATTGCCTGCGGCCCAGTAAGACCGTGGATAATCTTCAGGGGAAATTTTTCTTGGTTGATCTGCGGGGATGACGGTTAAGAGGGCATGGGCCGGAGGCCGGGCGGAGAAAGGTTAAGTTCGGGCCTCAGGGGGTGGTTCGGGCAGGGCCCCGGGGATGGTGGGTGCGGCCGGCGGGGGACCGGCGGTGTGGCGGCGCCAGGAAGAGCGGCTGCGGTGGTCCAGGTAATCGAAAAAGTAGACGTTGCCCATGAGGGCCAGGGTAATGACGAGCAAAGGCGCCAGACCCTGCCAGTCCACCAGGAAAACCAGCAGCTTGGCGGCCAGAAAGGTGAAAAACAGCCGGAAAAAGAAAGTGTATACGTGTTGCATGGCAGTCACGGGTCCTGGGAACGGACTCCCGGGAGATGGTGCGGCGGCTTACCCGAAGCCGCGCTCACTTCCCTCAGCAGCCGCCCCGGGAGAAAAAATAAACCAGGACTACGGCAATCAGGATAATTATCAACGGGCTCATTTTAGGTCCTTTGTCACCTCAGGGTCTTTTAATTTTAAAGCATTTCCCCGGGAGCGCAAGCCTCACGGGCCGGTTTGCCGGGGGCGGGGCCAGGACCGGCCCGGTCTCTCTTTTTTGTCCACATCCCCTTTAAGCCCCGGGGCGAGCCACATATCTGCCCTTCCCTCGCCCGGGAAAAACTGCGATAATAGGGGCATTCTTAATGGGCGGCAAGCCTGGCCGAGGAAGGAGAAGTCCCCATGTGTGCCATGATTCCTGACCTGGAAGCCCACTTCCGGGAATTCATCCCGCCCCGGGACGAGCTCCTGCGCCGGTTGGAGGGGGAGGCCCAGCGGGAAAACATCCCCATCATCGGCCCGGTGGTGGGGGAACTGCTCTTGATCCTGGCCCGGGTGAGCCAGGCCCGCCACGTCCTGGAGCTGGGCACCGCCACCGGCTACTCCGCCATTTACCTGGCCCGGGGCATGGAGCCGCAACAGGGCCGGGTGACCACCCTGGAACTGGACGAAGGCATGGCGGCCCGGGCCCGGGCCAACTTTGTCGCCGCGGGGGTGGCCGACCGGGTGGAGGTGCGGGTGGGGGAGGCCCTGTCCCTCATGGCCGGCATGACCGGCCCCTTTGACCTGATTTTTATGGACATCGACAAGGAAAGCTATCTGCCGGCCCTCACCCATTGCCAGCGCCTCATAAAACCCGGCGGCCTCCTGGTGGCCGACAACATCGGCTTTTCGGGGGCTTTGGACTTCAACCGGGAGATCTTCCGGCGCCCCGAATGGCGGGTGGTGCCGTTGCTGTGCTTCCTCCCGGCCCACTCCCCGGAGCACGACGGCCTGTGCCTGGCCCTGAAAACCGCTTGAGCCGCCGGGGCGAGCCTCATAACCTTATGCCGGCAAACCGCCATGACCAAGAACTGACCCTGTGATCGACCTGCACGCCCACATATTACCCGGCATCGACGACGGCCCCCGCACCATGGAGGAGTCCCTGGAAATGGCCCGGCTGGCGGTGGCGGAAGGCATCACCACCATGGTCGCCACCCCGCACCTGTTCCGCCGCCGGTCAACGGATTTTCACGATTTCATCGAGCCGGACGACCTGCGCCGGGCGGTGCGGCGCTTCAATGAAAAGCTGGGGGAGGCCGAGATCGGCCTTACCGTGCTGCCGGGGTGCGAAATCCCCCTGTTCCCCGACATCATCAAGTTCATCGACGATAAACGGGTATTGACCATCAACGACGGTAAGCGTTACATCTGCCTGGAGATGCCGGACTCCGTCATCCCCCCGGCCACGGAAAACATCATTTTCGAGTTGAGTTCCCGGGGCATCACCCCCATCATCACCCACCCGGAGCGCAACATGATTTTTTACGAAATGCCCCAGAAACTGCGGCGTTTCATATCACTGGGCTGTTTGGCCCAGATCACCGCCCGCAGCCTCACCCGGGGCTTTGGCTGGCGAATATCCCGGTTCACGAAAAAACTGGTGCGGGAAGGCCTGGTGCACATCATGGCCACCGATGCCCACAACGTGGCCAAGCGCCCCCCCTTGATGCAAGACGCCCTCAAAAAGCTCGCTAAACTTGTGGGTGAGGACCGGGCCCGGGACATGGTGGAAACCCTCCCGGCGCGCATCATCCAGGGCGACCGGCCGGCTTAACTGCAAACTTTGGTGAGAGGGCCAGGGACCTGAGGTCCCTACCCTCCCCCCAAGCCCCCCTCCCAACCCGCATAATTATAAATAAACGGAAAGTCTGCACGAATACAGGCTATTAGCTTGTATAAGCATCCTTAAGGGTTGGAGGGTTAAGGCGGGAAATGGGGCAGGGTTTTCATGCCCTGCCTCATTTTGTATAGGCTACTGCTGGGACTTGAGCTGGGTCTTCATCTTGTTCATGAGACTGTCGAAAGAGCCGGTCTGGATCTCCCGGGCAAATCCCGACTTGTACTTGTCCAGGATGCTCACCCCGTCCACCACCACGTCATACATGAGCCAACCGCCGCTTTTCTGGCGGAGCAGATATTCCACTTTGATGGAGTCGTTGGTGCGCACCAGGGTGGTGTCCACCCGGGCCTCGCCACCGGTGACGCTCTCCTTGCCGTACTTGACGGTCTCCTTCTTCAGGAACCGCAGCACCATGTTGGTGTAGGAGGTCTGGAATAACGAGGTGAAGACCTGGGTGAACTCCTGGCGCTGGCCGGGGTTGAGGCGCTCGTAGGCCGCGCCCAGGGACTGCTCGGCCATGTAGGGAAAATCGAAGCTCTTCTGGATGACCCGGCGGATGGCCTGGGCCCGGTCCGCCTCGCGGCCGGGGCCCTCGAGGGCCGGGTTGGTTTGGATGGCCAGCACTTCATCGAGAATGCCCTTGACGAAGGCGCCGGGGGTGGCCCCCAGGGCCGGGGTGACCGCCAGCCACAACGCCAGCAGGGCCACCGGGATAATTTTAGTCATTTTTTTCATATCAGGTTATTCCTTGCCCACCAACAGGAGCAGCAGGCGCTTGAAGTCCAGGGGGGCGCTGACCCGTTCCCGCCGGGCGGCGGCTTGTTTGTCCACCAGGCGGAGGAAGGCCGGCAGCACGCTCAGGGAGGCCAGGAGCACGCTCAGGCTCCCCACGGTGGCCAAAAGACCCAGGCTGAAGGTGCCCTGGTGCCCCGAGACCATGAGGCTGCCAAAACCCACGGTGGTGGTGAGCGCGGCCAGGAGCACGCCCTTGGCGGTGCTGGCCGGAAGCGTGATGACCCGGGCCGACTCTTCCATCTGCCAGCGCACCAGGATGATGATGCCGAACTCGATGCCCTCCCCCAGGATCAACGGCAGGAACAGCACGTTGGCCTGGTTGAAGGGGATGCCCAGGAGCCACATGAGGTTCAGGGTCCAGCCCGTGCCCACGAAGAGGGGCAGCAGGGCCAGAAGCGTCAGCTTCAAACTCCGGAAAACCGCCCAGAGCATGATGGTGATGACCAGGAGGCCGATCCCGGCGGCCCACAGGCAGGCATTCCGGAAGGCCGAGGTAAAGAAATAGAGGAGCACCGGGTCCCCGGTAACATCGGGGTCCACCCGCTGCAGATCTTCCACGAATTTGCCCAGGGGGACCGGGTCCCAGATATCCTGGGAGGAGAACACCCGGAGCAGGAAGGTCCCCTGGGGGCTGATGAAGCGGTCCCGGACCTCGGCGGGGAGATCGCTCAAGCGGGGCAGCGGGGCCTGAATGCCGTCCCGGAAGAAGTCCCACTTGTCCCTGAGGTCGGTGAAGAACTTGCCTTCATAATCCCCGAGATGGGCCACGGTTTGAGGCCCGCCGGACTTCAGGGCGGGGATGATGCCGTTCAGCAGGTCCACGGCCTCTTTCACCTGGCCCAGGTTGGGGTCGCTCTCCAGGGCCCTGGCCAGCTTGAACTGGATCCCGCCCAGCGCCACGGCCAGTTCCCGGGGATCGGAGGGATGCTCCAGGGTGGCGGGGATGGCGACCTTCTGGAAGATGGGCGCCAGCTTCGCCAGCTGCTCCTTCTTGGCTTCGGGCTGCTCAGGGAAGAACGACAGAATCGACTCCACATGGGACACCGTGGGGAGTTTCTTCAGGGCCACGGTCTTGGCCTTGAGGTCGTCCAGGCTGTTCGTGGTTATGGCGCCGAAGGCCGTGGAATAGCGGGAGTCTTTCATGAGCTTCATCTCCCAGACCACGGACTCAGTCCTCTGGTTTTGCAGGTGCAGGGGGTTCAGATCAAACTTGACGTGCAGGAGGCTGATACACCCCACCGCGGCCAGGACCAGCCCCCCTACCCCCACCAGGCCGGGTTTCTTCCAACTGAGGGAGAGGAACGGCCGGGGGGTCCCCGGGCACTTGGGCAAGGGCTCCAGGTAGTTGTAGCGTCCGGTCACCAGCACCAGGCTCGGGAGCAGGGTAAGGGTGGCCACCAGGGTGAGGAGCACGCCCACGGTGAGGATGAGCCCCAGTTCGGCCAGGCCCTTGAAACCGGTCATGGTCAAGGGCACAAAAGAAGCCGCCGCGGCCAGGGCCGCGTAAATGATGGCCGGCGCCGCCCGGTGCATGGTGCAGGTCATGGCGTTGCCGTTGGTCTTGCCCTGGAAATCCTGCTCTTCCTCCAGGCGGCAGAACCAGTGCACCCCGAAGTCGATGGTAATCCCCAGCATGAGGGGGGCGAAAACAATGGACAAAAGATTCAGGTGCCCCACCAGCAGGGTGGCCACGGCAAAGGTCCAGCAGAGGCTCACCACCAGCACCAGCCCTTCGAGGAGGGGGCGCTTGACGCTCTTGAGGAAAAGGACGAGAAGGAGCATCTGGCTGGCGAGCGACAGCCAGGTGGCCAGGGTAATGTCCCCCATGGCGCTTCCCATCTCGTCGGCCTCCAGGGCCATGGGACCGGTGACCCCGGCTTTGAGGTCGGGGAATCCGGCCTGAACCTGGGCGACGATTTTACGGAGGAGCTCCACCGACGCCGAGGCCTGGGTAAAGCCGTCCTTCCGGGGAGTCACCAGGAAGAGCAAATATTTGTTGTTTTCGGTGAGGAAATAGCCCTCGTGGTCCAGGTCCTCCAGCCCTTTGACAAAAAAGCCGGCCAGGGGCGATTTATAAGCCTGGTTGCCGTCCAGGCCCTGCTTCAGTTCCCGGAGGTTGGCCACCAGGAAAGACAGGTCGGGGATTTTCTCGCTACCCTGGTCTTCTTTGAGGAAGCCGGTAAAAAGCTCCCCCATGAGGGAGTTGGTGAGCTCCTGGTTGACCCCCCGGTAAAAACCGGTGAGGTTGGGCCGGGCCGCCAGCCCTTCCAGAAGCCCCTGGTGATCCTGGAGCTTGGTCTTGATTTCAGCGATTTGCTGGGGCTCGAGGTACAGCAGGGCCCATTTTTTAAACGCCTGGGGCTGCAGGCGGTAAAAGATTTCCGGGAATTCCTGGGATTGTTTTTGCAGTTCCAGGGCCAGGGCATCGGCAAAGGCCTTGGTCCGGTCGGCATGGCCGTTTTCCACCACCACCACCAGGTCGTCCCGGGAACCGAAGTCCTTGCTGAGCTGCTCCCCCAGTTGCAGAAGACGCTGGTCGCTGGCCACCAGGTCGCTGCGGCTGGTCCGGAAGCCCAGGTGCTGGTAGGTGTAGTAGACGGACACGACGGCAAGGGCCAGGGAGATCAGGATGATCCACCAGGCGCCCCGTTTTACCACCCGCGCCAGGGCATGACAAGCGCGGTTGAATTTATCGTCTTGAGTCACTTTTTCTCTTTGATTATGAGGTATTCAGAGACTACAGGAGGGCAAGGGTTCGCGGTCTTGCCGCGCCCCCAAGGCAGGAGATCCCCCCCCGTTTCGCCCGCCTCGGGTCACTACAATTATCTTTGATATGTTTCCCTATCGGCAAATTTTCTTAAAAAAAAAAGAAAATGCAACAAAAACCGGAAATTGCACTTTCTTTACATTTTTTTCCTTAATAATTAGACGCAGCCAATCGAAAAAAATTAACTCCTCCCCTTGATTTTTTTCTAAAAGGAATTATTCTTAAAAAGTAACAATTCCTTTCAAGAGGCTTTAAGCCATGACCGAGATAGTGCGTGCTCCAGGCGGATACAGCGTCGACGGCCTCGAGTTCCGGCGCGGCAAATGCGGCTGCAGCGGCATGGGCGGCGATTGCTGCTACACCTACTCCAAGGTGAAAAAGGAAGGCAACAGCCTCATCTACGAGGGCAAGGCCACAGCTCCTTCCACCCACGACAATTTCCTCTGGGGCTACCGGGTCCGCAAAGGCGACGTGGTGGTGGAGGTGACCATGGAAGACACCCACGACAACAAGGACTTCTTTTCCGGTTCCTACCCGCCCCCCCTGGCCGCGTTCAAGGGAAAGGGCTGGGAGGTGGAAGAGGACTATCAAAAACCCCTGAAGGATTAGGCCTGGCACGGCTGACCCTTCGGTCTTATATTCTGAGCTAAAACCATGAGGAGGAATTAAAATGAGTGATTGTTCCTGTAGCTGCAAGGGCCCGGCCCAGCCGGCAAAACCCGAGGAAAAAAAATCCTACGTCTGCGCCCAGTGCAACACCTTCAAGTCCGTAAAGGCCAATGAGCCTGCACCGGAGTGCTGCGGCAAGAAAATGGGCGAGATGGATTAACCATCAATTTCACACCAAAGGGGGCAGGGCAACCTGCCCCCTTTTTTTTTGCCCGGCAGGCCTGGAAATTGGGGAGGGAACCAGGCAGGCTGGTGAGGATCGGCGGACCATGGCTCCCTCCCTCAAGCCCTGAAGGCGAGTTTCGACGCCGGCGAGGGCGCCAGCGCTACAACCCTAAGCGGGTTGGGAGGGGGGCCTGGGGGGAGGGTAGGGACCTCAGGTCCATAGCCCTCCCCCCAGGATTTTTACACCCACGGGCGACGGTTCTGCTATAATGCCGCCACCGATTCGGCATCTTAAGGCAGTCGTGGTCATTGCATGAATTTATTTGCCGCCGCCTCACCCCGCCGCAAGGCCGCCGCCGGGGTGATCATCGTGCTTCTGGCCTGGGGCCTGACTTTGGGGCTGTCTCTGTCGGGCCTGCTCACCAAGTACATCCTCACCACCCTCGATCACCTCTATCGCACCGCCCCTGTGGGGCCGGCCAGTCCGGACGTGGTGGTGGTCACGGTGGACCAGGCCGACCTGGATTTTTTCCAGAAACAGGGGGTGTCGTGGCCCTGGCCGCGGCAGCTTTACGCGCCCATTATCGAATTTTGCCAGCGGGGCGGGGCCCGGGCGGTGATCTTCGACGTCCTGTACACCGAGGCTTCGGTATACGGCGCCGATGATGACCAGCGGCTGGCCCAGGCCATGGAGGCTTACGGCCGGGTGGTGCTGCCCTTTTTCCTCACCCGGGAGGACAAGGGGGCCGATGCCCAAACCGAGGCGGTGCTCAGCCGGGCCGCCATTCCCATCCAGGGTGCCCCGCCCCCCGACCTGACCGCCTACCGGGGTGTGACCGCCCCCATTCCGCCTCTCCTCAAAGCCGCGGCCGCGCTGGGGAACGTCGAATGCCACGCCGACCCGGACGGCATCTACCGTCGCCTTCCCCCGGTGAGCCTGTACCAGGGCCGCTTTCTGCCGCTCCTCGGCTTCGGCGCCTTCTGCCACGTGCAGCCCCCGGGGGACTGGCATTTCACGCCCGGCGACCTGGTGGGGGAAGGCCGCCGGATCCCCCTGGACCGGGAAGGGCGGCTCCTGCTCAAGTTCCGTGGCCCGGCCCGCAGCTTCAAGCGCCTCGGGGCCGCCAACGTCATCCAGTCGGAGGAGCGCCTGAAAAACGGCCTGGCGCCTTTTTATGAGCCTAGTGACCTGGCCGGCAAATGGGTGTTGGTGGGGTTCACCGCGCCCGGCCTCCTGGACCTCAAACCCACGCCCCTGGCCCCCATCTTCCCCGGGAGTGGAACTCCACGCCACCCTGCTGGACAACCTCCTCACCGGGGATTTTCTCAAGGCCGCGCCCGCCTGGCTGGTGAGGCTTTTTGCCCTGCTCGTAGCCATCGCCGTCACCCTGGCGGTGCTGTTCTCGGCCCGCCTGTGGGCCACCCTGGCGGCGCTGGTCCTGCTGCTGCTGATCATTGTATTGGGGAGTTTCCAGGCCTTCCAGGCCAACTGGTGGGCCGACCCGGTGGTGCCGGGGGTTTCCCTGGGCCTGGCCTTCGTCCTGGCCACAGCCTACAGCTATGCCACCGAGGGCCGCCAGAAGCTCGCCATCCGCCGCATGTTCTCCCGCTACATGTCGGAAAAAGTCATCACCCACCTCATGAATCACCCGGAACTGCTGAACCTGGGGGGTGAGCGCCGGCGCATGACCCTGTTTTTTTCCGACCTGGCCGGTTTCACCACCATCTCCGAACGCCTCGGGGCCGAAGAGGTGGTGGCCCTGTTGAACGATTACCTCTCCCGCATGACCGACATCATCCTGGACGAGGAAGGCACGGTGGACAAATTCGAGGGGGATGCCATCATGGCGTTCTGGGGGGCGCCCCTCCCCCAGGAGGATCAGGCGCTGCGGGCCTGCCGGGCGGCCCTGCGGCAGCAGGCGGCCCTGGCGGAATTGAACCAGCGCTTTGAAAAAATGGGCCTGCCGCGCCTCGGCATGCGCATCGGCCTGCACACCGGCGACGCCATCGTGGGGAACCTGGGCTCGGAGAAGCGCTTCGATTACACCGCCATCGGCGACACCGTCAACCTGGCCTCCCGCCTCGAGGGATTGAACAAATTTTACGGCACTTTTATCATGGCCAGCGAGACCACCCGGGCGGAATGCGGCGACGGCGTGGTCTTCCGGGAGTTGGACCGGGTGGCGGTGAAGGGCAAGGTAAAGCCGGTGGGGGTCTTCCATATCCTGGGATTGGCCGGGGATCTCCCCCCGGCGGCCACCGAGCTGGCCAGCGACTTTGCCGGGGCCCTGGAATTATACCGCCAGGAAAAATTTCCCGAGGCCGCGGCCCTGTTTCAAGCCATCCTGGACAAGCATCCCGGGGACAGCCCCTCCCAGGTCTTTTTGCAGCGCTGCCAGGCCTATCAGGAAAGCCCGCCGCCGCCGGACTGGCAGGGGGTGTTCCGTCCGGACTCGAAGTGACTGCCAAGAAACCGGCAGGGATTGCTGATCTGGCTGGCTATCCTGCCAAAAGAGGGCGGCGGCATCAGCCCCAAAAGTAAAGTTTTTTCTCAAAAGAGCCGACCTTTTTCATGATTTTCCATGCAAGATGTCTTATGGTGTGGCGATCTTTAAGTAAACGGGACCTGCAAGCCAGGCGGGTCTTATCTCAGGAAAAGGAGGAACTGGTGAGGCGACCAGGCTATCTAACGGGACCGGGTTTGTGGGTGCTGCTGCTTCTGCTGGTGGGGTCGTTGACGGCTCTCAGTCCAGGCATGGCGGAGACCCTCAAGGTTGAACGCGCCAACACACAGCTCTATCAATCTCCGAATTTCGGGAGCACCACCCTGGGTACGGTGCCTCCGGGCGCAGATGTGGCGGTCATGTCCCGCTCCGGAGACTGGATGCAGGTAAATTATCAGGGCAAGACCGGGTGGCTGCACAAAACGGCTTTCCCTCAGGCCTCCAGCGGTTCCGGCATGCACCTGCCGGGCATGCTCACCGGCGGACCGGTCCGGGAGACCAAAAGCGATGAAGTGGCCCTGGCCGGCAAGGGCTTTACCCCCGAGGTGGAGGCGGGCTACCGCCAGAAGAACCCGGGACTTAACTATGCTATGGTAGACGAGGTGGAGCGGTTCGAGGTGAATCCCACCCAATTGGCCGCGTTCACCCGGGACGGAGGGCTGACCCCATGAAAACGAAAATCCTGGGTCTTCTGGGGCTGACTGCCGGGGTGTTGCTCCTGGCAGGTTTCCAACTTCCCAACCTCCCCGTGCCGGTGCCTTCCTCACCCATTCCATCGGCCCCGGTGCCCGTGCCCTCACAAGCGGGCAAGGCCATCAGCGTGGGCACTACGGCCGGACAAAAGGCCATGGTGGCCTCCAAGGGGATCAGCGACTCCGAGGAGTATTATATCGGCCGGGCTGTGGCGGCCCGCCTCCTGGCCAGGAACTCCCTGTCCCAGAACAAGGACGCCACCTTGTACGTCAACGAAGTCGGGCAGACCGTGGCGAAAAAGTCCAGCATGCCCAGGACCTACAAGGGCTATCACTTCGGCATCCTGGAGACATCCGACCCTAATGCTTACGCCTGCCCCGGCGGCATCATCCTCATCACCCGGGGGCTCATCAAGGAGTGCCAGAACGAGGACGAACTGGCCGCCGTCCTGGCCCATGAGGTCGCTCACGTGGCCCATAAGGATGGCGTCAAGTCCATCAATAAGTCCCGCTGGACCGAGGTCCTCACCAGCACCGGGGCCGAAGCCGCCAGGCAGTACGGGGGCGGGGTGGCCGGCAGTCTGGTGTCCATGTTCGAAAGCTCCATTGACGACGTCTTTAAAACCCTGGTGGTGAACGGCTACAGCCGTGAGGCCGAGGCCAACGCCGACCGGGAGGCGGTGACCACCCTCACCCGGGCCGGCTATAACCCCGCGGCCCTGCCAGCGATTCTCTCCAGGCTGAGTTCCAGGGGCGGCGGCGGCATCTTCCGCTCCCATCCCCTCACCGCGGACCGCGTCCAGGCAGTGAAATCCCTGGCCCGGGAAGGCACGCCCAACGCCCAGGAGCAGGCCCGCACCAAGCGTTTCCAGCAGGTGAAGTTCTAGTCTTGGGGGAGGGCCAGGAACCTGAGGTCCCTGCCCTCCCCCAAGCCCCCTCCCAACCCGCCTAGGGTCCTGAAATGCGGCTCAGGGCCCAGAACTTCGTTGTACAAATCTCTTAGGGGGTTGGGGGAGGGAGTTTGAGGGAGGGGGCAGGGGTCCTCTGACCCCTGGCCCCCTCCCTCAAGCTGTTTCTCAATATAGGCTTGCACGTCGAATTTCCTCGCCGCGCCCTGGTAGCTCATGTAGCGGATCTTGCCGAAGATGGGGCGCTCTTTCCAGGCCCGGTCGTGGACCCCGCCCAGGCTCCAGGCGATGCCCGCGTAGCCGTTGGGGTCCCGGCCGTCCAGAAAATAGCGGTCGTTGAGATAAATGGCCGTCTCCAGGGCCTCCTCCGGTGAGGCCGTCCACTCCAGGATTTTCTTGGCCCAGTACATCCTCATATAGCCGTGCATCTTGCCCCGGTGCACCATCTCCAGTTGGGCGGCGTTCCACAGGGGGTCATGGCTGCGGGCTGCCTCCAGGTCGGCCAGGGTGTAGAGATAGTCCCGCGCCTCGCCCCGGTGCTGGTCCAGGGTTTTCCGGGCCCACTCCGGGAATCCCTGGAAACGGTCGTAGTGCCTGGTTGTAATAACAGAAGTTGTCTGACAGTTCCCGGCGCACGATGAGCTCCTCCAGGAAGGCAGCCCGGCTGGCAGGCGGCGCCTGGCTCTGCCTGACCTCAAGGGCCACCCGCTGGGGGGCGATCTGGCCGAAGTGGAGGTAGGGGGAGAGGTTGGACTGGCCGTCCCGGGTGGGGTCGTTGCGGTCCCGGTCGTAGTGGGGCAATTTTTCTGACAGGAACCGCTGCAGACACTCTCGGCCGGCCTTCTCACCGGGGCTGAGCCAGGCCACCGGGGGCACCGTGCGGTCTATGCCCAGGGAGTCGAGCAGCCTGGGGGCGTCAAGGGCCGGCGTTTTTTCTTTAGATGGGAACGGGTGCTTGAGCAGGGCCGGCATGGGGGTGAGAAATTCCTCCAGGGCCCGGGTGATCCTGGGGCGGAAGGAATACGCGGCCCACTCCTGCTTGGGGGAGGCGAGCCAGCAGGGCACGATGTTGTGGGCGTCCACCTCGATCAAAGGGATGGACAGGCGCAGCGCCGCCTGTTCTCGCCACTGTCGTTTGAGGCGCATGGGGTCGAAGTCGCTGACCAGCGCGCCAACCCCCTGGGCCTCAACCCAGCGGGGGATTTCCTCACCCGGGTCGCCCTTAACCAGAAAGAAGGGGATCCCGTAGCTCTCCAACTCCCGTGCTACTTGCGCGAGTCCCTCCAACATGAAGGCATACTGCCGCCAGGTGGCCCCGAGGAAACTGGGCGCGAGTCCAAATACCACCCAAAGGGGCACCCGGCGCTCCCGGGCCAGGTGCTGGGCGTACAGCAGGGCCCAATTATCGTGGACCCGCTGGTCCCGGCTCATCCAATAGGCCACCGGCCCCCGCCGTTCTTGGCCGCTTTTTATGATCCTCGCCCGCCTGTCCATTGCGCCCGGACCTCCTGCGCCAGTTGGCATGATTTATTAAATTAATTATGACCACCCTGGGCCGAGGCAAGAAGAAATTTATGCCTGCACAACACCAACTGGGGCCTCAGGCACTTAATTTTCCCGGCTTTTGTGATATAGTGTAAAGAAGTTTGTCCGGAACTATGCCCCAAGGTTGCCAACATGGCTGAAACCCTGTCAGCCCCGATTCCCCTCTCCCGCCGCAAGTTCAAGGTTACCGGCCTGGTTCAGGGGGTGGGTTTCCGCCCCTTTGTCTATCGCCTGGCCCGGAGCCATAACCTCTCGGGCTGGGTGCGCAACACCTCCCGGGGGGTGGAAATCGAGGTGGAGGGGCCGCCGGCCGGCCTGGACCTGTTTGCCTGCCAACTCTTCACGGAGGCCCCGGCCCTGGCCCGGGTGGAGGGGGTGGTAGTCCGAAGCGGCGGCGCCCCTGGGGGAGGGGCCTTTGCCATTGCCGCCAGCGCCAGTCTTGCCGGCACCGAGGCGGTTATTCCCCCGGACGTGGGCCTTTGCAATGATTGCGCCCGTGAAATCCGCGACCCCCAAGACCGGCGGTTTCGCTATCCCTTCACCAACTGCACCAATTGCGGTCCCCGCTTTACCCTGATCCGGCGGGTACCTTACGACCGGCCCCAGACCACCATGGCAGTCTTCGACATGTGTCCGGCCTGCCGCCGGGAGTACGAGGACCCCGGGGACCGGCGCTTTCATGCCGAACCCACCGCCTGTCCGGCCTGCGGCCCCCGCGTCTGGCTGGAATACCAGGGGAAGTCCGTGGACCAGGACGTTCTGGCCACTGCCGCACAGATGCTGCACCAGGGCAAAATCCTGGCGATGAAGGGGCTGGGGGGGTTCCACCTGGCCGGCGATGCCGCTAACGATGCCGCGGTGCGGACCCTGCGGGCGCGTAAAGGCCGCCGGGACAAGCCCTTTGCCGTCATGGTGCGGGACCTCGAGGAGGCGGACCGGATCGCCGTCATCAATAAGCACGAGCGCTCCCTCCTTCTGGCTCCCGAGCAGCCCATTGTGCTGTGCCGACGCCGGCCGGGCCGGGGCGTTTCCCCGCTCGCGGCCCCGGGCAACAACTACCTGGGCCTGCTCCTGCCTTACACTCCCCTGCACCTCCTGCTGATGGACCTGGCTCCTGCCGCCCTGGTCATGACCAGCGGCAACCTCAGCGAGGAGCCCCTGGTCTTCACCAACGAGACAGCCCGGGAGCGGTTGGCCGGTCTTGCCGACGCCTTCCTGATGCACGACCGCGACATCCACGTCCCCTGCGACGACTCCGTGGTGCGGCCCTTAACGGAAGGCTCCGTGATCCCCCTGCGGCGGGCCCGGGGCTTCGTACCCCGGACCATACCCCTGCCGCTGGACACTCCCGAAATCCTGGGGGTGGGGGCCGAGCAGAAGAACACCTTCTGCCTGGCCTGGGGGCAGACCGCGCTCATGAGCCAGCATATCGGCGACCTGGACACCCTGGAGACCCAGGAATATTATCAACTGGCTATCAGGCATTTCGAGGAGCTGAGCCGGAAGCGCCCCAGGATTTTGGCCCATGACCTGCATCCCGATTATTTCAGTACCCGTTATGCCAGGGAGCAGGAAGGGGTCCGGCTTGTCGGGGTGCAGCACCATCACGCCCACGTGGCGGCCTGCCTGACGGAAAATGGGCGCATGGACACCTGCATCGGCCTGGCCCTGGACGGGACGGGCTACGGCCCGGACGGCACGGTCTGGGGCGGCGAAGTCCTGGTGGCTGATCTCAAAGACTTTACCCGGGCGGGGCATCTGGCGCCGGTGCGCCTCCCCGGGGGCGAGGCGGCCGTCCGCAGCCCTGCCCGCATGGCCGCAGCCTATCTCTATGCCGCTTATGGCGAGGATTTTCTCGGCGTGGCTGAAAAACTGGACCTGTCGTTTCCTGACATGGAGCGGCACCTGCTGCAAAAGCAACTGGCCACCGGCTGGCACTCCCCCATCACCACCAGCGCCGGGCGCCTGTTTGACGCGGTGGCCGCGGCCGTGGGCATCTGCCGGCAGCGCACCTACGAAGGCCAGGCCGCCCTGGAACTGGAGATGGCCGCCGACCCCGAAGCCGAAGGCTTGTATGCGCCAAAAATCCACAAAACCGCGCAAGGCCTGGTATTGGACACCCCGGCCATGTTCCGGGGGGCAGTTTCAGACCGGCTGGCCGGCCGCGACCCAGCCGCCATTGCCGGGCGCTTCCACCAGTCTCTGGCCCGGGGGCTCACCGATATGTGCCTTCTCCTCCGGGAGAAAACCGGGCTTAATCTCGTCGCCTTGTCCGGGGGCGTGTTTCAAAACGGCCTCCTGATTTCGAGCCTCAAAAGTCGCCTGGAGCAGCTGGATTTTGAAGTCTTGACCCACAGCCTGGTGCCCCCCAACGACGGCGGCCTCTCCCTGGGCCAGGCAGCCGTGGCCGCGGCCCGGTTGGGAGTGAAAGGGTAAAGATGTTGAGGGGGAAGGGGTAATGGTCCACAGCTTCATAGCCTCTTCCCTCACAAAACTTTAATTTCGAGGAATTCTATGTGCCTTGCTATCCCTATGCGAATTGTGGAAATTGACGGTTTCAGGGCCGTGGCCGAAGTGGATGGGGTGCGCCGGGAGGCCCGCCTGGACCTGCTCCCGGAGGTGGCGGTGGGGGATTACGTGCTGGTGCACGCCGGCCTGGCCATTGCCGCCGTGGACCCGGCCGATGCGGAGGAAACCCTGTCTTTGCTGAGGCAGCTCGCCGATGAGATACAGTGAAGAATACCGGGACCGGGAACTGGTGCAGCGGCTCAGCCGTGAGATCGCCAGCCTTGCCCCCGGCCCGGCCACCCTCATGGAGGTCTGCGGCACCCACACCATGGCGGTGGCCCGCTTCGGCCTCAAATCCCTGCTGCCCCCCCCGGTAAAGCTGGTGTCGGGGCCCGGCTGCCCGGTGTGCGTCACGGACCAGGCGGATATAGACGCCTTTTTGGCGCTGGGACGTCTCCCCCGGGCCATCCTCGCCACCTTCGGCGACATGGTGCGGGTGCCGGGCTCGACTACTTCCCTGGAACAGGAGCGGGCCCGGGACGTGCAGGTCCGGGTAGTTTACGCCCCCCTGGACGCCGTGGCCCTGGCCCGGGAAAGTCCCCACCGCGAGGTGATTTTTTTCGGGGTGGGCTTTGAGACCACCATGCCGGCTACCGCGGTGGCTTTAAAAGTGGCCGCGGCCGAAGGGCTCAGCAATTTTTCCGTATTTTCCGTCCACAAGACCATGCCCGCGGCACTGCAGGTCCTTTTGGGCAGCGGCGATGTCAAAGTGTCGGGCCTGCTCCTGCCGGGGCATGTCACCACGGTCATCGGCCCGGCAGCGTTCAGTTTCATCCCCCAGAAATTTCACATTCCCGGCGCGGTAACGGGCTTCGAGCCGGTGGATATCTTATTGGGAGTCTATTCTATCCTGAAGCAGATCGCCGAGCACCGGGCGGTGGTGGACAACGTTTATACCCGGGCGGTGAAAGCCCCGGCTAATCCCCGGGCCGAGGCGCTGCTGGCGGAGGTCTTCAAGCCGGAAGACGCAGCCTGGCGCGGCCTGGGGGTGATTCCGAAAAGCGGCGCCGGCCTCAGGGATGAGTTTGCCCGGTTCGATGCCCGGCGGCGTTTCGCCGATCTCCTGGCCCGGGTGCCTAAGGCCTTGCCCAGCGCCTGCCGCTGCGGCGACATCTTAAGGGGAACCCTGTCTCCCCGGGGTTGCCCTCAATTCGACCGGACCTGCACCCCTTCCCAACCCCTGGGACCCTGCATGGTCTCCAGCGAAGGCGCCTGCGCCGCGGCGTTTAAGTACGAGAGAGAATAGCTTTTGAGAGGAGGGCCGGGGGAGCAGCGGCTCCCCCGCCCTCCCCTCAAACTCCCCTCCCAGCCCCCTATGAATACCTCGTGGCGTCGGGGACTTCGGCTCCGACTGCCACGTAAATTCAAACATCAGGGATTGGGGGAGGGGGCGTGGGGGAGGGGGTAAGGGTCCTCTGACCCTTAGCCCCCTTCCCCACGTATCTTACATCCGAGGCCATAATGGACCGAGTTTTATTAAGTCACGGCGCCGGGGGGCGGGAGATGGGGGAGTTGATCCGGCGGGTGTTCCTGGCGGCGTATGGCTCTGAGGGTTTTCAGCCCGATGACAGCGCCGTCCTGAAGCTCGATGGACCGGAGATTGCCTTCACCACCGATGCCTTCGTGGTGGACCCCCTGTTTTTCCCCGGCGGCGACATCGGCCGGCTGGCGGTGGCGGGTACGGTGAACGATCTGCTCACCGCCGGGGCCCGGCCCCTGGCCCTGGCCGCCTCGTTTATCATCGAAGAAGGCTTTCCCATCCAGGAATTGCAGGAGATCGCCCGGTCCATGGCCCAAACCGCGGCGGAAGCGAAAGTAGCCATTGCCACCGGCGACACCAAGGTGGTGCCCCGGGGTTCGGCGGACCGCTTGTTTATCACCACTTCCGGGGTGGGGCAGATCATGGCCCGGGGCATTTCAGGCGCCCAGGCCCGGCCCGGTGACCAAATTATCCTCACCGGCTCGGTGGGGGACCACGGCACCGCGGTGATGCTGGCCCGGGAAAAGCTTTTGGACGGCGTTAATATCGCCAGTGACGCCGCGCCCCTCACTGAACTAGTCCTCAACCTGCTCGCTGCAAAACCTCCCCGTCCATACCATGCGCGACCCCACCCGGGGCGGGGCCGCGGCGGCCTTAACCGAAATTGCCCGCCAGTCCCAGGTGTGCCTGGAAATCAACGAGACCGCCATACCGGTGAAACCCGCCGTGGCCGCGGCCTGCGAAGCCCTGGGGCTGGACGTCCTCCAGGTGGCCAACGAAGGGAAAATGCTCATCTTCGTGGCCGCAGAAGCCGCCGAGACTGCCCTCACCATCATCCGCAACAGCCGCTACGGCCAGGATGCCCAAATCATCGGCACCGCCCAACCCTCCCCGCCGGGCCGGGTGCACCTGCGCACCCAGATCGGCACCACCCGCATCCTCACCCCCCCCTCCGGCGAACTCCTGCCCAGGATTTGTTAGGATGTTGTGAGGGGAGGGCCAGGGAGCAGTGGCTCCCTGCCCTCCCCCCACACCCCCCTCCCAACCCTCTTAGTTTGTGATGCAGGGCCGCCCCGGCCCTGGCATCACAAGTTATAAAAAACTAAAGGGATTGGGGGTGGGGGCGTGGGGGAGGGGGTAAGGGTCCTCTGACCCTTAGCCCCCTCTCCCACAACACTTCACGCCAGTCTTCTCCGGAAACGCAGGACGCTTAAGGTGAGGAGGGTGAGGCCCAGGATGGCCATGCCGGTCATTTGGGGCCAGAGGGTGGCCAGGCCGTCGCCCCGGAGGAAGATACCCTGCACCACCACCACGAAATAGCGCAGGGGGTTGAGATACGTGAGGTACTGGAAGAAGGGGGGCATGTTGGCGATGGGGAAGATGAGTCCGGAAAGGAGGATGGCCGGGGTGAAAAAGAAGGTCCCCGCCATCATGGCCTGCTGCTGGGTGGAGGCCACGGTGGAGATGAACAGCCCCAGGCCCACCGAGTTAAACAGGAAGGTGATGGCCCCCAGGAAAAGGACCAGCAGGCTCCCCCGGAGAGGCACCTCGAACCAGAACACCCCCACCAGGATGATGACGGTCATGTCCAGCAAAGAGATGACGATGAAGGGGATGGTTTTCCCCAGCATGAATTCCACCGGGCGGATGGGGGAGACCAGGATCTGCTCGATGGTGCCGATTTCCTTTTCCCGGACCACGGCCAGGGCGGTGAGCATGAGGCTCACCAGCATCACCACCATGGCGATAACCCCGGGCACAAAGGAATAGCGGCTGCTCAGGTTGGCGTTGTACCAGGCCCGGGCCTCCAGGGTCACCGGAAACTTGAGGCCTGGCATGGCCCCCAGCCGCGCCAGGCGTTCCTGCAGGGTGGTGAGGGAAAAATCAGCGATGACGGTGCTGGCGTAGCGGCCGACGATAAGGGCGGCATTGCTGTCGGTGGCGTCGATGATCACCTGCACCGGCGCGGACCGGCTGGACTTGATCTGGCGGGCGAAATCATAGGGGATCTCCAGCACCATGGTGACCCGGTTCTCGTCGATGAGGCGGCGCAGCTCCGCTTCGGCGTCGATGAAATATTTAATGGCAAAGTATTCCGAGGCGGCGAAGCGGGAGATGAGGTGGCGGCTTTCGGCGCTTTGGGATTGGTCGTAGATGGCCATGGGCACGTGCTTGATGTCGAAATTGATGGCATAGCCGTAGGCGATGAGCTGAATGATGGGGGGCAGGAAGATAAACAGGCGGAGCTTCTTGTCCCGCAGGACCTGAATGAATTCCTTCCAGATGAGGTAGCGCAGGCGGCGGAGCATGGTTCACCCGATTTTGTGCCGGAACCGGCGGATGGCCAGGGCCAGGAAAAGCACGGCAAAAAAGACCAGCATGAGGGCGGAGGGCCACAGCACCTCCAGCCCCACCCCCTTTAAATAGATGCCCTTGCAGATGGTCACCAGGTACCGGGCCGGCACCAGGTACGAGGCCACCTGCAGGAACAGGGGCATGAGCGGGATGGCAAAAACGAAGCCGGAGAGCAGGAAGGCCGGCAGAAAGGTGGTCAGGGTGGCCATCTGGTAGGCCTGCAGCTGGTTTTCCGAGGTGATGGAGATGAGCATGCCCATCCCCAGCATGACCAGGAGGAAGACCGCGGACAGGACGATATAGAGGGCGATGCTGCCTTTGAGGGGGACCTGGAAGAGAAACTCCCCCATGGCCAGGGCGATCCCCAGGTCCAGGAGGCCCAGGAGGAAATAAGGCCCCAGCTTTCCCAGGATCAGCTCGGTTTTTTTGAGCGGCGTGGCCAGCAAACTCTCCATGCTGCCCCGTTCCACCTCCCGGACGATGGTCAAGGCGGTGAGCAGGGCCCCCACCATGGTCATGATGATGACGATGAGCCCGGGGATGATGAAATTCTTGCTCTCCAGGTCCTCGTTGAACCAGAAGCGGATCCCGGCGGTGACCGGCGGCTTGGCCTGGGACACGCCGCGCCGGTTCAGCCTTGCTATGAGGATGTCCTGGTTAAAGGCCTGGACCACCCCCTGCACGTAGCCCTGGATGATGTTGGCGGTGTTGGCGTCGGAGCCGTCCAGGATGGCCTGAATCTTGGCGGTTTGGCCGGATTTGAGGTAGCGGGAAAAGTCGTAGGGGATCACCAGGGCCAGGCTGATTTCCCGGGCGTCCATGCGGCGGCGGATGTCGTTGAAGCTGGTCACCCGGTAGCGCAGATCGAAGTATTTGGTCCCCTTGAAGTTCCTCAGAAAGTCCTGGCTGATGCGGCTGTTATCCTGATCGTAGACTGCGGTGGGCACATTTTTGATGTCGAAGGTGAGGGCGTAGCCATACAGGATGAGGAGCATCACCGGCAGGAGGACCACCTGGACGAGGCTCTGGTAGTCCCGGCGGATGTGGATGAGCTCTTTTCGGAAGATGGCCCAGGTGCGTTTGAGGTCCACGTCAGGCCCCTCTCCGCCCGCTGGATAAGCGAGATGAAGGCGTCCTCGAGGCTTGGGGGGATGCGGGCAAGGCGCTCGATCTTGATGCCGGCCCGGGTCAGGGCCTGGCGCAGGGCCGCGGCCGCGGCTTCGGGGTCCAGGGCCGCCACGTGCAGACCGTCGCCGAACACCGCGGCTTCGCCGATTTCCGGGAGATGCCGGGCCACCTCCAGGGCCTCGCCCAGGCGGTCGGGGTAGACGGCCAGGATGGTTTCCGGCAGCGACCCCTTCAGCTCCCGGGGGGAGCCCGCGGCAATGACCCGGCCCTGGTAGATGAGGACCAGGCGGTCGCAGAACTCGGCCTCGTCCATGTAGTGGGTGGTGACCAGGATGGTGACGCCCTGGTCGGCCATGGCGTAGATGAGATCCCAGAAGTTGCGGCGGGAAATGGGGTCCACGCCGCTGGTGGGCTCGTCCAGAAACAGGATGGCAGGGTTCGTGGAGCACCGCCGAGGCCAGGGCCAGGCGCTGCCTCAAGCCCAGGGCCAGGTCCCGGGTGAGGTCCCGGCGCCGCTCATTCAACCCCACCAGGGCCAGGACCTCCTCCAGGCGCGCCTTCAGGCGGGCCGGGGGGAGGCCGTAAACCCCGCCGAAAAAGGAGAGGTTCTCCTCGGCGGTGAGGTCTTCGTAGAGGGAGAAGCGCTGGGACATGTAGCCGATGCGGGACTTGATGCGGTCCTGGTCCCGGACGATGTGGAGGCCGTCCACCCAGCCCTCGCCGGCGGTGGGCAGCAGGAGGCCGTTCAACATGCGGATGGTGGTGGACTTGCCGGCGCCGTTCGGCCCCAGGAAGCCGAAGATTTCACCCTGGGCCACCGTAAAGCTGACGCGGTCCACGGCCCGGAATTTGCCGAAGTCCCGGGTCAGGTCCCTGACCTCGATGGCGGGGCCCTGGGCGTTCTTGTTCATGGAAAAAAGCAGGGAAAGGCCAGAGGATTAACGGCAATGGGGCAGGGTTTCCGGTTCACCGGTCCCCCGACTCCTTACCGGATCTGGGCGGCTGATTGAGGAAAATCTCCGCTTCGGCGGGCATGCCGGGTTTCAGCTCGTGGCTCTGATTTTCCACCCGGATCTTGGTGCGGTAGACCAGGGTGACCCGCTCCTTGAAGGTCTCCACACTTTTGGGGGTGAACTCCGCCTTGGAGGAAATATAGGACACCCAGGCCGGATAGCGTTTCCCCGGGTAAGTGTCGGTGGTGACCACGGCCTTTTGGTCATAACGCACCCGGGCCAGGTCGGTTTCCGGGATGTAGCCCTCGAAGTAGGCGTGGTCCAGATCCCCCAGGGTAAGGACGGTGGCCCCCACCGCCGCTATGGAACCGGGTTCCACGGGCCGGGCCAGAACCACCCCGGTGACGGGAGAGGTAATGGTGGCGTAGGACAGGCGCGTCTTGGCCAGCTCCAGGGCAGCCTGGGCCTGGCGGGCGTCCGCCCGGGCAGCCTCGATGTCCTCACGCCGGTAGCCGGACTTCATAAGGTCGTAGTTTTCCCGGGCCCGGCGCAGGGCCTCCTTGGCCATCAGATAGGCCGCCTGGGACTTGTCAAGGGTGGAGGCGGAAACGACCTGGCGGGCCAGCAGATTGGTCATCCGCTGGTAATCTTTGGCCTTCTCGTCGTAATCGGCCTGGGCCTGGGCCATTGCGGCCTGGGCTTCCCGCACCTCCTGGGGGCGGTAGCCCGCCTCCTGCTTGGCGAGGTTGGCCCGGGCGGTTTCCAGGCGGGCCTGGGCCGACTTCACTTCGTCGCGCAGGTCCTGGGACTCCAGCTCCGCCACGACTTGGCCGGCCTGGACTTCCTGGCCCTCTTCGAAATAAATGGCGGCGATTTTGCCGGGCACCTTGAAGCCCAGGTCGGTTTCAGTGGCCTCAATGTGACCGGAAAGACGCAGGACCCCCTTGTCCTTTTCCTCGCCGCCCCAGAAATGCCAGACCGCCAGTGCGGCCACTGACCCGACGAGAAGAACGGCAAGGAGGACGCGCTTCACGGGAAATGCCTTCCTGCTGAGATTTGGTGTATCCTCGGGGAGGGTGATCCTGGGCCGGTTATTTTCCCTCGGTGCTCTGGGTGGAACCGCTGTCGCCTTGCTGGGAAGACCCGGTTGCCTGTCCCGCCCCCGGCCGCATCTCGATGGTGGCTTTCAGGCCTTCCTTGAGGAGGTAATCAGGGTTCGGGACCTGGAACTCCACGTCGTAGTAGGTGGGATGATCCAGGGTGATGGCCGGCGGGGCCCAGGGGAGACGGCTCACCCGGGCGGTAAATTTATGGTCTGGCAAGTGATTCTATCGTGATATCGGCCTCTTCCCCTACCTTGAGCTTCAGGGCTTCGCTCTCGAAGACCGGGGCCCTCAGGATCATGGGGTCCATGACCCCCACCGTCATCACCGGCGTCCCCCCGTTGATTTCGGCGCCGGGGCGCAGTTCCGGGTGCATCCAGAGCACGTGGCCGCTTATGGGGGCCACCAGCACCCCTTCTTGGGGGACCTGGCCGGATTTAATGGGGACGCCCAACTGCTTCCGCACCAGGGCCTGTTCCTGCTCGGTGGTCTTCTCGGCCTGGCCCAGGGCATCGCTCAGGGCGGCCTTTTGCGTGCTGAGGGACTTAATTTCCTCGTCCACCTGGATCAGGCTCTGGGCCGGGGCCATGTTGCGGCGGGACAGCTCCAAGAGGGTGTTTCTCTTGTTGTCGAGGTTGGCCAGGCCCTTGTTGATCTCCGCCATTTTGGCGCGCAGGTCGGGTATGGTGGTGGACAGCAGGCGGCGGTTCAGGTTCTGCAGAGATTCCGGGATCAGGCGGTAGCGGCCCAGGACCTCGCCCTTCTGGACTTTTTGCCCGGGCTGAACATTGAGGCAGGTGATATCCGCGGCCACCGGCAGCAAAACCGGGCGCTTGATGTAGCAGGCAAGCTTGCCGGTGAAGGTGAGCCTCGGCCCCGAGGGCCGGACGGGCGACTAACCCCAGGGATAAACACCCCGCCAGGGCTAAAAAAAGCACATTAATTTTCAGTATATGTTTCATAGCAGCTGGTGACGCTCAATATGAGACTTAATTATTTTTCCCGCAAGGGAAATTTTTATAACATGGATCACTTCTGGAACTGGCATTCATTGACGTAATGATACACCAGGTCACCTGAAAGGGCGCGCAAGGCCAGGACCGCGGTGTCGTAATCCAGACCCTTTTTCACCAGGTCCATCTGGGCCTTGACCCGGGTCTGCCGGGCGGTCATCAGGGTGGCGAAATCTCTCTCGGCGGCGCGGTACACCGTGTCTGCCTGGCTTTCCTTGAGACGGGCCAGTTCCTCCTGCGCCTTGGCAGTGTGCAGGGCCGCGTCCATGCTCGTGATCTTCTCCACCGCTTCCCGCCACTTCTGGGACAATTCCTTCTCCGATACCGTTTCGTCGGCGCCGAACTGCTGCAGGACCATCTTCTGGCGGTCAATGTTCCGGAAACGCTTGAAGCCGTCGAAGATGGGGAAGCTCACCCCCGCGGAAAAAAAAGTCCCCCCATTGGCGTTGTTGCTAATCGGGTCGGGACTCTGCAGGGACACATTGACGCTGGGCATGAATTTCATTTTGGCCAGGGAAACATTCCAGGTCTGCAGCTCCTTGGCCATCTGCTTAATCCGGACATCGATGGAGCGGGCCTCGGCGTCCTGGAGGTTGGCCTTCTTGGGGTCAAAATCGTTCAGCACCTGGCGGCGGGCCTGGTTGACGTCCAGGTTGGCGGGCTGGCCGGGCTGCAGGCCCAGGAAATTGTTGAGGGCCTCCTCGAGCCGCTTCCGGGAGTTGATGAGGTCTTCCTGTTCGGCCGCGGCGACGTCCACTTCCTGGGAGGCGATCTGCACTTCCAGGGGGGTTATCTCCCCCAGCTTTTGGCGCTCCCTGGCGTAACTCAGGTTCTCCTTGGCCAGGTCCGTGGCCCGGCCCCGCAACTTGGCCAGGTTTTCCACCGCATTCAATTCCAGGAAGGCTTTCCCCAGGCGTTCAATACCTGCAGAGATGGCCTTCATGTGGGCCAGGGCGGCGATCTGGGTGACGATGCGGTTGGCCTTTAAGGAAAGGTAGGCAAACAGGGGGTTGTAATTAGGGGTGGAAATCGCCCATTGATAACTCTGGGAATTGGTATTGTTTTTGGGCTGGACCAGGTAATACCGGGCCGTGCCCGTTAGAGAAGGGTAAAAGTCTGACTTGGAGTCCTTTTCATCCAGGCGCTTGACTTCGATTTCCAGGGCGCTCTTGGTGAAATAAGGCGACTGGCGCAGGGCCAGCCGGACGGCGTTGTCGAAATTATTGGGTCCGCCGGGAGCTGGAGGTGCGGCGGGCGGCGGACACTCTTCCCGCTGGGCCAGGGCCGGGCCGCCCAAAAGCAGGGAGACGCAGATGCCGAGACATATAAGGGAAAAACCGGTGAGCCTGCTCAAAAAGATATATTTCCGGACCAATCCTGCCGCTTGTTTCACCATCGGTGAGATAAATCCCCTTTCGCCACGCACCCTCATGCGGGCCTTTATTTGAGCCCGCAGAGAACGCCGTCCTCCATGGGACAGACCCGGCTGCAGCGGGCGGCGATGTCGGGGTCATGGGTCACCACCACCACGGCAGTGTCCCCGGCCGCGATGATTTCCTCGAAATGTTCCATGATCAGATGGCCGTGGCGGCGGTCCAGCTGCCCGGTAGGCTCATCCGCCAGGATCAGCTGGGGACGGTTCACCAGGGCCCGGGCCACGGCTACCCGCTGGCGTTCGCCGCCAGACAGCAGGTTGGAGGAATGGTACAAACGGTGTTCCAGATTGACCCTCTTAAGGGCTTCCTGAATACGCGGCGGCCGCTCGTGGCGATCCACGCCATCGTAAATCAGCGGGAATTCCAGGTTTTCATAAACCGTGCTGTTTTCCAAAAGATCGCAGGCCTGGAAAACGAATCCCAGGCGCCGGCGGCGGAATTCCGCCTGCTGGCCCCGGCTGAGGCTGAGAAGATTGGTATCCTGCCAATAATAAGAGCCGCTGGTGGGAAGCTGCAGGAGGCCCAGGATATAGAGGAGGCTGGACTTACCGGACCCGGACGGCCCCATGACCGCCACCATCTCCCCCAGTTGGATCTCGAAATCCACCCGCCGCAGCACCTCGATGGGCCCGGCGCCGTTGGAATAGGTCTTGGTCAGGTTGGTCACCTGGATCAAGGCGTTCTGGGAGGGTGCGGCCTTCGAGTTCATAAGCAACAAATTTTGTTTGATAACGGCATTGCTATTCATAACGGGTAGCTGACACAACCTCCATGCGGGCTGCCTGGAGCGACGGGTAGAGGCCGGCACCGACCCCTAAAACCACCGCGAAGACCAGGCTGATGGCCAGGCACGTAAAAAAGAGCTCTTCCGGGGGCCGCATGCCGATCCACAGGCCCAGCAGTTCCACCAGAATCCTTCCCAGGGCCACGCCGATGACGGCCGCCACCAGGGACAGGCAGAGGGCCTCGGTGAGGAACTGGGACAAAATGTCCCGGTCCTCCGCGCCCATGGCCTTTTTGAGGCCGATTTCCCGGGTGCGGGTGCGCACCGCGGCCATCATGATGTTCCAGATACCCATGCCGCCCAATATCAACGTGGCGGCAAAGGCCAGATAAATGAAAAATTCGATCCAGAAGGCCACCTTTTTGACGTGTTCCAGGTTCTCCCAGCCAACTTCCACCACCAGGGTCTTGGCCTCCTGGTGGGCCCTGACGGCCTGGGGGATGGCTTTGGCCACCAAGGGCACGTCATCCCAGGTAGCGCAGCGCACATACATGCGGTCCCGCACCAGTTCCCGGGAAAAGCGGTCCACCGCGGTGGTCAGGGGGAGGAAGACGCTTTTTTCCATGTTGATGTCGCGCAATCCCCCGACGATGCCGGTGACCCGGTAGATATCGTTCCCTAACTCGATAGTGCGCCCCGCCACCTGGAGGGTGCCGAAGAGGTTCTCGGCCAGGCGTTTCCCCAGGACCACGACGCGTTGGCGCTGCTCCACGGCCTCAGGGGGAAACAGGGTGCCGGTAATGGCCGACAGGTTGCGCATCTTCCAGAAGTTTTCATCCACAGCCACCACCGACAGGTTGTCGGGCTCGCCTTTCCAGAAAAAATTGAGGCGGGTCAAGCCCACCAGGCTGGCCACGGACACCCCCGGGATATCCCGCACGGCCTGCACCGTGTCTTTGTGGAATTCAGCCAGGGGCAGCTGGGGGCGCGGCTCAAGAACGACGCGAATGATGGTCACGCCACCGATGAAGGTCAGGTCTTCGTTAAAGTTCCGTTTAACGTCCTGACCCATAGTGATAATCGAGATGAAACCCGCCACGCCGACGGCGATGGCCAGTACCACGCCGATATAGCGCCGTCGATGGCGGACCACCTGGCGCAGGCTAACCCGCACGAGGTCGTTAAACCGCAAGTTGGTTTACTCCTTTGATGGCTGGATCACTTCCCCGCCACACCCATCGCGGTGTCGATGGAGGTACGGTTGGCGATGCCGATCGGGTCGAGGTTTTGTCCCTGTTCCGCCAAATCCACGGCCCGGACCCGGTGCTTCTTGGCCAGTCGGTCCAGGACCTCCAGGACGAAGTCGATGTGGCTGTCCTGGTGGGTGCTCATGTAGGCGGTGCGGATCAGGGCCTTTCCCCGAGGTACGGCTGGGGAGATGGCGGGCAGCGCAAAGACGCCTTCAGCGAAAAGGTCGGCGGCCAGCATGGCGGCCTTCAAATCTGAGCCAATATGGATGGGCATGACCGGACTCACCGGGGGGCCGGTCACCAAACCGATTTCCTGATAGCCGGCGTGCACTCTGCGGATGATTCTCCAGAGATTGTCTACACGCTCGGGCTCCGCTTCGATAATGTCCAGGCAGGCCAGGACGGTAGCGGCGCAACTGGCCGGCAGCCCGGCAGAGAAAATCAGGGTCCTGGAATGATGGCGGACAAATTCCAGGACCTCCTCATGGTCGCTGGCGATAAAGCCGCCGATGGAGGCGAGGGCCTTGCTGAAGGTGCCCATGATAAAGTCGACCTGGTGGGTCTGGCCAAAGTGGGCCGCGGCCCCCCGGCCGTTGGGGCCCAGTACTCCCAGGCCGTGGGCGTCGTCGAGATAAATCAGCAGGTCCGGAAAGGCTTCCTTCAGGGATACCAGTTCAGGCAGGGGGCAGACGTCCCCGGACATGCTGAACACACCTTCGGTGATCAGGATCATGGCCCCGTCGCCGTTTTTCTGGCGGGCCGCGGCGATCCTCTCGGCGGCAGCCTGGGGGTCGTTGTGGGCAAAAGGGACAACCTTGGCCTTGGAGGCCTGACAGCCTTCAAAAATGCTGGCGTGGTTCTCACGGTCGCACAGGATGATATCCTGGGCCGTGAGCAGACAGCCGATGGCCCCCAGGTTGGCGCTGAACCCGGTGACGTGCAGGACGGCCTTCTTTTTCCCCACAAAGGCCGCCAGACGTTCTTCCAGGGCCTCATGAACAGTCATGTTCCCCGAAAGAAAGCGTGAACCCCCCGGGCCGGTCCCCCAGCGATGCATGGCCTGAAGCGCGGCTTCCTTGACGCGCGGTTCATGGCTCAGCCCCAGATAATCATTGGAGCCGATCATCACCAGCCGTCGTCCATGCACTTCGACCTCAGGCCCCCAGGAGCGGGCAATGGGGCGAAAATACGGATACACCCCTTGGGCTTTGGCCCCTTGCACGAAGCGATGGAAGGTTAAAGCGCGTTTCTTTAGTATCATGATGGCATTATACTCGGTTCGTGAAAAAATTCCAGCAGTTTTCGGAAACGAATTTTAGCAAAATTTAATTATAAAGACAAATAATCACGGTCTCTAGGCCAGGTCATGATCTCCCCCCGTTCCTGAATTTTGCAAGGGTCATACCACGCCTGACAAAAGTTTCTCGTCTGTAACATATTAGCTATACAGTATATTTCTCCAGGCAGCCGAGACGCCGTTCATCTTTGGGGTATAAAAACCACAACTCTCTAAATCGCGTGGCGTAAATGCCACAATTTCTCTTGGATACTCCCTCATGCTCACGTCAAGAAAAATTTCATTTGACCCCCCGTCCGGGAGAGTCCGGTCCCTGCCGTAAATCCACAGCCACCTTGACGCTTTCGTGATGGCGCTTGTCCAGGGCGCACTGAAAAGCCTGGCGGTAGCGCCGCAACGGGAAAGTATGGGTCAGCAAACCCTCCGTGGGGAAACGCCCCCCGGCGAGGAGATCCACCGCGGCCTGGTAGGTGCGCACCCTCTGGCCCCGGAGCTTACCATAGGCGTACATGGCTGAGCCGGTGAGGCGGAGCTCCCGGAACCAGAGGCTGGACAGGTCCAGGGGGCCGACGCTCCCGGCGGTGCCCACCATAATATAAGCACCCCGGGCCCGGAGCGCCAGGAGTCCCGACTGAATAGAGCTTTTGCTCCCCACGCAGTCGAAGAAGAACTCCGCCCCGCCCTCCAGGTTGCCGCCCCCCAGGGTGGTGGGCAGCATTTTGCAGCCCAGGGCCTCCCCGAGCTCCCGGCGGCCGGGTTTCATGAGGACGTGGTCGGCGCCCCCGGCCGTGGCCAGGCGCTCCTGAAAGGGGTGGCGGGCCACCATCACCAGGCGCGCCCCGCATCCCAGGCTTCTTAGGCCCCTCAGCACGTGCTGGCCGATAATCCCGGCCCCGTAAATCACCACGGTGGCGGCATCCGGCGGAAAATTGTCCAGGACCGGCTGCAAGGCGCTGGCCAGGGAGTCCGCCAGTACCGCGGTCTCATCCGGCAACTCCGACGGCAGTTTAATGAGGTTTTCCGGGGGTGCGGCCATGAGTTCCGCCATCCCGCCGCCCGCCCCCCGGGTGAAACCCAGGATGACGCCAGGCGGCAGCTTGCCTCGGGTGAAGTTTTCGCACAGGTTATAATCCCCCCGGGCGCAGAATCGGCAGGGGGCCTCCCCCCGGGCCTGACAGGCCAGGAGGGGCTCCACCGCCACCCGCTCACCGGGAGCAAAGCCGCTCTCGGCCGGGGCTTCCACCACTTCTGCCACCACCTCGTGACCCAGGATGCAGGGAAACGAGGCATAAGGTTCTAACAGGTAAGACTCCGCGCCCCGCAAAAGGTTAAGGTCGGAGCCGCAAATGCCGCAGAGCCTGGGACGGAGCACCACCCAGTCCGGCCGGGGGCTGGTAAAATCGATGTCCCTGAGCCGGAGCGGCACCACCCGGGGGAAAAAGCGCCGGGGGAACCGCGCACTCAGAAACTTGGCCACAAGATACCGGGGAATGGAGCGGTAATATTCCAGAGCGAGCATGGTTACATTCTATAACACGAGCACGGGGGGAATACGGCGGGCCGGCCCCGCGTTCAATTCCCCCGGGCAATTTTTGGATTTTCTATGATCATCGGCTAACATTAGAGTATAATATAATATTTAAAGCAGAAATACGCCTTCTTCTGAATGGAAAACTCATGACCCAGCGCAGCAAATTGTCCATAGGGGCGGTGGCCAAGAATGTCCGCCACCTGCTCCCGCACCCCTGGATCGGCCTGAAACTCATGGCCCTGGAAGGGGAAAAGTGGCTGTTCAACCTGTTAAACCCCAACGCCGCCGCGGGTAAGGCCCGCTCCATCCGCCAGGTGAGCATCCGCATTACCGACGTCTGCAACTTGAGGTGCCACACCTGCGGCCAGTGGGGCGACCACGGCTTTCTGCACGATAAAAAACTGGCCGACCTGAAAAAAGAAGAGGTAAGCCCCGAGCGCTACCTGGAGGTGTTCGCCGACCTGGTAAAGCACGGCCACCATCCCCTCATCTACCTGTGGGGGGGCGAGCCCATGCTCTACGAAGGGACTCTCCCCATCATCGAGGGCGCCGCCAAGCTGGGGCTCCCCACCTCCATCGCCACCAACGGCACCAGGGTGGCGGCCAAGGCCGACGAACTGGCGGCCGCACCGATGTTTCTCCTGCAAATCTCCATTGACGGCCACACCGCCGAGACGCACAACCGGGCGCGCCCATCAGCGGGGGGCGCGGACAACTTCGCCGACATCAACAAGGCCCTGGCCGAGATCCGCCGGGCCCGGAAGGCCAGGGGCTCTAATCTGCCCATGATCGCCTCCCTCACGACCATCTCCAAGGAAAATTACCGGAACCTGATCGATATCTACGAGACCTTCCGGGACCGGGTGGACCTCGCGGTCTTCTACCTGTCCTGGTGGATCGACGAAAAAAGCGCCGAGGCCCACGACCGGGACTTTCACCGGCGCTTCGGGTTTCAGCCGCACTGCCCCTGGGGCTGGCTGGGGGACTGGAGACCGGACGATTACGCCGAACTGAACCGGCAGCTCAACCTGCTCCAAAAGCGTTCCGAGCCCTGGTCGGCGCCCCCGGTGGTCATGATCCCCCCCATCATGGGGGAGGAAAACCTGCGCACCTACTACACCGACCACCAGGCCCGGTTCGGCTACGACCAGTGCGTGTCGATTTACCAGGTGGTGGAGGTGGACAGCAACGGCGACCTCTCGCCGTGCCGGGATTACCACGATTACGTGGTGGGGAACATCAAGACCCAGACCATCTCCGATCTGTGGAACTCCGACCGTTACAAGGCCTTCCGCCGAAGCCTGTGCACCGAGGGGCTGATGCCGGTGTGCACCCGCTGCTGCGGTCTCATGGGATATTGAGGTGGCTTTAGGCAACAAGGCGCGGCCCCGGTCCGGGGGGCCGGCCCGGGTGGTGTTCCTGCTGGAAGACCTGCTGTACGGCGGCACCCAGCGCCAGGCCCTGGAGCTGGCCCGCCGCCTGGACAAGAGCCGCTTTGCGGTGGAACTCTGGGTGCTGCGGCGGGGCGACGACCTCCTGCCGGTGGCTAAGGAGTATGGCCTGCCGGTGACTTATCTGTCCCGGGCGGGCTGGGTGGACCCCAAAAGCCTCCTCCGCCTGGGGCGGCGCCTGTGGACCAACCCGCCTGATATCCTCATGCTCCTCACCGTCATCCCCAACATTTGGGGCAGGCTTCTGGGGAGGCTGGCGCGGGTGCCGGTCATCGTGGGGAACTGCCGGGGCGGGGCGGCCCCCTGGCGCCAGCACGAGCGGGTGCTGTGGCCCTTTGCCCACCACATCCTGTGCAATTCCCAAATCCTCAAGGATTTCCTGGTGTCCCGCTACGGGCTGCCCCCGGCCAGACTGACGGTGGTCCCGAACGGCGTGGACACCGATTTCTTCAAGCCGGGAAACAACGGCAGGCCTGAGGGTCCGCAGGTGGTGCTCTCCGTGGCCCGCCTGGTGCCCGACAAAGACCACGACACCCTCCTGGCCGCGTTCAGCCGGCTGGCCGGGCAGCACCCGGGGGCAGAGCTCTGGCTGGTGGGGAACGGCCCCCGCCGGGAGAGCCTGGAGAAACAAGCCCGGGACCTGGGCCTGGCCGGGCAGGTCAAATTTCTGCCTGCCACCCATGATATTCGCAAGCTGTATCATCAGGCGGATATTTTCGTGCTGAGCTCGGTGGCCGAGGCCCTCCCCAACGTCATCCTGGAGGCCATGGCGGCAGGCCTGCCGGTGGTGGCCACCCGGGTGGGGGGACTCCCCGAGGCGGTGGTGCCGGAGGACACGGGTTTCCTGGTAAACCCCAGGGACGTTGCCGGCCTCACCGCATCCCTGGCACGCCTCTTAGATGACCCGGAAACCGGGCGGAGCCTCGGACGGAGGGGCCGGGAGCGGGTGCTGGCCCAGTTTTCCTTCGAGGCCATGGTGAGCCGCCACCAGGACGTCTGGGCCCGCCTGCTCCAAGAAAAAAATCAAATCGCTCATCCTCGCCACGGCTGACATGACCTCCCCTCGCATCGCCTATATTCTTCTGTGGTTTCCGGAGCCCACCCAGACCTTTATCCTGGACGAGGTCAACACCATGGCGGGTTTGGGGCTGGACCTCACCGTCCACACCCTCTATGGCCCCCGCCCTCCTAAGCGCCTTAAGGGCATGGCGAAGGTAAAGACCCCGGTTCATCATTTGGGATTGGCGTCGACCCGGGAATTGCTGCGGAGTCTGGCCCGGGTGAAAGAGAACTGGGGTCCGGAGGCGCCCACATTTCTGCGGCAGGTGGCCCTGCGGCGCTGGCGGTCCTTCGAGACTGGCGGTGAGGCTTGGTGGGCGGCCCTGGCGGGGGTGCACCTGGCCGGCATTTTCCGGGACCAGGGCATTAATCATATCCACGCGCCCTGGGCCAACGGCCCGGCCACCGCGGCCTGGGTGGCCTCGCAGTTGAGTGGCATCCCCTTCAGTTTTTGCGGCCACGCCCACGACATCTACCCGCCGGATGGGGCGCTGGTGGAGAAGCTGCACGCGGCCAGCTTCGTGCGCACCATCTCCCACACCAACGAGCGCTACCTGGCAGACCTGGCCCCGGCGGCCGCCGCTAAAATTGTGCATATCACGTATGGGGCACCGCTCACCGCGGCACCGCGGGAGCCCCGGCCCCCGGCCCCGCCGTATCAGCTCCTGGCCCTGGGGCGCCTGGTGGAGAAAAAGGGCTTTCCCGATCTTCTGGCCGCCTGCCGGGATCTTCAGGAATGGGGGGTGGATTTCCGCCTCACCCTGGCCGGGGACGGCCCCCAGCGCAGTCACCTGGCGGGTCTGGTGCGGGAATATGCCCTGAACGGCCGGGTGACTTTCCTGGGGCACGTGCCCCACAACCAGGTCCCCGATCTTTTCCGCCGGGCCGACCAGTTCATCATGCCCTGTATCGTGGCCAAGGGCGGCGACCGGGACGGCCTCCCCAACGTCATCCTCGAGGCCCTGGCCTTTCAGGTGCCGGTAGTGGCCACGGATGTGAACGGGGTCAACGAAGCGGTAATTCCGGGAAAAACCGGCTGGCTGGTGCCCCAGCAGGAGCCCCGGCTTTTGGCCCAGGCCATGCGGGAGGCTCTGTCCGAGCCTAAGGAGGCCCAGCGCCGGGCCGCGGCCGGGCGGGAACTGGTGCGGCGGGAGTTTGATTCCGCCACCAATTACGCCCGCCTGAAGGCCTGCCTGGAAAAGGCCGCCAGTCCAGTTAAGGCGAAGGTGACGGATGTCTGTAGTGTTTCTCCTGGCCGGGATGGCCGTGGTGCTCCTGGCCTTTTTCGGGCTGGTGCGGGCAGGGAGCCGGGTCCTGGGCCCCGAGGCCCAGGGTACGAACCGGACCAGCCGGAGCGCTGGCCGAGCCTCGCCCTCATCGTCCCCGTGGCCGGGGCGCCGCCGGGTCTGGCCCCGCGCCTCACCGCCCTCCTCCACCAGGATTATCCCGACTACCAAATAATTTTTACCACCCGGGACCTGGAAGACCCCGCCACCGGGGTCATCGCGCAAGCTCATCTGGGGCAAACCCCGGGCCCGCCTGGTGGTGGCCGGGCCGGCCCGCACCTGCGGCCAGAAAAACCAGAACCTGCTGGCGGGAATCAGACTCGCTGGCGATGCCCCGGAAATCCTGGCCTTCTGCGACAGCAACCAGGAGGCCCCCCGGGACTTCCTGCGGAAACTGGCGGCTCCGGTGGCCTTAGGGGAAGGTGTGGTGACCAGCGGCTACCACCAGGCCATCCCCGGCGACCAGCGCCTGGCCACCTGGGGCCGGGCCGTGTCGGTCCTCACCCTCTACCTCACCAAGGCCGTGCCCTGGCTCAACCAGCCCTGGGGCGGGGCCACCGCCATCCGCCGGGAGACCTTCGAGTCCCTGGGCGTGGCCTCCCTCTGGACTGAAACCGTGGTGGACGACGTTTCCCTGGCCGCCCTGTTGATCAGGGCCCGCATCCCGGTGCGCCTGTCCCGGGGCGCCGAACTGGCCACGCCCATAGCCGGTGAGACCTTCGCCTCCTGGGAAAGCTGGCTCTTCCGCCAGTGGATCTACCTGAAATACTATCTCCCCGGCTCGTGGATGGCCGCCGGGGTCCTCATGTATTCTCTCACCGGCCTCACCCTGGCGAGCCTCACGCAGCTGCTCCTGGCGCCCTGGGGCTGGGGCGCGCCCCGCCTGATTCTCCCCTCCCTGGCCTTCCTGACCGCGCTCAGCGCCCTGGCCCTGGCCATGCGGCGCCTGCACCCCACCCCGCCCCCGCGGCCCCTGTGGCTGGCAGCCTTCCTGGCTTCCTTCTCCATGGCCAGCTGGGTCCACCTGAAGACCTGCCTCACCCAGAAGATTTCCTGGCGCGGCCGGGTCTACCAGGTGGACTGGCGCGGCCGGGTTTCGTCTATTTGGGAATAGATCTTGGGGGGAGGGCCAGGGAGCAGCGGCTCCCTGCCCTCCCCCCACACCCCCCTCCCAACCCTTTAGGGGTTAGTTAACGGCCGGTGCCAAGGCACTGCCCAAACCAATATTTCACCAACCTTAAGGGATTGGGGGAGGGGGTGTGGGGGAGGGGGTAAGGGTCTTCGACCCTTAGCCCCCTCCCCCGCTAAGCCTTCTTTTTAAGAGGCGCCCGGATGGCCCAGGCGTATTGGAGAAGGCCCAGGAGAACTCCCACCCCCACCATCAGGGCGAAGCCCCGGGGTATTATGTGCAGGCTGGCCCAGTAAGCAAGGAGACCCGACGCCAGGGACGCCGCCAGCACCGCCATATCCTCCAGGGGAAAGACCTTGAGGCGCCGCTGAATGAAGCCGAAGGTCAAGACGGCCATGATGCCCTTGGTGAGGATGATGGCGATGGCGGCCCCGGCCAGGGGGTGGGTGGGAATGAACAGCTGGCACAGCAGCAGGTTAAAGGCCAGGGCCCCCACGTAAACCATGACCAGGAGCCGCTCCAGGCGCATGCTGATCAGCAGGAACCCCGCCAGGTTGTGGAGCATGGAGAACAAAATGGTGATCACCAGGTAGCGCTGCAGCCACACGGCATCACTGAAATGCGGCCCATACACCAGGGGGATGATGCGGTCGCTCTCAGCCCACAGCACCATCATCAGGACCAGGCCGGAACCCAGCAGCCAGCGGGCCGAGGCCCGGGCCAGGAGGACGACCTCCCGGCGGTCCTTGTCCCAGAACTTCACAAACAGGGGAAACAGGATGCTCTGGAGGACGAGGTTGGCGGCGATGGTGGAGCAGCCGTCGACGACCTGCCAGGTGGCGCTGTATTGGGCCACGCCGTTGGCGCCGGCGTAATGCTGGAGATAGAAAATGTTGGCCTTGTTGAAGAGGATGGCGGTCACTTCCAGGACGGCGAAGATGAGCACCCGGCGGAGCGTCGACCCCAACCCGGTGAGGGAGGGCCAGCGCCACAGGTTTTTGAGCCCCACCGACCAGGCGCCGCCCGCCAGGTTGATCAGGGTCTCGATGAGCTTGTAAAAGGCTATGACCAGCGGGGGGGCGCCCCAGAAAATGGCGGCAAAGCCGTAACTGTACCCGAAAAGGGCGGCCACGGCGCGGATCTTGCCTTCCTGGAGCTGGTGGCCCCGCACCTCCAGGGTGGTGAAAAAGGTGGTGGTGAGGGCCTCCAGGCCGAACCCCAGGCAGATGATGAGGGTGAATTTCGCCAGGGCGGAGGAATAGTGCTGCCAGTTTACGAAGCCCACCGCACCCACATAAGCCAGGGCCAGGAGCCCCGCCTTGAGGACCAGCATCTGGCTCAGGACTTCCGGGGAAGAGCCGTCCTTTTTGGAAAGGAATCCCACCAGGGGAACGTTCAGGCCGAATTCGGCGATGAGGCGGATGATGGTCCCCAGGTTGATGGCCAGCATGAATTCGCCGTAGGTGGAGGTGCTCTGCCGGGCCAGGTAAATGAAAAACAGGGCCTGGAGGATCTCCATGAACCAGCGGGCGCTGAGCAGCGAGACCAGCTTGCTGAAAATCCGGTGGGACCGGGCAGTCTCAGGATTTACCGGGGTATGGTCAGTGGGGTTCATGTATGGCGCGTGGGTTTAAAAAAGAAACGGCCCAGCAGCAGACCAGGGGTCCCGCCTGGGCCATGTCGTGCATAAGCCTATCTTTTATACCAGATGGCCGGCAATGTGAAAGAAAAAAGTGGGAAAGGGGCGTAGCGCCCGGGGATGGGGGCCTAAGTTGTCCCCCCGGCCGGCGGCAACCCGGGTTCGGCACCCGGTCAGAACCACATGAAGAACCCGCCCAGAAACCCCGCGACCCCGAGGACCGCCAGGACCAGGGAGGTCAGCCACAGGAGCTTCTTTTTGCCCACTCCCCCCAGGGCGGCGAGGATGGTGGCCAGGGAAAAGAGGCAGCCGGCCCGGGCGGAGCCGGCGGCCCGGCGGATGGTGCAGTTCCCCAGGGTCTCGAGCTCGTCTGCCTCGGCCTTGAACTGCTCCCAGCCTTCGTTCAAGCCGGCGGCTTCCTTTTCGCACTCCTGGAGTTTGTCCTCGATGAGCCCCTGGACCTTGGTGCTCTTGGGTTCCAGGAGCTGGTTCAAAGTGAAAAAATCCCGGCTGTAATGCAGGGACTCCACCTTGCTGATGAGGGCCTGGTAGTCGGCCCAGTGCCGCTGCTGCCGCTGACCGCAGAGGTAGGCATGCACCCCCCAGTAGGCCGCGGCGAAGGCCATGAGGGCCGCCGCCAGGGCCAGCAGGACGCTGGTCAGGGAGGCCCAGCCGATCCAGGCTTCCCGGGGGGCGTCATAGAGGGGCAGTTCGGTTTCGTCAAGGTACATGGTCCAAAAAACTCCAGGTGAGATTTTTCTGAGGGTCGGGGCAGGAGCCTGGCTGCCCCTGCCGGGGAGCATAGGGGGGAACCCCTTGATTGTCAAGGTATCGCTATAATGTCCTTGATTTTCATTTACAAAATCTTAATATAAGAAGGCAGCCCATGCCGGGGTGCCGCCGCCCGGGCCTGAGGTCCGGCGGCAGACCAACGACGCCAGAGGAGGTAGCGGTTATGAGCCTTACCAACGTAGCCCGAGTCACCCATATTATTGCCGAGTCCCCCAGTCAGTTTCGATGAAGCCGTCAAGGTGGGCTTCGATCGGGCCTCCAAGACCCTCCGGGGTATCACCGGCCTGCGCATCGTGGAGCAGCGGGTCTCCGTCAAGGAAAACAAGATCAACACGTACCGGGTCAAGATTGAAGTGATCTTCATCCTGGATTAAGATGAGCGGTCGACGCAACGGAGCATAAATTCTGTTGGGGAGGCCAGGGGCTGCTTGCCGATCTCGGGCACAGTCCCTGGACCTCTTCCTTTTCTTAGACTGAATGCTGCACCTGGATGGCTCTTACGGAGAGGGAGGCGGGCAGATTGTCCGGACCTCCCTTTCCCTTGCGGCCCTCCTGGGGGAGCCGGTCCACCTCACGGATATCAGGGCCGGCCGCGCCAAACCGGGGCTCAGGCCCCAGCACCTCACCGGGGTCATGGCCCTGGCCCGGGTCACCCGGGCGGAGGTGGAGGGGGCCGAGCTCGGCAGCCGGGAGCTTACCTTCCGCCCCCGGACCATGGCGGGCGGCAGCTACTTTTTCGACGTGGCGGCAAAAACCGGCAGCGCCGGGGCCGTGACCCTGGTGGCCCAGGCCCTCCTGCCGCCGCTGCTCATGGCCCGGGAACCCGCCACCGTCACGATCCGGGGGGGCACCCACGTCTCCATGAGCCCCTCGGTCCATTACCTCATCCACGTCTTTCTCCCGGCCCTGGGGGACCTGGGCGCTGAGGTCTCCCTGACGCTCACCCGCTGGGGCTGGTATCCCCGGGGTGGAGGAGAGGTGCGGCTCACGGTGCAGCCCCGGGGGCAGCTCGCCCCCTGCCGGTGGCTCACGCCCCCCGAACCGGCGGCTTTCCAGGCCCTGTCGGCCGCGGCCAGGCTCCCCTATCACGTCATTCAGCGCCAGGGGCAACGCCTCAAGGAGCGCCTGGGGGGCGAACTGCCGGTGGCGGAGGTGGAGGCCGCCAGCCTCGACCCCGGGAGCTTCGTCTTTCTCTGGGGACCCCGGGCCGGTTTTCAGTCCCTGGGGGCCCGGGGCAAGCCCGCCGAAAAGGTGGCCGACCTTGCGGTGGAGGAATTCCTGGCCTTTACCCGCCGCCAGGCCGCCCTGGACCGGCACCTGGCCGACCAGGTGCTGCTGTACCTGGCCTTTGCCGCGGGGGAGTCGGTTTTCACCACCGAGGAGATCACCCTGCACCTCCTTACCAACCTTTGGGTCATCGAGCGCTTTCTGGGGCCCCGGTTTAAGGTGCAGGGCCATCTGGGGGAACCAGGTCAGGTTACCTGCCAGGGCCGGCCGGGATAAGCCGGTTATTCGGGAGAATTTTGTCTGACCTGTTTGAGGACATAAAGGCTGCAGCCGAGGACCTGGCCGCGGAACTGACGCGCCTGCGCCGGGATTTTCACCAGCACCCGGAGCTGTCCCACGAAGAGCAGCGCACCGCCCGGGTGGCGGCGGCATATCTTGCGGACCTGGGGCTTGAGGTGCAGCAGGGCATTGCCGGCCAGGGGGTGACCGCCACCCTGCAAGGCGCCCGGCCCGGCGGGGTGGTGGCCTTCCGGGCCGACATGGATGCCCTGCCCATCGGCGAAACCGTGAACGTCCCGTGGCGGAGCCGGGTGGACGGGGTCATGCACGCCTGCGGCCACGACTTCCACCTGAGCCTGGCCCTGGGCGCGGCCCGGCTGCTCTCGGGCTTAGGGACCGGCTGGCCGGGAGCTACCGCTTTATCCTGCAGCCCGCCGAGGAAGGCCCCCCCCGGGGGACCGCCACCGGGGCCCGGGGCATGGTGGCCGCCGGCGTCCTGGACGAGCCGCCGGTGGACGCCATCCTGGGGCTGCACGTCGCCCCCACCCTGGACGTGGGCCATATCCGCTACGGCCGGGACGTGGTCATGGCGGGCTCCGACCACCTGGTCATCACGGTCACCGGTAAGGCCGCCCACGGCGCCACCCCCCACCGGGGCATCGACCCCATCCTGGTGAGCGCCCAGGCCCTGACCCAGATCAAGGCCTTCCTTTCCCAGGAGGTGGCCGCCCGCCACCCCGTGGTCCTCACCTTCGGCAGGATCGAAGGCGGCAACCGCTTCAACATCCTGGCCGATAAAGTGACCCTGGAAGGCAGCCTGCGTTACCTCGAGGACCGGGTGCGCCTGCAGGTCATCACCAGTCTAAAGCGCCACCTGGCCGGGCTGGCCAAGGCCACCGGCGCTAAAATTGACCTGGTTCACACCCCGATTTACCCTGTTTTGCGCAACGACCCGGGGCTGGCCGAGCAGGCCGTGGGAATCCTGCACCGGCTCCTGGGCGTCAAAAGCCTCCAGGTGCATCACCCGGCCATGGGGAGCGAGGATTTTTCCTACTTTGCCGCCAAGGTGCCGGCCTTTTATTTTTTCCTGGGGGTGCGCACCCCGGGCACCCCGGGCCAGAGCCTGCACTCGCCGGAATTCAACCCCGACGAAAAGGCCCTCCCCTTCGGCCTCAACGCAGTGGCGGGGCTGATGGCAGCCCTGGCTGAGGAAGGGCTTTGGGGCCATCGAAGTAAAATCGCCGCCAAAACCGGATTTGTCATCTGAGAGAAGGGGGAATCAAGACCCCATAGGTGGCATCCTTCCCCGGAATGACTATTTTGTGGATGCACAGGTGGTCAAATGGCGGGTCGGATCAGAGGAGAGTCACATGCTAACTATCATGTCCCAGAGCCATGACAATGTCATAGGTGTACACGGCAGCGGCAAGGTCACCGATCAGGATTACCTTGGGATCCTGATCCCGAAATTGGCAGAAGTCCTAAAAATATGGCAAGGCCCGGTTCCTGTACTATCTGGACAAAATTTTGAGGGCTGGGAAATGGGGGCCATGTGGGAAGATGCCAAGTTCGGCCTAAACACAAGGACGACTTCGAAAAAATTGCGTGGTGGGCGGGCCGAAATGGGCTGTCTGGGCACCAAACTTTTCGCCCATTTCATGGAGGGCCAGGTGAAAGTCTTTCCGCCTGAGGAACTGCAGGCGGCCTGGGACTGGCTGGAGGCTGAGGGAAACTTCTAGTTGCCTCGTGCCGCTCTTTTCTTCACCCACTCGGCACCTGCGTCCGGAATGGCGTCACCTTCCGGAATATAGGGTTTCAGGTCCACCACCGGGGAGCCTTCCCGGGCGTCCAGCCCCTCCACCTCCAGCACATTGCCCTTGACCCCGACAATCCGGCCGCAGGTGAAGCCGATGAGGTTGGGGCGCACCGGCGCCCGGGTGGCGAAGACCCCGGTGAGGGGGTTGGCCGGGTCCCGCCGGGGGTGCACCTTGAGGGTGGCCCGCTCGTCGGGGCGGTCGTTTTCATGGAACCAGTAGAACACCCAGACGTGGGAGAAGCCCGTCAGGCCGTCCAGGGCCGGGGCCAGCTCCGGGCGCAGTTCAACGAGGGCGCGGTCACCCTGACGCTTGACCACGCCGATGGGATAGAATCTGAATGGCAGGAGAGGAGTTCATGGATGGCCCGGTTTGGCTCGTTTGATCATCGTTACCCAGGGCTACACCGGTCAACAAGATGCAACTACTGATTATTGTTAATAAACTAAACCACATGTAACCACCTGGATTGGTTTTGTCCTCACCTTCCCAGCACTTCTGCCACCGCCTCACCTGCCAGCTCGAGGGAAACATTTTCCTCAACCACCGCCTCCCCCAGGTGCTTTAAGAGCACGAAGACCAGGCCGGATTCCAGGCGCTTTTTGTCCCGGGTGAGGGCCGTGAGTACTGCTTCCCGGTCCAGGCGGGGGAGATTGCGGGCATAGCCGAAGCGTTTGAGGAGGTCCTGCCCCCGGCGTGATTCTTCCTGGGGGAGATGGGTCAGGCGCTCCGAGAGGTGCAGGGCCATGAGCATCCCCAGGGCCACCGCCCGCCCGTGGGGGAGTTTGTAGCCCGAGGCGGCTTCCAGGCCGTGGCCCAGGGTGTGCCCAAAATTGAGGAGACGGCGCTGACCCTGCTCCCGGGCATCTGCGGCCACGATGGCGGCCTTGATACCCGCCGCCCGGCCGATGACCTCCAAAAGCTCCCCGGCCTTTTTAAAAAGCCCCAGGCCCTCCTGCTCCAGGTGTTCTACCAGCCCCCGGTCCCTGATAAACCCGGCCTTGATGACCTCCGCCAGGCCGTTTAGGCGCTCCCGGGCGGGGAGGGTGGCCAGAAACTCCGGGTCGATGACCACCAGGCGGGGCTGATGGAAGGTCCCCAGGAGGTTTTTGCCTTCGGGGAGATTGATGGCGGTTTTGCCGCCGATGCCGGCGTCCACCATGGCGAGCAGCGTGGTGGGCACCTGCACCAGGGGCATGCCCCGCATGTAAATCGAGGCCAGAAAGCCGGTGACATCCCCCACCACCCCGCCCCCCAACGCGACGAGGCCGGTCCCCCGGTGGGCGCCTTGGGCCAGGAGTTCTTTGGCCAGCCGCTGGACCACGCCCCAGTTTTTGGCCCGCTCCCCCCGGGGCATGGTGAGTTGGGTGGGCTCAAAGCCTGACCGGCTCAAGGCCTCCCCCACTTCCTGGCCATAGAGCGCTCCCACCCGGGGGTCGGTGACCACGAAAACTTTGGGGGGCCACCCCAGCGGTTTTAAGAGCCCGCCCAGGTCACGGCGCAGTCCGGGTCCTAAGAGCAGGCGGTGGCTTTCGTCCCGGCCGGCCAGGTGCAGGGGGATTTCTTTCAATCCCACCCCCCGGGCCTGAGCGTCTTGATCTCCTGCATGAGGGTGGCGAACTGGTGGGGGTACAGGGATTGGGCCCCGTCGGAGAGGGCCTTTTCCGGTTCGTGATGGACCTCGATCATGAGGCCGTCGGCCCCGGCGGCCACCGCGGCCCGGGCCAGGGGCGCCACCAGGTCCCGGCGGCCGGCGGCGTGGCTGGGGTCGACGATGATGGGCAGGTGGGACTCCCGGTGCACCGACGGCACCGTGGCCAGGTCCAGGAGGTTCCGGGTGTGCTCGCCGATGCCCCGAATACCGCGCTCGCACAGGATGACCTGGGAATTGCCCTCGGCCATGATGTACTCCGCGGCCATGAACCACTCGTCCAGGGTGGCGTACATGCCCCGCTTCAGCATGATGGGCCGGTCCACCGCCCCGGCCCGGCGCAGCAGGGTGTAATTCTGCATGTTGCGGGCGCCGATCTGGACGATGTCGGCGTATTCGGCCACCTGCTTCAGGGAGTCGTGGTCCACGGCCTCGGTGATGATGAGGAGCCCCGTTTCCTGGCGCACCTTGTCCAGGATTTTAAGCCCCGTTTCCCCCATGCCCTGGTAGCTGTACGGCGAGGTGCGGGGCTTGTAGGCGCCGCCCCGGAATATCTGGGCCCCCTCGGCCTTGACCAGGCCGGCGATGGTGAGGGCCTGGGTTTCGCTTTCGATGGCGCAGGGCCCGGCCATGACCACGAAGCGGCCGCGCCCGATGGCCACGCCGTTGGCAAAGCTGATGACGGTGTCCTCCCGCTTCATCTCCCGGCTTACCAGCTTGTAGGCCTTGGACACGGGGATGGCCTGGGTGACGCCGGGCATGTCCAGGAAGAGGGCGGGGTCCAGGGGCCCGGGGTTGCGCAGGATGCCGATGGCCACCCGCTCGCCCCCGGGGATGGGCTGGGCGGCGTAGCCCAGGCTTTCTATCTTGCCCACCACCGCCTGGATCTGCCCGGGGCTGGCGTCCTTGTCCATGACAATGAGCATGGCTGTCTCCGGTGTAAGAAGCCCGAAAAAGCTGTTTCGGCTTCAGAAAAGATTTACTGGGTTATGGAGAAATACGTAACAAGCTCAGGTTCTTTATATCAGGAGAAGGCGGGAAATCAAATATGCCGGGATAAAAGGCCGGCGGGAATCAAGCGCAGGAGGAAATTTTAGAGAAGACTGTCCTGGCTTTGGAAGGACAGGCCCGGGGGACAGGGGGCCTCACATGCCCCGCCAGCACAGGAGCATCATGCCCATGGCCAGGGCCACCGCGTAGGGCAGATTCTTGGATATGGCTGGAGGAGAAGCAGGAGAAGGGGCAGAAGGCTGGGTGCGCAGGAGCAGGCGGTTTACCACCAGGGTCCACCACTCCCTGGCCTTGGCCGCCAGGTCACCCCGGCGCCACAGGAAATAAATGATCAGGGGGATGCCGGACAGGCCCATGTACATGAACAGGTACAGGGTGGGGAGGGGCCCCAGCCAGGCCCCCAGGGCCGCCAGGGCCTTGATGTCGCCGGCCCCCATGCCGCCCTTGAGGTAAAAGCCGATCATCAGGGCAAAGCCGGCGCACAGGCCCAGGAGCCCCTGGCCCAGGCCGTACCAGCCGTGGGCGCCGAACTGAAACCCCAGGCCGGAGAGGGCCGCCAGCAGGACGAGGTAGTTGGGGATGCGGCGGGTGCGGGCGTCCCCCCAGGCCATCCAGCAGGCCAAAACCAGGGGCGGCACCAGGTAGGCGTTCACCCGCAGCCACGGCAGCACGGTATCTTGCAGGCTTGCCATCAACAGGGCTTGTCTCTTTTCCGGGGTTGGTGAATTGCTGCTTATTGATTCGGAATTCTGGGGGATTTCTTGATTTT
>CAVZAM010000012.1:0-22479 GCA_963773285.1 uncultured delta proteobacterium
TGGGGCTGCCCCAGGTGGCGGCGGTATTCCTCTTTACGCACCTCTCCGGCAGGGCTCATGACCACCAACTTGACGCTCACCGAGCCCACGTCCATGCCCAGATCAAAATCGTCCGCCACCTTAGGCCAATTGTCGTGGTTGTTGATCTCCCCGGTTTTCATGTTTCTGCCCCCTTGAATGCAATGAGTGATTAATCACTCGCTTATTTGAGCAAAAAAATTTATACATCTAATATCTTCCAGGCAATTATCCGGCCCCGGTGGGGCGCCCGGCCAGGAAACTCCGGGCAACCGGCTCCGGGGCCGGGTTCCAGACAATTACCGAGGGGACCCTCGGCCCCCCATAGGCGATCCCGTGCGTGTCGAGTTGCTCGTTGACAAAGGCAATGGTCGCCGTAATCTCCGGGGTAAAATCATCCTTGCACATGTCGATGGCCAGGCCGATGAAGCTTTCGGCCAGATCGATGATCTGCTCCCGACCTACACCCGGGGGAAGCGTCACGCCGAAAGAGGCCAAGTAGCCCTGGGCAAAATCCGCCAACTCTTCAGCTAGCAAGGCGATTGCTACGGCATCGTCCTGCATCAGGGCCTGACCCTCATAGATCTTGGTCTTCCGGAAAGATTGCTCCGCCGTCAGAATGAGCTTGGCGGCGTCCTTACTCGAGATGCTCAGGTGGGCGGCCACTTCGTCCCCGTAAGCCTCCACGAGCAGGGCCGGAAAGGTGACATTGCGCTTCAGCGCGGCATCGGCCATCTTGGCGCCCACCTGGGCATCGAGATTTTTCACCAGCACGTCCACGCCATATTCCACGAAATTGTGGCTCAGGTCCATAGCCATCGCGTCGATTTTGTCTAGCGGGATCCCCAAGGAGGCCAGATAGGGGATGAGATGGGGTTTCATGGCCTGGGCCTTGGCAATCACATAACCCTGGCCCTGGCCAAGGGTGATGCCGTTGTGGTGCGCCGTCAAATCCGCCCCCCAGAGGTCATTGTGGCTGACAAAGCCGTAGGCGAGGGCCCGCTTCACGCTGCTTCGCCCGGGCCCCGCGGCCTCCCAGACCTTGAGGAAGTAGTCGTGGGTCTGGCCATAGAGGTAGGGTTGATACGGGGCGAACAGGTAGTTGAAGATGTCGGGGGCGACACCGCCGTACATCTCCCCCAGGTTCTTCTGTCCGTGGCCCTGGCGGTTGAGCTGGTCACCGATGTAGGTGTGGGTGGCCGACCCCCAGGCCCAGGCCTGGGAGACGCCGAGCCCCAGGATAAGAACCAGGGCCGTCAAAGTTGTCCATAACTTCTTACCGTTCATCGCCTTCATTTGCCGTTCCTCCTTCAGGTGATTTAAGTTAGACTTCTTATATAATGAGTGATTAATCACTCACTTATATAAACAAAAAAAATTATGTACTTAATATCTTCCAGGCATTATCCACCAGGGTCGGGGCCAGGCTGGAGAGGCTCTGGGTAATCCGGCCATAGATTTTGAAAACCGCTACCTGAATAAGCAATCCGAGGACCATGGCGGTTTTGACATCGGCGTCCGCCTGGGGGATCTCCCCCGCCGCCATCCCCCCGGCGATAACATTCTTCAGCACCCTCACGGGGCTTGGCATTTCCGGGGTCATTTTCCGGATATGGCCGTGATGGTCGAGGAGCAGGTAGCTGAACAACATGGGTTTGGTGTCAAAAAAAGAGAAGCACAGGTTGATAAAGGCGGCCAGCTTGTCCTTCACGGCCTGGTGCTTCTGCTGGCAGCGATCCAGGTTCACGGCCAACTCCGTGATGTTTTTGGCAAAAATCTCCCAGGCCAGTTCCTGTTTGCTGTCATAGTGGCGGTAAATGGTGCCCTCAGCAATCCCGGCCGTACCGGCGATATCCTTGATGGTGGTGGCGGTGACCCCCTTTTCCACAAAGAGGCGTAACGCGGTGTCATCGATTAGTTGTTTGGTTTGACTGCCATCTCGTGACATAGTGAATACTCACTCACTTATATTTTATCTCTTTGTTAAACCTTTGTTAGGCTTTTGTCAAGCTTTTTTTAGGGGGAGGGTCAATTTTATTTTCGAGTGGCGAATTTTAAGGTGATTAGCCAAGGGGGGCAACAATTTGATAGCTTGCCAGGCCAGAAACTTATCGGATTCCCTCGGTCTGAATATCAGTACTGAGCTGATGCCATCAGAGACAGGAGGTGGAGTTGGAAAGCGTGGCCCTGCGCCTGGCCTCAGCTCTGGGATGGCTGTGGGCCTTAAAAAAAACATCCGCACCCTGTCCCACAAGCTCATCGGCTCCAGGAGCGGAGCGCCATAACCTGTCCCGGGAGCTCCACAACTCCCTGGCCCAGGTTCTCTCAGCCCTAAAGATTGACCTGGACACTCTGCCGGAGGACCTTATTGCCCCGACTAGAGAAGCATTTAGCCCCAGGTTATCTCATCTTTCTCGGCAGTTTCTGGGCGCCGGGGGCCGTCCGGGAATTGGCCTAGGACCTCACCCCCTCCCCTGGACCAGTTGGGCCTCGTCTGACCCATGAGGATATATTTAGGGCCGACGGCATTACGATCAATATCGCCTCTGCACTTATTCTATTGCCTTCATGACTTGAGGCCACACCTTCCCGGCCGGCCCCACTAAGAAATAATCGGTAAGAAAGTCGGTCATGCGGGTGTGTTCCAGGTTGTTTTCCACGATGATGGCGCCGTTTTCCTTGGCCACCTGGGGGAGCATGTTGGCCGGGGCCACCTCCATGGAGGAGCCGATAAGCAGTAGAAGATCGCCGGACAGGGCTAAGGAATTGGCCTTGAACATGGCCTCCTCGGGGATGGGCTCCCCGAAGAAGACCACGTCCGGCTTGATAAGACCGCCGCAGTAGCAGTACAGGGGCGTCTGGTCGAAGTCCAGGGCCTCCCGGGCCCATATCCCCTGGCAGTTCAGGCACACGAAGCGGTGGGCGTTGCCGTGGTATTCGACGACGTTGTGGCTGCCTGCGGCCTGGTGCAGGTTGTCGACGTTCTGGGTGATGACCCCTATGAGGATACCCCGCTTCTCCAGTTCCGCCAGGGCATAGTGGGCCGGGTTGGGCCGGGCCTGCACCAGGATCCGGTCCATTTCCCTGAGCATGACCCAGACCTGGGCGGGGTTTTTCTTAAAGGCCCTGATGGTGGCGTACTCCAGGGGGTCGAAGCGCTCCCACAGGCCGCCTTTGCTCCTGAAATCAGGGATGCCCGACTCCACCGAAATGCCGGCGCCGGTGATGGCCACGGCTTTGCGGCTCTGTTTGAGGAGCCCGGCCAGGTCCTGGGGGGTGATGGTCTTCATGGGCAGCCTTTTCCCCCTCGCCGCCGCTTTTGGGGGGAGAGGGATGGGGTGGGGGGCGGGCTTACCTCTCACCCTACCCTTTCCCCTGAAAGGGGCGAGTAATATTGATTTACTTCCATTCGATCAGGCCGCTGCCAATGCTTTCTCCCGCAGTTGCCTGCTTTTTTTGATGTACCCCCCAGCCCCACGAGGCCTCCGAACGCCCCGGCCAGCAAGCCGATGAGAATAGTCATGACCAGAGGAAAAGTTCAAGGTTCAAGGTTAAGGCTGGATGCCACCGTGCACAGCTCAAAAATCTAACCTGCTCAATAGATAAAATAGATCAGGGCAATCACCAGACCCACCGTCACCACGATGCCCCGGAGCAGCCCCGGCCGTATGTTACCTGCCAGGCGCCCCCCCAGATTGCCCCCTATCAGCGCCCCCACCGCCATGACCAGCATGATCCGCCAGTGGATCTTGCCGCTGAACAAAAAGAAGCCGGCCGCGGCAATGTTGACGCAAAAGGCTACTACTTGTTTCAGGGCATTCAGCCGGGTAATTGGCCCCTCCAGCACCAGGGCCAGCACGGCGATGACGATGACGCTCAGGCCGGCGCCGAAGAAGCCCCCGTAAATGGAAGCCAGGAACACCGAAGCCAATACCCCGGCTTCGCCCCATTTCCCCGCCCCCTGGCCCTGGCTGTGGCGGACCAGCCAGTTGCGCAAGGGGACCTGAATGGCCATCAGCCCCGTGGCGAACAGGATCAGGTAGGGCACCAGGAAGCGAAAGGCCTGCTCGCCGGTCTTGAGGAGCAGAATACCGCCGACGATGCCCCCAATCGCCCCGACGACTGCCAACCACTTGGCCTGACGCTCATAGCCGCGCAAATCATTCAATTGGGCATAAGTCCCGCCCAGGTAGCCGGGGCACAGGGCCACGGTGTTGGTGATGTTGGCTTCCACGGCGTTAATGCCTATGGCGGTAAGCATGGGGAAGGTGATGAGGGTGCCGCCCCCGGCCAGGGCATTCACCGCGCCCCCCGCCACCGCGGCCAGCCCCACCAGAACCGCATTAAATACGCTGAATTCAGGATACACAGTTCACACTCACAGATCCCAATTAATGACTCAGTGCTTTAGAATTATCGCCCCGCCTCCACCAATCCCCTACCCTACCCGGATGCGCACATCCAGTGCCAAGATACCCTTCTCCCCGGGAAACACCCGCACCGGGTTCAGGTCCACCTCCTGGACCCGGGGGAAGCGTTCCATAAGATGGGACAGCGCCGACAATGCCTGGCTCAGGGCCTCAAGGTCCGCGGCCGGCCGGCCCCGGACCCCTTCAAGAATCCGGCCGAGGCGGGTTTCCATGATCTGGCGATGGGCTTCCCCGGGGCTGATGGGGGCAACCCGCAGGGCCACGTCTTCCAGGATCTCGGTCAGAACCCCGCCGGCCCCGCAGGCCACCAGGGGCCCAAAAGACTGGTCGCGGCGGCCCCCCAGCAGCACCTCCTCCCCTGCGGGCACCTGCTTCATGACCACCACCTCCCAGGCCTCCCCGGGAGGCACTGCCCTGGCGGCCAGGTCGGCCAGCTGCTGGTAGGCCGCGGCTACTCCCGGGAGATCCGTGAGATTAAGCACGACCCCCCCCGCTTCGGTCTTGTGCACCAGGGAGGGCGCGGAGAGCTTCAACACCACGGGAAACCCCAGGCGGGCGGCGGCAGACAGCGCCTGCTCGGCGTCGCCCGCAGTCCGCCACCCGGCCACCGGGATGCCGGCAGCCTCAAGGCAGGACAGGGCCTGGGGCATGGACAGGAAGCCGCTGCCGCCGGCGCGGTCCAGGAGCTGTGCCAGAGCATGGTCATTAATGCCAGGCGCCCCGCCATCGGGTCATCCGGGGGGCGGCGCCGGGCGAAGTCCCGGCTGTAGGCCAGGGCCCGCACCGCGTCCCCGGGGAAATGAAACACCGGCACCTGGAGCTCGTCCCGGAAAAAATCCTCCTCCTCCAGGGAGGCGCAAACGCTGATGGCCAGGGGTTTCCCGGCTTCTTGGGCTTTTTTGATGATATGTTGGGCCATGCCCCGGGCCTCGGCGCGCTCCGGGTCGTAAACCGGGCCGTAATTCAGGAGGACCGCATCCACCTCCGGGTCCTGGCAGAGGTTGTCCATCACCCGGGAGTACACCTCAAAATCAAAGATGTCCCCCAGGTCAATGGGGTTGCCGGGCTTGATGATCTGGGCCCGGGAGCTCTCCAGGATAAAATCCGCCAGACCCGGGGCCAGGGGCGGGAGACTAAAGCCGTAGCGCTTGCAGGCGTAGGCCCCCACCACCGCTTCGCCGCCGCTCCGGGAGAGGATCACCAGGCGGTTGCCTTTCACCGGCGGGTGTCCCACCATCTTGGCGGCGTTCAGAAAATCGCTCTGGCGCAGCACCCGGAAGATGTTCCCCTGGCGGCAGGCTGCGTCCACTGCCTTCTCATCGGTGGCCAGCGACGCGGTGTGGGACATGGCGATGCGGGAGGTCTCCTGGACCACGTTGGGCATCTGCAGAAAAATCGGCTTGGTGGCGTGTTTGGCTACCTCCAGGAGCTCCCGGCCGTCCTCCAGGCCTTCCAGGTAAAGGTAGATTATCTTGGTCCCCGGATCCTCCAGAAAGTAGGCCAGGGCCTCGTTTTCCTTGACGTTCAGCTTGTTCCCCAGGCTCAGGAACTTGTTTAAGCCCAGGCCTTCCTTGGTCATCCAGGCGATGACGTGCATGCCCACCCCGCCGCTCTGGGCGATGACCGAAATGTTGCCAGGCTTTGGCACGGGGACGATCTGGGAAAACGGCAGAGACAGCCCGATCTCCATGTTCATGAGCCCCAGGCCATTGGGGCCGATGAGCCTCAGGTGGTAGCGGTTGATGAGCCGGACGATTTCCTGCTCCAGGGCCCGGCCCTGCTCCCCCAGCTCGGAAAAGCCCCCCGATTCCACCACCACCCGGGTTATCCCCAGCTCACCGCAGTCCGCCACCACCTGGGGTACAAAGCGGGCCGGGGTGAGGACCGCGGCCAGGTCCACAGGTTCGGGCAACTCCCGGAGGTGGGAGTAGATGGGGAGGCCGTATACCTCGCCGCCCCGGGGCCCCACCGGATAGATCTTGCCGGTGTAGCCGGCCTCCAGCATATTCCGGACGATGCCCCGGCCCAGGTTGGTCTCGTTCTCCGAAACCCCTACCACCGCCACCTTCTGAGGATAATAAAATTTCTGCATCGGCTCCTTCCGCTTACCACGCCCGGGGGGAAATGCTTCTTGAAAAAGCGTCCAAGAAATATAGCCCTGTCTCGTGCCTGTCTATGGGCATTATTTACTACAAATTTTAAGAGAAGATTGCCCCGGGCCTGTCCTGAACAAGTGACGACATATTTTTTTTACCATATCCCACCGCCATCGTGAGGGGAAGGAAGAATTACGGCCACGCGTGGTTAACTTTTTTCCCGGGACAATGGTAAAATCGATGTGTTCATAAACGGCGGAAATGTCTGGTGAGTGAGGTTAGCCGTGCTGTATGAGAAGTGTGCGGAGGTAAGCGGGGAGTTTTGGCAGGAGCTTGGGGAACTGCCGCCCGGGGACGTCACCCGGCGTACCGGCGTGGCTTTTGCGGGAGGCCGTTATCACCTGCCTTTCCTGAACCGGAAGCTCATTATCGACCCGGTGGGGCGTTGGTTGGAGGTAGAGGGGGCCGGGGTCCTGGAGCCGGGCTTCCGCCTGTGCCTCACCGCGCTCCTGTATCTTACCCGGGTGGACACAGGGGCTTTGGGGACTCTCATCAGCCCCCTGGAACTCACCGGCGGCACCGCCTTTTTCACCGAGAGGGGCCCCCACGCCCTGCCCCGCGCCCTCTTGGAAAAGCGCTTCGGGGATGACCCTGAGGGGTTCCTGATGGCGGGGAACCGTTTGGGGGCAAAGCGTGTTCAGGTCGGTGACGCCGCTCTGCAATTCCAAGTATTTCCAGGGTTGGCTGTGGAGATAATCCTCTGGCTGGCGGATGCGGAGTTTCCGGCCCAAGTGTCTTTCCGGGTACCCGGCAACCTCGAGCGCATCTGGCACCTGGACGCAGTCCTGGCCCTCCTGCAGCTCATCAGCGGGGAACTGCTCGCCGGGGCAGATTAATGGTGACCGTGTCGGAGCCCGCCATCGACGGCCGCGTCCAACCTGACTAGCTCACCCGGCGCATCTGTCCCGGAAATGGCCGCCTGACTTTCCTTGCCAAACCCGGGCATCGGGCTACAGAGCCGGACTTTGAGATTGGCCCGCGGGCCGTGCGCTGAAATGATGGGACACGCCGTCCGGGGTCCAGGGGAAGAGCTTCCCCACCTCGCTGCCAAGCTCCTCCAGGATCTCGGCGATTGGCGGGGTGATGCGCACCAGCCTGGGTTCGCCGTCGGTGGAAGGCCGGATCGGTCTCGGCAGCCAGGAGACGTATGATTTCCTGGCTCAGGAAGCGGGGCCGGCCTTTCTTAACCTTGGGTTCTTTGATCTCGGCAAAGGGGTTCTCCCGGATGAACGTGCACCGCCAGGGAAGTATCCTTGAGTCCGGTTGCCTTGAGGCGCCCCATAAACTTCAGCAGGGCCTGGGAAGCGATCTGCTCCAGGATCTTGTTGGGGCCGAAGTCCTCGTCGGCCAGGAGTTTGTCCAGGGCCAGGCGGTCGGCCCGGTAGCTGCTATGGCTCTTGTGGACCTTGGAATGCTCCAGATATGCGCGGACAAAGTCCTCTAGACGGAACCTGGACGCCCTTGGGGCCAACTTTGCCGCCGCCGGAATGAGCTGCTCCGCCAACGAGACCCGGTAATCCGGCACAAACACCACCTTGAGCCAATCGTGCACCCGGGCATCCCGGTTGATCACCTCGCCCAAATAATTGATCAGTTTGATGAGCTGCTTGGCGGCCCAGTAGCCCGGCGCGGCTTTGCCGGCAAAAACGTAGACCTTGGGGACGGGGGGAGGACGCCGTCTTCCACCAGGGCCAGGTAGGTGTGGATGATGTGCATGATGTTCAGCAACTGCCGCTTGTATTCGTGAATCCGTTTGGCCTGAATGTCAAAGAGGGCCTCAGGGTTGACCCTGACCCGGGTGCTGTCGTAAATCAGGCGCCCCAACTGCTCCTTGTTGGCCTTTTTAATGCGCCGGAACTCTTCCTGAAAGGCCCCATCCCGGGCCCAGGGTTCCAACTGCCGCAGCTGAAAAAGGTCGGTGATCCAGGCATCGCCGATGGTGCTGGTGATCAACACGGCCAGGCCGGGATTGGCGTTTAACAGCCAGCGGCGGGGAGTGATGCCGTTGGTCTTGTTGTTGAAGCGTTCCGGCCACAGCTGATAAAAATCCCGGAACATGCCGTGTTTCAGCAATTCCGTGTGCAAGGCGGACACCCCGTTCACCGAATGGGAGCCGACCACGGCCAGGTGGGCCATGCGCACCAGCTTGGTGGGGCCTTCCTCCACCAGGGACATCCGCCGCACCCGGTCCACATCGTGGGGGCAGCGGGCCGCCACCTGCTCCAGAAACCGCCGGTTGATCTCGTAGATGATCTGCAAATGCCGCGGCAAGACCCGTCCCAGGAGGTCCACCGGCCATTTCTCCAGGGCCTCCGGCAAGAGCGTATGGTTAGTAAAGGCCACGGTAGCGCGGGTCATGTCCCAGGCCGCTGCCCAGGGGAGGTTGTTTTCATCCACCAGGATGCGCATGAGTTCCGCCACGGCCAGGGCGGGATGGGTGTCGTTGAGCTGGATGGCCACCTTGTGGGGAAATTGCGTCGAAGTCGCGGTGCTCCCGTAAGTAGCGCCGGACGATATCCCGGAGCGAACAGGCCACCAGGAAATATTCCTGGATGAGCCGCAGTTCCCGGCCGGTTTCCATGCTGTCGCTGGGGTAGAGGATCTTGGAGATGTTCTCCGAATAAATTTTGCGCTCCACCGCCCGGATATAATCGCCCTCGTTGAAAATGCCGATGTCAAAGCCGGAGGAGGGGCTGGCGGCATAGAGCCTCAGGTAATTGACGGTGTCCCCGCCGAAGCCTGCCACGGGAATGTCATGGGGCACGCCGATGATCTCCTCCCAGTCCAGCCAGATGGGGTTGTAGTTGCCCTCCAGGTCCTCGGCGTATTCCACCCGGCCGTACAGCAGCACCACACAGGCTTCCTCAGGGCGCTCGATTTCCAACGAACCGGCTGAGGGTATCCAGTAGTCCGGTTTTTCCACCTGGCCGCCGTCCTGGATTTCCTGCCTGAAAAGACCATATTCATAGTGGATGCCATAGCCGAAGCCCGGCAGGTTGAGGGTGGCCAGGGAATCGAGAAAACAGGCGGCCAGACGCCCCAGGCCGCCGTTGCCCAGCCCCGCGTCACTTTCCTTGGCCTGGATCTCTTCGAAGTCCACCCCCAGGTCGGCCAGACCCTCCCGGCACATCTCGAAAAGGCCCAGGTTCATCAGGTTGTTGCTCAAGGAGCGGCCGATGAGAAACTCGATGGAGAGATAATAGAGCCGCTTGGCATCCTCCTGCTGGTAGCGGGCTTCGGTGGCCAAGAGCCTTTCCACCAGTTGGTCCCGGACCGTCAAGGCCACCGACTGGAACAAATCCCTGCGGCTGCGCTCTTCCCAATTTTTGGCAAAATCATAGCGCAGGCGGTGGCACACCGCATCCAGCAGAGTCCCCTTTCCCAGGGGGGCCGGCGTGTAGGCACATGATTTCATGGGATGCACCTTCTTTGGGGTGGAATGGTCACTTATTCGGTGGACGGAATGATTCTTGCCCTCTTGACGCCGGTGATGACCGGCTCAGTCCGGGCTAGGCCTGGCGGTCAAATCACTTGGACGGAAGGGAACGATGCGGGGTGATTGGTATCTAACTGACCAGGGAAGTCGGTTCGGCCGACGCTTCCTCACCCATAAGCTTCGCCCCGAACCAACCGCCAACGGCCTGGTTCACTTGAAACCCAAGGCCGCATCACTGAATGTCGTCAATGGCCTTGACGCCAAGTTCCCGGATATGGGGGGGCAGGCTGATGTAACCCGAGGCTTTCGGAATACTTCTGACCATCCGTGATCCCCCACTTGACGAAGTCTTTCAGGGCCTTGGCTTTCTTCTGATCTGGGTAGGAGCCATACAGCAAAATCCAGCTGTAGGTGACGATGGGATAGGAATCCTCGCCCGGCGGGTCGGGAAAAAACCTGCGGAGATTGGCCGGCATGTCGTTTTGGGTAGCGATCAAGGTGGCCTGGCCGGACGTGGCTGAGGGTGCGATGAAGTTGCCGTTTTTATTCTGCAGCTCCGCCACGGCCAGCCCGGCGCGTTGCCCATAGTTCAATTCCATGTAGCCGATGGCGCCGTCGGTTATCTTGACCCGTCCCGCCACGCCCTCATTCCAGCGGGCATGCATGGCGTGAGCCGGCCAGCGCACTTCTTTCCCGACCCCGGGGCCCCGGTCCCGCCACTCTTTGCTGATGGCGCTCAGGTGATTGGTGAACGCATAGGTGGTGCCGCTGCCGTCCGCCCGAACCACCGGGATAATGTCCTCGGCAGGCAGGTTCAGGTCCGGGTTGGCCTGTTTGATGCGGGGGTCATCCCATTTTTTGATGTCGCCGGCAAAGATGGCCACATAGACCTCTCGGGGCAGCTTCAAGGTCCCGTTCAATCCCTTGAGGTTGTAGGCCAGCACCACGATGCCCGCGGTGGCCGGAATAAGTGTCACTTTCCGCTCTACCTTGGCCATTTCCTCGTCGGACATGGCGGCATCGGAGGCCCCGAAATCAACTTCCTGTTTCAGAAAGCGTCTGATGCCCTCACCGCTGCCCACCGGGTCGTAGGAGATGTCCAGCTCCTGGTGAGCCTGGTTATATTCCTGGAGCCACACCTTGTAGAGCGGATAAGGAAACGTTGCGCCAGCCCCCATGATCTTCAGCTTCGGGGGTTTGGCTTCGGTGGCCGGCCGGCTGCAGGCCAGCGCCAGCCCCAATACCAGGACCATTATGATGGTGGATACCCGCCTCGCCCACATGGAATCACCCTTCCTGTTTAGCTGAATTCACCGCTGATGTACTTTTGGGTCAATTCCTCCTGGGGGTGCTCAAAGACCTGGGAGGTGGGGCCAAACTCCACCAGGTAGCCGGTGCGGCCCCCTTGGGAGATGTCCACCGAGAAAAAGGCCACCTCGTCCGCCACCCGGGTGGCTTGCTGCATGTTATGGGTGACGATGGCGATGGTGTATTTCTCCTTGAGCTCCAGCATGAGCTGCTCGATGGTCCGGGTGGCGATGGGGTCCAGGGCCGAGCAGGGCTCGTCCATCAGGAGCACCGTGGGCTCGGTGGCAATGGCCCGGGCGATGCACAGCCGCTGCTGCTGCCCGCCGGACAGGGACAGGCCGTTGTTCCGCAGCTTGTCCTTGACTTCATGCCAGAGACCGGCCCGCTGCAGGGCATTTTCCACTTTGTCGCCGATATTGCCCTTGTAGTGGTTCAACCGCAGCCCGAAGGCGACGTTGTCGTAAATGCTCATGGAAAAGGGGTTGGGCTGCTGAAACACCATGCCGATGTGGCGGCGCACCGCCCACCGGGATCGATAGTGGTGTCATAGATGTCGATGCCGTGAAACAGCAACTTGCCCCTTGAAGCGGAAAGAGCGGATCAGGTCGTTCATGCGGTTGATGCAGCGGAGCACCGTGCTCTTGCCGCAGCCTGAGGGTCCGATAAAGCCGGTGATGTAATTTTTCTTGATGTTGACATGGCTGTCCCGGACCGCCAGGAAATCGCCGTAATACAGCTCTTCGATCTGGCACTGGATGGCCACCTTGCACTGATGAGCCCCGGTGGCGGTGGTTTCCTGCGATTTTTGCATGTTTCCCTTGGGTGTCATTGACTTGCTCCTTGCTCCCGTTTGCCGCCGATCATTTTACGGACCACCATGATCATGGTCACGATGGAGTTTTCCCGTTGCGAAATCGCCCTGCTGATGAGGTTCAAAGCCAGACCATGAAGACCAGGAACAGCGAGGCCGTCCAGGCCAGCTCGATCTGGTTCTCATAGGGCATGCCCGAAAAATTGTAGATCAAGACCGCCAACGAGGCCGTAGGCTTCATGAGGGAGAGTTTCCCTCCCTGGGTGAGCCAGTACTCGCTGAACAGCGCGGTGAACAGCAACGGCGCGGTTTCCCCCGCGGCCCGGGCCACGGCCAGAATCACCCCGGTGATGATCCCGGGCATGGCCGTGGGCACGACCACCTTGGTAATGACTTGGGTGTGGGTGCAGCCGATGCCGTGGGCGGCGTCCTTCATGATCCGGGGCACCATCTTCATGGCCTCTTCGGCGGTGAGCATCACTACCGGCACCATGAGCAGCGCCAAAGCGATGCCCCCGGCCGGAGCCGAATACGTACCGGTAAGAAGCACCACGGACGCATAGGCGAAAACGCCGGCCAGGATGGAAGGCAAACCGGTGAGGGTCTTGGCGCAGAAACGGGCGATGCTGGCAATCCGGCTGTCCGGCCCCAACTCCGCCATGAAAATGGCCGCCAAGATCCCGAAAGGCACGCTCAGCAGCATGGCAATGCCCACCATGACCGCGGTCCCGAGAATGGCATTGCCGAAGCCGCCGCCCATCTCAAAGGCCGTGGGCGGCAACTCGGTGAAGAGCGACCAGGACAGCCGGGCGCTGCCCCGGATGATGAGCATGATGAGCACCGAAAACAACGGTACGCAGGCGAACACCGCCATGACCCAGGCCAGGATGGTGAGCAGGTTGTTGACCAGGGAGCGCGGCTCCATCCACCTTTTTTCCAGCTCCTTAAGGGTCACTTCTCCGGTTACTTCTCTTTGAGTCACGCTGAGGGCAGTGGACGGTTCCATGTCAGATACTCCGGTGTTTGCTGGTCATGCTGATGATGAGCTGCCCGATGACGTTGACGATGAGGGTGATGACCAGGAGGATGATGGCGGCATACATGAGGGCCTGGGTTTCCACCTTGCCTGCTTCCGGGAAGTTCAAGGCCAGGAGCGCCGCCAGGGTGTTGGCCGGCGAGAACAGGGACAGGCTGATCTGGTTGGAGTTGCCCACCAGCATGGCCAGGGCCATGGTCTCCCCCAGGGCCCGGCCCAGTCCCAGCACCAGGGCGCCGAAAATGCCGTGGGAGGCCGTGGGCAGCATGACCTTGAAAATCGCCTCCCAGCGGGTGGTCCCCATGCCGTACACCGCTTCCTTGACCTTGTAGGGTACAGCCAGGAGCGCATCCTGGGAGACCGCGGCCACCGTCGGCAGGATCATAATGGCCAGGACCAGGGCGGCGGGCAGCATCCCCGGCCCGCGCCAGGGTGGTGCCGAAAAAGGGAATCCAGCTGAAATGCGCATAAAACCAGTCGCAATAGGGACGGATCAAGGGAATGAGGACGAAGATGCCCCACAAGCCGTAAACCACGCTGGGAATCGCCGCCAACAACTCGACGATATTTTTGAATACGGCTTGCAGCGCCGCGGGCAGGAAGTCCTGGGTGAGGAAAATGGCCACCGCCACCCCCAGCACCCCCCCGATGAGCAGCGCCAGGAAGGAGCTGTACAGGGTGCCCCAGATCTGCGGGAGGATGCCGAACTGCCCTTTGTTGGCGTCCCAGGTCTGGGAGGTGAGAAAACTCAGCCCGTATTTGCCCATAGCCGGCAGGGCCTCTTTGCCGATCTGGAACAGAATGTAGAACAGCAGCAGGATGATCGCCAAAGTGCAGACCCAGGTGGTTCCTTTAAAGGCCTGATCCGAAAATGTTTCCCATCTGGAGGGTGGAGCCGACACGGAATCGCCTTCGAAGACGACTCTGACAAAATGTCTCTTGGCCATGGGGGTTACCTATATCGAGCTTGCCAAAACTTTTGCTGAGGCAGGCTCGCAGCTTGCTGGGCTCATTTCAGAAGAGAATGGTGAGGCTCATGAGGTGGCTCGGAAGCTACCGGGAAAGGCCAGGCGGCCCCCAATCCCTCGAAGGCCGCCATGATCTGGATTTTAAGCAACCAGTCTTCGGTTACTTGATATTCTGGCGCGGCCTTAATCACCTCTTGCACCACATTCTCGGCAGCGGGATGTAGCCCATCTTGCTGCTGATCTTCTGTCCCTCGGTCAGGCAGTAATTGCACCATCTTCCGCATGGCCTCGGCCTTTTTCGGATCCTCGTTTTGCTTGTAGAAAAGCATCCAGGTATAGGTGGCGATCGGATAGGAGCCCTCACCTTCCGGGTCCGGCAGCCACACCCGCAGGTCCGCCGGCATGGTGGCCTTGGCCAGGGCCTCCATGCCGCTCTGTTCACTGGGCATGACGAACTTGCCGTCCTTGTTCTGCAGCGCCGCCATATTCACCTTGGCCATCATGGCATAGCCGTATTCGATGTAGCCGATGGCGCCGGGGGTCTGTTTGATGGTGGCCGTGACGCCGTCATTTTTGGGGGCCGCCACAATCTTGTCGCTGTCGGGCCAATTCACCGTGGTGCCATGTCCCGGCCCTTTCTTCCAGGCTTCGCTGATGGCGCTCAAATGCTGGGTAAACACAAAGGTGGTGCCGCTGGCGTCGGCCCGGCGCACCACGGTGATGTCCAGGTCGGGAAGCTTGAGGTCAGGATTGTCCTTGACAATCAGGGGGTCGTTCCATTTCTTGATTTCGCCCATGAAAATCTTGGAATAGACCTCCCGGCTCAGTTTCAAGCCCTGGGGATTGCCCGGCAGGTTGTAGGCCAGCACAATGGTGCCTGCGGTCATGGGCAGCAGCTGAACGCCTTCCTTGCACCTGGGCCATTTCCTCATCGGTCATGGCCGCGTCGCTGGCGGCAAAATCCACCGTTTTGTTGATAAAATCTTTAATGCCGGCGCCGCTGCCTTTGGCCTGGTAGTCCACCAGGATGTCGGGGTTGGCCTTGCTGAAGTTTTTGAACCAGGTGGAATAGAGCGGGTAGGGGAAGCTGGCCCCGGACCCTACCAGCCGCATCTGGTCGGCCAGGACCGCCGCAGTGCCAAATCCCAGGCACACGGCCACGATCATCAGCATGGTTAACCACCGCCAGGTATTGCGCAAAGTTTTCTGCATGGATTCCTCCAGATCGTTATAAGGTCACTGCCGATATAATCGCTGCCACAGGGAGGGTGAACCGGTCTTAATGCCTGGGGAGCCTCTTGCCACCTAAGGGAACCGCCGGCGCCCTGGTTGTCAGGGGCACGGGGCGCGGCCGGCAAGGCCGTCCTTCGGGCTGCCCAGCAGTAGGCTAGTTATATAAAGCGAATATGAGCAAGTTGTTATTGGCAGGTTAATTGTCTATGAACGGTGGGCGGGGAGGCGCACTGCCTAAACCTGGCGCCCTGCCCCTGGCCTATCCTGCTGATGCTCTCCCAATTTGGCGATTGAGTCGCAAAGATTGAAGATTTCCGCATGGTTAAAACACCAGGAAAGGTCTGCCACCGGCCCATCATGAATAAAGTCAAAATCGTTTATGCCGGCCCCGAAGAATTGTAAGAAGGCAATTTCAGACAACCCTTCCTCCAGGCGGTTATGGAGGATGTTGGCGCCGTAGCCGTTGCTGAACCGGACGATGATCTGGGCGCCGGCCAACATCTGGCGTGAGTGGATGGAAATGATGTGATCCTGCAGACCACCAAAGAATTCATCGGGATGGGGCCAGGACTCGGGCCAAATTGTTTGTTCGGCATTCATAACAGTTGGGCCTCTCGGGTAGTATGGATTGACCAGATGGGAGAGCTAAGGATAGGCGTGGAGTGTGTCTGGTGGACTAAAGGAAAGTTCTATTTCAGTAAGAATTTCACCAGAATAATGCTGGCGCCAGAGGCCATGGACGGTGAGGCGGTGGTCAGCTGGAATGCATCAGCCAGTGGGGGTAGCCATAAGAATGGTCCGTGTGGAGATCGAGTTCGGGATGGCCGTTCAGCAAGTTCTGCACCGCGACGGGGAAAATCTCCTGCAGATTTGGCGACTCCCCGGCTATTTCCATCCCCAAAGTCCACCACGGCCGGTCATGCTTAATAAGGCTGGTAAGCTCGACCTTAAACAATCGTTCCGCCGGCTGGTCACTCGTCAGATCAGAGATAATGCCCAGGGCATCCACCTGATACTTGCGCATGACCCGGTTTTTTTGGACTTCCACCCGCCACCCTTTGAGATTGGGTTTGCCAAAGGCCATGGCCAGGGTACCCGCATATTCTTTGCCAAAGCGCCACTCCTGCTTGCTCCAGGTTTCCACCATGCCGGACACCCGGGGCTCAGACAGGGAAAAGGGCTGTGATTCCTGGCGGCTCTTGAGTTCGAGTCCGCCCCGGCTCAGTTTCAGGCCGAGGTCTTCCCGGTCCCTGACGATGAAGTAGAGATCTTGCCGAGACTTTTCATTCTGGGGTCTGGCCGCGGGAAACCTCTGGTTAAACCAGTTCCGTACGTCAGCAGGTACCGTGCCTTTAAAAAACCATCTCAACTCCAGGCCGATTTTACTCATCATGTATAAGGCTCCGGGGCCGCTTGCCAGCTGGGTGCAGGGGCTCAGAGAGGTCGGTGTCCCGGCGCCGAAACCTCAGGGACAGGACATTTTTCCCCTGGGCGTAGGTGTACTGTGAGATCATCCACCATGCGGCGCATCAATTCCATCCCCCAGCCCCCCACCCGCCGCCCCGCCAAATCCTGGGAAGGGTCGGGCCGGCCGCGCTCCAGCGGATTATAAGGGAGGCCCCCATCGTGGATTTCCACGAGCAGCTGGCCCTCGTCACCGAAGCAGCAGTGGACCTCCACCTCCCCGTCGTGGTTGGGGTAGGCATAGCGGCTGAGTTGACCAGGGCTTCCTCGAGGGCCAATTCCACCCGGTGGACCAGCCCGGCCTCGAGGTTCCACCGGCTCATTTTCTCCCTGAGGAACGAGCGTGCTTCGGTCACCGACTCTAAGCGGGCGGGCAAACGGATGGATTCCATGCAGGCAAGCTCAGGAGTTCCCCAGGGCCTCGGTCAGCGAAGGGAAAACGGGAAACAGGGAATTGAATCCCGAGATGGAAAAAACCTCCTGCACCATGCCCTTAAGGCAGCAGAAGCGAATCTGTCCCCCGGAGCCGTTGAGTTTTCTGGCCAGGATCAGGATGGCGCGCAACCCGGCGCTGCTGATGTAGTCAACCCCTCCCAGGTCCATGACCAGGGCTTTCTCCCCCCGGTCGATCCAGCTTTGACCTTCCTCTTCCAGTTTGCCGGAGGTGACGGCATCAAGGCGTCCTTGAACTTCCATGACCAGGTTGTCTTTTTCTTTACTGGTGTAGATCTGCATGGCTTTTTTCCCTTAATTGCTGCATTCTTCCCTTGATCAGGGGTTTGCTAATGGCCCTTGTAACCCTTGAAGCGGAGGGCCAGGACGGTGATGTCATCGGCCTGGGGCACTCCCTGGGAGAAGCTGGTCACTGAGGCCATCACTGACTTTACCAGCCCTTCCGCAGAATTTGCCGGCGCGTCTTGCACCGTGGTAACCAGCCTGTCGTTGGTATAAAGGTTCTGATGAACGTCGACGGCCTCCACCACCCCGTCGGTGTAAGCCAGGATCAGGTCGTGGGGCTGCAGCCTGAGCCGTTGGGTGCGATAGACGGTGTTTTCAAAAACTCCCAAAAAAAAGCCTTCCGGCAGGGCCAGCCACTGGGGGTTCTGCCCGGGCCTCAGGAGCAGGGGGGGATTGTGCCCGGCGTTGGAATAAGCCAGTTCCCCGGTTTCGAGATCCAGGATACCACAGAAGGCGGTGACGAACATCAAGGCGTCGTTCTCCGCGGCCAGTTCCCGGTTGACTTTGGCGAAGATCTGGGCCGGTTCCAGGCCCACTTCGGTCAGGCCCTTGAGCAGGGTCTTGGTCACCGCCATGAACAGGGCCGCGGGCACGCCCTTGCCCGAAACGTCGCCCACCATGAAAAAGAGGTGCCGGTCGTTCACCAGGAAATAATCGTAGAGGTCGCCGCCTACTTCCCGGGCCGGCTCCAGGACCGCGCTGATCTCCACAAAATCTCCGGCCGGCAGGGGGGGGAACTTTTTCGGCAGGAAGTTCATTTGAATGGCGGGGCCGATCTTGAGTTCGCTCTCGATGCGTTCCTTGGCGGCCGTGGCGGCGGCCAGGTTGGCCATGTATTCCTTGAGGGCCTCTTGCATCTCTTGAAAAGAACGAGTCAGGCTGCCGATTTCATCCCGGGAGGCGGGCCGGGGCAGGGCCGTGTCCAGGTTACCCTCGGCAATGGCGGCCGCCGATCTTTCCAGGAGCCGGATGGGTCGGGTGATCTTCCGGGAAATGAGCACCGCCACCAGGACCAGAAAGAGCAGTCCCGCCAGGCAGATCGCCACCAGCCGCTGGCTCAGGCGGTACAGGCCCGCAAAGAGCTCATTTTCGGGGATAACGATCCCCATGGAGAAACCGCTGACCGGGAAGGGGGCAAAATACAGCCAGGATGCTTGGTCGTGGAAAATATCCCTGATCCGGACAAAACCTTCTTCACCCGCTTTCATTTTCTCGCCGACCTGCCGCAGTTCGGGATTGTCGGTAAGCGTGGCCACAAAATTAATATTCTGGTTCATGCTCCACTCCTTTTGGGGCACGGTGATAAACACCCCCTGCCGGGAGAGGAGAAAGGCATAGCCGTGATCGAAAATTTTGGCGGCGGCCACAATATCCTGCAGCCACGCCAGGTTGATGCTGGCAGCCACCACTCCTTGCAAGACCTTCTGGCCCTGCTCGTCCCGGTAAAAAGGGGCTGAATAGGTGATCACGGTGGTATCGCTGGTGGGCTCTTGATACGGCTCGCTCCACAGGGCCCGGTTGAGCTCTTGAGGAACTTCGTACCACCTCCAGTTGAAGTAGTTGTACCCGCTACTCCCCAAATAACTCTGCTGGATGGCAGTGCCTTGCCGATACACATACGGTGAAAAGTAGCGTAAGCCCGGTTGGTAGGCCGAAGGCTCAAAAGCCACGGCCATGGCGCTGATTTCCGGGTTGTTGTGCACCGCGTCTTTCAGCAACTGGGTAAGTTCAGCCTCCGACCGCGTACCGCCTGCCACGATGGGGGCCAGGGTGGCCGCCACCCCTTCGGCCCTGGCCAAGATCAAGCTGACCTTTTGAGCCTTGGATTCACCGAGCAGTTTTGCGGTTTCCCGGGCCTGGGCAATGTAGGTTTTCTTGAGGAAAAAGTAGTTGAACAGGATCATCAGGATGAAGATGAGCCCGGCGCTGGCCGCGATCAGGATGGTGAGTTTGACGGCCAGGCTGGTTCGCCGGCGAAATACCATGGATTAAATTCCCAAAAACTTTTTCTTTATCTGAAAGTATAAAGTATCCTTGGCAGTTACGGAGGTTAGAATAGAATTACTCCTTGGTTAGAAAAATATTAAGGCAGGTCTTTATAGAAACAGGAATCCTTTATAATCTATTACTATTCATATTATTTTGGAGAAATTGCCTGGCGAGTGGTTCCCGGCCTCAAGCCATTAGCCCGGTAAATGTAGTGTTCTCTTGCAGGTCAACAAGGACAATTCTTCACATCTTCTTTTAATTCCCCCCCAACTCCACCTTAACAATACAACTCTATAAGCCATCCAGCAGTGTGAGTTCTCCATCGGTCTGCTCCTTAAAACGGAGGTCTGCATGAAGCCCTTTCAGGCGCTTTTTACGGTGTCCTTTTTCCTGCTTGCCATCCTAGCGGGCGGAGCCCAGGAAACCAGGACGTTCGATAGCCTATGGCTATGACGGCGCTCCCCTTCAGCCGACGAACTGCGGATGAACTTCGACCTGACCCGCTGGCTCTGCAGGATCAGGCTCTAAGAAAATCGCGGGGTTCCATAGAGAGGCTGGTTATATGCTAGGACAAACATTGCGGCAGCGCCTGGTGGTTGCCCTCATGGACGGCCTGGGAATGGACTATTATGAAAAAAGCCCCATGCCCGTGCTGAAGGGGATGGCCCAGCAGGGTTTTTTCCGTCCTGTCAGGGCCGTCTCTCCCACCGTCACCAAGGTCAATAATGTTTCGGTCTGCTGCGGGGCCTGGCCGGATGAACACGGTATTGCCGCCAATGCTTATTATGATCCGGCCACCGGTCAGGCGGTTTATATGAATGCCGAGGACCTCATCAGAACCGGCACCATCTTTCAGTGGGCCCGCCGACAGGGGACCCAGGGCGTCCTCCTCACCTCCAAGAGGAAGACCGCTGAGCTTTTCCATCAGGACACCCTCATGGCCATCGCCGCGGAATCTCCTCCCGAAGGTTTCAAAGAGCGTTACGGCGCCCCACCTGACATTTACTCCGGCGACATCAATGTCTGGCTGTGGCGGATCGCCATCGATCTCCTCTGGCACAACCCGGGAATCGAGGTGATCTACGTGCACACCACCGACTACCCCATGCATACCTGGAGGCCGGAGGAAGAAGGGTCTCTTGACCACCTGTCCGCCCTGGATGCCCTCCTGGGGGAGGCGAAAAAAGCCGCTGCCGGACGCCGCCTTTTTCATCACCGCCGACCACGGCATGAACGCCAAGAAGCGTTGCTGGGACCTGACACGGGTCTGCGCCGCGCAAGGCTTACCGCTGCGTTTTGCCTTGTCGCCGGAGCGCGATTACTACATCAAGCACCACCGGAACTTCGCCGGCTCGGCCTGGGTCTGGCTTCAGGGCCTTGGCGACCTGGCAGGAGCGCGCCGGCTCATCGAGGGCCTGGCCGGGGTCGAAGAAGTCATCACCCGGGAGGAGGCCGCCGCCAGGTTCCGCCTTCCCCATGAATATATCGGGGATCTCATGGTCCTGGGCGATCGGGACACGGTTTTCGGGGACCTGGAAACCCGAGAGCGAGGCCTTGCCGGCCGGCTACCGGGCCCACGGTTCCCAGTATGAGTCAGAAGTGCCGCTGATCATTGACAATTGGAGTGCCCCGTTGCCAGAGCCGGAATACTTTCAATTCAACCTTCATCTTACGAGATTCCTGCTGCGTGGTGAGTGACCACGGTTAGATAACGTTGGGAACCAGATAACCGGGAGTCCTGGAGCATCTTCCCAGAAGAGGGGTCTCCAGGACATCTATTGACCACAGGTGTGAGGGCCACATCAGATGCCGATACCAATTATTTTAGGGATAGCCTTTCTCCTTGCGACTTTGTTCGGCTATGTGGGTTATCGCTTAAACGGAGGGACGCGGACGACGATAAGCTTGGCCGGAGTCGGCGCGGCGGCTGCCTTCCTGGTAATGCGACTGCTGCGCATTTTCTGAAGAAAAGTGCTTAGGTATTGCCGGTCAAAGGATATTTTACCCGCCAGGGCCTCATAGCCCACGGCCGTGGAAACTGGTCCTGCCAGGAAGTCGCCTCACCGTAATCTCATGGAAAAATAACCGGCGACTAACGGCCTCCCGATAGGATGTTTTTGAAAAAATCTTCGGTTACCACGACATTTGGGCTCCGGGTCCAGGTCAGGCTTGGCGCCGGCGGCAACCCAGGGGCGGGCTACCTTAAGAACATGAACAACCAGCAACGCTCATCCCGATGGCTGCTGTGTGATTTTCATATTCACACCCAGTGGAGCGATGGTGCCGAATTGATTAAAACCGTGGTGGACCTGTACGGTGCCAGCGGTTTTGATGCGATTTGCATCACCGACCACATCCTTGATGCCCAATTTTGGCAACGCTTTCCCCAGGCTCGCGCCATCGCCCCCCCTTAATTCGACCGGTATCTGGAACAAATCTGGCATGAGGCCTCCAGGGCCTGGGAACAATATGGCATGATTGTGATCCCCGGGCCTGAAGTCACCAACCACCGGGAGTATCACATCCTGGCAGTTGATGTAAAAAGGTTCATTGACCCGGATGACAGTGTCGAGAGCATCATTGAACAGATCCACCGCCAGGGCGGCATCGCGGTTGCCTGTCATCCGCATCGCCGGGAGCCCCAGAACGGCGACCTGGATCCCGGTTCCCGCTTTTTGTGGCAGCACCATGAGCAGTATGCCTCCCTGTTTGACGCCTGGGAGGTGGCCAACCGGGACGACCTCTTCAATGCCGTTGGTTTAAAGAAGTATAACTACATAGCCAACGGTGATTTCCATACCAGCAATCATCTTTATTCCTGGAAGACCTTGGTTGAATGTCCCAAAAACACCCAGGCCATTAAGCAAGCCATAAGAGATAACCTGAAAGTTG
>CAVZAM010000013.1:0-68132 GCA_963773285.1 uncultured delta proteobacterium
CACGGATTTAACAAGAAATTTTGACAGCCAGAGGGATTCGCCGCCCTATCTGGTTGACTGGATGATTTTGACCTTTAAATGTTGACAAATTTCAACAAAAAGTTGACAATATAAGAGAGAATAGTTGACAAAGGCGGTTCTATTGGAGCGAAAAAAGAGCTTGGCTATTAGACAATTCATCATAGAAGGGGTTGAAAATTCATCTCAGGATATTGTGAACCTAACAGCAAAAAAGTTTGGTATTAGCCGACAGGCTGTTAGTCGCCATGTCCATAAGCTAATGGAGAATGGGATGATAATTGCAGAGGGGAGCACTAGACAAAGAAAATATAGATTGAAGCCATTTATTGATGAAAGATTTAATTTTACCGTAAATAATGAATTACAAGAAGATGTGGTCTGGCGAGATTATGTCAGGCCATATTTAAACAATATTACCCAAAATGTTTTAGATATATGCAATTATGGGGTCACTGAAATGGTAAATAATGTTATTGACCATAGTGGTGGAACAATAATGTCAATTCATTTATACCAGACAAAAATAAATATTGGTTTTTCCATATCAGATAATGGGGTGGGTATTTTTAAGAAAATACAAACTGAACTTGGTTTAGATGATCCATCCCATGCAATTTTAGAATTAGCAAAAGGAAAACTAACCACTGATCCTAAACATCATACTGGAGAGGGCATATTTTTTTCCTCTCGTATGTTTAATAGGTTCAGTATAAGTTCAAGAAATCTTTTTTTAGCTCATAATGAAATAGGACACGATTGGTTGCTGGGGTTTGAAGAAGAGAATGGTGCTGAAAAAGAGGGAACTTTTATTGTAATGGAGATAAGCATTAATTCCACTCGCACAGCCAAAGAAGTATTTGATAAATATTCTGAGGGTGATGATGACTATGGCTTCACTCGCACCATTGTGCCTGTGGTTTTGGCAAAATACGGAGATGAAAATTTAATATCACGTTCTCAGGCAAAACGAGTGTTGGTGAGGTTGGAAAGATTCCGAGAGGTTATTATGGATTTTGATAAAGTAGAAACAATTGGACATGCTTTTGCTGACGAGATATTTAGGGTATTTCAGAAGAAAAATCCTCATATACACCTGATGTATATAAATGCCAGTGAAGAAGTTAAACGAATTATATCTAGGGCCATTAACACCGGGGAGGAGTCCAGCATATCCTTGACTTAATCTTCTTTTGCCACATAAAGCATATTTGTCCTACTGATATGATCCCACAAGATATTTCAAACAGAAACATTTCCTGACAACTCCACAGGTTGCTCCCGCGTGATGTCAAGGTTGGGAGGGAGCTTGCGGGCAGGGGTTAGGGCAGGGGTCGGTGGCACAGGCTTGCCAGCCGGTGAAATAACCCTGGGCCCCCCCTCAAACCCTCGCTTTTATTACCCCATGGGTGGCGCCAGGCGCGGCGGCAACGGCGGCCCCGGCGGCTCCTCCAACCCCTGGAAGCTGAGCTGCCTGAGCCCCGGGTAGCGCAGGAAAATAAAGGCCGACACCGCCCCGGCGCACAGGCTCCCCAGGGTCAGGGCCAGGCAGGGACCCAGGTAGTGGGCCACGGTGCCGTACAGCATGCTGCCGAAGGGCACCGAGCCGATGATGATGAGGCTGAACAGGCTCATGATGCGCCCCCGCATCTGGTCCGGCACGTTGAGTTGCAGGAGGCTGTTGCCGGTGGACAGCTGGGTTACCATGCCGGCCCCGATGAGCACCATGGCCCCCATGGCCAGGTAAAAATTGCCGCACAGGGACAGGGCCAGAAGCCCCACCAGGAAAAGGGCGGTGCCCCACATGAAGGAAGGCATGGGGGGATGGCGGGTCAGGCGCCTTGCCAGGGCCAGGCCCCCCAGAAAGGCCCCGAGGCCGCCCATGGCCATGAGCAGGCCAAAGCCACGGGGGCCGGCGCCCAACACGTCCCGGGCCAGGATGGGGACCAGGACAAAATAGGACTGCCCAAAAATCGACACCGCGGTCATGAGAATCAGGATGAGCCGCAGGTTCTGATTGCCCTGCATGAAATCCTTGAGTTCACCCAGCGCGGCCCGCATGGAAGCGCGGGGCATCTTGACCGGGGCCGGCAGCTTCATCCAAAACAGGGCCAGAAGCACGGCCAGAAAACTCAGGGCATTGATGATGAAGCAGTTGGCCAGCCCCACCTGGGCGATGAGGAGCCCGGCGATGGCCGGTCCGATGACCCGGGTGCCGTTGAACATGGTGGAATTGAGGGCGATGGCGTTGGGGAGGTCGGCCCTGCCCACCAACTCCACCATAAAGGCCTGGCGGATGGGGATGTCAAAGGCCAGGGCGGTGCCCGCCAGGAATACCAGGACGCACAGGAGCCAGATGCTGAGCAGGTGCGCAATCACCAGGTAGCTCAGAATAAAGGCCACCACCATCATGCCCCCCTGGGTGAGGTACAGGAGGCGCTGCTTGTGGGACTGGTCCGCCACCACCCCGCCCACAAAGGAGAAAATGAGGATGGGGAGAGCCTGCAGCGCGCTTACCACCCCCAGATAAAAGGCGGAATTGGTCAGTATCAGGACCAGCCAGCTGAGGGCCACCGACTGCATCCAGGAGCCCAGCAGCGAAACGGTCTGCCCGATGTAAAACAGCCGGAAATTCCGGTGGCGCAGGGCGGCAAAGGTATCGAATTGTCCGGGTGGCATGAGGAAAGATGGTTATAATTGTAATGAATGACCGTGGGGGGCGCAACCTCGCCGAGAACACTGCCGCCTGGCCGGTGGCCGCCGACAATGGCCTTGACATTGCCGCCGCCGGCGCCCTATAAATAAATGATTTTATTTAGAAAGGTACTCGTATGATCGCACTGGGTTATTTTCTGAAAGCGGTGGCCGAGGTGTTGTATTGGGGCCTGGAAATCTACATGTGGCTGATCATCGCCCGGGCGGTGATCTCCTGGGTGACCCCGGACCCCTACAACCCCATCGTCCGCTTCCTCTACAACGTCACGGAGCCGCTCCTGTCCTACCTCCGGAGCCGCTTCCCCATGGTCTACGGCGGCCTCGATCTTTCTCCCCTGGCGGTCCTGGCGATGATTATTTTCCTGAAAGTCTTCCTGGTGGGCACCCTCATGAGCTATGCCATGCGCATCATCGCGGGGGGATATGGTTGAGCCTCCGTGGCTGATTTTTTTTCTCTCACCTCCCAGGGCTATCTTCTAAAAATCCACGTGGTGCCGGGGGCCAGCCGGACCGCGGCCGCGGGTCTGCATGGCGACCGGCTCAAGGTCAAGGTGGCCGCGCCGCCGGAGAAAGGCCGGGCCAACGAGGCCTTGCTGGATTTCCTGGCCCGCTCCCTGAAGGTGCCTCGCCAGGCCGTGCACCTCACCGCCGGGGCCGCCAGCCGCGCCAAAACCGTGGCCGTGCACGATCTTGCCCCGGACCTCGAGGCGCGCCTCAGGGCGCTGCTGCCGGAGCAATAAATCGGGCGGAAACTATGACAGAGCCTACTTGACAAGGCTAGGCGGGATGGTAACTATAAATATAAGTGAGTCATGTACCGATCTAATACCCGAGAAGGCTTGAGGGAGACGGCATTGGACTATTACGAACTGTTGGGGGTGCTTCAAAACGCCACCCTGGAAGAAATCAAAAGCGCCTACCGCCAACTGGCCCTCAAGCATCACCCCGATCGCAATCCCGGCAACAAAGCCGCGGAGGAAGAATTCAAAAAAGTCTCCGAGGCCTACCAGGTCCTCTCCGACCCGGAAAAACGCAAAATCTACGACCTCTATGGTCCTGAAGGCCTGAAGGGTTTCGATGTGGGCGGCTTCGGCGGCTTCGAGGACATCTTCAGCAATTTCGGGGACATTTTTGAAGATTTCTTCGGGTTCGGCCGCCGGGGGGACCGCACCAGCCGGGCCCAGGCCGGGGCCGACCTGCGCTACACCATCACCCTGACCCTGGATGAAGTGCTCAAGGGCGTGGACAAGGAAATTACCGTGGAGCGCCGGGTCCTGTGCCAGCGGTGCGAAGGGCAGGGGATGGAGCCGGGCACCTCGGCCAAGGCCTGCGCCACCTGCGGCGGCCGGGGCCAGGTGACCCAAAATCGGGGCTTGCTGCGGGTGTTTACCACCTGCCCGACCTGCCGGGGCGCCGGCAGCTTAATCCCCCACCCCTGTGAAACCTGCGGGGGCGCCGCCTCGAACAAAGAGGAGCGCCAGATGCAGGTGCGCATCCCCCCCGGCGTGGACACCGGCACCCGGCTGCGCCTCCGGGGAGAAGGGGAGGCTGGGCGCCGGGGCGGACCCCCGGGCGACCTCTACATCGAGGTGCAGGTGGCGCCCCATCCCTTCCTCCGCCGCCGGGGCCGCGACCTGCTCTACCGCACTGAGCTTTCCTTTGTGGAAGCGGCCCTGGGCTGGAAAGTAGCGATCCCCACGTTAAACGGCGGCGCCTCGCTGGCCATTCCCGCCGGCACCCAGTCCGGCGAGATTTTCAGCCTCTCCGGGATAGGCCTCCCGGATCTCAAAAGCCGCAAACGGGGTGACCTTCTCGTGGAAGTCGCCCTCAAGACCCCCACCAACCTCACTTCCCATCAGGAAGAACTCCTCAAGGAATTCCTCGGCAGCGACCTCCGGGAACAAAGCTTGGAATAAGCGGTTACTTAGCCCCGGCCGGCGTCTCCCCGGCCTCGAAACGCAGGCGCACCCGCTCCTCCTGGTCTTTTAGTTCCAGGACGTTGCCGGCGATCTGGCGCGCCGTAGTGGCGTTCAAGGCCGCTAAAAAAGCCCGCTCCTGGGCGTCCAGGGGGGGCGGGCACATCATCTTGGTGGCGGCCATCTGGGAGAAGCACAGGGCCGGCGCGGTGTCGGTGAAGGTGCCGGTAATCCGGTTGCAGCCGGTGGAGCCGCTGACCCGGGAGCCTTCCCGGTTGAACACCAGGTGCGCCTGCCGTTTTTCCGGCTGGGGGGCCACGGGGTTGCCGTCAATGGCCACGACCCGCCAGTACGTGCCGGTGAGGGGCGCGTCCGGCGCGGGGTGAGCCGCCCCTGCCATCATGAGGAGCAGGGTTGCCATGGCCGCCAGGAGGATAACAAAGCATCGTTGCATAGGATTGGTCCCTCCATGACCTGAGCGAGGGTTTTTTATGAGCTGCCGCGCCTGCCGGAAGACCTTCAGGCGCCCCCGGCCAGGCGTACTTCCATAATGCTTACGGGCGCAGGAGGTATTGCACCTTCACCTCGATGCCGGCCGTCCGGTTGGCGATGCGCTGAATCATGTTCACCGTCTGCTGTTCCTCTGACAGGATGCCCTGGATGTTCACGAAGACCTCGCCATGCTTGGCCTCCACCTTGGCGGAGGGGAATTCCTCCACCAGGGCCGCCTCCACCTGGGCCGCCAGGGTCATGTCATCCAGCAGTTGCTGGGACTCCGGGGTGGCCTGGAAATGGGGCAGCTGGGCCGCATGGCTGACCAGTTCCACGGCGTCGCTCACCCGGAGGGACTTGATGTGCAGGACCATGTCGTAGAGCATGGGGTCCCAGGTGTCGATGCCGAAAACAAAAATGCCCCAGCGGCGGCGCTCGTCGTCGTCCTTCTTGATGATATAGCGGGCTTCATCCTCGGTGATTTTTTCCCGACGCATCTCTTCCTGCACCCGGTCTTCCAGGTCGGCCAGGATCCGCACCTTGAGGACGTGGGGAATCCCCCTGAGCAGGTAATGCCCCGCCAGACCGTGATAGACCACGTTGTCCTTCTGCACGTGCTTGAGCAGGGTGGCCCGGATGTAGGCCACATACCGTTCTTTCCCGTAGGTGAAGCGTTCGAGGACGGAGGGGGCGTCGTGAATGGCCCGGACCAGCTTGATCTCCGGGATATTGAACTTCTCCGAGGCCTCGAGGAGAATGTCCCGGGACAAGATATCGTAACCCAGTTTCTGGGCCAGTTTTTCAGCTACTTCCTTGCCGCGGCTGTAGGATCCTCTTGAGATGGTGATAATCGGCATGCCTGCTCCTTGTCGCAGAGTATGTTAATGGCCAAGTGATGGGATGAGAACCTGAACGAGTCCGGCCTGGCCGGGACCCCGGACCCTGGAACCGTTGTTGCCGGCCCCGGTTCCGGTGTTTCTTCAGGGAGTGTAACCCAAGTTTTCCCTGGTGGGAATGCAGTTATTAGGGGGGATGACGGCGGCGGGATTTTTTTCGGCGCGACTCCCAAGGGGCTTGGTTTGTTGCAGATTTTCCTCTTACCGGTTAATTTTTATAAAATGAGCGGAAGATTGTCCCGCCCGAAAGACCTTTTCCCCGACTGGCTCACCGCCTGGATGGCAGACCGGGGTCTCACCCAGTTTGGCGCCGCTGACCTGCAGGGCTTTACCACGCCGAAGGACCGCGCCGGTGCGGGCTTTCCCCGGGCCCTGGCCTTCCTTGTCCCCATGTCGCCCCGCATTATGGGGGCAATAAAAAACGGCCCCACCCAGGCCCAGGCGGACGAGTATGACCGGGTGAACCGGCGCAGCGACGAGGCGGCCGCTGCCGCCGCTGCGTGGAGGCCTGCCCGGCCGGGGCCTTAAGCGGCGCCGCCTGGGAGCCGGGCCTGTCCCGGGAGATCATCCTCGATGCCGGGGTCTGCGACCGCTATAAAAAAGAACATTTCCTGCACCTCCACCAGGGGGCATAACTGCGGCATCTGCGCCGCGGCGTGCCCCTTCGGTCTAAAAACTCTCCAGGCCGGCTGAAGCGGGCCGGGAGCGGCCGGCCCCCGGCACCCCGCCTCACCTCATGCGTCCCCGTGATTACGGCTGGCCGTGGTACCCTCCATACCAACCCCGGCCCTGGCCATGATGGTACCGGTTGTAGAAAGCCTCGTCATAGTGGTGGCCGGCCCGGTGCTCGTGCCAGTAGGGGTAGGCCTGGTGAAACCTCTGCCAGTAATCCGGGTGGGTCTGGTACCAGGTGTGCCATTGCGGCCCGTACCAGTGCGCCGGCCTCACGACATAAGTGGGTTCATAAGCATAATAAGGGGCCCAGCCATGCTTGGGGCCGAAGAAGTAATAGAGGGTGCCGTTCCTGAACCAGTCACCGTTGTAATAGGTCCAGGGCGTATTGTTGCCCACCCAGGGCGCCATCCCCATCACCGGGGCCGGCTGGGGCACCGGCGCCAGGAACTGGGCCTGGGACGGTATGGTTGTAAAGCCCAGGGCGCTGCCGGTCAGAAGCACGGCCAACGCCAGTATGATACTTACCTTTTTCATGATGTTATCTCCCTTCAGCATCAAAGCGGCCTTGGTCCGGCGCCAGGGTAACCTCGGCGGTCAAGGCCTGGGATTTTTACCTGCATTGAACCGTTAGATGCCTTCCCGCGAAATTTGTTAAAGGCCCGTGCACAGTCACGCATTTTCTCCGTAAGTCATTGATAGCCTTCATTGAAAAAATAGTTTTTAACCTTCTTGCCATTATGCCCTCTAACAGTGCAAAAGGTTATTTGCGCAGCCGCTTTATTTTGTAGGCCCACGCTTTCTGCATAGCTTGAGTATTTGGTCAGCCCGGCTGCAGCTGACTCGGGACTGTAAGCAGGAAGTCCGGAGCATCAAGGGCAGGCCCGGGGGCGGGCCTGGAGGGGGGCCCCCCACCCCTCAAACTCTGAGGTTCCGGTCACCGAACCAGCCTTAGGCTGGGATATACCCAGGAAAATCGGGTTTTGATTTTTCTGACTCTCCCCAGGAGGATCATTCTGATGTGTAAGCGGAGTACCAGCATAATCGTGGCAGGACTGACGCTGGGGGGCCTGTTGTTCATCGGCTCGCCGGCCGGCGCCCAATCGGTCTATAACCTCGACCAGCGGGAGGACCGCCAGCAGCAACGGATCCAGCAGGGGGTGGACTCCGGGGCCTTAACGCCCGGGGAAGCCCGGCGCCTGGAAGGGGAACAGGCCCGCATCCAGGCCACCGAAGACAGGATGAGGGCCGACGGCCACCTGTCACCCCGGGAGCGGGAACGGCTCAGCCAGATGCAGAACCGGGCCGGCCGGGACATTGACCGCCTGAAGCACAACGACCGCACCGCCGAAGGCTGGGGCGGCAACAATTACAATGGCTGGGGTGGCCATCAGAACTCCGGTTGGGACGGCAATGGCCGTGGCGGCTATGCCTATGACCCCCGGGTGGACCGCCGGGAGGACCGTGAGCAATACCGTATCCAGCAGGGGATTCACTCCGGGGCCCTGGCCCCTGGAGAGGCCCGGTATCTTGAAAGGGAACAGGGCCGCATCCAGGCCACCGAGGACCACATGAAGGCGGATGGCCGCCTGTCCCCCTGGGAGCGCCAACGTCTCAACCAGATGCAGAATCGGGCCAGCGGGGACATCAACCGCCTGGACCACAACGGCCGTACCTATGGCGGTAATCAGGCCGGCGGGCAGGGAAACAACCAGGGTTGGGGCGGCCGAGGCTACGGGCAGGGGAATAATCCCGGGCAGTACGGCACCACGCCCAGCGGCACCCCTGTGAACGGCGCCACTTCAGGTACCACAACCCCGGGCTACCAGGGCTGGAGAGGCAATAACCCCGGGTGGAACGGCTCCTCCTCCACCGGCACTTCAACACCACCGGCACTACCCCCGGGACCGGCACCACCCACGGCTGGGGCACTCACTCCGGCGGCTCCGGGTATCCGTCTAACGGCACTGCCACCAGCGGCACCACCACGCCAACCCCCACCACCGGGGCCACCTCGACCACCGGGAATACCCAGGGCTGGAGGGGCAATCACGCCGGCTGGAATAACAGCACCTCCCCCGCCGGGACCGCGGCCGGCAGCACCACCCACCCGGCACCGCCACCGGGACTACCACCGCCACCAATACCCAGGGCTGGCAGGGGCATCACCCCGGGTGGAATGGCTCCTCGCCCAGCAGTACGACGACCGGCGGCACCACCCCGAGCGGCACCCCAGCAGCAGGGAATACCCAGGGCTGGCGCGGGAACAATGGCCGCAACGGGCAGGCGGGCGCCTATCAGCAACCGAACTTCCAGAGGGGCAATCCCGGACAGAACGCCAACTGGCAGGGTCAGCCCCGCTTTCAGCAGCCCCGCCCCCAGGTGGCGCCAAATATGATGAGACCGAACGCCAATATGATGGCTCGCCAACCGGGCGGCTTTGGCAATATCGTCAATCGGGCCGCTTCCACCGCAGCCAGGGTCGCTCCCCGGAAACGGTAGCGGACTGGGAAAAATGGCCGGGGAGGGCAGGTAAGCTAAGGTTCCCGCCCTCCTCCGCCGCATCGCTGCCCAGCCGCGGCTGATCAGGTCAGCCGGCGCAAGCGCTCCACCGGGTCCACGGCTCCCTTGCGCAGCTCATCGGGAGTGGGCAGGTGTTCGAGACGCATCAGCTCCGCGATGGCGGTCATTTCCCGATCGAACCCCAGCCCCGCTGCGGCCAGCACCCGGTTATCCCTGACATAGAAGGCCAGAAATTTCCGCTCCTGCAGATCCCCGTCAAAGATAATCTCGTCCCAACTCGAGGCATAACCCACGTACTGCAGGGTCTGGTCGAATTGCTCGGTCCAGAAGAAGGGGATCCCCCGCCAGGGCTGCGGTTTTCCAGCCATGTTGTGGGCGGCCAGGCGGCCATGCTGTTCCGCCAGGCGCCAGTGCTCGATTCTGACGGCTTCCCCCGTGCGCCAGTCGGGAAAACGGGCGATATCGCCGGCGGCATACAAGTCTTCCCCGGCCCGCAAGTGCTGGTCCACGGTGAGGCTGCCGTCGGCATTGAGGGGCACGCCTTGGAGAAACCCGGTAGCCGGCCTAACCCCCAGGCCCGCCAGCACCAGGTCGGCGGCCAGCGAGGTGCCGCTGTCCAGGACCACCGACTCGACCCGGCCGTTCCCTGCCAAACGGGCGACCCTTTCCCCCATCCGGAAGGCCACCCCCTGCTCCTGGTGGAGGTCGATGAGCATCTTGCCGATCTCCGGCCCCAAAGTGCTGGTGAAGGGGATGGCGCCCGGCCCCACCACGGTGACCTTGAGCCCGCGCTTGGTCAGGCTGGCTGCGGTTTCCATGCCGATAAAGCTCGCCCCCACCACCACGGCCCGCTGGTCACTTCCGGCCGCGGCGACAATGGCGTCGGCGTCATCGGCGCTCCTCAAGGTGAAAACATTAGCTAATCCGGCTCCCGGGACCTCAAGAGGGCGAGCCTTGCCGCCCGGGGCCAAAAGCAGGGTGTGATAGGACAGGGCGTCGCCATCGGCGAAGGTAATGGCCTTGGCAGCCGCGTCCACCTTGGCTACCTGTTTCCCCAGGAGGACCTCGATGTCGTGGCTGCGGTAGAATTCATCGCTTCTGAGAGGCAGGGAGTCGGGCCCCGCGGCGCCGGCCAGGTAACCTTTGCTGAGGTTGGGCCGGTCGTAGGGCAGGCGCTTCTCCTGGGTGATCATGAGGAGGCGGCCCTCATAGCCGTCCTCTCTTAAGGTCTGGGCCGCCATATTCCCCGCCGCACCCGCTCCCACAATGACCAAGGTACGCCCGTCCGCCTCGCGGTTGCACCGGCACATGGGCGGCGGCTGGGAAGCTGCGCCGGTTTCGGGGATGCCCACGATAATATCATCGCCCTCCACCCGCACCTTGAACACCGGGAGGGCGTCGAGGGCCGGCGGCTCTAAAATCGCCCCGGTGGTGACGTTGAAGTTGGCCTGGTGCCAGGGGCAGACTACCCGCTCGCCCTTCAGGGAGCCCTCCGCCAGCGGCCCGCCATAATGGGTGCACTCACCCGCAGTGGCATAAAAAACCCCGTTTATCCTGGCCAGCAGGACCTTGGTCTCGCCAACCACCACCTCTTTCATGCCCCCGTCTTGTAGATCACTCACCTTGGCGACAATAGCCTCGTTATTCATAATGAGCCCTCCCTCCGATGATGCGAGCAGTTAACGCTAATATAAGCATCTGGGGAAGCCGTGCAATGGCGACAGTCTGCTTGAGGGAGGGGACCAGGGGTCGGCCCGGGGAAACGGTATTTGGGGGGAGGGCCAGGGACCTGAGGTCCACTGACTCCGGGCCCCCTTCCGCAAAATTCTTTTCTCAGGCCACCTTGCCGCCGAATTTCAAGCCGGCGTTCTCCAGTTCCTTGATGCGGTCACGGAGGGAGGCGGCCTTCTCGAATTCCAGTTTCTTGGCGGCGGTCTTCATTTCTTTTTTGAGGCGGGTAATCTGGCCGGGGAGGTCTTCCACCAGGTAGGAGGCCTGCTCCTCGGCGGCCAGGGGCACGGTGACGTAATCGGCCTCGTACACCGAGGACAGGATGTCCTTGATGGAGCTCTTGATGGTCTCCGGAGTGATGCCGTGGGCCTGGTTGAAGTCGTGCTGGACTTGCCGCCGGCGGGTGGTTTCGTCCATGGCGGCCTGCATGGAGGGGGTGAGACGGTCGGCGTAGAACAGCACCTCCCCCTGGACGTTGCGGGCGGCCCGGCCACAGGTCTGGATGAGGCTGCGCTCGCTCCTTAAGAAGCCCTCCTTGTCCGCGTCCAGGATGGCCACCAGGGAGACCTCGGGGAGATCCAGTCCTTCCCTCAGGAGATTGATGCCGACCAGGACGTCGAAGACCCCCAGGCGCAGATCCCGGATAATCTCCATGCGCTCCAGGGTGGTGATGTCCGAGTGCAGGTAGCGCACCTTGACGCCTAAGTCCTGGTAATATTCGGTGAGGTCCTCGGCCATGCGCTTGGTGAGGGTGGTCACCAGGACCCGCTCGCCCCGGTCGACGCGCTGGCGGACTTCTCCCAGGAGGTCGTCCACCTGGTGGGTGGCGGGCTTGATGGTAATTTTGGGGTCCATGAGGCCGGTGGGCCTGACCACTTGCTCCACCACCCGGCCCTCGGCTTGCTCCAGTTCATAGGGCCCGGGCGTGGCGGAGACATAGAGCAGCTGGGAGACGCGCTCCTTGAATTCGTCGAAGCGCAGGGGCCGGTTGTCCAGGGCCGAGGGCAGCCGGAAGCCGTATTCTACCAGGGTTTCCTTCCGGGAGCGGTCCCCCCGGTACATGCCCCGGAGTTGGGGCACCGCAATATGGGACTCGTCGATGACCATGAGGGATTTACGCGGCAAATAGTCCAAGAGCGTCGGGGGCGGCTCCCCTGCGGTCCGGCCGGTAAGGTGCCGGGAGTAATTCTCGATGCCGTGGCAGAAGCCCAGCTCCTTCATCATTTCCAGGTCAAAGGAGGTGCGCTCCTTGATGCGCTGGGCCTCGATGAGCTTGTTCTGAGACTCGAACCACAGCACCCGCTCCTTCATCTCCGCCTCGATGGCCAGCAGGGCCCGGCGCCGCACCAGCTCCGGGATGACATAATGGCTGGCGGGGTAGATGGTCACCTTGGCCAGGGTCCTGATGGTCTTCCCCCGCAGGGGGTCGATTTCCTTGATGGACTCGATCTCGTCGCCGAAAAACTCTATCCGGATGGCCCGGTCTTCCTCGTAGGCCGGGAAGATCTCCACCCGGTCCCCGCGCACCCGGAAGGTCCCCCGGTGGAAGTCCAGGTCGTTCCGTTCATAGAGTATCTCTACTAATTTGCGCAGCACCTCCCGGCGGTTTTTTTCCATGCCGGCTTCCAGGTACAGGAGCATGCCGTGGTAGGCCTCCGGCGACCCCAGGCCGTAGATGCAGGAGACCGAGGCCACGATGATGACGTCCTGGCGCTCGAGGAGCGACCGGGTGGCGGAATGGCGCATGCGGTCGATGGCCTCGTTGATGGAGGAATCTTTTTCGATGTAGAGGTCGGCCTGGGGGATGTAGGCTTCGGGCTGATAGTAGTCGTAATAGGAGACGAAATACTCCACCGCGTTGTCCGGGAAAAATTCCTTGAATTCGCCGTAAAGCTGGGCCGCCAGGGTCTTGTTGGGGGCCAGGATCAGGGTGGGGAGATTCAACTGCTCGATGACGTTGGCCACGGTGAAGGTCTTGCCGGAGCCCGTGACCCCTAAAAGCACCTGGTGGGGATGCCCCGCCTTGATGCCCCGTAATAGCTGCTTGATGGCCTGAGGCTGGTCGCCCTTGGGCTGAAAATCCGAAATCAACTTAAAGCTGTCAATCATATACAAATCTTATCGGCTTATTGAAAATTTTGTTGTGGGGGGAGGGCCAGGGAGCAGTGGCTCCCTGCCCTCCCCCCACGCCCCCTCCCAACCCTTTGGGGGTTTTGGTAAATGGCCGGGGACTAATTCCCCGGCCATTGTCAGAATTTTCCCCCCTTAAGGGATTGGGGGAGGGGGTGTGGGGGAGGGGGTAAGGGCCCTCTGGCCCTTAGCCTCCTCTCCTTGAGCGCCCGGCAGTGCTCTTCAAACATGGCCAGGTGGTGCTGGATGGTCTCGGCGATGGGGAGATTGTAAGGGCAGCGCGCCTCGCACTCCCGGCATTGGATGCACTCTTTCACCGTGGGCATGATCTTGGTGGCGAAGGCCGCGGCTTTGGCCGGGCCCATGCGGTGGGCGACGATGCCGTAGAGCATGGCCGGGGTGATCAGCACCCCCTGGGGGCAGGGCTGGCAGTATTCGCAGCGGCGGCAGAATTTGTCCCCCAGCTCCTCCCGGTAGCGCCCCATCTCGGCCCGGTCTTCCGGGGTGACGACGTTTTCCCGTTCATAGAGGTCCAGGACCTCGTCGACGCCGGCCACCGTGTCCCAGCCGGGCAGCGGGATGATGTCCGGATACTGGCGCAGATAGGCGAAGGCCACCCGGGCCCGGTCCACCAGCCCCCCGCAGAAGGGCTTCATGGCCATAATACCCACGCCCGCCTCCCGGGCCGCGGGGTGCAGTTCCTCGGCCGCAGCCTCCTCCACGAAGTTGAAGGGAAACTGGATGGTCTCGAACAGCCCCGTTTTCACCAGGCGCACCGCCATTTCCAGGCTGTGGGAGGTGACCCCGAGGTGGCGGATCTTCCCGGCCTTTTTGGCCGCCATCACCCCTTCCAGGGCCCCCTGGGGGCCGGTAATGCGCCTCGAGGTCTTTTTCCTGGGAGACCTGGTGGAACTGGAAGAGGTCCAGGTAATCGGTGCGCATCCTGGTCGAGGCTCAGGTTGATTTCCGCCTCCACCCCGGCCCGGTCCCTTTTAATGCTCTTGGTGGCCAGGACCAGCCGCGGGCGCTCCCCGGCCAGGGCCCGCCCGAATTTTTCCTCGCTGTCCATGTAGAGGTTGGCGGTGTCAAACAGGGTGACGCCCCTTTCTACGGCCCGGCGCAGCACCGCCACCGCGTCCTCCATGGACAGCCGGATGATGGGAATGCCGCCGAACCCCACCTCGGAGACCTTCAAGCCCGGTTTTTCCCAGTGTCAGCCCAGTGTCATGTAGCGCATGTGTGATTTCTTTTTTAGATCATGTGATGCATTTTGGAGCAGATTTACTACCAAGTAATTAAAATAGTTAAAACCTTCTTGAGTAAAATGGCCATGATTTAAGTATCTCTTGAACAGATTCTTTTCTCGATAGCATTCATGGAAATACAATCGGTTAAACTATATTCCTTATCAGGGCGATTTTCGTATAATTCTGAATCCCTCACAAACTGAATCCCTGGATTGAGGGACCACTTTAACATTCGGGTTATTGACGAATAGCTCTTACCATCTTGGCAGCTTGTCGCCTTATATTGGCTCCACCAGCTCTAAGAGTCTATTAAGAATTCTGTTAGTATTTCGTCAGTTGTAATTAGCCTTACATTACCTAATTTTGCTTTTGCCCTCTGAGATGGCTCTTTCCAATGATCATGAGGAAGTGTAATTGCAATCCAATAAAGTGTGACAACAAATACTGCTCTCATCATTTTGGAATTCCATACATGATAGTGGCCTATATTAGTTGTAAGGTCAGATCGGTAATCTAGTCCGAATCTGTCCCCAGGGACTTCAGAAGCTAATTCTTCAATTATTTCTTCGATCGGGCGTGCAGATTGAACAAATTTAATATCTCGCCTAATTCTTGAATATCCCATTCAATAATTTCAGTTACTCGTTGTAACTTACCTTGTGAAGTGAACTCTCCCTTACCTGTGATGTGTAATTTGCACTTTTCGTGCTCTTTAAGTGGCATGTTGCAACTTCATTTGTCTAATGATTGTGAAAAAAGTTACTATTATGCATGTCTTTTCATCGGTCCAAAGTTGAAATCGTTTCAAACGTATGTCGGCCTCCAATACTTCTCCTATTATGTCCACATAATCTTCATATTTTAAATCGGCAAAATTTTCTAAGCGCAATCGGGAAGTTGTGGTCAATCGTGTTGGTTCTTTACCTGGCCTGCTAACTTCTATCTCTTCACTTTCACCTAATTGTTGGCCCCATTTGGCATATTCATAAGAAGTGATTTCGGAAAATTTTCCGGAAGATGGTTCGTTTGCCTCCAATGCTCTAATTGTCTTATAGGCTATCTCAACTGCCTCTTCTATTTCAGTTGATAGTTCTAAAAGTGGCTGTTGCTGAATATAAACTTCCAATGGAGCAACGGCACTACCTTCTTCAATCCTCCTTAAACATAAGCGTGTGCGGTCTTCAAAATTTTTTGGAAGTCGTTCACGCTGAAGGTTACCTGCAAGCCATAATTCCTTTGCAGTGTCAGCAATCACCTTTTGAAAATGGCTAAGCTCGGAAAGTGCTGTAAGGTCCAAGGCATGATCTTGAAATCTATCGCCTTTAAAGGCAATACGGATTACCTCTTTCCATTAGCCCTTCATGATCTAACCTCCTCTCCCGATCTAAGACCCTTTGAAGATTTTCTTGCACGAGTTTAAGAAAAATTAATCAATTTGTTTAGGTATTATCCTTACTTCACCCGCCACACCGTCCCGCCGGGCTTGTCCTCCAGCAAAATCCCCATGGCCAGCAACTCATCGCGGATCTTGTCGGCGCCGGCCCAGTCCTTGTTCTTTCTGGCTTCGGTGCGCCGGGCGATGAGGGCCTCGATCTTCTCGGGGCCGATGAGCTAGCTCCGCCGGCTTCTGGCGCAGGGTGGCCACGGTCTCGGCCGGGTCGGCCTGGAGGAGATTGAGGACGTGCCCCAGGGAGATCAACTCTTGTTGTATATGGGCCAGCAAGGCGAGATAAGGCGGGTCGTCAGTGGGGTGCTCCAGCAGGCGGTTGGTGAGGCGCACCGCGTCGAACATGTACCCCAGGGCCTGGGCGGTGTTGACGTCGTCGTCCAGGGCCTCGTCGAAGCGCTGGGAGAGGGTAAAGAGGCGCTCCAGTTCCTCCGGCGCCAGGCCGGCGGCGCTAAAGTCCCGGGGCGGCGGATTCCCCGGGGCCGGGTGCGCCCGCAGGATGTCCTGGATGGCGGCCAGGGGGGCGTAAAGGCGCAGGAGCGCGGTCTCGGCTTCGGCCAGGGCTGCATCCGAAAAGTCCAGCGGGCTCCGGTAGTGGCTGCTGATCAAAAAGAAGCGCACCACCTCGGCCGGGAACTTTGCCAGGACTTCCTTGACGGTGAAAAAGTTCTTGAGGGACTTGCTCATCTTCTCATGGTTGATGGTGAGGAGCCCATGGTGCACCCAAAAGCGGGCGAAAGGCGCCTCGTTGGCCGCCTCGGATTGGGCCAGCTCGTTTTCGTGGTGGGGGAACACCAGATCCCGGCCGCCGCCGTGGATGTCCAGGGTCTCGCCCAGGTATTTCATGCTCATGGCCGAGCACTCGATGTGCCAGCCCGGGCGCCCCGGTCCCCAGGGGCTGGGCCAGGCGGGCTCCCCGGGCTTGCTGGCCTTCCACAGGACAAAATCCAGGGGGTCTTCCTTCACCGCGTCCACCTCGATCCGGGCGCCGGACTCCAAATCCTCCAGGCTCTGGCCCGAGAGCTTGCCGTAGCCCGGGAAACGCCGCACCCGGTAGTAGACGTCGCCGTTGGCCGCGCCCTGGTAGGCAAAGCCCTGGTCCACCAGGCGCCCGATGATCGTGAGCATCTCGGGGACGTGGTCCGTGGCCTTGGGCTCGATCTTAGCCGGGGGAATCCCGAGCGCCGCCATGTCTTCCTGGAAAGAGGCAATGTAACGGGCCGCGATCTCGTCCCAGGCCACCCCCTCCTCCTTGGCGCGCTTCAAGATCTTGTCGTCGATGTCGGTGTAGTTCCTGACCCAGGTGACCTCGTAGCCCCGGCGCCGGAGATACCGCACCAGCACCTCGAAGAAGACGCTGGAGCGGGCGTGCCCCAGGTGACAGTCATCGTACACCGTGACCCCGCAGGCATATAAGCCCACCTTGCCGGGGTGCAGCGTCGCAAATTTTTCCTTGCGCCGGCCTAACGTGTTGTATAGCTGCATAGAGGCTACTTTCTGATCATATGAGGTTGTCGAGGCCGGGGGCAAAAGGCCGCAAGCCCCGGGGGAGTTGCGCTCCCAGGCCCTCTCCGCAAGAATCTAAACAGGGTTGACAAAATCTCCCGGATAGGCGAAGTCTTTTCCAGGCCGGCATGGCAACGCCGGCTGCCAAGGGGGAGCCAGTATGTCCGAAATCATCAGCAAGTTATCCAAAAATTCCCGGGAGACCATTTTTCTGTCGCTCTCGGAATTCAAAGGCCGCCGCCTGGTGGACATCCGGGTGCACGTCCCGGGGGACCAGGAAGATGAGTGGGTGCCCACCCGCAAGGGGGTATCCCTGGCGGTGTCTCTCTATCCCGCCTTCAAACAGGCCCTGGCCGAACTCGAGGAGGCCCTGGTGGCCCAGAAGCTTCTTGACCCGGAAGACCTGGAGATTGCTGATTGAACTCCGGTCAAAGTTTATTGTACCCAAAGAGCCGCAAGGGGGCAACGACGTCCTGCGGGGCTAAAAAACTTGTTTTTGCGAATATTTTCGTCTACCCTGCGTCCCATCCGCAGAAAAAGTTCGGCCTGCCTTGATAATTCATTAACAAGGACTATCTTTAAGGGTAAATCCCGGGTCTAAGACCAGAGAGGAGCAAGAATGAAGGCTTATCAAATCCTCGATTTTTCGCACCTTTTGGGCATGGAAGGATTCAGCGATACCCTTCTTAAAAATCACTTTACCCTTTACCAGGGGTACGTCAACAACACCAACAAGATTATGGAAACCCTGGAGAATATGGCCAAGGCAGGCAAAATGGGAGACCCTGAGTATGCCGAACTCAAAAGGCGCTTTGGGTGGGAATGGAACGGCATGCGCCTCCACGAGCTTTACTTTCAGAACCTGGGCGGCAACGGCGACCCCGGCAAGGCCCCGACCCTGATGAAGGCCATGGAGCAGGCGAAAGGCTCCTTCGAAGTGTGCGCTAAGGAGTTCAAGGCCACCGCAAGCATGCGGGGCATCGGCTGGGTGGTGGGCTACCAGGACATCGCCCACGGCATCGTTTTCCATCAGTGGATCAACGAGCATGACGTGGGGCACCCGGCGGGGTTGAACCCCATCCTGGTCCTGGACGTCTTCGAGCACGCCTTCATGATCGACTACGGCCTCAAGAGAGCCGACTATATCGAGGCCTTCTTCAAGAACGTCAAGTGGGAAGAAGTGGAAAAGCGTTTTGTCAAATAGTAATTTTTAAGTACGACAGGACCACACAAGCAATGCCAGGGGAGGGGCCAACAAGCCCTCCCCTTCATGTTTCTTTGACTGCCGGAACGGCTCGAGGAGGAGCATCATGCGGCGCATTACCGGTCTGGTCTACGACGACCAATACCTGCGGCATGTCCCCGGGGAATGGCACCCGGAGCGCCCGGCCCGCCTGGAGGCCATCATGCAGCGCCTCCAGGACACCGGTCTCCTGGAGGAAGTGTTCCTCATCCGCCCCTATTCGGCCCCTCTCCCCTGGATCGAACGCCTCCACGACCCGGGCTACATCAAGCGCTTCGAGGAGACCTGCCAGAAAGGCGCCAGCATTTTCGGAGTCCCGGACTGCGGCATCTCCCCGGAATCCTATGAGATCGCGCTGCTGGCGGTGGGGGGGGTATTTGCCGCCATCGAGAACGTCATGAACGGCACGGTGCAGAACGCCTTCTGTGCGGTGCGCCCCCCGGGCCACCACGCCGAACACAGCCGGGCCCTGGGCTTTTGTTTCTTCAACAATATCGCCCTGGGGGCCATCTACCTCCTGGAGAATTTCCACCTGGAACGGGTGGCCATCATCGACTGGGACGTGCACCACGGCAACGGCACTCAGCACCTCTTTGAATCAGACCCCCGGGTGTTCTATCTGTCCCTCCATGAAGACCCTTCCAGCTGCTACCCCGGCACCGGCAGCAGTTCGGAGCGAGGCACGGGCCTTGGCGAGGGCTTCACCCTGAACCTGCCCATGCCCGCCGGCAGCGGCGACGCCGCCTATCTCGAGGCCTTTCGGGATCAAGGTCTGCCCCGGCTCAAGGAGTTTGCCCCCCAGTTTGTCCTGATTTCGGCGGGCTTCGACGCCCACCAGGATGACCCCCTGGCCAACCTGAACCTGACACGGGATGCCTATAAAGAGATGGGGGCAATGCTCCTGCAGCTGGCCGAGGACAGCGCCGCCGGCCGCCTCATCAGCGTCCTCGAGGGGGGCTACAACCTCACCGTCCTGGCCGACTGCGTGGAGGACCACCTGCGCCTGCTGTTAGGTGAAGGTTAGGCCAAGTTCCCGAAAAAGATTACCTTTCTGGCTTTTTGAGGCGCGGAATTCCTTGACGCCGGAAAATCTCCGTGCTAAGGATGGCTATCCTTTCATCAGGCGTACCAGCAGTGGTTGAGGCACCAGCGACAACAGGAGGGCAAAGGGGAGGGCCGTGAGGCCGCCCTTTTTTTGTGCCTGCAGCCGGCGGCAACCGCCCCGGAAGGAATATTTTCGCAGCAGGAGGACTTATGGGCTTCATGGGCAAGGTCAAGTGGTTCAACGAATCCAAGGGCTACGGGTTCATCGAGCGGGAGGACGGCGCCGACGTTTTCGTGCACTACACCAACATCGTCGGCCAGGGCTTCCGCACCCTCAAGGAAAACGACGAAGTGGAGTTCGAAGTCAACGAGGGCCCCAAGGGTCTCCAGGCGGTGAACGTGGAAAAGGTACCCGCCACACCGTCCCGCCGGGCTTGTCCTCCAGCAAAATCCCCATGGCCAGCAGCTCATCCCGGATCTTGTCGGCGCCGGCCCAGTCCTTGTTTTTCCTGGCCTCGGTGCGCCGGGCGATGAGGGCCTCGATCTCCTCGGGGCCGATGGCCAGGTCCGCGGGCTTCTGGCGCAGGGTGGCCACGGTCTCGGACGGGTCGGCCTGGAGGAGATTGAGGACCTGCCCCAGGGAGATTAACTCTTGTTGTATATGGGCCAGCAGGGCAAGATAGGCCGGGTCGTCAGTGGGGTTTTCCAGCAGGCGGTTGGTGAGGCGCACCGCGTCGAACATGTACCCCAGGGCCTGGGCGGTGTTGACGTCGTCGTCCAGGGCCTCGTCGAAGCGCTGGGAGAGGGTAAAGAGGCGCTCCAGTTCCTCCGGCGCCAGGCCGGCGGCGCTAAAATCCCGGGGCGGCGGATTCCCCGGGGCCGGGTGCGCCCGCAGGATGTCCTGGATGGCGGCCAGGGGGGCGTAAAGGCGCAGGAGCGCGGTCTCGGCTTCGGCCAGGGCTGCATCCGAAAAGTCCAGCGGGCTCCGGTAGTGGCTGCTGATCAAAAAGAAGCGCACCACCTCGGCCGGGAATTTTGCCAGGACTTCCTTGACGGTGAAAAAGTTCTTGAGGGACTTGCTCATCTTCTCATGGTTGATGGTGAGGAGCCCATGGTGCACCCAAAAGCGGGCGAAAGGCGCATCGTTGGCCGCCTCGGATTGGGCCAGCTCGTTTTCGTGGTGGGGGAAGACCAGATCCCGGCCGCCGCCGTGGATGTCCAGGGTCTCGCCCAGGTATTTCATGCTCATGGCGGAGCACTCGATGTGCCAGCCCGGGCGCCCCGGTCCCCAGGGGCTGGGCCAGGCGGGCTCCCCGGGCTTGCTGGCCTTCCACAGGACAAAATCCAGGGGGTCTTCCTTCACCGCGTCCACCTCGATCCGGGCGCCGGACTCCAAATCCTCCAGGCTCTGGCCCGAGAGCTTGCCGTAGCCCGGGAAACGCCGCACCCGGTAGTAGACGTCGCCGTTGGCCGCGCCCTGGTAGGCAAAGCCCTGGTCCACCAGGCGCCCGATGATGGTGAGCATCTCGGGGACGTGGTCCGTGGCCTTGGGCTCGATCTTAGCCGGGGGAATCCCGAGCGCCGCCATGTCTTCCTGAAAAGAGGCGATGTAGCGGGCCGCGATCTCGTCCCAGGCCACCCCCTCCTCCTTGGCGCGCTTCAAGATCTTGTCGTCGATGTCGGTGTAGTTCCTGACCCAGGTGACCTCGTAGCCCCGGCGCCGGAGATACCGCACCAGCACCTCGAAGAACACGCTGGAGCGGGCGTGCCCCAGGTGACAGTCATCGTACACCGTGACCCCGCAGGCATATAAGCCCACCTTGCCGGGGTGCAGCGCCGCAAATTTTTCCTTGCGCCGGCCTAACGTGTTGTATAGCTGCATAGAGGCTACTTTCTGATCATATGAGGTTGTCGAGGCCGGGGGCAAAAGGCCGCAAGCCCCGGGGGAGTTGCGCTCCCAGGCCCTCTCCGCAAGAATCTAAACAGGGTTGACAAAATCTCCCGGATAGGCGAAGTCTTTTCCAGGCCGGCATGGCAACGCCGGCTGCCAAGGGGGAGCCAGTATGTCCGAAATCATCAGCAAGTTATCCAAAAATTCCCGGGAGACCATTTTTCTGTCGCTCTCGGAATTCAAAGGCCGCCGCCTGGTGGACATCCGGGTGCACGTCCCGGGGGACCAGGAAGATGAGTGGGTGCCCACCCGCAAGGGGGTATCCCTGGCGGTGTCTCTCTATCCCGCCTTCAAACAGGCCCTGGCCGAACTCGAGGAGGCCCTGGTGGCCCAGAAGCTTCTTGACCCGGAAGACCTGGAGATTGCTGATTGAACTCCGGTCAAAGTTTATTGTACCCAAAGAGCCGCAAGGGGGCAACGACGTCCTGCGGGGCTAAAAAACTTGTTTTTGCGAATATTTTCGTCTACCCCGCGTCCCATCCGCAGAAAAAGTTCGGCCTGCCTTGATAATTCATTAACAAGGACTATCTTTAAGGGTAAATCCCGGGTCTAAGACCAGAGAGGAGCAAGAATGAAGGCTTATCAAATCCTCGATTTTTCGCACCTTTTGGGCATGGAAGGATTCAGCGATACCCTTCTTAAAAATCACTTTACCCTTTACCAGGGGTACGTCAACAACACCAACAAGATTATGGAAACCCTGGAGAACATGGCCAAGGCAGGCAAAATGGGAGACCCTGAGTATGCCGAGCTCAAAAGGCGCTTTGGGTGGGAATGGAACGGCATGCGCCTCCACGAGCTTTACTTTCAGAATCTCGGCGGCAACGGCGACCCCGGCAAGGCCCCGACCCTGATGAAGGCCATGGAGCAGGCGAAAGGCTCCTTCGAAGTGTGCGCTAAGGAGTTCAAGGCCACCGCAAGCATGCGGGGCATCGGCTGGGTGGTGGGCTACCAGGACATCGCCCACGGCATCGTTTTCCATCAGTGGATCAACGAGCATGACGTGGGGCACCCGGCGGGGTTGAACCCCATCCTGGTCCTGGACGTCTTCGAGCACGCCTTCATGATCGACTACGGCCTCAAGAGAGCCGACTATATCGAGGCCTTCTTCAAGAACGTCAAGTGGGAAGAAGTGGAAAAGCGTTTTGTCAAATAGTAATTTTTAAGTACGACAGGACCACACAAGCAATGCCAGGGGAGGGGCCAACAAGCCCTCCCCTTCATGTTTCTTTGACTGCCGGAACGGCTCGAGGAGGAGCATCATGCGGCGCATTACCGGTCTGGTCTACGACGACCAATACCTGCGGCATGTCCCCGGGGAATGGCACCCGGAGCGCCCGGCCCGCCTGGAGGCCATCATGCAGCGCCTCCAGGACACCGGTCTCCTGGAGGAAGTGTTCCTCATCCGCCCCTATTCGGCCCCTCTCCCCTGGATCGAACGCCTCCACGACCCGGGCTACATCAAGCGCTTCGAGGAGACCTGCCAGAAAGGCGCCAGCATTTTCGGAGTCCCGGACTGCGGCATCTCCCCGGAATCCTATGAGATCGCGCTGCTGGCGGTGGGCGGGGTATTTGCCGCCATCGAGAACGTCATGAACGGCACGGTGCAGAACGCCTTCTGTGCGGTGCGCCCCCCGGGCCACCACGCCGAACACAGCCGGGCCCTGGGCTTTTGTTTCTTCAACAATATCGCCCTGGGGGCCATCTACCTCCTGGAGAATTTCCACCTGGAACGGGTGGCCATCATCGACTGGGACGTGCACCACGGCAACGGCACCCAGCACCTCTTTGAATCAGACCCCCGGGTGTTCTATCTGTCCCTCCATGAAGACCCTTCCAGCTGCTACCCCGGCACCGGCAGCAGTTCGGAGCGAGGCACGGGCCTTGGCGAGGGCTTCACCCTGAACCTGCCCATGCCCGCCGGCAGCGGCGACGCCGCCTATCTCGAGGCCTTTCGGGATCACGGCCTGCCCCGGCTCAAGGAGTTTGCCCCCCAGTTTGTCCTGATTTCGGCGGGCTTCGACGCCCACCAGGATGACCCCCTGGCCCACCTGAACCTGACCCGGGACGCCTATAAAGCAATGGGCGCAATGCTCCTGCAGCTGGCCGAGGACAGCGCCGCCGGCCGCCTCATCAGCGTCCTCGAGGGGGGCTACAACCTCACCGTCCTGGCCGACTGCGTGGAGGACCACCTGCGCCTGCTGTTAGGTGAAGGTTAGGCCAAGTTCCCAAAAAAGATTACCTTTCTGGCTTTTTGAGGCGCGGAATTCCTTGACGCCGGAAAATCTCCGTGCTAAGGATGGCTATCCTTTCATCAGGCGTACCAGCAGTGGTTGAGGCACCAGCGACAACAGGAGGGCAAAGGGGAGGGCCGTGAGGCCGCCCTTTTTTTGTGCCTGCAGCCGGCGGCAACCGCCCCGGAAGGAATATTTTCGCAGCAGGAGGAGTTATGGGCTTCATGGGCAAGGTCAAGTGGTTCAACGAATCCAAGGGCTACGGGTTCATCGAGCGGGAGGACGGCGCCGACGTTTTCGTGCACTACACCAACATCGTCGGCCAGGGCTTCCGCACCCTCAAGGAAAACGACGAAGTGGAGTTCGAAGTCAACGAGGGCCCCAAGGGTCTCCAGGCGGTGAACGTGGAAAAGGTCTGAAGATTTCCTGTAGGTCACCGGCGATTACCAAAGGGGCGCTGGCGCCCTTTTTTTATTGTCTGATACCGCCGGGTTAACTGGCCTAGGACTTAAGCTTCCTCTTCTCCCTGATACCGTACTTCCCAAAATCCCGGCGCCTCACCCGGGGAACCCGGAGACCCGCGTGGTGAATTTATATCAGCCAAAATGGACAACCGCGTCCATTGTTTTCCTCCCCGGAATGCCCATTATATAAGACAAAGGAACAACCCCTACCCGCAGGTGCTTTCGCACCTTGACCGGTCTCTAGACCGAAGGAAGGCAGATCATGTTCTGGATGTCACTCCCCTTGGGCTTGATCTTGGTCATCGGCAGCTGGTTGGCAATTTTCTGTCTGCGCCTTTTGTTCCTGCGCTTTTAGCGGCTGCAGCGCCAGATCACGGCAGACGGCGGCCTTAGGCTGCCACAGGAAAAATCCCGATGGTGAGCGCCAACGCGGGCTGGAGGAACGCCCCGGCGGTACCAGGCGAAAACGGGATTGATCAGGCGGAATTACTGCCTGCCTCAGCTGATTTCTGCATCTGAGAGATAGCAGGCGGGATCGGGGGCCCACAGGTCGCCGGTGACGGCCTCGGCCCGGACCCGGAAATTGCCGGCGCACACCGTGAGCCAGCGGCAAGCGGCGCAGCGGCCGGTAACGTGCCGTTTTTTGTCCTTGAGCCTGGCCATGAGGGGATCGGCCAGGTCCGTCCAGATGGCGCTGAACGGCCTCTCCCTCACATTCCCGAAGCTGTGATGCCGCCAGAACTGGTCGGCGTGCACCGCCCCGTCCCAACTGATGCAGCCGATACCCCGCCCGGAGCTGTTCCCTTCGTTCATCTTGAGGAGTTCCAGGACCTCGGCGGCCCGCGCCGGGTCTTCCTTGAGCAGTTTCAGGTAGATGTAGGGCCCGTCGGCGTGGTTGTCCACCGTCAGGACCTCGACGGGTTTCCCCCGGTCAAAGAGGCCGCGGGTGCGCCGGCAGATGAGATCCACGGTGGCCCTGGTCTCGTCGTGGCTCAAGGCCTGGTCCAACATCGCGCTCCCCCGGCCGGTGTAGACCAGGTGGTAAAAGCAGATGCGGGGGATATTATACTCCTCCACCAGGTCGAAGATGGCCGGCACCTCCCGGAAGTTGGCCTGGTTCAGGGTGAAACGCAGCCCCACCTTCAAGCCCACCTCCTGGCAGCGGCGGACCCCGGCCATGGCCGCGGCGAAAGCGCCCTGTTTGCCCCGGAAGCGGTCGTGGGTGGCCTCGACGCCGTCCAGGCTGATGCCCACGTAGGACAGCCCCAGGTCCTTGAGGCGGAGGGCGATTTCTTGGGAGATGAGGGTGCCGTTGGTGGAGATCACCGCCCGCATCCCCAGTGCCACCGTGTGGGACACCAGGTCGAACAGGTCCGGCCGCATCAGGGGCTCCCCCCCGGAGAACAGCACCACCGGCACGCCGAATTGCTTCAGGTCGTCCAGCACCGCCAGGCCCTCGGCGTGACTCAGTTCATCGGGCGCCACCTGGTGGTCGGCGTGGGCATAACAGTGGACGCATTTCAGGTTGCAGCGCCGGGTGACGTTCCACACCACCACGGGCTTTTTGTCCGCCGAGAATTGCAGGAGGTGGGACGGCAAATCCCCGGAGTGGCACCGATAACGCAGCACGTCCCCCGGCTCCACCGCCCCGCAGTATAGCTTCGAAATACCGATCATAAGCAAGTCCTTTGAGAGGAGGGCCGGGGGACCAGGGGGTCCCCCGCCCTCCGCCAGACCCCCCTCCCAACCTGCAGAATAATCTGGTAGCCCGGGCATCTTGCCCGGGCCTCACGGCTGGAAGCTACACGCTAAGGGATTGGGGAAGGGGGTATGGGGGAGGGGGTAAGGGCCCGCTGGCCCTTAGCCCCCTCCCCCACGATCCATCACATAAACCCCATTCACTCCCGGAACAGGGATTTCTGGTAGTAGTCCCTGATGACCTGGTTGAGGTAGGCGTCCAGGTTGTCGATGGCCTCCCGGGTAAGGAGGAAGCTGTCCTGGGAGGTGCGGTCCCGCACCAGTTTCAAGGCGTGTTCCAGGTCCTCGGCCAGGTTCTGGCAGACGCTCAGGGCCGGCACTTCCCGATCGAGGGCCTCCTCTAAAATCCCGTCCACCGCGTCGTCCTCGAAATGCAGGGTCAGGTCGTGGTCCTCCTGGAAGCGCTCCTCGAACTGCCGCACCTGCTGGTGCAGGTTGCCCATGGCCGTAAGCGCCGCCTTGAGGTCGCCGTCAAAATGAAAATAAAGGCTCACCAGCATCTCCACCCGGGTCTCGGTGAGGGGGAGTTGGTGCTGGATGAGGATTTCCTGTTGCCGGCGCCAGATCGATTCCCGCAGGAGTTCCTGTTCCTTGCGGCCTGCCTGTGCATAGCGTTCCCGACGGGCGGGGTCGCCGGGATTGGCCAGGAGCCGGTCCAGCTCTTCCTGGGGTTGGGTCACCATCTCGGGGGTCACCACCAGTTCCCGGATGTCCGTGGACGGCAGGCGTTTCTCGAACTGGATCAGCACCCGCTCGATGACGCTCACCAACCCCCGGGCCCCGGTGCGCTCCTGGGCGCCCCGCTCGGCCACCAGGCGCAGGGCTTCGTCCTCAAACTTGATGTCGATGCCGTAGGCCGCGAAGTCCCGCCGCTTGCTGGTGATGATGGGGTTGTTGGGATTGAGCAGAATCTCGTAGAGATCGTCGGCGCTGAGTTCCTGGAGCACGGCGATGACCGGCAGCCTTCCTACGAACTCCGACTCGAAGCCATACTTGATCAGGTCTTCGGCGGTCACCTTGGAGAACAGCTGCTTCTCCTCTTCTTTGGTGGTCACCTTGGCCCCGAAGCCGATCTCCTGCTTGCTCAGGCGCTCCCGGATAATCTTCTCCAGGCCGGTGAAGGCCCCGCTGACGATGAACAGGATGTGCCGGGTGTTTAAGGTGCGCTTCTCTTTCTTGCCGGTGCGGCGGTACTGCTCGATGGCCTGGATCTGGGAAACCGGGTCGTGGGCCACCTTGAGGTCCACGTCCGTTTCTTCCATGGGCTTGAGCAAGGCCCGCTGCACCCCGGTGCGGGAGACATCCGGGCCCCAGACGCTCCCGGAGGAGGCGATCTTGTCGATTTCGTCGATGTAGATGATGCCGTACTGGGCCAGCTCCAGGTCGTCGTCGGCGGCGTACACCAGGTCCCGCACCAGGTCTTCCACGTCCCCGCCCACGTAGCCCGTCTCGCTGAACTTGGTGGCGTCGCCCTTCACAAATGGGGCGCCGAGTTTGTTGGCGATGAGCTTGATGAGGTAGGTCTTCCCCACCCCCGTGGGACCGATGAGGATGATGTTATTCTTGATGGCCCCCACCCCGGGTTCGGGTTCCCGCCCTTTCTCCAGGTAGTGGCGGATGCGGTTGAAGTGGGTGCAGACCTTGGTGGCGAGGATGCTCTTGGCGTCTTCCTGCTTGATGACGTACTCGCTGAGGTAGGCCTCCAGCTCTTCGGGCTTCAGGTCGAAGTTGATCCGGTCGAGCGTCTCGGCGCCTTTGCCCCCGGCGCCGGCCTCGGCCTTGGCCACCCAATACGGCGACGTCACCTGAATACGGCTGCCGTATTTCTTGGTGAGATAATCGCTGATTTCTTTTTCCAGCTCTTTTTGGCCGGGTATCTTGTCCATGTCTTAAGAGTCTGCCGGGTCAGGGAAAATGCCGGCGTTTCCCTTAGTATAGCCACTCTGCCCCGGCCCCGCAAGGCGCCCGAGCCATAGCCCCCTTGACGATTATCTCGAACTCGTTTATTTTGATGCACACCTGATCCGGCCCGAATTTGTCAGCAACTGACCCCGGACGATGGGGCCGGCAGGTTTGGGATTATCCGAATATTTTACCCGACCAATCATGAACGCCTCCTTTATCGATCAATTGTCCCAGGCCCGTCCCGACCCCGGTGGCGGGGCGGCAGCCGCCTACAGCGCCGGTGTGGGGCTGGCCCTGCTCACCAAGATCATCCGGTTGGAAAAATCCCGCCCCTATAACGATGCCTCCCAGGGGAAATTCTGGGCGGAGCAGTTGGCGGAAACCCGCCGCCTCACCCGGATTTTCCAGCACCTGCGCCAGGTGGACGTGGAGGCTTATCTCACCATGTCACAGGCCTTGGCGGTCCGGCAGCAGGGGGCCAACCTGCAGCGGGCGGTGGAGGAAGCCACCCGCTGTCCCTGGCAGATCATGGAGCAGGCCCTGGTGGCCCTGGGACCTGGTGGCGGCCGCCGGGGCCCAATGCCGGCGCCATCTCCTCTCGGACCTGCTGGTGGCCACCGAGCTTCTGGGGGGCGCCCTCCAGGGGGCCTATCACATCGCCGCGGCCAACCTCTCCCTGATCAAGGCGGCCAACCGGCGCCAGGAGTGGTCCGGCCGTCTGTCCCAAGCCTCGCACCAGGGCCTGGAGGCCACCCTCCGGGTGCGCAGCCAGCTGGTGGCCAAGGTCCACGCCGCGCTTAACGGTAAATGATCATCGCCGCGGACAACCTCACCGGGGCCAACCCGGTGGTGGCTCAGGCCTTAAGAGACCTCGATCCCGCGCCCATCCAGGACCTGGCCCGGCGCAGTGCCGCGGCCGGGGCCCACGTCCTGGACCTGAACCCCGGCTACCTCTCCCGGCGCCTGGAGGACCGCATGGCCTTTATGGTTACGGCCGTGCAGGAGGTGACCACCCTTCCCCTCATCCTTGATTCCCCCAACCCCCGGGTGCTGGCCGGCGGGCTCGCGGTCTCACGGGACAAACCCATCCTGAACGCCGTCACCCTGGAAAAAAACAAGCTTGACGAGATTCTCCCCCTGGCCGCGGCGCACCAGACCCGGGTGGTGCTGCTGCTCATCGACGAAAAATCCCACCCCCCGCCCACTCTCGAAGGCAAGGTGGCCCTGGCCGTGGAACTGCGGGAGCGGGCCCTGGCCGCCGGCCTCACCGATGAGCAGCTCATCTTCGATCCGGTGCTCCCCAACTTAAGGTGGCCGGATGCCTGGCCCCAGACCGGCGCGGCCTTCAAAACCGTGGGCTACCTGGCCTCGGGCTCGCTCCTGGGCGTCCCGGTGAGCACCATGGCGGGGCTTTCCAACCTGCGCAGCGGCCTGCGGCGGAGTCTACCCGGTCGGGTTGGAGATCACCGTTCTGGCGCTATTGGCCGGCGCGGGTCTCAGCCTGGCCCTGGTGGACGTCCTCAACCCGGCCCTGCGGGAACAGGTGCAGCTTATGGCGCAGATCGTAGGGTCAACATCTTGAGATTTGACTAAATTCAGCGGTTTTTTTTGATATACTAATTTGTCGCAGATCTTATCCTTCGGTCGCCCTGAACGAAGGTAAGATGCAGGCTGGCAAGTCGGGCCTATAGCCCCGCCTCATCAATCCCCTTCGCGGGTTGGGAGGGGGGCTTGGGGGGAGGGCAGGGACCTCAGATCCCTGGCCCTATCCCCAAGATACCGTTTTTCAAAGGGTTCAAAGGAGCCGTTATCAACCGGCCGCTTGGCAATCTCACCGGACTGAAGCACCAGCAGACCCAGCGGCTGGAGCGCCTTTACCGCCGCAAGGTGCCCCCCCATGAACTGGTCACCCCGGAGTTGGCCCGCCAGCTGGCCGAAATCTCCCGGGAACTGCACCGCCAGGTGGGGATCCTGGTGAACCGGGCCGGGGTGGTGACCCACGTCATCGTGGGGGACGCCAAGGGTCTGCTCATCCCCTACCTCCCCCGGGAGCGCGGCGCCAAGGGCCGCCTCAAGGGCCTGCGCCTCATCCACACCCACCTGGACGCCAGCCCCCTGTCCCAGGACGACCTCATGGACCTGGCGCTTCTGCGCCTGGACGCGGTGGCAGCCCTCACCGTAAACCCCCAGGGCCTGCCGGGGGCCGTGCACCTGGCTCACCTCCTGCCCCACGCCGAAGATGGCAGCAACTGGGCCATCATCACCGCCGACCACCTGGCCCACCTTGACCTGCATTTCACCCAGCTGGTGGAGTCCCTGGAAGAAGAGCTGGCCCGCCGGGAGAGCGGCCGGGGTGCTTCGGGGCGGGAACGGGCCATCCTGGTGGGTTCCACAGCCGCAGCCGCCCGGACGCCGAGGACTCCATGGCCGAACTCGCCGAACTGGCGGAGCTCCGCCGGGCTCACGGTGGCCGCCACCGTCATCCAGCACCGCCAAAGGGTGGACACCCGTTTGCTCATGGGCAAGGGCCGCCTCGCCGAACTGGTCATCCAGGCCCTGCAGCTCGACTCCGACCTCCTGGTGTTCGACGCCGAGCTCACCCCGGCCCAGGTGCGCTCCATCACCGACTTCACGGAACTGCGGGTCATCGACCGCACCCAGCTCATTTTGGACCTCTTCGCCCAGCGGGCCCGGAGCCGGGAAGGGAAACTCCAGGTGGAGATGGCCCAGGTTAAGTACCTGCTGCCGCGCCTCAGGGGCCGGGACGACGCCCTGTCCCGCCTCACCGGGGGCATCGGGGGCCGGGGTCCGGGTGAAACCAGACTGGAGATCGACCGCCGCCGCCTGCAGGAGCGCCTCCACCGCCTCAACCGGGACCTGGAGAAGGTGCGGGCCGAACGCAAGGTGAGAAGGGAAGGGCGCAAACGCCACCAGCTCCCCATCCTGTCTATCATCGGCTACACCAACGCCGGCAAATCCACCCTGTTTAACGCCCTGACCCACGCCAGCGTCCTGGCCGAGGACCGCCTCTTTGCGACCTTGGACCCCACCAGCCGCCGCCTGCGCTTCCCCAAAGAACGGGAGGTGCTCATCACCGACACGGTGGGCTTCATCCAGGATCTCCCCAAAAATCTCCTGGAGGCCTTCAAGGCGACCCTGGAGGAGCTGGAGGAAGCCGACCTCCTCATCCACGTCATCGACCTCGGCAACCCCCGCTTCCCGGAGCAGATGGCCGCGGTGGAGAATATTCTGGCCTCCCTTAACCTCATGGACAAACCAGTCCTCCATGTCTTCAATAAAATGGACCTGGTGCCCCCGGAACTGGCCGCCCTGCAAGTCCGCATCCACCAGGGCGTGGCCATCTCGGCCCTGGACGAGACGACCCTGCCGACCCTCATTGCCCGCCTTGCAAGAAAGGGTGGAGGAATTGCCGGTGCCGTCGAAAACGTCATTGCCTGCTGTAACGCATGCTCCGGAAGGCCTGCAGGGGGATTGAGCTTTGTGGGGATGGGCCAGGGAGTAAACAGGCGTAACCCCGCGGTCCTGCTTTTCCCTTCAATTCTATACTCTTTCAAGCTCAAGGAAAAAGGCGCAGGGTTCCCGAGGCGCCGACGGGATCGCAGACCAGCCAGATTTCCTCGAAGGCGTGGTCCCGGGGCACAATGATTGCGGCGCGGTAGGTTTCAAAATCCCCTTTCATCCAGAGGGGATAGGTGTTGCGGATCACCAGCCAGGTTCGGTCGCCGTACTGGTGTTTGGCCTTGTACTCCAGGATGCGGTTCAGCTCATGGGGCAGCCGGTGATGCATGGCCGCCGGCGGTGCCTCCACCCCGAGACTCCCCTCCAGGTCCTCCCCGTTGTTCAGCTTGCCCAGCACCTTTTTGGCGTCGTGGTTGTTGCCGCACAGGTGGGTGACCTCGATGCCGATCTGTTTACCGTCAAGGAGGCAATAAGTATCCGGGTTCGGCGGTTCGGAGAATTCCTTGAAGACGAGCCACCGATGGTGATGCTTGCGCTGGTCCCGGATGAAGTAGAGGACGGCGTAAAATTCCAGCTGCTTTTTTTGGGTGAGCTCCTTGATATTCATGGAAGGCTCATTCCTCTTGAAGGTTAAAAGCCGGGCTGGTTTTGGAAGTGTATGAGTGGGACTCCCTTCAAGCCTGCCAGAGCACCTGGCGAAACTGTGAACCCGGGCTGCCGGACTGCCAGAGGGCCCAGCCGCAGCCCCGGGGGCCGAGCCCCGGACGCAGCTCCCGGGGGGTGCCGGTCAGGGGCGACGGCAAGGGCCAGGACGTGGCCGGCAGGGCCAGGTGAGGAGGTTTGCGGTTGGCGGTTTTCAGTTCTCGGCAAAGCCGGTCATCGGGGGCCGGGATATTAAGAGTATTTCCGACTGGTCCCATCGCCGTGGTGGACATGGCCGTGGACATACGTAACGTTATGGAAGTCGGCCAGGCGGTCTAACCAAGGGCCGCTGTCCCTGGTCCACTGGCCCCAGGCGCGGTAGATGGGGGCCAGGGGGGCGTGGGACAGCACGATCAGCGGGGCGGCGGGGTCCAGCCGGGGCAGCATCTCAGCCAGCCAGCGCTGCTGGGGCCCCCCCAGGACAAACCCCGGGCCGTGAGCGTTCATACTGCCAGGCAGTGTCCAGGCCGAGGAGATTAAACCCCTGGCAGGTGTAAAAAAAACGGCCGCCCCGGAATAGTTGCCGGCTGGCGGCGCCTCGAAGATCGCCGTCGCCTTCGCCCCGCACCGCCAGGAGCGGCATGGGCAGCTCCGCAAGAATCTCACGTCCCAGGGCCAGGGCCTTGGGGTCGCCGTCGTGGGCCAGGTCTCCGGCAAAGAGCACCAGGTCTGGCGCGGGCTTAAGAGCCTTGATCTCCGCCACCGCCCGGGCCAAGGAACGGGCTTCGAGTCGCTGGTCGCTCCCGTCCCTCAGGTGGGCGTCGGCCAGGCAAGCGATTACCAGGGCTGGGTGGGCGGCGGGTTCACCTGAAACGGCCAAGGCCTCCGGCCAGCATTTGTATGCCCAGCCTGCCGCCATCCCGGCAGCCAACATTTTTAGAAAGTCTCGCCGGTACATGCTCTGTTACCTGGGTGCGACTGCCTTTATGGCGTAGGCAGCATCCTCACCTGAATTTCTTGGGATAATGATCAGCCGGCAGCCTCATTATGGCTCGAATTTCCAGAAGGGCCGCGTTTTGGCCAGTTCGGCTATTTCTGCTAGAAATTCCCCGAGATACTCCTTGCTGCGGGAAACATAATCCGGGTCCAGGCGCTTCCTGAAAAAATTCCCGGAGAATACCTTCGCCAGGTTTGCCAGGGGCAGGATGCCCTCCCCGGTGGCGGGATCAAAGCGAGCCCAGTTCCGGATGTGCTCTTCCGACCGGAAGAGATTCATGGTGCTTCAGGCCTGTGGCAGCCGTTCCAGCCATCGGGAAAACGGGGTGGCCACATAGGCGGTGACGCTGTCCGGAGTGGTCGTGGTGATCCTCCCATCCTGCATCTCCACCTTAAGCGGGGTGCCACAATCGAGACAAGGAGCAGTGATCTGCACCGGTTTACCGGGAAAAAGCCAGCAAACTGCCAGCGCCTCGAAGCCGCATTGGGCGAACCATTTCTGTTCACCCGCCACCGTGATGCGGTACTGGGTGGGGAGGTTGCTGAAGGGCGCAAAGCTGCTGATATAGTCCGTATCCGGAAACAGCCAGGTCCCTATCACCCCGGCGGCCATCAGTTCATGCAGAGCGCTGCGGCCCTGTTCCACCGGGACCCCCAAGGCCGAGGCAATCTCGGTGTAGTGGGGCGCCTGACCGGTTTTCACCAAACTGGTGATGATTATGTGGTAGGTCTTGTCCAGGAGAGTTGGGGAACCCATGATGAAGTCCTCCTCTTGAAGAAGATGCGGCCTTTATCGGCTCGGCCGGCATTTCGTGGTAAACACAGGCTAAAAGCCTGTGCTCCGGTTTAGGGGATTGGGAGGGGATGGGTGGGGGAGAGGGGAGGGAGCCATTACCCCTTAGCCCCCTCCCCCACAATCACAAATCCTCATAACACCCCCTTGGTGGACGGGGCGCCCTGGGCCCGGGGCTCTGGCTGGGTGGCCCGGTCAAAGGCCCGGCCCATGGCCTTGAAGACGGCCTCCATGATGTGGTGGGTGTTCTCCCCGTAGGGCACCTCGATGTGCATGGTGATACCGCCGTGGACGGCCACGGCCCGCCAGAACTCCTTCAGCAGTTGGGGGTCCAGGGCCGCGGAGACCGGGGCGAAGCGCACGTTGAAATGGAGGAACGGCCGGTTGGAGAAGTCGAGGGTTGCCTGGGCCAGGGTCTCGTCCATGGGCACCCGGGCCTCGCCGTAGCGCCGCACCCCGGCCTTCTTCCCCAGGGCCTGCTTAAAGGCCTGCCCCAGGCAGATGCCGACGTCCTCCACGGTGTGGTGCTGGTCGACTTCGAGGTCGCCCTTGGCCTTGACGGCCAGGTCGAAATACCCGTGCGCGGCAAAGAGGTGCAGCATGTGGTCGAGGAAGGGAATGCCGGTGTCAAGACTCACCTGGCCCGAGCCATCAAGGTTCAGTTCCACCTCCACGTCAGTTTCCCTGGTTTTCCGGGTCACTAGGGCTTGGCGGGGCATGGACGGGCCTCCCTCGGCAGGTGATTTCCGCCTATTATATACCACTTCGGGTCCCGGGTAAAAGGCCAATATGGAGGGCGTCTCCCGGGGGCGGGGGCAGGGGGAAAATTTCCCCCGTGTCGCCGGAACTGCTTTGTGCTACAATGGGAGGTAGCGAAGGCCGGGCTGGGAAGCGGCATCTTCGGTTTCCCACCGACCGGTTTTCTCTCACACCACCTGCCTTACTTCCGGGACGAATTTCATGGCCTTATCCGATCAAAAACTTTTTTCGTACCCCCTCCTGGTCTCCTTGTTCGTGGCCCTCCTGGCGGCGGCCGCGGCGGTGGCCTCCCCGGCCCAGGCCCAGCCCAAGGCGGAGCTTGCCGAAACCACCCACGACTTCGGTCCGGTGCGGGAGGACATGTCGCTTACCCACGCCTTTGCGGTGAAAAACACCGGCAACGCCAACCTGCAGATCATGGACGTGGACCCCGACTGCGCCTGCACCGTGGCCAACTACGACAAGGTCATCCCCCCCGGCGGCACGGGCAACATCAACCTGGAAATCAAGCCCTTCTCCGTGGTGCATGCCTTCAAGAAGAAGACCGCGGTCAAGTTCAACGACCCCAATCAGGGCGGGACGACGCTGGTGTTAACCGGCAACGCCTCGAAAAGCATCGAGATCGAGCCCAGCCACATCGTCCGTTTCCGGGGGAGCCCCAGTGACACGCTCACGGCCCAGGTGCGGTTGGTTTCCAACCTGACCTTCCCTCTGGAGATCACCCGGATGGAGAATTCCCTGCCGGATAAAGTCGAGGCGACCCTGAAAACCGAAAGGCCGGGCAAGGTCTATGTGGTGGAAGTGAAAAACAAGAGCCGGGATGCGGAACACTACGTGGATACGATCGAGCTGTTCACCAATGTCGTGCACAAACCCAAGATCGTTATGCGGGTCATTGCCGATCTTGATTCGGGCCCGCCGGTAAGGCCGTAAGCATTAGCTCGTTCAAGAGACGGTGAATGGCCTCCCTGGCCATCTGGCGCAGGAGCAGCTCCTGTTCCCGGGGGGCGGGCGGCCCCGGGGCCAGGGGTGAACTTACCTCTACCACATCCTGAAACGCGAAGAGCACCTGGTCCCCCCGGGTGATGGTCCCGGCCATACCCAGGGAGGCTTGCAGCCTGCCGGTCAGCCACCTGAGGCGGGTCCCCTGGACGGCAAGGTGCCAGATGGTCCCGGAGAGGGTGGCGGCATTCTCCCCCGGACCCAGTTTCAAGCCCTGGGCCTGCCAGTTTTTGATCAGCTCATCCTGGAAGATTTTTAAAAATAATCCCGGGGACGCCCCGTTGGTTTCGGTCACCGTGAAGTCGCCCAAGGTGTAGGATATCTCATCCGGTTTGAAGCCCGGGGCAAGATAGGATTCCCTGACATAGATCCCCGGCTGCAGGGGCACGCCGGCTGGGGCCGCGGGCAGCATCAGGCGCGGTCCGCAGGCGCCCACAGCCAGGACTGCCAGAACGGAGGTCACCCACAGGCAAAGACGGCACATGGCCATCTCCATACCACATCCATCGGCGTGATACCAAGAAATTTGGTGTCCGCAAGGAGGACGTAATGGCAGCCGAGCAGAAGATCACCCTGTCGGTTATCAAGGCGGACGTCGGCGGTTGGGTGGGGCACAGCTGTTCCCACCCGGATATGCTGGCCCTGGCGGCTAAGCATGTGGAGGGTGCCGTCAAGCGAGGCTTGCTGGTGGACGGTCAGGTCCTCCATTGCGGCGACGACGTGGAGTTGATTATGACCCACCACCACGGCGAAAACAACTCCGAGGTCCACAAATTTGCCTGGGACACCTTTCTGGATCTCACCGAACTGGCCAAACGGATGAAGCTTTACGGGGCCGGCCAGGACATGCTGGCCGACGCCTTCTCCGGCAACGTCAAGGGCATGGGGCCGGGCGTCGCCGAAATGAGCTTCGTGGAACGCAAAAGCGAGCCGGTGGTCATCTTCATGGCCGACAAGACCTCGCCCGGGGCCTGGAACCTGCCGCTCTTCAAGATGTTCGCCGACCCCTTCAACACCGTCGGCCTGGTCATCGACCCCTCCATGCACCGGGGGTTTCGCTTCCGGGTGCTGGACGTCTTTGAAAACAAGGAATGGTTCCTCTCCTGCCCGGAGGACATGTACGATCTGCTGGTCCTGGTCGGCGCCTCGGGGCGATACCTCATCGAGAGCATCTACCGCAAGAAAGACAACGAAATCGTGGCGAAGGCTTCCTCGCAGAAACTTGCCCTCCTGGCCGGCCGCTACGTGGGGAAAGACGACCCGGTCTTGGTGGTCCGCTCCCAGTCAGGTTTTCCTGCCATCGGCGAAATCCTCGAGCCCTTTGCCTTCCCCCACCTGGTGGAAGGCTGGATGCGGGGCTCCCACCACGGCCCCCTAATGCCGGTGGCCTTTGCCGACGCCCGGCCCATCCGCTTCGACGGGCCGCCCCGGGTCATCGCCGCGGGCTATCAACTGGCCAACGGCAAATTCATCGGGCCCGTGGACCTGTTCTCCGACGTGGCCTATGACGAGGCCAGGAAGGAAGCCAGCCGCATCGCTACCTATATGCGGCGTCACGGTCCCTTCGAGCCCCACCGCCTGGGTCTCCATGAAATGGAGTACACCACGCTCCCTCAAGTCATGGCCTTCATCTTCGAAAAGTCGGCCATCCCCCGGCGGAGCGACCTGGAGGATGAGCTCAAGAAGCTCTACCCGCACCTTAGAGAACTGCGGGTGGTGGACCCGGGGATCCAGGACATGGACGCCACCCAGAAGACCGTGGCCCGGGAAGGGGCGTACTATCTCGAGGAAATCGCCTGGAACGGCGCCAAAATCGGCCTGTCCGGCGGCAAGACCCTGTATTACCTGATTACCTATCTCGAGCCGGAGCGCCTGACCGGGCTGCACCTCTACCCCCTGACCTTGACCCCCATCATGACCATGCCGGGCCTCACCGCCAACGCCATGGTGGGCATGATGAGCACCAAGTATCCCGATGCCTCCGCCTACAACCTCCCCACCATCCCGGTGAGCTCCCGGGAGGAATACGAAAAGCAGATGGCGGTGAATAAGGAGATGCTGAAGATTTACCGGGACATCTGGGAGGTGGACATCATGGTCCTGGGGATAGGGTATCTCACCGGGCCGCTCCCCGGGTTCAGGGCCCTGGCCCAGCAGGAGCTCAACCTGACTGCCGAAGACCTGGCCAAAAAGGGGGTGGTGGCGGAGATCAACCACACGCCCATCGACGCCAAAGGCGAGCCCATGCTGAACACCAAGGACCAGGAGCTCGCGGCCCTCACCCGCCGGGTCATCGGCGTCGGGGCTCTGGAGCTTAGGGAGCGGGCGGCCATGGCAAATCGCTACGTGGTGGCGGTGGCCGGGGGGCTGGACAAGACCGAGGCCATCCGGGCCTGCCTCAAAGGCCGGTATTTTAACGTGCTCATCACCGACGCCTATGTGGCCGAGGCCCTGGTGAAAGGGTAAACTTTTTTGGCAATTTGGGCCTTATAGAGGTAAACTTGGCGGGCAAAGTTTCAATTATCTGGGATTTCTGGTAGGGGCGGCCGCAGGTGGCCGCCCGTTGGGAGGGCGCCCGCACGGGTGCGCCCCTACTTTGGTAATCGCTATTGAGACATAACCTGGAGCCCGTGCCGACTGGATGCCAAGATTAACCAAAATCCTCCTCTGGGGCGCCAGTCTCGCGACCCTGCTGTTCCTGGGGAGCCTGGGTTATGTCCTCATCGAGGGCTGGAGCTTTTTTGACGCCCTGTACATGACCATCACCACCCTCACCACCGTGGGCTATGGGGAGATCCACCCCATGGACCAGGCGGGGCGGGCCTACACCATGGTCCTCATCCTGGCGGGGGTGGGGGTCATGCTTTACATTGTCGGGGCCCTGGCCCGGGTAGTGGTGGAAGGGGAAATCCAGGCAGCCCTGGGAAAGCGGAAGATCAGGCGACGAGTGCAAAAACTCAAGGATCACTATATCATCTGCGGCTATGGCCGCCTGGGCAAAATCATCGCCAGGCAACTGTCCAACGCCGGCATACCCCTGGTGGTGGTGGAAAATGATCCGGAGGTCATCGCCAAGGTAGAGGCCCAGGGGTATTCTTTTGTGGCCGGCGATGCCACCCAGGAGGAAGTGCTCCTGGAAGTGGGCATCGAACGGGCCAAGGGTCTGGTGGCGGTCCTGCATTCCGACGCCGGTAACGTCTACATCACCCTGACGGCCCGGAGCCTCAACCCCCGGCTGTTTATCGTGGCCCGGGGGGAGGAGCCGGGCTCCCAGCAGAAGCTGCTCCGGGCCGGGGCCGACAAGGTGGAGTCGCCCTATGAGATGGGGGGCCGGAAGATGGCCCACACCATCCTGCGCCCCACGGTTACCACCTTCATGGAGCTGGCCATGCAGGAGGGGGTGGAGTGGAGCATGGAGGAGGTCGCCGTGAGCGAACGCTCCCCCATGGTGGGGGTGCCCCTCATGGACACGGGCATCCGCAAGGATCTGGACCTCATCGCCGTGGCTGTCAAGCGGGCTGACGGGACCTTGCTCTTCAATCCCACCCCCCATACCACCCTGCAGGGCGGGGACACCCTGATCGTGGTGGGCATGCGGCATAACCTGGAAAAGTTTGAGGAGATGCTGGGACCTCACTAGCAGATTTTCACCGGCCCCTTTGATTCATCTATTGCTTATGTGGTCTTGATTCCCTGCCATTGGAGGCTACCGTGTCTGAACCAATAATCGGCCGCGACGTCAGCATCACCTTTTACGGTCACTCTGCTTTCAAGCTGTCCGGGCAGGGTGTGAATGTAGTCATCGACCCCTGGCTCAGCAACCCCCTCCTCGACACCCCGGTTGCCAAGGTGGGGCCGGTGGATGTGATTCTCGTCACCCACGGTCACGGCGATCACGTGGGGGAGACCGTGGCCCTGGCCCAGGAAACCCATGCCCAGGTGGTGGCCATTCACGAGCTTTCCCAGATCCTGGCCGATCAGGGCGCGCCTCAGACCATCGGCATGAACAAGGGGGGCACCCTGGACCTCAAGGGCCTCAAGATCACCATGACTAATGCGGTACATTCCTCCACCGCCCAGGTAGAGGGAAAGGCCTTGTCCGCCGGCGAGGCGGGGGGCTTTGTCATTGCTTTCCCCAACGGTTTTACGGTCTACCACGCCGGGGACACCGCGGTCTTCAAGGACATGGAGCTCATCCAGGAACTTTACCACCCCGAGGTGGCCATGCTCCCCATCGGCAGCCACTACGTCATGGACCCCAGGGAGGCGGCCCTGGCCTGCCGGCTGCTGAAGCCCCGCGTGGTCATTCCCATGCACTACGGCACCTTCCCGGTGCTCACCGGCACCCCGGAGGAATTGCAGGCCCTCCTGAAGGACCAGCCGGAAACCCGGGTGCTCCCCATGAAACCCGGGGAGACCGTAGAGTAGCGCTAGGTGAGGGGAGGGCCGGGGGAGCGGTTTCCCCCTTCAAACTCTCTTCCCTAACTTCTTGACCGGAGCACAGGCATCCTGCCTGTTCTGCACAGGCTGGAAGCCTGTGCTCCCGAATTAAGGGGTTGGGGATGGGGGCTTGGGGGAAGGGGTAGGGGCCCACCGGCCCCTGGCCCCTTCCCCCAAAAAAACATATCCAAGGAGCGATAATGAGGCGGCGGAAGGTGTGGCAGGAGTATCCGGAGCAGCTGGAGGTAGTCCAGCAGATGAGTTCCCATCATGGTTTTCCGCCCCTTATTGCGAGGCTCCTGGTGAATCGGGGGCTTTTGGACCCGGATGATATCCTGGCCTTCCTGGACCCCACCCTGGAGCGCCTGATTTCCCCCTTAAGCCTCCCGGACCTGGATGTGGCCGCCGCCCGCCTGGCCCGGGCCGTGCGCCGCCGCGAGCCCCTGGTGGTCTACGGGGATTATGACGCCGACGGGGTCACGGCTGCCTGTCTTTTAACCCAGTTTTTCCAGGAATTGGGCCTCCCCTGCCTCACCTACATCCCCGACCGCCTCACCGAGGGCTACGGCCTCAATGTGGCGGCCCTCGAAAAGTTGGCGGCCCAGGCCAAGCTTCTGGTGACCGTGGACTGCGGCGTCAGCGACCTGGCGGAGGTGACCTGGGCCCGGGACCACGGCCTCGAGATCATCGTCACGGACCACCACGAACTGCCCCCGGAGTTGCCCCCGGCCCTGGCGGTGGTGAACCCCAAGCGGGGCGGCGAGGCCTATCCCTTTGACATGCTGGCCGGGGTGGGGGTGGCCCTGCTTCTGGCCCTGGGGGTGAGGGCGCGGCTGAGGGAGGAGGGCTGGTTCAAGAATCACCCCGAACCCAATCTCAGGAGCTACCTGGACCTGGTGGCCCTGGGCACCGCGGCCGACGTGGTCCCGGTTTTGGGGGAAAACCGCATCCTGGTGCGGGAGGGGCTCAAGGTCCTGGGGGAGACCAGGCGGCCGGGGCTTCTGGCCTTGAAGGAAGTGGCCAGCATGAACGGCGCGACGGTCTCCTACCGGGACCTGTGTTTCAAACTCGCCCCCCGCCTCAACGCCGCCGGGCGCCTGGGCCAGGCCATGGGAGCCCTGCAGTTGCTCCTGTCTAATGATCTGGGGCAGGCCCGCAGTCAGGCGAGAATCCTCAACGATTTGAACCGGAAGCGCCAGACCCTGGAAGGGGAGGTCCTGGACCAGGCCCGGGACCTGGTCCGCCGGCAGGGACTGGACCAGCGGCCGGTCATGGTCCTGGGCGGGGAGGGCTGGCACGCCGGGGTCATCGGCATCGTGGCCGCCCGCCTGGCCGAGGAGTTTCACCGGCCCGTGGCCCTGGTGAGCCTGCAGGATGGGCTGGGCAAGGGTTCGGCCCGCTCCGTCCCGGGGTACCATATCTTTCACGGGCTGGAGGCCTGCCGGCAGTATTTCATCAAGTTCGGCGGCCACGCAGCCGCGGCGGGCTTCCTCATGCATGAGGAACATCTCCCGGCCCTGCAGGCGGACCTGGAAGAGACCTTTCTGGTCCAGACCGGGGCGGACCGCCTGCGACCCACCCTCAAGGTGGACGCGGCGGTGGCCTTAAACGACCTGGACCCGGACTTCTATGAGCACCTGGAACGCCTGCGCCCCTTCGGCCCGGGCAACCCCGAGCCGGTTTTCGTGTGCGACGCGGTGGACTGCCTCACCTCCCGGGTGGTGGGCAAGCGCCACCTGAAGGTTCAGTTGGCCCATGACGGCGTGGTCATGGAGGCCATCGCCTTCGACCAGGCGGCGCTTCATCCTCTCAATGGCCCCCTGGAGATCGCCTTCAGCACCCGTTTCTCCACCTTCATGGGCCGCACCACCCCGGAACTCATGCTCCTGGACTGGGGCCGCCCCGTAAGACGTTAAAAATTAAAAGTAAAAAGTTAAAAGTTAAGGGTCAAGGTCCAAAGAAGGTGTAAGAAGAATTGGGCTTGTCCTGATTATTTTTCCCGAAAACCGAAAACTGGAAACCGAAAACAGTATTACCCTTGCCCGGGGGTCCTTTGTGTGATAGAGGAGAGTAATTCCAGGCCAGGGGCCTAGGGGAGGACATATGGCTGGGGGCATCAATAAAGTGATCCTGGTGGGCAACCTGGGGGCTGATCCCGAATTGCGCTATACCGCCAGCGGTACGGCCGTGGCGAAATTCCGCATTGCCACCAGCGAGTCGTTCACCGATAAGCAGGGGCAGAAACAGGAGCGCACCGAGTGGCACCGCATCACCGCCTGGGGCAAACTCGCCGAGATCTGCGGCCAGTACCTCGCTAAAGGCAAAATGGTCTACATCGAGGGCAAAATCCGCTCCGACACCTGGGAGCAGGACGGCGTCAAGCGCTACTCCTATGAAATTGTGGCCGACACCATGCGGATGCTGGGTGGGGGGGGAGGCAGGGGGGAACGGGAAACCGAAGCACCCTTCTCGCCGCCGGAAGGTGGCGTCCCGGACGACGACATCCCCTTTTAAAGCTGTGAAATAAAAGAGCTGCAGTCCCCGGCCCCTGTGACGTATGAGGGTTTCGGGGGACTGGTAAAAAACTTTGCAGTTTTTGTAGTTAAAGAAGGGAGTTCGCTCCGATTGTTGTAAAATCAAACATTTTTTCCCAACCCTGACATCCCTAATATCCCATGAAAAGCCGAGCCACCCTGCGCCAAGAGATCCGCACCCTGCTTCAGGACGGCAATTTCCCGGGACTGGTGGCCCTGGCCAGCCGGGAGGCCCAGGTGACGGGCCTGCTCATGCAGTTCCTCTATGACCCCCACGACCCCCTGCACTGGCGGGCTCTGGAAGGCCTGGGCCACGTCGCCCACGGCCACCCCGGCCAGGTGCAGAAGATCATCACCCGGCTCCTGTGGCTCTTAAACGAGGACTCCGGCAGCTTCGGGTGGGGGGCGGCCGCCGCCCTGGGGGAGATCGGGCGCCACGAAATTGCCGTGGTGGCGCGACATCATCCCCATGTTCTGCGGCTTTCTGGACGAGACCTTCTCCCGGGCCCCCATGCTCTGGGGCATCGGCCGCATGGCGGAGGTGCACCCGGACAAGCTCGGCGAGGTGGTGCCCTGTCTTTGGCAATGCCTGGAAGACCAGGACCCCCAGGTCAGGGGTTTGAGCGCCTGGGCTCTGGGAAAATTACCGGCCCGGGAAGACCTGGAGCCGTTAGAGAAATTACTGGCCGATGAGGCGCCAGTCCAGCTGTATGACCGGGGCGAGGTGCATGGGGTGACCGTGGCCCAGTTGGCCCGGGAGGCGTTGGCTGCCCTCAAATGAGCTTGCCATTTTCCCCCGTCACAGGTATGAATACCTACCACGAGTGAACCTGATTACGCTGAGGAAGGAAAAGGGATATGCTGGTGCTGATTCTGATTTTTCTGGTGGGTGTGTATGTAGGCTATAGGTACCCCGACCAGGTGACCAAGGCCGTTGACAACATCAAAAAGTTGTACAACGACATCAAGGACAAGTTTACCAGCAAAGAACCACCGCCGCCCCCGCCACCTGTCCATTAGAGGCCACGGGGAGGGCAGGGGTGCCCCTGGTCCCTGGGCTGCTTCCCGATGCCGCCTCGAGGTTCAGGGCAGGAGGGCGATAACCGCGGCCTGGCGGCCGGTGGTCCCGTCCCGGCGGTAGGAAAAGAAGTCCTCCGCCCGGCAGCGGGTGCACAGACCGGCCACTTCGATGTTTCCGGGCTGTAGGCCCGCGGCCTTGAGCTGGTCGAAGCTCAGCTGCCAGAGGTCGAAGTAGTTCCGCCGCACCTGGTATTTCCAGACCTCCGGGGGCAGTTCCTGCCGATAATTCCGGAATTCGGCGCAGCAGGGCCCCAGGCCCGGCCCGACGGCGGCATGCAGGGCCTCGGGGCGGGAGTCGAAGTGGCGGGCCAGGCGGCTCACGGTGGCGGCCAGGATGCCGGCCATCTGCCCCCGCCAGCCGCAGTGGGCGTGGGCCACCACCCGGTGCTCCGGGTCATAGAACATCACTGCCTGGCAGTCGGCCTGCTTGATGAGGAGGCCCAGGCCCGGCCGGGCAGTGATGAGAATGTCCGCCTCGGGTGTCTTCCCCGGGGACTCCGGGGTCCCGCCGGCGATCATGGCGTCTACGCCGTGCACCTGGGAGGCGTTGGCCAGGTCGTCCAAACCCAGGGCCTGCTGAATCCGGCGCCGGTTGGCCTCGACGTGCCCGGGCAGGTCCCCCACGGCCCGGCTGATGTTAAGGCTGGAGTAAGGTCCGCCGCTCACCCCGCCCTGCCGGGTGAACACCCCGTGGGTTATGCCGGGAAGGGCCGCCAGGCCCGGAAAGCGGTACCACCGGAGGCCGTTTTTTTCCACCAGTTCCATCATCGCTACATCGGCAGATCCCTTGATTAACTATACCTGGCCGGCCATCCGGTCAGGTCCGCCACACTCTATCATGCTTCGGTAAGGACGGGGTTATGAGCGCAAAAAAAATTCTCATCGTCCAGCACATGGACTGGGAGGGGCCGGGGGGGCACCTGCTCGCGGCCCTGGCCGGCGCCGGGATTGCTTATGAAATAGCCGAGGCCTGGCACCGCCCGCTGCCGCCCCTTGACCCCTTCGCCGCTCTTATAGTGCTGGGGGGTTCGCCCAACGTCGATGAGGAGCAGGACTTTCCCTACCTTGTGCCCCTGAAGGCCATGATCCGGGAGGTTATCGCCTCGGGCCGCGCTTACCTGGGGTTCTGCCTGGGCCACCAGCTCCTGGCCCACGTGCTGGGCTGCCAGGTGGGCCCCATGCTCAGGAAATCCATCGGCTTTGTCACCGGGCACCTGACCCCCCGGGGGGAGGGCCACCCGGTTTTTCAGGGCCTGCCGGCCGAGTTGCCCCTGTTCAAGTGGCACGGCCAGGGGGTGATCATGCCGGTCCCCCACGGCCTGGAAATCCTGGCCACCTCCCCGGCGGCACCGGTGGAGGCCCTGGGCATCATCGACAACCCCCGGGTGGTGGGGCTGCAGTTCGACAACCACGCCGACGCCCGGGACGTGGCGAAATGGCTGGACCATGACGGTGACTGGGCCCTGGCCGGCAGCGGCGTCGACCCCAAAAAGCTCCTGGCCCAGGCCCCCGAGGAAGAAGCCCCCATGGGCGAAATCTTCCGGCGCTTGATGGGCAATTTTTTCCGCATCGCCGGCCTTACCTGAGCCTGCCTGTCTATCCGGCCAGCCCGGTAAATCCCTCTTTCTTTAATTTGCCGAAAATTGCCGAAGCCCCGATCCCTGCGTTGGCTCGAGGTGCGCTCAATTTTCATCCCCCTGCCGTTCGATCTTCCAGGCCTTGCAAAAGTACTTACAGAAATGTGGCACCAAACTTGAATAGATATGAAGAAAAATCTGTGGGGGGCAATCATGAAACGCAACAAGCGCACCACCATCCTGGCCCATGAGGACTTGACGCCGCTAACCGAACATATCCTCACCAAAATGGGGAAAGAAGGCCTGACAATAAGGAAGCGCCTGAAGAATTTCTACCGGGACCGGGCCTCGAGCGGCGAGATCTCCTTCGAGCAACCCCTGGAAGCACCGGTGTGTGAGGCCGCCTCGAATTAAAAAAAGATTCTCCCGGGGGCAAAAATTTCCGCCCTGCGGCCGCTAATATGTCCCAAAGTGTGGGTGCCGCGGGGCCAAAGTATAGTCTTTTCTGACAGGAGGGCAACAATACCGTCAAATAAATGACAACAAGAGGAGGGCAAGGCGGGGTTATGCCCTTGAGTTTGGCCTCGGCCAGATAACCGCCAGGCGGACGTTTGGGATTACCAAACCCCGGCAGATGGGGCCTCGGGTTTCTATTGACGCCGCCCCTGCCTGCCAGTATATTGTCAGCCATGTTGAACAGGAAATTCATGCTTTGGCTGTCTGTAGTGGTGGTTTTGGTTATCGCAGCTTCCGGCTGTGGCGGGGGAATTCAAACGCAATGGCCCCAGAAAAATATTTTTAACGAGTACTTCCGCCAGCAGGAGATCAAGCTGGGCATGAGCCGGGTGGAAGTGGAAGCCATCATGGGGCCTCCCCAGGTCCAGGAGGAGGCGGATTACCGGCAGGGACATTTCGTGCTGTATTTCTACCGCACCCACAACATGGACTACCCCGAGAGCGACACGGTGCGGGGCGGCTTTACCCCGTTTATTTTCAAGGATAACGTCCTGGTGGGCAAAGGCAGCCGGGCCTACATGAAAGCCGTGGACCGGTCATCCTGGTCCGGGAATATCACGGCGCCGCCTTCCCCTCCCAACCAGACCCCCAGGACCCGGAGCTGGTGAGGCTTGACACCTCAGGACCCCGGCTGTCCTGAGTGGCGGCAAAACCAGGCGTAGGTCTCGCGCAGGCCGTCCTTCAGTGATGTTTGGGCCCGCCAGCCCAGGCGCGTCAGGCGGCTGACATCCAGAAGCTTCCGGGGGGTGCCATCCGGGAAGGCCGGGTCAAAAACCAGGCGCCCCTCATAGCCCACCACCCGGGCCACCAGCCGGGCCAGTTCGCCGATGCTCAGGTCTTCACCCACCCCCACGTTGACGATGTCATCCTCGCCGTAGCGTTCCATGAGAAAGAGACAGGCGTCCGCCAGGTCATCCACGTAGAGAAATTCACGCCGGGGCGTGCCGGTGCCCCAAATGACCACCTCCGGGGCGCGGTCTAGCCTGGCTTGGTGAATGCGGCCCATGAGCCCTGGAATGACGTGAGAGTTTAGCGGGTCGAAATTGTCCCCGGGGCCATACAGGTTCGTGGGCATGGCGGCAATGAAGCGGTCGCCGTACTGCCTGCGGTAGGCCTGACACATGGTGATCCCGGCAATCTTGGCCACCGCGTAGGGCTCATTGGTGGGCTCCAGCTTGCCGCTCAGCAGATGCTCCTCCTGCATGGGCTGGGGGGCAAATTTCGGGTAGATGCACGAGCTTCCCAGGAACAGGAGCTTTTTTACCCCGTGCAGGTGGGACTGGTGCAGCACGTTGGTCTGGATCATCAGGTTGTCGTAAATGAACTCCGCCGGATACGTGCTGTTGGCCTTGATGCCGCCCACCCGGGCCGCGGCCAGAAAAACCAATTCCGGCTGCACCTCGGCAAAAAACCGCGCCACCGCGGCCTGGTCCCGGAGATCCAGCTCTGCGGAGGTGCGGCCGATGAGATTGGCATAACCCGCCTTTTCCAGCCGGCGCCAGATGGCGCCGCCCACCAGGCCGTGATGCCCGGCCACAAAAATCTTGGCGTCTTTCCTCAGTGATTCCGTCATGTTCCAAGCCTTGTCCTTCTCTTAATAAGCGTTCTTGTCTAGAATCGATTTCCACACCGTCAGGCAGATGAGCTTCACGTCCAGCCACAGGGACCAGCGGCGCAGATACTCCAGGTCGTAGGCCAGCCTTTTGGCCATTTTTTCCATGGTTTCTGTTTCCCCCCGGAGGCCGTTGACCTGGGCGAGGCCGGTGATGCCGGGCCTGACTTTGTGGCGCAGCATGTAGCGGGGCAGGTGCTGCCGGTAAAACTCATTGTGGGCCACGGCGTGGGGGCGGGGGCCCACTATGGACATGCGGCCCTGCAGGACGTTGAACAACTGGGGCAACTCGTCCAGGCTGGTGCGCCGGAGGAATTTGCCGAAGGCGGTCAACCGGGGATCGTCCCGTATGACCTGGGAGATGTTCGTGCCGTCCTCGCACACCGTCATGGTGCGGAACTTAAAAATTTTAATCTCCTCGCCCTCCAGGCCGTAACGGCGCTGGGTAAAGAACACCGGGCCCGGGGAGGTCAATTTCACGCCCGAGGGCGAGCACCAGGAGCAGGGGCGCGGTACACACCAGGAGAAAGCCGGCCAGGACCACGTCCAGCACCCGCTTCAACATGGCGTTCACCCCGAAAAAAGGCGTCTCCCAGAGGGAAATGAGGGGGATGCCCCTAAGATCGGTGAGGCTGGACTGGAACAGGGAGAAAATAAAGACGTCCGGGGCGAAGTAGACTGAGGCGGTGGTGTCCTGAAGCTTTTCAATGATGCCGCGCAGCCGGGCCTGGGCCCGGAGCGGCAGGGCCAGATAGACGATATTCACCTGATAATCCCTGACAAAGGCTACCATCTCGTTTAAGTCACCCATAACCGGGTAACTCCGGGGTTCGGCGTCCAGGCTGATTTTCTCCCCCGGCTTGTGGTCGTCGAAAAAGCCCAGGAACTGGATCCCCAGCCAGGGGAGGTCCATGAGGCTCTGGGCCAGGTGCTGACCCAGGGCCCCGGCCCCGGCAACCACGGCGGTGCGGCGGTTGCGGCCATAGCTTCTGAGCCACCCCAGGCTCTTGTATACCAGCAGGCGCATCCCCAACAGCACCAGGGGCGTCGTGAGAATCCAGGGAAGGAGCACCCCCCGGGAAAAAGCGGCCGTGGTCTTGGTGACAAACCCCAGGACCAGCAAAAGGCCGGTGACGATAATCCAGGCCACCGCCACCCGACTGCCCCAGGCGGACGAAGTCCACTCCCCGCCAGGGGCGGTAGATCTGGGAGGCGCGGAAGACCAGGAGGGTAAGGATGAAGGCCAGGGCGGACAGGACCTGGTAAGGTGTTTGGAACGGCACGCCGTACAGGAGCGCCAGGGAGGCCAGGAACAGGACCACCACCAGCCCGTCCAGAAGCCACTGGATCAGGATCACCAGCCACTGGTAGTGAGTGAAAATGCCATCCCGCATTCGAGGCACGGTTGCGCCGCCTTCCTTGAAAAAGCCTGTCCGGCCAGTATGCCAGAAATTGTGAAAAATATATCGGCATTTTTACCGGGGATGGACACCCCATCCTAAACCAGACCCGGCTTACCTCTTGCCCTTCCGCCAGCCTGGAACTCGCCCCACTTGTCATCCACAAACTGCCTGAACTCTTTTTGAAAACGGGCCCGGTCAAAACCGCGGGCGTGATCCCGGCAGGCCCGCGGGGAGATCTCAGCGCGGCATTGGTCAAACCACATAAGGGCCTCGAGGATGGAAGGCAGCGTCTGTTCCCGGAAAAATACCCCGGTGGTGTCCGGCCGGGGCCGATCCCCGGGGAAAACGCCCTGGACGGTTTCCAGGGAACCACCGGCCCCGAAGGCGATCACCGGGGTGCCGGCGGCCTGGGCCTCCACCGCGACAATGCCGAATTCTTCCCGGGCGGCGAAGATAAAGCCTTGCGCCCGGCGCACCAGGTCCACGACCACATGGTTCGGCTGGTATCCCAAAACCGCAATTTTTTCCCCCTGCAGCGCCATCACCTTGGATAGCTCCGGGCCTTCCCCCACCACCACCAGCCTCTTGCCGGCCCGGGCACAGGCGGCGGCGATGAGGTCCACCTTCTTGTAGGGCACCAGGCGGGAGACGGTGATCAAAAAGTCCTCCTTGTTTTCCTGCAGGGGGAAGCGGGCCACGTCCACAGGGGGGTAGATGACCGTGCTGTCCCGCCCGTAAAACCGCTGGAGACGGCCGGCGTTGTAGCGGGAGTTGGTGATGAAATGGTCTACCCGGCGGGCGCTGGCGGCATCCCAGCGGCGGAAGTACCGAAAAGCCAGCCGGGCCAGGGCGTTTTTTATAACCCCTGCAAACCCTCTGGATTGCAGATAATCGCTGGTCAAATCCCAGGCGTAGCGGGCCGGGGAGTGGCAGTAGCACAGGTGCAGCTGGCCCCGGTGGGTGCGGACGCCTTTGGCGATGGCCGCGGAAGATGACACCACGAGGTCCGCCGCCGACACGTCCAGGCTCTCCACCGCCAGGGGCATGAGAGGCAGGTAGAACCGGCGGTGGGTGCGGCTCAGGGGCAGGCGTTGGAGAAAAGAAGTGGTGACCGGGAGGCCTTGCAGAAAAAAACGCTCCGGCCCCGCCAGGAAGTCCACCAGGGCGAAAATCCTTTCAGCCGGCAGGCACTGAAGGATGGCTTCCAGGACCCGTTCCGAGCCGGCGTAGGTATACAGCCAGTCATGAATGACCAAGGTTCTCAAAGTCGCGCCCCTGGATCGGACCCGAACAGGGGCCCGGCGGCGATCCTGATACTCACCCGCGTGCCGGTATTCCCCCAGAATGGCTTGACCACGTGAGCCCCGGTTAATCCCGTGCCAATGGCTTCAGGCTGACCGGCTTTTCCGGAAGCTTTGCCTGCCCCATAACCGGGAGGAAGAAGAGCAAGAAGATCAGGCCGATAATAACCTGGATGAGCGTGGCGGCCGCGAAGTCGAATTCCTGTTCGATGCCCAGGGCCGCGGGTGTGCCGAACAAGGCGAGTATAATCGAACTCCCCAGCGGCCCGCGGCTTTGCTGCCAGCTTTCCAGAAAGCCCACCAGCACACCGTAAAAGGCGGCCCCCACCGCCACCAGAAGAATGCCGTTAATTTGATATAAATCAGCGCACATGCTGGGGGAAATATTAGCCTCCTCCCGCTTGGTGAGACCCCGTTCGCCCATGGCCCAGATAGTCGTGGAGAAATTCCGGCCCCGGTGCGTTTCGGACTTTTTGTCAACGATGGAGCGGGGGATGACCCGCCAGGCCAGGTCGGCGAAAATATTGAGTTGCGAATAGGGGAAAAAGGAAGGCACGAGATTGACCGTAAGAGCCACAGAGTCAAAACCGTGGAAGCGGTTGACCAGCCGCACCCATGAGGGCTTGATGTGCTGTTGTTTGGAACCCCAGATTTCTTCCCCGAAGCTGGCCGCCGGCCGGTTAAAAATCCCGGTATCCATACTGGACCGCCGGTAGTCATTCACTATGGTGGCCACCAGCAGCAGGGCCAGCATACCCACCAGGAAGGCGCCGAGCGACCTGAAACGCCGGGTCTTCAGGGCCGGCACCAGGATGCAGAGGATGACCGCAAAAATCAGGGTCCGGAAAGGGGAGTAAAGATATGCCAGTATCCCCGGGATCAAGTAAAGAAACGGCCGCAGACTTAAGGGGTGCCCCTGAAAATAATTAAACCAGGCCGTGGCGGCGGCGATGGCATAAAAACTTCCCAAGATGGCCAGGGGAGTATTGATGACCCGGGGAATGACATCCAACCCGGTTAACACGATGAGGACGCTGCAGCAAAAGACCAGGACATCCAGAGTCAGATAATTCTCCGGAGCGGCCATCAGGTCTAATTTATCCAGGAGGACGGGGCGCGGGGGGGCAACCTCACCACCAGGAGATAGCCCAGCGTGAAGGCCAGCCAGTACAGGGCCAGGGCAATCCAACTCCAGGTGAAGATAGCTGCCGGCATCCGCCACAAGGGGTACAGGGTGGCCTGGAAAAACTTGGGGTCGCTGACCAGGAAAATAAACCGGAGCACAAAGGTAACCCCGAAGGCGATCCAGGCAAGCCCGAAAAAAGAGACGGGAATGGCCGTCCAGGTCAAGCGATGGAGGCCGGCGGCCTCGCTGGTGAGGCGGACCGACCAGAGCCAGAGGCCGGCGGCCGCGGCAAAGGCCAGCCAGGCGGAGGCGGTCAGGTCAAGATACATGGGTTTCTGCTCTTATTCATCACGTGTTTGATGGCCGACCCATTCCCCGTCTTTTTTTGCCGGACCTGCCGCTTCAACCCGGCGATCCCGCCGGCGGAACTTTTTCGCACCTGAACCGCCCGCCTTGCCGGTATCATAGCACCACGCCGTGAAACACTCGAGCGATAAGCGCGGCGTGTCTTGGCGGTGAGAAGTGTTGCATGGCTGCCTCCCGGCCGGCCTGGCCCAGCCTGTCCCTAAGAGCAGGCGAGCGCAAGAGGGCGATCACGGCCGCGGCCAGCTCCTCTGAGTCGCCCATGTCGTAAAGCAGGCCATTGTCGCCGTGGCGGACGAATTCCGGAATTCCCCCGGCCCGGGGGCCCACCACGGCCCGGCCACAGGACATGGCCTCGAGGAGGGTGCGACCGAATGGTTCGGGCTGCACCGAGGCATTCACCACCACATCCAGGGCCCGGTACCAGGGAGCGATATCCGTCTGAAAGCCGGTGAACAGCACCCGGTCCCCAAGGCCTGACTCCCGGGCCTGCCGCCGCAGGCAATCGCCATAGCCTGCCTCGCGGCCGGAATCATAGATGTCCCCCCCACCACCAGAAAACCGGCCTGGGGGAATTCTTTGGCAATATCCCGGGCGGCGTCAAAAAACAGGGAGTGGCCTTTCCACCGGGCAAAGGCCGCCACCAGGCCTACCCGCAGACCAAATTGGCTCCAGGCTCCGGGAGGCGGCAGGGGGCCGTCGGGGGAAAATTCTTCGGGGTCCACGGCATTGTGCACCACGGTAATCTTGTCGGGATGCCTTAGGCGTTTCTGAAAGTCCTGGGCCACCGCCCGGGAGTTGGCGATAATGGCGGCGGGCCCCCGGTCGGCCAGGAGGCCGGCATAGCGGCCGGGCCAGAAATCCCGGAGGTGCCAGACCACGCGCCCCTTGACCCAGGGTGCGAGCAATGCTCCCAGGACATGACCCTTGATGCCGTTGGTGTAGATGACCTCGGGGGCGAGATGGTTTATTCTGCGCCTGAGCCCTGTGGCATAACGGAGGCCCGGGAGTAAGGCTTTAAGATGCCTGGCGATGGATAGAGCACCCTGCCCCCGGGAAAGGCTCATGAATTCCCGGGGCATGGGGGCCACCTCCCAGGGTACGTTTATCCTGGTCAGGGCCGCCGCCAGAGGACCTTCCCGGGGGAGGAGCACCACGGCCTCCACCAGGGTTCCCTGGGCCGCCTTGAGAAAGGTCAGAAGGCTCCGTTCGGCCCCGCCCAACTCCGCGGCCGGAGACAGGATGGCCACCCGCATCAGGGTTTGGTTCCTTTGCCCGCGGCCAAAATTTCTCTTGCCGGCAGGAGGCCAGTCACCGCCGCCGCAATTTCTTCAGGGGCAATCAAGGCCAGGCATTGCGACTGCTCCCGGCAGGCCGGCTGCGCCTTTATCCCCCGGTGCGGCAGACACTCGCACCGGCAGTGCTGGAAAACCGATAAGGCCGCGTAGCGCCCCGGTACACCCCGCGGGTCCGTGGAAAAAATTTCCGTGGGCCCATAGAGGGCCACCACCGGGAGCGTGGTCGCCAGGGCGGCGTGCAGCAGCCCCCCGTCGATGGTCAAAACCACGTCACAGGCCGCCATGACCGCGGCGCTGGCCGAGAGAGATAGCTCCCCGCCCAGGTCCAGGCCCCGGGGGCCGAGCATGGCCAGGAGGTGGCCGTGACCGGAGCGGGAGTGCTGGTCTCCCAGGAGGACCACGGCGCCAACGGCGCCCTGATCAATGAGCCTGGTCAGGGCCTGGCCCAACTTTGCCAGGGGGTACTGCCGCTGGGGGATGCTCTGGTTGACCACGGCATTTACCGCCAGGAGGGGCCGGGGGAGCTTTTTCAGCTGCAGCCGGGCCCGGGCCAGGGCATGTTCCTCCCACAGGGGCGGCGCCATGTGCAGCCTTAGAGGGTTAGGGGCCGCCACCCCCAGAAGGTCGCAAAAAGCTAAAATATCCTGCCGGCCCACATCCTGGGGCCGGGAGCGGTAAGGCCGGGGCAGCCGCCAGAAGAATTTCCCCAGGCGCAGGCTTGGCGACCACTGCGGCACCCAGGCCCGCCGGTCCTTCACCCCCGCCAGGGCCCCCACCACCCAGGCCAGGCGGGAGATCAGGGTGGAGACCAGGAGGTCCGGGGGGTTGCGGCGGAGGTCCCGATAGTAATGGCAAGAATTTCTTTAGACCCCCGCTGATCAAAATCCACCGGAACCTGGCGGTCCACCGGGCTCACCCCCGCCATCACCTGATCGCTGCCGCGTCCCCGGGCCGTGTACAAGGTCATGGAGATGTTCGGGTCGGTGCGGCCGAACTGCCTGATACCCGGGGTCAGGCACAGGGTATCCCCGATGCCGGCCGGGGCAACCACCGCCACCCGCCGGACGGGCCGCCCCGGGTCAAGTTCCCGGGCGCAATCGGCCACCTCCCCGGGGTGCTCTGCCGCCTGCCCCCGGTCCAGGATGGCCCGGGCCCAAAATTCCAGGACCAGGAGCTGGTAGAGGCGGCGGCCGTGGGCCGCGTGCCCGGCAACATGCTCGCCCACGAGGCGGCGCAGCTCTTCTGCCTCCACCCAGCCCCGACCCAGGGTCCGGTCATCCAGGAGCACGTCCTGGACCAGGGGCCGCCACTCGGCCCGCAGCCAGTCATCGATGGGCAGGTGGAAGGGTTTTTTACGGGACCAGGAAAGGTGCCCCGGCAGCAGATCCCCCACGGCTTCGGATAAGACCAGCTTCCCCCGCCAGAAACCCAGGCGCGCCCCCACCGGCATTGTCAAGGCCAGGTTCGCCACCTCCTGGTCCAAAAAAGGCGCCCGGATTTCCACGGACGCAGCCATGGACATCTTGTCGAGCTTCACCAGGATATTTTCCACCAGCCAGGATCTGATGTCCTCCCGCTGTATCTGCAGGACCGCCTCCGTCACCCCAACCCGCCCATCTCCCCCGGAAAAGGCCCCCCGGCGCCCTCGCCCGTGGTCCAGCCAGTAGCGGTCCCGGCGCAGAGGGTCCCGGGGGGCTGACAGGGTGCGCTCCAGGAGCGACCGTGGGGGCAGAAAGCGGCACAGGGTCTGCCTCAGGGCGGCGGGGAGCACGCCGGTGACGGCCTGGGACAGGGCGTGCAGCCGGTACCGGGGGTAACCCAGGAGCAATTCGTCCGAGCCGTCCCCGGTGAGGAGCACGGTGACCTCCTGCCGGGCCCGGCGGCAGATGAGGTAGGTGGCCAGGGCCGAAGGGTCGGCGATGGGCTCGTCCATCTGGGAGGCCACAAAAGGCAGGAGCCGGCCGCACCGGGGATTGATGAGGAGGGCGTGATGCCTGGCGCCGAAGTGACGGGCGGTTTGGCGCGCCAGCTCGCTCTCATCGAATTTTGACCCCCCGAAGCAGGCGGTGTAAGTGCGCACCGGCTCCGGGGATTTTCGGGCCATCAGGGCCAGGAGGGTGCTGGAATCAACCCCGCCGGAAAGCAGCAGGCCCACGGGAACGTCGGCCACCAGCCGCCGGCGGGTGGCGTCGGCGAGCTTTTCCCGCAGCAAGGCGCCCGCCTCCGGCAGGGACAAGGCGCGGCCCTGGGCGTGGGGTTCGGGGAGCTGCCAGTAACGCTGTTCGGTTAGGCGGCCCTGCTCCCACACCAGGAAGCACCCGGGCGAGACTTTGCGGAAGCCCTGGACCAGGCACCGGTCCGGGGGGGGATAGCCCCGGTCCAGGTAATACTCCAGGGCCACCGGGTCGAGACGGCGGGGGTGGTCGGCGCTAAGCAGGGCTTTCAATTCCGAGGCAAAAGCCAGGCCCTGCCTGCCGCCGTCCCGGTAATACAGGGGCTTTTTCCCGAAGCGGTCCCGGGCCAGGAGCAGCCGGCCTGCCCCCCGGCCGTCCCAGAGGGCGAAGGCGAACATGCCATTGAGGCGCGCCACCACGCCGTCGCCCCACACCCGGTAGCCCCGGAGAATCACCTCGGTGTCGGTGCGGCTGCGGAAACGTTCCCCCTGGTCTTCAAGCTCCCGCCGCAGTTCGGGAAAATTGTAAATTTCGCCGTTATAAACCAGGGCCAGCGGCTCGTCCGGATGCTCCATGGGCATGCGGCCCGCCGGGCTCAGGTCGAGGATGGCCAGCCGGGTCGACCCCAAAGAGGCCGCCACCCGCCGGGAGGCGCTCACATACCGTGCCTCGCCCCGGCCGTCAGGCCCGCGGCAGGCCAGGAGGTCCAGCCGGAGAGGCGGCGGGGCTGTGTCCCGGAACCCTATCCACCCTGCTAGGCCGCACATCGGCAGACCACCCGGTCATCCTCCAAGGTGGAAAACCCACCGGGAGGGCAAGTGTGTAATTCAGCTGTGGCCATGGCATGCCAGCAATATATCCAGCAGCCTTGCCGCGTTGGCGGCGGCATCGCCTATCTCCCGGGCAGCCGGGTCTTGCGGCCGGAAGGCTTCCAGGGAACCCTCTCCGGCCAAACCTTGCAAGAGCTCTCGTAACCGCAGGCGCAGTTGGGGGTCGGCGGCAGCCTCCACCAGGCTGTGCGGATACAGGCGCCGGTGGAGTTCAACATTGCTGGTAAAAATCCCCGGCTTCCCCAACGCCGCGGCCAGAAAGGCGATGCGCCCCAGGACGCTGAAGCGGGGCAGGGTGATCACTGCATCGCAGCTGCCCAGAAAGCGCAGGAATTGGGGGTAAAGTTTCTTGCCCACCAGGACCGCGCCGAGCCGCCGCCCAAACCCCGATTGCTTCCAGGCCAGCCGGTCCTCCCGGGAATATACCATGCCGAAGAACTGAAAGCGCCGGCGCGTTGCCGGCCTCATCCCGGCCAGGGCCTCCGCTACCCAATCCTCCAGGAGGTGGGGGTCGTTGGCGGCAATGCCGGTAAAGCGCAGTGGCACCCCGAGCAACACCCGTATTTTGCCCGCCGCGGCGTTAGATGGCCGGCCCAGACCCAGGCGGCGGGTGGTGGCATAGTCAAAGGACCAGGGTATGACCCGGGCCACTTCTGCACCGGCCAGTTCATCGGCAAAGTTGGCCGCGGCCGGGGAATACGCCCAGACCTGGCCGGCGGTCTGCAGGAGCCGGCGGGCCAGGCGGGTGGCCTCCTCATTGGCATAGGCCCGGAACACCTCCGGCGGGCCGGTGATAACCACCAGTTTACCGGGGTCCTCGGCCGCCAGATCAAGGGGGTAGCGGAGTTGACTGACGCCGGCATGCAACTCCGTGAAAATATACGTGTATTTTTTCGGGTCGATTTTTTGCCCCAGGGCCAAAAAGTCCACCTTGCCGGCCCCCAGCCACACCGGCAGGAAAGCTGCGTCCGGGTACACCAGCCCCTGCCAGCGCATGAGGGTGTGTTTGGCCCGCACCAGAAGGTGCCGCCAGGGCGTGTCCCCCATAGTGATAAAGGCTGCCGCCGGAATCGGTGTGGACATGTTCTCAAGCGCGGGCGATGGCCTTCAGGGTATCGCCCCGGGCCGGTTTAAAAAAGTGGCCTCTGGTTATCAGGCCGGATGTGTGTCTCAATCTGGAAAAGAAGAACTGATGGGGATATTTGGTCCACAGGTTGAATGTATGGAACTCAGCTTTTCTGAGCAATGCTGTTATGGTATCCGGCTCGAAAAACCAGAAATGGACCGGAAAGCTGAGGCCCTCCCAATGGCGGCCCAAAATATAAAAGAAGGCACTGGCAATGTTAGGGACGGCTAGATGTAATTCGCCACGTGGCTTTAATACGCCCAAGCATTTCTTCAACACCGACAGAGGGTTTTGAAAGTGTTCAAGACTGTGATTCAAAACCACGACATCAAATGACCCGGGCATTATATTCACGTCAAGGACATTTCCATGGATGACGTTCACATTATTTTTTTTGGCCATTGCCACGGCTCTGGCGTCAAAATCAATTCCCAGGACCTCAGCTCCCCTGGACTGCCAGTAAATAAGCAGATCGCCGAACCCGCAGCCGATATCCAGGATGCGGGGCGGGACTTCTCTATCCAATGAGACATTAATATCAAACAGGTAATCCCCGGCGATCTGGAACAGGGGGTTCAATAACCGGAGGGCTTTGCTCCTTTGGGGAGCCTTGGACGCGCCATCGCGCCATAGGTCCCACAGGGCCTGTTTCAACCGTGAGCGCTGGCGGCCAAGGTAAGCTTCGTAATCGGCAGCATAATAGCCCGGGATTATGTCCGGCCCCGGCCGGGGCCACAGTCTCTTTAAGCCGCACCCCCGGCATGCCCGGATGAAGGCGGCGCCGCCCGGCGCGTCGGCGTGGGGCAGCCTCAGGATGTCGGTCCCTGCCGTGTCGCCGCAGAGGTCACACGCCGGGAAAACCCAACCGCTCATGTTCTCAGTGCTCGTCCTTGCCGTGGCCTGGAAAAATCTGGTGCAGGAGTCCCGCCAGCCGCTCGATATTGCTGTAGCCGCCCTCCAGGCAGCGCCGGTGGCCGGCTGCGGCAATGGCCAGGCGTTGGTCCGGGTGGCCGAGATAATACCGCACTTTCTCCAGCAATTCCTCCCGTGACCCGAAAAATTCGGCCTCCACCCCCTCCCGGAAAAGGCGCTGGTGCTCACCGGTGCGCTCCGCCAGCATAAAACCGCCGCAGGCCGGGATCTCAATGCTTCTGGTGGTCTGCAGGTCCCGATTGCCCTTGTGCAAGAAGGCGAGATTAATGTCGAAGGCGCAGATGGCCCGGGCATAGTCGTCGCCCCACACCGGCTCCCCCGGGACCTCGAGGTTGGGGTGACGGTGCTGCCAGCGCCGGGGCCATTGCCCCCAGACCTTCACCGGCAGGTTATGCTCGGCCAGAAAGGCCAGGAGTCTCGCCCGGGGCTCTTCGAACTGGCCGATGAAACCTATCTGGCCCCCAAAGCGCTCTTGGTCGGCGGGGGTAAGGGGCAGGGGCCGGTGCACGAGGGGGCAATAGGCGTTATCCAGGAAAAGCACCCTTGGCGCCCCTGCCGCCCGCAGTTCGGCGACGTTGTAGCTCTTGGTGGTGACGTGCAGGTCGTAAAGCGGGATGCCAGCTCTATAGTGCCGGGACTGGTTTCTGGGATTCATCATGTCATCAGGGGAATATGACAGCCGCACCAGCCTGGGGGCCAGGGATTTCGCCATCCTGAGGGTTTCGGGCCAAACTGTCAGTCCCTTGTCCACCCATAGCACCCGGGGCTGCTCCTTTTTGACCAGTTCCAGGATCCGGGCATTGACCCGGGCCAGATCCCTGGGCCCCAGGAGCCGGCGCCGAACCCGCTCCATGAAATATAACTCCCGGTTCGCCACCTCCGGGGGGCAGGTGTCCACGGGAAAGATGTTAAGGCCCAGTTGCTCGAGCGCGGCAAGTCTTTGCCGGCAGGTGCCGCCGTATACCAGAGGGCCCACGTAAATGATGTTCATAAAACGGCAAGTCCCTCAGGCGGAGGAGCAAATTTTGCCGGTACCATCAGCGCCTGAGCCCGGCAAACCGGAAGACGGTCCCCGGCCGGGGGGGATAAAAAAGGCCCCGCCAGCCAAAGCGCCCATACCGGGAAAGCACGAAAAACAGCGGGCTCAGGAGAACTACCTGCCAGGGGCTGACTCCGGCCAGGGCGTGGAGGCGGCGCCGGACCTTTTGTTCAATAGCCGGGAGCTCAGGAACGTCGAGGGTCACCCGGCCCTCATGTTCAGTGAATTCGCCGAGATAGGCATCAAGACGCTGCCACCGCCTGAGGCTGAGAGAGAGGCGGCCGAACCAGTCGAAGTCCATGGCGTAGCGCCGGCACAAAACCTCGTCCAGCTCCCCGGTTTGCCGGTGCAAGGCGGCCTTCCAGAAGGTGGCCTCGGAAAAGAGCAGCCCTGAGGCGTACAGGGCGTAGGGCCGGGGATGGAGGGCCGGCTGCCGCAGGCGCTTCACTTCGCAGCCCCGCCGGTCCACCACCACCCGGTGCCCGAAAACCATCTCCAGGTCCGGCTCCCGGGCAAAGGCTTCCCCCACCCGGCGGAGGGTCCCGGCGCGGTAGCGTTCGTCGCAGTTCAGCCACCCGAAGACCTCCCCGTCTGCCAGGCGGAAGCCCTTGTTGAGGGCCTGGGTCTGGCCCTCGTCCTGCTCCGACACGTAATGGCTCACCACGTCCCGCCGGGCTTTCAGCAAGTCCACCGTGCCGTCGGTGCTGCCGCCGTCCACCACGATGACTTCCAGGTGCGGGTACGCCTGTCCGGCCAGGGAGTCCAGGGCCCGCTCCAGGAAACGCCGCTGGTTAAACGACGGGATGACGATGGAGAAACGGGGCAGGGGGTTCATGGTTTGTCCACCACAAACAGGGGATATTGCCCCAGTCTCCCCAGGAGGCCGGGATAACGCTCCTCCAGCCGATAGATAGCCGCCAGCAGACGCTTCCCCCCCAGGGCGGCGTGGATGTATCCCTTGAGAAAACCGACGCTTAGGCTTCGCCAGACCAAGATGCTGTAAGGCACCTCGGGCTTGATGTTTGCTTCGAACCACCTGAGATTGTGGGCATGAAAATATAAACCGGGGACTTGGGCCGGCGGCCTTGATGCCCCGCCAGCCGCGATGCGGCGCCGCACGTAGCGGACCAGCCGGCCGGGAAAGGCTATAATTTTAAGGGGCCAGGAGAGCAGGTTCATGAGCAGGGCATGATCTCCCCAGTTATAAACAATGACCGCCCTGCCTCCGGGTTTCAGCACCCGGTAGAGTTCCCGCCAGGCCTGGGCCTGTTCGGCGGCCGGCACGTGGTAGAGGGTGTGCAATGAGACGACGGCCGCCACGCAACCGGACTTGAAGGGCAGGTTGACGACGTCGGCGGCTACGTACAAACCCCGGTCGCCCAGCCGGTCCCGCGCCTCCCTTAAGGCTGTCAGGGAAAGGTCGACGCACAGGCGGCAGCCGAACCGGTCGCCATACGTCAGGTACTCGGCGTATTGCACGGGGCCCGAGGCCACGTCCAGGAGGAAATCCCCGGGACCGGGCAGGTAGCGGTTCACCCGCAGATGACAGTTCCTGATGTAGTCCCCCGACACCTCCCGCAGGTCTTCAAAAAGCACCGCATCGGCATACAAGCCCTGGCCGCACTTTTTCCAGCCGGTGTCATCGTAGAACCGTTGGACCTGTTTCTGAGTGGCGCCCCTGGGTGCAGACATATAGTTTCGCCAATAAATGCAAGAATTATGGTGAATTACCGGCCTGTCAGATTGGCGCCGCCGCGGGAAGGAAGACCGAATAAACCCGCCAGGACTTGACTATAGGCCTCGCAGCTGAAATGCTGCCGGTACCGGTCAAGACCCTTCTCCCGCAAGGAACGGCGCAGGTTGTCATCCGCCGCCAGTCTCTCGAGCGCGGCCGCCAGGGCCGAGCGGGTCGCCTTCGGGGACAATCAGGCCCGCCTCCCCGACCATCTCCGGGATCCCGCCGCTGCTGGAGCCAATGACCGGCGTGCCGCAGGCCATGGCTTCGGCGATGACATTGGGGGATTGTTCCACCAGATGCCTGGTGGTAATGGCCGGCAGGACCAGGACATCGAACTGGGCATACGCGGCCAATAATTCTTCCCGGGGCAGGTACCCGGCAAAGTAAACCCGTTGGGCCAGTGCCGGTCGTTGCAGCCAAGCTTCGAGTTGTGGCCGCTCGTCCCCGTCGCCGACGATAACCACCTTGAATCTCTCCGGTAATTTTTGCGCGGCTTCCAGGAGAATCCGCCACCCCTTTTGCCTGCTGATGAGGCCGGCAAAACCCACGACAAAGGTGTTATCAGTTTGCCAGGGCAGGGTAAGCCCCCCGCCGACTGCATCCTCCGGACCCAGTACCGGAATATAACTGACGGTCACGGGGACGCGTGCCGGTAAGCCGATGCGCCGCGCGCATTCCATGGATAAAGCAGTTGCAGCAGTAACGCCGTCCAACCGGGGCCAGAGGCACAGTTGCTTGAGCCGGGTCCTGCTCAGGAAAGGCGGCTGCAATGAAAAAAGAGACTCTTGGTCGCCGTGATTGTAATCGATATGGGCCACCACTTGAGCTCGCCTTTGAAACCTGTAGTACCGCAAGAACTGCAGGGCGATGCCCTGGCTGAATTCCTCCCGGATGTAGATATACTTAGGATTGATTTTTTTTAAGACATTTTTTAAGACAGAATAGTCGAAACCATATTGTGCGACGTTATTATGCCCTGGTGGAATAAAATGGACTTTGAGAGGTGTTGATTTGGTATCAAAATCATGGCAGCTGAATTTGCCGTTTTTATACCAAACCGGACTGTCCTTATACTCCGTGGGCATGATGACATGACCGTGCAGACCATGTTCACCCACCAGCAGCTCAATGGGGCGCAGCCAGTGGCGATGATAAGGCCTGTTGCTGGTAAACAGGAAATCAGCCATTTTTCTTGAAAATCGCCGGGGAAACTCCAATCAACTCCGCAAAATTACCCCGCATTTTATCGCCATTGAATTCCGTTTGAAAGGCCGCGCTGGCTGCTCGGGAACAGGCCTGCCTGCCGGCGGCATCGGCAATAAACCTATATAGAGAAGATACCACCTCCTCCAGGTCAAGGCTGCACACCAGCGTCCCCAGGTTGTATTGATGGATTGTCCGGGTGATGCCGGCATAGGCCGGGCCGTGGTAAAGCACCGGGCGCCCTGCGGCCAGGTAGGTGGTGAACTTGGTGGGGAAGGAAAACTCGGCGTGGCGGCGTTTTTCCGGGGTAAACCAGTAGGGCAGGTAGCAAAAATCGGTGGCCGCCAGGCGGCGAGAGCATTTCGTTTTCGGGGAGCCAGCCCGCTAAGATCACTTCAACCCCGGGGTGGGCATAGGGGAAGCCCTCGCTGCCGAAAACCATGATTTTAATGGGGGGCAGCCGGCCCTCGGCATTTATGCGGGCGCAAGCCCCCAGAAAGCTCCGCCACGCGTCTTCCCCGTAAACATTGCCGGCAAAACCCACCAGGACGTCCTCCCGGCGGCGGTGTTCAGGAGCGGCAACCCCGGCCGCGGCTTCGTGGCCGTGCCGCAATATGCTGCTCGTAAGATGGTAACGCCTCCGGTAGTCTGCCTGCATGGCTTCGCTCACGGTGCTGATCCTCAGGGCCGCGTGCAGGGCCTCCCGGTAGCGTACCAGGAGGAGCCGCCGGCAGAAAGGGTCGTAGCCGCCGTCCATGAGCCAGCCGTCGGCGTCGTCCCAGATATGGCCCACCAGGGGAACCTTGAGGCCGGCCGCCACTTTGGCCGCCAAAAGCAGGGACTCCGCCTGCAGTTCGGCCCACACCAGGTCCACGCCATGACGCCGCCCGAAGGCCACCGCCTGCCGCACCCGGAAGGGGGCTGCCAGGGTAAACCCCACCACCCGCAGGAAGGGCAGGGTGAACCGTGCCCCCCGCCAACGGGGTTCAGGGGTGACGGGGGCCAAAAGATATGGCACCCCCTTAAGGGACGGCGGGGTAAGCCCGGGGTTTGAGCCCCAGGCCGGAGGCTTCATGCTGACGCAGACATAACGGTCCCGGGGGTAGGCGCGGAGGATGGCGTCCTGGACCACCCCGCCGCCGTGCCGCGTCCCCGGCAGGGAGGTGCTGAGAACCATAAGCTTGGGAACGGTCCCCATCATGTTTCACTGCACATGGCCAATTTAAGGCCTTCTCCGGGACGAGGGCGGATTTAACCAGCCAGGCCTTTACCCCAGCCGCATTTTTCAGGATATCAATGAGGTGCACAACCTGTATGGGAAGACCGGTACCCGGGCTTTCCCAGGCGTGCAATTTAGTCCCCGTAAATACTTTTCGGAATTTTGCCGGCGAAGTTCAACTGAGCCTGGCCCGTCGAGCATGATAACCGCGGTATCAGCCCGGTCCTGCCCGGCATGGCGGTTAAGCCACCGGCATTATAGCACTGCCAGCCGCGGTTGCAGCTTTTTCTTTGCATAGAGGTGTGGCGTACCGAACCGGGGGAGGGCAGGGGGTCGCCCGGTTAATTCGTGGGACCGGTGGGGCTGGTGATGGACCCGTAACAAAAAAGGCAGGGCGCGTGGCCCTGCCCTGAAATGCCCTGGTAAATTACTTGGCTTAACTTTTCTTGCTGCGGTAGCCCATAAGGCCCAGGCCCATGAGACCGCTTCCCAGGAGGAGGACGCTGGCCGGCAACGGCACGGGGGTCAGGGCAGACAAATCGGCCCGGAAAACACATAGCCATTTTCACTAACAGAATCTCTGGTTGAAGGTGTCGGACCAGATCCAGTCATGCGGCGGGATCTGATGCCGCTTATTCGTCCATCTGTAGTGTGATTAGGGTGAGCATGATACCAGGGATCGTAGGTTGTGTTGCTTGGAACTGCTCCATTGGCGAGGGCGGCAACAGGCGTTCCCACCCGCCGCCGCTGATAAGACTTTGCACTGTGCTTAGGGTCGGAACAGGATTGGACTTAACGGAAGGGTTGCCGGAAGGCTTGCCGAGCTATCAGGGGTGGAGTAGATGTAGTGCCACTGGGTGAGGTTGGAATAGAGAGTCTGGTACCCAGGTACGGTGAATTGTCCCAGCCAGGCCTGGGGATTGCTGTTGGTTGTTGGGAGAGATAAGTCGTTCCATGCCAAGACGTACAAGTATCGATCGGTGTGTACATTTAAGGTGGTAAGCCTGGGTCCAATCATTGCCGGTGGCGACCGACGGGGGTCAACTGGCCGTTTGGGCCAGGAATGGTGCCGTCGGCGTTGCCGGTAGTAAAGAATGAAATCGTTGTCCGCGGTAAGGGTTGCAGTTATGTCATAACCCATGGCGTTGGCTTGGACAGGCGCAACTACCACGGCCAGGGCCAGAATCAGCAGACCACCGAAAATCCATCTCAGGCTTGCCATCGTATTTTCTCCTCCCGGGGAAGATCCAACTTGCCTTGACCTAAAGATTAAACCAGCCGTGATCTACCTGATATATGCGTTTGGTTTATTAACTTCCTCCCCCCGGAGAAAGACACAGCTCCCGTTCCCCAAACGGTGGCTGTTCCCCCGGGCAGGCAGGCCAGAGCCGAGGCAACCCGGGAAAAGGAGCGGCTTGCCAATATTACAATTGGCCTGCCTATAATACCATCCAGTTACCGTCAAGAAGCAATGGTACAAATATACCAAATAAAAATGGTAAAAAACAACCATTTTCTAAGCAAATTACGTGCCATTTTGTCGTAGTATAACTATCTGGAATTATTGTCAAAATTAATAGCGCCGCATTTTCGTTCATAGAATGAATCTTTCTTAATCCGTAATGTGAACATGGAAGGTCATGATGTTAAAAATTACTTTAAGCTAATGGCGCAGTAGCGCCTTCAAAGAAGGCAGATGTAACCGTAATAAAAGTTCTTGTTCTCACGCAACAAGAAACGCCTTATTTAAACCGGGCCTTGGCCCTTTCCCACCAAGCCCCCAGCAGTCCCCGGCGCCTGAGGCAGGCGGCCAGGGCAAGGCGGGAAGCCCAGTACCAGCTGTTCACGCGGCTCAATACCTGCGCCGTCTTTACCTTAACGGCCAGCCGGGCACCCCCGGTCTGGCCTGCCCGGTAAGTAAGGCTGCCCTTGGGGTAACACTCTTTAGGCGGCGTTGCCGTATCACGTAAAGACACCAGCCACTCCTGTGCATAAGGCTCATACGTAACCTTGAAGGCATTGTGGACCGGCACCTCGCCATATTCCGACCACGCCCATTTCCTGAGGAAATAATCATAATTGATTTTACTGTATTTTCCGGCGGTCACCGCCGAGATGGCCGCCCAGGAGGCGTCCGTGGAGGGGGCCAGGTAATTGAGGATGCCATGGATATCCAGGTTTCTGACCCGGATGCCCTGCCTGGCCAGCCGGAAAATGTAGTCGTAATCCTCGTAGCCCATGCCCTGGAAGCCTTCGTCGAACCAGCCCACCTGTCTGACCACCTCTTTATTGATGATGACGTGGCTCCAGGATTTATTGATGGTGCAAACATCCGGCACCGACTCAAGTCTCTCCAGGTTATGGCGGAACTCCAAATTCATGGTAAGGTCGTCATTGAGCAGGAGGATATGTTGACAGGCAGCCATCATGATGAGCCAGTTCCAGGCCCGGGCCAGGGGCTGGTGACTGATGTTGGTCAAATACCTGACCTGGGGAAACTGCGCCAGAAAAGTGGTGGCTTGCTGTAAGTAGCCGATCTGCTTTTCGAGGTTATGGTGACCGTTCAGGAAGACAATAATATCGTAGTCAGGAAAGATCAGGTTCAGCCGGCGGAGCAGGGGCTTAAAATACGTGTCGAAGCGGCCCAGATACGTCACCACCCCGATGGAAAAGCGAAAGGCCATTGCAGACTCTCCTGATGTATTGCCAGTCGTATCTCTTATCGAGAGACTTTCGCATGATAAGGGATTATCGTGGGGGCATACTTAGTCTGATAATGATAACCGCTGCCGTTAAAGTCAGACTCCCGGACGTCAAAGGCAATGCCATTATCCCAATAGTCAAGGTCAATAACGTTGGGGACCCCCATCGCAAAGGAAAAGGCAAAACGGCCTGCGGTTAAAGGCAGGGGGCCGATGGTGAAGGCAAGCTCCCGGGCCGACGGGGGCACGTCATCAGGCAGAAGGGTGTAGCTGGCCCCCCAGGCCACCCGGTTGCCGTACTCCAGGTCGTTCAGATACCACTCCACGTAATGGCTTTGATGAGGCGGGGAGCCGTTCATGCCCAGGGTCAGGAGCAGGGTGTCCCCATAGTTGAACACCGTGGCGGGCTCGCCGGAGAGCCGGGCCAGGGAGACCCAGGAAAAATATTTCTGGGAAGGGGGCGGGTTCTGCCGCTCCACCCGGGCCAAACCTTGACCCTTCGGCCCCAGAAAATCCGCCTCGTATTGATGCACCACCTCCCGGACCGGGCCCCTGGCCCTGACCCGGCCCTGGTCCAGCCACACGGCGCTCTGGCAGAGACGCCGGACACTGTTCATGTCGTGGCTGACGAAAAGCACCGTCCGCCCGGCCTGGGTCACGTCCTCCATCTTCCCCAGGCATTTCTTGTGGAAGCCCATGTCCCCCACGGCCAGCACTTCGTCCACCAGGAGGATTTCGGGCTCCAGGTGGGCGGCCACGGCAAAGGCCAGGCGCGTACATGCCCGTGGAATAGTGCTTCACCGGCGTGTCCAGAAACTGCTCGATCTCGGCAAAGGCCACGATCGCGTCGAACTTGCGCTGGAACTCCCGGCGGCTCATCCCCAGGATGGCGCCGTTCAGAAAGATATTTTCCCGGCCGGTGAGTTCGGGGTGAAAGCCGGTGCCCACCTCCAGGAGGGACCCCACCCGGCCCCGATGGTCACCCGCCCCTCGGTGGGTTCGGTGATGCGGGAGAGAATTTTCAGGAGGGTGGTCTTGCCGGCGCCGTTCCTGCCGATGATGCCCACAATGTCCCCCTGGTTGATTTCCAGGGACACATCTTTCAGGGCCCAGATGATATCCGGGGCGCCGGCGGCGGAAGGCGCGGCCTGGCATGCCTAGCCCCGGAAGTGGGTCCCCAGAAGCCCGGCGAGGCTTTCCCGCAGGGTGCGATAGTCCCCGTGACCGTCCCGAATGGTATTGCTTCCCCAGGTCGTGGACGGTGATGGCCATGGGAGGGGCGGTGGACATACGCAATCCTTATGACCAACCAGCAAAGATCACAGGTTAGACCACATCGGCAAAGGTCTTCTCCATGCGCCGGAAATAACAGGCCCACCCACCAGCAAGCCAGACTCACCAGGGCCGAGGCCATGACCGGGCCCGGGGGCACCGGGTTTGCCCAGCAGGGCCCAGCGGAAGCCCTCCACCACGCCGACCATGGGGTTGAGGCCATAGAGCGTGCGCCAGGGCTCGGGCACCAGGCTGCTGGGGTAGGCGATGGGGGTGGCGAACATCCAGAACTGGGTGAGAAAGGGCACGGTATAGCGCACGTCCCGGTACTGGACGTTCAGGGCCGACAGCCACAGGCCCACCCCCAGGGCGGTCACCAGGGCGAGGAGCAACAGGGCGGCAGCCAGAGGATCGCTCATGGTCGGGCAACAACGCCATAGAAGAACATCATGCCCAGGAGCACCACGAAGGCCAGGACGAAATCCACCACGCCCGGAGAGCACGCTGGAGATGGGGATGATCAGGCGAGGAAAATAGACCTTCTTGATCAGGTTCGCGCTCCCCACCAGGCTGTTGGCGGACTGGGTCAGGCCGTTGGCGAAAAGGTCCAGGGCACCAGGCCGCATAAGCTGAAAAGCGGGTAAGGAATGCCGTCCGAGGGCACCTTGGCCAGCCGCCCAAAGAAGAGGCTGAAGACCACCATGGTGAAGAGCGGCTGAATGATGGCCCAGGCGGCGCCCAGGGCGGTCTGCTTGTAGCGCACCTTGATGTCCCGCCAGGTCAGAAAATAGAGCAGTTCCCGGTACTCCCAGAGCTCCCGCAGCTTCAGGGAAATCCAGCCCGCGGGAAGGCTCAAGGGTGATTACCGGCTTGGTTTCCATACGCTCCTTCGCCCGGGCCCACGCCCCCCGCCTGCGCCTGGCCTGTTGCCGCGGCGGCTCCCCCCTGCGGAGGTTATCGGCAGGGATGGCAGGGGTCTAAAGCCCCAACTCTTATTACCAGATATACCCCGGGCCGCACAAGCGCGGCCTGGCTTGGCTGGATTTAAACAGTGACGCATTCACTCCCGCGGCCCTTTGGGG
>CAVZAM010000014.1:0-78937 GCA_963773285.1 uncultured delta proteobacterium
ACCTGGGCCTCACCGCCCGCCTGGTGCGGCGCTTCCTGGAATCGAAGCTCCCCACCCTGATCATCGTCATCAGCCTCCTGGCCGGGGCCGCGGCCCTGCTCTTCACCCCCCGGGAGGAAGACCCCCAGATCACCGTGCCCATGGTGGACATCCTCGTCCGCTTCCCCGGCGCCTCCCCGGGAGGTGGAAAACCTCGTGGTCATCAACCTGGAAAAAAAGCTCTGGGAGATGGAAGGCCTGGAAGACCTGTACTCCCAGGCCCGGGACGGCTTTGCCATCGTCACCGCCAAGTTCAGGGTGGGGGAGAACCTGGAGACCAGCCTTTTCAAGGTCTACAACAAGACCTTTTCCAATATCGACCAGGTGCCCTCGGGCGTGACCGGCTGGGTGGTCAAGCCCATGAACATCAACGACGTGCCCATCATCACCCTGGCGTTATACAGCAACCAGGCCAACGACTTTGAGCTGCGCCAGGTAGCCGACGAAGTGGTGTACCGCCTGCAATCCATCCCCGACGCCGGGCGTACGGAGGTGGTGGCCGGGCGCAAGCGCCAGGTGCGGGTGGTGGCCGACCCGGCGCGCCTCGCGGGCCACGGCCTGGATCTGGCCGCGCTGGCCAAGGCCATCGAGGTGAGTAACGTCAACGTGCCGGCCGGCCGTTTCTCCCGGGACAACCGGGAATACCTGGTGGAGGCGGGGCCGTTCCTCAAGTCTGCCGACGAGGTGGCGAACCTGGTGGTGGGCATGAACCAGGGGAAACCGGTTTATCTGCAGGGACGTGGCCGAAGTCGCAGACGGCCCCGAAGAGCCGGTGGCGGCGAGCCAGATCGCCTTCGGCCCGGCGGAGGAGATCCCCCCGGGCTACGAGCGGGGGCACTTTTACCCGGCGGTGACCATCGGGGTGGCCAAGCGCCTGGGCACCAATGCCGTCACCGTGGCCGAGAACCTGCTGGCCCGCCTGGACACCCTGAAGCGGGAGGTGATCCCGGCCCACATCCGGGTGAAGGTCACCAGAAACTACGGCGAGACCGCCGATGAAAAGGTGAACGAGCTCATTAGGGAGCTTCTCATCGCGGTTATTTCCATCACCGTGCTCCTCACCCTGTTTCTGGGCTGGCGCCAGGCCCTCATCGTGGCCCTGGCCGTGCCCCTGACCCTGGCCATCACGCTGGCCGGGAACATCCTCTTCGGGTACAGCATCAACCGGGTGACCCTGTTCGCCCTGATCCTCTCCCTGGGCCTCCTGGTGGACGACCCCATCATCGACGTGGAGAACATTCACCGCCATTTCCAGCTGCGGCAGCACCCGCCGCTCGAAGCGACCCTCGTGGCGGTGGACGAGGTCCGGGCCCCTACTATCCTCGCCACCTTCACGGTGATCATCAGCTTCATCCCCATGTACTTCGTCACCGGCATGATGGGCCCCTACATGCGGCCCATGCCCCTGAATGTCCCCCTGGCCATGCTGATGAGCCTGTTCATCGCCTTCACGGTGACGCCCTGGGCCACCTACCATCTGCTCAAGCACGAGTACGGCAAGGAAGAAAAGCCCTTTGTGCTGGAGGAGACCTGGATTTACCGGACTTACACCCGCATCCTGACGCCGCTCCTCGAGTCCCGCCGCAAAAGCTACCTGTTTTTCCTGGCCGTGGTGGTGCTCCTGATTATTTCGGTGGCCCTGCCGGTCCTGAACCTGGTGCCCTTGAAGATGCTCCCCTTCGACAACAAGAGCGACTTCCTGGTGGTGGCGAACCAGCCCAACGACACCCCGCTGGTGGGGACCCAGGAGGCCTTGGAGGATTTCGGCCGGTATCTCACCACGGTAAATGAAGTGGACAACGTCGTCACCTATGCCGGCGTGTCCGGGCCCATCGATTTTAACGGCCTGGTGCGCCACTATTATCTCATGCAGGGGCCCTTCGTGGGGCAGATCCGGGTCAACCTGGCCCCCAAGGAGCAGCGGCGTGCGGCCAGCCACGCCATTGCCCTGTGGGTGCGCCCGGCCCTGGAGGAAATCGCCCAAAAGCACCAGACCCGCCTGGCCATCGTGGAGGTGCCGCCGGGGCCGCCGGACCTGCAGACCCTGGTGGGGGAGGTTTACGGTCCCCTGGGCGCCAGTTACAACAGCCTCATTCATCAGGCGGACAAGATCAAGGAGGCGTTTCTCAACCGGCCGGGGGTGGTGGACGTAGACACCACGGTGGAGACCAACGAGCCCCGGTTCCGTTTTGTGGTGGACCGGCAGAAGGCGGCCCTGAGCGGTTTGCCCGAGGCCCAGATCGCCCGGGGGGTGGCCATGGCCCAGGCCGGGGAAACGGTGGGCCGGGTGCACGCCGACCGGGACCGCCTGCCCCTGGACATCTTCCTGCGCTGGCCGGTGGCCAGCCGTTCCTCGGTTTTGGGGCTGGGCCAACTCTATTTCAAGAACCCGGCCGGGGCCATGGTGCCCCTGCAGGAACTGGGGCGCTTCGACCTGGACACCGCGCCCAAGTCCATCCTCAGGAAAAACCTGGAGCGGGTGGTCTTCGTCACCGGGGACACGGCAGGGCTAAGCCCGGTGAACGCGGTCCTGGGCCTGATGGATGAGGTCAAGGCCCACCCCCTGGCCCCCGGCTACCGGGTGGACTACGCCGGGGAAGGGGAGTGGAAGATCACCGTGCAGGTCTTCCGGGATCTGGGGATTGCCTTTGCCGGGGCGCTGGTGGGGATTTACATCCTGCTGGTCCTGCAGACCTCGTCCTACACCCTGCCCCTGGTGATCATGGTGGCCATCCCGCTGACCATGATCGGGGTGATGCCGGGCTTTGCCCTGCTGAACCTCTTCTTCGCTGGCTCGGTGAAGGGCTTTGCCGACCCCATCTATTTCACCGCCACCGCCATGATCGGCATGATTGCGCTGGCCGGCATCGTGGTGCGCAACTCCATCATCCTCATCGATTTCATCCACCACCACCTGGACCGGGGGGTGCCCCTGGAAGAAGCGGTGCTGCGTTCCGGCGCGGTGCGCTTCCGGCCCATTCTGCTTACCGCCCTGGCCGCGATGTTCGGCTCCTGGGTCATCACCCTGGACCCCATCTTCTCCGGCCTGGCCTGGTCCTTTATCTTCGGGCTGTTTGCCTCCACCGCCTTTTCCCTGGTGGTCGTCCCGGTGATTTACTACCTGCTGGCCTCACGGCACGAGGCGCATCAAACCCGGGCTTAGACCGGCAGCAGCCGTTGCGGGGGAGGGGGCTAAGGGCCGGTAGGCCCTTACCCCCTCCCCCACACCCCCTCCCCCAATCCCTTGAGTGTGGAAAAAATTGTCAACGGCCGGTGCGCAGCTCACCCCACTAAAATTTATTCCCACGAAACGGCCCACCAAAAAAATCGCCTTCTGGCCGTTATCTGGCGCGGAATTTCTTGACAAGGTAACGACTGCTTCTATAATGTGACGTGGCGTTCATATTATGAATGATGCTTCTATCATCGGAGGACGGGCGATGGCGGAACAGACCCTCCCCAGGCGGGAACGAGAGAAATTGCGGCAGCGGCAGGAGATCGTCGCCACCGCCCTGGATCTTTTTTCCCAAAAGGGCTATCACAACGTCTCCATGCATGAAATCGCTGAGAAGGCCGAGTTTGCCATCGGCACCCTCTACAAGTTTTTCCAGAACAAAGAGGACCTCTATAAAACCTTGGTTCTGGAGCGGTGCGACGATTTCGCGGCTGGCTTATGCCGGGCCATGGAACAATCGGACGACGAGGTGGAAAAATTGCGCCATTATGTCCGCTTCCGGAGCGACCGGTTCAGGAACAACCTGCCTTTCGTGCGCCTGTTTCTGGCGGAAAGCCGGGGCATCGGCTTCAATCTTAAGGCGGGCTTGGATGATGAGGTGCGCAAGCGCTATTATGACATCCTCGAGAGGCTGGCCTTGGTTTTCGCCAGCGGCATCGACAAGAAGCGCTTCAGGAAAATCGCCGACCCCTACTACCTGGCGGTGGCTTTGGACAGCGTCCTGGACGCCTCGCTCCTGCTCTGGCTCGACGCCCCCGAGCGCCACCCCTATCCCGAAGACCCGGATGCCCTGCTGGACATTTTTTTCAAGGGCTTGATCGAGCAGTGAGGCTGCGGGCGGGGGCCCGGGCCTGAATACGCTTACTACCCCATGGGGAGATGCTGATGTACGTGTGCAAGAACCTCTATTCCCTGCTGACCTGGGCGGCGGTGTGGCTGGCGCTGGTGATCCTGGCGGAGGGCTGCGGCAGCAGCTCCGGGCAGCAAGCCGGTCCGGCCCCGGTCCCGGAAGTGGCCGCGGTCACGGTTCAGCCGCAGCGGGTGGAGCTCACCACCGAATTGCCGGGGCGGACCTCGCCTTACCTGGTGGCGGAGATCCGCCCGCAGGTCAACGGCATCATCAAGAAGCGGGAGTTCCGGGAGGGCTCCGACGTCAAGGCGGGGCAGCTGCTCTACCAGATCGACCCGGCGCCCTTTAAGGTGGCCCTGGACTCGGCCCAAGCCTCCCTGGGCAAGGCCCAGGCCAACCTGCCCTCCCTGCAGTTGAAGTCCCAACGCTGTCAGGAATTGCTGCAAGACAGGGCCGTGAGCAAGCAGGACTGTGATGATGCGGCCGCGGCCATGGGCCAGGCCCGGGCCGAAGCAGCATACTGGAAGACCGCGGTGGAGGGGGCCCGCATTAATCTCGGCTATACCCGGGTCACCGCCCCCATCTCCGGGCGCATCGGCAAATCCAATGTCACCGACGGGGCGCTGGTGACCGCGTATCAGCCCACGGCGCTGGCCACCATCCAGCAGCTCGACCCCATTTACGTGGACGTCACCCAGTCCTCCGCCGAGCTCCTGCGGTTGAAACAGTCGCTGGAGTCCGGCAAGGTCTGCGCCGACTGCAAAAATGAACGGAAGGTCCGCATCCTGCTGGAAGACGGGACGCCGTATGCCCGGGAAGGCATCCTGCAATTCCGGGACGTCACCGTGGATCAGGCCACGGGGTCCTTCACCCTGCGCATCGTGGTGCCCAATCCCCGCCACGTGCTGTTGCCGGGCATGTACGTGCGGGCGGTCCTGCAGGAGGGCGTGGCCGAGCAGGCCATCCTCATCCCCCAGCAGGGAGTGAACCGCACTCCCAAGGGAGACCCGTTTGTCCTGGTGGTGGATGAGGCCGGCAAGGTCCAGCAGCGCCCCCTGACCCTTAACCGGGCCCTGGGCGACCAGTGGCTGGTGTCCACCGGACTGTCTCCCGGGGAGCGCGTCATTGTCGAGGGCATGCTGAACGTGCGGCCGGGGGCCACCGTCAAGGCCACCGCCTGGGAGAATCCCAAGGCCGGCCTCAAGGCAGAGAACCAGAACCTTCCTCCCGCCGTCGCCAAGTAGCGGAGAACCGTAATGTTATCGAACTTCTTCCTGGACCGGCCGGTCTTTGCCTGGGTTATCGCCATCATGATCATGGTCTTGGGAGGGCTGGCCATCCACAACCTGCCCATCTCCCAGTACCCGCCCATCGCGCCGCCGTCCATCGCCATCGACGCCTTCTACCCCGGGGCGTCGGCCGAAACCGTGGCAAACAGCGTCATTCAGATCATCGAGCAGAAGATGACCGGCTTTGACAAGCTGCTCTACATGTCCGCCACCAGCGATGCCTCCGGCGCCGGCCGGATCGAACTCACCTTTGCCCCGGGGACCGACCCGGACCTGGCCTGGGCCCAGGTGCAGAACAAACTCCAGCTCGCCATGGCATCTCTCCCCAACGTGGTGCAGCAGACGGGGGTCAAGGTCAGCAAATCCACCCGGAACTGGCTGATGGTGGTGGGGCTGATTTCCGAAGACGGCAGCATGGATTCCATTGATCTGGCGGACTATGCCCAGGCCAACCTCGAGCAGGTGCTGGCCCGGGTGCCGGGGGTGGGCGAGGTGGAAACCTTCTCCACCCAGTATGCCATGCGGGTCTGGCTCAACCCGGACAAGCTGAACAATTTCCACCTGACCATGGACGATGTCATTCATAAGCTGCAGGACTACAACGTGGAGGTTTCCGCCGGCCAGTTCGGCGGCGCCCCGGCGGTGCCGGGCCAGCGGCTGAACGCCTCCATCATCGTCCAGAGCCTGCTCAAGACTCCGGAGGAGTTCGCCGCCATCCCGCTGCGCGTCAACCCGGACGGCTCCATCGTGCGGGTGCGCGACGTGGGCCGGACGGAACTGGGCACTGAGCGCTACGAAGGGAACTCGTCCTTTTTAACGGCCAAGCCCGCCTCCGCCCTGGCCGTCCGGCAGGCGCCCGGGGCCAACGCCCTGGACACCGCCGACGCCATCAAGGCGAAGATGAGCGAGTTGTCCAGGTATTTCCCCCACGGCATGAAGGCCATCTATCCGTATGATACCGCCCCTTTCGTGAAGGTGTCCATCAACGAGGTGGTCAAAACCCTGGTCGAGGCGATTATCCTGGTCTTCCTGGTAATGTACCTGTTCCTGGGGAGTTTCCGGGCCACTTTGATCCCCACCCTGGCGGTGCCGGTGGTGCTCCTGGGGACCTTCGGAATCCTGGGGCTGTTCGGGTTTTCCATCAACATGCTCACCATGTTCGGTATGGTGCTGGCCATCGGCCTTCTGGTGGACGACGCCATCGTGGTGGTGGAAAACGTCGAGCGCATCATGAGCGAGGAAGGGCTCCCGCCCCGGGAGGCGACCCGCAAGTCCATGGGGGAAATCACCAGCGCCCTGATCGGCATCGGCCTGGTGCTGGCTGCGGTCTTCGGCCCCATGGCCTTCTTCGGGGGCTCCACCGGGGTCATTTACCGCCAGTTTTCCATTACCATCATCGCCGCCATGCTCTTGTCGGTGGTGGTGGCCCTGATCCTGACCCCGGTACTCTGCGCCTCCCTCTTAAAGCCGGTGACCAAGGGGCACGACCCGGCGGAGGCCGGCTTTTCCCTCCTGCGGCCGTTTTTTCTGTGGTTTGACCGGGGGTTTTTCCGCATCCGGGACTGGTACCGAGACACGGTGTCGCGCATGTTCGGGAAAAAACGCCGCTACCTGCTCGTGTACCTGGTGCTGGTGCTGACCATGGGCTGGCTGTTCGTGCGCATGCCCACCGCCTATCTCCCCCAGGAAGACCAGGGCGTCATGTACATCCAGGCCATGCTGCCGGCCGGCTCCACCATGGAGCAGACCCAGCAGGTCCTGGATGAGGTGCGCAACTATTTTTTAAATGATGAAAAGGAAGCGGTGGGGGGGGTCTTTACGGTGGCCGGCCGGGGCTTTTCCGGGGCCGGGCAGAATACCGGCCTGGGGTTTGTCATGCTCAAGGATTGGCACCTGCGCCCCGGGGCCAATCTGAAGGTCAACGCCATTGCCGGGCGCGCCATGGCAAGGTTCTCGAAGATCCGCAATGCCAGGGTGTTCGCCTTCCCGCCGCCGGCAGTCCTGGAACTCGGCCGGGCAGGGGGCTTCGACTTCGAATTGCAGGACCGGGGCGGGCTGGGGCACGAGGCCCTGATGGCGGCCAGAAACCAGCTCCTGGGCATGGCGGCCAAGGACCCGCGGCTGACCCGGGTTCGCCCGGCCGGACTGGAGGACGTGGCCCAGTACCGGGTGGACGTGGATTGGGCCAAGGCGGGGGCCCTGGGGGTGCCCATCGGCGCCATCCACGACACTATCGCCTCGGCCTTCGGCGGCGCCTATGTCAACGATTTCATCCAGGGGGGCCGGGTGAAAAGGGTTTATGCCCAGGCCGATGCCGCTTACCGCATGCTGCCCAAGGACCTGGAGCACCTCTACGTCCGCAACGCCGCCGGGAGCATGACGCCGTTTTCGTCCTTCGCCACCGGCCACTGGTTCTACGGCTCGCCGCTCCTGGAGCGCTTCAACAGCTTCCCGGCTTTGAACATCTGGGGTGAGCCGGCGCCGGGGCGGAGTTCGGGGGAGGCCATGGCCGCCATGGAGGAAATGGTCGCCAAGCTGCCCAAGGGGATCGGCTTTGACTGGGCCGGACTGTCCTTCCAGGAGCGGCTGGCCAAGGCCCAGGCGCCGATGCTCTACACCTTTTCCATCCTGGTGATTTTCCTGTGCGTGGCGGCCCTGTATGAAAGCTGGACCATCCCCTTCGCCAATTTGCTGATGCTGCCCCTGGGCCTCCTGGGCGCCACCGTGGCCACCTCGCTGCGCGGCTTCCCCAACGACGTCTACTTTCAGATCGGCTGCCTCACCACGCTCGGTCTCACCACCAAAAACGCCATCCTGATCATTCAGTTTGCCAGGGAACGGCGGGCCCAGGGCGAAGGGCTGGTGGAGGCCACTCTAGGCGCGGCGAAAACCAGGTTCCGGCCGGTGATGATGACCTCCCTGGCCTTTTTCTTCGGCGTCCTGCCCCTGGCGCTCACCACCGGGGCCGGGGCCGGCGCCCAGAATGCCATCGGCACGGCGGTGGTGGGCGGCATGATGTCGGCCACCTTCATCGACCTCTTTTTCATCCCGCTGTTCTATGTCCTGGTCTGCAGTCTTTTTCAAAAAAAGCGGCTGGAGCCGCTCATTGAACCCGAGACGGAGCTTAGTGGGGAGGGGGCTAAGGGCCAGAGGGCCCTTACCCCCTCCCCCAATCCCTTGAGAGGGTTTCAATGGGCGGCTTGAGCCGGGGCCAAGGCCAAGGCTCAAGCCGACCCACTAAAAGGGTTGGGAGGGGGGTGTGGGGGGAGGGCAGGGAGCCACCGCTCCCGGCCCTTCCCCCACTTAAAAACGAGTATTTCCAGAGGGCACAGAGAATGACCAGAAAATTATTGGCGGTGTGGGTGATGATCTGCCTTGGCGGCTGCAGCCTGGCCCCGAAATACACCCGGCCGGCGGCGCCGGTTCCTGCGGCCTGGCCGAGCGGCCCGGCCTACAAAGAGCCCCCGGCGACCGGGCCGGCACCCCTGGCCGCTGAGGTGCAGTGGCGGCAATTCTTCACCGACCCGCGCCTAACGAAGATCATCGATACATCCCTGGACAACAACCGCGATCTCAGGGTGGCGGCCCTGAATGTGGAAAAGGCCCGGGCGATGTACCGCATCCAGCGGGCCGAGCTGTTGCCGAGGCTGGAAACGGGGGTTACCGCCAGCAAGCAACGCGTCACGATTTCAGGCCAAACCGGTCTGGTGACCCTGCAGCAGTTCGGCGTCAACCTGGGGCTCACCTCCTGGGAGCTGGATTTCTTCGGGCGCATCCGCAGCCTGAAAGACAAGGCCCTGGAGGAGTACTTCGCCACCGACCAGGCTCGCAAGAGCGCCCAAATTCTCCTGGTTTCCGAAGTGGCCAACGCCTACCTGACCCTGGCCTCGGACCGGGAAAACCTCAAGCTGGCCCAATCCACCCTGGAGAGCCAGCAGGCCGCCTACAACGTCATCGCCCGGCGCGTCGAGGTGGGCTTTGCCCCGGAGCTGGACCTGCGCCAGGTGCAGACCAGGGTGGATTCGGCCCGGGTGGACGTGGCCCGCTACACCGCGCAGGTGGCCCAGGATGAAAATGCCCTGAACCTCCTGGCGGGGTCGCCGGTCCCGGCCGACCTGACGCCCCAGGCGTTGAGCGCCATAAAACCCCTGCCGGACGTCTCTGCCGGGATGTCTTCCGACGTGCTCCTGCGCCGCCCCGATATCCTGCAGGCGGAGAATCTGCTCAAAGGCGCCAATGCCAATATCGGCGCGGCCCGGGCGGCCTTCTTCCCCCGCATCACCCTCACCACCGCCATCGGCTCGGCCAGCGGGCAGCTTTCCGGCCTTTTTGGTCCGGGCTCCGCGGTCTGGAGTTATGCCCCCCAGGTAGTGCTGCCGGTCTTCGATGCCCGCACCTGGTCGGCCCTCAAGGTCACCAAGGTGGACCGGGACATCGCCGTGGCGCAATACGAAAAGGCCATCCAGGGCGCCTTCCGGGAGGTGGCGGACGCCCTGGCCCAGAGGGGCACCCTGGGGGATCAGCTGGCGGCCCAGCAATCCCTGGTGGAGGCCTCCGCCAAAACCTATGCTCTCTCCAATGCCCGGTACGAAAAGGGCATCGACATTTACCTGAACGTGCTGGACGCGCAGCGGTCCCTTTACGGCGCGCAGCAGGGGCTCATCGCCATCCGCCTGGCCAGGCTGGCCAACCAGGTAAAGCTTTACGCGGTGCTGGGCGGGGGAGCCGAGGCCGGGGCGCCAGCAGGAGGGGGATAATACCGAAGTGCGGTCAGGGGATAATTCTGGGCGGCAGCAGGTCAATACCGGCGCCCCCAATAATTTATCCCTGTTTCTGGACAAATCCGGCCCCCAGGGCCTGGGCCCGCTCACAATCCTGGGGAAAGACCTCCTGACGCTGCCTGGCCTTTTTCACCGGATCAAACCAGTCCGCCACCACTTTGGCATAATCCTTAAACTGCAGGGTGTCAAAGCTACAAAGATACTCGGAACTTCCGAAGGCTAACTGCAGCAGCTTCTGATTATTGCTGAAGAGCAGATCGTACCCCCAGTCTTTTGCCATGGCTTCGGTGAGATTCATCGTGTAAATAAAGCCAGTGGGGATTTTTCTGGAGAAAATGGACTGGGGCGGGTCGGTATAGGCGAAAAAGGGGAACAGCAGCCTCTCCAGAAAAGAGCGCATCTCCCCTGAGACGTCGCTGAAATAGATGGGAGAGCCCAGAATCAGGGCATCGATGGCCTCAACTTTTCTTAGAACCGGTGCCAGGTCATCCTTGACGGCACACCTGCCGTAACTTTTGCCGCCCCTGATTTTGCAGGCAAAACAGCTCGTGCAGCCGGTAAATTTCAGATCGTACAAGTGAACGAGTTCGGTCTCGGCCCCCTGGGAGGCGGCTCCTTTCAGGGCCTTTTTAAGCAGGGTGGCCGTGTTCCAGTTCTTCCGGGGGCTGCCGTTTATTGCCATGACTTTCATGACCAGGGACTCCTTCTCCGCAGGTGTGAAGCCGAATTGACGGCCTGCAGGTGGCGGGTTTGTGGCGGGAGCCCAGCGCCTGGCAGCCCCGAGAAGCCTGCTCACGGATCTGGGCCCGCGAACCTGCCAGAGGATCTTTCAGGAAAGCGCCATTAGTTTCGCCATCCTGCTTCTGCAAATTAATCACGGCCCCGGATAAATCAAGGCCTTTGCCCTGGGCAGGATCCCTAGCCAATCGCAGGAGGAGCTATGGTCATTGAGAATTTTCAGGTAATCCTGCCGGCCAGCCATTCGGGGTAGGATAACGAGTTGCCGGGGCCCAGGGGCGGGCCCGGATAATCCTGCAGCATCCAGGCCGCGCCTTGCCGCAGGAAAGGCAGGGCGTCGCCGGGGTGCTCGCACACCTCCACGGCCAAAGTCCACCAGGGCGCACCTTGCACCCGTAAGGCGGTGAGCTCCGCACTGATCCACCAGGGAAGGTCTTTGGGGACCTTGGCGAGGGGCGCCAACTCCCCCGACCCCGCGAGCCGGAATTTCCTCTGCCAGCGCTTCTTCCAGACAACGACCCGCAAATTTTCCGGGGTGCTGGCCAAAAAGCTTGCCGTTACCGCGGCGCTTTCATTATTCGCTTTATTGGTGGCATACGGCCACTGCCATTTATGCCAGACCTCGCTCATGCCGCTGACGGAGCCTCCCGGCAGCGCGAATTCCTGCCGGTCCTGAATAAGCTTGATCTCGAACCGGCCTTCCCGCAGTTTAGGCCCCATGGCGGTGGTCCCCGGGGTCAACAAGTAAATGTCCTCCCGGGCCTTGCCGTGCTCATCCGTGAGCTCAGCCCCGAACCGGGGGGTATGAAGAAACCAGTCCTTCACCCCGGGTTCGGGAATGGTTCCCGGGAAAAACCAGCGAATTTCCAAAGTCACCTGAGGGAGTGCCATCTGCCGCCTTTGTCGTTCAGTGAAACGGAATCTATTACGGCGCCAGAGTAAATTCAAGGGTTTTCTGGGGGAAGCATTGGCTGCAGGAGCGCCTGATGAGACCCTGAAAATTTTCTCCTTAAAGGGCGTCAGGTCATGATGAGCTTCACTTTTCGGGGCAAATTTGCCATAGTGTTGAAAAGCTGTGAGCATCCTGAAAAAGTTACCCGGGGAGGGGGGTTATGGGCCTGAGCCCCCGCCAATCCGGCCGCCCCAAGGAGCGTGATAATGACTGGCAAGACCTCTCAAGATAAAACCGCCGAGCTTTTAGGGACCAAGACGACCTTTCGCGAGGAGCGGCGGGCCTACCGGCCGCAACTCTGCCCGGCCCTGGCGGGGGGGACGGCGAGCACCCGGCCCCTGGCGGGCTTTGATCTGCCGGTCCTCAAGGTGGCCACGGAGCAGCTGCCCCAGGTGAGCCGGAATGCCCTGCTGGAAATCGTGCCGGCCGAAGGCCAACCCCGTGAGGCCGGCCCCCGCCGCCTGGGCATCGTGCTTTCGGGCGGGCCGGCCCCGGGTGGTCACAATGTCATTGCCGGGGTCTTCGAAGCCGCCAAACGGGCCCACCCCGACAGCCGGCTCATCGGCTTTTTGTCCGGCCCCAAGGGCATCATCACCAACCAGCACCAGGAAGTCACCCGGGAAATGGTGGACCGCTACCTCAATTCCAGCGGCTTTTACATGCTGGGAACAGGCCGGGACAAGATCGACAACCCGGAAAAGATGGACAAATGCCGGCAAACCTGCGCCGACCTGCAGCTTTCGGGCCTGGTGGTGGTGGGCGGCGACGACTCCAACACCAACGCCGCCTTCCTGGCGGAACATCTGCGGGAAGCGGGGGTCCAGGTCATCGGCATCCCCAAGACCATCGACGGCGACCTGCAGGTGCCGGGCCTCCTGCAAATCCCCTTCGGCTACCACTCCGCCTGCACGGCCTTCGCCACCCAGGTGGGGAACCTCAATTCCGACTGCATGTCGGACCTGAAGTACTGGCATTTCACCCGGCTCATGGGCCGCAGCGCTTCCCACATCGCCCTGGAGGTGGCCTTCCAGACCCACCCCAACGTCATTCTCATCGGTGAGGAAATTGAGGAAAACGAACTCACCATCCACAGCGTGGTGCGCCTCATCGCCGACGTGGTGGTGGAACGGGCCGCGCTGGGGAAAAATTACGGCACCATCCTGATCCCCGAGGGCATCCTGGAATTTATCCATGAAATCAATATCTTGATCATCAAGATCAGCTACATCATCGCCGCCTACAACCGGGAGGCCATGGAAGAAGAATCCTTTTACCAGCTGTCCTACGAGGAGCAGGTGCAGTTGATCGACAACAGCGACATCTGGCGGGACTACGACAGCCGCGTGTTTCTGGGGTTTCCGTTCCTCCTCCAGAAAGGCTTGCTCACCCCCCGGGACAGCCACGGCAATTTCCAGTACGCCCAGGTCAACAGCGAGCGCATCCTCCTCGAGATGGTGTCCACGTATCTCCGCAAGCAGCGGGCCAAAGGCATTTACAAGGGGAGCTTCCGCACCCAGAACCACTATTACGGCTATGACGGGCGGGGCACCTTCCCCACCAAGTTCGACTGCGATTACACCTACAACCTGGGCTTTGCGGCCTACAGCCTGCTCGCCAACGGGGCCACCGGCTACATGGCGGCGGTGAGAAACCTGCACCAGCCGGTGGCGTCCTGGCAGCCCGTGGGTATCCCGCTGGCGCCCCTGATGCATCTCGAGGAGCGCCGGGGGCACCTGGAGCTGGTGATCCAGAAGCAGCGGGTGGACCTCACCTCCCGGGCCTTCAAGCTCCTGGGGCAGGAAAGGGAGCGGTGGGCCAGAGAGGACCTGTACCGCTTCCCCGGGCCGATGCAGTTCTGCGGCCCCAGCGCCGACGTCAAGCCCCTGACCCTGCAGCTCAACAGCATGGAATAAAGCCGGCCGGGGCGCCTCAGGAGACCGGGGGACAGGTTGCTGGCGGGCGGCAGTTTTTCTATAATCCCGTCAGGGAGAGAGCGATGTGCATCTTTTGCGGGGGTCAGTGCGGCGGCATGGGGGATATGCTCATCTCCCTGGGTTTGCCGCTGCTGGCCCTGTACTGTTTTCCGGATGAAGGGCTTCCTCCTCCGGGTGAAGGATAAGATCCTGGGCCGGCCCCCTCAAGGTCACGGCAAAGAGCCAACAGGAGCCTGCGGTTGCAGCGTATATAGGGGGGCTGGAGCCGGAGGCTCGCACCCGCTAAGCCCGGTTAGCCCAAGCTTGGAGGTGCTGCAGCTGACCGAATTAGCGGCGGCGGACCCCAAGGGCAATATTGAGGAAAACGCCGCCGGGAAGAAAGGCGTGGGCGGCTGGCTGCTCCTGCTTTGTCTTATTCTCACGCTGGCCCTTCCGGCGCTTAGCCTGTACCAGATAAACTGCGACCTGAGTCTCCTGATGCTGCCGCAAGGCGGGCTGCTGCTGTACGTGTGGTCCAGGGCGTCTTACTATTCGGCCATAGGTAATCTCGTTGCCATGGCCGGAATCGCCGTTTTCAGCTTTACCAGCGGCTACCGGCTGTGGGCGAGGAAAAAAGGCGCGGTTAAAACCGCCAAGATTTTTTTACTGGCGCAATTATTTTTGGCCCTGGCCCTGCTGACGCTGCAGCACCTCCTCATGCCCCAGCCGGCGGCCCGGAACCTCGCGGTTTTACTCGCCGTACAAGTCATTCCGCCGATCCTTTTTTGCAGCGTCTGGTACCGGTATCTCCTGAAATCCCGCCGGGTCGCCCGGACCTTTGCCGGGAATCAACCCGAAGCGGCAGCAGGCCCGCCCTTCCATTCAAGGCAAGACCCGGCCCATTATCAGAAGGGAGCGGCGGCGTAATCTCTGACGCAACGGGGACAGACTACAGATCGAGGCGGTAGGCGATGGGGCCGGGGTCCCGGTCGAACTCCGGGGCCCGCTTGAAGCCCAGGCTCTCGTAAAGGTGGCGGGCCGCCTCCATGAAGGTGCCGGTGTAGAGGAACATCCGGTGGATCTTTAAGGCCCGGGCCCGGCTTATGCATTCCTTGGTGAGCAAGGTGCCGTAGCCTTGGCCGCGGCTGCCGGGATCGACGGCCAGGATGCGCATGGCCGAGGCCGGCCGGGGCCAGTGTCCCATGCGGGCCTGGTTGGCGAAGGGGTAAAATTTCACCACCCCCCGGATCCTGCCCTGTTCCTCGGCGACAATGAGCACCCCCGCCCCGGCATGGACGATCTCCCGGATATTCTCCATCCAGGCCTCCCAGTGCTCTTCCGGAAAATACCTTTTAAACTCACCGTACGCGGTTTTCACCAGGGCGACAATCTCGTCCAGTTCGTCGGGTCGGCCTTCCCTGATGAGAAAATTTTCGGCCATGGGTTTATCCACTCTCTCTCCGGGTATGCCAGCAGTCCGGGCCTCATTATACAATAAATTTTTTCCGGCTCCAGCGCCTCCTGCTGGACTTGATGCCGCTGGGCATGCTCCGGGAAGTCCTGGTTATGAATGATTGCGGGGATTTTCAACCCGCACAGGCTGGGGAAAGCAGCTCGGGCTCAGGGGGCGGCGGCAAAAACAGACCGGGCAGCCCAGTGAGGTAACCTGGACTACCCGGTGTGAGACGCTGAGGAAAATTTATTTAAGAGGCTTTTTTGACCTGCACGAAATGCTCCTGCAGGGCCAACCCCCCGCCGGCCTGATCCCAGATCTCCAGGCCCCCGGGCATCAGGGCGTTGTCCGCCACCCCCTTGCCCCGGGCCCGGCTTTCCACCGGCAGGTTGTGGCCGAAGCCGTGGACCATGAAGACCGCCTCGGGGTGAATGAAGGGCGTCACCTTGGCCTTGAGACGGCCGGCGTGGCCGTTGTTCCCCACTTCCACGGGGTCGCCGTCCGCTATGCCGAGTTCGGCCGCGGCCTTGTCGTTGATCCACAGGACATTTTCCGGCATCAGTTCGTTCAGCAGGGGGTTGTTCACCGTGTGACCCTGGGTGTGGAGGGCGCAGCGGCCGAAGGTGAGCCGGAAGGTCCCGGGTTCCGGGCGGGCCGGGGATTCATAGGGCTTCAAGGACGGAATCCCCTGGTTTTCCCAGCGGGTGGAGAGCATTTCGATCTTGCCCGTGGGGGTCTTGAATTTCAGGGTCTCCCGGGGCTGGTAGAGGGCCTTGTCCGTGAGGGAGACCATGCCGGTGGCCTCGAAGTCATTGATGGAATATCCGGTATCCTGCAACTGGTAATGCCAGATGTCCTCGATGGAGTCAAAGGCCAGAGGCTCGATCCCCAGGCGCTTGGCCAGCCCGCAGAGGATTTCCCAGTCGGACCGGGTGTCGAAGCGGGGCGCCACCGCCCGCCGTCTGACGAAGAAATAGGGCTTCAAGCCGTTTTTGGCGGCCAGGATGCTTTCCCGTTCCAGGTAAGGGGACAGGGGCAGGACCACGTCGGCGAACCAGGCGGTGTCCGACCAGCTGAAGGTCACCGCCACCAGGAGGTCCAGGTTGGCCCAGATGCGCTGCAGGTGCTCCGGGTCGGGGTAGCCCATGAGGGGGTCGTGGCGGTAGGCGATGTAAGCCTTCAGGGGGTAGGGGTCCTCGGTCTCCATGGCCTTGAAGGCCAGGTGCAAAAGGCCGGGGCCGGCGTCGAGGTGGGCGTAGCGCCAGCCCACGCCGTCGGCCCGGGGCTCCGTGGGCTTGGGCACCAGGTCCACCAGCTTTTTGAGGCCTTTTTTGCCTACGTCCCCGGGCTTGTTGGCCAGGGGCAGCCCCCCCTTGGCGCCGATGGCCCCGAGGAGGGCGTTGATGATGTAGATGGACCTGGAGATATAAAAAGAGTTGCGGTACCGGGCGGTCATCCAGCCGGGGTGCCAGATCACCGCGGGCTTGGCCTCGGCCAGGTCTTTAACGAAGTCCGCCAGGCGCGCCGCCTCGATGCCGGTTTCAGCTTCGGCCCAATCCAGGGTGCAGGGCTCCACCAGGGCCTGGAGGGCCTCGAGGTCCTCGATGTACGTGCGGGTGAAATTCATGTCGTGGAGTTTCTTGTCAAGGAGCTCCCGGATCACCGCCAGGTTCAGGGCATAATCCGTGCCGGGGCGCACCAGGAAAAACCGGTCGGCCTTCATGGCGGAAAGGTTGGCCCGGATGTCGATGACCGTGAGCTTGCAACCGTTGCCCAGGGCCGTCATCATGTCGTTGGCTTCCTTGACGTTGATGGACTCGAAGATGTTGCGGGTCTGGAGGACCACGTGCCGGGCGTTTTTCAGGTCGTAAACCACGTCTTTGCGGCCGAAGCCGAACACGGACTGGGCGGCGTGCATGACGTTTCTGGCGCAGGAGCTGTCGTGGTTGGAGTAGTTGGGGGACCCGAGACCCCGCAGGAAGGCCTGGTGCAGGTCCCGAAAGGGGCCGCCCCGGTCCGAAAACAGCACCGACTTGCTGCCGTGGCGCGCCATGATGTCCTTCAAGCGCTCGGCGGTGTAATCCAGGGCTTCATCCCAGCTGGCCCTCCGCCACTTGCCCTCGCCCCGCTCCCCGGCCCTGATCATGGGGTACTGCGGCCGCTCATCATCGGCGATAAGGGCCAGCCCGGCGCTCCCCCGGGCGCACAGGCCCCCCTCGAGCCCCGCCACGTTGGGGTTCCCCTGCAGGAACTCGATCTTATCCCCCGACACCTCCACCTGGATGGGGCAACGGACCGTGCACATGCCGCAGACGCTGAAGATTTTTTTGCCAGCCATGGATTTCCTCTTAAATTTTTTTAAGTGGGGGGAGGGCCAGGGACCTGAGGTCCCTGCCCTCCCCCCACACCCCCCTCCCAACCCGCAGAGGGTCCGGTAAAGACGGGCCCTGGGCCCTCTCCCCCACCAACCGCCGGTTATGTTCATGGCGCCACCAGCTTAATTAGCTCCAAAGGGGCACTTGGGGAAGGAGCAGGTCTGGCACTCCAGGCACATGGCCCCATGTCCCAGCCTGGCCAGGTCCCGGCGCCGCAACTCCTGTCCGGCCAACAGACGCGGCAGGAGCAGGTCGAAGCTGGTGCGCTTGAAATAGAGGGCGCAGGCCGGCACGCCAATAACCCGGGCCGCACCGATCTTGCCCAGCAGGGTCATAGCCCCCGGCAGGATCGGCGCGCCGTAGAGCAGGTCGGTGGCCCCGGCGTCAGCCAAACCCTGGCGGGTGACATCATCCGGGTCCACGGACAGCCCGGCGGTGGTCACCAGGAGTTCGACCCCGGCCGCCAGCAATTCCCCGACGCCGGTGCCGATGGCCAGGCGGTCGTCCGGCACAATGAGTGATTTTACCACCTCGCAGCCGAACTTTTCCACCTTGTTCTGAATGATGGGGATAAAACGGTCTTCCACCAAGCCCAGGAACACTTCCGTGCCGGTGACCAGGATGCCCACCCGCAGGGGTTTTAAGGGGAGGACCTGGAAGAGGGGGCCCTGGGCCAGGCAGGCCATGGCCTGGTGAAATTCGCCCCGGGGGAGATACAGGGGGATGGCCCGGGTGCCGGCCAGGAGACGCCCGGCGCCGACCACCGTGTAGCCGTGCCGGCAGGCGCACATCACCCCGGGGACCAGGTTGAAGGCCTGGAGGCGGTCTTCGTCCACGCAAAAAAGCCCGTCCCGGCCGGCGGTGAGATTGACCTTGCCCTCCCGGGGGGGCGTCGCCAGGGTAACACCCTCACCGGCCATGGCCCCGGCGAAGGCCAGGGCGGCTTCATTTTCGTGGACCCACTCGGGACCCACCTGGTTTGCCTCCGCCACGTAAAGGTGGTGGCGCCCCATCTGCTGCAGGCGGCACAGGTCGCCCACCGTGACCACCTGGTCTTTCTTGAAGACCGCCCCCTTGCTCTCCCCCGGGACCACCTGGGTCAGGTCGTGGAGCACGTGCCTCCCGACGGCCTCTTCCAGGGGGACCGCGGCCAGGGAGGGGGCGCAGTCCTGCCCCAACTCCTCCCGGTTGTCGGGGTCCTGGTAGGGGGCTTCACCCTGGCAGGCCCGGCAGATGCCGCCGTCCTGGGCCGGATAGGCCTCCCGGCACAAGGGGCAGACGGTCATGCCGCCCCGGCTCTTGCGCCCCAGAAACTGCGGCTTCAGGGCCACGGGCTGCCAGTTCAGGATCTGGGTACCGGCTTCCCGGATTTCGGCCAGGAGCACGTCCTTGTCCTGCTCGCGCTTGGGCTTGAGCTTCAAGTACCAGCTGGCGATTTCGGGATAGTCCTGCACCCGGGCCGGGTCGAGATACACCCGGATGCCCGCCCCGGTGTACTTGTCGTAGAGGCTCAAGGCGAAGCGGCCGATGTCCACCACCCGCAGCCAGCCGTTGCCGATGGTGCAGGGGGTGAGGAGCTGCACCGCGTCCGGGAGGCAGGCCCGGGTCTCGGCCACCGCATCGAAGAGGATGCCCTCCGGCAGGCGGCTTTTCGCCGCTGCCACCATGATGCCGCCGATGACCACGCCCGGGGCCACGTTGCCGTGAAAGGACTTTACCAGTTGCAGGAATTCATCAAAAGAATAGGCACCGATTTGCATGACGGAAAAGAGCGGCGCGCCCCCCACCCGCCGTCAAAAAGCGGGTGAGGGGAGCTTAGAGATTTCTAGGTGAGTATTATACCTTTTCGAGACGCACGGCGCAGGCTTTATATTCCGCGGTCTGGGAAACCGGGTCGAACACCGGGTTGGTGAGCCAGTTGGCGCAGGCCTCCCGGAAGTGGAAGGCCATCCACACCAGGCCCTCGGGGACTTCCTCGGTGACCCGGGCCTTAACTTTCACTTCCCCACGCCGGGACGAGACTTTTACAACCTCGCCGTGATTAATCCCCAGCTTGGCGGCGTCCTGGGGGGAGATATCGGCGGTCTCCTCGCCCAGGATGTCGTTCAATCCCAGGCAGCGCCCGGTCTGGGTGCGGGAGTGGTATTGGTAGAGGCGCCGGCCGGTGCTGAGCACCATGGGATATTCTTCATCCGGGACTTCCGCCGGCGGGGTCCAGTCTATGGCCATGAAGCGGCCCTGGCCGCAGGTGAAACAGCCGTCTTTGTGCAGGGTGCAGGTGCCGGGGTGATCGCAGTCCGGCACCGGCCACTGCAGGCCGTCGCCCTCGATGCGGTAGTACTTCACGCCCACGAGCGATGGCGCCAGGTGGGAGACCTCGTTATCCCAGATTTCCGGGCCGCTGTTGGAGGCCCAATCCTGCCCGAAGCGTTTGGCCAGTTCCTTAAAAATCCACCAGTTGGGTTTGGCCTGCCCCGGCGCCTGGGAGACCTTGCGCACCCGGTTGACCCGGCGCTCGCTGTTGGTGAAGGTGCCGTCGTCTTCGCTCCAGGCCGCGGCCGGGAAAATGACGTCGGCAAAGCGGGTGGTCTCGGTGGGGAAGATGTCGTGGCAGACCATGAACTCCGCCGCTTCCAGGCAATGCTCCACGTGCCGGATGTCGGGCTCGGTGTTGGCCAGATTTTCCCCGAAGACATAGAAGAACTTGATCTTGCCGTCCACCAGGCCGTCCATCATCTGGGGCATCATCAGGCCGTTTTTTTCCGGGAGTTTTTTCACCCCCCAGGCGGCCTCGAACTTGGCCCGGGCCGCGGGGTCCTCCACCTTTTGATAGCCGGGGAAGACGTTGGGGAGGGCGCCCATGTCGCAGGCCCCCTGGACGTTGTTCTGGCCCCGGAGCGGGTTCACCCCGCCGCACTCGAAGCCGACGTTCCCCAGGAGCATCTGCAGGTTGGCGCAGCTCATGACGTTGTTGACGCCGCAGGTGTGCTCGGTGATCCCCAGGGTGTAGATGAGCATGAGGGGGCTGATGGCGGCCAGGCGGCGGGCCATATCCACCAGCATGTCCACACTGATGCCGGCAATGGCCGCGGCCCGCTCCGGCGGATACTCCATGACCTTGGCCTTGAGGGCCTCGAAGCCGGTGCAGCAGCTCTCCACGTAATTGTGGACATAGAGGTTTTCGGTGATCAGCACATGCATCAGGCCGTTCAGGAAGGCCACGTCGGAGCCCACCTTGATGGGCACGTGCACGTCCGCGAAGTCGACGAGCTTGGTGCGGCGCGGGTCCGCCACGATGAGGTGCGCCCCGTTAAGCACGGCGTTTTTCAGAAACGTCGCGGCCACGGGGTGGGCCTCGGTCATGTTTGAGCCGATCACAAAAAACATCTTGGCCTTGGCAAAATCGGCAAACGAATTGGTCATCGCTCCAGAACCGAAGGAGGTCGCCAGCCCGGCGACCGTCGGCGCGTGTCAGGTTCGGGCGCAGTGATCGATGTTGTTGGTCCCGATCACGGCGCGGAAAAGTTTTTGCATCTGGTACGAGTCTTCATTTATGCTGCGGGCGCAGCTGACCCCGGCCACCGCGTCCGGCCCGTGCTGGTCGATGGTCTCCTTGAACTTGTTCGCCACCAGGTCCAGGGCCTCGTCCCAGGGAGCTTCCCGGAACTGGCCGTTTTCCTTGATGAGGGGCATGGTCAGGCGTTCCGGGGAGTAGATGAAGTCATAGCCGAAGCGCCCCTTGACGCAGAGGCGGCCCTGGTTGGGCGCGGCGCCCTCCACCCCGGTGACCTTGACGATTTTGCCCCCCTTGACATGCAGCCACAACTGGCAGCCCACGCCGCAGTAAGGGCAGGTGGTGCGGACCTTCCTGGTCTCCCAGGACCGGGCCAGGCCCACGGCCTTGAGCTCCACCAGGGCCCCCACCGGGCAGGACTGGACGCACTCGCCGCAGAAGACGCAGTCCGAATCGCCATAGGGATTGTCGGCCCGGGTGACGATTTTATTGTGGGCCCCCCGGTAGCCGATGCTGATGGCCCGGTTCACCTGCTTTTCGTTGCAGGCCCGGACACAGCGGCCGCACATGATGCACTTGGAAAAATCCCGGCGGATCAGGTTCTTGCTGTCTTCGATCTCACCGGGCAGCTCCGGCGGAAAGGCGAAATTCGGGGTGGCCACCTGGTAGCGGTAGGCCAGGGCCTGCAGCTCGCAGGCGCCGTTGGCCTCGCACACCAGGCAGTTGTGGTTGCCGGAGGCCAGCAGCAGTTCGAGGACCATGCGGCGGGAGGCGTCCACCCGGGGCGATTCGGTCTTGACGACCATGCCGGGGGCGGCCGCGGTGGCGCAGGCGGGGAGCAAAGTCCGGGCCCCCTCCACCTCCACCATGCACATGCGGCAGGAACCGGTGGCCGTGGTGCCCTTGAGGTAGCACAGGGTGGGGATGGTGTAGATGCCCGCCGCCCGGGCGGCGTCCAGGATGGTTTGCCCCTCCTTGATTTCCACGGTCATGCCATCGATGTTTAGCCTGGATGTGCTCATGCGATTCTTGACCTCTCTCTGGTGTCGGTCAACCCAGGGAAGTTTCTTGGTCCCATGGGCCGCCCGTGCTGTTGTGCTGTGTTATCCATAGTATAACGCTACCCGGAGTCTGACCTGGAGCGGTGCAACCTGCCTGCCCCGGCCCGGGAGGGAAATTGCTTCCTTGGCGCTATTTCATTGGAAGGATAGCCAAAAACAGGGGAAAGCACAAGTTTTTTTGCCGCAGATCCCAACGGCCCGTAACTTCTGGCCGGGCTGCCTCAAATAACCGGCGGCCGGGCTGATCGAGGCAACGGTGCCGTGGCCGCCAGGGATGTGAAGTGCAGTGACTGAAAGGCTTTTTTCAGCGTCTCCCCAACAGGAGAAGGGAGGTCTGGGTGCTTGTCGCGGGCAGCCTTTATTATGCAGGAACGTCACCCTTCTGCATCGGGCTTGTTGGTCGCCGGCGCGGCCTTGCGCCTTTTCCAGAGCCAACTCGGGACCCACCCGGTTGGCCTCCGCCACGTAAAGGTGGTGGCGCCCCATCTGCTGCAGGCGGCACAGGTCGCCCACGGTGACTACCTGGTCTTTCTTGAAGACCGCCCCCTTGCTCTCCCCCGGGACAATCTGGGTCAGGTCGTGGAGCACGTGCCTCCCGACGGCCTCTTCCAGGGGGATGGCGGCTAAAGAGGGGGCGCAGTCCTGCCCCAACTCCTCCCGGTTATCGGGGTCCTTGTAGGGGGCTTCACCCTGGCAGGCCCGGCAGATGCCGCCGTCCTGGGCCGGATAGGCCTCCCGGCACAAGGGGCAGACGGTCATGCCGCCCCGGCTCTTGCGCCCCACAAACTGCGGCTTCAGGGCCACGGGCTGCCAATTCAGGATCTGCATGCCGGCTTCCCGGATTTCGGCCAGGAGCACGTCCTTGTCCTGCTCGCGCTTGGGCTTGAGCTTCAAGTACCAGCTGGCGATTTCGGGATAGCCCTGCACCCGGGCCGGGTCGAGATACACCCGGATGCCCGCCCCGGTGTACTTGTCGTACAGGCTCAAGGCGAAGCGGCCGATGTCCACCACCCGCAGCCAGCCGTTGCCGATGGTGCAGGGGGTGAGGAGCTGCACCGCGTCCGGGAGGCAGGCCCGGGTCTCGGCCACCGCATCGAAGAGGATGCCCTCCGGCAGGCGGCTTTTCGCCGCTTCCACCATGATGCCGCCGATGACCACGCCCGGGGCCACGTTGCCGTGAAAGGACTTTACCAGTTGCAGGAATTCATCAAAAGAATAGGCACCGATTTGCATGACGGAAAAAAGCGGCGCGCCCCCCACCCGCCGTCAAAAAGCGGGTGAGGGGAGCTTAGAGATTTCTTGGTGAGTATTATTATAACTTTTCGAGACGCACGGCGCAGGCTTTATATTCCGCGGTCTGGGAAACCGGGTCGAACACTGGGTTGGTGAGCCAATTGGCGCAGGCCTCCCGGAAATGGAAGGCCATCCACACCAGGCCCTCGGGCACTTCGTGGGTGACCCTGGCCTTAACCTTGACTTCCCCACGCCGGGACGAGACTTTTACAACCTCGCCGTGATTAATCCCCAGTTTGGCGGCGTCCTGGGGGGAGATATCCGCGGTCTCCTCGCCCAGGATGTCGTTCAATCCCAGGCAGCGCCCGGTCTGGGTGCGGGAGTGGTATTGGTAGAGGCGCCGGCCGGTGCTGAGCACCATGGGGTACTCGTCATCCGGCACTTCCGCCGGCGGGGTCCAGTCTATGGCCATGAAGCGGCCCTGGCCGCAGGTGAAACAGCCGTCTTTGTGCAGGGTGCAGGTGCCGGGGTGATCGCAGTCCGGCACCGGCCACTGCAGGCCGTCGCCTTCGATGCGGTAGTACTTCACGCCCACCAGTGAAGGCGCCAGGTGGGAGACCTCGTTATCCCAGATTTCCGGGCCGCTGTTGGAGGCCCAATCCTGCCCAAAGCGTTTGGCCAGTTCCTTAAAAATCCACCAGTTGGGTTTGGCCTGCCCCGGCGCCCGGGAGACCTTGCGCACCCGGTTGACCCGGCGTTCGCTGTTGCTAAAGGTGCCGTCGTCTTCACTCCAGGCCGCGGCCGGGAAAATGACGTCGGCAAAGCGGGTGGTCTCGGTGGGGAAGATGTCTTGGCAGACCATGAACTCCGCCGCTTCCAGGCAATGCTCGACGTGCCGGATGTCGGGCTCGGTGTTGGCCAGATTTTCCCCGAAGACATAGAAGAACTTGATCTTGCCGTCCACCAGGCCGTCCATCATCTGGGGCATCATCAGGCCGTTCTTTTCCGGGAGTTTTTTCACCCCCCAGGCGGCCTCGAACTTGGCCCGGGCCGCGGGGTCTTCCACCTTTTGATAACCCGGGAAGACGTTGGGGAGGGCGCCCATGTCGCAGGCGCCCTGGACGTTGTTCTGGCCCCGGAGCGGGTTCACCCCGCCGCACTCGAAGCCGACGTTCCCCAGGAGCATCTGCAGGTTGGCGCAGCTCATGACGTTGTTGACGCCGCAGGTGTGCTCGGTGATCCCCAGGGTGTAGATGAGCATGAGGGGGCTGATCGCGGCCAGGCGGCGAGCCGTATCCACCAGCATGTCCACACTGATGCCGGCTATGGCCGCGGCCCGCTCCGGCGGATACTCCAGGACTTTGGCCTTTAATTCCTCAAACCCTGTGCAACAGCTCTCCACGTAACTGTGGGTATACAGGTCTTCCTTGATCAACACATGCATCAGGCCGTTCAGGAAAGCCACATCGGAGCCCACCTTGATGGGCACGTGCACGTCCGCGAAGTCGGCGAGCTTGGTGCGGCGCGGGTCCGCCACGATGAGGTGTGCCCCGTTAAGCACCGCGTTTTTCAGAAAGGTTGCGGCCACGGGGTGGGCCTCGGTCATGTTTGAGCCAATCACAAAAAACATCTTGGCCTTCGCAAAATCGGCGAAGGAGTTGGTCATCGCTCCAGAACCAAATGATGCCGCCAGCCCGGCGACGGTAGGAGCGTGTCAGGTACGGGCGCAGTGATCGATGTTGTTGGTCCCGATCACAGCGCGGAAAAGTTTTTGCATCTGGTACGAATCTTCATTTATGCTGCGGGCGCAGCTGACCCCGGCCACGGAGTCCGGCCCGTGCTGGGCGATGGTCTCTTTCAGCTTGTTCGCCACCAGGTCCAGGGCCTCGTCCCAGGGAGCTTCCCGGAACTGGCCGTTTTCCTTGATGAGGGGCATGGTCAGGCGTTCCGGGGAGTAGATGAAGTCATAGCCGAAGCGCCCTTTGACGCAGAGGCGGCCCTGGTTGGGCGCGGCGCCCTCCACCCCGGTGACCTTGACGATTTTGCCCCCCTTGACATGCAGCCACAACTGGCAGCCCACGCCGCAGTAGGGGCAGGTGGTGCGGACCTTTCTGGTCTCCCAGGATCTGGCCTGGCCCACGGCCTTGAGCTCCACCAGGGCCCCCACCGGGCAGGACTGGACGCACTCGCCGCAGAAGACGCAGTCCGAATCCCCATACGGATTGTCGGCCCGGGTGACGATTTTATTGTGGGCCCCCCGGTAGCCGATGCTGATGGCCCGGTTCACCTGCTTTTCGTTGCAGGCCCGGACGCAGCGGCCGCACATGATGCACTTGGAAAAATCCCGGCGGATCAGGTTTTTGCTGTCTTCGATCTCACCGGGCAGCTCCGGCGGAAAGGCGAAATTTGGGGTGGGCACCTGGTAGCGGTAGGCCAGGGCCTGCAGCTCGCAGGCGCCGTTGGCCTCGCACACCAGGCAGTTGTGGTTGCCGGAGGCCAGCAATAGTTCGAGGACCATGCGGCGGGAGGCGTCCACCCGGGGCGATTCGGTCTTGACGACCATGCCGGGGGCGGCCGCGGTGGCGCAGGCGGGGAGTAAAGTCCGGGCCCCCTCCACCTCCACCATGCACATGCGGCAGGAGCCGGTGGCCGTGGTGCCCTTCAGGTAGCACAGGGTGGGAATGGTGTAGATGCCCGTCGCCCGGGCGGCGTCCAGGATGGTTTGCCCCTCCTTGATTTCCACGGTCATGCCATCGATGTTTAGCCTGGATGTGCTCATACGATTCTTGACCCCTCTCTGGTGCCGGTCAACCCAGGGAAGTTTCTTGGTCCCAGGGGCCGCCCGTGCTGTTGTGCTGTGTTATCCATAGTATAACGCTACCCGGAGTCTGTCCTGGAGCGGTGCAACCTGCCTGCCCCGGCCCGGGAGGGAAATTGCTTCCTTGGCGCTATTCCATGGGAAGGATAGCCAAAAACCGGGGAAAGCACAAGTTTTTTTGCCGCAGATCCCAACGGCCCGTAACTTCTGGCCGGGCTGCCTCAAAGAACCGGCGGTCGGGCTGATCGAGGCAACGGTGCCGTGGCCGCCAGGGAAGTGAAGTGCAGTGACTGAGAGGCTTTTTTCAGCGTCTCCCCAACAGGAGAAGGGAGGTCTGGGTGCTTGTCGCGGGCAGCCTTTGTTATGCAGGCAGGTCACCCTTCTGCATCGGGCTTTTTTGTCGCCGGCGCGGCCTTGCGTCTTTTCCAGAGCCAGCCGGCCAGGGGGATGAGGACCCCGGCCCACAGCCATTGCCCGAATTCACATTGGCAGACAGAAAGTCAATGGGAGTCGCCGGCGCCCCGGGGCCTGGAGCCTGCCGGGAGATCTTGCTGCTAACAACCCGCTTCCATTTGAAAGTACTTCTCCTCCGGCTCGGCTTTACTGCTTTTGCAAGGCTCTGGCGCCGGAAATTTCAGGAACCGCCGGGGATCAAAATAAATTCGGTTTAACGCCACGATCAAAACCCCGGTAAATTATCAGTAGCCGAATCCTTCCCCATTTTGTGCTAATATGGGTTTTCTCCATGGTAAATTTGCCGATTTGATTTATGACCGTATCACCTTGTATCGTTCGGTTCCCATCACGGGCCCCCGATAACAGTATTGGGCAAATACTAAAGGAAATAAATGCAATGGATCATTTATCAAAACGGGTGAATGACCTTATTGACCAGGGGTTTCCCGCTATATATCTGGCAATGATATCTATAATTCAGGGTGTAGCCCTGGGGATATTTATTAATAATGTTTTTAATAATTATGGTCTTACTGAAACATCAATAGGCTTTATTGGTTATGTTAAATTTAGATTTATATTATATTCAATATTTTCATTCATGGTCATTGTTATAATGTCTTATGAATACAGTTGGTATGTCCTGGTATTTAGATACCCAATGAGGATATACGATATACTGATCCCATTTGCCTTGGGGTTCTTCGAGGTTGCCCCGACATTTTATTTAATAGATCAGCGAGGCTGGTGGTTTTGGATTGCCTTTTCCTCATTATTTGCAGCAATATCATATAGTTATTCAATATATAATTGTGAAGAGAGAATGTTTCCCAATAAATATTCATACAAAATAAGTGTTAGATCAATTAAAAAAAGCAGGATATTTTGCCTGTTTTTTGGCATCGTCATAGCATTGCCCGCAACCATACTTTCCTTCAAGGGGTTGCTGTCTTGGTATATTGAGTTAATGTTCTTGGTTGTCGCTTTTGCCTGGCAAGCGATATTAATTTGCTCGGAAGAAAGATTTTTAAAGAATTTTTATAAAAGTTTTGAATCAAGTGATGATGAGATTTTCTAGTAGCTTAAACGATACCAAGGAGGGTTGATAATCATTGAGCCCAGCAGTTGGTGTTTCCTCTCTTAATGTTTTCACGTATCTGCCCGTGGGCCGAGAGGTTATTTAGGAAAGTTCCGCGCGGCCCCGCACCCGCCCCAAAGAATCCCCGTAACGAACGTAGGTCTCAATCTCTTGCGCCGTATTGGCAAGCAGGTCAGTGTCAAACTCAATGGCGCCTTGCTGAAATAACAGCACCACCGTGGACCCCAAGGCAAAGTAACCCTTCTGTTCACCCCTGGCGACCCGGTCACCGGGCCGGTAGGTCTGCATGATGGACCCCACCGTGAGAGCGCCGACCTCCACGATGAGCATCCCGGCGAAATGATCGGATGCGAAGGAGGTCCGCATCCGGTAATTTTCGGTGAAAAAAGGGATGAGGCTGTTGAGGGAATAGGGGCCGCCGGCATGCAGGAAGCCCGGGATGGCAACGGCCCCGTCGGGCCGACCCGAGTCCGGGAAGTGAAAGCGGTGGTTGTCGCCCAGGCTGAGACGGCAAACCGCCATCGAGCCCCCCGAGAAGAGGTCGGCCAGGGCCGCATCTTTTAAAAAATCCGCCAGGCTGAAGGCGGCGCGTTTGATCCGGTAGCGTGCCTTCCGGTTTATCGAGGGATAGACCAGAACCTTGCCGTCCACCGGACAGATACCAACCCGGGGGTCCGGGATGATGGGCCGGTTCGCACGGTCCACCTCCCGGATGAAAAAGTCGTGGAACGTATCGTAACCCTCGGGGCCGGGCGGCAGTTCCGCCGGGTCAAGCCCCATCTGCTTCACAAAGGGCTCGATTTTTTTCCGGCTCCAGGGCAGGTGATGGAGCCAGCCATAGAGCCGCGAAAAAGCCCGGCGCTTGATGAAGAGATCGGTGGCCAGGCCTCCCCAGGACGTGTTGTACATCCAGTAAAGAAAATCCGACGCATAGATGCGCTCTTCCTGGAGCGTCCTGCGGTAGCGGTCATAGTAGCTAGTGACGATCCCGGGACTCATGGGTTGAGCTCCAAGAGGGTGTATTGCCGCTGCGGCAAGGAGAGGTGCTGGCCGAGCAACCCGTGGGACCGGCTGCCCTCCGCCAGGAGTGCGAACAAGACGGTCTCATAGCCCGCCTCCAGGATTTGGCGCAGCACATAGGCGTTCATCGCCCTCCCCAAGCCGCTCCGTTTGGCCAACTCCGCCGGGGTTACGCCAATAATGTAAAAGGTGATCCGGTCGGTGTGGCGCCGCCGGAGAAGAAAGCGGAGCCGGCCCAGCAGGGTGTCCCTGCCCCCCAGGAGGCGCACCGCGTCGGCGAGTTCCAGAAAAGCGCCGGCGAATCCGGCCAGCGCGCCGCCAGTATCATAGACGAAGACCAAGAGCCTGGGATCCGCGGCATAACGGAGTCCGCCATAGAGAGCCGAGAACTCCTGGGCGGAGATGGGGGTGTATCCCAGAAAATCATGAAAGGAGAGGGTGAGCGCCTGGTGGAGCTTCAGCAATTCCCCTGGAAAGTCGGCCATATTGAGGGGCTCAAAGCGGTAGCCGGCCGTGGCCAGTTCCCGGCAGCGCGGCAGGCCGAGGGAGATCAACCCTTCGAGAGGCCGGCGGTCCGTCACTTCTATGGTATGCCAGTGTTGCCGGTCCACGAACCCGTAGCGCCGGAAGTAGGCCGGATAATATAACTTGTTGCCGGGTTCGCCGTAGAAAGGCCGCTCGCCGAAGCCGGCGGTCATGAAACGGTAGCCGTGCCAGATGTCGAAGTTCATGGGCCCCCAGATGCGAGCCACCCCGCCCTCCCGGCGAAGCCAGGTTGTGGCGGTATCCAGTAAATCCCGGGTGACCTCATAGTCCTCCACGGACTCGAAGAAGCCCACGGTGCCCACCGGGGTGCCGTCCCGGTCCTTAAGAGCGGAGTTCACCATGGCGGCAACCCGGCCCCGCGTTTTCCCCCGGCTGTGGCCAGGAAATGGCGGCAGCGGTTGCCGGGCCGGGAGTAAAATGGGAACTCCGGGGATAGTTGCCTCAGGAGCTCGGCCCGCAAGGGGGGAATCCACCGGCGGTCGCCCCTGTAGAGGTCGTAGCCGAGGTTGATAAACGCTTCCCTTAAAGAGGGTTCGAAGTCGAAGGAGGCTATCGCCACCGGATGGTCCCCGTCTTCCCGTCGATGGTAAGGAGCGCCCCGTCCGGAATGAGCCGGGTGGCGTCCTTGACCCCCACGATGGTGGGGATGCCGAGTTCCCGGCCGATGATGGCGGTATGGGACAACAGGCTCCCCCGTTCCACGACGATGCCCCTGGAGCCGATCATGAGGAAGACCCAACCCGGGTCAGTGGCCTGGGCCACGAGGATGTAGTCGCCCCCGGCAGGCGCCGCCGCGGCCGAAAGGACAACCCTGGCCACCCCTTCGGCGACCCCGGAAGAGCAGCCGGTCCCCTGGAGGGTATTCCCGGTGGGGAGGCCCTTGTCCAGCTCCTCAAGGGGACTGAGGTAAGGGAGCCCCGTGGTCAGCAGCCGGTTTTTCAGGTGAAGCTCGGCAAACCGGGCGTATTCCGCCTTTCTGAGGGCGACGAGAGACTTCAGGTCGAGAGTCAGCGCCGCCCCCTCCACAAACCCGAAAGCCTCCGCCACCGTCAGGTAAAAGATGTCTGAGGACTGCTCCAACACCCCCTTCCGGGCGAAGAGCTTTCCCAAGCGCTGAAACATCCGCCTGACCAGGCCGTAGACGCGGCTCCGGTCAAAGCGCATGTTTTCCCGGTTGGCAATGGCCCGGCGGGCATTGTGCAAGACGAAGCGGAAAAGCAGCCGCTTGGGGATTGATCCTTGCAGGCGCTCATGCATGGCAGCCTCCGCCTGGGCCCGGGTCTCCCGGTTGCCGGCCTCCATCGATTCCACCGACAGACCAATCCGGCAATAATTGCGGATGATGCTCACCAGGGCAGCGGGCTGATCCCGGAAGCTCAGGCTTCTCCAGCTTGAGCTCCTCGACCCCCCGATCGCCGTAGGCCTGCAGATAGGCTTCCAACTCCGCCTTGAGGGCGCGGTACCGCTCATCGTGAATGATCGTTTGCCAGACCGCGTCATTGTCGCTCTGCTCAAAAAGCTCCAGGAGGACTGGGTCCTGCCGCAGGCGTGCTGCGATCCTGACTAAAGTGTAAACTGGCGCGACACTCTCCATGCCGTGCTCCCCGCAGACCAGGTCGTTGGGGAGGTTGGGGGAGCCTGCCGGGCCCCAGGTGGAGCAGATTTTTTGGAGCCAGTCGAAATAGCGGATGGCGCAGAAATCATTGAAGAGGGTGAGGTGCCAGCGGTCGATGAGATCGGCCTTGAGACCCCGATACCAGGCCAGGAGGTCATCCTCCGAAGCCGCCGCGCCCTCGAGGCCGCGGTAATACTCATAGACCGGGCGGAAAATGGCGTAGAACCTTCGGGCGTGGCGCCTGGTGCCCAGCAGGTGCCAGGCCGCGGCCAGCAGGCAGAACCCGCGGTTGGCCAGGCTCAAATGGCTGGGCGGAAACTCCACCCTTTCACTGACGCCGATCATCTGGTCCCACGCCGTGCGGTAATTTTTGTAGCCGGGCAGGTACGACATCATCCGGTACCAGTTCAGGAGGTTGTAGTAGACCCGGCCGTGGAGGAGGCCGACCATGTTCTCAAAGATGGGGAGATCCTGCTGAATTTCTTTCTTGAACAAGAGGAAGCTGAGGGTGGCGTTCCGGAAAAGATGCTCGTAGGCCTGGCGAATAAAGCTGAAGGTCAGGGGCAGGGTGATCCCGGGATAGCCCTCGACAATGTTGGAGTTGTCCCAGATGCGCACCGTGCCTGGGGCAGCCCGCTCTGGAAAAACGATGGGACGGGCCTGGAGAAAAAACAGCCGGCCGCTGGCGTCGAAGGCCCACTCGATGTCCTGGGGGAGGCCGAAATATTGTTCAAGCTTAATGCCTGCCGCCCCGAGTTCCCGGATCTGTTGATCGGAGAGGACCTGCTGCCTTTTCAGGTCTTCGGTCAGGGCCTCGGCCCTGGTCCCGCCCCCGGCCTGCCGGATGATGCGGGTGGTTTTAATGGCCACTTCTTTAGAGATGTGACCGAGGTGGCGCCCGATCCGGTAGGTGTCGGTTTCCACGGTGTTGCTGACGACCCCTTCACCCAGCCCAAACCCGGCGGAGATAACGCAGGCGGCCTCCCGGCTCTCCGGGTCGGCGGTGAAGAGGATGCCGGCGGCGGCCGCGTCGACCATCTCCTGAATGATGACCCCGGCAGTGATCCTGGTCAGGCTGAGCCCCTTGCGGTGCCGGTAGGAAAGGGCCCGGGCAGAAAAAGACGAGGCCCAGACTTTGGTGATGGCTTCGGCAATCCCTGCCACCGGCACGTTGAGAAAGGAATCCATCAGCCCGGCAAAGGAATGCTGGGCCGAGTCTTCCCCTACAACCGAGGAACGCACCGAAAAACGGCTTGCGTCGCCGGAGATTCCAAGGATGGCCTCGGTGAGCCCTTGGGTTTCTGCCGATGCTGCGGCCGCCAGGATTATGTCTCGGATTCTGGCTGCAGCCTGGTCGAGGGTGGTCTGGTCCGTGAAGTCGATGCCGGCGAGCATGCCCTCGATATTTTCTCGCCGGGGAGCCAGGACTGCGTCGAATACCGGAGTCGGCACCACCCACCATCTCGGCACCGGCAAGCCGAGCCGTTGCAGGCGGAACAGGTTCCAGGCCTTGCCGCCCACCAGGGGTTCGCTGATAGCCTCGAGGCGATCCGTCCAGGGGATCAGACCATTGACGTGAGCACTCATCCGTTGCCTCCACCCCACCTGACCAGGTAGTCGAATAACACGGCCATGGCCACGGTCAGGGTGTATTGTTCGGCGTAAGGCTTCAGCTTCGACGTCACGGGACTGGGATACAAGAGAAAGCGGGCGTATGCCCAGGCGGTCCTGCCGTAGCCGATCAGCAGCAGTGCCAGGAACACCGGGGACAGGGCCAGACTCGTATAGAAATAAAGCCCAATGACCAAACTTACCGTCTGGGGACCACCGGCCAGCAGAACCGCGCCGGGCCGGCCCAGGATCCGAGAGTAGGTGACGTAGGCGGTTTCCTCTGCCGGGGCGCGGATCTTGCGGGCGACCTCCCAGGCGAAGAGCATGGACCAGAACATGACCATCAGCAGCAGGGTTTGGGGCCAGTGGATTGCCGCCAGGGGGAGGCCGTGGGCGGCGGCGAAGACGACCACCAGGTAAAGCAGGGTCAAGGCTGCGACCGGATTGTGGGTCGCCAGGGCCAGGAGCAGGTAGCGGCGCAGAACGGCAGAAATAAAGAAGAAACGAAACATCAATAACGAGTAGCCCAGGAGGAGCAGGGCCATGAGCAGGGGCTTCCCCATCCAGGCGTTGACCAGCAAAAAAAGCGCCATGACTGCGCCCAGGCTGATCTTGATATCGGACTCCAGGACCCGGCCGGAGGGTAACGGTCTGTCGCTGAACAGCTCCTGGTCGATATCCCGGTCCTTAAGCTCGTCCATGAGGCGCAGGATGAGGCCGAACAGGAACAGGGTGGCTATGGCAGCGGCGGCGTACCAGGAGAGCAGGTGGGGCTGGACGGCGTGGATTCTGGCCAAAAGGATCATGAAGGCGAGGTAGAGGAGGGCCCAGTACCCCAGGAAGCGGGGTATGGGATACATCTCCGCCAGATACACCCCCATCCGGTCAATGAAGCCGCGGCTTGCCATGCGGTTCGTCATATTGAAGACTACTCTATTTCAGGAAATACGGGTTAACCCAAAGGCCGCCAGAGTCCCGGCCGCGACACTCAGCAAGCGCATTTGCTGGCGCAACATGACCCGTGCTTCCAGGTCATAGCGTCCCGCCAGGAACTCAAAAACCCCGATGGACAAAAATACGCCGACGCACACGGCCAGGAGGCCGGCGAACTTGGCATGGCCCCCGGACAGGACAATGGGGACCACGCCGATACCGAGAGTGCTGGCAAACCCGCAGAGGAAGCCCATGGCAAACTTGGGTCGCCGGGCCGGATTAACCTGCGGGCCGCCGGTTTCTCCCCGGAGGGCTAGGAAATAGTAAAAGATGACCGCCACCTGCGCGGTGATGGCGGCCACATACGGGACATAGAGGACCTCCCAGGCCCGGAGGATGTTCGAGGCAAAGATCAGGACCGTGGGGATGAGAATGTTATACAGGAAGCCCTTTATCTGCTGGGCAATGGTTTGCTTCGCATCCCCGGGAAGCAGGGCGCGGACGATGCACACGAGCATGATCTGGGCCAGGAGCAGCGGCAACAGCCAAGAGAAGTCCCCCAACGCCCAGGCCGCATAGTTTACCAGCACCATGCCGATCAGGGCGCTGGGTTTTAAGAGCCGCGTCTTGTTGGCCAGGGGAACCGTAACGCCGATCATGACCAGGAGCATCCACAGGTCCCTGAAAATTTGGGATGAGGGCTGGTTGAGCATGGTACTGAGGAGACAATAGGTGCCGAAGGGAATGAACAGGTTGTCGCTGCCCCCAAACGAAATCGCCTCGAAGCCGGTAACGAGAGTAGCTATGACTACCGCCACGAGGACGGTGTTGAGCTTGTCCAGCGGGGTCATGAAAAGCAACGACAGATGCACGCAGAGGAACGTGGCCAGAAAAAAGATCACCGAGCCCTCCAGGCTCTTGGTGGACTCCTCGACCTCATAACTGATGTGGCCGTAGACTTCGCCGATGAGCGCGGCCAGGCTATCGGAGACGGTCATAACGAGTATGGACACAAAGTAGAGCACGGGCTGGCTGTGGCTGAGCAGGAAGATGACATACACAGCCACCGGGAAAAAGAGCGCGCCGTGAGATTTCCGGGTCACATCGCTGATGGACTTGAGCAGCGCTCTTTTTTTGCCCAGGAAGATGAGGCCGGAGAACCCCAGCGCCAGTACGAGCACCAGCCAGGGCGACTGGATGAGGTAAGGAAAGCTGAGAGCCGTGAGGCCGCTCAGGAAGTGCACGGATTTCCGGGAAAGTTCCGGCTTGGTGGGGCAGAAATGGTAGATCAGCTCACCCAGGCCGAGTATGAGGAGGAAAACCCCGGCCAGGATCAAGGCGTTGATGATCTCTCCGGGCGGGTCCATCAGCACACTTCCTCTATCCTGAAGGCCTTATAGAAAAACGCCTTGTCCTGCCGGAAGAGCGCGATGGCGCGCGCCTCCAGGGACTCGAGGCGGCCCCGGCAGTCGGCCGGGGGCAGCCGGTCGGCCAGCATGTTCCAATAAGCCAGGCGGGCGCCTTGGTTTGAGCCCTCGACCAGCAGGTGCAGGTGCCGGACATAGTCGCCATAGCTCATGTACTCGAAGATGTCCGAGAGATTGAAGCCATCAAACTTTACGCCCGGGTGCGCCTCCAGGGCCTCGGCGATGCCGCCCTTGAAGAGCACCAGTTTATCGAGGTTGGCACGAATGGCTTGGTACTGTTCCGGGCGGAGGTAATGAGGCAGGGCCCTCGCAAAGTTGCCGGTGAGAATGTACTCCAGATAGGGGTTGTCATGGGTCGGCAGGACGGTGAGCGCATATTGGGCCCGCTCGAGCAGCCGTGCGGCCACATCACCCTCGACGTAGCGGAAAAATTCCGGGTCCCGGCCCAGGCGGCCCATCACGGTCCTGCTGAAGAAAAGTCTGAAGATCAGCCTCCAGGGAGCGGTATCCCAGCGGCGCTGATAGAATTCCTGCCGTTCCGCCTGAGCCTTCGGTCTCATCAGTTCGGCAATGTCAGCCGCACCGTGGACCAGCGGGAGGATCCACGTACGGAACATCTTGAAATAGCTCTCGAATTTGCCCACATGGATAATGCCCGGCTGGATAAGTTCGGGATGCTCGTCCCAGAAAGCCCGGGAAGGCGCGGACAGGCTTCCCGCCAGCCCGCGATAGACCTTGGCCCGGTCAGCAGCTGCTTTGACGCCCAGGAACTGGAGCACTTCCCCGTAAGCCAGGTTGCGGAAGGCCGCCTTGCGAAGCTCCAGACAGGCCAGTTGCGCGTCGCTGATATCTGCGGCGATCACCTGCGCCGGGTTGGCGCTCAGGAGGCTGAGGGTGTTGTCTCCGGCCGAAGCTACGGAAAGGTAGGAGCCGGTCGGTTTGATTTCCAGAGCCTGCAGCAGGACGTCGGCATCCTCCCAGCAGTTGGCATAACGCACCAGATCAAATCGGGCCCGGTCTTCGATGCGGTCATGCATGGCTCCCCTTTCCCTTTCTTCTCCGGCGCCCCTCGGCCCGGTGACAAAGGCTCTGTACCAACCACGGTTACCAAAGAATCTTGAATGGCGTGTAATCAAGGGTGCATCTCACCCCTTTAACGGTATGTTCAGCAGGGGACGCAGTTCGTGGGGAGTCTTATGGGCCATAAAACCCGAATCAGGAGGGGCGGCCGGCGTAAGTGCGTTGCTTACTGGGGGCTCCCCACGAAGAGGTTGACCTAGCCCTTTCCGGTAAGAGAAATACGGTATTGTGGAGCATCAGAGGAAAATTCCTCGAAATTGTCTCTAAAGTAGACTTAATCGGCCGCCAAGTCAAGAAAACCGCCCAAGATGGGCGCGGCCCGACGCCGCCTTGATAGCGTTCTGTTAAAGATCCGCCCCGGCCAGCGGCCTCCTGGGCTTCGCATCCCCGCCGTGGTGCCCCCAAGACCCGGCGCCAGAGCTTGGGACCGCTAGCGGAGCATCGGGGGAATTGGTTTTACAAGGTGTAAAAATTCCTGGCACTGCGGGTGAGGCAAATTGACGGATAAATAGCGGCTCCTGTAGACCGGGCCTATTTTTCAGGCCTCCGGGGAATGGCATCAAACTTGCTTATTCAAATAATCCAGGGCCAGCCGGGCCATCGGGCAGCCCCACCGCGTTTAAAATCAAGCCTGGTATTGACCGGCGTGGGATATACCCATGGGTAATTTTCTGCAGCGGGTGAAAAAGCTTTTCTCCAAAGGGCCCCCGGTGTCGTTGGAGGATCTCCGGGACTCTTTCCGGAAAAAATACCATGCCTTCAGAATGCTTCTGGCCTCCAATAATGCCGCCCTGCACCTCATGACCGAACTCGAGTTGGCCCTCCAGGGCAATCAGAGTTTCGGCATGACTTTTATCAGGTCGCATTCCACGGCCATCAGCGTGAATGTCTTCTCCATCATCAAATACTTGAATGAACTGACGGGTGACAAGTACGCCAGTTTAGTGCCCGTTTTCACCGCCATCCAGTCCAGTCTCGAAGAAATTTTATCGAAAAGGGCCCTCAGCCCGGTACAGGAGCTGGTGCTGCCCCTTTCCCGGGTCAACAAGGAGATGGCTGACGGCGTGGGCGCCAAAATGGCCAATGTGGGGGAACTGCGCAACAAGGTGCCGGGAATCATCGTGCCGGAGGGGTTTGTGGCCACCGCCGCGGCCTATGAACTCTTCATGACCCACAATGAACTGCAGGACGAGATCAACCGCCGCATCCAGTCCATGGAACTGGAGGACATGGCCACCATTTACCGGCTGAGCTCCGAGATCCAGATGCACATCATCAACTCCGAGGTGCCGCCAGAGCTGGCCGACGCCATTCACGAGGCCTATCAGAACCTGGCGGCGGGCCGGGGACCCAACCTCAAGGTCTCCCTGCGCAGCAGCGGCATCGGCGAGGACAGTGAAAATATTTCTTTTGCGGGGCAATACCGCTCGGAACTCAATGTCAGCGCCGAAAACCTGTTTGAGGTCTACAAGGAAATTCTGGCCAGCAAATACGCCCCCACGGCCATCACCTACCGCCTGAACAAGGGCATCAGGGACGAGGACGTGGCCATGTGCGTGGGTTTTATGTGCATGGTGGACTCGGCGGCCGGCGGGGTCACTTATTCCCGCAATCCCATCGATATCAGAAGCGACGCCGTCTATATCAACGCGGCCCACGGTCTGGCCAAGCTGGTGGTGGACGGCAGCGGCTCCCCGGATCTTTATGTCATCGCCCGCACCGAGCCCCTGACCATTGTGGACAAGGAGATCTCTGACAAGCACGAGAAATTCGTCTGTCTGCCGGAAGAAGGGGTCTGCCGGGAGGAAATCGACACCGAGGGGAAGGAGCCCGCCCTGACCGACGAGCAGGCCCTGGCCCTGGCCGGGATCGCCCTGGACCTGGAGGAGCATTTTAAGGCGCCCCAGGACATCGAATGGTGCATTGACCGGGAGGGCCGCCGGTATATCCTGCAAAGCCGGCCGCTCAAACAGCTGGACATCGACACCCACCGGGACGCCGGCGCGGCGGCCAAAGTGGAGAATCCCGTGCTGTTGCGGGGCGGTCAGATGGCCAGCCCCGGGGTGGCGGCCGGGGAGGCTTATCTGGTGTCCACCAACGCCGACGTCCTGAGTTTCCCTGAAGGCGCGGTGCTGGTCACGGCCGTTCCCCACCCCCACTGGGCGCCGCTTTTGTCCCGGGCCGCCGGGGTGGTCACCGACCGGGGCGGCATCACCGGGCACCTGGCCAACGTCGCCCGGGAGTTCCGGGTGCCGGCCCTGTTCAACACCGGGGACGCCACCCAAAAAATCAGCGCCGGGGAGATGATTACCGTGGATGCCGACGGGCTCACCATCTACCAGGGCCGGGTGGAGAGCCTCATGGCCATGGCTGCCAAGCGCACCAGCCTCATGGTGGGCACCCCGGTGTATGAGCTCTTAAAAGAAGTCCTGGCCCAAATCAGCCCGTTAACTCTCACCGACCCGGACAGCCCGGAATTCCGGGCGAAAAATTGCCGCACCCTGCATGACATCACCCGCTTCGCCCACGAGGTGGCGGTGCGGGAGCTGTTTGATTACGATGCCAACAAGCAGCTGTCCAGGCATTTCATCAAGCGCCTGGTGGCGGCAGTGCCCATGCAATGGTGGGTGCTGGATCTCGAGGACGGCTTTAAGCAGGACACCCCGGGGAGAGAAATTCACCTCGATGACATCGCCTCCATCCCCATGCTGGCGCTGTGGCGGGGGATCACCGCGGTGCGATGGGAAGGGCCCCCGCCTATAGATGCCAAGGGCTTCATGGCCGTTATGGCTCAGTCCGCCAGCACACCTCAGCTCGATGCGGCGGGGCCCGGGTTTTTCGCCAACCTGAATTATTTCATGATCTCCAGGAATTTCTGCCACCTGTCCTCCCGGTTCGGCTTTCATTTTTCCACGGTGGAGGCCCTGGTGGGCGAGGACCAGCACGAGAATTTCCTGCGTTTTGCCTTTAAGGGCGGGGGGGCCGACTTTAACCGGCGCCTGGCGCGGTCCAGGCTGATCCGGGAGCTCCTGGAGCGCTATCATTTCAAGGTGGACATCAAGGGGGATTCCCTGTTTGCCCGCCTGGAAGACGAGCCCATGGATTATATGCTGGGGCGGCTGCGCATCCTGGGGTACATGAGCGTCCACACCCGGCAGCTGGACATGGTCATGATGAATGAAGCCCAGGTGGCCAATTACCGGAACAAGATCATCGAGGACCTAGAAAAAATTGTGCTCCCGCCCGAGCCGGCCAAGACCGGGCCCCAGCCCGGCGCTCAAGCCTGATTCCTGTTAGTCGTGACCCTTGGGACCAAAGCATGAAATATTGCCATGCCTTTAGGTTATCGCCAGGGATTAAAAGAAAGTCCCTATACTCCTGGTCGAGCGCTTGAGCTGGGTGGGTTATATGGAGACCGGGAACAAGAACTTGACAAAATTTAGAAGATGCTTTTTGGTCAGACTCATGAAAAGCTTTTATATAAAGGTGAGAGGGAGAGTGACCTCGAACGGGGGTTCCTTGCCTGGATGATCCCACTTCTATGTGGCAATGTGAATAAAGACCAGCTGATTAATTCACATTGCCACAAATCTGCAGGAAACTTCTACCTGACCCGGTCCATGCTGCCATGGGCTTTTTTAACCGGGATTCCTCTGCACAATATCTGCTAGCCGACTTAATAGATGACGCGTTCCTTCAGCTTCGTCGAAGGCTCCGGCACGGGCATGGCGGCGGCATACGGGGGTCTCTTTCTGCGGGGAGGCGGCGGCGGTACCACCACGACGGGCGCGGGTGCCGGTCGCCGTGGTCCCGGACAGGCACAACCCGCAGTCCAGACCATCGCCATAAGCAAACATATCGGGAAAATAATTGTTTTATTCACGTATAATAATCTTCCGGTTAGAAGTGGTAAGCTTGACGACCCAAGACCATGAACTGGTTCAGCTGTGAAGCTACATCGACAATCGGGGGGGCCGAGTGACTCGGTCAAAGACATGACGGTAACGGAAGGACGGCCCAATGGATAGATGTGGCCACATGAAAAATTCCAGACCACCCTCAGCAACAACCCCAAGGTCGGTAGAGGTCTTGCTGCCGCCGCCAAAATTAGAGAAGTCGGAAGTTGTCCAGAGATGGCCGGGCCTGCCATGGCGCAGGTCACGATGTACCCCATGAATCTGGTCGGGTTGTGCCTCAACATCCCGATCATCTGGGTCCAAAACTGACGCCTGTATGCCGTCCGGACTCCTTGCCACCAGATGATTTTAAAAAACGCCTTGATCAAGATTAATATCCTACGCCAGGTTATTCCCTGGTCGGGAACGCGGTCCTTTGGCAAGGGGCCCAGCGCGCGACCGCCGGTGCATGGCGAACCGGCCGCATGGCCAGGTAGTAGCGATAAGCCCTCGACAGATACCGGGATGGTTCGTACAGATAGTCCCAGGCCTCGACATATTCCCGCATGATATCGGCTTCCGGCCGGTCGGGTTCGTAGTTCAAGGCTGAGAAAGTCCCCAGGTCATCTCCCATGTCCTGGCGCAGCCGTCCTTCTTTCTCCAGTCGGTGCCACAGTCTGGTATGCGGTGCGGCCTGCAGGACACCAAGCATCGCCGTCGGTATGGCCGTCTGTTCCATGAACGCGCCGATGCGCTCGCCAGCCCCTGGCTTTTCCCCGTCCAGGCCGATGATGAAACTGCCTATGACCGCCAAGCCATGCTGTTGGATGTTCCGGAGGGATGCGACCAGGGGATTCTTGATATTGTGATATTTGTGGCTGATTTGCAGCACATTATCATCCGGGGACTCGATCCCGATAAAAACTTTATCAAAGTTGGCCGCGGTCATGAGGTCGATCATCTCCAAATCCTGCCCCAGATTCACCGAGGCCTGTGTCAAGAATCTGAAGGGTTCACCCCTACTCCTCAACCAGGGAATGAGTTCTTGCAGGAGGGCCCGGGCGTGCTTTTTGCTGCCGATGAAGTTGTCATCGCAAATGAACACAGATCCCTTGACACCGAGCCGGTGGAGGGTCTCCAGTTCGGCGATGACCTGCTTCGGGGTCTTATGCCGGGGTAAGCGTCCGAAAAGGTTCACCACATCGCAAAATTCGCAGTCAAACGGACATCCCCGGGAAGTCTGAATCGTCAAGGTGGCGTAATCGTTCAGCCGCAACAGATCAAAGCGCGGGATCGGCGAAGTCGTCAGGTCAGGCTGTGCGTCGTTTTCGATTATCCCGGTCTTGCCGTGTCCCATGGCCTCCAACAGCAAAGGCATCGTATTCTCGCCCTCGCCCCGCACCACAAAATCACCTCCCGCCTCCAGGACGGCCTCGGGGAGTGAAGTGGGGTAGGGTCCCCCGGCCACGACGGTTTTGCCGCGGCGCTTGGCTTCCCGCACCAGGGCCAACAAGCCCGCCCTTTGAATGTACATGGCCGATATCAAGACCAGACCGGCCCACTGCCAATCCTCCTCGGTCAGGCTGCTGGTGTTGAGATCAACCAGGCGCAGTTCCCATTCTGGGGGTAGCAAGGCTGCCACCGTAATCAACCCCAGGGGCGGGTTAACCGTCTTATTACCCCGGAGCCGGCAAGATTTCTGGAAACTCCAGAAGGAAAGGGGAAATTCGGGACATACCAACAAAGCCCGCATAGCTGTATAACTCCCCACTAACCGAATAGTCGGCGGCAACCAGATGATGGCTGCCTTAACTTAGGTGATCTGAACCACCTGTGCCTAAAAGAGCCCACGCCCCAGTTGGCACCAGACTCCAAACCAGGAAGACTGCCGCGCTCAGGCCTTTCCTTCGCCCATGAGCAACGCCACTGGAAAACCGAGTAATAGATCTCCGACAGACAATTCGGATTGCCGCCGCAGGGGGGGGATATACAAGTTTTTGCCACACCGGCCAGTTCAGGGATCTGTGCTCTCTTGCGAGGTGCTTTCCCGGACCTCCGGCCCTTTGAGGTAAAAAGCATGCTCCTCCAGTAAAACACGGAATAATCCCGGCCGGCTCGCCAATTCCACCGGGGAGCCCACATCTGTGAACTTGCCTTGTTCCAGGCAGCAAACATAATCGGCAAATTGGGAGATGAACGCCACATCATGGTCAACCAGGAGAACCGTAAGACCCTGGCAAATTTCCCGCAAGATCGCGGCCAACTGGGCGCGGCCAATGTCATCAATGCCGGTAGTGGGTTCATCGAGCAGCAGGATAGTGGGGTGCCAAAGGAAGGCACGGGTTACCGCCAGCAACCGGCGTTGCGCCCCGTGCAGCCCTTCGCTGCTGGCCTTGGGCAGATGGTAATCCAGGGGATTAATGTCAGGGCCGGCGGCCTTTTCCAGAACTTGCCAGAGGCCGGTCCGGCGACACACCTCTTCCAGTTCGGCGTCCGTTGCTTCGGCCTTGGCGAGCTTGAGATTAGCGCCGATGGTATCGCCCACTAAGAGGGGAAACTGGGAAACTTTGACCACATGGCGACGCAAGCTGGCCAGGGTGACGCTGCTTATGTCCTGACCGTCAATGAATATCCGGCCTCCCTGCGGATCTTGCAGCCGGGCCACTAGGTTGAGCAGGGTAGATTTTCCCATGCCGGCCCGGGCCACGATAGCCGTGACCTTCCCCGGGGTAAAGGAGTAGCTGAGATCATTAAGGATCTTCGGGCCATGGGGTGTGTAGGCAAAGTCGAGATGTTCAACCGCCAGAGCGCCTTCCCGGGGCACGAAGGCTGCGGCCCCCGGCTTATCCTGCACTTCCGGCTCCATTTCCAGGATTTCCACCACTTTTTCCACCTGGGGCCAGGAAGATTGCAGACCCGCAAAGAACTGTATGAGCTCCTGCAAGGGGTTTACCGCCTCAGGCACGAAATAGTAAATTCCCAGGATGGCCCCAGGGGCGGCCGGGTTGCCTGATTTCAAGGCATAAAAGACCCCATAGATCAGAAAGATTGCTTGCAAAATCAGCGGAGTGTTGATTTGAAACTGGAAAGCCCATTCATTACGCAGGAAAGCCGCCATCGTGTCGCGTATAAAGGTCTTGAGGCGATTATCAAAGGCCTGAGACCGTTGCGGCTCCGCTCCCATGAGCTGCACCTCCAGGGGCAGAGCGGCTGAATTGGAAAACTCATTGGCCAGGGCCATTTCACTATCCCTCACCTTTTCGTAAGCCTGCCGCAACCTCAGGGAAAGCCACCAACCCCCTACCGGCAGGATAATGATGGTAGCCAACAGGGTCGCCTGGATCCAGAAGGGGGGGGTACCCATCATCGAAAAACTATTCGTGAGGAAAATTATGGCGGTAATGAAGCCGATACCCCGCACCACGGGAAAAGAAATCACGTCGCGCAGCAAGATCTGACTGCTTGAGGAAAACCGGGTGACAATGAGCATAGTCTCGCCCAGGTCGTGAGAGTGGTGGTAGGTGGGACCCAGGTTGAGAAGCTTATCGTGCAGGCGCTGTTGCAACCTGGCTGCCATCACGTTGTTTGACCAGGTCAAGGTGAGCCGATCGAGAAAAATTAGGAGAATGAGGAACAGCGTCAGAAAGACAAAGACAATGGCCGCGGTTTCCGGGTGGTCGGGAAGAAAGGGAGCCAGAAAACCCCCTTTCATGGCGGCGGTGCCGCCCAGCCCCGTAATCAGTGTGGCCAGCACCTGAATATTATATTTCTGCAGGAGTTGCCGTACCATGGGCAGAATGGTGCCGAATATGAACCACCCTCGAGCAGCTGACACTACGGACCAGCCCCAGCGGAAGAGTTTCCGGTAAAGCACCCCCACGGGTCTATGAATGGTCATTTCTTCCCACAGTTCACCGGCTGTCGGGATCATTTTGCCGGAAGCGAGGGCTGCTTTGCTGTCGACCCCTTTATCGTCCTTCATCACACCTGGTCCTCGGAAAATAGGTCATCGCCGTTTTGTTGAGGGAAGACTGCTCCAGTTCCTACCACTCCCCGTCCCCTAAAATAACTACCAAACATCCTGTGGTAAAGTCTTTTGGTCCTAACTCACCAATTTCGTTCCTTATTAACATATCCTCAACCTGATCCAATAATTAATTACCGGGGGTTTAAATGGAAAAAGTGGTTCTCAACATACTCAGCGGGTTCGCAACGTGGCAATTGAGGCTTACTCGCCCGCGGCCGAATAGTTGAGGACATTATTATTCCTAGGGGTTAATTTTTCATAATACCCAAAGCACCAGGTCAATTCAGGGCGGCGCCCAGGAACTTTGCCAAAAAGGCCTCGGCTTCCGGGGGTACGGAGGTGAAATGGACCAGGAAGGCAGGGGGGGATTCGGAGAGGAGGGTCACCACTTTGCCGTAAAGGTCGTCGGAGATTTCGTGGTCGTCGGGGTCGTACAGGGAAATCCGCAGGTTCGCCAGTGGGGAGGGCAGGACCTCAGAGTGAATTTCGACCATCTTATGGGCTATTTTGGTGATGGCGCCCCCATGCCCCAGCTCTCCGGTATGTTTCCAATCCACCACGGTAAACTGGACGGGGAGCCCTGGCTCGAGTTCTATCCAGGTCCTCGCTTTTTTCGGGGGCAGAAAGAGCTGAAAATCTCCGCCGATACCTCCCACTTCATGGATGGTCAGCGGTTTTTTGACCCCTTTGGGCATAACCTGCATGGCAGTGTCTATCCGACAGATATCGCCACATTCGGATAAGGTGCTTTCTGAAATGAAGATTTGGCCGCCCACCGTATAGGATTCAATGCGGGCCGTGAGGTTGACGGCGCGGCCCACCACGGCATACTTGATTCTCTTCTGAGAACCGATGTTGCCCATCACCACTTCGCCGGTGTTGATGCCGATGCCTAAAGCTACCTCGGGATACCCGGACTGGCGATTCCGATCATTGACCGAGGTCATGGCCAATTGCATTTCCACGGCGCAGGCCACGGCTCGCAGCGGGTCGTCGGGGCGCAGGATGGGAGCCCCAAAGATCACCAGGATGCCGTCGCCGATGAATTCGTCGATGGTGCCCTGGTACTTCTGGATGATTTCGGTCATGGTCTCCAGATAAATATTGATCATCGCCACCACATGCTTAGCGGGCAGACGCTCACTTATGGAGGTGAAGCCGCGCAGATCGGCCATGAGAATGGTAGCACGCCGTTTTTCACCCCCTATTTTCAGTCCACCCTTCTTCAGAATCGTGTCGACGATTTCATCCGAGAGGTAGCTGCCGAAGGTCTCGCGAATAAACCGGTTGCGCAGTTCCAGGGCGGTGTTGAGTTCGTGCAATTTTCGCTGTTGCTCTACTTCTAACTCTCGCAGCCGCTTTTTCTCCAGAAAGTCACCCACGCGATTGCGCAGCAGCACCGGGTTGAAAGGCTTGGGTAAATAGTCTTCCGCCCCCAGTTCAATGCAGCGGACCACGCGGTCCATTTCGTCCAAGGCGGAAATCATGATAACCGGCAGGTCCCGCCAGGTTTCGGAATTCTTCAGGTGTTGGAGCACCTCGTAACCGGTCAGCCCCGGCATCGTGATATCGAGGAGCACCAGGTCGAAAGCCCCGTTGGCGATCATCTCCAGGGCCTGCCGGCCATTGTGCGCCACCTGCACCGCATGCCCTTGACGCTCCAGATAACGGGACAGGAGGTCGCGGTTTATGCCATTATCATCCACCACCAGTATAGAACCGCTTTCATAACCGGTTACGGCCGCGCTATCCTGAGCCAGTCCCCGGAGACTAAGCATGACACTGGTCAATAAGAGATAGCCGCTCCGAATCTTCCGCGCCGGATTTCTTCAGACCGGCATCGATTTTGGAAAAATCGATAATTTCGTTGATGTAAGAGAGGACGTATTCAGCGGCAGATTGAATCTTCTTCAGATCAGCGATAAGGTCTAGCCGCCCTTGCTCGGCGGCGTTCTCAAGCAGGGTGTCGCTGACACCGATGACATCGTTTATCGGCATGCGCACCCTATAGTGCAGGTTGGCGACCAGGGAGGCCAGATTAAAGACGACATCGCCAGAGACAAATTTGTTGGTGTCCAGGAGGTCGTTGATGATCTCCAGGAGTTGCTGGCCGGCAGAGTGAATCAGGTTAAGCTTGGCGATGAAATCCGCCTGACCTGAATCATCGGCGCCTCCCAGCAGCAGTTCACTGTACTCGATAATCGCGTCCAGGGGCGTCCGCAATTCCTGGCGCAGATGGGCCCACAGGGCTTGCGGGCTTTGTTCCCCTTCAGCTTCTGGACCGGCAACGCTCTGAACGGCCGGAGTGGTTTCCTGGGTTCCGGTCTGGCCGGGGTCGGATTCGGTGGTGGACATGGTTCGGCTAAATCGTCTCTTGGCCTGACAAGGTTGGCATTTTTTCTGCAGACGGCAACAGTCTCAGGAAAGATAGCTCGCCAAGTCTTTCATGGCCTTCACAATATCATCCATCGCCTCGTGCATGCCCTCGCTATAAGGCCTGCCCTGTGATGGTCCTTCCTTCCCGATCTTGTCCTGAACCTCAGCCTTGAGTTTTTTCAAGCTTTGAGCCTGTTGTTCAAGCTGAGCTCGTTGCCCTTCTTCCATGTATGCGGCGATCTCGGGATCAATTTGCTGAAGGAGATCATCGGCCTCAGCCAGTATCTGTTCGATGTCTTCGTCTGTGAAAGTCTTTTGCATGAGTTGCCTTTCTGCCGGCTGGGACGCCTTTCTCAGCTTCAGACGTCATCCCTTGCCGGAGCGGACCACAGGTGGATTCCTTGAATAATGAATAAACCTAAAGTCGCCCAAGGAGGAACAGGATGAGAACGATTATCAGGATCGTCCCCAGAACACCGCTCGGGGCATAGCCCCAATTTTGGCTGTGAGACCAGGTAGGAAGGGCGCCGACGAGAAAGAGGATGAGAACGATAATTAAAATAGTGCCTAACATGGTATTTCTCCTTTGTGGTTGTGGTTAGCCTAAATTATGCGGCAGCCTGAGCCCTGCTTTGACTGCCGCCACTTTCCCGGTCCCGGCTAGTGCCCGGGCTTCGGGGCCTCTTGCCCGGGTTTGAGGAACTCTTTGGCGATAACTTTGCCGTTCACAAACTGGATGTTGATGGTGATGCCGTCCCCCTTCCACATGGTGGTGCCGCCGGAAATCACCACCATATCGATACTGGAGGAATCGGCGGGTTCTCCCAGAATTGCCTTGACTTCCGCCAGAGTCATGCCGGTTTTGATTTTATCGAAGTTTTCCTGGTTAATCTTGGCGCCCGAGCAGGCCATGAGACCCAAAAAGAAAACCACTGCCGCCGCAACCGTCTTAAAACCTAACCGATGCCGTTCCATCCGATACCCCCATTCCTTAACAACGCTGGGTCAGGTTAATGATGCCCCAACCCCAGAATGCCTATGACAATTATTACTCAGAGCATTTAACTAATTAACTTTTATGCCGCATACTGGACGTGTTTGCCTTGGAAATAGTTGGCGACTATGTGCGGCTTGCATTGGCGACTGCGGAGGTAGCTCCTGACTTTGCCCATCAACTCCGTTTGATTACCGGGGCGTTGACGACCCACGGCATTGCTTTTGACATCTTGATTGAGCAATTCATCCGGGTTGATTTGCGGACTATAGCTGGGCAAAAAAACTAACCGAAGCCGCTCCTCATTTTCTTTTACCCAGTTTTTCACCTTGAGGGAGCGGTGGACCGGGTGATTGTCGATGATGAGATATATCCGGCGATCACTCTGACGTAACAAGCGCCGGAGAAACTCTAAGAAGACCTGGGCAGTAAAACGCTCTTTGAAAACCATGAAGTTTAGTTGCCCCTGGTTGGTAATGGCAGAAATCATGTTGCAGCCGAAGCGCTGACCAGTGGCCAAAATTACGGGCGTCTGTCCTTTGAGACCATAAGAACGTCCCACGGCATGGTCTGACCGCAGCCCCATTTCGTCGCCCCAGTATATGTGGGCCTTCTCTTTCTGTGCCTGGCGGCGAATACGGGGGTACTCCTTCTCCAGCCATTGCCGAACCTGTGCCGGGTTTTGTTCCCAGGCTCGCCGTGCCGGTTTCTGCGGGGTAAAACCCCAGCGCTTGAGATAACGGCCTATGGTCCAGACTGACAACTTTAAGCCAAAGCGGCGTTTAATCAGGAGAGCTACTGCTTCCCGGGTCCAGAGGTAAAAAGGCAATTTGAGTTGTTCCGGGTGATGATCAATGACCGTCTTGGCAATTTGTGCCGCCTGCCAAGGCAGGAGCTTGCCTCCCTGCGGCCGGCCTTTCTGTTTCGATTTTAGAGCTCCTTGGCCTTGAAGGCGATACGCTTTAACCCAGATACAGACGGTTTGCGGTGTAATTCCAAAGAGCTCTGCAACTTCCTTTTGTTTTTTACCGTCCAATACCGCTTTCACGGCTAATTGGCGAAGATGTTCTTGAGCTGATGACGAGATGGACCGAGCATCGACTTTTTGCATGCAATATCTATAGCATATGTCCCTTAATATGTTAATCTATTTATTGCACTGAGTAATAAGTAAACCACCACAATGTAATTCAAGAGCCGGGGTATCACAAGAATTAATATTCCCGCAGGTCTCCCCATCCCATAAAGGCGCCCGGGCATGGGCAAAACGATGCAAAGGTAGTTCATTTACTTCCAATGCTTCTTGAACTCCTTTTCCGCCTCTTCCTTGGTGATGCCGTATCTCTCCTGGATTTTGCCGAGGAGTTGATCGCGCTTTCCTGCAATGACAGTCAGATCATCGTCGGTGAGCTTGCCCCATTTCTCCTTAACCGTGCCTTGGAATTGCTTCCAGTTTCCTGCCACTTGATCCCAGTTCATAACTTGTCTCCTTTACCTCGATATTTGCTGAAAAATCTGTTACAGCGACTGCTGCTGTTGCATCATGGGTTGGGGCATCATCAAGCCGGGCTTCTTAGGGCAATGCCCGGTTATTTCTTAGTAGCGTTGTTGACGCTGGTTCTGTTTGAGCTCTTGGATCTCTCGGCGCTCACGTTCTCTGCGCTCTTGGTTGGTCTCCTGGTGCTGATAGCGCTGCTGAGTATTATAACGTTGGTCTCGATTTACCGGTGGAGCGACATAGTAGAGAAATTGGGAAAGTGGGTCCGCATAGGGTGCGGCATGATAGTCCCTGTAACAAGAAGGGTCCCTGGGGTCGCAAGACAAGTGGCGAGAATCGTAGTACTGTCCGCGAGAACCGTAGTACTGCCCGAAAGCTGCACCGGTTCCAAGACCGCACCAACACGCCAGAATAAGGCCTAGCCCTAAATATAACCAAAATTTCTTCATGGAGATTCTCCTTGACAATTTCCAAGACCTTGCCACCGGGCCGGCACCAGACCCCCCGACAATTCCCCGGATACCTGCCCGGTTGGCTGCCTCAGCCCCAGATAAGATAAACCGTTCTGGTTGGAGGGGCCCCCGGGTCCGGGAATGCCATGTCAACGGCAGGACCAAAGAGGTTGGCAGGTCTTCCGGCAAGATAACCGGTTCGCTTGAATTATTTCTTCTTATGTTGCTCCATCATCTTCTGGCGCCATTGTCCCAGTACTATAAGATACTTGGCTTGCTCAGCCGGGGTCATTAATGCCAGTTCCTCGTCCCGCTGATTCTTAAAAGAGGTAAACATCTTATCCTGACCGGTGGTCAGCGCGCTGACCAATTCCTTGAGCTTCGCCTCGTCCGGCTTGGCCACCGTACACGCCGCCTGCAACTCATCATTAGCTTTCTTTATACCGGCGATGATGTCGGTGCGCTCTTTCGCATACTTATCTCCCACCGCCAGCATGGCCTTCTCTTTTTCAGGAGCAAGCTTCAGCTCTTTGATGATCTGGTCTTTTTGTTCCTTGTGCGTGCGCTCCTCCCTCTTCTACGGCCTGGCCCAGTGCGGGCATCAGCAGCATTGCACTGAGGATGGCGCAGAGTGCCCCTAACTTGAAATTTAATTTACCTTGCATGTTATCCTCCCTTTGGTAGAGTTTTATCTCTTGTGTATGCGGCAGTCCATCTTCGTCTGTACAGAACTGCTGCTTTGAACCTATTATTTGTGCGGTGGAAGGATTATCGGCCCCACCACCCCGAGGGCCGCGCCCCCATCAGCCCCAATATGCCGGTAACAATCAGGTAAATCGCCACGATAATGCTCAACAAGCCGGGTTGAATCAATATCAATAGCCCGGCGATTAGGGCAACGACTGGCGCGAGGTATGGTTGGTAGGGCATGTGCTCCTCCTTTTATTTATCATTGCTATCGTACTGGGTGCCCTGGTTAAGCAAAAAAGAATGTCCTCTGGCGCTGAGCCAAACCAATTACTTCCCCACTCGGATCGTGGAGAGTTCACCGATGAGCCCAAAAACGCTCAGAAGCCACAAGACTACCACAATGATGACGACGGCATTCAAGATCGACTTAATGGAGCCCGCCATGGGGATGTATGCGTTGATGAGGTAGAGAACAACACCAACTACGACCAAGACCACAATCAGGTGAATTAACGGCATGATCTAATGCTCCTTTTGTTTGGATTTCAGAAAGGCACGCCACTCACTGGCGCCAAGCCCTGAATGCCATGACAGTTGCAATTAAATATAATCACCAAGAAGAATAAGTCAAGGTTTTGAGGCTGAATAAAGGGGGAGTCTTCATCAGGTTACGAGAAAACTGGGGGGAAGATTGCCGTGCACTTCAACAGGTAGGTCTTTCAGCCTAAAGGACCTGCGGCGCCCAGGTCTAACAGGCCGTTGAAAAAACACTGTGATCGATCTTTATCTCCTCTTTGAGGACGATTTCGGTACCCTTATGACGGTCAAATTCGCTAATAAATCTGGGCCGATTGCTCCTTCGATTGCCGGTTGCCGGGAGAATGACCGGATTCCCGGCGTCTTTTTCGCTTCAAGGAGAAACCGCCGCCGTCAGGTTGCGGATGCGCACCAGATTGTACGCCGCGGCGGTGAGGGTGAACACCCAGCCCACCCGGTCCTCGCCTCGGTGCCGAGTCTTCCGGAGATTCCCCACGGTTTTCATCCAGCCGAAGATTTCCTCCACCCTTTTCCGCAGGCGCTGACTGACGGCATACCCCGGATGGCGGGTGGTGCGGCCGTCAATGGCGGACTTCCGGCCCTGGCAGTTTTGGGCCACATGGGGCACGGCCTTCAGGGCCCGCAGGGCTTGGACAAATCCCCGGGTATCATAGGCCTTGTCGCCGCCCACGGTAATGCGGTGCCGGCCGGGAACGCCCTCCACCATGGCCTCGGCCGCCTCCCGTTCGGCGGTGCCGGTGGCCGCGGTGAGCCGGGGCGAGATAACCAGGCCGTGGCGGTTCTCCATCAGCACATGCCCCATGAAGCAGAGCTTGGCCTCTTTGCCTTTGCCCTTGCGGAAAAGCCGGGCCTCGGGGTCGGTGGTGGAGGCGTGCGTCTGGTTCAGCCGCTTCTCCCCATGAAAGTCCACTTCCGGGTTGCGACCGCCGCCGCCTTCGGGGGGCGGGGCGTCCTTGGGGCGGAAACTCTTCAGGGAGGCCCAAGCCTCAATCAGGGTGCCGTCCACGGTGAAATGCTCGTCCGACAGCAGCTTGGCGGTCTTCGCCTGCTCCAGGATGCGGGCGAAAAAGGCCGCGGCCAGGTCCGAGTCGAGAAAGCGCTCCTGATTCTTGGAAAAAACGGAATGGTCCCAGACCTTGTCGTCCATGGAGAGCCCCACAAACCAGCGAAACAGGAGATTGTAATCCAACTGCTCCATCAGCAGCCGGGCGCTGCGGATGGTGTAGAGGACTTGCAGCAACAAGGCGCGGAGCAGCTTCTCCGGGGGGATGGAAGGGCGTCCCTCCCGGGAATACATGGCCTGAAACTCTCCGGAGAGTTCGGCCAGGGCTTGATTCACCATGTCCCGGATCGGCCGGAGCGGATGGTCTCGGGGCACTCGAGCTTCGGGGGATAAGTAGCTGAACATGGCGTCCTGCTGCACATCGTCACCGCGCATAATGGCTGCCTCCGGATAACATATTGTTATCGTTGACTATAACACCTTTTTGCCATTATGGACAGCGATTATTTAGGAGTCGCCAAGAAAAGAGTTTTTCAACAGCCTGCTAAGGAGGCAGGAGGGGCCAGCCATAGCGCTCGAAGAAGAACCTACAGCGCTGGCTCACCTTGGCCCGGACCTCTTCTGTCAGGGTGTAAGTGTTTTTCTTATTGTCTGTAAGGCTGTTCAGGTAAACCGAGGCCTGTTGCCAGAAATGCTCCAAGTCCGGCAGGCTCAACTCCTGGTAAAGCTTTGCCGAACAATCCTGGTACTTATTTGCCCGGGGAAAATCCCCAAACTTCTACCGGACAGCCGTGACCTTATCTAACAACTCTCCTTTGCTCAATGGAAAAAATGAACCGGGATATTGCCAGATGGGCTATTTATGCTTGCTGGTATATTTTTCAAAGGCTGACGTCCATTCCGGAAAATGCAGGTCTTCCGGGGTTTCCATGGCAATGCTAAGAAAATTATTGATCTGTTCCCCGATCCAGGGATCTTTCTCCAGATCATCGATGATTTTTCCCGCCATTTCTTTAGAATCCGCCGGCAGGTTTGCATCGCCCGCCAGGCGGTTCTTCAGAAAGCCCACCATCAGGCTCAGGGAGATCAGTTTCTTTTCCACTCCCAGACGGCGCAATTCATCTTTGATATCGTCCCGCACCCGGTCTGTGGCCATTTCATGCAGGAAGTGGAATGGATTGGAGCCGCTAAATAAAGAATGAGTAAAATAGTAAAAGTAATAGAATTTTCTGCCGTGGCTCCAGACGCCATGGAAGGTTTCATCCTTTTCCGGGTTCAGGCTCAGGGCCGTCAGGGTATCGCGATAAGGGCGTTCCATGCGGGCCAACAGTAAGTTGTAAAATAAATAGATGTTGATGATAAACATACCGAAGACGCTGATGGCCCGCAAAGATGGGACAATCAGGGAGCCCCAGGTCAAGGTGAAATAGAGAAAGATTATCAAGAGGATAATCACTCTGATGAGCCTGACGCCCGACACCACCATGCGGGGGTCGCGGCGGTGTCTCACGAAATACGCGCCGAGCAGGAAGAAAATGACGATTTGAATGTAGGCGCTGCCCAGGAAGCTAAATATGGCGCCGGTAATCCCATCTTGAAACATGGCATCTCCTCTCGTTGGTCAGTGCAGGGAAGAAAAGCAGTTGAAAATATTATCGATAACGCAACTATGCTTTACCAGGCCATCCTTACCGAGATTATGCGCCCACCTTGTCCACCGCGATCAGAAAATGGTTTGCTGGACCTCTCTTTGCCATCTTAACCCAGGAAAGTCTCTTCTTTCGATAGCCAAATTGTCTTACAGAAGGCATGATAGCAAAAATTTTGCTGAAAAAGTAGTGCGCCAGAGGAAAGGCGAAGGCCACAGGTCATACCACCGCGAGCATGCAAACGGGCCAGCTGGCAAAAAAAATTGGGGTGGAAAGAGAAATGGCTGGATAGAAGGTAACTTGCCAAAACTGAAACTTCTCAATGGATTTTACTTTATTGAAGTTATCTTAAATAGATAGCGCAACTGAACTTTTTTGGGGCTATGGCAACGATAACCTGGTTTGGTCCGATAGTATTATGCTTTAATTGTGAGTTGGCCCCGGTCAAGTCTTGACCATTACCCTGAATTGTCTGTGGGCTGAAGTTATTCCTGGCGGGCCAGCTTGCGGTCGTAGGCGGTCTCGATCTTGGCGATGACTTCTTCTAGGGGGCAGGGTTTGAGTAAATACTCGGCGGCGCCCAGCCTGATGATCTCCGCCGCGGTATCCACCGAGGCGTGACCGGTGAGGATGATCACTTCCGGGCCCGGGTGGCGCTCCTTGATGGCCGCCAGAGTCGTGAGGCCATCCATGCCGGGCATGCGCATATCCAGCAGGATGACGTCATAGGCCTGTAAAGCCAGCTCCTCCAGGGCCTGCGGCCCGCTAGCCGCCTCACCGACCTCAAAGCCCTCAACGGTCAACATCTTCCGCAGATTGGTGCGGAACCGCTCTTCGTCGTCTACCAGGAGAATCCTGGGGAGCGGGGCCATGATCAGGTCCCGGTCCGGTCAAGGGCCCGGGGGAGCCGGATGACGAAGCTCGAGCCCTGGCCTTCAACACTCGTGGCGAAGATTTTGCCCCCCAGCCGCTCAACGATCCCGTGGCAGATGGAAAGACCGAGGCCGGTGCCTTTGCCCTGAGGCTTGGTGGTGAAAAAGGGGTCAAAGATCTGGGAAAGATGTTCCTGGGGAATGCCGACCCCGGTGTCGTTTACCTGGACCATGACCTGCCGGTCGTCCGCCGCCTCGGTAATGACCGTGACGGTACCGTCCCCGTCGATGGCCTGGATGGCATTGTTGAGCAGGTTCAGGATTACCTGGCGGAGCAGGGGAGCGTCGCTCTCAATCAGGGGCAAGTCTGCAGAGAAGCGCTTTACCAGGTTGATGTGTTTCTGCTGGGCCTCTTTCTCCACCAGCGAGACCATGTCCATAATAATGCGGTTGAGCTCCACCCCCTGGACCACGGGTTGGCTCCGCCGGGCGAAATTGAGCAGGTTATGGGTTATTTCCCGGACCCGGTCCACCTGGTGGACGATCTCGGCCAGGCAGTTTTTGGTTTCCGGGGCGTTCGGGGGAGCGTCCTTTTTATAAAGTTGGAGCAGCCACTCGGCTTCCTGCCGGATGATGGCCAGGGGATTATTGATTTCATGGGCGATGCCGGCGGAGAGCTCCCCGACGGAAGCCAGCTTCTGGGATTGCAGCAGGTTCTGGTCGCTTAATTCCTTCTGGAGCAGGGCCGCGTTCTTATGGCGGAGCACCTTGGTCACGGTGACCAGGGAAAGGGCCGCCAGGAGCAAGGCGGCGAGGGCATAGGCCAGACCGGCCTGAAAGCCCAGGAAAATCGCCAGGATCACCAGCCCTAGGGCAGTGCCGTAAACGGCAAGATCGCTCCAGGAAGAGGACAAAGCCATAAGCCGCGCATTGGGGGGATTTTTTTCCATAACTTGTCCGGGGTCTTCAGCCTGTCAAAGGCAGCCTAGCGGTTGTAATCCAACTGGATTACTCTCCTTTCATAAGCCTGCCGGAGCTTATCCATCAAGTCGTCCAGGGCCACGGGCTTCATGACGTAATCGAAGGCGCCCAGCTGCATGCCCTGGATTCCCGACTCCACCGAAGCATGGCCGGTGAGCATGATCACTTCCACCAGGGGTTTTTTGAGTTTGATCTCCCGCAAGGTTTCAATGCCGTCCATGCCAGGCATCTTGACGTCCAGGACGATGACGTCGAAGTCCTGGGCGTCGACCATCTCCAGGGCTTTGGGGCCGCTGTCGGCGCCTTCGATGTCGATTTTGCGGGCCCTCAGGCGCTTGATAATAGTCTCCCGGAAGTCGTTTTCATCATCAACGATGAGAATTTTAAAATTATCCATGCGCAAGCTCCTTTCAGATTCTTTTTGGACCGTGGCCACTGACGCGTTTCATTTTACCGGCAGTTTAATGGTGAAGGTCGTGCCCTGACCTATCTTGCTGTCAACGTAAATGGTGCCCCCCAGTTTTTCTATGATGCTGTAAGAAATGGACAGTCCCAAGCCCGTGCCTTTGCCCACTTCCTTGGTGGTGAAAAAGGGATCAAAAATTTTCTCTATGGTGTCCTGGCTCATCCCCGGGCCGGTATCGGAGATCTTGATGACAATCTGCCGGGTATCAGGTTGATGGAAAGTTCTCAGTGAGAGGGTGCCATCCTTGCCCATGGCATCGATGGCATTGTTGAGGATGTTGAGAAAGACCTGCTGCAGTTGACTGGAATCGCTGGCCGTGGTGGGTAGGTCCGGGGCGAGTTCTTTATTGATGCTGATGTTGCGGTAGCGGGCCTCGTTTTCCAGGAAGCCGACGCACTCATCCAGGATCTGGTTGACCATGACCTTCTCTTCCGTGGGTTCCATGCGGCGGGCAAAGCCCAGCAGGCGGTGGGTCACCTTCTTGATCCGCTCCGCGTGGTATTCGATCTTTTTGATGGTCTCCTGATACTCCTGGAAATTGGCACTGTGGGCAACGTCTTCCTCCTTGAGCAGATCCTTCATCCAGCCAGCTTCCTCGGCGATCACGGCCAGGGGATTATTGATTTCGTGGGCCACCCCCGCAGCCATTTTGCCCAGGGCGGCCATCTTACTCTCATGGAGCATCAATTCGTCGCTTTTAGCTTTTTCCACGTCACTCTTGATCAGGCGATTCAACACGGTTCTCGTGGTGAGCACCGAGCCGAGGATGATGAGACCCAAACCCAGGAGCAAGAGGAAGGCCACCAGGTACTTGGCTCTGAGCAAAGGCGCCAGCGGCTCCTTGGGGTCCTCCTGGATGACCAGCACCCATTTCTTGGTCTTGATCGGGGTGACCGCAAAAAGACTGGTCTCACCTTTGTAGGTGATTTGTTCGACCCGGGTGCTGACCGTGGAGGAAAAATTCGGTCCAGGCGCAGGCTCCAACAGATTACCACCAAAGCGGGGCTTCGTCTGCAACAAATTTTCCCGGTTGATCAGGTAAGCATCCCCGCTGGTGCCGGTCCAGGCGGCGTGCACAATGTTGTCGATGACATCCGAATCAATGGTGGCCCGCAAGATCAAATTCTGGCCTTTTTCCCGGACCACCACGGCGATGATGAAGTGGGGCACCTTCCTGAAACCCAGAAAGATATCGCTCACATAGACGCCCGTACTCATGACCGCGTCAAACCATGGCTCGTGGCGGTAATTAACCCCCTTGAGCACGTCGTGATAGGGCCCCACATAGTTAAGGTGATCGCCGTTCTGGTCGATGACCCCCAGATCGATGTAAGACCGGGAACGGGACTGCATTACTTGCAGGGCCTTGTTCAGGTACTCCTGGTCCCGCAGCTCGGCATGATTACTGGTATAGGCCAGGGTGATGAGCTGGGAGATCCGTTCGTCCAGGAACAGATCCAGTGAAGCCTGCCGGTTGCCCGCCAGGGTCCTGAGCCTTTCCATGACCTTGTCGGTGTAAGCGACGCTGAAATGATAATAGAGCACGGTCGCCAGGATGATCAGGGGGACGATGGAGAAAAGAATTTTGGTTAAGGTTATTTGCCACCAAAATTGTCGATATTTTTTTTCTTCCATGCAGAACTCCAGGACCAGAGATGATTCTGCTAAAATATGTTATACTTAATAATATTAGTGTGTTATACTCTCAGTTGGCAAACCTGTCAAATTCTTGCGGGTGTCCAGCCCCCGGCGCACCGCGTCGGCCAATTTGTCCGGAGTCAGTGGTTTCAGGAGAAGTTCCATGATTCCCTGAGACTTGATCTGCTCAGGCGTAATGGCTTCACTGAAACCGGTACAGATAACGATGGGCAGGTGGGGCCGAACTTTGATTATCTCCTGGGCCAGCTCCATACCCGTCAGCTGGGGCATGGTCTGGTCGGTAAAGACCAGATCGAAGCGCTCCGGGTCGGCCCAGAAAGCTTCCAGGGCTTCCTGGCCGTTGCTATATGTCTCCACCTGGTATCCCAACTTTTCCAGAATAATCTTCACGGCCGCGACGATATCCGGTTCATCGTCCGCCAGCAAAATCCTTTCGCTCCCCCGGGGCAAGGGCATCACCTGCTCTGATTCAACCTGATCGGTATTTTTCAAGAGGGGGAAGAAAACCTGGATAGTGGTGCCTTTGCCGGGTTCGCTGACCACGTCGATGCCGCCGCCGGAGGACCTGGCTATGCTGTGGACCAGGGCCAACCCCAGGCCAGTGCCCTCGCCGATGCCCTTGGTGGTGAAATACGGCTCGAAGATCCGCTCGAAGATGTCCGGCGGGATGCCATGACCACTGTCCCTTATGGCCAGGCTGAGGTAAGGGCCGGGTTGCAAGTCCAGGCCGAAAGCTGACACCGGCTGGTCCAGGTTGACATTTTTGAGGCGCACCCCCAGGACCCCCCCCGTTTCCTCCATGGCATAGGCGGCATTGGTGCAAAGGTTCATGACCACCTGGTAAATCTCGGTGGGGTCTGCCAGTATCCAGCCTTCTTCGGGGTTGAGGTCCTGCTGGATTTCGATGGTGGCCGGCAAAGAGGCCCGTAACAGCTTGAGGGATTCCTTGACGAGGGGGCCGAGCTCCATAAAGACATGCTTCCGTTCGGTCTGGCGGCTGATGGAGAGGATTTGCTTTACCAGGTCAGAGGCCCTTTTGCTGGATTTCAGCACCTGGTCCAGGTATGGGCGGATGGGGCTGTCCTCGGCCAATTCCCGTTGGGCGATCTCGCTGAACATGATGATGGGGGTAAGGATGTTGTTGAAATCGTGGGCAATCCCCCCGGCCAGGGTGCCGACGGCCTCCATTTTCTGGGCCTGCCGCAGCTGGGACTCCAGCTTGGCCTTTTCCCTCTCGGCCTGGCGGCGCTCAGTCAACTCTACCTGGAGAGCCTGATAGGATCTGTTCAACTCGGCAGTGCGCTCCTCCACCCGCTCCCGGAGTTGGTCCTCCGAGCGCTTGATCTTGGCAAACAAGGGGGCGATGAGGGCTACCCCCACCAGCATGAAGACCGTGGTGGCGAGACCGACAATCTCCTGGCCGACATCCACCGGCAGGAGCGCCATGCCCCGGGAATACCACTCATAGGCCGTAAAGCACCTTCTTAAGCCCATGAGGACAATGGCGATGGCAATAGACGTCCAGGCGAAGGTCTTCTTGGTGATCCACACCAGGCGCAGGGCCAGGATCGCCGCGGTAAACTGGATGATAATGGCGAGCAGGAGGATGAAGTATGCGCCCATCTGTTTTGGTCCCTGTCGGCAACGATGGCGAAAGGTGCCTGACTTCCTGGTTTGAGGCTAAAGTCCCCTGGCCTCAGTTCCCCGGCTCACCCGGTCCGGAGCCGGCGCCGGGGTCGGCCGCAGCCGGTTGGCCCTGGCGCAGTTGGTCGATCATGGCCTGGTCGTAGCGGTAGTTGCCGGCCAGGAAGTTCTGGACCACGGCCTCCACGCTGTATTCGCTGTCCATCAGCATGTCCATCTGCCGGGTGAACAGGAGTAATCTCCCGATCATCTCCAGTTTTTCTTCAATGACGGGGCGGGGATATTTCAGGAGCCGGGCGTCCACCTGATCGCCCTTGACCTTGACGGTGAAGTCCTGCAGCTCCATGACCTTGGCGATGGCCCGCACCCGGCGGTTCTTGCGCACGTCGTCGGCCGCGCCCCCCTTGAAAGAAAAGGTGATGTAATTGTTGTTGATGTTGTCACCGCAGTAGGAATCGAGAATGCTGTAGTGATAGCCCACCCGGGAACTGAAATTGAGGTATTTCGCCGAAATCACTGCGTAGCTGCGGTCTCCGAACCGTTCCCCCGGCCCGGACAATATCTGCTCCCGCATCACCGACAGGAGTCCCGAAAGGTGGATGGGGCGGGGTTCCAGGCCCCGCAAATCCTCGTGCAGCATGCCCCGCATGAGGGCCTGAAAGGGGACCGAGGCAATGTTCTCCACGGTCACCCGCTGGGCCCTGGGGGCGCGGTCCACCAGGCCCTCCCCCAGGTCCACGACATAGAGGTCCAGGGGAATGGGGGCGGCAAGCTTGACGGCGCCACCTTTCTCATAAGAAATATGGTCACTTACCTGAAACATGACCTTGTAGGACAATTCATGCACGAAGCGGCTGATGTCATGGAGGGACTGGCAATTTTCCGGCTTAAAGGAGGGGGCCTGGGGGTCCAGGAGATGCAGGGGCACCACCTGGTCGGCGATCCGTCGCAGCGTCTGATAAACCGGGGTGCCCGTCATGTGGGTTTCCCGGGACCGCTGCAATTTCAGGAGCTCCGGCACCCGGCCCTGGTAAACCCTCCCCGAGTAGGCGTCCACGGTAATTTCCATGCCCGGGGGGATGGCCTCGCTGGCCCCCTCGACCCCCAAAATGGTGGGCACCCCGAACTCCCGGGTCAACGCCGCCATATGCCCGCTGACACTGCCATGGTCGGCAACGATGGCCGCGGCCCGGCGCATCACTATGACGAATTTGGGGGATGAATGCCTGGCCACCAGGACGGCGCCTTCCGGGAACGCCTTCAGGTCTTCGAGGTCGCGCACATGAAACGCCGGTCCGGCGCCGACGCCGTCGCAGGCCACCGCCCCGCCCGCCGCCAGGAGGGGGTAACCGGGGATCAGGGGGGTGGCTTTTACCTCCCTTTCTGCCGATGACTTGAGGTGCAGGGGCCGGGACTGCAGGATAAGCAGGCGGCCCTCCTGGTCCAGGGCCCATTCGATGTCCTGGGGGACGCCATAGTGCTGTTCGAGCTTCACGGCACAGGCGGCCAGGGTCTTGATCTGTTCGGGGGTAAGACAGGGAGCCTCCTGGCGCTCGGGAGGCACCGGGATTTCCTCCACCCCGCCCCCGGGGCTGTTCACCAGCTGGATGGGTTTGGGGTGGATGACCGTTTCCAGAATGGTCAAATCGGCGTCTTTGGCGACCCGGTAGGTGTCCGGGGTCAGGACCCCATCCACCACGTAGGCGCCCAACCCCCAAACCGCGTTGATAATGATGGTTTCCTCCATGATGAGGACGGGGTGGCGGGAATACATGACGCCGCTGGCATAAGAGTCGATCATCTCGAGGCAGGCCACACTCATGGCGATGTCCTCGTCCCTGATGCCCTTCACCAGGCGGTAGGAGATGGCCCGGGGAGTGTAGAGGCTGGCCAGCACCGCCTTGTAGCTTTCCAAAAGATTTTCCGAAGTGACATTCAAGGCGGTGAGGTACTGGCCGGCATAGGACAGCTCGCTGTCCTCGCCGATGGCGCTGCTCCTGAGCGATACCCGGGGCGGGGCATCGCCCTGGTGCGGGGATGCGGCCATCCGGTGGTAGGCCCCCAGGATGGCCTCCTCCAGGGGAGCGGGGATCCTCCCCGCGCTGATCATTGCCTGGATATCCCGGCTGGCCTCCTGAATGGTCTCCAGGTCGTTGATATCGATGGCCAATTTTCTTTTGTTGATTTCCTCGGCCAGGTCGTTTGCCGTAATGAAGGCCTCATACGCCGCGGTGGTGATGGCGAACCCCCGGGGGATGGGCAGGTGCAGGCGGTTCTGCGCCTCCCCCAGGTGGGCGCTCTTGCCCCCCACCCAATCGGTCATGTCCTTGGTGATCCCGGCATAAGGCAGAACCAGAGCCGGGGCATTGATCTCCTTTTTTTGCTCGAGCTCCACCTTGATTTTCTGGTGAATGCCTTCCAGGACCGGATAGAGCATGGGGTAGCGGTGGCCGGACAGGACATCCAGGCTTTTCACCATGCGGAAGGCGTGAAACACCGCGCGGGTGGCGTTGCTCCTGACGTAGGACATGCCGAAGAGCTGGTGGCCCTGGAGCTTTTCTTCCATATCGGTGATGAGGTCGAGGAGCTGCGTATTCGAGGTCAGAAGCTCTTTAAAAAGCCCGTACTTGAAGCGGAAGACCGCGCCGATATCCTCCGCCGCCGGCTCCAGGCGGAAGACCGATCGAAACAGCTCTTTGAGGTTGTCGAGGATAGTCACGTCTGCCGCCCCATTCCCGGGGTTTCCCGGGCCATCCTGGAACCGAGTGCGGAAGATTTTAGCTGCCGCAGATTATTTTCTCAAAGTAACTTTATACCCGAATGTATCTTATCAAGTTCCATACCATTTGGGAGGCGAGGCGTGGAATTATAAGCCATGGATAAGTCAGCAAGATTGTTGGTAGCTCCGTCCTTTCCCTGAGCCGTGAGCCTCTCCTCCGCAATAATTTTTTACACCTTGTAAAAAATCCTGACAAAAAAAGCTCTCCGGCGGATTCTGGATCAACAGGAATACTTAAGCAATTGCCTGGAAATAAAAGACATAAAAATATTTCCGTTGGTTTTCGAGTTGGCACAGGCATTGCTCTTCAGGGTTTGGAACTTTCAGCTTTCAAGAAAATTTTCACAAGGCAGGCCTTAAATTGCGACAGATCAAGGGAAGCGAAGGAGGTCGGTTATGAAAGTGTTGGTACCCATAGACGACTCCGAGCACAGCCGCAAGGCCTTGGCGCGTGCTTTGGAGCTGGCCGAAAAACAAGGGGCCGAGATCACCATCATGACAGTGACTCCCGTGGCCTCGGACTACCTGGATGAGATGGGCAGCAACATTCAGGAAAAGCTCGCTGCAGAGAACCAGAAGTGGCTGGATAACGCCAAGGCAGTGTTCGACGCCAAGGGCATCAAGGTGGCCACCATTCTGGAAAAAGGCTTAGTGCCGGCCAACAACATCATCAGGCGAGCCGAAGACGACAAGTTCGACCGCATCGTCATGGGGTCCACCGGCCGCAGTGGGCTGGCCAAAATTCTCATGGGGAGCACTGCCGCCAAGGTGGTGGCCAACGCCCCCTGCGAAGTCACCATCGTGCGCTAACCAAGAAAGTCTTTAGGAGGTTAGGGAGTTATGCAAAACCTGTGGAAAAAGATTATCGGTTTCGGGTTCATGGTCATCCTGCTGGCGCCCAGCTTGGCCCTGGCCGCTGGACCGGCGGCCGCGCCCCTGGTGATGGTGGCCGACACCCGCCGACTCACCGGCTGGCAGGCCTGGTGGGCCAACCTTTATAACGAGAGCCATCTTTATTTTACCATCGTCACCGTCGTCACCATTCCCATCGTCGGCCTCATCTTCGGGGTGATAGCAGACATAGTCATGGGACATATCGGCATTGACCTGAAATCCCGGGAACTGGCCGAACATTAATTCATGTAATGCAATAATTATCTTGGGAGGACATTATGGATTGGCTCTACGTCCTTATGCCCATATCAGGGGTAACGATCTTCTGGCCCGGTTTGATTATTTTGGGTATCGGGGTAGGTATCATCGGCGGCTTTTTCGGCATGGGGGGCGCCTGGATGGTGACCCCGGGATTAAACATCCTGGGTTTTCCCATGGCCTTTGCCATCGGCACCGACATCGCCCACATGGCCGGGAAATCTTTGATTTCCACCATGCGCCACGGCAAGTTCGGTAACGTCGATTATAAATTAGGCTTTATTATGCTGGTGGGCACCATCGTGGGTTTCGAGGTGGGCGCCCAGATGATCATGTGGCTGGAGCGCATCGGCGCGGTGGATAAGGTGGTGCGCTACCTGTACCTGGTGCTGCTGGCCCTCATCGCCTGGATGGTCTTCGCCGACGTGGCCAAAAAACGGCGCAAAGAGCGGGAAGCCCTGAAGGCAGGCAAGGAGGTGGACAAGCTGGCCACGGGGCTTGAGTGGCACAAGGCCTTGCACAAGCTCAATATCCCGCCCATGATTCACTTTAATGTGGCCCAGATCACCTGCACCGCCTGGCTGCCCATCCTGGTCAGTTTCCTCACCGGCTGGCTGGCGGGGATCCTGGGGATCGGCGGCGGCCTTATCCGCATGCCGGCCCTCATCTACTTCATCGGCTGCCCCACCCACGTGGCGGTGGGCACCGACCTCTTCGAGGTCATGATCTCCGGCCTTTACGGGACCGCCACCTATACTTATAAGGGCCGCACGGAGCTGATGGCCGCCCTCATCATGCTCGTCGGCGCGGCCATCGGCGCCCAGGTGGGCACTGTGGCCACCAAGTACATCAAGGGCTACGGCATCCGCATCGCCTTCGGCCTGGCCGTGGTGGGCTGCGCCCTGTCCATCATCCTCAAACTGCTGGCCAAGGGCATACCGGAACATGCCGCGCTTTTCGACGGTTCCGCCACCGTGCTCATCCTGGGTCTGGTGGCAGCCATGTCCCTCTATATTTTCGTGCGCATGGTACAAGGGGCCAAGCAAGAGGTGGCCATGAAAAAGGCCCAGCAGTAGAGAAGGTCACAGAAGGAGAAAAATTATGGCGAAACGCTATATCTGGTGGACTGTCGTGGCCCTCTTGCCTCTGGCGCTGGTGCTGGGTTGCGGCGAACTGGGAAAAGTGGACCAGGGGCGAGTCATCGCCTATGACAAGGCCAAAGGCATGGTCACCCTGATCCAGGACAAGAAGGCGGAGCCTGGGAAGCCGGATTACAACACCCTCCCTCCCCATACCTATCTCCAGCCGCAGGACCCGGAGGAAATGGGCCAGGAACCCAAGGCCGGTCTGCGCATGAAGCTGGACATGGACAAGAAGTTCATCACCATCTACGACCCCGAAACCAAGGCCTTCAAGGATATCACCTTCGATATCGTGGAACAGAAAACCGGCATAGCCAAGGACAACCCCCTGGTAGCCGACAAGAAGCTGCCAGCCGTGGACAAAGAGAAAAAGACCGTCACCATCTATTCCGGCCGGCAGAAGCTCTATGCGGTGATCGCTCTTCCGGAGGAATACCTGGACCGGCCTGCCTCCACTTGGGATGCCGGGGACGAAGTCCGGGTTTACTTCAAGGAGCCGGGCAAGGCTTTACGGCTCATGAATGTTAGCAAAACGGATATTTTTAAGAAATAATCATCATGGCTGCACCCTCACGGGAATCGCCTGCAGGGCCTTGTCCATCCGGGCCCGAGGCGATTCCCCTGCTTTGTGATAAAATGATGCTCATGGCGGGGGGAGCCAGGTGTGGTGGCCTCCTGACCCTAAAAGTCACTCTCACGAACCTATGGACTTAAGTCAAGCTGTTACTTGGCGAAAATGGCTGGGCAGGGCCTGTGCCCTCTTCTTCCTCCTCGCCTCCTTAGCCATTATAGATGGCCTGGTCGCCAAATTTCGGGAGCCGGTGAATGTCCTGCACGTCCTTAAGGGAGACGAGGTGGACATCGACGGGCCCATCCCCGAACAAGTCAAGAGCACTGACGCCCTGACTTATGCCAGCGATTCCAAGGACCTGGCTGTCACCTTCCGGGTAATTCATCCCGGTTATTTCATGGGGGGCAACATGTGGCGGGGGAGCCTCACGGTGGGGAGCAACCTCGCCCCCGGTAAATACACCGTCACCGTCAAGCCCAAAGCTGACCCGGCCGTTAAGCCCGGATACCAGTTCCGGGTGGTGGTTTATCCGGACGCCGCCAGCCAGCGCCTGGCTTTCCAATCCGGCATCAAACGCCAAACCGGCTTGTCCCCCTACCTGGTGGCGGCGGCCTGCGTGCCTCTGATCCTCATCTCCCTGGCCGCGGTCTATCTCATGTCCCAACGCATCGAGAGCCTGCAGGCGCAAGAAGGCCGGGCGGAGGTCTACCGGGTTACCTGGAATGAAGGGCAGTACCAGGTCACCTTTGGCCTGGGGACCGAACACGGCGTCAACCCCGGGGATCTGGTCACCCTCTTCGATCCGGAGGGCACATACGTGGGCACCGTTACGGTCCAGGAGGCTTCGGCCCAGGATGCCGTTGGCCTGATAACCGTGGACCGGGAGGTCAGGCCCGGGTATTTCGTGTCGCGCCGCCAGTAAGCGGCCCATGAGCAAGACCGGAGGACCTTTGCAGCAAGGCCTTTCGAGATGAAAGCTCCAGGTCCAGTCCCCTCCCTCAAAATCCCGGGCAGGTATTCTCGTTGTCCAGCCAGCCTTGCATCAATACTGGCAGAGCAAGGGGATTTTTTATCCCGGAGACCATGGTTTGGTCCAGGCTTCCCATGTGCTTAAAGCCCTTTTTTTATCTTGAGGGCAGCCCAGGAAAGAACATTGTCTAACCTGAACCGATGGTGGTATCATACGAGCCTATGCAAGAAGGTTTCAGCCAGAAAGAAAAAATTGTCGGGTTATTCTTCCTGGTGCTGGTCACCCTCACCAATGTGGCATTGATCCTGATCAGCCGGGAGAAGGGCTGGCTTTTGTCTCAACGCACCTATCTGGTTAGATTTGCGGAGGGCTACAATCTCATGCCGGGCTCACCGGTAAAGATGTTCGACACCGAAATCGGCAAGGTGAGCAAGATCGAGATTGACAAGAGGAACCGCGACTATCCGGTGACCGTTACCATCAAGGTCGTGAAGGAACACACCGACCTCATTACCGAAGATTCCGAAGCCTATGTCGTCAGTCCCCTCTTTATCGGTACGGTCTACGTGGCCGTCACGGCCGGTTCGGCCAGCTACAAACCCCTGCCGGATCATCATGTCATCCCCACCGGGCAGCGCAAGAGTATTACCGAAAATCTGGCGGACCTCGTCAATGAGCAAAATCTCCAGCGGCTGAAAACCGTGCTGGCCAATCTGGGACAGATGAGCGAGCAGGTGAAAAACGACGAGAAGTCTTTCTTTGCCGCGGTGGACGCCTTCAAGCAGGTGGCGGTGAACCTCAACCAGGGCAAGGGAACCTTGGGGCAATTGGCCACCAACCGGGAGCTCTACACGCGCCTGAACGACAGTGTGGGCCAATTAAACCGGGTGCTGACTGACGCCCAGAAAGTTACCGGCGAATTGAAGCCGGCGGCCCAGAGTCTGCAGGAAGTTGCCAAGAGCGTCAAGGTCGAGGTGGAAACCCTGAATAGCATTCTGGCGGATGTCAAGGGCGGCAGTAAAGCCTTCCCGGGCTTGATGGAGACGGCCACGGAAACCATGCAGGCCAGCAAGGAAGTGGTGGAGGCGCTGAAGGCCAACCCCCTGATCCGCCTGACCAGCCCCAAGCAACCCTCGAGTCAGCCTCTGCATGTGGAGCCCCGGGATGTCCCCTAGCGCCTGGGGCCTGATGGGGCTCTTGATCCTGGGCCTCGTCGGCTGCGCCGCCAAACACGACCCCTTCGGGCAGCAGGTGCAGCGGGCCGGGAGTCTATCCCGGCAAGGGGAGCAGTCGTTCTCCCAGGGAGATTTGGACAAGGCCTCCAAAAGCTTCTCCCGGGCCCTGGAAGTGGGCCGCGCCGCGGACTATCCCCCCGGCGAGGCCCAACAACTCAACAACCTGGGGGCCGTGGCCCTGGAGCAGGGAGACCTGAAGAAGGCGGGAGAGCTCTTTACCCGGGCCTGGGAAATCAACCAGAGACAAGAGCATTGGCGCGACGCCAGCGTCAACCAGGCCAACCTGGCCACCGTGGCCCAAAAGGCCGGGAGGTGGGAGGACGCGGCTCAACACCTGCAGACGGCCCAGGACGCGGCCCAGTGGTCCAAGTCCCCGCCCGCCCAGGGACTGGTGCTGGTCCGTTGGGCCAGCTTTTATCTGGACCGGCAAAATTACGCCGGCGCCGCGGCCGCGCTGGCGCAGGCCCGGCGGCTGGCCAGAACCCCGTCCCTTAAAGGAGCCTGGGCGTATCAGCAAGGCCGGCTCTCCCTGGCCCGGGGGGACGCCGCCGCCGCCGCAGCCTCCTTTCAGCAGGCCCTGACTTGCGACCGTCAGGTTCTGGACCGGGCCGCCATGGCCGCGGACCTCTTCGCCCTGGGGGAAGCTCATCAGCTCCGGGGGGAGATGCCCCAGGCCTGGGACTATTTCAGCCGGGCCTTCGACGTGTACGCCTTCCTGGGGAAAAAGCCCCCCTTGACCCGCTGCCTCGCCCGGCTTCAAGAGGTTAACACCCGGGGGCAGCTGGGGAACTCCCTGGAACGCTTCCAAAAAGACCACCGCCTCAAACCTGGCGAGAAGTGAGCGTTATCTCTCCACGCGTCCCGAATACCGCCCGCCGATCATCTTTCTGGTATTCCTGCCGGTAGCTAGTCTTCCTTCGGCAGGAGGGGGAGGAAATCCGTGAGGGGCCGGCCCCGGTGCTCCGACAACGGCTGAGACAGGAGGCGCCCTGCGTCCCACCGAAGGAGCCGGCTGGCCAGGGGATGAAACTGGTCAAGAGACTGGCCCAGGAGCAGCGCCGCGCCCCGCCGGTCGGTCAGATAATCCTTAAGCAAGAGGATGCCCTGCTCCGGAGGGTCATGAGGTTCCCAGGCCTCGCCCAGGACCGCCACGATCAGGTCGGGTTGTTTTATGAACTCCCGCGCCCAGAGAGCCCGAATATACACCTCTGCTTCCACCTCGTGGGGCAGGAAGGGCAGGAAGGGCTGGAGCGCCAGTCGTTCCAGCAGGTCGGCATGACTGGCGAGGACGGACCGGGTGGAGGTACCTGCCTGGAATGAGGTGCCCAGGGCAATGTTCTCCCCCAGGTTCAAGCGGCTTAGAAGCACCTGTTCCGGCGTCAGATAGGCGATGCGGCGGCGCAGGCGGCAACGTTCTTCCCGGGCCAGGCTGGCGGCGTCCAGGCCCCAATGCAGGATCTGTCCCGCCACCGGATGTTTGAGGGTGGAGGCCGCTTCCAGGAGCGGGGTGCTGGCGTCGGCGCCGATTCTGTCAACCAGCAGGACCTCCTGCAATTCCAGGGAAAGGTCGAGGGGAGCGGACCACATCCCCGGCGGCCCTGACAGTACCGCCTGATTAAATACCAGACAATGTCTCAGCATGCGATCATCGCCGGCAGGCCGCTCAGCGGTGCCATAGGTGCCTGATGCGGAAACAGGTAATAGGCATTGGTAATGATGATGTCCATGCCGCCGCAGAGCACCAGGCTCCACAGCGCCGCCTGAGCGGTTAGTTTGGCCACCTGCCCCATGTCGCCGCGGGCTTCAAAGGCGGCATAGATGGCGACGGTGGAAATGATCATGCCGAACATGGCCACCTTGACAAGACCGGTGATGAGGTCCGCCCCCTGGAGCGCATCAATGAAGAAATGCCAGATATTATGCCAGTAAATATCGACATAAAGCTGGGCGAAGAAGCAGCCGCCCAGGGCCGCGAAAATAATGATGATGATGTACAGGCAGATAATACTGACGGTCACACCCCAAAACCTGGGCACGCCCAAATAATGATAGGGGTCGATCCCCATGACCTGCAGGGCTTCAACCTCCCGGGAGACTGACATGGTGCCGATTTCCACGATGATGGCGCCGCTGGAATGGACCAGGACGAAAAAGGCGGCCAGAATCGGTCCCAGTTCCCGAACCACGATAGTGACCAGAAGCCAGCCCACAAATTCTTCATAGCTTACCTTGACCAGCTGGGCGGTGGAGTACAGGATCATGTGCACGCCCAACATTATCGCCGCGAAAATCAAGATGTGGACTCCCCGGATGGCGGTAAAATAAACCTGTTTGGCCATCTCCCCGAAGATCAGGCGCGACCAGGAGGGCTCCGGCAAAGGTGGCCACCAGCAGGCGGTAGAAGACCGCACTGATCTTGAGGTACCGTTCGGTATAGAGGAGCAGTTGGCCCCATAAAAGGCCGATTAGTGTGACCGCGGCCTCAAGCAGGCGTTTTAGAAGATGCATCGGCCGCGACCAGTGGGGGTATGGCAAGAGCAAGGGCTACCCCGCCCTTGTCCAGGGGCTGCACCGTGAAGGTGCCGCCATGTTGCGCAATAATGGCGGCGGCCAGGGCCGGTCCCAGCTGCTCCCGGACCTCGCCGGAACCCTGCCAGGGGGACAGCCAGTTCTGCCATGCCGCCGCGGTCATCCCGGCCCCGGAAGCCTCTATGCAGATGTGCACTCCCTGCGCCGGGGTAGGCGCGGCCTTAAGGCTTAACCGGCTCCCCGGCTCCAGGTGATCCACGACAGCATCCAACAGATAGAGAACCGCCAGGGGGAGGTCCACCGGCGAGCCCCAGACCGGCGGCAGGGGCTGCAGGTCAAAATTTAGCTGCACGTCCGCCGGCAGTCTGGGCTTTACCAGGCGCCAGGCGCTTTGCAACCCCGCGGTCAGATCCAGCCGCTGCCAGGCCGCGGTCGCGTCCGGCTGGAAACTCAGCAGATCCTGGACGCTAAGCTGAAGTTGGGCCAGGAGGCCGTTCATCTCCGGCCGGACACGGTCGGGCGGCTGATCATGATCGGCAGCAGCGGCTGAGAGGGTTTGCAGCCGGGCAAGCACGTCATGCAGGGCCGGCAGACTTCGGCCCATAAGCTTGCCGAGGGTGGCCCGATGTTCATCCGTTATCAGCCGCTGGCCCAGCTTGGGGATGGCATTTCCCAGGCGCAGCAGGATGCGCTGAATCCCAGCAACTTCGGCCTGATCCCGGTGGTCGAACCGTTGCAGATTTTCCAGCCACAGGGCGTAATCCTGGGGCTGACGGACCTCATTCAAGTCCTCGGCCACCGCCTCCAGCTTGCTCAGGGGTTCCATCAGCCGGCGCACCCAGGGAAAAAGGTAGGTCAACAGGACGAACAGGATGGCAGAGATGAACAGGATCAGAAGGATCTCCAACCTGAGGATGCGGCGCAGTTGATCTTGACGGCGGCGCTCCTCTGCCAGGGTGCGGCGGACCCAGCTGGTGTCGACGCCAATCTTGGCCACGCCCCAATAGACCGCCCCCCACCCCGGCAGCAACACGTGCACCGGGAAATAGCGCAGCATCATTTCCCCTTCTTTTTTGGGGCCGTGATTGATGGTGCCGAGAATTTTCTGGTCCACCTCTTGCCGCCGGTCGATGCCATAAATGAGCTCTGCTTCGAGACCGGAGAAATCTTTCATGACCTTCTGGGGGCCCGGCATGGGTTTTTCACCCGGAGGCTGGCGGTAAAAAAGCAAGGTCAGATGCGTGCCCTCGCCGCGGTTCGCGGCTTGGATCAGTTCAATGCCGGTGAGGGCCGTATTGAAGGTGATATTCTCCCACAACAGGTCCATGACGGATTGGTCCGCCGCCGTCACAGGACCATCCTTCACCTGCAACAATTCCTTCAGACTCGACAATTCCAGCACGATCAGCCGGGCATAGTTGGTGGCTTCGGCCTCCTTGGCTCGTTCGATGTAATAGGTGCTGGTTTCATTGAAGCTCTCTAATTTACTGTCGAGGATGGGAATCAGGAGGAGTACGACGCTGAGGCACACTGCATAAATAGCCAGGACCCAGACCAGGAGTCGGCCTTTCAGAGAATATTCGTTAAGAGGTAGGCTTTGAGGCATCTTTCCTCAGACCGCCGGTTACTTCAGTTCTTGCAGCGTCCCTTGTAAAGCGGCTTCCGGAGTTTGTTGGCCGTACAAGGCTGCCCGCAAGTGTTTCTCCAGGGTGTTATTGACCGACCGGCTATGGGGCCGCATCCTGATCTCCACGTCGGCCGCGGCAAAGACATTGTTATAAACCTGCAAGACTTCAGGATTTTTCAGCTTATTGAGGGCGCTGCGTAAAGACGGCACCTCCCCATAGGTATCCGCCGCCAGGAGTTGGAAGCGCTCATTTACCACCAGTTGGAGAAACTGTCTGACACCCTCCATCACCTGGAGGCCATTCCAGGCATTGGCAGCAAAGTTGTTCACGGCCCAGCCCAGGGAATTGAGGTTGGTGTAGCGCCGGGAATGACCCGCCCCGGCAGGAATGGGGGCAACGCCCACCTGGCTGATGGCACTGAGGCCCCCGGCGGCCTTTCCCTTTTCCCGGCCCGGCAGGTCGCTCAGGTCTTGCAGACTGGTGTTCCAGTTGATCATGAAAAGGGCTTCGCCCTGACTGAAAGAACGCGACAACGCTCCTTCAGGCTCGAATTGCTGCATGTCCCTGGCCGCCGGCAGGATCGTCCCCTGCAGGCCCTGGATCTCCTTCAGGGCGGCAAGAAAGGCGGCCTGATTCTGCGGTTCGCCCAGGACGAATTTATCATCGTCCATAATGCGGCCGCCAAAGCCCCAGAAAATGGGAAAGAAATCATTGACAAAGCCGATGGGGTGCAGAATCAAGCCGTATTTCAGCTGCTTTTCCTGGGGGAGGATTTTGCCGCAGATGGCTTTGAGTTCCTCCCAATTTCGGGGGGGCGCGAGATGAAAGCGCTCCAGCAGGTCCCGGCGGTAAAACAGGACATTGCCCCGGATGCTGGTGGGCACGGCCATTAATGCCTTGCCCTGGCGGTGCGGGTTATCCGCCAGGGCAATGGAAAAGGCTTCTGCCATCCGAGGTGTTAGGGCATCTTTGGCAAAATTTACCTGGGAGCGTTCCAGTTCATGCAGCCAGCCCGCCCGTCCATATCTTTTCACCCAGTGGGCCTCCACCAGTAAGATCGCGGGAATCCGGCTTTCGGTGGAGAGACCCAGCACAAAGGGTTCCGTGACAAACAGGGAGGGCGGCACAAACAGGCCGCTAAAGCGCTGGTCAAACTCCTTATATGGGTTAACCTGGCTCTCGCCGGCCAGCATGCTGATCAGTTTTTGGGTGTGGCTGTCATAGGTGTAGGTGATATCGGCAGGCGGCGGTGCTTCCGTGGTTCCGCAGCCCAGGCCCCACAGGCAGCAGCCCGCTAAAAGCATCGCCAACCAGGCGACCGGGGTTCGGAGTAGCCTTGGCTGCATTTAACGCCCGTTCCTTAGATTACCCTTGGCATCAGTCATCCGACCGTCGCGACCGGTATTGCTCAGGTACCGGAACTCCTTAGGCAATTCTGCCAGACGGCCCGGGCCTCGTCGTGGACAGCAACCGCACCTGCTCCCCACTAAGTTCGCCGGCAACCCGGTTGCAGTTTTCACGCCGGCACCCCTTCCCCTTAACCAAATCAGGAAAATGCTCCAGCCTGCGGGGCAGGTGGCCTCGACAGCCCGCCTTGTTCAAGGGGGGATGCACGACACCATAGCACCATCCGGGGTCCGGGTTCAAGGAGAGTTCTTCTGCTTAAGCTGGGGAGAGGGCAGAATAAGCTGACCGGCCCGTTTATGCAGGACTGGCATGAAAGCACCCGGGCCGTTCGCTCAGTTGGTAGAGCCAGCGACTCTTAATTATTAGATATACATCGACGGCCACCTAGAGAGCAAGGCTGTGTCACCGCCTGGACCTGAGCCGATCTTTTTAACCGGCGCAGTCTGGATTTTAGCGGCGCCCTCATTAACTTATGTATAAAGAGTCGGGACAGTAGGTCCAGAAAAACGAAGTCAGCCTCTGCCGCGGTGGTAAACGAGGCGGCCGTCCTGGATACCACTGGCGGCCCGGTTGGTGCGGTTATGGAAAAACGAAGCAAACTCTGGGTGTGGTTGGGTGTCCTGGTTTTGGCGCTGTTTAACTACCCCCTGCTCACCATTGCTAACCGCGACCTGTGTTATGAGGGCATTCCCCTGTTGATCTATTATCTTTTCGGGGTCTGGCTGCTGGCCATCGTCGGACTTTTTTTGGGAAAAAGATTTTTGTCCCCGTGAGCTTCACTGAAGACAGCCCGTTATGCTGAACCAAAACCTCGTCATCCTGGCGGCCTTCGGGTATCTGCTCTTCCTTTTTGCCATCGCCTACTATGGTGACTGGCGGCGGGCCCAGGGCAAAAGCATCATCGCCAACCCTTATATCTACACCCTGTCCCTGGCGGTCTATTGCACCTCCTGGACCTTTTTCGGCAGTGTGGGCCGGGCCGCCACCCAGGGCCTGCCATTCCTCACCGTCTACCTGGGCCCCACCGTCCTGGCTTTCGTGTGGTGGTTTGTGCTGCGGAAAATGCTGCGCATCTGCAAGGACAACCACCTGACCACCATGTCCGATTTTTTGACCCTGCGGTATGGGAAACGGCCTCTCGTGGGCCTTCTCGCCACCCTGGGGGTGCTGCTGGCCATCGTGCCTTATATCGGCCTGCAGCTCAAGTCAATTTCCGACACCTTCAATATCCTGGTGCAACAGGCCGTGGTCTCTCCCCTGCATGTGCCGGTATTTCATGACACCGCCTTCTATGTAGCTCTCATCCTGGCAGTTTTCTGCATCCTCTTCGGGGCCCGCCACCTCGATCCCACGGAGCGCCATGAGGGCATGGTGGCCGCGGTGGCCTTTGAATCGCTTATAAAGCTGGTGGCTTTTCTGGCTATCGGGTTTCTGGTGACCTATGGCCTGTTTCACGGCTGGAAGGAAATCTTTAGCCGGATTCGCCAGCAAGAGGGCTGCCTGGGACTCATGCAACTCAACACCGGCCCCCACAACAGTTACCTGCTGATGCTGGTCCAGACCTTGTTGGGCATGGGGGCCATCATGTTCCTGCCCCGGCAGTTTCACATGGCAGTCGTGGAAAATACCGATGAGCGGCATATCCTCACGGCCATGTGGCTGCTGCCCTTGTATCTCCTGGTGATCAACCTGTTCGTCATGCCCATTGCCTTCGGCGGGCTGTTGTTGGGGCTGCCGGCGGCCCAGGGGGATACCTTTGTCCTGCAGATCCCCCTGCAAAACGGCCACCCCGGGCTGGCGCTGTTAACCTTTTTGGGGGGCTTGTCGGCCTCCACCGCCATGGTGGCCGTGGCTTCGGTGGCGGTAAGCACTATGCTGCTTAACAGCCTGGTGATGCCCCTGGCCCTTCGCCTCAAGCTGGAAAAGCATCTCCCTCCCGTTCTATTGCAGCTCAAACGGGCCGCCATCCTCGCGGTGATTCTCCTGGGATACGGCAGCTATCGGGTGATCGGCCCTTCGACCATGCTGGTGGATATGGGGATGATCGCCTTTTGCGGCGTCATGCAGCTGGCTCCCGCCATCCTGGGGGCCCTGTACTGGCGGGATGCCACCCGGGCCGGGGCTATTGCCGGGCTGGCCCTGGGGTTCCTCATCTGGGGCTACACCCTCATCTTTCCGTACTCGATCAACGCCGGCTGGTTTCCGGAAAGCATCCTGGGGAGCGGGCCCTGGGGTCTGACCTGGCTGAAGCCCACGGCTCTTCTGGGCTTGGCCGGTCTGGACGATCTCTCCCACGCCTTTTTCTGGTCCATGTTTTTCAATGTGGGGGCCTTTGTCGGCGTTTCCCTGTTGACCAGTGCCAGTCCGGAGGAAGCTGAGCAAGCGGGACGCTTCATCGCGGCTTTCGAGCTCGCCGAGCGGCCCCGTGACAAGCGTTTTACCTTTCTCCCCGGTCTGGATCAATTCACGCAATTTATGGGGAAATTCATCGGCCCGGAAAAAGCCCGGGAGGCCAGTCAAACTTTCCTGCAGGGGATCGGCATCCCGGAGGCGGAATGGGGGGACAAGGAAAAGCTGGACATGGCAAACTTTGTGGAGCGCACCATCGCCGGCTCCATCGGCCCGGCCGCGGCCCAGGTGATCGTGGCCGGCTACCTCTCGGGCCTGGGCTCCCGCATGGAGGATGTCTTTGACCTCTTTGGCAGGGTTTCAAGTTCTCTGGAGGAAAGCGAGGAAAAGTTGAAGCGGCGGGCCGCCGAACTGTCGGTGTTGTATGAAGCGGCCCGCAAATTGGCCTCCTCCCTGTCTATTCCCGATCTCCTGGAGGGGGTGCTCGACCTCCTGGTGGAGCGGCTGGGGATAGAAAGGTGCGCCATACGGCTGTTGGGGGATGACGGGCTGCTGCACCTGAAAGGCTCCCGGGGACTCGCCCCTGCAGCCCCGGAGCAGGCCATGGAAATCGTTCCCCAATCTTTCCTGGGGGAATGCTTGTCGTCGGCTCAGGTCATTTCCGTGCCGGATACCTCTTCGGTGGCGGGGCGCCTCCAGGGACTGCTGCCGGGGGAAGCCCAGGCCTCCTTAATACTGGCGCCCCTGACTACGGAAACCCGGACCTTGGGGGTGTTGACGGCGGCCAGTGCGCAAAAGGGTGCCTTTGCCAAGGAGCACCTCGGATTTTTCCAGTCCCTCGCCGGCCAATTGGGACTGGCAGTATGGAGCGCCACCATTGAGGAAGATCTCCGGCTTGACGAATCCCGCCTCGAAGCGGTGTGGCAGCTCAGTCAAATGGCCCAGGCCACCTTGAAGGAGATTACCGATTTTGCCCTGGCAGAGGGGGTGCGGCTCACCGGCAGCACCATGGGTTATCTGGCCTTTGTAAGTGAGGACCAGACGGTCCTCAGGATGCACTCCTGGTATAAAACTCCTCCCGAAAAAGACCCCGGGGTGATCGAGCCTCTGAGCTATCCTCTGGAGAATACCGGCCTTTGGGGCGACGCCCTGCGACAGCGGCGGCCCATTATTACCAACGATTATGCCGCTCACCAACCTGACCCGCAAGACTTCCCGGATGGCTTTGCCGGGGTACGCCGGCACTTGCATATCCCGGTGTTTGACGGCGACCGCGTCGTCGCCGTGGCGGGGGTGGCGAATAAAGAAGAGGAATATGATGACGCGGATGTCCGCCAGTTAACCTTGCTGATGAACGGCATGTGGTGGCAGATCAAGCGCAAACGGGCGGAAGAGGTCCTGACTGCCGAAAAGAAGCTCCTCATCCATACCTGCATGGACGGCATCGTGGCCTACGACACGGCCGGCACGATTTTTACTTTTAACGACACGGCTGCCAGGATTCTGGGATATGACCCCGAAGAGGTCGTCGGCAAGATGAATATCAGTGATCTCTATGCCCCCGGCCAGGCCCAGGAAGTCGAAGCGAAAATCCACGATTCCGGCCATGGCGGAGTGGGCGTTCTGGAAAACTTTGAAACCAGGGTGAGGCACAAGGATGGCACCCTCATACCCATCTGGCTGTCGGCCCAGGTGTTCCATGAGGACGACCGGGAGATCGGGGTTATGGGGCATTTCCGGGATCTCAGGGAACGGAAACACATGGAGGAGGAACTGTTGCGCAGTGAACGCCTGGCTGCCCTGGGGAAGATGGCGTCTCACATCAGCCATGAAATTAAAAACCCCCTGATGCTCATCGGGGGGTTTGCCCGCCAGATATTGCGGGATGGGTCTCCTGACCAGAGAGATCGAGACAAGCTCCAGATCATCGTGGATGAAGTCAAGCGCCTGGAAGACTTTCTCGTGGAGGTGGGGGGCTACGCCAAATTATCTGAACCCAACCTGCAGCCCGGCGACGTAAACGCCCTGATCCAGGAGCTTTGCCAACGCCTGGAGCCAAGCCTCCGGGAACATGGCATCCAGTTAGGGCTGGAGCTGGACCCGAACCTTCCCCACATTGATCTCGACCCGGTGCGCCTGCGTCAGGCGCTGTTAAATATCGCCAAGAACGCCATCGAGGCCATGGAAAAGGGAGGGAGCCTCACCATCTCCACGAGGCAGGAAGCCCAAGGGGTGATGGTAGAGATTGCCGATACCGGCCCGGGCATCCCCCCCGAGGTCCTCGAGAAGATCTTTCAACCCTTCTATTCCACCAAGCCCAAGGGCAGCGGCTTGGGACTGGCCATTACCCAAAAGATTATTGAAGCTCACCACGGCAAGATTACCATTAACAGTGAGCCGGGCAAGGGGACAAAGGTGTTGCTTGCTATTGAGGTTGAGCCTTCGGCTGGTTAAGCCCGCCACCCCCACCAATAAGTTTAGCAACGCTATCCTTGAGTTTGGTTAAATCAGATGATTTCTCTACGAACGCATCGAAAGGCCGCTGGCGGGGAGGAAGTTCATTATATTCGGAGAGGGCTGTATGGCAGATTGCCGGCAGATCAGGCCGAGCTCTTTTGATATGCCACATGAAATCTAACCCTTGAAGCCCACCATGGCGAAAATTGGCGACCGTAGGAAATACTGTTGGGAACAAAAGACCCGGGGTCAGGTTTTGATGCCTGACTCCTTGATTTTCATGACGGCGTCGGGCGACTCGAACGCCCGATATGTGCTTCCAAGATGCCCTCAGCCTGCAATCAACCCCGCATCCTGGTCATCCCTGGCAAAAAAAAGGGGGCCTGGTTAAATCAGATGCCGGCAATCCACCCCACACCGTGGTCATCCCTGACAAAAAAGGGTTGGCCTCATCAGCCAACCCCTCGTAATTTCTGGCTCCCCTTCGTGGACTCATTTCGAACTGAGCTGATAGTGCCCTCACGAGGAAATTTCTTATACTTTTCGGTATGTTCCCCCAAAGAAGGCCTTATTGATGTATAATGGACATTAACCAGTTGTAAAGGAGGTGGAAATGCATAATCTGACTCGCATTACCTTTAATCCCGAGGTTATGGGTGGGAAACCCTGCATACGGGGTATGCGGGTGACGGTGGGGACGATTGTGGGATTGGTGGCTTCCGGCAAAACGGTTGACGAAGTGCTTGCCGATTATCCTTACCTGGAGAGGGAGGATATACTTGGAAGCGTTGTCATACGCCGCTTGGCGGGCCGAAGAAAGGGAAGTGCCGTTGGCCTTGTAATGAAAATCTTGATCGACATGAATTTGCCGCCCCGGTGGGTGCAGGTGTTTGCCAAGCCGGCTGGGAGGCGGTGCACTGGTCCCAGGTGGGTGCGCCCACCGCCAGTGACCGGGAAATCATGACCTGGGCCAGGGAAAATGGCTATATCGTATTTACCCATGACCTCGATTTTTCGGCCCTGCTGGCGACCACACAAGGAGAAGGCCCCAGCGTCATCCAGGTTCGCACGCAAAATATTCTCCCGGAAGCCATTGGAGATCTATTGTTGGATTCTATTAAACGGTTCCGCAGCGAACTGGAAAAAGGAGTAATAATTACTATCGACCCAAGCAGAGCCAGGGTGCGTATCCTGCCTTTAAAAGGTCCTGATTTAAATGACTAAGAAATTTTTTATAGCGGTTTCGGTTCCCGTTGTATTTTTCATAGTTGTTTCTTTAACAGCATATTATTGTAAAAGCTTGGAAAATCCGCTCATTGCCGCAGGAACTGTTGGGGCCGCTATTGCAGCCGTTTGGGCAATAATTTATTTAGAAATAATTAAACCAAAATTTGACCGGCCAAAATTAGAAATCAAAGAACCTGGGTTTAACCCTAAATTCTACAGATATGCACCAGAAAAAGATAAAGGGAAACAAATTGGGATAGGTTATTACATTAACATATTATTGATAAATAGAGGCGAACGCATGGCTGTAAATTGTCAACCAGTCTTGAACTGGTATGTGGAAATTCAATAACGGTGGGTGGATAAAATAATTAAACTGGATTGCGGTCCCTTTGAGATCGGCTGATGGAGAGGATATCGTTGATTTAGGGCCATTGCAGAAAATCAGAGAAGAAAAGGACCTAGTCCCTCATCGACCCTATTATTTCAACCTGGGAAATATTTCCACAAGATACCCCCAGATTTTTAAAATATTACAAATAATGAAGCTTAATGCTCAAGATGATGAGTTAAATTCTGGAGAATACTGTTTCGAAGTTTCCATGAAGGGAAATCCGTCTGCATAACCACGCCATTCCTAAAAAAATTCCTGCAAAAATAAAACCCCCTGAAATATCAGGGGGTTATT
>CAVZAM010000015.1:0-27584 GCA_963773285.1 uncultured delta proteobacterium
GCGGCTTGCTGGGGGCTCTGACCTGGTTCGGTTTGGGGGCAGTGGAAGCGGCAGAAAAGGACAGCATGCGCCAATTGGCCCTGCGTGGAGGTCCATGGACGCCGGAGGAAAAGGCAGCGCTTCTGGATTACTGCGAATCCGACGTTGCCGGCCTGGCCAAGCTGCTTTCCAGCAGGGAGCCAAACGGTACACCCCCCGGGCACTTTTACGGGGGGGATTTATGAAGGCCACGGCTCAAATCGAGCATGCCGGCATCCCCATCGAGCATTCGCGGCCCTCCGTTGCCTCCGGGAAAATTGGGCGGCCATCCAGGATAAGCTGATTGCCGAGATTGACATGGAATATCAAGTGTATGAAGGGCGCACCTTCAAACATCACCGTTTTGAAAGATACCTGCGTGTAAATAGCATCCCGTGGCCCCTCCTGGGATCCGGGGCCCTGAACCTGAGTGATGATACCTTCCGGGAAATGGCCCGGATCTACCCCCGGATCGCACCCCTGCGGGAGCTGCGTCGTCTTGTCCCAGATGCGGCTGGCGGATTTTGCGGTGGGCAGTGATGGCCGCAACCGCTGCCTCCTCTCTGCTTTCCGGGCCCGCACCGGCCGGAATCAACCAAGCAATAGCAAATTCATTCTTGGTCCGGCAGTGTGGCTCAGGGGCTTGATCCGTCAGAACAGGGCCATGGTTTGGCATACCTGGACTGGTCTCAACAAGAATTTGGCATTGCCGCCGCCTTGTCGGGGGACCCTCGCATGATAGAGGCCTATGAGTCCGGTGACCCTTACCTGGCCTTCGCCAAGCAGGCCGGGGCAGTTCCGGCCAACGCCACTAAGGAAAGCCACCCCATGGCGCGGGAACAATTCAAGGCTTGCACCTTGGCCGTTCAGTACAACATGGGAGAGGCGTCGCTGGCCATACGGATCAACCAGCCGGTTGCCCAGGCCCGGGAATTGTTGAGGCTGCACCGGAAGACCTACCGCGAATTTTGGAAATGGTCTGATCGGGGCCGTGGACTACGCCATGCTGCATAACCGGCTCTGGACCGTATTTGGCTGGCATATTCATCTCGGCTTTAGCCCCGATCCCCGATTCTTGCGTAATTTTCCCATGCAGGCAAACGGTGCCGAGATGCTCCGCCTAGCCTGCTGCTTGGCGTTAAAGCGGGGAATCCGGGTCTGCGCTCCCGTTCATGATGCCCATCCTTATCGAGGCACCGCTTACAGAACTGGAGGAAGCGGTAGCCACTGCCCAGCAGGCCATGTCCGACGCCAGTGCTGCCGTGCTGGAAGGTTTTAGGCTGAGGGCCGAGGCAAAGGTGGTCCGCTACCCGGACCGCTACATGGACAGGCGGGGGATCAAGATGTGGGAAACGTTGTGGGGTATCTTGAAGCGCTTAGATACGGGCAAGCGACCATAAGTGTGCACGGACGCATTCACCTGTGCAGGGATACTACAAAGTATGTGCACGGACACACAGATGTTACGTCTTATTTTTTTCTTAACGATTATGCCTTTAGCTCCGAGAAAGTAACGGTTGTAGAATGCAAGCAAGCATGAAGCATGCGGTTAAACATTTGGGGTTCCCAGAAACGGCGGTTGAAACGGTAGCAGAATTCCGCCAGATATCGGGGCAGATGCTTGGGGCTGACGCCGTGGTGAATACCCCGGATATTGCCCTTTATATTGGCGATCAAGGTATGAACCCAGGGCAAAACCTTGGGCGCTTCCTTCCCCGAACCGGGCACCAGCCACTCATGCTGGAGACCGGGAGAAGCATCCAGGAAGCTATAGCCTTGCCAGCCATCGGTCTTGATCACCGCTTCGGATGCCAGGCGCTCCCGCACCAGGGGTTGAATCTCTGCGCTGCTGACCCGGGGCACCAGGCGCATGGCGGCAAACCTGGGTTTATCGGTGGGGGTTTCCACGGCTACTACCACCTTGGCCTTGCCAGCCGCGCCACGTCCACGTTTGCCGGGTTTCGGTGCCCCGAAGTAGGTGTCGTCCATTTCGATCAAGCCAGCCAATTTGTAGTTGGCTTCCCGCGCGGCCATGGCTTTGACAAATCTTGTGGCCCATGGTCCACACGGTTTTGTAGCTTTTGATTTCCAGCATGCGCTGCAGGGACATCATGGATATGTCGCTCTTCTGGCGCCCCATCAGCCAGATCATCCAGAACCATTTGGTCAAAGGCGTCCTGGTCTTATGGGAAAACGGGTACCTGCGGTCAAAGAGGTTTGATAGCCGCAGGCCTTACAATCGGATATAAGTGTCGCGGGTGATAGAAAATAGGCCTCAGTATGTTGGCAGCGGGGGCAGCGAAACCCCTCTGGCCAACGCAGGCGAAACAAATGTTTCTGACAGGCCTTCTCAGTGCCAAACTTTTTCTGAAATTGCATCAGACTGAGCGCTTTTTGTTGCATTGCCTTGCTCTATTTGGCTAACTATTTAAAATAATTATATCATATTCTTTGGAGCAAAGGTCGATTAATCGTTTTTTTTTCTTATTTCTTGTCTTAATTTTTATTTCTATTTGGAAGAGGAGAATCTATGCATGGCTGCAGATGATAATGGGCCTTCCATTCTTGACCTTGTCTCTGCTTCCTTTGGACCGCCAAAACATAAAGAGGGAGAATTATTCTTAAAGGGTCCCATCCCCTGGAAGTGGCTCCAGATTGCAGCAAAACTTCCAAGCAAGAGCCTTCAAATTTCCATCGCTTTGTGGTTCCGCGCAGGCATCGCCAAAAGTCGGGAAATCAAGCTTACTAATGTCCTGCTAAATTCTCTTGGGGTTGACCGATTTGCTAAAAGCCGAGGCCTTAAGCACCTGGAACAAGCTGGGCTGATATCGATCAAGAGAACCTTTGGGAAAAACCCCATCATCATATTGAAAAGCCCTCCGGAAGATAATAGTTCAACAAGGGACGATTACACATAACATGCTTATATCACTGCAATAATTGACGTCGGGGCAAAGGTGTGATTTAATTATTATGAGTAAATTTAATGGCTTATGCATAATCTCCCACCTCCCGGACCTGGGCGACCTGGTCTTGGCGGAGGAAATCACCCTATTAGCCCCCCACCTGAGGGACCGGCTCCTGGAGGCCATTGAAGCAAGTGGAGACGAAGAAGCAGATCAGAGCGGCTCTGTATGCGCGGGTGAGCACCGGCCGGCAAGCTGAGCGGGACCTCTCCATCCCCGACCAGGTGAGGCAGCTCGAGGATTATTGCCGGTCCAAGGGCTGGGTCATCTATAAAATTTTTATGGAGGCCGGCGCCTCGGCCCGGGACGAGAACCGCCCGGTATTCCAGGAAATGTTAGTCGAGGCTAAGAGCAAGGAACATCCCTTCGATGTGCTGGTGACCCTGACCACTAGCCGCTTCTTCCGGGACGTCGAGGGGGCACGGTTTTATAAAGGAAAACTGGCCAAACTGGGCGTGAAGGTGGTGGCCGTCAACCAGGAGGTAAACGATGATCATCCCTCGGGTACCTTAATGGAGATCATCTACGAAGCATTTGATCAATATGAAAGTCAGATGAATGGTTTCCATACCTTGCGGGCCATGAAGGAAAATGCCCGGCAGGGCTACTATAACGGCAGCCGGCCTAAATTCGGCTTCAAGGTGGTGGAGGATGGCCAAGGATCAGATTAAGAAGAGGCTGGCGGTCAACCCCAAGGAGGCTAGGGTGGTGGAGTTGATCTACTCCTGGTACCTGGCCGGCCTGGGGGCGAAGGCCATCGCCCAACGGCTCAATGAGGAGGGCCAACTTTATCGGGGCAAGAGGTGGGTGAAGAATCGGATTTTGGACATCATCGGGGACGAGGCTTACGCCGGCGTTTACTTCTTCAATAAACGTAACAAGCGTACACTTCAGGATAAACCACGCAAGAGTGGGTGCCGATCGAAGTACCCCGCATCATCGACCAGGTGACCTGGGAGCGGGCCAAAGCCTTGAAGGGGGAGCGTCATCCCGGCAACCCTCGGACCAACCCGGCCGTCACCGGCTCCAGGACCTTACTTACCGGCCTGGCCGTCTGCGGCCTGTGCGGCGCCAACATGACCATGGAGACCGCCAGGGGCGGCCGCTTCGTCTACTATAACTGCGCCAACTTCATCCGCAAGGGCCGCTCCACCTGCCCCGGCCAGCGCGTCCCGGCTAAGAAGTTGGAGGACGCCATCTTGGAGCATCTGGCCGGCAAGCTGTTCACCACAGACCGGGTCCGGGCCATCATCCGGGGGCTCCAGCAAGAGATGAAGGAGCTCAACCAGCGCCACCAGGAACAACGACGGAGTCTGAGGCGTCAGCTGGAGGGGGTGAACCTGAAGATTAGCCGGCAGTTTGAGGCCATCGAAAGCGGGACCATCGACCTTGGCCTTGTGGCTGGCCGGCTCAAGGAACTTGATGCTCTCAAGACCAACCTGGAGGAGCGCCTGGACCAGGTCAAGCCGGCCGCCATCCCCATCCGCCTTTACACCGATAAGACTATCGAAGCCTTTCAGCTCACTTTGAAGGACCTGTTCCTGGGGCCTGACAGAGTTTTGACCAAGCGGTATCTGCGGCTATTTATTGAAAAGCTTATCATTACCCTGCCAAAGGTGGAGATCTTCGGCAAAACGGAAACCCTGCTGGCTGTCCTCCAAAATAAAGATGCCGTAAGGAGCCCTGATGGAGTCCTTACGGCAGTAGATTCCTGGCTCCCCGGGACGGACTCGAACCGCCGACCAAGTGGTTAACAGCCACCCGCTCTACCTGCTGAGCTACCGGGGAATATCTGTGAGCGGGGCAAATTGCCGGGAACCGGCATATTTCCCCCTGAGCCAGTATATTACCCAGTCTTCCCGCGGCTGTCAATAACCCGGGGAAGATATTGATCATACCCCGTAAAGTTCGGCAGTACGCAGCGGGGGCGCCTTTGAGCCTGCATTGCTCCGCCACTTGGCGGCGGTACTGCCCCGCTATTTTTTCCCGGCCTGGGCGAAGGTCTCCTTCACCAGCTCCTGGGCTTCCGCAATCAGCCGCTGTAAGTGCTCCTCCCCCTTGAAGCTTTCGGCGTAGATCTTGTAGATTTCTTCGGTGCCGGAGGGCCGGGCCGCAAACCAGCCGTTGTCGGTGACCACCTTGAGGCCGCCGATGGGTTTGTTGTCCCCGGGGGCAGCCGTGAGCCGCTGGAGGATTTTCTCCCCGGCCAACTCGGTGCGGTGCACGTCCCCGGGGGAGAGGCGGGCCAGGATGCTCTTCTGCTCGGGGGTCGCCGGGGCGTCGATGCGCCGGTACACCGGGGTCCCGAACTGCGCGGTGAGGTCGTTATAAAGCTCGCCGGGGTCTTTCCCCAGGCGGGCGGTGATTTCCGCGGCCAGCAGGGAGGGGATGACGCCGTCCTTGTCGGTGGTCCACACCTGGCCGTTGCGCCGCAAAAACGAGGCCCCCGCACTTTCTTCGCCGCCGAAGACCAGGGAGCCCTTCAGCAGGCCCTCCACAAAATACTTGAACCCCACCGGGACCTCGTACAGCTGGCGCCCCAGCCCGGCGGCGGCCCGGTCGATGATGCTGCTGCTCACCACGGTCTTGCCGATGGCCGCGTCTTTGGGCCAATCCGGGCGGTTTTGCACCAGGTAATGCACCATGGCGGCCAGGTAGTGGTTCGGCGGCAGGAGCCCCGCGGTTTTGGTGACGATGCCGTGGCGGTCGCAATCCGTGTCGCAGGCAAAGGCCACGTCGAATTGGTCCTTGAGCCCCAGGAGCCGCTGCATGGCGTAGACCGAGGAGGGGTCCATGCGGATCTTGCCGTCCCAATCCACGGTCATGAAGCGGAAACTGGGGTCGACGTCTTCGTTCACCACGGTGAGGTCGAGGCGGTACTTGTCCCGGATGGCGCCCCAGTAATGGACGCTGGCGCCGCCTAAGGGATCGACCCCCAGGTGAACCCCGGAGTTTCGCACCACCTCCAGGTCAACGACGTTGCTCAGGTCGTCCACGTAAGGGGTGACGTAGTCGTAGGGGTGCACCGTGGGGGCCTTGAAGGCCTGCTCGTAGGGGAGGCGCTTCACGCCGTTGAGACTGTTCCCCAGGTAGCCGTTGGCGCGCTGTTCAATCCAGGCGGTGACGTCGGTGTCGGCCGGGCCGCCGTGGGGCGGGTTGTACTTGTAGCCGCCGTCGGCCGGGGGATTATGGGACGGGGTGACCACGATGCCGTCGGCCAGACCGCTTTGGCGCCCCCGGTTGTAGGTAAGAATGGCGTGGGAAATGGTGGGGGTGGGGGTGTAGCCCTGCTGGTGATCCCGCATAACATTGACGCCGTTGGCCGCCAGGACTTCCAGGGTGCTGGCGAAGGCGGGTTCGGACAGGGCGTGGGTGTCGATCCCCAGGAACAAAGGGCCGTTAATGTTTTTCGAGGTGCGGTAGTCGCAGATGGCCTGGCAAATGGCGAGGATGTGCCATTCGTTGAAGGAGGTGTCGAAGGCGCTGCCGCGGTGCCCGGAGGTGCCGAAGGCCACCCGCTGTTCCCGCACCCCGGGGTCGGGGCGGTTGACGTAATAGGCGGTCAGGAGGCGGGGAATGTTGGTCAGCAGCTGCGGTTCGGCGGGTTTGCCGGCAAAAGGGCTGATGCTCATGAAGTCCTCCTCTGGGGTGTCTGGCAGGGTGGGTGAGCGCCGTGGGGGCCCGCGTCCCCGGTTGGGGGAAGGCGGCGGCGTCAATGCCGCCTGGGCCTCACAAGGTTGAGCCGGTCCTTTCCTGGTTGGCCGGCCTGGTGTTTTCTATGTGGGTCGAAAAAAGCCACCGGAGAATCTATTAAGAAAAATATATATTACCTTGATACTTTTCAAGGTTGGAGTTGAGGAGTAATTTTGCCGGTCCCTGGTTCCGGAGCACCCCCCGGTTCGGATATGTGCATCCACGGCGGCGGGTAACCGGCACATGCCGCCAGCCCCCGGCTGACGCGGCCGGGCTTACCGAACTGACCTTATCATTAACTAACTTGGCAATGAAGGGATAAGAGAGTATAAATCCACCAAGGTGCCTTCGGGATTGAGTCCCGGGCCGGGCCGTTGCCGCAATCATCTTTCCCGTTCCACTAGAACCAACCGCGTCATACTTTTTTTACAGAATTGTTTCCCTGACCGCCTCGTTAAACATCCCGGGGCCGGTGTCATGGCGCCCTGCTATCGTCACTCTTGGTCGCAATTCCTCACGTTGCCGTTAAACAGGAAGAGGCCATTCAATAAAAAAATACCTTCGATTACACCGGCGTTATGGCGTAGCGTATAATCCCAAGGGTGAGAGGGAAAAATCCGGCGCAATGAATGCCGGTGCCGCGGCGCTGAACACTGCCACCTGCAGCCCGGCGGCCGCCGGCGGTGCGGATATTGAATTTTTTTGGGAAAACAGCCGTCAAGGTGATTACATTGAGCGTGGAGGCATATGGGTACTTTAGCTGAGATGCGGCGAACCAAGATTGTCTGCACCATCGGGCCGGCGGTCACCGGGGAGATCTTTCCGGCCCTGGTGGAGGCCGGCCTCAATGTGGCCCGGCTGAATTTTTCCCACGGCACCCACGAGGAGCACCGGGCCCGCTATGACATGATCAGGGCCGCGGCCGCAAAAGCCGGGCGGCCGGTGGCCATCCTCCAGGACCTGGCGGGGCCCAAGATCAGGCTGGGGGACATCAATCCCGAGCCCGTCACCCTGGTCCCGGGGGAGACCTTTACCCTGACCAGGCGTCCCATCACCGGCAACGGCCAAGAGTGTTCGGTCAACACCCCCGAGGTCGTCCTCGCTACGCCGGTGGGGGCTACGGTGCTGCTGGCGGACGGCGCCCTGGAACTCAGGGTGATGGAGAAGACCCCGGACTCCCTCATCTGCCGGGTGATGGTGGGGGGGGCCCTGAGCTCCCACAAGGGCATCAACCTGCCGGGGGTGATGCTCCCCATTTCGGCCATCACCCCCAAGGACCGGGACGATCTGGCCTTTGGCATGGAACTGGGCGTTGACCTGGTGGCCCTGTCCTTTGTCAGGTCGCCGGAGGACGTGGTGGAGCTTAAAAAGCTCATCGCCGCCCGGCGGCCAAAGTCTGCCGGTCATCGCCAAGATCGAAAAACCGGAAGCCGTGGAACATATACAAGAAATCCTGGTGGCGGCGGACGGCATCATGGTGGCCCGGGGCGACCTGGGGGTGGAAACGCCCTTGAAGGAGGTCCCCCTGGTGCAAAAATTCCTCATCCGGGAGGCCAACCGGCTGGGGAAGCCGGTCATCACCGCCACCCAGATGCTGGCCTCCATGGTGAACAACCCCCGCCCCACCCGGGCGGAGGTGACGGACGTGGCCAACGCCATCCTGGACGGCACCGACGCGGTGATGCTTTCGGAGGAGACCGCGGTGGGGCATTACCCGGTGGAGGCGGTTAGCTTCCTGGACGGCGTCGCCCGGACCACGGAAGGCCAATTTCCCTATGATGACTGGCTGGCGCGCTATGAACACGCCTTCCGGGACTCCATCTCGGACGCCATCAGCTTCGCGGCCTGCGAGCTGGCCCGGGACCTGAAGGCCAAGGCCATCATCGCCTCCACGGACAGCGGCACCACCGCCCGGCTCATCAGCCGCTTCCGCCCGTCCATGCCGGTGATTGCCATCACCGCCAGCGCCGCCACCGAAAAACGCCTGTGCCTCTCCTGGGGAGTCCTTCCTTTGCGCATCAAGGAGCTCAAGACCGTGGACCAGATGCTGGAGGTGGTGAAATTAATGGCCGTGCAGCTGGGATACCTGACTTCCGGGGATCGTCTGGTGATCACCGCCGGCACTCCCCTGGGGGCGACCGGGGCCACCAACCTCATCCAGGCGGACTACATCACCTAACCTTCAGGGGTAGAATCATGGACCAAAATATCCTCGATAAGTTTTTTCAGCCGGAATCCGTAGCCGTGGTGGGGGCCAGCACCCGGGAGGGCTCGGTGGGCCGCATCCTGGTGGACAATCTCAAGGAAGGCGGCTTTACCGGGCAGGTTTACCCCATCAACCCCAAGGCCACCGACATCCTGGGAATCCCGGCCTATCCAACGCTGGGCGCGGTGGGGAAACCGGTGGACCTGGCGGTGATCTGCATACCCATCAAGGGGGTGCCGGGGGTCATCAAGGAGTGCGGCGAGGTCGGCACCAGGGCCGCGATCATCATCTCCGCCGGGGGCAAGGAGGCCGGGGAAGAGGGCCTGGCCGTGGACGCGGCCATCCACGAGGAGGCCAGACGCGCCGGGGTGCGCTATTTCGGGCCCAACTGCATGGGGCTGTTGTGCCCGGGAAGCAACCTCAACGCCAGCTTCGCGGCCTTTTCGGCCAACCCCGGGAGCATCGCCTTCATCTCCCAGAGCGGCGCCCTGGGGAGCGCCATTCTAGGGTGGGCCACCCAGAACAACATCGGCTTTTCCCATTTCATCAGCGTGGGCACCATGGCCGACCTGGATTTCGCCGACCTCATCGATTACCTGGGGGGGGAAACCACCGCCAAAAGCGTCCTCATATACATGGAGGGCATGACCAGCCCCAGGCGTTTCATGAGCGCCGCCCGGGCCGTCTCCCGCATCAAGCCCATCATCCTGGCCAAGTCCGGCCGGAGCGAAGCCGGGGCCCGGGCCGCGGCCTCCCATACCGGCGCCATGGCCGGGGTGGACGAGGCTTATAACGCCGCGTTCCGCCGGGCCGGGATCATCCGGGTCCAGACCGTGCGGCAGCTCTTCGACTGCGCCGAGGCCCTGGGCAAGGTGCCGCGGCCGGTGGGCGGCGGGCTGGGCATCATCACCAACGCCGGCGGGCCGGGAGTCATGGCCATCGACGCCCTGGCGGGCTGGCGGGCCGAACCCGCGGTTCTGAGCCCTGAGACCGTCAACCAGCTCAACGGGTTTCTGCCGCCCTTCTGGAGCCACAACAATCCCGTCGACATCCTGGGGGACGCCACCGACGAGCGCTATCTGGCGGCCCTGAAGGTGTGCCTGGAGGCGCCGGAGCTCTCCGGGGACGTGGTCATCATGACCCACCAGGCCATGACCGACCCCGCCAAAATCGCCCAGGTCATGGTCCCGGAAATCAAGAAGCAGGCCAAGCCGGTCCTGGCGGTGTGGATGGGGGGCGAAGACGTGGCCGAAGGGGTGCGCATTTTGAACAACGGCGGCGTGCCGGTGTACGAGACCCCGGAGCAGGCCGTGGACACCTTCATGGCCATGTACTCCTACACCCGGAACCTGGAGGCCCTCCAGCAGACCCCGGCCCAACTCCCCTACGACCTGGAGGTGAACCAGCCGCAGGCCCGGACCTACATCCAGGAGTGCCTGAAACGCCAGGCCAAGGTGCTCACCGAGGTGGAAGCCAAAGCGATCCTGGCGGCGTATGGCATTCCGGTGACCCCCACCCTGTCGGCCTCCACCCCCCAGACCGCGGCCCAGGCGGCCAACCACCTGGGGTATCCCGTGGTCATGAAGATCCTCTCCCCCCAGATTTCCCACAAAACCGACGTGGGCGGCGTCAAGGTGGGTCTTAAGACCGAAGACGAAGTCAAGGCGGCCTTTGACGAGATCACCCAGGCGTCCCGGTCCCGGGTGCCGGAGGCCCAGATCCTGGGGGTGACGGTGCAGCCCCTGGTCAAACCCATCGATTACGAGCTCATCGCGGGCGCCAAAAAAGACCCGCAATTCGGCCCCCTGATCCTTTTCGGCCTGGGGGGCATTTATGCCGAGGTGCTGCAAAGACATCTCCATTTCCCTGCCGCCCCTGAACCTGACGCTGGCTAAAAGGCTGGTGGAGCGCACCCGGGTTTCCCGGCTGCTGCAGGGCTATCGCAACATGCCGCCCGCGGATCTGGAAAAACTGTACGAGATGCTCATCCGCCTGGCCCAGCTGGTGGCGGATTTCCCGGAAATCGTCGAGTTGGACATCAACCCCTTGTTCATTTCCAGGGGGCTGCCCGTGGCCGGAGACGCCCGCATGGTGGTGGAGGAGAGCCCGGTGCCGGCCCCCCGCCACCTGATTATCGCCCCCTATCCCAACCAGTTCGTCAGCGACTGGATGCTGGTGGACGGCACCCCGGTGAAGCTCCGGCCCATGAAACCGGAGGACGAACCCCTGGTGGCGGATTTCCTGGCGGCCTGTTCGGACGAGACCATCCATTTCCGCTACTTCCGCCGCATCAAGAGATGGACCCATGACATGCTCATCCGCTTCACCCAGAACGACTACGACCGGGAGATCGGGATCATGGCCGTGGGGGTGCCGCCGGGCCCGGAGGTCATGATGGGGGTGTCCCGGCTGGTCACCACCCCGGACCGCCAGGACGCCGAGTTCGCCCTCATCGTGGCCGACGCCTGGCATGGCAAGGGCCTGGGGCGCAAGCTCATGGAGCGGGCCATCGAGGTAGCCCGGGAGATGGGGGTCAAACGCCTGCGGGGGGATGTCCTCTCCGACAACCACCCCATGCTGACCTTGATGGAGAAGCTGGGTTTTGCCCTGAAAAAAGAAGGGGAGACCGTGCACGTGGAGATGAAGCTTTAGGGCCCGGGGAGGATCGTCATCCCGGATGCATCCCCCCGGCAGCTGGAATAACCGGTTTTTTTCCGGAGATTGCAGCACGTTTGGCAGTTTTCTGATAGACTTATAAGGTTATTTGGGATTTCTGAGAGGAACAACCCCTCTGCTCACTTCCGGGTGCTCCTGTTCCGATTCCGGATTTATCCTACCCAATATTTTTGGTGAAAAAAACAGGTGAGGCTAAAGGTGCGGCCTCGCCCGGAGATTATTATGCAACGGCGCGAAAATTTGCGGAATTTAGCGATAATTGCCCACGTGGACCACGGCAAGACCACCCTGGCCGACGCCATGCTCTGGCAGAGCGGCATCTTCCGGGAAAACGAGCAGGTGGCCGAACGGGTCATGGACAGCATGGACCTGGAGCGGGAAAAGGGCATCACCATCATGGCCAAGAACATGGCCATTACCTATAAGGGCGTTAAGATCAATATCGTCGACACGCCGGGCCACGCCGATTTCGGCGGCGAAGTGGAGCGCACCCTGAACCTGGTGGACGGGGTAATGCTCCTGGTGGACGCCACCGAAGGCCCGCTCCCCCAGACTCGGTTCGTCCTGGGGAAGGCCCTGGAGAAGGGGCTCCCGGCCATCGTGATCATCAACAAGATCGACCGCCCGGACCGGCGCGTCAAGGAGGTCCTGGACGAAGTCTACGACCTGTTCATCGATCTCGACGCCACCGACGACCAGCTGGATTTCCCGGTGCTCTACACCAACGCCAAGGTGGGCATTGCGTTGACCGACCCCGAGGGTGATGGCCGGGACCTTGCCCCCCTGTTCGACACCATCCTTGCCGCCATCCCCGCCCCGTCCTACGACCCGGACTCGCCCCTGCAGTTCCTGGTCACCAGCCTCGATTACAGCGATTACGTGGGGCTCATCGCCGTGGGGAAACTGGTGAGTGGGACGCTCCGCCGGGGCCAGGACGTTGCCCTGCTCAAGGCGGGAGAACTCCACACCAAGGCCCGCCTCACCGCGCTTTACAGCTTCGAGGGGCTGGACCGGGTTGAACCCGACGCCATCCCGGCCGGAGACATCGCCGCGGTGGCCGGGGTGCCCCAGGCTTTCATCGGCGACACCCTGGGGGATCCCGAAGACCCGCGGCCGCTGCCCGCCATCAAGGTGGAGGAGCCCACCATCTCCATGATTTTTTCGGTGAACACCTCGCCCCTGGCGGGCCGGGAAGGAAAACTGCTCACCTCCCGCCACATCCGGGAGCGCCTGGAAAAGGAAGTCCTCTACAACGTCAGCATCAGGGTAGAGCCCCTGGAACACCAGGACTCCTTCAGGGTCGGCGCCCGGGGTGAGCTGCAGCTGGCGGTGCTTACCGAGATGATGCGCCGGGAGGGCTTTGAGGTGTCCCTGTCCAAGCCCAGGGTGGTGACCAAGGAACGGGACGGGGTGGTCTTGGAGCCTTTGGAGCTGGCGGTGGTGGACATTCCCGAGGAGTTCATCGGCATTGTCACCGAAAAGATGAGCTCCCGTCACGGCCGCCTGGTGAAGATGATCAACCACGGCTTCGGCCGGGTGCGCCTGGAGTTCAACATCCCCTCCCGGGGCTTGATCGGCTTTCGGGGCCAGTTCCTGAACGACACCCGGGGGACGGGGCTGTTAAACACCATCCTGGAGGGCTTCACCCCCTTTGCCGGGGAGATCGCCGGCCGCCCCAACGGCGCCCTGGTGGCCGACCGGCCGGGGAAGGCGGTGTCCTACGCCATTTTTCACCTGCAGCCCCGGGGCACCATCTTTGTTTCGCCCGGCGACCCGGTCTACCGGGGCATGATCGTGGGGGAAAACACCCGCGGCGAAGACATGCTGGTAAACATCACCAAGGAAAAAAAGCTCACCAACATGCGGGCCTCAGGCTCAGACGAGGCCTTGAGGCTCGTGCCCCCCAGACAGTTCACCCTGGAGCAGGCCATGGAGTTCATCAACGATGACGAACTGGTGGAAGTAACCCCCGTGGCCATCCGCCTGCGGAAGATCGCCGGGTAATGCCGGGTAATTTTGAGGGAGGGGGCCAGGGGTCGGGGACCCCTGCCCCCTCCCTCAAACTCCCACCCCCAACCCCTTGAGTTGGGGTATAGCTAACAAAAGAGGCAGGGCTGCATGGCCCTGCCTCTTTTGTTCAAAGGGTTGGGAGGGGGGTCTGGGGGGAGGGCAGGGACCTCAGGTCCCTGGCCCTCCCCCCAGAAAACAAAAAAGGCGGCTGCTGGTCAGGCAGCCGCCCACACAGGTAAGGGGTGGTTCAGGGGTTAGCCGACGTTTTCCAGGGGGACAAAAAGTTTGCTTGGCCCCCGCTGCACCAGGAGCAGCAGGTGATCTTTATCCTGGGTGCCATTGATCTTATTCAGGGCTTCCTTCACTGAGGTCACGGCCTGGCGGTTCACCTCCAGGATGACGTCGCCTTGTTGCATGCCCGCATCCTCGGCCTGGCTCCCCGGTTTGACGCCGGCCACCAGCACGCCCTTATCAGCCTGAACGTGGAGTTGGTCGGCCAGTTGCGGGGTCAGGTCCTGCAGCTGCAGCCCCCACTTCGCCTGGGCCGGCTGCACCGCTTCTTTGTTTGAGCTGCCTTGGTCGGCCCGCTCCGAGGGGAGTTCTCCCACCTTTATCGGGAGTTGCATCTTCTGGCCGTTCCTGAGGATGGTCACGGTGGCTTCCTGCCCGATGGGGGTGGCGGCTACCAGGGTGGGGAGGTCGTGGCTGTCCGCCACTTCCTTGCCGTCGTAAGCCGTGATGACGTCATAGCGCTGCATCCCGGCCTTGGCCGCCGGCCCGCCGGAGGTGACATCGGCCACCAGGGCGCCCTTTTGATTCTCCAGGTGCATGGCCTTTTCCAGATTGGGGGTAACGGTCTGGATGCTGACCCCGAGATAACCCCGGGTCACTTCGCCTTTGGTCTCCAGCTGGGGCAGGAGGGGCTTCACGGTATTCACCGGGATGGCGAAGCCGATCCCCTGGCCCTGGGGGATGATGGCGGTGTTGATGCCCACCACCTCGCCGTTCATGTTGAACAGCGGGCCCCCGGAGTTGCCGGGGTTGATGGAGGCGTCGGTCTGGATGAAATTGTCATAGGGGCCGGCGCCGATGACCCGGCCTTTGGCGCTGACGATGCCGGAGGTCACGGTGTTATTGAGGCCGAAGGGGTTGCCGATGGCCATCACCCAGTCGCCCACCTTGAGGGCCTCGGAATCCCCTAAAACCGCAGCCGGGAAAGACTCCCGGGCTTCGATCTTCAGGACCGCCAGATCGGTTTTGGGGTCGCGGCCCACGATGCGGGCCTTGCATTCCTGGTGATCGGCCAGGGTGACGGTGATTTCCTTGGCGCCTTCAATGACATGGTTGTTGGTGAGCACATACCCTTCTTTGCTGATGATGACCCCGGAGCCGGCCCCGTGGAGTGTGGGGCCCTGGCGGTTCTGGGGCATATTGGGCGTGTTGGGCATCTGCTCAAAAAACCGGTTGAAAAAATCCTTGAAAGGCCCCTCGGGGATCTCGCCCTGGGGATGGAGGGGAAGGCCTGGAAAGACCCCACCTTTTCCACTTTCACCACCTTGACGTTGACCACGGTGGGGCTCAATCTGGCGGCCAAATCAGCGAAGGAACTCGGGGTGGAGCTGGTTAAAGCCACGGGGGTGGGGGCCAGCGCGGGTCTGGCCGGCAAGGCTACGGCCACTGCCGGTCTGACCAGGTGAATTCCCGGGGAGACACCCAACCCCAAGCACCAGGCAGGACGCGGCCACAATGACCAACGGTGGCGGGGGTTACCCGCTTGCCCTGCCACCAGAATTTCAGTTTATCGAGCATTCTTTTATCTCCTTTGATGTTCTTTATGTTGACCGGGCCGGTCGGACCAGGCGGCGCCGGCCCGGAGTTTTACTAATTTAGTACCAAGGCGAGATGAAAGGTGCATGAATCGAGGATTAAAAGACGTTCATGAGAGGGTAGTCGGCAGGAAAAAAGACCTGGGGCAGGGGGACGGGCGCGGGCCGTCCGGGAAAATTCCCCGGCTCCAGCGTCCGTCAGGATTTTTCCATGTCCCCGCGCGTGGTCGGCGGCGGCACTGATGCTGAACACCGGGGTAAGCCCGCGTTGCCGGCCTTCAGGCGGGTTGGGAGGAAGGATCGGGAGGCGGACAAGGACCTGAGATCCCCGGCCCTTCCCCTGAAGCATTATCCTCGGCCGGCAGGACCACGGTGAAGGTGCTGCCCCGGCCGGGGCTGCTGTGTACCTGGATCGTGCCGCCGTGGGCCTGGGCGATGGATTGGGAGATGCACAGCCCCAGCCCGGCCCCCCCGCCGCCCTGGGATCTCGCCGGCGCGGCCCGGTAAAAGCGGGTGAAGATGCGCTCCTGCTCGTCGGGGGTGAGGCCGATGCCGGTGTCGGCGACGTCGATCATGGCCTGGCTGCCGTTCCGATGCAGGGCCAGGGTGACCTGGCCGCCGGCCGGGGTGTATTTGACGGCGTTGTCGATCAGGTTGATCAGGAGCCGGGGCAGCTGTTCCCTGTCGCCGCAGATGGTGACGGGGGTTAAGGCCCCCAGGCGCAGGCTGACCCCGTGGTCGTCGGCCCGGCGCTGCATCTGGGCCTTGACTTCGCCCAGCAGCCGGTGCAGGTCCACTGCTTGCATGTCGAGCTTCAGGACGCCGCTGTCGGCCCGGGCCAGGAGCAGAAGGCCTTCCACCAGGCGGCTGATCCGCTCAATTTCCTCGAGAGAGCTCACCATGACCCCCTGATATTCCTCCGGGGTGCGGGGGGCGCGCAGGGCCACCTCGATTTCGCCCTTTAAGATAGTCAGGGGGGTTTGCAGCTCATGGGAGGCGTCGGCACTGAACTGGCGGACCTGGCGAAAAGAGTCGTCCAGGCGCTCCAGCATTTCGTTCAAGGTGCGGGCCAGCCGGTCCAGTTCGTCGCCGGCGCCGGTCACGCTGAGCCGCTCCTCCAGGTGCTCGCCGCTGATGCGGTTAGCTGCCCTGGTCATGTGGTCCACGGGGAGTAAAGCCCGCCGGGCCAGCAGCCAGCCGCCGCCGCCCGCCAGGAGCAGGCCCAGGGGGAAGAGCGCCGTCATGATAAGCACAAAGCGGCGCCGGGTGTGATAAAGATTTTCCATGGAAATGCCCACCTGCACCAGGCTGGTCACCTGTCCGCGCTCCAGGACGGGCAGGATCAGGACCCGGATAGGGTAGGGGTCGGGGCCTTTCAGGGTCTCATAAGTAGCCGCCCCATGGACGGCGTTCCTGAGGGCCTGCGAGCTGATGGGAAACTCCGGCGGCATGGAGGGGCTGCCCGGCTGCTGACGGCCGAAGGGGTCGAGCATCTCGAAATAAGGGTTGGGGGGGGAAAAGCCGAAAAAGCGCCGGAAGATTTCGGGGAGGTCGGGCTGCCACGGCCGGGTGCCCTCCTTGTGGGCCTGGGTGGCAATGGCCTTGGCCACGCCCTGGAGGGCCGCGTCCAGGTCATAGGACAGGCTGTAGGTTAACAGCCCATAAGCCAGCACCCCCAACAACAGCAGGGTCAAACTGAGAATGCCGGTGTACCAGAAGGTCAGCTGGGCGCCGATGGATCTAAGCCACATGAATTATTCCGCCTGCAGGATGTAACCCACCCCCCGGACCGTGTGAATCAGCTTGGGGTGGCGGTCGGTGTCGATTTTTTTGCGCAGGTGATTGACGTAAACGTCGATGATGTTGGTCATGGTATCAAAATCGTAGTCCCACACGTGCTCGGCGATCATGGTCCGGGTGAGGACCCGGCCGGGGTGGCGCATGAAAAAATCGAGGAGGGCGAACTCCTTGGTGGTGAGATCGATGCGCACGCCGTCCCGGTGGACCTGACGCCGGGCCGGGTCCAGGGTGAGGTCGTCCACCTGCAGCAGGGCCGCCTCCGGCCTCGCCCGCCGCCGCATCAGGGCCCTGACCCTGGCCAGGAGCTCCTGGAAGGAAAACGGCTTGGTCAGGTAATCGTCGGCCCCGGTGTCCAGGCCCAGGACCTTGTCCTCGATGGTGGCCCGGACGGTGAGGAGGAGGACCGGGGTTTTAACCATGGCCTGGCGGAGCTTCGAAAGGACGCCCAGGCCGTCGAGGCTGGGGAGGTTGATATCCAGGACGATGAGGTCATGGACCGCGTCCAGGGCCAGCGTCAGCCCTTCCCGGCCGTCCCCGGCCAGGTCCACCGCGTAGCCTTCCTCCTCAAGGCCTTTTTTGATGAAGCTGGCCACCTTTTTTTCGTCTTCCACCACGAGAATTCGCATCAGCGCCTCTTGGCCAAAGAGATTTTTGCCGTCAAGATCCCTGACCCCCTGTAGAATACCATTTAACAGAAGGCAGACAACTCCTCCCCATTTTTACCAATTTTTTGAAATTAGGGCAAAATTATGTAAAAATGCAGGTACGCTGGGGGGAAAATTTAGGTTATGCCAAGCCCCGGGGAGTCCCGTTGCGGCAGGATTATATCCTCCTGCCAATGCCCCCCACCAAGGATTTAAGGTTGGCCATGGCAGAGCCCGGGCACTTTCAGTTGAATATCTGGCAGGATCCCGGCGACACGGAAACCAGGACCGCGGTCTCTTTGGAGAGCGCCTTTCATTTTCACTGCCACCCGGGCCTGGCCTGTTTCAACCGCTGCTGCCGGGAAGCCACCCTGATCCTCAGTCCCTATGACATCCTGCGCTTGAGCCGGAGGCTCGGCATGGCCACCGGGGAGTTCCTGAAGCGCTACACCCGCCGGGAAGAGGAGGCGGGCTCGGGCCTGCCCCTGGTGCTGGCCAAACCGGCCCGCCCCGGCGGCTGCCCCTTCCTGGGGGAGGCCGGCTGCACGGTGTACACGGATCGCCCCGCGGCCTGCCGCCTTTTCCCCCTGGCCCAGGGGAGTGAGTTGACCCCCCAGGGGGTGGTGGACCATTTTTTTCTGCGGCGGCTGGATTACTGCCAGGGGTTTGCCGGGGAACCGGAGTGGACCGCGGCGTCCTGGCTGACCGATCAGGATTTTCCCGGGTTTGACCGCCCGCGGCGCTCCTGGCTGCGGCTCCTCCTGCGGCAGGCCCTGGCGGGGAATCTCCGGGATGACCGCCTCCTGGCCCAGTTCTACCTCATGGTCTATGACCTGGACGGGTTCCGCCATTATGTGTTCGAGTCGGCGTTCCTGCCGGTCCACGGCCTCACCCCGGAGGAGGCGGCCCCGCTCCGCACCGATGACCTGGCCCTCCTCAGATTCAGCACCGCCTACTTCACACAACTCCTGTTCCCGGAGGAGGCGCCGCCCCTTAAGGAGGCTCTCAAGACCGCCCTGGCCGGGGCCGGTGCGGCTTAAAATAATCGTCATTAGCGGGGGAGGGGGCTAAGGGCCAGAGGGCCCTTACCCCCTCCCCCACACCCCCTCCCCCAATCCCTTGAGAGGGTTTCAATGACGGCTTGAGCCGAGGCCAAGGCCCCACGGCTCAAGCCGACACTAAAAGGGTTGGGAGGGGGGTGTGGGGGGAGGGAGGGCCGCTGCTCCCTGGCCCTCACCCCACTAAAGAAGTATTCTCCTTGCAGAGCAGGGGAATAATCGGGTCGGTTTTTGACTTAAAGCATTTTCAAAATCTTTGGGTTGAGCTTTAATTTTCTTACCCCATCCCCTTGCAGCGGCACCAAAACAGCTAACATTAAGACTCAAGGCATAAAGTTTTCCCCACTACCCTGAGGAAGAGAGGAAATGCCGTGAAAAAGCTGGTTATTTTAGGCCATGGCACCGGCGGCACCATCATCGCCACCAAGATGCGGGAGAAATTGCCGGAAAAAGAATGGGACATCACCGTCATCGACCGGGACTGGCAGCACCACTACCAGCCGGGCTGGATCTTCATCCCCTTCGGCATTTACACCAAGGAGGACTGCATCAAGCCCAAAAGCAAGTTCGTCCCCCCCGGCGTCAACCTGGTCCTGGACGAGATTGTCGGTATCGACCCCGGCCAGCGCCAGGTCAAGACCAAACAGGCCACCTTCCCCTACGACTGGCTGGTGGTGGCCACCGGCTGCGGCATCAACCCCGAGGAAGTGGAAGGCCTCATGGGGGAGGGCTGGGGCAAAGACATCCACAACTTCTACACCCTGGACGGGGCCCTGGCCCTGCACGACAAAATGAAATACTTCCAGAAGGGCCGGGTGGTGGTGAACATCGCCGAGCTGCCCTTCAAGTGCCCGGTGGCCCCCCTGGAATTCTGTTTCATGTCGGACTGGTTCTTCGACACCCACGGCGTCCGCAAAAACATCGAGATCGAGCTGGTGACGCCGCTGGCGGGGGCCTTCACCAAGCCCCAGGCCTCGGCCGTGCTGGGCAGGCTGGCCGAGGACAAAAACGTCAAGGTGACGCCGAATTTCCAGATCTCCGGGGTGGACGCGGGCCGGAAGGTGATCACCTCCTTTGACGGCCGGGAGGTGGTTACGACCTCCTGGTGAGCATCCCCCCCAATTTCGGGGCCCAGTGCATCATCGACAGCGACATGGGCGACCCCATGGGCTACGTCGACACGGACCACAACACCCTCAAGGCCAAGAATTTCGACCGGGTTTACGTCATCGGCGACGCCGCCAACGTTCCCACCTCCAAGGCCGGGGCGGTGGCCCACTACGAGGCCGACGTGGTGGCGGACAACCTCATCCGGGAGATCGACGGGCAGCCGCCCTGGCCCAACTACGACGGCCACGCCACCTGAATCGTGGTGACGGGGTACGAGAAGGGGTCCCTTCTCGATTTTAATTACAAAATTGAGCCCCTGCCGGGCAAGTTCCCCTTTCCGGGGGTCGGCCCCTTCGACCTGCTGGGGGTCAGTTTCTCCAATTACATGGCCAAGATGATGTTCCGGTGGGTCTATTTCAACCTCATGCTCAAGGGGAGCCACCTGCCCCTGGAGCCCCAGTTCGTCATGGCGGGGAAGGTCAGGGGCATCCTGTCCCCGGATGTGGAGATGCCGCTCAGGAGGAGAGGGAAATGACCACCGCCGAAGAGCAAATCCTGGCGCGGCTGGCCAAGGTGGAGGAGAAACTGGAGCGGCTGGCCCGGCTGCAGAAATTCGCCGACGTCTTCGACAGCTTCCACGACTTAGGAAGGGACATCTCCCTGCTGACCTACCCCGCAGTAAAAGTGCTCACCGAGGAACTGGGGGAGGTGGAGACGGGCTTCCAGCTGGAGGACCTCTCCCTGGTCCTGAAGCGCTTCCTCCTGAGCTTAAGGCACATTGCCTGGGGACTGGACCAGCTGGAGAACCTGGTGGACTGGTGGAAGGACATGGAGCCCATCATGAAGCTGGCGGTCCCCCATATCATCGACGTCCTCGAGGACCTGGACCAGAAGGGGATTTTCCGGGGCTACAAGGCCATGCTGGAGGGCTACGCCAAGATTGCCCAGACCTACGGCCCCGAGGACATCGACGCCATTGCCCAGGGTCTGGTGAGCATGCACGGGGTGGCCAAAAAATTCTCCGACCCGAAGTTCATCACCTTTGTGGAGCGGTTGATGGACATCCCTGCCCAGGTGGACCTGGATGGGGCCAAACCCCTGGGGCCCCTGGGCCTCATGTGGCGCCTGCGCAGCCGGGAGTCCCGTGCGGGGCTGGGGGTCCTGGCGGAGCTCACCAAGGCCCTGGGCAAGCTCAGCCGGGGCAGCACCCCACCTACCGGGGAAGAAACGGGGTCTCTGAAAAGTTAGATTTAGGGAGGGGGCCAGGGGTCGCGGACCTCAGGTCCCTGGCCCTCCTCCCAGAACAAAGGCGTAGAAAAATTTGTTGGTTGACTTTTTTTACATATTTGTCTAACGTGCCAGCACCTGCCTTGCGCATGGGGAGGCAGGATGCCGCAGCCCGGGAAAGACGCACCAGCCCGGAGTCTGCCACCCCTCGTTCGGGTGTCTTATGCCGAGATTTTACCGGAGCCGAAGATTCTGGCTCATTCTGCTGGTGGTGGCGGTGGTCGCCGCCGGCCTCGCCGCGTTCCTGGCCTTTGGCCCGCCGCGGCTGTTGGCCAAGAGCGAGAGCCCGGAATTCTGCGGCAGCTGCCACGTCATGGAATCCCGCTATGAAGCCTGGTTTCACGCCGGCGCCCATCGGCGCGTCCGGTGCGTGGACTGCCACCTGCCCAACGACAATATCGTCCATCATCTATGGCAAAAAGCCTTCGGGGGCGGTAAGGAGTTCCTGGCCTTCCACACGGGCCTGTACCCCGAGGACATCAGGCTGTCGGACAGCGGCGCCGCGACTTTGAAGGCCAACTGCCTGAGGTGCCACGCCGAGACCATGGCCCGGGTCAACGAAGACCGCAACTGCTGGTTTTGCCACCGTCAACTCCGCCACCGGCAGACGGGGGTGGTGGCGACGCTGCCGCCGCAACCGCAACCTTGAGGCAAGGAAGGGAAGAGGTATGAACATCGACCGGAAATTCATGCTGCTGGGAATGGCCGTGGTGCTGGGGAGTCTGCTGCTTTTCCTCACCTGCGCCCCGCCCAAGACCGAGCCGGTAAAGACCGGGACCATCCCTGACGGCGAGGTCGACCCGGCCAAATGGGGCCAGGTTTATCCGTTGGAATACGACCGGTGGCGGAAAACCGAGCACCCCAAGCCGCTCACCAGCAAGTACAAAAATGACCACACGGCCGACCCTCTCTCACGTGGACAAGCTGAGCGAATACCCGTACATGGCCCTGCTCTTCAACGGCTGGGGCTTCGGCGTGGAGTACAACGAGCCCCGGGGCCACCACTACATGCTCATCGATCAGCTGGAGGTCGACCCCTCCCGCCTCAAGGCCGGGGGCGCCTGCCTGACCTGCAAAACGCCCTTTGCCCCGAAGCTCCGCCAGGAAATGGGGGTGCATTATTTCAGCGATTCTTACATGGACGTGCACGCCCAGATCCCGCCGCAGTTTCAGAAGCTGGGGGTGTCCTGCATCGACTGCCACAACAACAAGACCATGGACCTGCAGTTCTCCCGCTGGACCCTCATCCAGGGCCTGAAAGACATCGGCTTCGACCCCGCCCAGGCCACCCGGCAGGAAAAACGCACCCTGGTGTGCGCCCAGTGCCACGTGAGCTATATTGTCAAAAAAGACAAGGACATGAAGTCCGTTGACGTGTTCTTCCCCTGGCAGGGGAGTAAGCCCGGGGACATTTCCATTGAAAACATCATCAAGGTCATAAAGAGCGACCCGGCTAACCTGGAGTGGAAACAGAACGTCACCGGCTTTAAAGTGGGTTTTATCCGGCACCCCGAATACGAGTTTTACAGCCGCAACAGCGTCCACTGGCAGGCCGGGGTCTCCTGCGCCGACTGCCACAACCCCTACATCAAGGTGGGGGCCAACAAGATCACGGATCACGACGTCACCAGCCCCCTGAAGGATAATATGGTGGCCTGCCAGCAGTGCCACACCGAGACCCCGGAGTGGCTGAGAAGCCAGGTCACCGCCATTCAGGACCGCACCGTCTCCCTGATGCAGAGAGCCGGCTACGAGACCGCGGTGGCCGCCAAGCTCTTCGAGGTGGCGAACCAGGCCCAGAAGGATGGCAAGCAGCTAGACCAGAAGCTGTATGACCAGGCCAAGGACCTGTATCTGGATGCCTTCTACCGGGTGATCTTCATGGGCGCCGAGAACTCGGTGGGCTTTCATAATCCCTCGGAGGCCGGGCGTATCCTGGGGGATGCCGTCGCCATGGCCGGCAGAAGCGAGGCCCTGCTGCGCCAGGCCCTGACCAAGGCCGGCGTGGAAATTCCGGCCGACATCAACCTGGAGCTGGCCAAATACCTGAACAATCGGGGGGTGAAGCCCTTGAACTTCATGCCTGCAGAAGAATTTAAGGACCCCTTCGGCATTCAGGAGCAATTGACGCCGGCGGCTTCTTTAGGGATAACCGCGGCCCCGGCCGCGCCCATGACTAAGCCGGCTCCCGGAGTTGCGGCGGCGCCAGCGGCCAAGGCAGGGCCAGGCACTCCGCCGGCCCCGGCCGCGCCCCCAGCGGCCCCTAAGAAGTAATGCACTGACTTTGCTCATGGAGGGGCGGTGACGGCACCGCCCCTTTTTATTTCAGCGAGGTGACATGAAACTTTGGGGTGCGATCCTCGGAGCGGCGGTGCTCCTGGCGGCCTCCCTGGCCCTGGGGCAGGAAAACGGGGGCTTGCTGAAACAGGGGCAGGAGATTTTCAACAATACCTGCGCCGACTGCCACCGGACCAACGGCATGGGTCTGCCGGACCAGTTCCCGGCCCTCAAAGGGAATGCCTTTGTCCAGGGCGACCCCAAACCGGTGCTGCACACCGTGCTGCACGGACGCCACGGCATGCTGGGTAAAATGCCGGCCTGGGGCGGCAAGTTCAATGACCAGGAAATCGCCGCCGTGGTGAGCTACGTCCGCAACGCCTGGGGCAACAAAGCACCCACCATCAAACCCGAAGATGTAGCTAGGGCACGGCAGAAATAGAAGGGTGGGGGAGGGCCAGGGAGCGGTGGCTCCTGCCCTACCCCCACGCCCCCTCCCAACCCTTTTGGGTTCATCTAAAGTTGAGGCTTTATGGCCTCAACTTTAGATGGATTAAATGCAACTCAAGGGATTGGGGAGGGGGTGTGGGGGAGGGGTAAGGGCCCGCTGGCCCTTAGCCCCCTCCCCCACGAAACTCACACCGCGATGCGGCTCACGAGGCAGGCCCGGCAGGTGCCGGAGCGGAAGCGGGCGGCGTCGGACAGGGAGAGGACGCCGACGATCTCCTGGGGCTCCCCCCTGGCGACAAACAGGCGGTGAATGTCCCAGAAGATCATGTTTTCTATGGCCCGGGCCAGAAAGTCGTCCTGGCGGCAGGCCCTGACCGGCTTGCTCATGACTTCCCGGGCGGGGGTCTCGTGGGGCAGGCTGTGCTTGTAGGCGAGGATGAGATCGGTCTTGGAGACCACCCCCGCGGGGCGGCCGTCTGCTCCCTGGATGAGTACCGCGGCGAGCCGGTTGGCCGCCAGCCCCGCCATAACTTCAAGAAGGCTCTGGTCGTCTGAAGTACTCTCCACCCCCTGGGTCATCACTTCCCGCACGGTGAGATGCCCGGCCAAGTCCCCCTCGGTCTGGCCCGATTTCCTCAAGATGCTGCGGTCGCAGCGGCGGCAGAAACGGTAGAGCATCCCCACGATGTCAGGGTAGGCCAGGACGCCTTCGGCCCGCCAGGGGTCCTCGCCGTGGACGTAAAGGCGGTGGATGCGCTGGGACCGCATGATGTCCAGGGCGGCGTCCAGGGAGTCTTCCTGGCGGCAGAAGAGCGGCGGCCCCACCATGATGTCCTCCACCGGGGTCTCAAGGGGCAGGCCGGCATAATAGGCCCCCATGAGGTCGGTCTTGGTAACCACCCCCTGGGCGTGCTGGCCGCATCAGTGACCAGGATGGCGTTCACCTTGTATTTGATGGTGAAGCGAATGGCCTGCTCCAGGGGCGCACCCGTGGCCACGGCAATGACCTGGCGGCGCATGGCCTCCGCCACAGTGAGACCCTTCAACACATCTTTCTGATCAATAACCGGCATAATTTACGCTAGGGGGTAGGGCCAGGGTGGGGTCAGGGAAAAAGATACTGATAACTATTTGCTTACTAATTGACCTTGTCATTATAACCGATATTTAACCACCCCTCCAGGGATTGGGAAGGGGTAACCCCTGACCCCTAACTCTTCCCCGCCAAGCCTTTCCAAAAGGTAGTCGAAGACCCGGGAGAGGTAGACGATCCCCACGACCCGGCCGTCGTCCAGGACGGGCAGGCGGCGCACGTGTTTTTTAATCATGATGTCGATGATGAGGAGGAGGTGGGTGTCCGGGGTGATGGTGATGAGTTCGGTGGTCATGATATCCCCCACCAGCACGGGTCGGGCCCGGTCACAGGCAGCCTTGAGCAGCCCGGGGAGGTCCAGGTCGGCCATCTCCCCCCAGATATGGGTGTGCTTGGGCCGGAGCAGGAGGAAGATGTCGTAGACCGAGAGCATCCCCGCCAGACGCCCCTCATCATCCACCACCAGCATGCCGAAGACCCGGCGGCCGCTCTCCTCGCTGGCCCGTTGGAAGACTTGCACGGCTGCGGCAACGGTCATCTGGGGCCGCAGAGTATGAAACCGGGTATCCATGACATCCCGGGCCAGTTCGCCCATGCAAAATCCTAAGAAAAGTTTAGCTAACTCTTGAGCTTGGCCCAGGGGTCTTTCAGGGTGACGGTGCGGTTGAAGACCAGGCTGTCGGGACCCGAGTCCGGGTCGACGCAGAAGTAGCCCAGGCGCTCGAACTGACAGCGCTCCCCGGGCTGGGCGGCGGTGAGAGAGGGTTCCACCCGGCAGGTGGCCACGGTATCAAGGGAGTGGGGGTTCAGGTCGTCCAGGAAGTTGCCGGTGGCTGCGCCGGGCTCCGGCACCGTGAACAGCCGGTCGTAGAGGCGCACCGTCGGCGGGTTTGGAGTGGGGGGCCGAAACCCAGTGCAGGGTGGCCTTGACCTTGCGGCCGTCCGGGGCATAGCCGCCCCTGGTTTCGGGGTCGTAGGTGCAGCGCAGCTCCACGACGTTTCCCTGGCCGTCCTTCACCACTTCTTCGCACTTGAGGTAATAGGCGTAACGCAGGCGCACTTCCCGTCCAGGGGCCAGGCGGTAGAACTTTTTGGGCGGGTCCTCCATGAAGTCCTCCCGCTCGATGTAGAGCTCCCGGGAAAACGGGATGGGCCGGGTGCCCGCCTCGGGGTTCTCCGGGTTGTTCACGGCCTGCAGTTCTTCCACCTTGCCCTCGGGGTAATTGGTGATGGTGACCTTGAGGGGGGAGAGCACCGCCATGACCCGGGGCGCGGTCTGGTTGAGCTCCTCCCGGACGCAGAATTCCAGGAGCGCTATGTCCACCAGGTTTTCCCGTTTCCCCACCCCGATCAGGTCGCAAAACTTGCGCACCGCAGCGGTGGGATAGCCCCGGCGCCTGATCCCCGAAATGGTGGGCAGCCGCGGGTCGTCCCAGCCGGCGACGTGGCCTTCCTGGACCAATTTAATGAGGCGGCGCTTGGAGAGCACCGTGTAGGTCAGGTTCAGGCGGGCGAACTCGTACTGATAGGGGCGGTAGGGCACCGGCAGGTTGTCCAGGGTCCAGTCGTACAGGGGCCGGTGGTCTTCGAACTCCAGGGTGCAGATGGAGTGGGTGACGCCCTCCAGGGCGTCGCTGATGGGGTGGGCGTAGTCGTACATGGGGTAGAGGCACCACTTGGCGCCGGTGCGGTGGTGCTCGGCGTGAAGGATGCGGTAGAGCACCGGGTCCCGCATATTGATGTTGCCGCTGGCCATGTCGATCTTGGCCCGCAGCACGTGCGCCCCGTCAGGGAATTCGCCGGCCTGCATGCGGGTGAACAGGTCCAGATTTTCCTCGATGCTGCGGTTGCGGTAAGGGCTTTCTTTCCCCGGCTCGGTGAGGGTGCCCCGGTACTCCCGGATCTGCTCGGCGGTGAGGGAACAGACGAAGGCTTTCCCCGTCTTGATCAGGTGCAGGCCATAGTCGTACATCTGGTCGAAATAGTCCGACGCGAAAAACAGGCGCTCGTCCCAGTCAAAACCCAGCCAGCGCACATCCGCCATGATGGAGTCCACATATTCCTGCTCTTCCTTGGTGGGGTTGGTGTCGTCGAAGCGCAGGTTGCACAGGCCCTTAAACTCCTGGGCGATGCCGAAATTGAGGCAGATGGACTTGGCGTGGCCGATGTGGAGATAGCCGTTGGGCTCGGGCGGAAAGCGGGTCATAATCCGGCTGTACTTGCCCGCGGCCAGGTCGTCAGAGACGATCTGGCGGACAAAATCCAGGGGACGGGAGGCCTCGGGAGTGGCCATAGTCTGGGTTCCTTTTCGGAAAATGCGCTGATATACCGGGAAAATGTATCAAAACCGGGGAATAATTCAAGAAGGAACTCGCCGGCGCGGCGTTCATGTCAGCATCCTTTGAGGGAAGGGCCGGGGGAGCGGTGGCAGGGGTCCGCCGACCCCTGGCCCCCTCTCCCAAAGAACAAC
>CAVZAM010000016.1:0-68226 GCA_963773285.1 uncultured delta proteobacterium
GGGGAGGATTCAATGGCCAGCCGCGCCACCCTGGTGCCCCACACATTATCAACCGCGGCCCGGGCCTGGAACCTGACCGGCATCCCGAGGGAAAGGGCTTCCACGGTCTCGGGCCCATCGAAGGCTTTCGCCAGCATCAGGGTCCGGTGCGCCTCCCGGGCCGCCTCATAGAGCTGCCGCCGGGCCTCGAGAGTCTGGTGGACAGTGGCGAAGAATTCCTGTACCAGCGCATCCCGCTTCTTCTCCAACAGAGTCATGCCCCGGCTGGCCAGCCCCAGCTGGCTGCGGCGGTTCAGCAGGTTCATCCGGGTCGGGCTTATCTCATTCATAGAACTGCCGGTGAATTTCCTCTGGAATATTCCAGAATTGCTTGAGCCGGTCGCCATAGTACTTGCCGATATGATCAGAGGAAATTCGCTTCAACTCGGCTTCCGGCAAGATGGAGAGCAGTGACCAGGCCAGATTGAGGGATTCGTCCAGGTCCCGGTTTTGCTGGCCCTGATGAATAAAATTTTTTTCGAAGCTGCCCGCGAAGGTAAGATAACGGTGATCGTTCTCAGTCAGGGCTTCTTCGCCGATGATGGCCACGAGCTTGCGGATGTCCACCCCGTTGGCGTAGGCAGCGAAAAGCTGATCGGAGACTTGCTTGTGATCGTCGCGGGTTTTGTCTTTGCCGATGGCGCTGTTGGCCAACCTGGAAAGCGACGGCAAGGGATCGATGGGCGGGAAAATACCCTGGCGGTTCAGTTCGCCGGAGAGCTGGATCTGCCCTTCGGTAATATAGCCGGTCAGGTCCGGAATAGGGTGGGTGCGGTCGCCCCCCGGCATGGACAGGATGGGGATCTGGGTCACCGAGCCCGGGCTGCCGACGAGCGCCCCGGCCCGTTCATAAATGGTGGACAGGTCGGTGTACATGTATCCCGGATAACCCCGGCGGCCGGGAATCTCTCCCCGGGAAGCCCCCACTTCCCGCAGCGCTTCGCAGTAATTGGTCATATCCGTCAGGATCACCAGCACATGGTAGCCGTGTTTGAAGGCCAGGTGTTCCGCCACCGTCAAGGCCATGCGGGGGGTCAGGAGGCGCTCCACCGTGGGGTCATCCGCCTTGTTGAGAAACAGGACCGATCTGGACAGAGCCCCGGTCTTTTCAAACTCGCTGATGAAATAGCTTACTTCCCGCTGAGTCACCCCCATGGCGGCAAACACCACCGCAAAGGGGGCGGTTTCGCCGGGTACCGTGGCCTGCCGGGCAATCTGCGCGGCGAGCTCATTGGCGGGGAGGCCGGGGACCGAAAAAATCGGCAGCTTCTGACCCCGGACCAGGGTATTCATAACGTCGATGGTGGAAATGCCGGTCTGGATGAATTTCACCGGCTTGCGGCGGGCCACGGGGTTGATGGGCATGCCGGCGATGGCCGGGCGTTCTTCCGCCATGACCGGAGGCAGCCCGTCAATGGGCTCGCCGATGCCGCTAAAACGCCGGCCCAGCATGTCCTTGGAGACGCCCAGGCGGGCCAGGTTCTCCACCAGGCTCACCGTGGTCCGGGCCAGATCCAGCCCCGCCGTCTCTTCAAATACCTGGATGACCGCATACGCCTCGGACACCTCGATAACCTGGCCGCGGCGCTTCCGGCCGGCCCCGTCCCTGATCTCGACGATGGCGTTATAGGCCAGGTCCCGGGCGTTCTCCACAAACAGCAACGGTCCCGAGATGTAGCTGAGCGAGCTATACTCCCGCTTTAACAGGTCCATGCGCACCTTCCTCAGCCCTGCCCGAAAGCCCCGTCAATCTCGCCCAGCACCTCATCCCGGTAATCCTGGAAACGATCTTCGGCAATGAAACGCGCCTTGGAGATTTTACCCAGAACCGGATTCTGGATGAGCTCGTCGATGGATGCCCCGGTGCCTATGGCCTTTTTCGCCTGGCGGTAAAAGTTCAGGATCATCCTCATGATCCCCTGGGCCTTTCCCATGGAACAGGAGGCGTCGCATTCATGATAGGCGTCCTGCTGCAGGAAGTCTTCCCGGATGGTGCGCCCCACCTCGATAACCAGACGCTCCTGATCCTGGAGGGCGTCCGGCCCCACCAACTGCACCATTTCCTGGAGTGAGGCTTCCTGTTGGAGCAGTTGGCTGATGGCGTCCCGGGTTTCCGGGAAGTCCGGCTCCAGGTTGTCGCGGTACCACCGGTCCAGGAGTGGCATGTACAGTGAATAGGAGCCGTTCCAGTTGATGGCCGGGAAGTGGCGCCGGTAAGCCAGCGAGGCATCCAGGCGCCAGAAGGCCCCGGCGACCCGCAGGGTGGACTGCGTCACCGGCTCGGACATATCGCCGCCCGCCGGGGATACCGCCCCCACCATGGAAACTGCGCCCTGCTCCCCGGCCAGGGTGGTCACCAGGCCGGCCCGTTCATAGAAGGCCGCCAGGCGGGAAGATAAATACGGCGGGTAGCCCTCTTCGGCCGGCATTTCTTCCAGCCGGGCAGAAATTTCCCGCAAGGCTTCGGCCCAGCGGCTGGTGGAATCGGCCATCATGGCCACCTTGTAGCCCTGGTCGCGGAAATACTCCGCCAGGGTCACACCCACGTAGATGCTGGCCTCCCGGGCCGCTACCGGCATGTTGGAGGTGTTGGCGATCAGCACGGTGCGATACATCAAGGGATCGCCGGTCTTGGGGTCGGTGAGCTCGGGAAATTCCATGAGCACGTCCGTCATTTCGTTGCCCCGCTCCCCACAACCGACGTACACCACAATATCGGCGTTGGACCACTTGGCCAGGGACTGCTGGGCCACGGTCTTGCCCGAACCGAACGGACCGGGAATGGCAGCGTTGCCGCCCATGGCCACGGGAAACAGCACGTCCAAGATCCGCATGCCGGTAAGAAAGGGCGTGTCCGGATCAAGTTTGGCCCTTGCCGGGCGAGGCCGCCGCACCGGCCAGAGCTGGACCATCTTAAGTTCTGTGCCGTCCTCCAGAACCACCAACGGTTCCTCCACCGTGTAGGAGCCGGCCGGCTTTACTTCCTTGACTTTGCCATGGAGGTCAGGAGGGGCCAGGATCTTGTGGTTGAATTGGAACTCCGGCACCGTCCCGAGGATCATCCCGCCGGTGACTTCGTCGCCGCTTTTCACCTTGGGGGTCCATTCCCATGGCTTGTTTCGGTCCAGCGCCGGCGCTTTCACTCCCCGGGAAAGGAAAGCGCCGGTTATCTCCTGGATGGCGTGCAGGGGCCGCTGAATGCCGTCAAAGACGGCGTTCAGGAGTCCGGGGCCCAGTTCCACGGTGAGAGGCAGCCCCGTCGACGCCACCGGCTGGCCTACCAGGAGCCCCGAGGTGTCCTCGTACACCTGGACAAAGGCCGTGTCACCCTCCAGGCGGATGATTTCACCGACCAGTTCCTCTTCGCCCACCTGGACAATATCGTACATGCGGGCGCCGAGCATCCCTTTGGCGATCACTGCGGGGCCGGTGATTTTCCGGATGGTGCCGCGGGTCATGGTCCCTCCGTTATCGGCGCTATTGGTCATTGCCGTTTCTGATGACTGCCATTAACTGATCCTGCTTTCCTCCTGACCAAAAACCAGCAAATGGCGGTGGGGCGGCCGTCTCTGGCCGCCACGACTGGCGGGCACGGAGGCCCGCCCCACCTTTGCTTTTTGAAAGAAACATCTGGGACGCTATCTACAGCTTGATCTCATAACCCAGGGTATCTTTGATCATCTGGCGCAGGTATGCTTCGGCATCCTCGCCGGCAGCGATCGCCCCCCGGTGTGACGGGGCTGCCAGCAGCACCGGGAGATCACGGTGGCGCATCTCTCTCGCCACGGCCTGGTAAGGGTCGGGCAACAAGATCATGTCGACGATAATCAGGGCATACTCGTCGGTCTGGACCAATCGGGCCAACACCTCCCGGGCCTCGGCCTCGTCATGCGCCAGGGCCACTTCCAGGCCGCCGAGGCGATATCCCGCCGCCGAGTCAGGATCAGTTACCACCGCGATTTTCACCGGCAGAAGACCTCCGCTTCTACGGTCTCAGGCGGCAGTCCATAAAAAGACCGCCGGGCCAGCAGCCGAATCCGGCTGGCCTCCCATTGCTTATGAAGGATATAGTTGACGGCCATGCCGGCCCCCAGCACGTCTTTGACGCCCTCCCGGGCCTTGGCCAGGAGAATGCAGCGCAGGCCCCGCTCCAGGCCGGTGAGGTCTTTCACCTCAGCCACTCCCTTAAAATCGGTATTGGCCAATTCCTCCAGCACGCCAACTTCACCCGCGGCCAGCGACTCAAAAAAAGGCCGGCTAATCTGTCTACCGCCCGGCAGGAAAAAGCGCTCCAAATCTTCGGTGATTCCCATTACGGACAACTTGAGGCCGGTGGCCAGATTCACCGCATCCGTCTCAAAACGCATGAAACCGGCCAGATAAGGCTGGTCCAGTTCCTGAGCCTGGCGCAGCATCGCCTGGTAGAACTCCCGGTCAAGCACTGTTTCCAGGTCCAGCGGTTCCCGGGCGGCGGACACGGCGCGCCGCAGGGCCTGGGCGAGGGGGTGCTCGGGCAAGGTAAGCAGTTGCGCCAGGGCTGCCGCGTCCGGGGCCTCAACCAGAACACCATAGAGGGCACGGGGAAGGGTGCCCGCTTCCAGGCGGCCCAGGATTTCCTCATTGGTCCACCCCGCCTGCTTGCCACGCAGAATGACTTTCACATTGGCCAGATCGGCGCGCAGTAACAGCAGACTGACGGCCTCCCGGGCCCGGCCCGCCACCAGACCGGGCAGGTCACCCACCGTGCGGTGCAGGTGGACCAGGACGGCGCGGTCCACCGCGGCGAGGTCATCTCCCGTGAGATCGGGGCCGTAGATGGTTTCGGCCAAGATCTTTACCAATCCGGGAAAATCCAGGGTGAGAGCCTCGCTGAAAAAGCTCTCCGGCAGCATCTGACTCTGCCTCACCCGGATGCGGGCATTCAAATAGCCGAAATCGTCCGTCAAGACGTCTGCCTCACTCCCAAAGTATTTTGCTCACCTCGGGTCCCAGGGTTCCCCAAGCGCGCCGCAACCGCTCCGGCAGCGTGTTTTCCGTGGCGTTGCCGCGTTGGCTCACAATCCTCACTCCCAGATGCAGGTTCGGGTCCGTCTGGAGATCGAGACCCTGCTGCCGGACCCAATCTTTCAACTTATCCTGATCGTCCGGGTTGACCACTGCCGCCTCCGCCTTTCCCGCCATCGGCATGGCTTCTGCGGCCAGGGCCTGGAGGATCTCACCGAAATTCGCCTGGGAGGCAATCTCCTCCAGGGCGTGATGGACCTTTTGCCACAGCAGGTCCAATACCTCGCCGCGGGCCTGGGTCCGGGCGCTGGCGACGGTGAGGTCGGCTGCACTCTGGGCTCTTTGGGTAGCGGCGCGGGCTTCTGCTGCCAGCTTCTTTTTATGGGCGGCTATTTGCTCCTCAGCGTGGCTCTTGGCCTCGCTGACGATCTTGGCCGCCCGGGCCTCCGCCGCCGCCGCAATCCCCTCGATCTCCGCGCCAACCTCGGCCTGGAGAAGCTCCGCCAACTTCGACATTACAGCTTCCCGAGCAGGAGGAAAGCGATGACCAACCCAAAGATCACCAGGGTCTCCGGCAGCAATAAGAAGATCAGGGCCACACCCAGCGTTTCAGGCTTTTCCGCAACGATGCCGAGACCTGCCGGACCGATTCGGGACTGCGCCCAGCCGGTTCCCAGGGCGCCCAAGCCCACCGCCAGCCCCATGCCGATGGCGATCAATCCCTGGTTCAAGGTGCTGCCCGTGCCGTCGGCGGCCCAGGCCTGAGGAGCGGTCAGCGCCGCGCACGCCAGCAGGAACCCCAGGATCAACAGAATTTTGCGTTTCATCATCTCTCCTCCTTAATTCTTCGCTTTGGACAGAGCAGCCTTAGGCTCACTGGCCAGGACCGGTATCTGGTGATCGCCGCCATGCATCTTGAAGGGCCGGTATGGTTTGCCGGCCAAGGTATAGAAATCAAATTTGGTGAAGAATTCAACCCAGATGAGACGAATCGGCTGGAGGACATGACCCATGGTCAGTAGCACCAGGAGAAAGGCGTGCATCAGAAGGCCCACCGATAAACCGATCAGGACTCCTGCCACAATCCCCGCCGCCCCCCATTGATGATACAGGGTAAACCCCAGGTCGGTGGCCAGGTTGGCGAGGATGGCCGAAGCCAATCCCACCGCGTAGAGCCGGATGAAGCTTAGGATATGGCCGCCTTGGGTGGGGAGTTCGGCGATCATGAGGGGCATTTGGGCCCGCACCATGCCAACCACAAAGAGCCCGAAGCCTCCCAGGGTCAGGATGAGGAGCCACAGAGGGTAGGCCCCGCTCATGAAACCGTAGCTGAACAGGACCAGGGCCGCGACGCCGCCCAAGTAGCCGCTTCCTTCCCAGAAATGGCGCCGGTCGCCATGACGGCGGCTCAGCCGAACCTTGAGGAAGAACCCGTACAGCACCTGGAAGACCCCGAAACCGATGGATACCAGGATCAGCATGGTAGCCGTGGCGGCCGTTTCGGTCCGGGGGATCAGGGTGGGGATCAATCCCGGCTGGGACTCTGTTCCGAAGATGCCCAGCCGCTGGAACAGGTTGCCGAAGCATTCCCCGTAAACCAGGCCCCACAGAACCGTCCAGACGACGATGGGTGTCATGATGCGCAGCACCTGCGCCACGCGGTCCGGGGCGAGGCGTATTTTGAAAAATTCCAGCCGGAGAGGCCGGTTCCTCCTCACCAGGGAATGTAAGTACCAGGCAAGTCCGGCCAAAACCAGGCCGTAGCCGATGTCCCCTATGACCATGCCCACCCAGAACGGAAACAAGGTGGCGGTGATCCAGGTTGGATCCCAGCTGTCGTAGCGCGGGCGTACTCAGAAAGGAGATCAGGGCCTCGAAGGGCCTGACCCAGGCGGGATTTTCCAGCAGGACCGGGATCCGTTCCGGTTCATGATGTTCCTGGGCGGGTTCAAAGGTGTAGAGTACCTGGTCGTCGAGATGATCCAGAACCTCCGTAACCCGGGGTTTGAGGCTGGCCGGCACCCAGCCGCACAGCGCAAAGCCATAACGCCCGGAGCCCATGGCCCTGAGGGCATGCAGGCGGCTGACTTCGTCGGCGGCCCGGAGCCTCAAGCTCTGCAACGGTGGGCCGGCTTCATGGCGCAAGCGGTCCATTTCTTCTGAGAGCGCGGTCAGTTCCCGGGGGACGGACTCTGATCTTGCCGTCAGCCGCGCCGCCATGCCCGTTAAATCCATCCGGGCGTACTCACCCACGCGGGGCAGCTCCCGCCAACCTTCATGGGCGAGAATACCCCTGGCCACCTCAGCTTCACGCTTCAGGGTGATAATGACCGCGGCGACGAGTCGGCCTGTCGGCGCGGCCACGAGGAGATAGCGGTCAGCGAGTGCCGTGGTGAGTTCTGCTGCGGACCTGGCCAGATCTTCCTGCCTCTCCACCAGAAATGGCATGACCGCCAGCCGGGGGCTGTTATCCAGGTCATGCAGGGACTCGGCCAGGTGCACCACCACCTCTTTATACTGGTCAATCAACTGGAGTTCGTCTTTGAGTTGCTCCCGCTTTTCCACCAAAGCGGCGGCTCGCTGCTCAAAGGACGATGCCCAGGCCAGAGCCTCTTCCGGGCCGCCCTGGAAGGTCTCCACGGCGGCATCGACCTCCAACCCCATAAGACCCGAGGCGTGGTCCGCCGCGATGGCCGCCTGCTCCCATTGCCTGAGCCGGCTTTCCTCATCGGCGGCAAGGCGATAGGCCTGAAGCTGGTCCTGGGGAAGCGCGTCAATCTGCACGACCCCGGCCTGCTGCAGCTTGAATAAAACGGTCGGGGCCCATTTCTTGGCGCCCACGATATAGAGCTTTTCCATCCGGGCGATCACGGCAGGACCCTGGAGAGAATGAATTTCACGGCGCGCGGGAGGTTCGGCAGAGCCTGGGAACGGAGGCCTTCTTTCTCTTCCTCGGCCCTGGTGCGAGCCGCCTCGGCCACCCTGGCATTTTCCTCGGCGCGCTGCTGTCGGGCTTCTTCTGCCAACCGGCGGATCTGAGCCTCAGCCTCGGCCAGGAGACGCTCAGCCTCGGCTTCGGCGTCCTTGATCTTCTGGTCAGCGGCCCGGCGGGCTTCTGCCACTTTTTCGGCCAGCCGGCGATCAAGGTCAGCAAGATCTTTGACCAGTTCAAATCCCGGCATCGACTCACGCTCTGGCACCGGTCTTCCTCTGCAGCAAATTTTGTCAAACATTAAGGCTTTTCATCGGGTGGGCCGCAGCTACGCTATCCAGGCGGCCTTTTGCCGTTTAATCTGCCTAGCCGGATAAAGGAGCCTGGTTCATCCTTAAGACGTACCTCAATCAAGTTAAGACTTGGGGAACTTATATTCAAGACTGGGTAATGTTAGGAATTTATGGCCTTAGACATGATGGGAATTTGTGCATCCGTGGCTTGCCCTTGAGAAATTGATCCGTGCCTCAATCAAGTTAGAGTGGTGGATCATTTTACGGGGTCACGGGATATTATGCGTCATCTGAGTCGCCCCGGCGCCGGAGAAGCTGACGCGGCAATATTTAAAAAATGGCGGCAATATCAAGGCAGGGCCGTGAGGTTCTGCCTTTTTTTGCGGGGGCGACAAACTCCGGCGAAAATGGCCCGCGGCGGCGATTTCATTGACACCCTGCGGAGTTATGCTATATAATGGGACCCTGCTGTGTGATATTTTGTTAAAATATCAATAAGTTGGCTCTTTACAGGCACCTTCCTGGCGGCGGGCGGTCTGGGGCCGGTGCCTGAAAACCTCCCCCTGGCCGCGTCCTTTCCCAGGGGCTGGAATAGCGGCCGGGAATCCAGGTGGCGAAATGGGAGTCAAGGCGGCCTATGAGTAACTGGCTCGGAAAAACACTGTCAGGCCTTTTCCACGGCCTAAGGGAGCTCCCCGATGAGGTGGGGTCGCCGGCGCGCTACAAGGTCCTGCGCCGGAACATCATCATCCTGATGCTCCTGGTCACCATCGTGCCGCTGTTTCTCATGGGCCTCATCAACCACTACCTGTACCGCCGCACCATGCAGGACGAGATCGTCCAGCCCATGAAGATCCTGGTGAACAAGACCAGGCATTCTTTTGAAGTATTTCTGGCGGAGCGGTTGTCCGCCATCAGCTTCATTGCCTCCTCCTACACCTGCGCCGAACTGTCGGATGAAAAGAATCTCAGCCGCATTTTCACCGTCATGAAGAAGGAATTCAGCGGCGTGGTGGACCTGGGGTTTCTGGATGCCAACGGGGTGCAGGTAAGCTATGACGGCCCCTACAAGCTCCAGGGCAAAAATTATGCGGAACAGGATTGGTACAAAGAGACGCGGGTGCGGGGATCCTATATCAGCGACGTCTTCCTGGGGTTCCGCAAGCTTCCTCATATCGTCATGGCGGTGGAGCGCAGTACCGTCGGCGATTGCCCGGGATCGGTACTCAGGGCCACCATTGACACCAACCGCTTTACGGAATTCATCGCCTCCATGCGCCTGGACTCGACCAGCGATGCCTTCCTCCTGAACAAAAACGGCGTCTTGCAGACCCCCTCCAAGTTTTACGGGCAGGTCCTGGAAACCTTGCCCATGTCGCTGCCGCCGCCCAGCCTCGAGCCCAACGTCCTGGAGATGACGGACCCCAAGGGCCGGGATGTCATGCTCACCTATGTCTATTTCGACACCCTGCCCTACATCCTGATGTTGGTGAGACCCCGCAGCCAGATGATGCAGGCCTGGTTCACCCTGAAGACCGAGGCCTTCTTCGTTTTCGCCGTCGGGGTGGTGGTCATTTTCCTGGTTATTTTCAAGCTGGTGGATAAGCTGGTGAGGCGCCTGGAGGAATCCGACCAGCGCCGGGAGGCGGCCTACCGGGAGATGCAGGAGTCCAGCAAACTCGCCTCCATCGGCCGGTTGGCCGCGGGGGTGGCCCACGAGGTCAACAACCCCCTGGCCATCATCAATGAAAAGGCCGGCCTGATCAAGGACCTGTCGGAGTTCACGCCTGATTTTCCCTTGAAAGACAAATTCCTGCCCTTGACCGGGTCCATCATCCAGTCGGTGGACCGCTGCCGCACCATTACCCAGCGGCTCCTGGGTTTTGCCCGGCGCATGGACGTGTCTTTCCAGATGCTCAATGTCAACGAGATCATCGAGGAGGTGATGGGGTTTCTGGATAAAGAAGCCTTGCACCGCAATGTGGAGCTGCAACTGAGCCTCGCCCCGGACCTCCCCAGAATCGCCTCGGACCGTGGACAGCTGCAGCAGGTCTTCCTGAATATTTTGAATAACGCCCTTGAGGCCCTGCAGACCGGCGGCAAGGTCGCCATTACCAGCTTCGAGGTGGATGCGGACACCGTGGGCGTCGCCATTCAGGACAACGGCCAGGGCATGACCCAGGAAACCATGACCCATCTCTTCGAGCCCTTCTTTACCACCAAAAAAGGGTACGGCACGGGGTTGGGCCTTTCCATCACATACGGTATAGTGAAGAAACTGGGCGGAGATATCAAGGTAAGGAGCCATTTGGGCGAAGGCACCACCTTCACCGTGTTTCTGCCCAAGCGGGCTTCGGCCCAGGCAGGGGATTGATATGGATAAAATGCGGGTGCTCCTGGTGGACGACGAAGTCGAATTTGTCTCGGCCCTGGCGGAACGCCTGAACCTGCGCGGTTTTGAGGCCCAGACCGCCACCTCCGGCGAGGATGCCCTGGCAAAAATTGACCAGTCTCCCCCGGACCTGGTGCTATTGGACATGCTGATGCCCGGCATGAGCGGCACTGAAGTGCTGAAGCGCATCAAGCAGGACCACCCCCAGATCAAAGTCATCCTCCTCACCGGCCGCGGTTCCGTGGACGGGGTGCAGGAGGTCCGGGAGGGGGCGTACGACTGTTTGATGAAGCCCATCCAGATCGAGGAACTGATGCAGATCATGGCCAATGCCATGGAAAGCACCGAAAAAACCCAGTCGCAGAAAGGAGCCTAACCTTTGCGGGACCTGGAGATGGCCTTTTTGGGCAAGATAACTGCCAGCATGACCCACGAGATCAAGAACACCCTGGCCATAATTCTCGAGTCCGCGGGCCTGCTCTCGGATCTCATCACCCTGTCTCAGGATGCGGCTTTTCCTCACAAGGACAAGTTCCAGAGGGTGTTGGGGAACATCAACGATCAGGTGCACCGGAGCGTGGACATCACCACCCGGCTCAACCAGTTCGCCCACAGCATGGACGAGCCCCTGGCCGAGGTCAAGGTCGCCGATCTCTTGGAACAGGTGGTCCTGCTCATGCGGCGCCTGGCCAAACGCCAGGGCATCGAGCTTAGGGCGGAGGCGTCCGACCAGGATCTGTCGCTGACGAGCGACCCCTTCCGGCTCCAGCTGGTTCTGGCCACCGCCGTTGAACACCTGGCCCAGGTCCTGGAACCCGAGGCCAAGATTATCCTGCACGCCGAGAGCGGCCCCCAGAAGATCATCATCCTCCTTGAGACCGAGGGCCCCAGGAAGCCGGCCTGGGCCGGGTTGGAAGCAGAATTACATGGCGGCCTGAAAGAGGTCCTGGAGATGCTGCAGGCCAGATTAGCCATGTCCGCGGCGCCGTACAAAGAAGGGGTCATCATGACCATCCCGGCCGCACCGCACCTGGCCTGAAAAAACACCCGGGCCGGGAGGAATCCTGCCCCGGTTTTTTCAGGCAAATCCCGAAACTTTCCCTTGATAAATTGCCGGAAGTATGTGAAATAATGGACAAGGGAAGCGCTCAGGGACAAAAAGCCCGGACCGTGAGATCATAAGGAGAACCGAGATGAATCAATTCAAGGTCCTTTTGGTGGATGACGAAGAGGAATTCGTCAAGACTTTGGGGGAACGCCTCGAGATGCGGGGCATCGAGCCTTCTACCGCCTTCACCGGCGAGGCCGCCTTAAAAAGGATTGAGCAAGAGCAGCCGGACATCATGGTCCTGGACATCAAGATGCCGGGCATCGACGGCATGGAAGTGCTGCGGCGGGTGCGCAAAGCCTATCCCCGCATTCAGGTCATCATGCTCACGGCCCACGGCTCCGACAAGGACAAGGCAGAGGCCGAGCGCCTGGGCGCGTTTGCCTATATGCGCAAACCCGTTGACCTGGAACTCCTGACCAACACCATGCGGGCGGCTTCCAAGAGAATGGAGGCCCTGTCCATGGCCGCGGCCTTCGCCGAGGCGGGGGATCCCGATACCGCCAGGAAGATCCTGGAAGACGCCAAAAAGCCGATAATAGTAAAGTAGAATACGGAATTGAAGAGGGGGCGGGGCGTTCGGCCCGGTCCCTCTTGCAGAACCTCGCCCCATCTCTCCAGCCGGAGGGACGCAAGGCGGCATGCCGGGTGGTCCTGATGAGGGGAGCGGAGTGAGTTAGAAGGGAGGGCAGGGCCGGCGGCAGGCCGGGTCCCGCCCCCAAAAAAACCTGCCGTCATTGCCCGGTTACAGCGGCTCGCCGATAAAGCGGTAGTTCCCTTCCAGGAAGGCCTGGGTGTACCAATCCACCAGCCTCTCCTCGGCCATGACCATGTCCTTCTGGCGGGAGCAGGCCAGGAGCCGCCCCAGCAGATCCAGTTTCTCTTCCATGAGATGCTCGGGGTATTTCCAGAGCCTGGCTACCACCAGATCCCCGGTAAGCTCCACTTCAAAGTCAAGCTTTTCCAGAACCTTTCCCAGGAAGCGGGCCCTGAGCACCCGGCGGTGTTCGTCCGCAGCCCCACCCTTAAAACGGAAGCTGATGTAATTGTCGTTTCTGGCCTCGCCCATAAAGGCGTCGATGGTGGCGAAGTGGTAGCCCAGCCGGGAGCTGAAGTTCAGGTAATTCCTTGAGATAATGGCCAGGGTGCGGATCCAGAAGCCCGAATCCTGGGGGGCCGGCGCCGCCAGGGAGCGGGTGAACACCGAGTAGAGCCCCTTGGCGTCCATGGTGACGGGCCCCGCCCAGGAGACGTCGGGGTGGACGATGCCCTTCCACAGGGCCTTCATGGGCACCGAGGTGATGGCCTCGGGGGCGACAAAGGGGGCCCGGCGGTGGGCCTCGATGCCCCCGCCCAGGTCGATGAGGTAGAGGTTCAGGGGGATGGTGGTTTTAAGCCGCACCATGTAGGCTTCTTCGTGCCTGGCCTTCTCCCCCAGTTCGAACATCTCGGCGATCCCCATCTGGTGCGCGAACCGGATGATGTCGTGGAGGGTCTTACAGGTGTCGGGCTTGAAGTCGCTCAGTTTGGGGTCGGTGAGGTGCAGGGGGGTGATCCAGCGCAGCACCCGGCGCAGGGTGAGATACAGGGGCATCTCGGTGAGCAGGTGGGGCTTGGCGGCCTTGGACTTCAGCAATTCCTCGACGCGGCCCTGGTAAACCAGCAGGTGGTCGGCGTCCACGGTGATTTCCTGGCCGGTCTCGATGACCTGGGTGGCCTCTCCGGTATCCACAATGGCGGGGACCTTGAACTCCCGGGCCAGGATGGCTAAATGCGAGGTGGCGCTGCCGATGTCCACCACCATGGCGCTGGCCTTGTGGAAGACCATGCCGTAGCGGGCCGAGGTGTGCCGGGCCACCAGCACCGCGCCCTCGGGAAACCGGACCAGGTCGTCGTCGCTCTGGATGACGAAGGCGGGTCCGGCCGCCACCCCGAAGCAGGCCACGGTGCCGTGGTCAATGAGCACCGGGTTATTCCTGGCCCGGGCCGGGGCGGTCTCGTCGGCCTGGGGCCGGGACACCGTCAGGGGCCGGGATTGCAGGACCAGGACCTGGCCCTGGCCGTCCACCGTGAACTCCACGTCCTGGGGCTCGCCGAAGTACTCTTCCAGCTGCAGCCCGTAGCGCCCCAACAACAATATTTCCTCCCGGGTCAGGGCCGGCTGGCGGTTCTCCGCCTCCGGGACCGCCTCCCTGGCCAGGCCCGCACCGTCAGCGGCGGCGGTGAGGCGGAAGGTCTTGGGGCTGACGTGCTCCTCGCTAATGGTGAGTTCCGGCCCTTTCATCAGGACGAAGCGGTCCGGGACCAGGGTGCCCTCCACCACGGTGGGGCCCAGCCCCCAGGCGGCGTCGATGACGATCCTGCCGTCCTGGCTGCTCAGGGGGTCCTCGGTGAACATGACCCCCGCGGTGCGGGCCGGCACCATGGCCAGGCAGCCCACGCTCATGGCCAGCTCCCGGTGGGCCAGGCCTTTCTGGGCGAGATACACCAGGGCGGCGGGGGAGAACTGGCTGGCGAGGATCTCCAGGTACCCTGGGAAAAACTCCTTTATGGGCACATTCAGCTTGGTGAGAAACTGCCCGGCGAAGGAAAACTGCTGGTCCTCGTAGAGGCCGCTGCTGCGCAGGGCCAGGCGGGGCGGATACCCCAGGGTTCCGGTGAGGCGCTCGTAGTGCTGGTGCACCTCTTCCACGAGGCGGGCGGGGATGGCGGCTTTGAGCAGCTGCTCACGTATGAGGCGGCTTTTCTCGGCCAGTTCCTCGAGATTGGCCGGGTCCACCTCCTGGAAAAAGTCGGACAAGCTCCGGGTGAAGTGATTCTCGGCCAGTACCTGGCGGTAGGCCTCGGCGGTGAGGACGAAGCCGTCCGGGGTGGGGAGGTGCAGGCGGTTTTTGACCTCCCCCAGGTTGGCGTTTTTTCCCCCCACCTCCAGGAGGAAGCGCCGGTCCACCTCGCCTAAGGGCAACGACCAGGCCTCCTTGAGCTGGACCGACCTCGCCGCCACCTCGTGCTCGATGTTCGCCTTGATGTTCTCGTAAACGGGAATCAGGTCGGCATAGCGGTTGTCACCCAGGATATTCAGCTCTTCGACGACTTCCTTGCACTTGGCCAGCATGGCCTCGCTTTTGGAGCGGATGTACTGCATGTCGAAGACAAATTCGCCATCCGAGACGGTCTCGAGGCGCGACATGGTCTCCAGGGCATCGTTGTTGGCGTCCAGGAGTTTTTTGAAACTCTGGTATTTGGTCTTGAAAAGGTCCTCCGCCACGTCATCGCCGGCGGCCTTTTTGCGCTTGAAGAAATTAAAAATACTCAATGGGATACCCGCATTATGGAAGGCTTAAAATCAGCCGCCGAGCTGGGCCTGGCGCCACTTGAGGGCCTTGTCCACCGTCACCAGGATCTGCTCTTTCCGGAAGGGCTTGGCAATGTAATCAAAGGCCTTGTGCCGCATTGACTCCACCGCGGACTCGATGGTGCCGAACGCGGTAATGAGAACGAAGGGGAGGGTGGGGTCGTACTGCTGAACCAGTTTTAAAAGCTCGATGCCTTCCATCTCGGGCATGCGCAAATCGCTGATCAACAGGTCGGCGTTCTGGGTTTTGCACCACTCCAGGGCCTGGTGGGGGTTGGTGGTGGTGAGGACCTTGTGCCCGGTTTTATCGGTGAGAATAAGCTTCAGCAAGTCCAGGATGTCGGGCTCGTCGTCCACAATGACAATGGTTGCCGCCATGCTAACGCTCCTCGGGAAGATATGCCTTTATGATCCAGGTTGGTCCACCCGGCTTTTCAGTTTGCGGTTCTCCTTGATGACCCGCTGCCACTCCAGGGCCCGGTCGACGGCCACCAGGATCTGCTCCTTGCGGAAAGGCTTAGTGATGAAATCGTAAGCCCCCTGGTGCACCGCCTCCTCCGCCGCCTCTATGGTGCCGAAGGCCGTGACCACGATGACCGGGATGTCCGGGTCGTGCCGTTTGACGATCTCCATGACCTCGATGCCGTCCATGAGGGGCATCTTGAGCCCGGTAATGACCAGGTTGAACTCCCGGGTGGACAGGAGGCCCTCCACCTCGAAGGGGTCGGTGGTGGACACCACGCCGTGGGAAGTCTTGTCGGTGATGAGCATGGTCAGCAGCATCACCATATCCGGTTCGTCGTCAACTAGGAGAATCTGCCCCGACATGAGTGTCCTCGGCCGCCTGGGCCTCCGCCGTTTCCGCGGCGGCGATGGGTAGCGAGATGGTGAAGGTGGTGCCGGACTCCTGGTTCTGGGCCGCATCTTTGATCTTGCTCTCGCAGGTGATGGTGCCCCCGAACTTGTGGATGATGGCGTAACTGACGGACAGGCCCAGGCCAGTGCCCTCGCCCACCTTGCGGGTGGTGAAAAACGGGTCGAAGATCTTGGCCAGGTTGTCCTTTTTTATCCCCACGCCGGTGTCGGCAAACTTGATCTGCACCCGGTCCTTCCTGGCGTTCAGGCGGGTGGTGATGGTGAGCAGGCCGCCCTGGGGCATGGCCAGGACGGCGTTGTTGATGAGGTTCAGGAAAACCTGCTGCAGCTGGTCGGCGTCCCCCTTCACCCGGGGGAGCCCCTCGGTCAGGGCCAGCTGCATTTTCACCTTTTTGGTCAGGGTGGCGCCCTTGACCACCCCCAGCAAAGTCTCCACGCACCGGTTGATGTCGGTGTCGTGCTGAGCCTTTTCCGGGGCCCGGGCAAAGGTCATGAGGTTTTCGACGATTTTTTTGCAGTTCAACCCCTGGCGCTCGATGGTCTTGATGATTTTGTACTCTTCGGAGTCCTCGGCCGCCCTCTCGGCGAGAATTTCCGAGAAGCCCAGGATGATGGCCAGGGGGTTGTTGATCTCATGGGCTATCCCCGGCGGCCAGTTGTCCCAGGGAGGCCAGTTTCTCCGTGTGAAACATCTGGTCCTCCATCTGCTTCTGGCTGGTGATGTCGTGGGCGAGGATCAAAACGCTGGCTACCTTGCCATCCTCCCGGATGGGCGTCACGTTGATGTGAAAGAAATACTCCTTGCCGCCCACCGTGACCAAGAAATTGGCCCGGTGCCCGGTCCTGGACTCGAAGACTTCAGTGACCAGGTGGGTGATTTCCTTGCCGGTGTGGCTCGGGAATACCTCACTGATGGTTTTGCCGACAATGCCCTGCTTGGTGTACCCCAGGATCTTGGCCCCGTAGCGGTTGATGGAAATAATTTCGCCCCGGGCGTCCACATTGAAGATGGCGTCCTCGGCTGATTCCACCAGGGACTTGTAAAGCTTTTCGGATTTGGCCAGGTCCTGCTGGGACCGTTCCAGGGCCACGGTCTTGCGCTGGACTTCCTCCTCCAGGCGCCGCAATTTGCGCCGGTGGGCCCGGTTGATCTTGTCCACCAGCTGGTCGATTTCGGTGGGCTTGACCAGGTAATCGAAGGCCCCCAGCCGCATCCCCTCCACCGCGGCTTCCACGGTGGCATGGCCGGTGAGGAGGATGACCTCGGTGTGGGGGCGGATTTTCTTGAGCTCCCGCAGGGTGTCCATGCCGCTCAAGCCCGGCATGAACATGTCCAGGACCGCCACGTCCACGTCATGGTCCTTGAGATAGGCCAGCGCCTCTTCGCCGCTGAACGCCGTGGCCACGTCAAAGTCCCGGACCTCCATGCGCATGGCCAAGGTCTCCACGAACTGCTTTTCATCGTCCACCAGCAGGACCTTGACTTTCATGAGGGCCTCTTTACCGGGAGTGTGAACCTGCCCGCCATTGTAAGGGTGGCCGCCGGTACTGTCAAGCCAGACCCGGGGTGACGGTTACGCGGTTATTTGGGGGGAATCACAATGCTTTTCCAGGAAGCCGCTCACGTAGCTGGCCACCGCGGCGTCGTCCGACATCACCATGTCCATCTGCTTGGTGTAGACCTCCAGGCGCCCCAGGATTTCCAGTTTTTTGATGAGCCGGGGCTCCGGTTCGCCGGCCAGGATGCCGTCCAGGAGGTCGCCGGTGACCGTCACCATAAACCCCAGCTGCACCAGGATCTCGCCGATGAGCTGGAGCCGGCGCAGGCGGCGGTCGATGGAGGCGGCGCCGCCCTCGTAATGAAAGCGGATGAAGTTGCTGTCCAGGTTGTTGCCCAGGTAGGACTCGATGGTGGAGGAGTGGTACCCCAGGCAGAGGCTGAAATTCATGTACTCCCGGGATAGCAGGGCAAAGCTGACCCGCCTGAGCGAGTCTTCGGCCTGGGGGGTGGAGGATGTCGTCCCTATCACCGAGATGAACCCCCTGACGTCCAGGGGGCGGGCCTTGGGCCAGGGGATGGACATCATGCCGTCCAGGAATGACCGGAAAGGGATGGAACTCACCGCCTCGAAAGTCACCGGGGAGCCTGCGGCCGACAAGCCGCCCCCCGCATCCACCACGAGAATGGGGATGAGGCGCCCCGTGACCAGGCTGACCGCCTCTTTTTTGTGGATGGCGTTTCTCAGGGTGAAGCAGAACATCTCCTGGCGGCGGACGGCCGCCCCATAGGCGAGAAGGTCGAGGATGCTCTGGCAGGCCTCGGGGGCCGGCGGCCTTCCTTTGGGCGTCAGGTTCAGGGAAAACAGCTGGGGGGCAAGGCGCGCCAGCAATGTTGCCGCCACCGGCTGATTTGGGACTGCAGCCGGCCCGGTCGGTGCCGGGGTGGCGAGCGGGCCGGCCGACACCATGAGACGCCCGGCGTCCACCGAAACCACCGCGCCCTCGGGGACCCGGGAGGTGTCGGCGCCCAGGGCGAAGATGGCCGGCAGGCGCCGTTCCCGCACCAGGAAGGCCAGATGGCTGTGGGGCTCGCCCGTTTCCACCACCAGGGCCGAAATTTGCGGGAGGAGCGGTGCTAAGGCCAGGGAGGGTTTGTTGGCGAAGAGCACTGCCCCCGCAGGGATGTCCGGGTTGTCCGGGAAATGGTCCACGTCGAGGCGCACCGCAGGTCCCGAGGCCCGGCCGGGGTAAATGGTCAGCCCCTGGGAGAACAGCAGCGGGTGGTCGGGGGGGGTGCTGCCGGCGGCTTCCTGGAAAGCGGGCGGCTGATGGGGGAGGCTCTGCAGGATGATCACCTCCCGGTCGGGGCCCAGCCCCCACTCCACCTCCCGGAGCCCGGGGTAAGGCGCGGCCAGGAGGCGGTAATAATCGGCGACGGCCTGGGCTTCCCCCGCCTCCAGGCAGGACTGCTCCTGCAAGGGCTGGGGCAGGGGCGCCATGACGAAGCCCTGCCCCGGATGGTAGGTCAGCCACTGCTCCTGGGGGTCCGGTTCGGGAGGGGTGGACTCGGACACCCGGCCCCCGACCACCAGGTACCGCCTGGCCCGCACCGTGCCGTTCTGGACGGCCGGCCACCAGCCCCACACCGCCTTAATGCTCAGGGCGTCGGCGGCTTCCGCCTCTTTGGCCGGGCAGATGATGCCGCTGGCCAGCAAAGCCGCGCCGGCCAGGGTTTGGCCCTCAAAGGGAAGGTCCGGGCTGACGGCACCAGCCTCGAGCGTACGGGCAATCCCGGTGTTGATCTGAGCAGCTACCCGGTCAAAGGCCCGCGGCCGCGGCGTGATTGTCCTCGCCGGTAAAATCCTTCAGCAGGCCCATAACCTGGCGGGCGTAATCAAGGACAATGGCGCAATTCAGCTGGACATAGGCGGGACTGAAATATTGTGGTTCGTGCAGGCGGGCCTGCATCTCGGCCATGAATTCCAGGGCGGTGTTGCTGGCCGTCAGGATCTCGGCGTACAGCTGCACCTTTCTTTGGTACTGCTCCTTGAGGCTCAGCCGCCTGGCAGCCGGGTCCCGGTCTTTGGTGAAAAGGCGCCGCCAGAAGGACACGGGGATTCTCCTTATTATGTCAGGATAGAGGCTGCCCGGGTAAGGCCGGCAGGTGCTGCCGTGTTCCGAAAAACCGGGGGAGGGCCAGCCTGCCCATTTCACTCCCAGGTGCCTGGCCCCCCCCATCACTTAACCGGCCAAGCCGGGACCTGCTAGACCTCTTGCTTGGCCCCCTTGACCATGCCCAGGCCGAGGCCTTCACAGACCATGTAAATGCCATAGCCATACCACAGGGTATAGACTACGTAGAACACCAGCATGAAGGTGAGCAAGGCGGCTTTATCCTTAACTCTGGTCGGGTTGATGCCGTAGAAGTTATAGCCCGGTTCCAGGGCCCGTTCCTGGATTTCGCTGATGGCCCTGGCGGGCTTGAAGGCTTTTTGCTTGGTCAGGGCCCCGGCCACTTTGCCAAGGGAGACCCACCAGGTTTTCATGGCGTCCCTGGCGCTGAAGTTGTAAGCCGCCTGGAGTTTATCTCCCTGATTATTGAAGGCCGCCTCGGCATCCTCAACCGCCTTTAAGAGAACCTTGCCGAGATCGCCGCTGATCTTTAACTTCTGCCCAGCCGCTTCAACCTGGGCCCCGGCCGAAGTAAACAGAGCCTCGGCTTTTTTGGCCTGTTCGGGGTTATCCAGGCTGATGTCTACCGCAAAGGAAGTGCCCACCATGGGCTTGGCCACCTCGTCCCGCATGTTCTCCATAAAGTTGCTGGAGCCCTTGGCCAGGGAGTTGAAGAAATCATCCGAAAACTGTAAGCCGTTTCTGCCGTTGCCAAAGATCGGCATAAAGATGATCACCAGGACCACCGCAAACGATAACAGGAGAAAGATGCCCAGAAGAAGTTTTTTCGTATTCATAGCTTAATGACCTCCTCCGCCAACCGCTGCAGAGGGGGCTTCTTTCCCCCTCAAGACGTTGATGTTCTTGAAGAACATGGCAAACACCCAAATCCCGAAAATGGCCACGATCAAAAAGAAGATGATCATGCCGATAAAATCGATCCAGTTAGCCAGGGTCTTGGAAATGCTGATGTATTCCATCTGATTGAGCTTTTTGGGGAGGGCGAAGATGCGGTTGATAAAGCCCGCCAGAATGGTAATGGCGTAAAACCCCCGGATGTAAATGCCCTTGACCACCTTGGTGGTGAGGGCGCCCACCTGGATCCCCAGCAGGGAGCCCAGGAGCATGCCCATGGCCAGGGTGTAAAAGATGAACCCATAAATGGCATATTGGGAAATGGCGCCAAAACCGGCGGTAATAATGATCTGCAGGATGTCGGTGCCCACGGTGGTGAAGGAGGACACGCCCAGGAGATACACGAACATGGGGAAGGTCAAAAAGCCGCCGCCCACGCCCATGATGGCCGCGGTCATCCCCACGATGAAACCGCAAATGACCACGAACAGGCCGGCAATCTTGTTGCCGCCCGGCACCAGGTCCTCGTCAAAGGTGATCATGGGGGGGATCTGGACGGATTGCAGTTTCTGGGCGATGCCGGTAACGCCGGCTGTGGCTGCGGGAGCGGCAGACGGGCCTGAGGGAGCCACAATTTTGGTCTGCCGGCCGGCTCGGCTGAGCCGGATAAAGTCGGTCATGGCGTAAATGCCCAGAAAGCCTAGAAGGAAGACATACACCAGGCTGATGAACAGATCGCTCATGACCGGGTTGTAATCATAAATGGCCCGGTTGATGGTGCCGCCGACCACGACACCCACGGTAGAGCCCACCAGGAAGGTGATGGCGAGTTTTACCGAGACGTTGCCAAGCTTTCGATGGACCGCGGTCCCCATGATGGCCTTGGCGAAAATGTGGAAGAGATCGGTGCCTACCGCCAGGATGCCTTTGACGCCGGCGCTCATCAGGGCCGGGGTAATGACGAAGCCGCCGCCGGCGCCGATGCAGCCGGTGATCAAACCGGCAGCCAGGCCGATAAAAATAGAGACTAAAAAGATGAAGTTGGAATAAAAGGAGGGCGCATAGGCCTCCTTACCCCCTATCAAGTCCGCCCCCGCGGCAAAAGTGTAGCCGACGAATCCCAGGGCCGGCAGGGCCAGAGCCAGCAAGATCAACAGCTTTTTGCGGCTTCGCAGGATCTCGGTGGATGTCTCGATCTCCCACCGGGCGTGGGCCTCAGCGGCCATCCGCAACAGGTAAAAAAACTGTCGTCCTTTCTGCATGACCAATCTCACCTCCATAAGGTCCATTCCTTGAACATGGCTCAAGGGTAAGTTTTGGGTTAATAACTGCTTGCTGCCAAAAAAGTCTGTGGCAGTCACTATTCAAGCTGCATGCCAACGGGGGCAACGGGACTTGTGAAGATATCTCCAAGGAATGGTTGAGGAAATTTTTGGTGAGGCTCGGCCCGGCAAGGATGTCTATGAAATGCTGTGTCAGGTTTTTTTACAGGGTGTAAAAAGCGCCGGCGCGTTCCCGGGGAGACGGGATAATTACCTTGACGCCGGGAAAATGCCGGCCTACCATGAATGGAAAGAAGTTACGGGAAGTTACCGCGCCGGAGCGGAATGCTCCGCAAGGCGGCTCAAGTTGGCAAGGTAATCGCAATACCAGGTCCCGAAAGGCGGCACCATGAATTTCTTCTCCTGGCTGACGAACATTTCCCAAAGCGCAGCTCCTCCGGGGGAGCCTTTTGCCCCGCCATGGCTCTATGTGGTCATGGCGCTGGCGATCCCGGTGGTACTCGCGGCGCTCTTGGCCGGAATTTTAAGGGCCCTTGAAAAAACCTTCGGGATCAGACTCGGAGGGGGCAGTATTTAGAGAGGCACAGGCCGTTCCATGATCACCCTCCCCACCGCGAGTTTCTGGATAAAGTACCTGCACCCCGAGATCCTCAGGGCGGCCGAGCCTGTCCTGGGCTGGTTCTACACCATTTCCCCGGCCGGCGACCTGGCCGTGAGCCTGCCGGCCCTGATTATCCTGGGGTTGGCGGTGGGTCTCTTGTCCGGTTCCTTCGGGGTGGGCAGCGGCTTTTTGCTGACCCCCTTCCTGAACCTGGTGGGGAATATTCCTTTCAACGTGGCCATCGGCACCGACGTGGCCCATATGCTGGGCTCCTCCACCCTGGCTAATCTCCGGCAGCGGGCCCTGGGCTACGTGGACTACAAACTGGGCCTGCTCCTCTTTGCCGGGAGCGTCATCGGGGTGGAGATCGGCGCCCGGCTCGTGCAGGTCCTCAAATTCGCCGGGGACTTTGCCATCCTGGGCCACCGCGTCGGCGTCATGCAGCTCGTCATGACCATCCTTTTTGGGCTCCTCCTGGGCTGGATCGGCCTCATGGTCTACCGGGAGACCATGGCCAGCACCCGGACGGAGACCATGGGCATGCCTGCCGAGAGCGCGGCGGTCATGGCCAGCTCCAAGCTCCAGACCATCAACCTGCCTCCCATGGTGTCGCTGCCGGTCTCCGGGGTGGAGTCCATCTCGCTGTGGCTGATCCTGGGGGTGGGCCTGGCCTCGGGGCTCCTCACCGGCTTTCTGGGGGTGAGCGGCGCCTTCATCCGCATGCCGGCCATGATTTACGTGCTGGGCGTCCCCACCGTCGTCTCCCTGGGGACCAACCTCTTCGAGCTGGTGATCCTGGCCCTGTACGCCACCCTGACCCACAGCCTCAAGGGCAACGTCGACCTGCTCCTGGTGATCATCCTGCTGATTACCATCACGGTGGGCGGCCAGGTGGGGATCCTGCTGCAGAAGCACCTGGTGGGGCCCCGTACCCTGAAGGTCTATGTGGCGGTAATCTTTCTCGCCATTGTCCTGATGGTCCTCAAGCTGTTCTTTTAAAAAGTCATTAAGAGGGGGGAGGGCCAGGGAGCAGTGGCTCCCTGCCCTCCCCCCACACCCCCCTCCCAACCCTATTAGTTGTTTGGCCCAAGCCAGGACTATGTCCAGGCTTGGGCCAAAATTTCTAACAAACTCAAAGGATTGGGGGTGGGGGCGTGGGGGAGGGGGTAAGGGTTCCACCCTTAGCCCCCTCCCCCACAAAGCTTCGATTATGTCTTTTGCGGAGCAAAACAACACAATAGTTAAAAAGTCTGCCTTACTTTCCTCCCCAATTCCCGGGCCCGGGCCAGGGTCTCCGCCAGGTCAAAGGCCAGCAGCCGCCGATCCTCCACCAGGATATTGCCCTCCACCACCACGGTCTGCACGTCGGCCCCGGTGGCGGCGTACACCAGGTGGGAGTAAGGGTCGTAAAGCGGCGTGAGATGAGGCTGGTCAAGGTCGATGACCACCAGGTCGGCCTTCAGTCCCGGCGCCAGCATGCCCACCTCTCCCTCCAATCCCAGCACCCGCGCCCCCATCCGGGTGGCCAGGGCCAGGGCCTGTCTGGCCGGGAGTGCGGTGGGGTCGAGCCCCCGCACCTTGGCCAGCTTGGCGGCGGTGTCTATTTCGGTGAGCAGGTCGAGATTGTTATTGGAGGCGCAGCCGTCGGTCCCCAGGCCCACGGGCACCCCCCGGGCCAAAAGATCCGCCACCGGGGCCATGCCGCTGGCCAGCTTCATGTTGGACTCGGGGCAGTGCACCACCCCGGCGCCCGACCCCGCCAGGAGATCCATGTCCCGGTCGGTCAGGGCCACGGCATGATCGGCCACGGTGTTGGCCGTGAGGAGCCCCAGGCGGTGCAGGTGCCCCACGGGAGAGTCGCCGTAGTGCTCCAGGCAGTCGGCCACCTCCCGGGCGGTCTCAGACAGGTGGATGATCCAGCGGGTATGATGCTTATCCGCCAGGGCCTTGCTTTTTTGCAGCAGGTCCGGCGAGCAGGTGTACACCGCGTGGGGCTCCACCGCCACCCGCACCCGGGGATGGCCCGCATAGGTGCGGCAGAGCTCCTCGGTGAATTTGAGGCCGTTGTCGGGGGGGCCGTAATTGGGGGAAGGGAAGTCATAGAGCACCTCCCCCACCACCGCCCGGATGCCGGTGTCCGCCACGGCCCGGGCCACGGCATCGGTGAACAGATACATGTCGCAGAAGGTGGTGGTGCCGGAGAGCAGCATCTCCGCTACTGCCAGCCTCGTGCCCCAGTACACGAAGTCATAATCCAGGTGCTTCTCGGCCGGGAAGATGTGGGAGTTGAGCCACTCCTCCAGGGGGAGGTCGTCGGCCAGGCCCCGGAACAGGGACATGGCGGCGTGGGTGTGGGCGTTGATGAGACCGGGGAGGATGAGGCCCCGGGGGTAGTTGAGGCAGCGCTCGGCCGCAAACCTCCCGGTGATTTCCTCCAGGGGCCCCACCGCGGCCAGCCGGTTTTCCCGGATGGCCACGGCGCCGGGGGCAAAGACCTCTTCCCCGGGGGTCAGGGGCAGGACCCAGGCCGCAGTGAGGAGCAGGGAGACAGGTTCTTTTTCAGGGTTGGCCATGTTTTCTCTTTCACCGTTTACTGCTTGGGCTTGCCCGGCGGCGCCGGAGTCTCGATTTTGGGTTCGAACTTCCCGAAGCGCTGGGCCTCGGCAAAGCGGCCGGCGGTACCCTTGGGGAGCTTGAAACGATACGTCCCGGGCGGCAGCGAAGGCCCCTTGATCCACGGGTTGAGCTCCTCCTTGAAATACTTGTAGTACGTGCCGCAGGCCGCAGCCAGGCTCCGGACCATGATCTCCTGGGTCAGGATGGCCTCGGCCTCGTCGTACTCCAGGGGCTCGTACAGGCCGTCCGCCGGGATGTCAAAGCCGTAGGTCTGGGGGGACTCCACCACGATTTTGGCGGCTATGATGCGATAGACGTAGCGCTCCGTTTCCTCGGGGAGGGCCAGGTGGTAATAGTTGTCCACCCGCTGGAGGTCCTTTTCCTTCTGGACCCGGCCTTCGCCGCAGTTGTAGGCGGCCAGGGCCAGGGCCCAGCTGCCCAGCTGCTGGCGGAGGCCCTTCAGGTAATCGAGGGCGGCGTCGGTGGCGGAGCCGAAATCCTGGCGCTCATCCACCGCCGGGGTGACCAGCAGATGGAAGCGCTGGGCGGTGGGCCCCATGAACTGCCAGGCCCCCACCGCGCCGGCGTGGGAAAGGGACCGGTTGCGCAAATCGCTTTCCGCCAGGGTGACGTATTTCAAGTCCGTGGGCATGCCTTTGGCCTGGAGCTTCTGCTCCAGTTCGGGAAAATAGCGGTGCGCCCGCTTGATCCACATCGTGGTCTGGGCCCGGCTCCACACCGTCAGCATGAACTCCCGGTCCAGGGCCTCCCGGACGTCGCGCTCCTTTAAGGGCACTTCCTCACCGCACAGACTGACGCTTCCGGGCAGGCTGTAATAGGGGAAGCGCATCTCCGCTCCAGCCTCCGGGGCCGCAGCCGGGGGAGCATTCGGCAGTTGATCGGCGGCCGGCCCGGCCGGCCACAGCCAGATACACAGCACCAACAGGATGATGGCCAACATAGCTTGCTTCCTTGAAGTGAATTAGCAACTTTAGGGGAGGGCCAGGGGCGAAGGTGCCTGCCGCCACCCCCGAACCGGTTCCATATTATAAGTCACTAGCATTTACCCCAGGCTCGGGCCGCTGTCAATCGGAGTTTAGAGGAGGGTTTTCCCGGGGCCGGCTGCTCCCTGTAACCCAAACTTATTGATTTTACAGGCACGTCAGATATAATTTCGGTAAAATTCCAGGGAGGTGATTCCAGGTGCAGGCGCTCGTCGCCCTTGTCAGACGCAAATCCTGAGGTCCGGGTCGGGTGAGAGTCTTGGCAAGGCTCTCCATATCCGTGGGGGCCCGGGGGGCGCGGCGGCTGGCCTGGGATCGGTCTTTGCTTCCCTGCCTGCCTTGCCCCCGGTAGCTCTTCCAGAAGAAAGCCGTCGGCCTTCCTCATTATAATTCCAGACAGGCACTAAAGTTTTTCTTGAGATTTTCCTGTGGGCCCGGAGCCGCAGGCTAAATACGGCCGATTAAACTGCAGCGATTGAATGCCGGCCTGGAAGTGCCGGAGATGAAGGAGCACATACATGACCAATCGGGAACTTGATTGCCGGGGGCTCGCCTGCCCGCACCCGGTTCTTAAAACCAAGGAACTGGTGGACCAGGGTGAGGTGGCCCAGATTACCGTGCTGGTGGACAACGACGCGGCCCGGGAAAACGTCAGCCGTTTCCTGGAGCGCGCCGGCTTCCGGGTGGACGCGGTGGCCAGGGAAGGCGCCATGGCGGTCACCGGCAGCCGGGAGCAGACACGGTCTGACCAGCCGCCGGCAGAAACCTGGGGAGAAACCGCATCTCACAAAATCCTGGTGCTCCTGGGCACCGACCGCCTGGGTACGGGTGACGACGAGTTGGGCAGAAAGCTCATCGCCAGCTTTATAGGCACCTTGAAGGAGATGGGGCGGGAGCTGTGGTGCCTGGTGCTCCTCAATGCCGCGGTGAAACTGACGGTGGCGGGCTCAGATGTCCTGGCGAACCTGCAGGAGCTGCAGCAAGCCGGCGTCATGGTGCTGGTCTGCGGCACCTGCCTCAACCACTTTCAGCTTCTGGAGCAAAAAAAGGTGGGGGAAACCACCAACATGCTGGACATTGTCACCCACATGCAGCTGGCGGACAAAGTCATTACCTTCACCTGAGGGGCCCCGGGATGTCTGAAGAAAAAACCGTCATCACCCCCGATATGACCCTGGTGGAGGTGCTGAGCCAGCACCGCCAGACTGAAGAGGTGTTCCGGAGCTATGAAGGGGAAGCCAAGGGCTGTTTGCTCTGCCACGCCCTGTTCGATACTTTGGCGGAGGCCGCAGCCAAGTACGGCCTCAACCTGGACCGGCTCATGCAGGACCTCGAGAAGTCGGCTGGCGCCACAGGATCATCATGATTACTTTTAGGGAGGCCCAGGGGGTTAAGCCTGTGGCCCTTCGCCATACTCTATGGAAAGGAAACGCGCATGCCTGACACGGTCATGACTCCCCTGATGGAGCAGGTGCGGGCTTCGGGTTGAGCCTCTAAACTTGCTCCAGGGGTCCTGGAGGAAATTTTGAAGGGCCTGCCCGTCAGGTCGGATGCCAATCTGCTGGTGGGTATAGAGACCGCGGACGATGCCGGGGTGTACCGCCTGACCGACGAGATCGCCCTCATCCTGACGCTGGATTTTTTCACCCCCATCGTCAACGACCCTTACACCTACGGGCAGATCGCCGCGGCCAACTCGCTCAGTGACGTCTATGCCATGGGGGGCCGGCCCCTAACCGCCCTCAACATCGTCTGCTACCCCAGCAAGACCGTCCCCAAAGAGGCCTTGAAGGCCATCCTGGCCGGCGGCCTGGACAAGGTTCACGAGGCCGGGGCCCTCTTGGTGGGGGGGCACAGCGTCGACGACACCGAACTCAAGTACGGCCTGTCGGTGACCGGGGTGGTTCACCCCCAGCGGGTTCTCACCAACGCCGGGGCCCGGGTGGGGGACCGCCTGATCCTCACCAAGCCCCTGGGAACCGGCATCATCGCCACCGCCATGAAGGGGCGGACTGCCTCACCTGAAGCCGAGGCCCAGGCCGTGGCCGTCATGACCGCGCTCAACCGAGCCGCCGCCGAGTCTCTGGAGGGCTTTGCGGTGCACGCGGTTACCGACATCACCGGCTTTGGCCTGTTGGGGCACGCCCTGGGAATGGCCGCCGGCAGCAAGGTGGAACTGACCCTGTATGCCTCCCTGGTGCCGATGATGACAGCCGCCCGGGATTATGCCGCCCTGGGCCTGGTGCCCGCCGGTACCTTCGCCAACCGCAATTTCTGTGCAAAACACCTGCAAGCCGCCCCGGAAATCGATGCCGTGACCCTGGATATCCTGGCCGACGCCCAGACCAACGGCGGTCTTTTCATCGCCGTGGCCGGGGATGAGGCCGATGCCTTGCTGGCCCGCCTGCACGACCGGGGGGTCAGCGCGGCCGCCATCATCGGCGAAGTCACCGCCCCCGGCCCGGCATCATCCACCTGGAGATAGACTTGGGAGAGGGGGCCAGGGGTCAACGGCCCCCTGCCCCCTCTCCCAAGCCCACACCCCCAACCCCTTGAGTTTTTGGGAATAAGGCCCGAGGGCTCGCCCCCGACCGCCATCTCAACGCCATCTCAAAGGGTTGGGAGGGGGGTATGGGGGGAGGGCAGGGATGAAATCCCTGGCCCTTCCCCCATACGACATGTTGAAGCTGGAAAATTTTCCCGTTATGCAATATAGTTAGGGTTGCTACAGAAGAATTGCCCTTATGAAAAGAACCGATCTGCGCCTGTATTTCCGGCTGCTCAACTACGTCAAGCTTTACTGGTCCCGTTTCCTGGTGGCCGCGCTGGCCATGCTGCTGGTGTCAGGCATTACGGCGCTGCTGGCTTACCTGGTGAAGCCCTTCCTGGACGACGTCTTTTTCAAAAAAAATCTCCAGATGCTTTATGTGCTCCCCCCTTTGCTGGTGGCCCTCTACGCCGCCAAGGGGGGCCTCTCCTTTTTCCACACCTACCAGATGCACTACATCGGGCTGCGCATCATTACCCGGCTGCGGGACGAGCTTTTCCGGCACCTGCAGCGGCAGCCCCACGCCTTCTTCGACCAGGAGGCCACCGGCGTCCTCATGAGCCGGGTGGTGTACGATGTGATGCTGCTGCAGGACTCGGTCTCCCGCGTGGTCACCAGCTTCTTCAAGGACAGTTTCACCCTCATCGGCCTGACCGCGGTAATCCTCTATCAGGACTGGCAGCTCGCCCTCATCGCCCTCCTGATCTTCCCGCCGGCCGCGTTTATCATTGTCCGCTTCGGCAAGCGCCTGAGGAATCTGGCCCGGGAGAGCCAGAAATCGGTGGCCCGCTTAAACCAGCTCCTCCAGGAAAATTTCACCGGCCAGCGCATCGTCAAGGCCTTCGCCCGGGAGGATTTCGAGGCCGGGCGCTTTAACGAGGCCAGCGAGCACTTTCGCCAAGTGCAGATGAAACTGCGCATTATGCGGGAGGCCTCCTCCCCGGTCATGGAACTGCTGGGGGCCGTCGGGATGGCGGTCATCATCTCCTACGGCGGCTACCACGTCATCCAGGGCACCACCACGCCGGGCACCTTCTTTTCTTTCCTGGCGGCGCTGTTGATGCTCTATGCCCCCATCCGGGGCCTGAGCAGCGCCCAGAACTCCGTCCAGGAGGCCCTGGCCGCGGCCCAGCGGGTTTTCTCGGTGATGGATCTCGAGCCCGGCGTCATGGATAGCGCGGCCTGTCGGGCGCTGCCGCCCCTGTCCCGGGACATCGTTTACCGCGGGGTGTCGTTTTCCTACGGCGGCGACGCCGTTCTCAGGGACATCGATCTGGCCGTCAGCAAGGGAGACATGATAGCCCTGGTGGGGCCTTCCGGCGCGGGCAAGACAACGCTTTTGAACCTGCTGCCCCGCTTCTACGACGTGACCGGGGGCGCCATCCTCATAGACGGGGTGGATCTGCGGGAGGTTAGTCTGGCGTCGCTGCGGGCCCAGATTGCCGTGGTGACCCAGCAGACCATCCTGTTCAACGAGTCGGTGCGCTACAACGTCGCCTATGGCCGCCTGGAAGCCACGGAGGCGGAGATCGTCCAGGCCCTCAAGGCAGCCCAGGCTTATGACTTTGTCATGGCCCTGCCCCAGGGGTTGGACACCGTCATCGGCGAGCAGGGCGTCCGCCTGTCCGGGGGCGAGCGCCAGCGGCTGGCCATCGCCCGGGCCCTCCTCAAGGACCCCCCTATTTTGATCCTGGATGAAGCCACTTCGTCCCTGGACTCGGAGTCCGAGCGGGAGGTGCAGCAGGCCCTGGACCGCCTCATCATGGGGCGCACCACGCTCGTCATCGCCCACCGCCTCTCCACGGTGCGCCACGCCCACCGCCTGGTGGTGGTGGACGGCGGCCACATCGTGGAAACCGGCACCCATGAAGAGCTTTTGCGGGTGGACGGCCTCTACAAGCGCCTCTACGACATGCAGTTCGCCTGGGAAGAAGAAAAACCGGGTGAGATAACCTTCCCGGCAACGGCAGAGCGGGTTGCTTCGGGAAAAAGCCCGTAACCCTCTCTTGATAAAACTCAGGGGATGGGTCTTCTGGACAGCAAAGGTAGGCTGCGCCTTATTATTTGGCGGGCCATCCCAGACGGTAGAACCTTAAACCTTGAAACCAAGACTATCTAAAATCTTCATAATTTTAGCGAGCCTCGTCATTGCCCTCATCATGTGTGAGGCGGGATTGCGGCTCCTGGGGATCGGGTATCCGGATTTCTACGATTACGACCCCTTCCTGGGGAGCAAACTGCGCCCCGGGATCAGCGGGTATTTCCTCAAGGAAGGGGGCGGCTACGTCAGCATCAACTCCGACGGCCTCAGGGACCGGGAGCACTCCTTCGCTCACCCGCCGAACACCCTGAGGATTGCGATCATAGGGGATTCCTTCTCCGAAGCCATGCAGGTCAACCAGGAAGAGGCCTTCTGGGCCATCATGGAAAAAGACCTGCAGGGCTGCCCCAATCTGGGCGGCCGCCGGGTTGAGGTGATCAATTTCGGGCAGGCCGGTTTTAGCACGGCCCAGGAATTGCTGGCTCTGCGCCACCGGGCCTGGAAGTACGCCCCCGATGTCGTCCTTTTGGCCTTTTTCACCGATGACATTCGCCGCAATCTTCCGGAGTTCATGCAGTATGATTTTAATCCTTACTTCAGTTTAGAGGACGGCCGCCTGGTCCTGCACGACCGGCGCACCCGGGAAAAGTGGGAAGCAGAACAGCAAAAAAAGTCCTGGGGCGGGGAACTTAAACGGTGGCGGCAGGATCATTTCCGGATTTTCCAGGTTTGGCGGCAATTCCAGACGGTGTTCAAGGCCTGGTGGGCCAAACCGGGGAGAACCGGGGAGGCGGCGGCCGCCGCCCAAGCCGGACCGGAAGCCGGGCTGAGTGACGACATGTATCGCGAGCCCAGGAGTAAAGTCTGGCAAGAGGCCTGGAAGGTTAACGAAGCCTTGCTGATCCAGATGCGGGATGAAGTGGCCGCCCGGGGGGCCAGGTTTTACGTGGTGGTGCTCACCATCGGCGCCCAGGTTCTTCCCGATCCGGCGAGCCGGGTAGCGTTTGCCAAAGATCTCGGGGTTCCAGACTTACTCTATGCGGATCACCGACTGGAAAAATTTTGCCGACAGGAGGGCATCCCGGTTCTGCTTCTGACCCCTACCTTCCAGGACTACGCCACCGCGCACCACGTCTTCCTTCATGGTTTCAAGGACAATCTGGGCGGCGGTCACTGGAACCAGGCGGGCCACCGGCTGGCCGGCGATACCATCGCCCGGTGGCTGTGCGGGCAACTCCACTGAATTTCTGGATCACTATCCTTCTGATGTTTCCTCGTGAGCGCCAATACCGTCGCCTTTTGAATAACATTTACCAGCAGGAGCCTGTAGGCCGGGGCCCGGTTGAGTGGATTTGGCGGGCTCTGGCCGCCCCTTACCAAGCAGGGGCTATGATTCGGCGGGGGCTTTATCAGCGGGGTTGGCGCACCAGCCAGCACCTCCCGGCCCCCGTGGTAAGCATAGGTAACCTTACCGTGGGAGGCACCGGCAAGACCCCGGTGACCGCGTACCTGGCCCGGTTTTTCCAAGGACAGCGGCAGCGGGTGGCCATCCTCAGCCGGGGGTACGGGGGACGGCGGCGCGAGGTCACCTGTCTTTCGGACGGGGAGCGCTTGTTTTATCGACCGCCGGAGGTGGGCGAGGAGGCCTTTGAACTGGGCATGAGCCTCCCCGGCGTCCTGGTGTACACCGGACCCTGCCGCTACGCCGCCGGCCTGGCCGCCTGGCGGGAGCACCGCCCCGATATTTTTCTATTGGACGACGGCTTTCAGCATTTCCAGTTGTATCGGGACCTGGAGGTCGTCCTTCTGGACGCGGGCCGGCCCTTCGGCAACGGCCGCCTGCTACCCGCCGGCCCCCTGCGGGAGCCCCTGACCACCCTGCGGGAAGCAGACGTCCTCATCCTCAGCCGTTATGACCAAAATAAGCACCAGGACCGCCTATATTTCCTGAGGCGTCTTTTCCCACTCCAGGCGATTTTCACCGCGGCTATCGAGCCCACTTCGGCCTGGCGCTTCCCCGGGGGAGAGGAGCATCCTCCGGAAGCCCTGCGCGGTCTTGCCGCCCTGGCCTTTGCCGGGCTGGCCCGGCCCCGGGTGTTGCGGGACACCTTGACCGCCCTGGGGGTGGACCTCCGGAGCCTCAGGGCTTTCCCGGACCATCATGCCTTCACCCCGGGAGACCTCGCCGGCCTTCTCCAGGAAGCCCGGGCACGAGGGAGTTCAGGCCCTGGTCACCACCGCCAAGGACTGGGCCCGCCTGGGCCATATGTGGCAGGGGGATCTGCCTCTCTGGGTCCTGAAGGTGGCCGCCCGGGTGGAGCCGGAGGAGGCCTGGCAGAAATATCTGGCCGCTGCCCTGGGGAGGGCCTCCATTAGGGCTCGGGATGCGAAGACCTGCTCTGCGAAGAAACAGCGTCTCGAAGACTCCCCAGCCTGTCCCGCCCCAGGTGCGCCGCCGCTTCGGGTCTCTCACCAGGAAAGGCAGGTTCATCCCGCCCCCAAAGGACATCCGGCGGGTTCTCGTCCGGGCCCCCAACTGGGTGGGAGACGCAGTCATGAGTCTGCCGGTCCTGGCAGGTCTGCCCCGACTTTTTCCTGCGGCCCGGGTAACCGTCCTGGCCGCCCCCCGGGTAGCCCCGCTCTTTGCCGGGCAGCCTGGCGTGGCGGAAGTCATCCCCTATCCGTCCGGCCAGGAAAAGTGGCGCACCCTTTGGGCCCTGCGGGGCAAATTCGACCTGGCCCTGGCTCTCCCCAATTCCTTTGAGTCCGCCCTGGGTTTGTGGCTCACCCGCACCCCCCGCCGGATCGGCTACGCCGCCAACTGCCGGTCGCCTCTCCTTTCCATGATTATAAAGGGGAGAAAGCGCCTCAAGGGACTGCACCAGGTCTTTTATTATCTGGGTCTGCTCGCGGCCCTGGGCCCGGTCCCGACGTTTTTTCCGCCCCGGCTGCAGTTGTCTGCAACCGAAATGATGGAGGGGAGACATTTCTTGACTTCTGCAGGACTTCACCCTGGCAAGCCCTGGGTGGGCCTGGCCCCGGGGGCCGCCTACGGCCCGGCCAAGCGCTGGCCGGCGGCGCGCTTTGCCGCGGTGGGGGATCTTTTGCAGGAAGAATTGCCGGCCGACGTGGTCCTCCTGGGCGGACCCGGGGACCAGGAGGCCGCAGCCGAGGTCCAACGCATCGGCACAGGGGCGCTTCCTCAACCTGGCGGGGAAAACCACCCTGCGCCAGGCCCTGACGGTGCTCGGCAACCTGCAGGTGCTCATCACCAACGACTCCGGCCTGATGCACGCCGCCGGTGCCCTGGGCGTGCCGGTGGTGGCTATTTTCGGGTCCACGGACCCCGCGGCCACCCGCCCCTTTACCAGCCGGGCCACCCTCATCCATCACCACCTGCCCTGCAGCCCCTGCCTGGAGCGTACCTGTAGCCGGGATTATGCCTGCCTGAATGAAATCACCGTGGCCGAAGTGGCCGCCGCCGCCAGGACCTGGCTGCGGGAGGGGCGATGAACCAAACCAGCAAGCGGCCCGCAGTCTTTCTGGACCGGGACGGCACCATCAACGAGGAAATGGGTTACATCAATCACCTGAGCCGCTTTCGGCTGCTCCCCGAGGCGGCGCCGGCCATTCGCCTGCTAAACGATGCCGGTCTGATGGTGGTGGTGGTTACCAATCAGTCCGGCGCGGCCCGGGGCTATTTCCCGGCAACTCTGGTGGATGAGGTGCACCGCCACCTGCAGGATCTCCTGGCCCAGGCCGGGGCCCGGGTGGACGCCATTTACACCTGCCGGCATGCGCCGGATGCCGGCTGCCCGTGCCGCAAACCCAGACCGGGCCTGATTCTTGAGGCCGCCCGGGATCTGAGCCTGGATTTAAATCGCTCTTACCTGATCGGGGACCGCTACAAGGATATCGAGACCGCGGCCAACGCCGGGGTTCAGGGATTTTGGTCCTCACCGGCTACGGCTTGGGGGAGTACGAGCATTTTCACGCCCAACCACAGCCCAAGCCGGTGCACGTGGCCCGGAACCTCCTGGAAGCCGTGGACTTCATCCTGGCTCAGGCTAAGCGGGAGTAATATACTGAAATATGCTAAATTATTCTTAGGAAGCGCAATGCCTTGAGCTTGTCCAAGCCTCGTATCCTCCTCATAAAACTGAGCTCCCTGGGAGATGTCATCCATGCCCTCCCCACCCTGGAAGCCCTGCGGTCCCTCTATCCCCGGGGTCACATCACCTGGCTGGTGGAGGACACCAACGCCCCGGTGCTGGCCGGACATCCGGCCCTGGACGAGGTCTGGCCCGTGCCCAGGCCCCGGCTGGGAAACGCCCGTTTTTTGGCGGACCTGCAGGAGACTTTTCAGGCCGCCCGCCGCCTCCGGGAAAGGCCGTTCGACCTGATCATTGACCTGCAGGGACTTCTCAAGAGCGCCTTTTGGGTGGCCCTGACCCGGGGGGGAAGGAAGCTGGGATATGACCGCACCCGGGAGTTCAGCTATCTGGCCCTGACGGAGCGGCTGGCACCCTTCGACCCGGAGGCTCACGCGGTTTGGCGCTACCTCAACGTCGCCCGGCACCTGGGCGCACCGGCCGCGCCTCCCGTCTTCCGCCTGGGCCTGAATCCCCCCGAAAATCTAGATCATCTGATCTCTCGGGAAACCGGGCAGCCCCTGGTGGTCCTGCACCCCGGGGCCCGCTGGCCCACCAAGCTCTGGCCCGCGGCTCATTGGGCCCGCCTGGCCGGATGGCTGGTGAAGGAAAAAGGCTTCCAGGTGGCTATCACCGGCAGCCCTGGAGACCGGACACTGGCCGGGGAAATTATCGCCGCGGCCGAAGTCCCTATCCTTAACCTGGCGGGCCGCACCTCTCTGGCGGAGCTGGCGGCTTTGCTCCGGAACGCCCGACTGGCCGTGACCACGGACACCGGCCCCATGCACCTGGCCTGTGCCCTGGGGACCCCGGTAGCCGCCCTTTTCGGCCCCACCGCGCCCTGGCGCACCGGCCCCATAGGCCTCGGCCACGTTGTGGTGCGCCTGGCTCTGCCCTGCAGCCCGTGCTTTCGCCGCCAATGCCTTGAGCCCCGCTGCCTCACGGAGCTAAAGGCGCCTGCTGTCCAGGAGGCCGTGGAGAAAATCTTGGTGCGCCGGCACAATCCTTGATAGGATTAGATGAAAAGGAAAAAATTAAACCTTATAAAAGCCATGGTGAACAGACGCCCCCGGCGGTATTTTGCAGGCGAGGGCGCCTGCTCCACGAGTTATTTGTTTATAAAGAAAGCCCTTGGGTTGTGAAAGGGTTTTTACAAGGGTTTAAAAGCGGGGACGGCGATGCTGGCTGACCTGAAAGGCAAAGTGGCCCTGGTCACCGGGGCCTCCCGGGGCATCGGCCGGGCGGTTGCCCTGGCCCTGGCGGCAGCCGGCGCGGACGTGGCCGTGAACTACCATACCAGGGAGCCACAGGCCCTGGAAGTGTGCGAACTTATCCGGGGTCTGGACCGCCGCACCGTGGCCGTGGGCGCCGACGTCTCCCGGGCCCCGGAAGTCAATCGCCTGGTGGAAGCCGTGGAAGGGGAACTGGGGCCGGTGGACATTCTCATCAACAACGCCGGCATCGTGCAGCAAAAACCCCTGGAGGAGATCACCGAAGCGGATTTTGACGCCATGATCGCCACCAACCTCAAATCTGCCTTCCTGGTGACCCAGCGGGTGCTGCCGGCTATGCGGGAAAGGAAATGGGGCCGGATCGTCAACCTTTCTTCGGTGGCAGCCCAGACCGGCGGGGTCACGGGACCGCCTTACGCCGCGTCCAAGGCCGGCATGCACGGCCTGACCCATTCCTATGCCCGTAACCTTTTCAAAGAAGGCATTACCGCCAACACCGTGGCCCCGGCCTTGATCGATACCGACATGGTGACCCAGAATCTGCAGGTGACCCCCGCGGCGGTGCCGGTGGGGCGGTTCGGCCTGGTGGAAGAAGTGGCCCAGGTCATCGTCATGCTGGCCCAAAACGGCTACATCACCGGCCAGACCATCAACGTCAACGGCGGCTGGTACATGAGTTGAGAAAACGGCACAGGCACCAAGCCCGTGCTGACCTAACATAAATCGGAGGCAACATGGCCATCAGCAAAGAGTTACTGGAAATCCTGGCCTGTCCCAAATGCAAGGGGGATATCCACTTAAATGAGACGGGCGACGGCCTGATCTGCGACAAGTGCCGCCTCCTGTACGAAATCAAGGACGACATCCCCATCATGCTCATCGACGAGGCCAAGCCCTTGCCGTGAGTGGTAAGTGGTATATTGGGAGAGGGGGCCAGGGGTCTTCACAGGCTGGAAAGCCTGTGCCACCAACCCCTGCCCCCTCTCCCAACCACTTGAGGGGGAGGTGCGGGGGACCCCACCGGTGCCCTGGTCCCCCGGTCCTCCCCTCAAAAAAACATCCCATATTCTAAAATGACCCGAGTATCCGTCATCGTCATCGCCCTGAACCAGGAGGACAACATTGTCCCGTGTCTCGAGACGGTGCGCTGGGCTGATGATATTGTGGTCGTGGATTCGGGGAGTGTGGACCGCACCCTGGAGTTGGCCCGGGGCTTCACCGACCGCATTTTCACCATCGACTGGCCGGGGTTCGGGGCCGCCAAAAATTATGCCCTGGACCAGGCCCGGGGCGATTGGGTTTTCAGCCTGGACACGGACGAGCGGGTTCTCAGAGGCCTTGAGGGACGAGATTACTTCGGCAATGTGCAGGGAAGGAAACCGGTTCGCCGGCTACCGGGTGCCCCGGAAGAATTATTTCGGGGGCCGCTGGATAAGACGCCTGGGCTGGTACCCGGATTACACCCTGCGCCTGTTTCGGAGAGACAAGGGCCGTTTCCGGGAGCGGGCGGTGCACGAAGAGGTGGCCGTTGACGGCCCCGTGGGGCTTTTGCAAACTCCCCTGGACCACTTTAGTTATGCGTCGGTGAGCGACTATCTCGCCCGCCAGGACCGCTACGCCCGCCTCGCCGCCCAGGAGATGCTCAAGGAGGGCCGCCGCCCCCAAGCCGGGGAGCTGTTCTGGCGCCCCGCCAGCCACTTTCTCAAGCTCTACTTCCTGCGCCTGGGTTTCCTGGAGGGGAGGCTCGGCTACACCCTGGCCCTCCTCGGGAGCCTGTATAATTTTCTGAAGTATTATTATTTGCGGGAACTGCTCCACGAGGCCGGCCATGCCCATTGACCCCACCGCCCGCATCGCCCCCGAGGCCGAGCTCGCCCCCGACGTCACGGTGGGGCCGGGAGTCATCATCGAAGGGCCGAGCCGCATCGGGGCCGGCACCCGGATCCTGGCCCACGCCTATATCGGCCCCCACACCACCATCGGCGCGGGAAACCTCATCGGCTTCGGGGCCATCGTCGGCTACGAACCCCAGGATTATGCCTTCAAAGGGGAGGAGAGCTACACCATTATCGGCGATCACAACATCATCCGGGAGTACGTCACCATCCACCGGGGTACCAAGCCCGGCAGCGCCACCCGGGTGGGGAATCACAACTTTCTCATGGCTTTGAGCCACCTGGCCCACAACTCCCAGCTGGGCGACCATGTCATCGTGGTGAACGGGGCGCTGGTGGGGGGGTATGTCGAGGTGGCGGACCGGGCGTTCATTTCCGCCAACTGCGTCATCCACCAGTTCTGCCGGGTAGGCACCCTGGCCTTGATGCGCGGCGGCTCCCGCACTTCCCGGGATGTGCCGCCCTACAGCATTATCGACGAGACCCATGTGGTGCGGGGCGTCAACCTGGTGGGGCTCAAAAGGGCGGGGTTTACCAGCGCCCAGATAACCCCCCTGCGCCAGGCTTTCAGGGTGCTCTTCGCCCGGCGGGGTCATCTCACCCGGGATCTCGAGCGGCTGGAGAGGGAGGTGCCCCTGACGCCGGAGGTCGGCCATTTAATCGAATTCATCAAAGCAGCGAAGCGAGGCGTGGCCCTGGGGCCGCGGCGGGCCCCGGACGATGAGCTATAGGAACATCCTGGTCATCAAGCTGAAGCAGCCCGGCGACGTCCTGGTGAGCACCCCGGTGCTCACGGCCCTGAAGGAGGCTTGGCCGGAGGCCAGGGTCACCTTCCTGGTAACCCGGGCCGCGGCGGAGATGGTGGAGGGGCACCCTCTCCTGGATGAACTTTTCCTGGCCGACCGCCATCAGGAGACCTGGAGCCGGTCCTGGCGCCTGTTGCAAACCCTTTGGCAGGCGAACTTCGATCTGGTGCTGGAGCTGTCCGGCGGCGACCGGGGGGCGTTTTACACCCTGGCCACCCGGGCCAAGGAAAGGGTCGGCTTCGAACGCCCCGGGCAGCCTTTCTGGCAGCGCCAGAGTGTGTTCACCCGGCTTGTACCCCGGCCGCCGGTGATGATGCACATGGTGGAGCAGAACCTTGCAGCGGTACGGGCCCTGGGGGTGGAACCCCGCAATCCCCGCCTGCAGTTTTTTTGGGATGAGCAGGTGGAGGCCCGGGTGTCTGACCGGCTGAGGTCTTTTGGGCTGCGGCCCGGGGAGTTCGCGGTCCTGCACCCGGGGGCCGGCTGGCGCTTCAAATGCTGGACGCCGGCGGGTTATGCCCGGGTTATCGAGTATATCCAGGAAGTTGTGGGACTGTCGGTGGTCCTCACCGCGGCCCGGGCGCCCCACGAACAGGAGCTTATCCAGGAAATTCTGGCGGAGAGCCGCCAGACCCCCATTAATCTCGCCGGGCAGCTCACCCTGAAGGAACTGGGGGCCATCATCGCCAAGGCCCGCTTTTTTTTCGGGGCCGACAGCGCCCCCATGCACCTGGCCGCGGCCGTGAACACTCCGGCGGTGGCCCTGTTCGGGCCTTCCGGGGTTTATAACTGGGGCCCCTGGGGCGAGGGGCACCTGGTGATCCAGAAGGACTTCGACTGCGTCCCCTGCGGCCAGGACGGCTGCGAGGGGACTAAGGTCAGCCGTTGTCTCGTGGAACTGACCCCGGAAGAGGTGTTGGCGGCGTTGGAGAAATTTTTGAGGCAGGGAGCGGCCGGGTAAAGACAAATTCCCTATGAATGCCCGTTAAGGAGATCAGCCATGGCCCGAGTGCTGGGTGACACCCTCATCGTCAATCGGTCCCACAAGCCCGGGGAAGAGCAGCTCATTAATCTCATGGAACTGTTCAACCAGAACCCCAACCGCATCATCGTGGTGGCCGGGACGGTGGGGGCCGACGGGACGCCGAATACCGCCCCCGTCACCCTCATTTATGCCAAAGACCTTAGGACCCTGCTCATCGCCACCCTCAGGAACACCACCACGGCTACCAACCTGCGCCGGGACGGCCGGGTCTCCCTGGAAATCATTCAGGGGGAGGATGTGGTGGTGGGCATCCAGGGCACCATGCGCCTCATTAAGGAGCCCATGACCTTCAGCGACGCCATGGCCCTCTGGGAAATGCAGGTTAAGCAGGTCAAGCTGGACACCTCGCCGGCGCAACGGGTTTTTCAGGGCCCGGCCTCCAAGCCCCGGAATGAGAAGGCGGCAGCCTTTGAAAAGGCCGGCGTGGCGGAACTGATGGCCGAGGCCCAAAAGAGGTAGTGACCCGGTTAATATGAAAATCGCGCTCCTGAGACGGCAGGTGAGCGGCCCGGGGGGGGCGGAGGCCACCCTCAAGCACCTGGCCCGGGGGCTGTCCCAAGCCGGACATCAGGTGGCGGTTTACGGGGCCGGGGCGAGATCCGGCAGGGGCCAAGTCACTGGGCGCTGGGGTTGCTTATGTGCCGGTGCCGGTCTGGGGCGGCAAAACCGGGCGTCTTCTGACCTATGCCGCCAATACCCGCCGGTTGCTGTTAGAAGCGCCGGTGGATGTGGTCCTGAGCCTCGAGCGTACTTTTTTCCAGCAGGTCTACCGGGCCGGGGACGGCTGCCACCGGGAATGGCTGGCCCGCCGGACCCCTTGCCTCTCTCCCGATAAAAAGGCTGGGACAAACCCTGAGCCCCTTTCACCGGGTCATGCTGTGGCTGGAACGGCGCTTGTTCGCCAGCCCGGACCTGAAAAGGGTCATCGCCAACTCGCGTCAAGTCAAGGAAGAAATTGTCCGCCATTTCGGGGTTGATCCCGGCAAAATCAGGGTGGTGTATAACGGCCTGGACCACCAGGTGTTCCGCCCGGCAGGTGGGGCCGAGCGGCAGGAACTGCGCCGCTGGCTGGAAGCGCCGGAGGAGGGCGGGGTCGTCCTGTTCGTGGGTTCCGGTTTTGCCCGGAAAGGGCTGGCGTATCTCCTTGAGGCTTTTGGCCGTCTCACCGAGGTGAGGGCGCACCTCTGGGTGGTGGGGAAGGGCCGGGTGGCGAGGTATCAAGCCCTGGCCCAAAAACTCGGAGTGGCCGGGCGGGTCCGTTTCTGGGGTCCGGTGCAGCAGGCGGCCGCGTTTTACCAGGCTGCCGACGTGCTGGCCCTCCCCACCCTGTACGACCCCTGCAGCAACGTGGTGCTGGAGGCCCTGGGGTGCGGCTGTCCGGTGATCACCACCGCGGCCAACGGTGCGGCGGAATTCATTACCGCCGGGGAAAATGGCGAGGTCATTCCTCAGCCTGATGATCTGCCGCGCCTTGAGAGGGCTTTGCGTGATTGGCTGGCCCGGAGTCGGGACCCCCAAGTAAGCCGGGCTGCCCGGGAGGCGGTGGCTCATTTGAGCTGGGAGAAGACCGTCTCCCAGACCCTGGAGGTGCTGGAGGAAGCCGCGATCCAGCGCGTTAATGAACATAAGGTTTAATTCTGGGGGCAAGGGTCCTGCGGCCCCTTGGCCTCCTCCCTCAAATAAAATCCCTCACAGATCCTTATAGCCATGCAAGCCCTCTACTTTGACGGCAATCTCGAATTAAAAGACCTCCCGCGGCCGGAGCCCAGCCCCGGAGAAGCCCTGGTGCGGGTCCGCCTGGCGGGGATCTGCCGCACCGACCTGGAGGTATTGCGGGGGTACCACGATTTTAGGGGCATCCCCGGCCACGAGTTTGTGGGGGAGGTGGTGGGGCCGCCCGATTCCCCCCTTATTGGACAACGGGTGGTGGGGGAGATCAACCTCCCCTGTGGAGCCTGCCCCCGCTGCCGCCGGGGCTTGGCCCGCCACTGCCAGAACCGCCGGGTTCTGGGCTTGCTGGGGCATGACGGCGCCTTTGCCGAGTACCTCACCCTGCCCGAGGAAAACCTGCACCCGGTACCCCCGACGGTGCCTGATGAAGCCGCGGTGTTCACCGAGCCTCTGGCCGCGGCCCTGGCGGTCTCCGAAGCCGCGCCGGCAAACCTCGACCAGCGGGTCCTGGTGATAGGGGACGGCACCCTGGGCCTCCTGGTCTCCTTTACCCTCGCCTGGCGGGGACTCGATACCCACCTGGCCGGCCACTACCCGGAGCACCTGCGCCTGGCCGAGCCCTACGGGGTTGTGACCTGGTTGGAAGATGACCTGCCCCCCGGCGAGTTCGACCTGGTGGTGGAGGCCAGCGGTTCTCCCGGCGGCCTGGCCCTGGCCCTGGCCCGGGTCCGGCCCCGGGGAACGGTGGTCATGAAAAGCACCTTTGCCGGGGGGGCACCCCTGGACCCGGCCCTGCTGGTGGTCCCCGAGGTGCGCCTGGTGGGCTCCCGCTGCGGTCCATTCCCTGCGGCCCTGCGCCTCCTTAGCCAGGGCCGGCTCGACCCCCGGCCCCTGATCAGCCGGGTCTTCCCCCTGTCCCAGGGGGTGGCGGCCCTCGATTTCGCCCGGCAGAAGGGGGTCCTGAAGGTCCTCCTGGCGCCCTGACGGCCGCGCCGATTCAAGCCGCTTCACGAGTTTTATTGTATAATTAACCATGCTTAAGTATGTGCTGTCGTATGAAGTTACCCCTGGCGACAATCTGCCGGGGGGCCTGCCGCCGCAGTCCCTGGTGGTCCTGTCCCCCGTCTGGCGGGGGCCGGCCCTCACCATAGAGTATTTTGACGGCGATACCGAGACCCTGACGGGGCGCACGGCGGGCGGTGAGCCTGGTGAGGTGCGGGTTTTCTGGACCAGGGAGAACCCCCGGGGCCCCGCCGTCTGCCTGGCCATCGGCGGCGACGCGGGCCTTGGCGCGGTGTTAAGGGAGGGAACCCGGGAAAGTACCCGGGGGCGGGCCTTTCTGGCCCTGGCGGCGAGCCTCATCCCCGCCGAAGTCCTGGCCGTCATCGGCCCGCCGCCCCCTGATGAAATGACGCCGCTTCCTCTCGGCTGAAGGAGGCGGTTTATCTAAAATGGATATGTATTTGGAGGTTTCTGGTTAATGTTAATGAAGCGTTTTCTTTCCCTTCAAGCCCTGGTTGGCTGTTGCCTGATTATGTTGGCCATGTTCCTGCCGCCGGCGGTGTCCCCCGCCCGGGGGGCCTCTGCCCTTGGCCTCCAGGATGACTTTATCCGGGTGGCCGAGCAGCTTAAGCCCTCGGTGGTCAGCCTCAAGGCCGTCACCGTGGTCACCTACCGGCTCCCCGGTCCGGATGATTTTTTCCGGGGGACGCCCTACGAAGGGGTGTTCAGGGATTTTTATCCCCGCACCGTGCGGCAACCCCAGGTGGGGCAAGGCTCCGGCATCATCATCGACTCCAGGGGCTATATCCTCACCAACTATCACGTGGTGGGCGGGGCCCAGCAGATCCAGGTGCGTTTAAGCGACGGCCGGGAGCTGAGAGGCCAACTGGCCGGGAGCAACCAACGGATGGACATCGCCCTGGTGAAGGTCTCGGCCCCGGGGCTTAAGCCCGCCGCCCTGGGGGACTCCAACCGGGTCCGGGTCGGGCAGTGGGCCATAGCCATCGGCAGTCCCTTCGGGCTTGACCAGACCGTCACCGTGGGGGTCATCAGCGCGGTGGGGCGGCACGGCCTGGGGCAAAATGCCTCGGGGTATTATCTGCAGACCGATGCCTCCATCAACCCGGGCAACAGCGGCGGCCCCCTCCTCGACATCAACGGCAACGTGGTGGGCATCAACAACATGATCCTGTCCAGCGGCCAGGGCATCGGCTTTGCCATCCCCATCAATCTGGCCAGAGAGGTTATCGGCCCCTGGCTGCGCTGACTCCCGGGGGGCGAAATTCTGCAACCGGTGAGGGGGAATAATGGAAGAGCAGGTTTACCTCAAGGCCGGCGAGGTCAGCCTCGAGGCCAGGTTCAGCCTGGGCAGCGCGGCCGCCGGCGTGGTCATCACCCACCCCCACCCCCTCTACGGCGGCAGCATGGACAATAACGTAGTGTGGACCGCGGCCCGGGCCTTCGGGGACCGGGGGTGGTCCACCCTGCGGGTTAATTTCCGGGGGGTGGGGCAAAGCACCGGGGTTTACGGCGACGGCGTGGCGGAGGTGGAGGATGTGGCCGGCGCCGCGGCTTATCTTGCTTCCCGGGTGTCCGGGCCCTGCTTCCTGGCGGGTTATTCCTTTGGGGCCGCGGTGGTGGCCCGGGCCCTCATACCGGCCTCAAGGCCGCCGGCGCGGTGCTCATCGCCCCGCCCGTGGCCTTTATGGATATGGCTTTCCTCCCCGAGACCCCCGGCCTTAACCTCATGGTGGCCGGCGACCAGGATGACCTCTGCCCCCTGGCGGACCTCACGAGCCTCTGCCGCCGTTTTCAGCCCCCGGTGGACCTGAAAGTGGTGGCCGGGGCGGACCATTTCTTCGGCGGCCGGGAAAAAGAGCTCTACAGCATATTAAAGGATTATCCTTTTCCCCTGGACCCCGTCTAAAGAGAAAAATATCAGGGGTTGGGGGGAGTGGGTTTGGGGATTGGGACAGGACTGGTGGCACAGGCTTTCCAGCCTGTGTAATTCCCTGGCCCCCTCTCCCAAGAATATTTTCCCGTTGTCGTTTGAGCCTCCCTGGTCTATGCTTTGGCCATGGCGAAAATCCTCTACGGCGTCCACGGCACCCTGCACGGCCACGCCATGCGGGCCCTCACCATCGCCCGCCATTTCTCCGAGCACGAGTTTCTCTTTGTCACCCACGACCGGGGCACCGCGGTCTTAAAACCCGAGTACCCCGTGGTGGAGATTCCCGGGCCCCTGACCATCTATAAAAATCACCGGGTGGCCACCCTGCCCACGGTGCTCCACACCCTGGGCCAGCTTCCGACCCAACGCGCCCGGCTCCGCCAGGTCAGGAAGCTCATCGAGGATTTTCAGCCCGACGTGGCCATGAGCGATTACGATTTCCTGGTGGCCCGGGCCAGCCAGCAGGTGGGGCTGCCCTGCCTCTCCGTGGACCACCAGCACATCATCACCTTTTGCCGCCACCCGGTGCCCTGGAAATACCGTCTGCCCTTACTGGCAGCTTGCCCTGGTGATCAACCGGCTGTTCAGCCAGGCCAGCCACTACCTGGTCATCTCCTTTTTCCGGCCGCCCCTCAAACCCGGGGCCCGGGCCCGGCTGGCGCCGCCGCTCCTCAGGGAGAGCGTTCTGACCAGGAAGCCCAGCGAGCGCGGCCACGTCCTGGTCTACCAGAGCATCTCCCCTTTCCCGGGTTTTTTTGACTTTCTGCAGAAGCTGCCCCACCCGGTGGTGGTCTATGGTTTTCACGAGGATCGCCGGGACGGCAACCTCACCTTCAAGAAAAACTCCGAGGAGGGATTTTTAGACGACCTGGCCGCCTGCCGCTACGTCATCTGCGCCGGCAGCCACACCCTCACCTCCGAGGCCCTCTACTACGGCAAACCCGTCCTGTCCATACCGTTTAAGGGCGCCTTCGAGCAGGTCCTCAACATGCTCTACCTGGAGCGGCTGAATTACGGCCGGGGACTCACCAGGTTCCCGCCGCCGCATGACTTTATGGCCGGCTTCGAGGCGCACCTGGACGATTACCGGCAGGCCATCAGCCAGGGGGAATTCCTGGGGAACCACGAGGTCTACGCCGCCGTGGGGGGATTCATCCGGGAGAAAGGCCAGGTCTCCTGGTGATATGCTTTGAAAAGATTTTTTGAGGGAGGGGGCCAGGGGTCAGTGGACCCCTCCCCCCACCCCTTAAGGGCGAGAAAAGAATTGCTGGCAAGTTGGGACATAAGCCCCGCCTTGTCAGCCCCCCGCAGGTTGGGAGGGCGGCATTTATCTTCTTGGTAACCTGACCCATGAGCGAACCCACCTACCTGATCATCACCCTCGACGTGGAAGAAGAGGGGCTGTTTTCCGGGAGCTACCGCCGTTCCGGTTCCGGCGTGGCCAACGTGGCGGAGCTGAGAAGACTGGAGTTCATTGCCCGGGATTTCGGCTTCCCCTTGACCCTTCTGGTGACCTACCCGGTGGCCCAGGACCCGGCCGCCCGGGAGGTGCTGGCTGCCTGGCAACAGGAGCGCGGGGCGGAGATCGGCGTGCACCTGCACCCCTGGAATACCCCGCCCTTCACTGATTCGCCTGACCCAGAGCCCATACCCACAATCAAACTCCCCCCGGCCCTGTTGGCGGCCAAGCTCAGGACCCTGGTGGACTGCCTCACCGAGACCTTTAAGGCGCCGCCCCGCTCCTTCCGCATGGGCCGCTTCGACTGGACCCCGGGTCTTCTGGAGCTTTTGCCCCGGTTTGGCCTCAGGGTGGACAGCAGCATGGTGCCCCTGACCTTCAAGGGAGAGGGTTAGAAAAATTTCCTGGCCCCGGCAGACCCCTTCTGGGTCGATGACGCCGGCTCCTCGGGGACGCGGCTCCTGGAAGCGCCGGTGACCATGGTGCCGGTCTGGAAGGCTTCAGCCGCGGCGGTGCACCGCCTGGCCGGCCTGCTGCCCGAAACCGCGGGTAAGGCCCTGCTCTCCCGCTACCGGTTCGTGGGCGCTGCGGGCATTCACCCGGCCTGGTTCCCCCGGTTTTCCATGCGCCTGGCCGCCTGGCTCCACCGGCGCCGGGGCGGCCGGGTCCTGACGATGTTCCTGCATAGCTCGGAGCTGTTTCCGGGTGGCAGCCCCCAATTCCCCGATGCCGCTGCGGTGGACCGCCTGGTGGCCAAATTGCGGGATTTTCTCTCCTGGCTGGTCAAACGGGGCCCGGTCACGGGTCTCACCCTGTCGGGTCTGTATGATCTCCTGGTAAAGAGTCAGTTTGAGGGAGGAGCCCAAGGGTCGCGGACCCCTGCCCCTCAAGCTCCCTCCCCCAATCCTTAATGTGGCAGCACAGGCTTCCAGCGCGCGCCGGCCCGGGCAAAATGCCCGGGCTACCAGAAAATTATGCAGGTTTGGGAGGGGGGGTGGGGGGAGGGCAGGGACCTCGGGTTCCTGGCTCGCCCCCCAGAATCAAGCTTTTCGGCCGATGAAGCGGAAATAGTGCCACCAGCCCGCCGAAAGCCGGCCGGATGGCGGTTTGGTGGCTGGAAAAGCGGCTTTGCAAACCGGGGAGCAGGTGGCCGTCCAGGCGGACGTGGTTCAGCCCCATCCAGCGCTTGAACAGGGTTGAGCCCGAGTCGTGAAAATCCACCACCGCGATGGCGCCGCCGGGGGCCAGGTCGAGGCTGTGCGGCGGTGAGGGCCTCCTCCCAGCCCGGGTTGAACATGGACAGGGCATAGGAAAAGACCACCAGGTCAAAGGGGTGCGCGTCCCCCACCGGGCGGTCGTAAGCCGCCTGGATCAGGGTAAGGCGGGGGGCCAGGTCCTGGAGCTTTTTTCGGGCCATGGCCAGCATGTCCCCGGACAGGTCCAGCCCCCAGAGCCGGGCCCGGGGGAAGGCCCGCCCCAGCTGCACGAGATTTTTCCCCGTGCCGCAGCCCACCTCCAGGATGCGGGTGGGAGTGCATGACGCGGCGATCTCCCGCACCAGGGCTTCCCGCCCCCACAAAAAAGTCCAGCGGGTCAGGTCGTAAATCCTGGCGTGGAGGCGGTAATAGCGCGTGATGGCGCGGCGCCGCTCCTCCTGGACCGCATCGGCACTCTGGTAGTTCATGGAATCTCCGCCAAGTGCAGGCTGCCGTAGGTGCCCACCCGGTCCCGTTCGTGCAGGGGGGCGGTGAGTTCCGGAAAAAACCGCAGCTTCTCGGTCACCCTGTGAGGTAGAAACCGGAGGTCCTGCCCGGCTGAACGCAGGAGGATTTTGGCGCCGGGGCGGCTGTTCCGAAAAATCTCCTCCCACTCCTCCATGAGCGGGCCGGTGTCGTGCCAGGCCAGCCAGTCCTGGTGGTCCAGGAGCACGAAGTGACTGTATTGGCCGGGGTTTTGCTTCAGAAAGCCGGTGATGGTGGCATTGTGGACGCTGACCCGGTTAACGCGGTCCTTGAGGGTCGGGAAATTTTCCGCCGCCAGGTACTCGGGGCGACAATCGGACGTGTAGGAACCGGTGAGATAGACCCGCCAGAAATAGTTGTCCTGGAAGGGCACCATGGTGAAGACCCGCTGGAACCGCTCCTGGATGTACTCCACCAGCCCGCCCGGGTAACCATCCTCGATGAGGCGGATCTGGGGGGTGGGGACCCCGATCAGGGCCATGGCCGCGGGCTGGCGCCAAAGCCAGGTAAAACCTCGGCGGAAGATGTGCGGCTCAATCTCATAGTAAAGGTGCCGTTGTTCTTCGAGGCTCCTGGCCCCGAGCAAGGCCTGGACGGAGCGGCCCAGGCTTTTTAAGCCCACCAGCAGGGTGTGGCAGAGCCAGGCGAAATCCCCGGCCGCGCCCCGCCAGTAAAAGGATTTGCGTAAGCCTCCCGGGTTGAAGTAGCCGATCTTGTCGTCCCAGTACGCCTGGGCCCAGGCCGGCAGGCCATCCCGCACTGCGGCATAGATCTCCCGGTAGGCCGGCACCCCACCGTGGCCGAACAGGGAGAACAGGGCAGCAAAGTCGCCCTGCCGGTACATGGCCATCTTGAGGAGCAGGAGGGCGTTTTGCCTGAAATTGACGTCCACGGCGTGGATGGCCGCTGGATCGTCCAGGAGGTATTCCAGGGCGTTGCAGCCGGCGCTGGTAATCACCACCACCGAGCTGTCCGGCCCCAGCCCCAGGAGTTTCCTGTCGATGCGGGGATCCTCCCAGCAGGTGTTGTAAATCAGGCGGCGGCCATGGACGAGGCCGAAAAACTTCTGATGCAGAGCGTTCACCATTGCAGCTTCCCTCACCCCCGGTAAAATTAGCAGACCGTAGCAAAAATATGTAAATTTCCCGTTAGATTCTGGTAATAAAATCCCCCAGGGAACCGCAAGGAGATGCTCCCGGGCTGGGACTTGACGCTAAACCGCCTGGAAAGCCAATAATCCCGGCCCCTGGCAAATTCCCCGGAAAATTTGCCGATTTTTCTGATATGCTCTCCTTCGTCGGCGGCACCCCAGTCGCTCTGGCACAAGAGGTTCACCGCCGCCAGGCCGGGTGCCATCAAGGGTCAGGGACCGGGGGTTGCCAGGTGAACCCGCCGGCGGGCGGGGTTTCAAGCCATACCTGGAGGTTTGATGAGCACGATTTGGCTTCTGATTATCGGTGCCAGCGTCCTTTTTGCCGTGGCGAACGGCCGGATGGACGAGTTCACCCGGGCCATGTTCGAAGCCGGTAAGGCGTCGGTGGAAGTGTGCCTGTACCTGGTAGGCATAGTGTCGCTGTGGCTCGGGATCACCCGCATTATGGAAGACTCGGGGCTGATGCACAAGCTTTCCAATTTTTTCACCCCGGCCATCTCACGCCTGTTTAAAAATGTCCCCAAGGGGCATTCCGCCATTACCTCGATTACCCTGAACCTCCTGGCCAACTTCCTGGGCATCGGCAATGCCGCCACCCCGCTGGGCATCAAGGCCATGGAAGACCTGCAGACCCTTAATCCCCACAAGGACACGGTCAGTTTCGAAATGATGCTCTTTGTGGTGATCAACACTGCCAGCGTGCAGTTCATCCCCTTCACGGTTATCGGTCTTCTGGCCAATTACGGCAGCAGCAACCCCAACAAAATATTTCCTGCCGACCTTTCTCACCACCGCCATCCATGCCACCTCGGCCGTCATTATCCTCTATATTTTCAAGCGCTTCTATGATAGGGGAAGATAATCATGCACGCCTTGACCACCGCGTTTCAATATATCATCCCCCTCTTTCTCCTGGTGACCATTGCCTATGGCTATGCCAAAGGGGTGAGCGTGTACGACTCCTTCGTGGCCGGGGCCAAGGACGGCATCGAAATTATCATGGGGATCTTTCCCTACGTCCTGGCCATTTTTATCATGGTGAAGACCTTCGAGGCCTCGGGGGCCCACGATTTCCTGAAAACCATATTTTCGTACGCCGCCGCGCCCTTCCACGTGCCCGTGGAGGTGTTCTCCGTGGCCCTGGTAAAACCCCTGTCCAACGCCGCCACCATCGGTGTGTTTACCGAGGTCCTGAAGACCACCGGCCCGGACTCCCGCGCCAGCCTCACTTCGGCGGTTATCATGGGGAGTTCCGAGACCATGTTTTACGTCATCGCGGTCTATCTCGGCAGTGTCGGCATCAAGAAAGCCCGGTACCTGGTGCCCGTCTGCCTCACCGCCGATGTGGTGGGGATTATTGTCGCCATCATTGTGGTGCGGCTGATTTTCGGTCCTTAAATGCGGTTATCTATCTTACCATCATCAGTGCGCCAAGCTGCCTGATAAACCAGGAAGGGGAGAGAAGATGTCCATCATCACCATTTCCCGAGGCACCTATCACCGCGGCCGGGAAGTAGCCGAAAAAGTGGCCCAGAAGCTGGGGTATGACTGCGTCTCCCGGGAAATCCTGCTGGAAGCCTCGGAGGAATACAACATCCCGGAGATCAAGCTCATCCGGGCGATCCAGGACGCCCCCTCCATCCTGGACCGCCTGACCCGCCAAAAGGAAAAATACGTGGCCTTTGTCAAGGCGGCCCTGCTGAAACATGTGCACAAAGACAACGTGGTCTACCATGGGCTGTTCGGGCACTTTTTCCTCCAGGACATCCCCCACGTCCTCAAGGTGCGCATCGTCGGCGACATCGATGCCCGGGTGGCCGACGAGGTGCAGCGGGAGGGCATCTCCGCGGAAAAGGCCCGGGAGATCATCCTGCGGGATGACAACGAAAGGCGCAAGTGGGCCCTTTACCTTTACGGGGCCGATGCCTGGGACGCCACCCTCTATGACCTGGTGATTCATCTCAAGACCGTCACCGTGGACGACGCGGTGGAGATCATCAGCCAGGTGGCGGCGGTTTCTGTTTACCTTCATGCTCAGAAACGCGGTGAGCGGCTCCACCTACATGAGCATCCCCCCGGCCAGCGTGCTGGAGATCGGGGTGCAGATGGAATTTTGATATATCTTATCTGGGGGGAGGGCCAGGGAGCAGTGGCTCCCTGCCCTCCCCCCACACCCCCCTCCCAACCCTTTGAGTTGTGGACGGGGCCGAATACCTGGATCCTCGGCTCCGGCCGCAATTTCTCAACACTAAGGGGATTGGGGGAGGGGGTGTGGGGGAGGGGGTAAGGGCCCACCGGCCCTTAGCCCCCTCTCCCACTAACCTTCGATTGTCTTTTGCGGAGCAAAGGACATATTATAGTTGCGGATGGTTACGGAGATTTTTTGGACACCCTGTGGAAGTTTATCAGCCTGAGGGCCCGTATCCTCCTCCTCCTGGGGGCCCTGATCCTCACCTCCCTGGTGGGCGGCCTGGTGACCATCTGGCACACCGGCGCCGCCGACACCCTGTTCACCTCCCTCATCGACCAGAACCTGGCCTCCTACCAGGCGGCCGAGGGCCTGGAGATCGCCCTTTTGAAGCAGCGGGGCTACCTGACGTACTTTTTTCTGGACGGCAACCCGGAATGGCTCGAAAAACTGGAGCAGGACCATCAAAGCTTCCTGGCCTGGCTGGCCAAGGCCCAGAATGCCGCCGCCAGCCCCGTCATCACCAGGATCCTCGATAAGATCAGCGCCAAGTACCAACATAACGCCGCCCAGCGGGAGCAGGTGGTGCACCTCTATAAAACCGGCCGGCGCGAGGAGGGGGCCAGGCTGCACGGGGAGGTCCGCCGCCAGTTTCTGGAGATCTACGACCTGTGCGAGGATTACAAACTGATTGCCCAGGAGACCCTCACCCAGGCCAAACAAGATAACCGGGTCCAGGCCAAGTTCATCAAGACCCTGGCCTTCGTGCTGATGCCCAGCGTCGTCTTTCTGGGACTGCTGCTGGCCTACATCCTGATTGCCCAGCTCCTGGAGCCCATCCGGCAGCTGTCCCGGGAGACGGGGGTAAGCACCTTGGCGCCGGGGGCCAGGGACGAGGTCCAGGCTTTGAGCCGGCGGGTCCACGACCTCATCGTCAACGTCGATCAGACCCAGAGCAAACTGGAGCAGAGCCAGGAGCACCTGCTGCAGTCGGAAAAGCTGGCCATGGTGGGGAAGCTCGCGGCCGGGGTGGCCCACAGCATCAGAAACCCCTTGACCTCGGTGAAGATGCGCCTGTTCTCCCTGGACCGCACCCTGGGCTTCTCCCCCGCCCAGCAGGAAGACTTCGAGGTGATCTCGGAGGAAATCCGCCACATCGACACCATCGTCGCCAATTTCCTGGAGTACTCCCGCCCCCCCAAGCTGGTGATGCAGCAGATCAGCCCCTCGGACGTGGTGGACATGGCCCTGCAGCTCCTTCAGCACCGGCTGGAGTCCTACAACGTCGAGGTGAAGCTGAAGCGCCCCCGCCCCCTCCCGGAAATCTGGGCCGACCCCGACCAGCTGAAGGAAGTCCTGGTAAACCTATTGACCAACGCCTGTGAGGCCATGGGCAGCGGCGGCACTATTCTCATCCAGGAAAGGGAAACCTTCCTCCAGTCCATCGGGCAGGTGGTGACCATCCAGGTGAGCGACAACGGCCCCGGCATTCCCCGGACCCTTCAGGACAATATTTTTCAGCCGTTCTTTACCACCAAGGAGGAGGGCACGGGGCTGGGCTTGAGCATTGCCGCCCGCATCCTGGGCGAGCACGGCGGCTGGCTGGACCTCGAGTCCCGGGAGGGGCAGGGTGCGACCTTCACCCTCAATCTGCCTTACAGGAAGATAAAATATGGGAGCCATCCTGATAGTTGACGACGACCCCCGCCTGCGCCAGAGCTTTGAGAAGCTCCTGGCCGCGGAGGGTCACACGGTGTGGACCGCTCCCGACGGCGAGACCGCCCTCAACATGGTGCGGGCCAATTCCCCCGACGCGGTCATCATGGACATCCGCATGCCCGGCATGAGCGGGCTGGAGACCTTCAAGGCCCTCCACCAGATCGAGCCCAAGCTGCCGGTGATCATCATGACGGCTTTCGGTACCACCGAGACGGCCATCGAGACCACCAAAATGGGGGCCTTCGACTACGTGTTAAAGCCCTTCGAGATCCCCGATATCCTGGCCCTCATCGGCAAGGCCCTGGAGGCGGGGCGTTTCATGCGGTCCCGGATCGCCCTGGATCAGCCCCCCGACCAGGTGTCCGGCGAAGCCATCATCGGCAAAAGCAAACTCATGCAGGAAGTCTACAAGGCCATCGGCCGGGTGGCCCCCACCGACGCCACGGTGCTGCTCCGGGGGGAGTCGGGGACCGGCAAGGAGCTGGTGGCCCGGGCCCTCTACCAGCACAGCCTCCGCATGGACAAGCCCTTCCTGGTCATCAACTGCGTGGCCATCCCGGAGACCCTGCTGGAGAGCGAGTTGTTCGGTTATGAAAAGGGGGCCTTCACCGGGGCCTTCAACCGCAAAGTGGGGAAAATCGAGCAGGCCCACGGCGGCACCATCTTCCTTGATGAAATCGGGGACATGCCCTTCAGCATCCAGGCCAAGATTCTGCGCCTCCTCCAGGAGAGAAGCATCGAACGCCTGGGGGGCCGGGAGACCATCCCGGTGGACGTGCGCATCATCGCCGCCACCAACCGGGACCTGGAAGCAGGTCTGGCCGAGGGCCGTTTTAGGGAGGACCTGTACTACCGCTTAAAGGTCGTCACCCTGTGGCTGCCGGCCCTCCGGGACCGCGCCGACGACATCGGCATTTTGACCGACTACTTCCTGGAGAGATTTGCCCGGGACCTGGATCTGGACAACCCGGGGATGACCCGGCAGGGGCGGTCCCTCCTGGAAAGCCACCGCTGGCCCGGCAACGTCCGGGAATTGGCCAACGTCATCCAGAAGGCCCTGATCTTCAGCCGGGGCTACCCCATCCGCTCGGAGGAGATTTCCCAGGCCATCGGCGTCGAAAACGCCGCCCGGATCACCCAGGAAAAGGACATGATGCGAGCCATCCGCACCTGGATCCGCCAGGACCTCATCAATAAGAGCGAAGAGAATATTTTCGATGCCTTTGTGGACCGGTTTGCCAGCCTGATTATCCAGGAGGCCCTGGATCTCACCAACGGCAACCGCAGCCAGGCCGCCAAACTCCTGGGGCTGTCCCGGCCCACCCTCCAGGCCAAGATCGACAAGTACCGCCTCAAGGTGGAAACCTCGGTGCGCAGCCAGGACGCCTGATTCCGAAGAAAATATCGGGGACTTAACCGGCTGCCTGGTGCAGCGGGAGTTCAGCTGCGGGCGATGATGAAGACCCCCAGGCAGGTGATGCAGATGCCGACTATGCGGGTGGCGGTGACCTGCTCCCCCAGGAGCATCCAGGCCAGAAGCGCAGTGAAGACGTAGCCCAGGCTGATCATGGGGTAGGCGTAGCTTACGTCGGCTTTGGCCAGGACCACGAGCCAGACCATAAAACCCGTGCCGTAGCAGAGGACGCCCAGCAGGATGAAGGGGTTCAGCGCCGCCCGGGCGAAGACCGGGACCAGGCTCGGGAGCGACACGGAGAAGTTGCCCATTTTCGACATGCCGTATTTTAAGGAGAGCTGGCCCACCACGTTCAGGCACACGTCCAGAAGAATCAATCCCAGTACCAGATAATTGAGCATCATACCTTCCTTGGTCCTTATTTACCGCCGGTTCAACCAATAATTTTCGAAAATGTGCCGTAAGGATGCAAGAAAATTCTCCTGGCCCCCGGTTTGGGAGCCCGTGTGGCCAGCGCCGGTGGGCCTGGTGATCGCCTTGTTTGATCCGGGGCCTGCCGCTGGCGGCCGGAAAAATTTTCCTCTTTATTATTACTGGATGGATTTTATACTTCGTCTGCGACCCGAAAAACCTGGCCGGCACCGGGCCTCTTACCAGTGGCACAGGTTTTGCTAAAAATGAGGCCAGGAGGTATTCATGATTGCCTTGATTCCCGGCATAACATCCGCCCTGGCATCCCTGCAGAAACAGCAAACCGCCGCACCGGCCCCCCAGGATGTCTTCCCCCACCTCCTGGATTCGGCCTCCCAGAGCTTACAGTCCGGGGAATCCCCCGCGCCCCCGGCCCCGGCCCGTTATGAAGTGCAAGCCGGTGACAACCTCACCGCCATCGCCAAAAAGCTCGGGGTCACGGACCCCGCCGCCCTGGCCCAGGCCAACCATCTTAAAAATCCGGACCAGCTTCAGGTGGGCCAGGTCCTCAATCTTCCCGAAAACACCGGCACCGCGAGCCAACCGGCCCCGAAGCCGACCGTGGCCGCGGCCGCCAAACCCGCCGTGAGCCGGCCCCGGGGACTCGCAGCGGTGGTGAATTCGCACCAGGGGCGGCGCCAACTGGTATCGGCGTCGTGGTATGGCGCCCAACTGCACGGCAGGCTCATGGCCAACGGCCAGCCCTTCAACATGTACGCCGACACCGTGGCCCACAAGAACCTGCCCCTGGGGACCCAGCTAACCCTCACCAACCCCCAGAACGGCAACGCCGTCCGGGTGAAGGTGACGGACCGGGGCCCCTACATCTCGGGCCGGAGCCTGGACCTCTCCTATGGTGCGGCCAGTAAACTGGGGGTGTTGCAGAACGGCGTGGCCAAGGTGTGGATGGAGGGGGGTTGATAAAAGGCAAAGGTAAAAAGTAAAAAGTAGAGTAAAAAGTAAAAAGTAATTGCGAGACCTCTGCGAAAATCATGGTGAAAAGATTTTCCGAGTCTCATTGCCTTTCTCTCTGCTTCCTTACTTTAGCCTTTTTACTTTTTCATTCTACCCCTTAACCTGTTCCCGGAATTGGTCCACCGCTCTGGGAATAAGCCGCCGGACCACGGTGCCCCGGTCAAGGGCTCCCTGTCCCTGGTAAGACTGGAAATCGGGGTGGCTCGCAGCCAGACGAGGCACCTCCCGGGCGAAAGCCGCCCCCTGTTTCCAGGCCTGCTGCACTAAAACGATGAGGGGTGTGCCGCTACCGGGCCCTTCCTCCACCCAGCCCAGGCGGCGCATGACCTCGAAGCGCACCCGGTCCATGAGGGCAAAGGCGGCGTCCATGATGTGCAGCTTGGTGGGCGTGTCCAAGTCGTCCAGGCGAAAACGCAGGGCTCCCCCCAGACCCATGGCTCCCATGACCAGGTCGAAAAACACATACAGAGTTTCCTCCCCCGGGGTGGCCAGGTATAGCAGGGTTTCAGGTGAGATGTCGCTAAGGAGCGTATCAGGCCCGAACTGATCCTGAAAACGCTGCAGCCAGGTGCGGAAGCCCTTGTCCGCAGCCAACTTGCGCCGGAATCTATCCAGGTCGACGACTTCCGCCACGGCTCACCTACTCGGTGGAATTGTGAGGGGAGATTGCACCCTTTAAGGCCTGAACAATATAGTGCAGGCCGGAGACGGTGGTGAAGGCCCCGGTGAGCCAGAACCAGGCCTGGAGGGAAAGAGGGGAGACGGTCCAGGATTTAGCCAGCAGCACCAGGAGCACGGTGGCTATCTGGGTGGTGGTGGAAAGCTTGCCGGCCAGGCTCGGCCTCACCACCACCGGAAAGTTCACCATCTTAAAAAGCATTACCCCCAGGACCAGGATGACGTCCCGGCTGATGACCAGTACGGTCAACCAGGGGGGGATGAGGTGATAGATGCTCAGGGTCACAAAGCTCGAGCACATGAGGAGCTTGTCGGCCAGGGGGTCAAGAAAGGCGCCCAGGGGTGATTTTTGCTGCCAGCGGCGGGCGATGAGGCCGTCCACCATGTCCGAGATGCCCGCCAGGACAAAAACCCACAGGGCCTGATGATAGTGCTTTTGAATTAGCAGAATGATGAATATCGGGGTGAGGAGGATGCGCGCCACGGTGATTATGTTGGGGACTGTGAGGCGCGCCGGGGATTCAAGAGACGATGCCATAACGATTTGTCAATGTACCATTAATACCGGTAAAACCAAAGCTTAAGATGGCGGCCCGGCCAATCCCGGCTGGGACCCGGGGGAGAGGGCATAACCCCGGGGCAAGGTATAATGGCCCGGTGCCGAGCCTCCCTGGCTTTTTCACACCCCGGCGATACGGGCCCGGGCGGCTTTTTCCCGATGCCTGGGGATATCGGGCTTAAGCCACAGGACATTACGGCTGGCCACCTCGGAGGCGTTCCGGCACAGGCGCCAGCGGCCCCGGAAGAGGCCGGCGGGCCGGTAGCCGAATTGACCTAAAAATGCCTCGATCGCGGCCCGGTCGGTGCCCAGGGACTGGAAAATGGCCTCCTTCATCTCCACCAGAAGGAGCGGGTCCCAGGCCGACCAGGGTCTTGCGGGCCCCGGTGAGGGCCGCCAGCTCCGCCCCCTCCACGTCCAGCTTGATAAAATCCGGCCCCGGGAGGTTATGGCGTTCCCGCCAGCCGTCCAGGGTCACGGTGTGAACCGGCGTGCTCTCGGTCTGCCCGGGACCGGCCCGGAAAAGATTGGCCCGCCCGTCCGGCTGCCCCTTGACACTGTAAAGCACCGCCTCTCCTTCCCGGTCCGTCGCGGCCAGCCTGAAGGTCTGGATGTTGGCAAAGGGATTGCGGGAGATATTTTCCATGAGGCAGGCATAGGCGCCGGGACTGGGCTCCAGGGCCACAACCCGGCCGGTGTGCTTGAGGGTCGAGGCGGCCAGCAGCGTGAAATACCCCAGGTTGGCGCCCACGTCCCAGAAAACCTCCCCAGGAGCCAGGACCCGGCTGATGAGGTCGGCCTCCCGGCGCTCGTCGTAGTCCCCGAAAAAAAACATCCGCCGCTGGACGGGGTCGGCCAGGTCCAAGGCCAGGGTGAAGCCCCGGGTAAGCCGCGCCGGCACCCTTCCTGCCGGGGGGGCCAGACTCGCCTGGAGACGCTGATACAGAAATTCCTTGCCGTCCCGCACCGGAAATCGCCGGAGGTAGGTGCAGAAAAGTTTCCGGGCAAGGTTTTTTAGCCAGACAAAACTCATGTGGTGATCTTCCGCATTATGGCTCACGCTGCCGGGCCGCGCCGGCGAAAAACTCCCGCACCAGGGCGAGCATGGCCGGCAGGTCCTGGGGATGAAACCAGCGCACTTCAGGGTCGGCCCTAAACCAGGTAAGCTGCCGCTTGGCGTAGTGCCGGGTGTCGATTTTCGTCAATTCGGCGGCCTCGGCCAGGGACAGGCTTCCGGCCAGGTGGGCCACCAGGTGGCGGTACCCCAGGGCCTGCAGGGGCTTGATCTCCGGGGGATAGCGCTGCAGCAACCGGCGGACTTCCTCCAGCCACCCCTGGGCCAGCATGGCCTCCACCCGGGCCTCGATTCTGCGGTAGAGCTCTTCCCGGGGAAGCTCCAGGCCCAGCTTCACGGTCTCATAGGGGCGGTCCTGAAAATTATGGGCCGCATGCCAATCGCTTAGCGGGCGCCCGGTGGCCTCCACCACTTCCAGGGCCCGCACAATGCGGTAGGTGTCGCCTTTGGCTAAACGCGCTGCGGTAGCCGGGTCCAGGGACTGGAGTCGGGCCAACAAGGCCGGGAGGCCCTGGGCCGCGAGCTCCCGGGCCAGGCGCGGCCGGACCTGGCGGACCCCTTGGTCCTGCTGGAAAAGGCCGGCCAGTAAGGCCTTGATGTAAAGGCCGGTGCCTCCGGCCACCAGGGGCGGCACCCCGGCCTGGTGCAAGTGGGCGATGACGGCCCGGCCCGCTTCGCTATAACGGGCGGCATCGTAGGGTTCGTCGGGGTCGGCCACGTCCACCAGGTGGTGGCGGACCCGGGCCCGCTCCTGTGGCGTGGGCTTGGCCGTGCCGATGTCAAGCCCACGGTACACCTGCATGGAGTCGGCGTTGACGATCTCCCCCCCCAGGGCTGCGGCCAGCTCCAGGGCCACCGCGGTCTTCCCCACCGCGGTGGGGCCCACCATGACGGCAACTTTAGGCAACGCCACGCTAACTCCGGGGGCGCCTGAAACCCTGGCGGATGTCGGCATAGGGAATGAGGCGCCACAGCGGCCGGCCGTGGGGGCAGTGGGAGGAGACCTGGAGGTCGTCCAACTGCCGGAGGAGGGCCGCCATCTCCTCCGGCGCCAGGATCTGGCCAGCCCGGATGGCGCCGTGGCAGGCCATGACGGTGCGCGCCTCTTCCTCCACCGCCTGGGGGGAGGCCTGGCTTTTCACCGGGGCGAGATTTTCCACCAGGTCCAGGACCAGGGCCTCGAGGTCTTTTTCGGCCAGCCAGGCGGGCACCCCGCTGATGAGGAAGCTCGCGCCCCCGAAAGGCTCCAGCTTAAGCCCCAGGCGGGCCAGGAGCTCCAGGTGGTCCGCCACCCAGTCGGCCTGGACCGGGCTTATCTCCACCACCCGGGGAAAAAGGAGGCTCTGGCGGGCCCGGCTGTCCGGCGGGGCCTTCAGGGTCTCGTAGAGGACCCGCTCGTGGGCGGCGTGCTGGTCGATCATGATCAGGCCCTGGGCGCCCTGGGCCAGGATGTAGGTGCCCTGGAGCTGGCCGATGATCTGGAGGTCCTGGAAGCGAAACCCGGTGGCCTGGGGCTGGCAAGACGCCGGCGGCGCCGGCTGGGGCGGGTTTTCCGGCCCGGTGGCGGGGGGAGGGCCCTGGGGCACTGGAGCCGCCGCGGCCACCAACGGCGCCGCGCCTGGGTCCTGGGCAAAGGCCAATGACCCCGGCTGCCAGGCCACCTGGTAGCGGGTGGTCTCCCCGGCTAAAGACCCCAGCCCCTGGCGCAGGCTCCCCAACAGCAGGGCATAGACCTTGCCCGGGTCCCGGAAGCGCACCTCGGTTTTGGCCGGGTGGACATTCACGTCCACCTGCTCCGGGGGGACGGCCAGGTGCACCACCACCACGGGGTGGCGGCCCCGGGTGAGGAGCCCCTGGTAGGCGGCCTTGACGGTGGCGCCCAAGATGCGGTCCTGGACCACCCGGCGGTTCACCAGGAGCACCTGGAAGCGGGTGCTGGCCACGCTGTAATCCGGGATGGAGACCACCCCGGCGGTGGCCCAGGGCGCCCCTTCCAGGGCAAAGGGCAGGAGGTGCTGGGCCGGGTCGGCGCCGTAAACGGCCGCCACCCGCTCCACCAGGGTCTGGGCGGCGGGGGCGGTGAGCAGGGTTTTTTTCCCGGCCGTGAGGCGGAAATGCACCCCGGTGTGGCCCAGGGCCAGGTGGCGCATGGTCTCAAGGATCTGGGCCTGCTCTGCCTCCCGGCTTTTGAGGAACTTGCGGCGCACCGGGGTGTTGAAAAAAAGATCGGCGACGGTGACCTGGGTGCCCCCAGGCGCGGCCGCTACCTGGGAGGCGGTGACCTCCCCGCCCTCGGCCACCAGGCGCCAGCCGCCGGTGGCCCCGGGGGTGCGGGTGATAAGCTCCAGGCGGCTCACCGTGGCAATGCTGGGGAGGGCCTCGCCCCTGAAGCCCAGGGTGGTGATGTCAAGGAGATCTTCTTCCCGGCTGATTTTGCTGGTGGCGTGGCGCAAAAGGGCCAGGGGGGCATCCTGTGGGGTCATGCCGGTGCCGTCGTCCACCACCCGGATACGGCTGCGGCCCCCCTCCTCGATTTCCACGGTGATGTGGCGGGCCTCGGCGTCCAGGGCGTTTTCCACCAGTTCCTTCACCACCGCGGCCGGCCGCGTGATCACCTCGCCCGCGGCAATGCGGGAGGCCGTCTCACGGTCCAGGACCTTTATGCACCCCATCTCATCCCTTGCCCTGATGCCTGCCTTGGTTTATGATAGCCCCAAGGAGGGCTGCGACCCGGTTCTTCTTACCGCCCCGCCGGTCATTTGATGGCCTTCTTCTGGCCGGCGGGGGTTTTGGCTTTAAGCAGTAAGCCTTAAGCCAAAAAATACAATAACCGCCGTTATTATCAAGCAGAAGGCCTTTAACTCGAAACTCGAAACTTAAAACTCAAAACTCGAAACCGGAAGCTGACTGCTCAACATCTAATAATACCAAAAAAAAGTCCCCTCAGGGAGGCCCGCCGTGGTTCGAGACAAGACCGAGCCCACTTCCGTCCCGGCCCGGGAAGAGCTGGTACTGAAGGTGGCCAAGGAAATCGTGGTGAAGTTCATCGAGGTGGGCCGCCTCACCCCCACCACCTTTCCCGACACCTTTAAAATGGTTATCGACACGGTGCGCCTATCCCTCAAGGAAGGCGGCCGGCAGTGACGCCGGTACAGTGACCGGTTCGGGAAAATTTCATCACTTTTCCGTTAATTGATCACTAAGACGAGGAAAGGGGCTCTGCCCCGGAATTTATGCCGAGAAGCGCCGGACGACACCAACGCGAGTTGCGGCCCCTGGCCCTGGAAACGCACTACCTGGAGTTCGCCGAGGGCTCGTGCCTCATCACCTGGGGGCGCACCCGGGTGCTCTGCGCCGCCTCCATCCAAGATGAGGTGCCCCCGTTCCGCCGGGGCACCGGGGGGGGCTGGGTCACCGCGGAGTATGCCATGCTGCCCCGGTCGACCGGCACTCGCCAGGTCCGGGAGGGGATAGGCGGCCGGGTCCGGGGGCGGTCCCAGGAGATCCAGCGCCTCATCGGCCGCTCGCTTCGGGCGGTGGTGGACTTAAATGCCCTGGGGGAGCGCACCGTCACCCTCGACTGCGACGTCCTGCAGGCCGACGGCGGCACCAGGTGCGCGGCCGTCACCGGGGCTTTCGTGGCCCTGTGCCTGGCCGTGGCGCCACTGGCGCAGCAGGGTATCATGGCCAATTTCCCGGTGCGGGATAAGGTGGCGGCGGTGAGCGTGGGGCTGGTGGGGGACGACCTCCTCCTTGACCTCGACTACCAGGAGGATGCCGCGGCCAAAGTTGACGCCAATTTCGTGGCCACCGGGGGAGGCGGGCTGGTGGAGGTCCAGGCCACCGGGGAGGACGGCCCTTTTCCCCGCCGGCTTCTGCCGGATATGCTGGAGATGGCCATGATCGGCTTGGCCGACATTTTTGCCAAGCAGGAGGAGGCCCTTAAGCCGTGGCTCCCCTTACCCTGGTGATGGCCACCCGCAATGCCGGCAAAGTCCGGGAAATGGCGGAACTTCTTGAGGACCTGGGGGTGCGCCTCCGGTCCCTGGCCGATTTCCCGCAGATTCCCGACATCCCGGAAGTTGGGGCCACCTTTGCCGACAATGCCGCGGCCAAGGCCAAGGCCGTGGCGGTACTCACGGGGCTTCCCGCCCTGGCGGACGACTCCGGCCTCGAGGTCGAGGCCCTCGGGGGGCGGCCGGGGGTGTATTCGGCCCGGTACGCCACGGACCGCACCGGTGGGCGTCCCCCCACCGACCGGGACAACTGGCAGAAGCTTTTGGACGAGCTTAAGAATGTCCCCGAGGAGCAGCGGGCCGCCCGCTTTGTCTGTGCCATGGCCCTTGCTTTCCCGGACGGCCGCCTCATTACCACCCGGGGGGAGCTGGCCGGTTTTATCAGCCGGGAACCCCGGGGCACCGGGGGGTTTGGCTACGACCCGGTGTTTGTCGTGCCGGCTTATCAGGCCACGGTGGCCGAGCTGGACCAGGCCACCAAAAACCGCATCAGTCACCGGGGGGAGGCCCTAAGGAAGCTGAAGATGGCCCTCCTCGCCGAGAAGAAAGAATTTTTCCTCATCCCGCCAGAATAATCCTTGCACATCCCGCCAATATGCATACTTTAAGATGAGTCTGTAAGCACTTAAGCTCATACCATCGGGACGTGGCGCAGCCTGGTTAGCGCGCCTGCTTTGGGAGCAGGAAGTCGGCGGTTCGAATCCGCCCGTCCCGACCAGTTATTTCAGGTAGTTATCTTAGGGAGCCTTAGAACCTTGCTCCTGCTGTGTGAGACTCCGTGTGAGACTTTTCCTCCAGACTTGCCATAACGTCTCGCAATTGCGTGTCCACCACCTGTAAGTACCTCTCCGTCGTGGCCTTGTTTTGATGCCGGAGTAGGCGGCTGATCTGCATAATCGAAAACTTCTTTTGATCAGCCAGATAGCTGGCCACATAGTGCCGGAAGGCATGAAAGCCGAAATGCCGGACGCCGGCCCGTTTACAGATGGTCCGCATGATTTTGGGCCGGTGCATGTAACGGGTGCTGGTTTTCTCGTTGAAGAATACCCACTGGTCCTGGGTATGCTGCTGCCATAGTCCTCGTAGGGTGTCATAGAGCACCTGGTTCATGGGGAGTATATCCCAGGCCCAGGACCCATCCCGGCGCTTTCGGGTCCACAGGCGCACCGTGCGCTCCTGGAAGTTCACATCCTCCCATTTTAGCCTCAGGATTTCATCGACCCTGGCCATGGTGTGGTAGATGACCAGAAGGAACGGCCGGTCATCCCCGGCCGCCAGCATGATCCTGGACATTTCTTCCGGGGTGGGTATTTGCCGCTGGAACTTCGGCTCTGGCATCTTTTCCACGAAGTGACATGGGTTTTCTGTCATAAGGCGGCGCCGGTACCCCCAGTTGAATATGGCACATAACTCCTTCCTGTGCCGGTTGTAGTTGATGTTTGTGGACCTTGTCCGGAGATAAGCATCGATGATCAGGATGGTAATCTCTTTGACCTGGATGTCTCCTGCAAAGGCCAGGAATTCCCGGTAGACATAGGCCTTGTAGGCATAGGTCTTACCGGCGAACTTCCTCTGGGCGTAGTCCAGATAATCATTTGCCAGCATGGAAAAGGCCATGTCGGTTGGGGTCGTCTCCACTTCCGTCACTGGCGGCGGGTTCTTCAACTCCTGCCGTTTTCTTGCCTCCTCCTCCTTTGCTTCCTTTTTGGTTTTGAACCAGGCCGCGGTGTGCCTGGCCCCTCTGGGTGAAGTCGTACCTCCACCCCTTGCCTTTCACCGAATATACGCTCATGAAGTCCTCCTTGAGGAAACAGATCGAACCCCTGAGCTTCCACGCCGCCCAGCACCTGCCAGTTTTTATACACCCAGCTCTGGCTTTTCCGAAGGTACTGAGCGACCTCCTCAAGGGTCATTATTTCTGTTCTCTCTGATTTGTCAACTGTAGGCGCAGTCATTGCCCACCTGCCCAGCAAGAGACCACGACTCCATATTCTTCCGCTATGATCTCTTGCAAAAATTTGAATAAGAAAGACTGATGGCTTTCTGGTGGGCTCAAACGGCGAGGATATATTTACTTAACTCCGAAAAAATTGATAATTATAATGGGAGAAAAAATGGAACCGGATGAGTTGGAAGAGCTGGTAGAAGAACTGAAGGAAATTAAAAGGAAATTTGGGACAGAAGTGGCATGCGCAGAGGCTTTGCTCCGATGGCGCTGGCCGAGGGTTATATCTGTCCGAATTGTGGCCATATGAAGTTCTACCTCCACGAGAAGCGACATCTTCTTCAATGTAAGAAGTGCGGTTACCAAGCCTCAATTACTTCCCGGACAATATTTCACCGGACAAGGGTTCCACTGTTGAAATGGTTCCGGCTAATTTACTTAGTCTTGAGGAATGTTAAAACCGGACGCCTCTATATTCTCCGAGAGACGCTAGGTATTAGGAATCACAAAACATTTTGGGCTATGCGGAAAAAAATCGACAAAATAATCGCTGACCCTGGAATGAAGAAAAGATTATCGGACCTGCTGGGATTGAATTAATTTACTATACATCTGTATACATACCTCTTTCGATCTCTTCACTCCGCCCAAACCGCACTCATTCACTCATGCAGAAAATTTTTTCGAGGTAAAATGAATTTTAGGAGTTAAGTAAATGAAATTTGTCCGTTTGAACCTGCGAGACTTTGAGTCTCACAAAAAAATGCAGGGAGGACAAACAAATGGGTAGACCCAGAAAGGGTAAAAAGAAAAATCGCAGGACCAGGTCAGCAATTCCAAAACTTTCAAGCAAGAAAGAGAAGGCCTTAAGGGCAAGCTCCAAGAAGATTGATCTCCTCTGCCAGAGAATTGAGAGAGTTCCAGTGAATGGGCCGTAGAAATCGGCAAGGAGCTCTTGACAGCGGAGAAAATCATGTTTGGGGATGGCGAGCCCAAGTGGGGGAAATGGGGGCCTTATCGAAAGCAATTTTTTCCGGATTTTACCCCCAAGAGGATTGAGCGCTACATGAAAATGGGCAGGTTTGTCGATCTGGAAAAGTATAAGGGGCTGGCATCGATCCCACAGAGAGACATACTGCAACTGATTGGGCTGGGAGGTGATGCCTCTGTCGGGAAGTTTCTGGCTAAACATAAGATCAAGGTGAACAAGAAGCCTGAAGATAGGGAGGCAATAAGTCAGCTCAGAACCCAGGTAAAAAAAGTTATCTCGCGGTACGAGGGGAAGCAAATTCCTATCGAAAAGCAAAAAATCAGGTGAGGCCGATCCAGTTAAGACCTTTAAAAAATGGGTTGCGGATATGCGGAAATTCCTGCACACCCAGAAGGTACTGGAAACCCTGACTGAACATGCGGAGACTGATTCGAAGTTTTGTCAGGAATTGAAAAAGCTTAGGAAGGAAATCTATAAAATCTACGAACCCTAAAGGGTAACTTTCCGACACGTGTCGCAAAGATAATTTGGTGCTGTGATTGGATTGCATGTTCGGCTACCCCACGGGCTCCTGGTGGGGTGGCCAGCATCCTCTGGCTGCTCTCGGCCCATTGTTGGCGTGGCCATAAGTGCTTGGCAATATCAGTCGAAGTGGGAACCTTCAATATCTGCCAAGGCGTTATTGGGCATAGCAACTGTATATCCGTTTTGAAGCCTGGTTCTGATTCTCAGGCCTTGCCTGTTCTTTTCGGTCAGGTGTTGCGGAATTTCAAGGGCAGTGATAATCACCACTCTAATCTCTTGTCGCAGGCAATTTTGTTACATTTCAACGGGTGAGGAAAGAAATTGGCAAAAAAAAGAAAAACCAGGAAGAGAAGTCGGACCATTTCGAACCGCAAGCAGCGGAAAATAGATTCCGGCAAAAACCTTCAGCGGCGAATCGTGAACTCTGCCTTGCGAGGCATTACTGATATCAAGGTATTGATTCACCGGTCGGTGTTCTCCGGGTTATATTCGCTGGGGACACTCCGAAGGATGCTGGGAAATTTTGGAGTAAGAGATGATGATCCATTAGAAGAACATAGTCGCTACCAATTTAAACGAGATATCCAACTAAACACCGGTAAAATAAAGCTTCATTTCAAACTCCCATCCTTCGGTTACGGGCCCTCTTGTTTGATTGCCACCAATGAGTCTACATATGATCATCTTTATAATATTTATCAGCGGTTGCCCGAGCTAAAAATAACCCGGCTGGAATATGCGATAGACCTGTTTTGTCGTGACCCTGATGCTGTCGCCGACCTATTATGGCTTATCAGACGATATCTTTATGCCCCCGGCGCCATACGAACTTCCATGGTAGGTGGTAAGTTCTTTGGATATAAGGATTACGCCAGAGTAATAAACGCCGTTTATTATATCAGGATGGCAAAATTTTCTGGAAAGCATATCAAGGTCTACGAGAGAGGCCCTGATTCTTTACCAAAAAGGGGAAATATTGGATGGGCTCATGAAAATGTCGACCGGGTCCGTATTGAATTCAAGCTTCAACGACGGGTTATTACAAAAAAATATGGCCTAAGTACCTTAGAACAATTGCTGATGGACCCTAAGTTTGGCACTATCGCTTCGGAGTACATAAGGTTTAATAACTTCAAGTTCTCGCTCAAATTGCCGCAAGACGGGGATAATTACCTATCCGAGGACGAGCAGGGAAACCCGGAAAGTTTCATGCAGGAGGTTTTGTCAGCCAAGGATGCCGACGAAGTTAAAAACGTCCTCCAGTACATTGAGGATAACCAAAGAATGCAGGCCCTCAAAGATCGTATCATTACGGTTGCTGCTAAATTTGATAAACATTGGAGTAGAGGGAGCCGGAGGATGATGAAGTGGTAAGCCGCTTAAGCCATAGTATAGTAAGTAAAGTATATGTATAACACTCAAACTAACCACATAGAGCATTATAATAAGCAAAATACATATACTCAACACTCAAACTAGCCACTTAGAGCCTTCTATTGTTCTAGTGTAACCATATTTGACATTCCATGTTTCCACCATTGGGTCTTGCTTTGTGCCTAGGTTGGGACACTATTTCGCACAACCAAAGACGTGCTATCAATTGTTGGCTTTGGCTTTTTCTTGTTTGCTACCCGGATTCTCTTTCACAAGTCGGGGTGGCTGTGGCTGTTGTTTGCCCCGGCCACGATTCGGCTTTTTTCAGTGCCGTTGGTCCGGCTAAAACCACCCCTTGAGGGCCTCCACGACGGTTCTCTCCCTGATCCGCAGACCACCCCAAGACCTACCCTAAATGGCTTTTTATGCCGCTAAAATTGCTTGAGACCCGGCAAACAAGTATTTTTTCTCATGGCGGCCATCTGGAGGGACTTTAACCAGCAAAACCCGGGTTTTGCCGCGTTACTTTTCCCCTTCTCACCGCCGGCTCCCATTTTCTCGAGCAAAATCGACAATCAGGCTCGCCAATTCCGCGAAATCGGCCCTAAAACCATGCTCTTCAGGCCCCGTTTGATTCATTAAATCTATGCATACGGGGGTGCAACTGTGAGACTTCCGGTAAAAAAGTGGCGCCAGGCAAAGCAGGAGGTCAAGGCTGTCCTCATTGCCCGGGCAGAGCGGGGGCATCATCAGACCCAAGGCCACCATAACGGCAAAACCAGAAACTCCATGGGCGATATGCCCAGCGTTTGCAGAGCATCGATTTCCTCGTTCACCTGCATGGTTCCCAACTGGGCGGCAAAGGCACCTCCCGTGCGCCCGGCCATGACGATACCGGTCATAATTGCCGCCATCAGACGCACCGCGGCAACGCCCACCAGATCAGCCACATAGATCTGGGCACCAAACTTTTTCAATTCAATGGCGCCGGTAAACGCTATGATCATCCCCACTAAAAAATTAATCAGGGAGACAATGGGCACCGCCTGGGCACCGGCGGCTTGGATGATAAGGCCTGGTCGGACGGCGGAACTGGGCCTTGCCGCGCAGCAGCCTTGAAAAGGCGATGGCGGCATCACCGAGATGAAGGCCATCATTTCCCCGGCGGATTGGAAGAAAATGATGACTTCATCGCCCAAATGAACGAGAAAAGACATCTTCTGCTCTGCCGGGCGGGCATCTTTGGTTTCGGGGACTGCTGAGGCCAATTCCAGCAGTTTCCTCGCCCCTTCAGGCAGTCCGTCAATGTTTAAGCCGATATTTTGGAGGGAGCAAAAGTACGCAGATTGTAAAGGAAGGTCAACAAGCCGGTGTCCCAGAAGGCCAGTTGCCGGGTATCGAATACCACATTCCGAATCCCTTGACGGTCTTGGAGTCTTTGCCGAACTTGATCGGCCCCTGGAAGATCTTCGCCCAGCTTCCCACTGACCGGAGAGAACCACCTTTAGAGTATCTCCAGAAGGTTGTTCAAGCCTCACCTCCCCGCTGGCCGTCATATGCTTTCCTCCCC
>CAVZAM010000017.1:0-29310 GCA_963773285.1 uncultured delta proteobacterium
AGGGATAAAAACAAGGGTTGGTCCAGAGGGACTGACCCTTTTGCTTTTTAAGGACTGCTGCAAATTTTTGCTGTTGACCGGGAAATGCAAAATTCGGCAGGTGCGACAATGGTACTGGCAGCAATGGCAAGCCGATACGTACAGTGTCTAATGGACGGGAGATGTTGATGTGCTTAAGGGTGAATAATTTTTGGCCTTGAAATAGTCGAACAATATCTGCGCCACGAGTTTGTTGCCTGCCTCATTGAAGTGATGGTATTTCCCCCCCAGAAAGAGCTCCATGTAGTTCCTTTGCCCCAGGCGCTGGAGGAGCTCGGAACCAAGATCGACATACTCGATATGTTCCTTTTTGAGGACCTGGACAAGCGGGTCATAGACAAATTTGCCGTTATAGACCCGGAAATCCTCATCGGTGGGAAAAATTAACACCACGGGATGCTGCCCTTTGGTCTTGGCCTCGCTGACGAACTGGCGAATAATGGCGACATTTAATGGGAAGGCCCCGGAGGGGTGATGGGGCAGGTAAAACTGCAAGTATGATTTGTAGCCCAACACATAGCGGTCATAGAAGAACTGGTGGGCCTTCAAGATGCACCAGGTATAGGGAAAATGTAACTTCTGGGCCCCGGACGGGCCGCCCGGCACGAACCAGTCATGCTGCAGGTAACGGTCGGGGTTCCTGATAAAATCATCGTAATTTTCTGCGGTTAAATCAGGGAGGGGCACCAGCTGCAGGCGGCCCTGGCGGTCCAGGATAAAGCGGGGTTTGGTCTGGCACTGGGTGCTGGGGATGAGGAAGTTCCTGAACTGGTTGACATTTCTCTGGATATTTTCGCTTAATTGCCCGAAAAGCACAATCCTGGCGCGGTCCCGGGTATTCTCATGGAACCTGAGGTAGGACTGATCGCTGCCGTAGCCGGGGACGCCGTAGTTGGCGATGCGGCAGCCCAGCATATTGCCCAGGACGTTGCTCCAGGTCTGTGGCGGTTCGACCCCGAAGCCGGCCGTAAAAGAGTCCCCGTAGGCGGAAATGGGAAAGCTCCCCTTCGGGTGCGCCCGGCCCGGCCCCGGCTGCCGCCCGGAGCATGTCGTCGTGCTCTTGCTGCAGGGCCTGGGGGGAAGGCCAGCCGAGCTGCGGGTTGACCCTGGCGGCGTAGGTGGCGTAGTTCTCGGTAACCTGGGGCAGGTAAAACAGGATGCCGTAGTTTCTGGCCAGATAGGTGGTATAAAAATATGCCGCCATCTCCACGGTGGCGGCGATGGCCAACACAATCAGAGCTATCCCGGTCAGGAACACCAGACGGTCACGCCCTGGTTTGCTGTCTTTCATAGGCCTCGTTAGAATGATTGACTAAGTTCATCAGGGCAGTGAGAGTAAACCGGGATTCATCAGGTCAAGCGGGCTTGCCGGAGAGCGCCGCCCCGAAATTTTTTTTACAACCCCGGCGATTTGGGATACTATACCTGGGGAACATGCAGCAGTAAAGAGCCGGTGACCTTCAGGAGCCCATCCGGGGACCAAGATCTCCCGTGGATGCGCTCCAAATTTTTTCCCGGTAAGGGCCCGAGGGACGAACGGCCTGACAGTGCGGCTCATTCCTATTGTGCAGCAATGAAAAACGGCAGGAATTGGCAGGGACAAGGATGAGCTGGGCCGGCAACCCCCAACGGTACCGGGTTTTGCATGTCATCGACCACTTGGGCAGCGGCGGCGCCCAGGAGGCGGTCTGTCAACTGGTCAAGTACCGGGACCAGGCGCGCTTCCAGCCCGAGGTGGTGACGCTGCACGGCTTCGGCCATTACTTTGAGGTCCTGCGCTCCTGGGGGGTGCCGGTGCACAGCCTGGTGCCCCAGGAGTTCGCCCGGGCGGCCATCCCCCTTATCTTCGCGAAGCTCTTGGCACTTCTGGCCCGCCGCCGCTACGACCTGGTACACACGCACCTCATCGGCGCCAACGTCCTGGCGGCTCCCCTGGCGGCCCTTTTCCGGGTGCCGGTGCGCTTCACCCACGACCAGACCATGGACGACGTGCGGGAGCGCTCCTTCGTGCACCGGGGGCTGGACACCCTGGCCAACCGGCTGAACCACCACATCATCGCGGTCTCCTCCTCCATCCGTACCTTTCTTCTCCACAAAGAACGGCTGCCGGCCGACAAAATCTCGGTGGTCTATAATTCCGTGGATCTGGAGCGCTTTACCCCCAGTGAGGAACCGGGGGTAAAGGCCGCGGCGCGGCAGAAGTTCGGTCTGCCGGCCGATGCTTTGATTGTGGGCGGGGTGGGTCGGCTGCACTACCAGAAGAATTTCCCCCTCTTTCTGCAGGTGGCGGCAGAGGTCCGCGCCAGGCTGCCTGAGGTGATGTTTGTGATCGCCGGGGAGGGGCCGGAACAGGCGGCACTTAAGGACATGAGCCGCAGCCTGGGCCTGGCTGACCGGGTGCGCTTTCTGGGATTTGTCAAGGAGATGCCGGAGTTATACCAGGGCCTGGATCTTTTGCTCCTCACTTCGCACTTCGAAGGAACGCCCCTTACGGTCCTCGAGGCCATGGCCATGGGAGTCCCGGTGGTGGCCTCCCGGGTGGACGGCGTCCTGGAAGTGGTGGAAGACGGCCGGGACGGCATCCTCGCGGCCCCGGGGGATCAAGACCGGTTTGTGGACGGGGTCTGCCGGGTTTTAAGCGACCGGGACCTCCGGCAGCGCCTGTCCCTCAAGGCTCAGGAAAAGGCGCGCCGGGATTACTCGGCGGAGGCCATGGTCCGCCGGGTGGAGGCCCTTTACCTGAAATACCTGGAAAAGGGCGCGTAAGGCCCGGGCAGCGCGCCATTGGTGAATTAACAGAGGTTCGGTTTGTCGTTGAAGCAGTGGCACATAAAAATCCTGATGGCCCTGGCCGGCGTCATTATAAGCTTAGTCCTGGTGGAACTGGGACTGAGAATTCTGCATATCGAGTACCCCGTTTTCTATGATTACGACCCCCAGATCGGCTATAAATTAAGACCAGGCACGAAAGGATACTACCTGAGCGAAGGCAAAGGGTATGTATCCATCAACCGCGACGGCTTAAGGGACCGGGAGCATGCCATCGCACACCCGGCCAACACCCTGAGGATCGCGGTGCTGGGAGACTCTTATGCCGAGGCCATGCAGGTCAATCAGGACGAGGCCTTCTGGTCGGTCATGGAAAAAGACCTGGAAAAGAGCGATCATCTCAAGGGCCGGCAGGTCGAGGTGATCGATTTCGGACAATCGGGCTTCGGCACCACCCAGGAACTGCTGACCCTGGAAAACAAGGTCTGGAAATATTCCCCGGACGTGGTGCTGCTGGCCTTTACCAGCGCCAATGACGTGGCCGACAACTCCAGGGCCCTGAAAAAAATTGATTACCTGCCCTATCACGTCTATGTGGGGGACAAACTGGTCCTGGAGGACGCCAAGACCAGAGAGAACTGGGCGGCCAGGCAGCACAGCCTGTGGCATCTTTGCCGCCTCGATGAACTCATCAATATTAGAATTTTCCAATTGGTGAATCATGCCAAGGACGTGTTCCAAAATTGGTGGGCCCGTCAAGACCTTGAGAATAAAGCCGATGCAGTAGATAAGGGGAATAAAGCCCACGCCGCGGTTAAGGGGCAGGAGGCCGGCATCAGCGATTCCGTTTACCGGGAACCCACTTCGCCAGCCTGGCAAGATGCCTGGAGAGTGACGGAAGGCGTACTCCTGCAGATGCGGGATGAAGTCGAGGCGAAGGGCGCCAAATTTTTCGTGGTGACCGTGACCATCGGCGACCAGGTGGAACCGGACGTCCCTCACCGGCAGAGGTACGCCAAATGGCTGGGGGTGAAGGACCTGTATTACACCGAGCACCGCCTGGAAAAATTCTGCCAGGAGCACCACATTCCCATACTGGTGTTGGGGCCGGTCTTTGCACAATATGCCGCCGAGCACCAGGTTTTTCTCCATGGCTTCGGTAAATCTCTGGGAACCGGCCACTGGAACCAGGCAGGCCACCGGCTGGCCGGACAAACCATCGCCCGCTGGCTCGGGCCCCAGCTCCAATAATCCATGATGACCGAACGCCGGGAATGCCAACTCCAGGATTCCTGGCACCGCTGCTCGGCGCGGTGGCCTCAGCTTCTCGAACCATGAAAACCGCCAGGCGCCTTGGGCCTGGGTGTGCGGTAAAAGTAGGACCCCCAATGTGGCAGTGGCCGAAAAAAATTCTGCTCATCCTGGCTGGGATCATTGCCGCCCTGGTGCTGTGCGAGGCCGGCCTGGGGCTTTTGGGTATCGAATACCCCCATTTCTATGAGTTCGACCCGGTCATCGGCACCAGACTGCGCCCCGGTATCAAGGGCTACTGGCTGAAGGAAGGGGGCGGGTACGTCAAGATCAACCGCGATGGTTTGCGGGACCGGGAACACAGCATCGCCAAGCCGCCTGATACTGTCAGGGTGGCGGTGCTGGGCGATTCTTTTACCGAGGCCCTGCAGGTGAATCAGGAAGAGGATTTTTGTTCGGTCCTGGAGAAGGAGCTGCAAAAGTGCGACAACCTGCGGGGCCGCCATATCGAGGTGATTAATTTTGGCGTGGCGGGTTTCGGCACCGCCCAGGAATTGCTGACCCTGCGGCACCGGGTGTGGAAATATAACCCGGATATCGTTCTGCTGGCATTTACCACCAGCAATGATTTGTCGGACAATTCCCCCGAGCTGAACAAGGGGGATACGTACCCTTTTTTCATCCGGCGGGATGGCAAGCTGGTTTTGGACAACAGCCGCCTCGACCGTCTTGAGGCCATCAAGGAAAACTTTGAAAAGAACCGCAATTGGCAAGGGCGATATCATTGCCCGATACTATGCCTGGCGCAATGACCGCTCCCGGATTTTTCAGCTGATCGACCGGGTTCGTGAGATGGTTCAGGAACAGCGGCTGTCAAAAGATGTGCAGGAAAACCGGCAGGGGGTGGCGGGGGCCGCCATGTTCACCGAGATTTATCATGCGCCCACGGAAGAGGTCTGGAAGGAAGCCTGGCAGGTAACCGAGGCCCTGGTGCTGCAGATGGCTGATGAAGTGGCCGCCAAGGGGGCACAGTTCGGGGTGGTGGTGGTCTCCAACGATACGACGGTGAGTCCGGTGGCGGCAGTGCGCAATACCCTGGCCACTTTTCCGGGGGTCGAGGATGTCTTTTATGCAGATCACCGGATGGAGAGGCTCTGCCAGAGCCATGACATCCCGGTGCTGGCGCTGGGGCCGCCCTTCCAGGCATATGCCATCAAGCACCAGGTGTATCTCCACGGCTTCCGCACCTTGTTCCGAAGCACGCTGGGGTCCGGCCACTGGAATCGAAATGGCCACTGGTTGGCCGGGGAGACCATCGCCGGGTGGCTCTGTCCCCAAATCAAACCTTGATCTTGGGCGTCGCTGAGGGTATTCGGCCTCAGGGGTAAGTGTTGATAACCTTTAAGAAAGTATGCTTTTTCCTGCCTTCGTCCAACCGTGACGGCGCCGAGTTATCCGGCCTGGAGTGCATGGACGCCCTCCAATCCCTGGGGGTGCGCTGCCACGCGGTTATTCCCAGGAAAGGACCGCTGATTGCCGAGCTTGAGGCGCGCCGGATCAGCTGGCAGGTCATCCCGTACCAGGTGTGGGTCGAGGCGCCGGTGCCGGTGTGGAAACGGGTCCTTGCGACCCTGTGGAACCTGGGCGTCATATATATCGCGGCCCTGCTGGTCAACCGGCGGACGTGCGATCTGGTGATCACCAATACCATCAACATCTGCACCGGGGCCGTGGTGGCCAAGCTGCACGGCCTGCCCCATGTCTGGTATTTTCGGGAGTTCGGCTACGAGGATCACGGCTGGCGCTTTCATCTGGGGGATCGGGCCGCGCTTTGGCTCATGAACCGCCTCTCCCTTGTCTGTCTGGCGGTTTCCCGGGCGGTGGCGGAGAAATACCGGGGCGCGTTGGCTGCCTCCAAGGTGCATTTCCTGTATCAGCCCATCGCCGTGACAGAATCTTCTCCCCCGAGCGTGCCCATAGATAAGCAGGGGTTTCAGATAACCTGCATCGCCGTGGGGAGGCTTCAGGAGGGGAAGCGCCAGGAGGATGCGGTCCGGGCCGTGGCCGAGCTCAGAGACCGGGGGATACGGGCCCGGTTATGGCTGGTGGGCGGCGGCGATCCGGAATATACCCAGTTCCTGGAAGAGCTGGTTGAGGAGAAGGGCCTCACCGGCCAGATCCTGTTCCTGGGGCAGGTAAAAAACGCCTTTCCCTATATCCAGGAGGCCGATGCCCTCATCCTGTGCTCCCGGTGCGAGGCCTTCGCCCGGGTGGTGGTGGAGGCCATGAAGGCCGGCAAGCCGGTCATCGGGTCACGGAGCGGCGGCACGGTGGAACAGATCAGGGACGGCTTTAACGGGTTCTTGTACAGGCCTCGGGATTATCAGGACCTGGCGGCGAAGATCGGCTGCCTGGCCGCCCATCCGCACCAGGCCCGGGAGATGGGCAGGCAGGGGCGGGACTGGGCGCTCGAGACCTTCAACCAGGCGCGTTACCGGGAGAACCTGATCAGGATTCTGGGACAGTACGGACTCTCCCCGAACCGGGCAGGGATTGACGACGTGGAGAGTTTGCCGGAAGATAATTGAAAATAAAACTGATTTATACTTTACGGCCATGAAAAAGATATTTCGCGTTATCGAGCAGTTTCCCATAATATTGGCAAGCGTCCTGCTTTTTTTGGGCACGGCAATTTGCTGGATTATATTCTTGAGATTCAAAAACACGGCCATTTATTATTTATTAAATGTTACTTATCTTGTATGCGTTTTGTTATTAATCATAGGAGCAGTAAAATATCAGCAGGAAAAGCTCAAGACTGCCATCCTGTTGTCGCTGGCGTCAATTCTGCTGGTGCTGGCCATGTGCGATTTTTCTATACTGACCTTTTGCTATGACACCTCCGGGCCGGGAGGAGCCAATGTCATTTCCCATTGCCATTGGTTCAACAGATGTGTAACGAAAAATGAGTATGGCTTTTGGGAACGCAGCTTGGCAAAATTCGAAAAACCAGGCAGCCAACAATAATGATCTGGTTATAGCAGTCGTGGGCGATTCTTTTACCTGGGGTCAGGGGTTAAAAGGAAATTCTTACCGCTTTACGGAATTACTGGAAAAGAAATTAAACGCAGGTGCGCCTGGAGGAAAAATCACCGTCTTGAATTTCGGCCAGGGCGGAGCCGACACCATACAGGAGACGAAGATCCTCAACGATTATGTCTCCAAGGTGCACCCCAACTTGGTACTCATTGGTTATCTGGCCAATGATATTTTTTCTGATTCTACCGATTTCAGTGATTTCACTGAGACACTGTCCACCATAACCCCCTCGGTTAATTTTATCTACTGGAGGTTGATAGGCCCGGCCAAGTATCAAAAGATCGGCATGAATTACATGCATACCCTGGTTGTCATTGTACCAGAACAAGACGGCATTTAAAAAACATATGAATGACTTATCTGTATTTTTTCAGGACGTTGAGAAGATCGGAGCCCAACCGGTATTCGTGTTGTTGCCATTCCCGCATTTGTGGAAATTGTTCCCGGAGGACACGAGAAAGGATATTTATAGCCGCATACTGCAGGCAGTGTCAGAGGATGGCGTGCCGATCATCGATCTAAGTTACATGGAAAAGAAATATAGCCTGGAGGATTTCCAGGTTAACTCTTCGGATGGTCATCCCAATGAAAGAATGCATGGCGAATTTGCCGAGGCCATTTACCGGTGGCTCATGAGCCACGATAATCTGCTGAAGAAAACCGGATCACAATAATTTTTATGATATTTTTATGAAAGGGAAGGAAAGAATTCTATGAATCTTTACAAATTTCTGGAAAATCCCTTTTGTTACCGGATGGTGGTGAAGATTTTCTCCATGGGGGGGCGGGCCCGGAAAATCGCCGGCTTTATCGACCAACTCATGGCCAGCGAATGCCAGGGCCTGATCCTGGAAGTGGGCAGCGGCACCTCCCAGTTTCGGGACATGTTCCTAAAATACGTGGATAATTACGTGATCACGGATATCAATTTTCAGTACGTGCACTATTCCAAAAGCGAACACCCCGCCCTCTGGCATGTGCAATGCGATGCCGCGGTCTTGCCGTTTCCCGGCGCCACGTTTGACCGGGTCTTTTCGCTGTATCTTTTCCATCACCTGTCGGATCAGCAAACGGTTGATTCTTTGAAGGAAATGCAGCTTTGTCTCAAGCCGGGCGGCAAAATTGTTATTGTTGACCTGTTTCAAACGGAGAAACGCTGGGACTTGGCGAGCCGGGGGGTGTCCTGGCTGGACCGGGGCCAATTCGTGCGGCCCCGGGCGTCGATGCGGGCCTTGATCAAACAGGCCGGCAACTTGCAGGTGGAGGAGCATCACGGCGTTCCCGGCGAGTGGCCCTACTCCATGTCCGCCTACCTTTTAACCCCCCAAGCCTGACGCTCCCCAAAACGAATTCCTGCAACCCCCAAGATACCACTCCTGAACTTACCGGTAAGACTTGAAGAGGGGGATGATGAGCTCCAGGACCTCCTCGTCCAGGTAAACCGGCTGGCTGACCCGGAAGATCTGGTCCGGCCGGTTGGCCCGGCGGCGTTCCAGGCGCAGTTTCAGGCCCCAGTCAAACCAGTTGCCGAACACGTCCCGGACTGACCTGATGACCGTCCTGAGCTTGGTCCCCTTGGCAACGCCGGCCCGGCGGGGAATAAACGGGATGGGCACCTCCAGGAAGCGGGCTCCCCGGGCGTGGGTCTTGAGCAGCAGCTCGGGGTTGATGAAGGAACTTTTGCCCACCAGGGTCAAGGACTGCACCAGCGCCGCGGGATAAAAGGTGACATTTTGGAAGTCGTGGAATTTGACGCCGTAGAGCAGGCGCAGCAGGTAATAATTGCTCAAAGACACCACGGCCTTCTGCAGGTTGTCGGAGCGGGATTTGATGCGGTAAATGGAGCGGATGACCGGGATGTGGCTCAGTAACCTTTCCGGGGCCGGGCGGATGCCCTGGACCACGTCAAAGTGCTTCAGCAGTTCCAGGAAAACCCGCAGGTAGGTGAGGTCGTAGGACCAGTCCACGGTTTGCCAGAACAGGAATTCCTTCCTGGCTTCGGCCACGGCCCGGCGGCAGGCAAAGCCCACGTTCAGATTGGTCGCATGGGTGATGACCCTGAGTCTCGGCTCCCGGCGGGCATAGTCGGCGACGATCCGGCTGGTCCCGTCGGTGCTGCAGTCGTCGACAAAGACCAGCTCATAATCGGTGACGGTTTTCTCCAGCAGGGCAAAGGCCCGGTCCAGAAAACCCTCCACCAGTTCCTCTTCGTTATAGCCCCAGGCCAGCATGGACACGGAGCGGTCGAATTTTTCGGTCAGTTCCATGGGAACATTTCCCTTGATCGGTCGAGATGTGGGTGCCAGGGAGAGGTGCTGTCAAACTCGGGGGCGGGCCCCAGGCCGGGCAGGTAAGCCGGGCTTTGCGGGCCGCAATTGAAGAGCAAATCAACAATCGACAAGTGGGGGACGAAGTCGCCGTAAAGCTGGGGATAGGGCTGACAGTGGTAGTCCTGGAAGACCACCTGGACGCCGGCGGCGGCAAACTGGGGGAGGTCGAGATAATTTCGGCCGGAGCTCCCCTCGTAGAAAATATCGGCCCCCACCTCCCGGCAGATCTGCACCAGGCGCTCTGTGGGGTCTTCGGCGTCACCGCCCAGGCTGCTGGACAGGATGATGTCGGTGTTTAATCCCAGCCATCCGGCGAGGAGCCGGATCAGGGCCAGATCCAGGTCGACGATTTTTTCCCAGGGCTGCAGCAGGGTCTCTTCCAGGCGGGGATAGTACTCGGCAAAGAAGGGGGCTTTGCCATAAAGCTGGCTGAGGGTGGCGCAATGCTTGGCAGCCCAGCGCCCCTGGACCGGGTCAATGAGGACTTCGTTGATGGCCGGCTTGTTCAGGCCCTTGAGCCGCACCGGCACGGTGAGCCAGACGGGGCCCTGGGGGCCTTTGACCCGGTTGCGGTTGCGCCAGCCGTGCTTGTCGTACTGGACGTCGTCGTAGATGACAAAAAGGTCGGAACGCAGCATCTGCTCGAAAAAGCCCAGCCAGGGCAAATAGCCGGGCTGCAGGATGCCGACGATTTTCATAGGGGTTTTGGGTCCGCATCACCGGCCGTCTTGGCTGCCCGGGTCTTTTCGGCGTTTTTGACGATCTTCCAGTAGTTGTGCTTCCAGGAGCGGTACTTCCAGTCCGGGCAGTCGCGGCACAGGGGAATCTCGTGGCCCCGGCGCTCCAGGTGCTTGCGGCGGAAATATTCGAAGCCCCGGCCCTTCCAGATCTCGGCGATGGTCTTGTCGTGAATGTTGCCCAGGTCAGTCACGGCCCGGATGTCAAAGCCGCAGACCATGACCTTGCCCCGGGAGTCGATGTTCAGGCGCTCGAACAGGAAAGGGCAGGGGACCTGCTCTTCCGGCGGGAGATACGGGGTGGGGTCGGCGGAGTGATCCTCGTTGATCCCCCAGGTGAGGTACTTGCGTTTTTGGAAGACGTCCACCCGGGGCTCCCAGAAGGCCGCCACTTCGTCCACGTCGATGCCCTCCTGGTTGATGCCGCTGGCGATGATCTTGGTGGGGCTGCCCAGGCGGTGGCGCTCGGCCATAAAGGTCTCCACGGTGTCGAGGAGGCGCGGCCACTTAAGTCCCGGGCGCACCCGGCCGTAGGTCTCGGGGTCCTTGGCGTCCACGGAGAACTCCACCATGTCGATGCCAGAGATCAGCAGCCGCTCAATGGACTCGGCCGTGAAGCAGGAGCCGTTGGTGATGAGCCCGATCCTTGCCCCTTTGGCCTTGGCGTATTCCATGAGCTCCACGGCCTGGGGGTGGAGCATGGGCTCGCCGCCCCCCGACAGCCGGATCCAGGCCTTATGGGGCCCGCACTGGTCGGCGATGATCTTGAAGGTGTCCTCCCGCATGAGGGGGCGGTCTTTATATTCCTGGCGGATGGTGGAATTGGTGTACGGGCAGTTGGGGCAGCGGGCGTTGCAGACATAGACAAAAGAAAGCACGCACATCATGGGGAAATCCGCCGCTTCCGGGCGGATGCCGTAACTCGTTTCGGTGTGGTCATACTGGGGCATAGGTTTTCCTGTAAGGTCAGGTCGTTTTCTGGCCGGCCGGTTCCTGCTCAGGAGAGGGCTGGGCCGCGGTGTCAGAGTGCCAGAAGGGCCGGGACCAGGCCGATTTGCCCTCGGTCCCCAGGTAGCGGGCGCCCACCACCTGCCAGTCCGGGCAGGTCTGGCAGATGGCCGGGATCTGGTCCCACTGATGCTGCCGGTGCGGGTCTCTGACCCCCTGCTTGTGGGCTCCCTGCCAGATTTCCTTAATTGATTTATGAGCCACGTTGCCGGCGGCGAAGCGGCCCTCATAATCCACCGCACAGGTCACCAGGTTGCCGTTCTGATGGATGGCCGCGGCATTGTTGCCCCAGGGACAGGCGATGCGAAAATCAGGTTCGTTCTCTAATCCCGGTACTTTGATACTGCCGGTGGACGTCCAGGAAAACATACGGCGCACCTTGACTTCCGCCTGGCGGGCTTGCCAGAATTCCGTAAAATCCTGGACCTCCGCCTCGTTTTCCTCCATCAGGGAAAACTGGCACTGGATAATGGGGTATTGCTGACCAAGCTCTTCCCGGCGGCGGAGCAGCTTTTCCACCGCGGCGAAGATCTTGTTGCGGCTGCCCCCGACGCGGATCTTCTTAAAGGTTTCGGGCTGAAAGGCATCCAGGCTGAGGATAAAGCGCCTGAGGGGGGAGGCCAGTACCTGGTCGATGTTGCGCTCCAGGAGAATGCCGTTGCTGTTCAGGACGATGTTGTCGCAGCCGATGGAGGCGGCATAATCGAGCCAGCGCCACAGGGTGTCGCCCAACAGCAGGGCCTCTCCATAAAAGGTCGGCCAGATCTCGCAATCCGGCTTTTCCCGGGCGATCTCATCCACGATGCGCTTGAACATCTCCTCCGTCATGTCCTCCCGGGGGCGTTTCATTTCCTTATGGGAGCAATGGCGGCATTTCATGTTGCACCGGGAGGTCGTCTCGATCACCAACTGCGGCGGGAAGGGGTGATCGACGAGGCCGGCTTCAATTTTCAACAATTCCTGGCGTCGTTCCTGGGTCAGCAAAACCACCTCGAATAAAATTACTCCAGAATATCTCCAACCTTCAGGGGCTGGTCACATTTCAGCCACACGACCCCGTCGGCCGCGGCAATCAGGCAGCCCTCAGGGGAGGCCCACAAAACCTCGCCAGGGGTGCCGCCGGCCAGATAGCCGGTGAAGGCAACCCTGGTGCCATCGGGGAGAAGGGCATAGGCCGGGTAATCCGCAGAGCCCGCCCTGACCAGGTCCACAATGTGGGCGGCATTGGCCTGCCATGACACCCGGCCGTCTTCAGGACGGCGCCGGCGCCAGTAGGGTCCTTCCGGGGAAGCCGCGGCCACCGGTGCCGGGACATCCCCCTGCTCCAGGCGCTGGCACAACTCCACCAGCATGTCTGCCGCCATGTCCGCCAGTTCCCGGGAGATTTCTTTCAGGCCGGCCTCGGGGCCGAAGTGGCGGCGGCGCACCAACAGCACCTCACCCCGGTCGATGGCCGGAGTCATGGTGTGAACTGAGACCCCCAGTTCCCTTTCCCCCGACGCGATGGCCCACTGGATGGCGTGCCGGCCCCGGTATTTGGGGAGGAGCGACGGGTGAGCATTATAACAGCCTCCGGGAAAGGCGCTCAGCAACTCTTCGCCGAGAATGCCGCCGTAGCCGGAACAAAACCCGGTGTCGGCCACGCCCCGGCAGTCGCCTGCGTGGAAAAACGGCACTGCCGGCAATAGCGGGCGGTCTCCCGTGGACTCGTCCCAGACAATCCCGGCCAGGGGTTCGGCACAATGGGAAGCCAGCCTGGATGCGGCCAGGCGCCCGGCCAGGCCGCCGCCAAAAAGCATAATTCTCATCAGGTTGGCTGTCTCCGTCAATAGAACTATTCAAATTATACGCCAAAGGCGAGGTAATTGCAGCATTGACGGGAAGGGCAGGGCAACCCCCACCTCACCTGCAACAGGGGTTTCGCCCTTTGTTGCTATGAATACACCTTCTCATACCAGGTCTGGAAACACAGGAGATTCCAGATCCGGGCCGAGTGGTTGGCGGTCCCGGAATAGTGCTCGCTAAGGATCCCTGCCACGTACTCCGGCTGAAACCAGCCGTGCCGGCTCAGGCGCTCGGGGGCAAGCGCCTCCTGGACCCAGGATTTCAGGCAGGTATCCATCCAGGAATATATCGGCTGCACGAAGCCTTCCTTGGGCCGGGTGAGGAGATCCTCGGGGACCAGACCCCGCATCGCCAGCTTGTGGACATACTTATTGATCCCCTGGTGGATCTTGAAATCGCCGGGCAGGCGGTTGGCAAACTCGATGAGGCGGTAATCGAGATACGGCGAGCGCACCTCGATGGAGTGGGCCATGGACAGGCGGTCGATGAAGGGGAGCACCTGGTTGGGCAAAAGCTCGCGCTGGTCAACTTCGAGGGTGGTATTGAGGGGGTCCTTGGCGGTGCTTTGCGCCAGGAGCTGCCGGTAATAGCGGCAGGTGTCGGCGTCGCCGGCCCGGGCCAGGAACGCCGGGCTCAGGAGGCGGTGCTTGTCCTCCTCCCCGAAAACCGCCAGGCGCATGCGCCACAGGGCTTGATCCGGCGAGGCCAGGGATTGCAGAAAGGCGAATTGCTCGGGGGTGTCAAAAGGCCGCAGGAGCAAACGCTCGGCCTCGCTCAGGGACTGGAGGTCGCTCTTTCCCTGTTGCTGCAATTGCAGAAAATGGTGCATAGGCCAGGCCAGGCGGTGCGCCAGGTAACTGCCGAACAGCTCGTCGGCGCCGTCACCGGACAGGGCCACCTTGACATGCCGGTGCATGAGGATGCTCAGAAAAAAGGTGGAGATGGTGCCGGAGAAAGGCTCGTCAAAGGCCGCGAGGACATGGGGCAGTTCGGCGGCAAACTCCCCGGGGGAGAGGATATATTCGTGGTGCGCGGTGTTGAGGCGCTTCGACATCAGCCGGGCGAAATGAATATCCAGGGATTTGCCGGCAAACTGGCCGGTGGGCTCTTCGTCGTAGCCCAGGCTGAAGGAGGTCACCGGCTGGGTCTGGTGGCGGCACATCAGGGCCACCACCGAGCTGGAATCCACCCCCCCCGAGAGATAGGCGCCGTAGGGGGCGTCGCACTGCATGCGCAATCTCACGGCGTCGTCCAGCAGAGTGAGCAAGTGCCGGGCGGCCTCCTCGGGGGTGATGTCGGTGATGGGCTGGCTGAAATCCAGGCGCCAGTAAGGGTGCACCTGGACGTGGCCGTCTTCCCAAACGAGGTAGTGCCCGGGGAGCAACTGCTGGATGTTTTTATAGGCGGTGGCCGGGGCGCTGAGGTTTTTCAGGCTGAAATAATGATACAGGGCCGGAAAGTCGAGCTCCCGGGAAACCCGGTCATGCGCCAGGATGGCCTTGATCTCGGAGCCGAAGACCAGGTCCCGGCCGATCTGGCACCAGTACAGGGGCTTTTTGCCGATGCGGTCCCGGTAGAGCAGCAAGCGGCGGCGCTGCCGGTCCCACAGGGCCAGCCCGAACATGCCGTTAGCCTGGGCCTGGTCGGGCCAGAGGTCGCCGTATTCCTCATAGGCGTGGACAATGGTCTCGGTGTCGCTGTGGTGCGTGCGGAAGCGGTGCCCGCGCTTGAGCAGGCTCTCCCGCAACTCCAGGTGATTGTAAATTTCGCCGTTAAAGACCACCCAGAGGCTGTCGTCTTCGTTGGCGATGGGCTGGCCGCCGGTGACCAGATCGACGATGGCCAGGCGCCGGATGGCCAGGGAAACCTCCCCGTCCTGATAAAAGCCCGCATCATCCGGCCCCCGGTGAGCAATGCTGTCGCTCATCCTGGTCAACAGGGCCCGGTCGCCCCGGCCGGTAAAACCGCAAATTCCACACATGGCAGCACGTAACCAAAAAAGGGGTAAATTCAATTGGAAAATCTACCAGACCCGGGCCCCCGGGTAAAGGTGATTTTCGCCCGCCCTACAAATTATCTTGTTTTATCAATATGTTAAAAAAGCCTTGACAGGGGTAGCCGCTTGGCATACACATATATGATGCCTGCGAGAGCTTGTGAGCTTGAGTATCCCGGCATTGCTGTTATGAAACAGATGGGGTTTTACGGTTCTGTGGCAGGTAAATTTATGGAATGATTAACTTCTGTATAGGTGATCCGGTCCTGCTTTACTTTTGTCACCTTGTCACTCTTCAAAAATAACCAGTTATATAGTCGACTTAACCTCATTGGAACATTCTCCTGAAATTCATAACACTCTTGCCATGAAGAAACTAAGCTGGTCCTGGAGTTGGTGGCCGGTCAAGTTTCTCATCGCCGGGGCTTTAGTATATTACCTGTTTTCTTCAGGGAAAATCTCCCTGGCGCTCTTTCATGACGTCTTCTCCTTCAAGGGCCTGTTGCAGATAATTCTGGCCGGCGCTCTCCTTATCGTGGCTTATCTGCTGGCCTCCTGGCGCTTGTTTCTCCTCTTCAAGCTCCAGGGGTTTACTTTTTCTACCACGCAGTGTTTTGAGATCAATTTACTGGGGTTTTTCTTCAACAACTTCCTGCCGGCCTCCATCGGCGGCGACGCCATGCGGGCCTACTACTTCGCCAAGGGGCAGGGCAAGACCGCGCCCGTCCTGGCCACCCTGGTGTACGACCGCCTCCTCGGTTTCATGGCCCTGGTGGTGCTGGCCTGCCTCGGTTTGGGCCTGGCCCGGCTGATGGATCAAAGCTTTGTGTGGTCAAGGCAGTTCGGCTGGGTTTTGGCGGGGCTGGCCGGGGCGCTGGGCATGTTCCTGTTTGCCTTTGCCTTGAGCCGCTGGCCGCGCTTTCTGGGGCTCGTCGATTCCTGCCTTGTCAGGCTCCCGCTGGGCAAAGCCCTAGGCCACTTTCTTTACAGTATCGCCAGCCTCAGTAAATACGGGTTTTTTTCCCTGGCCCTCCTGGGGATCTCCCTGGCGCCGCATCTGCTCACGGCGCTGGCACTGTATGTCACCGGCCTGGCCTTTGGGCTCGCTCCCCATCTGCTGTTGACCATCATTTTATCGCCCCTGATCTTTCTTTCCGGGATTGTCCCTCTTACCCCCAATAACATCGGGTGGACGGAGTACCTGGGGTCGCTCATCTGGGCCTCCCAGGGTCTGGGGCAGGGCGGTGATTTGTGGATGGCGTTTCGGCTGGTAACGGTGCTGTTCAGTCTCAGCGGCTTAATCATCTACCTGCGCCTTAGGGCGGGAGCTTGGTCACATGAAGGTTGAGTTTTATCGCCATCAACTGGGGGAGGCGAATCTGGCGCGCTTCGCCCAGGTCATGCACACCATTTTTTTGACCACTGGGGACGAAGTGGCGCTGTTCGAGCAGAAGTTCGCCGACTACCTGGGGGAAAAGTATGTCGTGGGGCTGACCAGCGCCACGGCCGGCCTGCAGCTTGCGCTTTTGGCCCTGGGGGTGGGCGCGGGGGATGAAGTCATCACCACGCCCATGACCTTCGCGGCCACGCCGCTGTCCGTCATGCACGCCAATGCCACGCCGGTGTTCGTGGACGTGGAGGCCGACACCGGCAATATTGACGTCAAGCTGGTGGCCGGGGCCATCACCCCGAAAACCCGCGCCGTCATGCCGGTGCACCTGTACGGCCAGATGGTGGACATGGTGGGGCTGGCGAAGGTGGCCGAGGAGCACCGGCTCCATCTCATCGAGGACGCGGCCCATTGCCTGGAAGGGGTGCGGGATAACGTCCGGGTGGGGCAGTTGTCGGCGGCCACGTGCTACAGCTTCTACGCCACCAAGAGCATCACCTGCGGGGAGGGGGGGGCGGTGAGCACGTCCGACCCGCAGCTGTGGGAGATGCTCCAGAAGCTCAGGCTGCACGGCATGTCCACGGACGCCCTGCACCGCTACACCAAGATTTACCGGCATTACGACATCGACGTCCACGGCTGGAAATACAACATGTACAACCTGCAGGCCGCCCTGCTCATCGACCAGATCGACGAGATCGAGGCCCGGCGGGAGACCCGGGAGCAGCTGGCGGATTATTACCGGGCCAGTTTTGCCGGCTGCCCCGGCCTGGAGATGCCCCGGTACGACTCCGCCATCAAGCAGGGCTACCATCTCTTTACCATTTGGGTGGACCCGGTGAAAAGGGACCAGATCCTGTGGTCCCTGCAGGAACAGGGCGTCGGCGTGGCCGTCAATTACCGGGCCTGCCACCTGTACACCCTGTTCCGCCGGCAGTTCGGCTACAAGGAAGGTGATTTCCCCAACGCCGAGCTGATCGGCAGCCGCACCCTCAGCCTGCCGCTGTACCCGGGCCTCAGGGACGAAGAAATCGAGTATGTGGCCGACACGGTGAAACGGGTGGTGCGCAGCCTGGGCTGAAGCGCGGCCCCGGGGAGAGGCGGTTATGGTGGATAAGACCGGCATTGTGATTGTCACCCTGGAGTTGTCGCCCTTTTTCAAGGTCACCGGGGTGGGGGACCTGCTCCATAACATCGTGGCCGAGCTGGTGCGGCGCCAGATCCCGGTGACGGTGATCTGCCCGGACTTCGGCTGCGACTACCCGAATCTCACCTTCACAAAATCCCTGTCGTTTTATGCCGCCATCGGCGGCCACGCCTCGCCTTTGCAGTTCCGCCAGGCCACCGACGGGCGGGGCGTCACCTATTTTTTCCTCAAAGACAAGGACCTGGAGCAATACATTAAGAACCTGCCGGCGCAGCCGTCCAGCGAGGAGACGGCCGAGCTCTGCCTGAAATTCTGTTATGGCGCCTACCTGGTCCTGGAAGCCTTGTCCAGGGGGGAGTTCGGCTTTGAGGGGAAAGACCGCCTGGTGGTGCATGCCTTCCACTGGCAAACCGGGCCACTCCTGGCCCTGGTCAAGCAGGCGCGTTGGCCCCGACCCTTGCGCACGATCTTGACCGTGGACATCCTGGACCGGCAGGGACGGTTCAATCCGGAGGTCTTTGATGCCCATGAGATCTTCCATGCTCTGCGAATAAAGAATGACGAGGAAATTAATTTTCTGCGCTTAGGCATCGAGACCGCGGATATTCTCCATACGGTGAGCCCCAATTACGCCCGGGAAATTCAGCAGGCCCCGTACGGGCGGGGTCTGGAGGGCATCCTCAAGCAGCGCCATCAGGAGGGGCGCCTGCTGGGCATTTTAAACGGCCTCGACCCGATGTTGACCGACTGGCAGTGCATCCCCGTCCTCAAGGACAACGGCCTGTGCATCGTCCCGGAGAACGCCCAGGTGCTGGAGCACAAGCGGCGGGCCAAGCTCCTGTTCCAGCAGGCAGCGGGCCTGCCGGCGGACCCCGGGGCCTTCCTCATCAGCATGGGGCACCGCTTTGTCACCCAGAAGAACTTTGCCCTGGTGGCGGATGCCATGGACGGGCTCATGGCCCTCACCCCCCGCCCCCAGATTTATCTCCGGGCCTGGCCGGAACCCGCCCGGCAGGACCAGGAGCAGGAGCTGTGGTGGCAGATCACCCGCTTCTCCAAGCGCTACCGGTTTAACGTGGCCTTCCTGTCCCCCTACGACCGGGATCAGTCCCTGATCCCGGAAGGCATCTTCATCGACCGGTTTCTCTATTACGCCGCCTCGGATCTGTTCCTCATGCCGTCCCTGTGGGAGCCCTGCGGCCTCTGCCAGCTGGAGGCCATGCGCTTCGGGGCCATCCCGGTGGTGACCACGGTGGGGGGGCTGGTGGACACGGTGCAGCCCGTCACCGGGGACCACGAGGGGTGGGGCTTCAGGCTGGAAGACCCCTTCGACCCCCAGGGCCTGGTGGACGCGGTGCAGAAAGCCATGCACCTCAGGGCGGCCCGGCCCGCATCCTGGCAGGGGATGGTGCAGCGGGCCATGGCCTATGATTCCAGCATTGCCCACACCGTTGATTCTTACCTCAAATTGTTGTATACCCAAAACCTGCCAGACTCCTCCCCATCTCACGCATAGGTCGTAGGTGACTTTGTCTGATACCCGCGTAAAAACGGCTGGCGCCGCCCCGGGGGCCTGGTGGGTGTTCGCCGCCGGCCTGCTCCTCTTTTTGCTTTTTCAAACCGGCATGGTGGTGGAAGTCGAGTTGAGCCGGCTTTTGCCCCCCGAGGCCAAGGATGCCTACCGCTACATTTACAGCGCCGTGCAGATGCGGGAGGGCTTCAATTACCACACCCCGGCCCTGGATGACCTGCGGGCCCAGTCGGCGCCTGAGCCCGGGGACTCCGTGGACCGCCAGAACCTGAAATGGGACAATTACCATTCGCTGTTTTTTACCCACTACCCCCTGCACTCGGCGCTCCTCCTGGTCATTTCCGGGATCGGCGGGGTAACTCTCGGGACGGCCTACAAGATAATCACGGTGTTGGGGAGTTTGCTGATCGCCGGGGCGATTGCTTATCTTCTGCTTACCATCACCGACCCGGTCAGCGCCGGTCTGGCCCTGGGCTCCCTGGCCCTGACCACTTTCCCCATGCAGGGCATTCATTATGTGGTGCCCACCAATATAAGCATGGCCGTGGGGCTGATTTTATTTGCCGTGGTGCTGCGCAGCGGCGGCAGAGCCAAGTGGCTGATATTGCTGCTCACTACCATGGTGTTGTTCATGCACCGGGCGGGGATTGTCTATGCGGGCCTGGGGGTGCTGGCGGCAATTTTCCTGCGCTATAAAAAAGAAGACATCAGACGGATTGTTATTGATCTGACGCCGACCCTGGCCGTCGTCTGTCTGTATGTGTTGATCACCTATATTTTCCCTTTGCCCATGTTCCGGCTGTCACCCATGGCCAAGCCGCCGGACACCAATTATTTCAAGGAAGTTCTGGCCAACTCCGGGGTGTTGCTGCAGCAGTTCGGCCAATGGTTCCTGATGCATGGGGTGGCAACGCTCCCGAAGCAGCTCCAGGACCTGGTGATCTACAAGTTTTCCCTGCCGACCCAGGCCATGATCAGAAATAACTGGCTTATCCTGGTCATAGGGTCGCAGCTCCTGGGCCTGGGCCTGCTCATGCTGCCGTGGCTCGCGGCCAGGCAGGCGGGCGACAAATACCGGGGGCTTCGCTGGCTCATCAGCCTCGGGGGGGCGGTGCTCGTGCTCCCCATCCTCTCGGTGGCGGTGCTGCTGCTTATCCTCCGGGCCGGCTGGCTGCACCCGCCCCAAGAGAAAAAAACGGCCTTTTACCTGGCCTTCTTTTTCTTCCTGGGGATTCTGTTCCCGTCGCTCTTGCACGTCATGTACATCGCCGAGCCGGGCCACCCCATCATCCGGGCTGACCTCACCACCCGCCTGTGGGTGCCCTTTGCGGTAGTCCTGGCGGGGCTTTTCGGCCGGGGGTTGTGGTGGATGGTGCAGGAAATCAGGGCCGGGTCGTATGACTTTCTTCCCGGTAAGGTAAGTAGCCGGGTGCAGGGTCTGGGGCTCCTGAGGCCTGCCTTTATGTGGGCCGCGTTGGCGCTCTTTCTGGTTGCCGGCTATGCCCCCCATCTGGTGCAGGCTTACGAAACCAGGGCCGACATAAAATACTTCATGATCGTCAGGCAAAATGTGACGTTTGATCCGGGCCAGGTACAATGGGTTTTTAATCACACCGGCCCCAAGGATATCATCGTGTATGACGACGATTTTATCCGCCATTATTATCTCTGCCACGGGGGCTTGGCGAGAAGGGCCATATACTTGTCTTTGCTGCCCCTGCCGGAGAATTTCCATTTCGCCCCCGATGACATTAAATACGAGATCGGTTGGAACCCGTACCTGATCGTGCAGCACTATGAAAATGTCCGGGCCATCACCTATCCGTTGATCATCCCGGGGGGGTCCACGTATAAGCTGAATTTCGAGTCCCAGTTCCAGCCGCAGGAACTCCAACTCCTGCCGGCCAGCAGCGCCGCCGGGGCCGCTTCCACCCGGGTGCGGCTTATCAGGCAAGCGGCGGCAGGCGAGGTGAAGCAGGAAGACGTCCAGATCGACGGCGATACCTGGCAGACGTTCCCGCTCCAGCCCGACAAGGGCGGCAGTCTCACCATCATCAATCTCGACCCCGCCAAGCCCTTTCTCCTGGCCGGGATGAAGCTGGGGGAAGAGCAGCGCGGCAAGTTTCTGTGGCCCTGGCATGGCGTCACGGAGGTGTCTTTGCAGGATGCCCGGATCCAGATCCAGCGCGCCGTGTTCCTGCCCGAAGAGCAGAAGATCGGCGGGGTGACCTATGACCGGGAGGTGCTCCAGGACACGGGTTCCACCGTGTTGTGGAAACTCACGCCGGCAAAGAAGGACTAGGGGAGATGCTGCCAAATTGCCGGTGGGATGCAAGGGCGTCCGTGGGGGCTGCAGCGCTCCTGGGCGCCAAGTCCGGCCGCCTGGTTTTCCCGGGTGACAGGGTTTGTTGTCTTGTGATACAATGAAAAATTGCTGTTTGAGGAAAGAACCTGATACCCCACCGGGTTTGCCGCCGCAAGGGCAAGACCCCCGGCATCCCGGGCGGGGAATCGCTGCTGAAAATACAACTATGAGCGCCACCAGCCAGAACGCCAGCCTTGTTGATTTAGCGAAACTATACCTGCGCCATCGCCAGTTGACCTGGGAGATGATCAAGCGGGACGTCACCGACCGGTATGCGGGGCAGGTCCTCGGCTCTTCCTGGGCCATCGGCCACCCCCTCATCCTGATGGCCATCTACACCTTTGTGTTCACCTTTATCTTTTCATCGAGGATGGGGAGCCCGTCAGACTTTCCCCTGGATTACACCACTTATCTCTTGAGCGGCCTCATCCCCTGGATGGCCTTCCAGGAAGCCATGAACCGGGGCACCATGGCTATTTTGGCCAACGCCAACCTGGTGAAGCAGGTGGTCTTTCCCCTGGAAATCCTCCCGATCAAGGGCATCTTCTCGTCGCTTTTGACCCAGGGGGTGGCCACCTTATTTTTAATGATCTATATCCTGATAAAATTCGGCCACCTGCCCTGGACCTATGTTCTTTTGCCCCTGCTCATCTGCTGCCAGTTCTTCGCCATGGCGGGGGTGTGCTACATGCTGGCCGCAGTGGGGGCTTATTTCCGGGATCTCAAGGATATCGTGCAGGTATTCTGCATTGCCTGTCTGTACGGCATCCCGGTGTTTTATCTGCCCAGTTGGGTGCCGGGCTGGTTCAAGCCCATCTTTTACCTCAATCCCTTCAGTTACATGGTCTGGTGTTACCAGGATGTCTGCTATTTCGGCCGTTTCGAACACCCCTACGCCTGGCCCGTGTTCTTTTTCCTGAGTTTATTTTCCCTGTCCTTCGGCAATCAGATCTTTCGCAACTTGAAGACCTATTTCGGGAGCGTCCTGTGAGCAACCAAGATCTCGCCATTGACGTTGCCGGCCTGTCCAAGGTGTTCCGGATTTATGCCCAGCCCGTGGACCTGGTGAAGGAGATGGTGCTGCGGCGCCCCACCCACCGGCGGCACTGGGCCCTGAGGGATATCTCCTTTCAGGTGAAATTCGGCGAAATGATCGGCATCATCGGCCGGAACGGCTCGGGCAAGAGCACCCTGCTGAAGATCCTGACGGGGGTGTTGGATAAATCCCAGGGAGATGTGGCGGTTAATGGCAAGGTTTCTTCCATTTTGGAGTTGGGCACCGGCTTTCACCTGGAGTACACCGGGCGCCAGAACATCTTCATGGGCGGCCTGTGCCTGGGGATGTCCCGCAGGGAAATCGAGGGCCGGCTGAAATGGATTATCGACTTCAGCGAGCTGAAGGATTTCATCGACCAGCCGCTCCGGACTTACTCCACCGGCATGAAGGCCCGGCTGGCCTTCAGCACCGCCATCAGCATGGACCCCGACATCCTGTTCGTGGACGAGGCCCTGTCGGTGGGGGACGTCAAGTTCAACCGCAAGTGCTACAACACCATCAGCGAGTTCAGAAACAACGGCAAGACCATCCTCTTGGTCTCCCATGACCTGAATGTTATCAGCTCCTTCTGCGACCGGGTGATCCTGTTGGATGAGGGCCGCATGGTGGCCTACGGGGAACCCCGGGACGTCACCAGGATTTACCACCAGCTGTTGTACTGCGACGCCCCCAAACCCCAGGATGCCCTGGAAGCCGGCCCCCTTGGCAAAGCGGCGGGGGAGAAGGAAGAGTTGCGGGAAAGGGCCCGGGAACAGCTGCGGCTGGCCGAGCTGGCCGCGGACGCGCCCTACGAGATCCGCTGCGGGGCCAGGAAAGAGGCGGAGATCGTCGATTTCGGGATCAGGGACCAGCAGGGCAACCGGGTCAGCCTCCTCAATTCGGGGGAGCAATACACCTTCTTTTTATACGTGCTCTTCTACGAGGACGTGGAGGACCCGGCCTTCGGCTTTAACATCCGGGACGTCAAGGGCGTGAACATTTTCGGCATGGACACCGGCTGGATGAACTACATCATCCGCCCCCACCGGCGCGGCGAAATCCTGGAGGGGCGCATCGACGTGACCATGTGGCTGACCAACGGCGAGTTTTTCCTGAGCGCCGGGGTGGGTAACCGCAAGGCCAAGTCCTTTGATTTCCGCTATGACGGCCTGATGTTCTCGGTGCCCCGGCACCCGCTGCTCCACAGCTACTCCCTCATCAACCTGCAGCCGGCCCTGTCGCACCAGACCCTGGCCCCCCAGGCAGCAGATGAGCCGGCAGACGGCGGCGTGGCGGTAAGTAAATAAATTGAGGGGGGAGGGCCAGGGAGCAGCGGCTCCCTGCCCTCCCCCCACGCCCCCCTCCCAATCCTTTGAGTAATGTGGCCGGGTGCCGAGCACATGTCTTCGGCACCGGCCACAAATCTCAAACTAAGGGTTGGGAGGGGGTGTGGGGGAGAGGGAAGGGGCCGCCGGCCCCTGGCTCCCTCCCCCATATACTGATTGACTGGCGGCAAGAGCAATGTGTGGCATCTGCGGCATTATCTATAAAGACCCCGAGCGCCGGGTGGACCCGGCCCTCCTGCACAACATGGTCAGGGTCCAGAACCACCGCGGCCCCGACGACCAGGGGGTGTGGCACCAGGGCAACGTCGGCCTGGGGCACGTGCGCCTGTCCATCATCGACCTGTCCCCCCTGGGCCATCAGCCCATGACCAACGAAGACGGCTCGGTGTGGATCAGCTTCAACGGCGAGATTTACAATTTTCTCGAGCTGCGGGAGGAACTCAAGCACAAGGGCCACCAGTTCAGGTCCCGCACCGACACCGAGGTCATCGTCCACCTCTGGGAAGAGGAAGGGGTCCGGTGCGTCGAGCGCCTGCGGGGGATGTTCGCCTTCGCCATCTGGGACGACCGCCAGAAGGTCCTGTTCCTGGCCCGGGACCGCATGGGCAAAAAGCCCCTGTTTTACGCCATGCTGCCGGACCGGTTCCTGTTCGGCTCCGAGATCAAGGCGATCCTCGAGGACCCGGATTTCAGGCCCGAGCCCGACATCCAGGCGATCCATTATTACCTGACCTACCAGTCCGTGCCGTCACCGTTCAGCGCCTTTAAGGGGATCAACAAGCTCCCGCCGGCGCACTGCATGCTGGTGAAGGAGGGGGCCGGCACCCCCCGGCGCTACTGGAAGCTGTCCTACCGGAACAAGCTCACCGTGGCCGGCCCGAGGGCCGAGGCGGACCTGGAGGAGGAGATCCAGGAGCGGCTCCGGGAAGCGGTGCGCATCCGCCTGGTGAGCGACGTGCCCCTGGGGGCGTTCCTGTCCGGGGGCCTCGATTCCTCCATGATCGTCGCCCTCATGGCCGGCATGGGCACTCAACCGGTGAAGACCTTTTCCATCAGCTTCGCCCAGGAAGAGTACAACGAGGCCCATTTCGCCCGGATGGTGGCGGACCGCTACCACACGGACCACCACGAATTCAAGGTGACGCCGGACGCCCGGGCCATCTTCCCGGAGCTGGTCTGGCATTACAACGAGCCCTTCGCGGACCCCTCCGCCATCCCCACCTATTATGTCTCGAAGCTCGCCCGGGAGCATGTCACCGTGGTCCTAAACGGCGACGGCGGCGACGAGAATTTCGCCGGCTACCCCCGCTACGCCTTTAACAATAACCTTGACCCCAAGGCCGGGGTGTGGCCGCTTATGCGCCAGTGGCTGGGGGAGTTGTGGGCCTGGCAGGAGTTCGCCCGGCAGCAGCACCTGTGGCGGGACCCCAAAGCCCTGCGGTCCTTCACGCCCCGCCTGTTTGCCTATTACTGGCGCATCACCCACGTGCACGAGTTCCACCAGTCCGAGCTGTACACGGCCCACATGAAGGCGGCCACCGCGGCGTACCCGGCCTTTCAGCTGATGCTGGAAAAATACCGGGGCTCCGACGCCAGAGCCTTCCTGGATGCCCTCTTGAACCTCGACCTGGAGCTGTACCTGCCGGACACCCTGATGGTCAAGGTGGACATTGCCTCCATGGCCCATTCCCTGGAAGCCCGGGCCCCCATGCTGGACCACCACTTCCTGGAGTTTGCGGCCCGGATACCGCCGGATTTGAAATTGAAGAACGGCCGGGAAAGCAAGTACATCTTCAAGAAGGCGGCGGAGCCCTTCCTGCCCGGGGAGATTATCTACCGCCCCAAGATGGGTTTCGGGGTGCCCACCGACCATTGGTTCCGGGGCGAGCTCAAGGACCTGGTGCACGACACCCTGCTCAGCCCCAGGGCCGTGGGCCGGGGGTATTTCCGGCGGGACACCCTGGAGCGGATGATCAGGGAGCACCAGAGTTCGGAGAGAAACTGGCAGTACGTCATCTGGAACCTGCTGATGCTGGAGCTGTGGCACCAGATGTTCATCGATAAGACGCTGGCCCCGCCGGTCCGGACGGCCTCATGAATGCGACAAAACCCTCGGTGATGATGATCATCTCCCAGTTCAGGCCGGTGGCCAGCGGCGCCGAGCTGCAGGCCGAGCGGCTGGCCTACAAACTGGCCGGCCTGGGCTTTCCCCTGCAGGTCCTCACCCAGCACCTGGACCCGGTCTCCCCGTCCCATGAGGTCTACCGGGGGGTGAAGATTCACCGCAGCGAATTTCAGCTGGCCTACAAGCTGACCTGCCATGACGCCGCCCCCACCCTGCAGTACCTGATCAACAAGCACCGGACCTACGACATCCTGCACAATCACCAGATCTGGGGGCACGCCGTGGTCTCCACCCTGGTGGCGCGGTGGCTCGGGAAGAAGAACATCATCAAGCTGGCCTGTGCCGGCACCTTCGGGGACCTGGAGGTCTTCTCCCAGCTGCGTCACGCCCGGTGGGGCTTGCGGGTGCTGCAGATGGCCGACGCCCTCATCGCGGTGAGCCAGGAAATCAAGTCCGAATTGCTGCAGCACGGTTTTGACCCCGCCAGGATCCACCATATCCCCAACGGCGTGGACACCCAGGAATTTCAACGGCACGGCCCTTCCCGGACAACCCCCGGCGGCGGTTCATCCTGCTCGGCCGGCGCACGCCCCAGAAGGGCATCGACACCGCGCTCCAGGCGGTGAGAAGGCTGGCGGACAAGGGATTGGCCGGCGGCCTCGAGCTCAACCTGTACGGCTGGGATTACTCCGAATGGGATTACCGGCAGATGGCCCGGGACCTGGGGGTGGAACAATACGTGACGTTTCTCCCCTTTGAAGAAGATGTGATGGGAGTGTATCAGGGGGCCTACTGCCTGTTGCTGCCCAGCGTCGGGGAAGGCCTTTCCAACGTGCTCCTGGAGGCCATGTCCCTGGAGATGCCGGTGATCGCCAGCCGGGTGAGCGGCACCGTGGAGGTCGTGGATCATGAGAAAAACGGCCTGCTTATCCCCCCCGGCTCACCGGAAGCCCTGGCCGACGCCATGGAACTGGCCCTGACCAAGCCGGAGCTGGCTTATGAGTGGGGCCGCCAGGCCCGCCTGAAGGTTCAGGAGCATTATTCCCTGGACGCGGTGGCCCGGAAATACGCCGAACTCTACGATAAGCTCGTAAATGACGGGGTGCCGGGGTATTTCGCGACCGATTTCACGGCGGGGGTGGATCCGTCCAAGGCTGTTCTCCTGGTAACCCCGGGTTGCCCGGCCGGAGTGGTCCAGGATCTCCTGGAAGAGATAAGATGGCCGGCGGGGACCAGCTTCAAGGTGCTCCTGCCTCCGGGAGAGCCCCCGGCAGACGCCGGCCTCGTTAACCGTGCAGCCTCTTCCCAAGGGGTCGAGGTGGCGCCGTCCCCGGCCGGGAGTTTTTTTTCCACCCGCAACCTGAGGTGGCTCCGGGAAAATTTACGCACGGCGGAAAACATTGTCGTCCTGGTCCCGGTGTCTCCCTATCATAACCCCCTCCTGGCCATGACCTCTCTGCTGCTCCTGGCACTGGCAGGCAGGACCATAACCCTGCTGCGCCCCGCCGGGGAAGGCGAGGGTGATCACCCCGAGGCGCCCCTGGTTTTCAAAGATGCGGAGGCAGCCGGGCGCTGGGTAATTAAAAAACTCAACAAATGTCTTATTAAGCGAAATCGGCAACCTCGCCTGGTCTTCCTACCCGGCCTTTCTGCAAAGGTTCTTTGATTTCACCGAGCGGGAACTTTGCTATTATTTCGACGCGTATCCGTCTCAGCCGGTCGATCTGCAGCCGCTGGATGCCTCGCCGGAGGGTATCGCCAGGGACGTGACCTATGCCCTGGGAACTGCCGACACGTTAATAAAATCGCTCCCGGCGGGGTGGGATTCCTCAAGGGCAAGCGGGTGATGGAAATCGGCTCGGGGGTCAACTTCGGCACCATCCTCGCCATAGCCTGTTACGGCGCCGAAGTGTCGGCGGTGGAAAGATATGCGCCGCCCTGGAACCCCGATTATCACCCCAAGTTTTATGCCCACCTCAGGGACCAGTGGCCGGCGCGGTGGTTCGATCGACCTGACTCCGCTTGACAGGGTCGTGTCCAGCCGGGGATACCCCCAGGGAACCATTGCCGTGCACAGCTGTTCTCTGGAGGAACTGAAGGGGGTTGCCGAGCACAGCATCGACCTGGTATTTTCCAATGCCGTTTTTGAGCACCTTTACAATCTAAAGTCAGCTTTTACCCATCTGGCCCGGATTACCAAGCCGGGCGGCCTGGGGATTCACCAGGTGGATTTCCGGGACCACCGGGACCCCTCCCGCCCGCTGGAACACCTGCTCCTGAGCAACCGGGAGTTCTCCCGGGTCTTTAAAGAAAAGCACAGCGAATGCGGCAACCGCTACCGTCCCAAGGAGATGCGGCAGTTCATGGAGTCGGTGGGGTTCGAGGTCAAGGAATTCAATCCGGATATTGATGTGGAAGAGGGGTACCTGCGGGAATTTCTGGGGCGGCTGCGGCAGGCCAGGAAATCCCGGTATCGCCGGTATGATGCCGAAAGCCTCCGGTACACCTCCGGCCTTTTCATAGTGGTGAGAAAGCCAGTTTAGGGGATGGAATAACCGACGATGAATGGTTCTAAATGCGTGGTGGCGGTGGCTCCGAATTGCCCGGCGGAATTGGTCAGGGAACTGCTGGGGGCGGGCGTCTTGCCGGGTCAGGCCCACATCGACGTGCTGCTGCCCACCGGCGACCCCCAGCCTTACGCTGGGCTGATCAATGATGCGGCCTTGGCTGGTACGACCCGCATCCTGCCGTCCCCGGGCAAAAGTTTTTTTTCGCCTCACCACCTCTACTGGCTGTGGGAAACCCTGCTGTTTTGCGGAAACAACCTGCTGCTGGTGGCCGAATCGCCCTACCAGGACCCGCTCACGGCCGTCATCGTGCTCGCGGTGCTGGCCCTGTCGGGCAAGGCCATTACGCTCCTTTTTGCCACGCCCGAAGCCATCATCGACCTGACCGGGGAGGGCTATTCCGGCCGGTGGCTCGCCCAGGAACTCAATATCAAGGTGCTGGTCAACGAACTGGGCCGGCTGTTCTGGTTTTTCAAGCCCCTTTATATGCTGTACGTGCTCATGTTCGGTGGTTTGATCGTCAAAAAGACCGTGTCGGATTATCTCACGTCTTTTCCAGGGAAAACCCGCCCCAAGGCAACGCCTGACCGAAAAAGGCGGGCGAGGGCCCAATCCCTGATCCCGCCTAAAAAGCAAGGGCGACGGTAACCTAAGCCCCCGCCGCCCACATTCATTGCCCACTACTCAGCCGGCTGCACCGGCCTCTTTTTGGTTCCCCTTATTGCCAAT
>CAVZAM010000018.1:0-171016 GCA_963773285.1 uncultured delta proteobacterium
TTTGCCATAAAGCTGGCTGAGGGTGGCGCAATGCTTGGCAGCCCAGCGCCCCTGGACCGGGTCAATGAGGACTTCGTTGATGGCCGGCTTGTTCAGGCCCTTGAGCCGCACCGGCACGGTGAGCCAGACGGGGCCCTGGGGGCCTTTGACCCGGTTGCGGTTGCGCCAGCCGTGCTTGTCGTACTGGACGTCGTCGTAGATGACAAAAAGGTTGGAACGCAGCATCTGCTCGAAAAAGCCCAGCCAGGGCAAATAGCCGGGCTGCAGGATGCCGACGATTTTCATAGGGGCTTTGGGTCCGCATCACCGGCCGTCTTGGCTGCCCGGGTCTTTTCGGCGTTTTTGACGATCTTCCAGTAGTTGTGCTTCCAGGAGCGGTACTTCCAGTCCGGGCAGTCGCGGCACAGAGGAATCTCGTGGCCCCGGCGCTCCAGGTGCTGGCGGCGGAAATATTCGAAGCCCCGGCCCTTCCAGATCTCGGCGATGCTTTTGTCGTGAATGTTGCCCAGGTCAGTCACGGCCCGGATGTCAAAGCCGCAGACCATGACCTTGCCCCGGGAGTCGATGTTCAGGCGCTCGAACAGGAAAGGGCAGGGGACCTGCTCTTCCGGAGGGAGATACGGGGTGGGGTCGGCGGAATGATCTTCGTTGATCCCCCAGGTGAGGTATTTGCGTTTTTGGAAGACGTCCACCCGGGGCTCCCAGAAGGCCGCCACCTCGTCCACGTCGATGCCCTCCTGGTTGATGCCGCTGGCGATGATCTTGGTGGGGCTGCCCAACCGGTTGCGCTCGGCCATAAAGGTCTCCACGGTGTCGAGGAGGCGCGGCCACTTAAGTCCCGGGCGCACCCGGCCGTAGGTCTCGGGGTCCTTGGCGTCCACGGAGAACTCCACCATGTCGATGCCAGAGATCAGCAGCCGCTCAATGGACTCGGCCGTGAAGCAGGAGCCGTTGGTGATAAGCCCGATCCTTGCCCCTTTGGCCTTGGCGTATTCCATGAGCTCCACGGCCTGGGGGTGGAGCATGGGCTCGCCGCCCCCCGACAGCCGGATCCAGGCCTTATGGGGCCCGCACTGGTCGGCGATGATCTTGAAGGTATCCTCCCGCATGAGGGGGCGGTCTTTATATTCCTGGCGGATGGTGGAATTGGTGTACGGGCAGTTGGGGCAGCGGGCGTTGCAGACATAGACAAAAGAAAGCACGCACATCATGGGGAAATCCGCCGCTTCCGGGCGGATGCCGTAACTCGTTTCGGTGTGGTCATACTGGGGCATAGGTTTTCCTGTAAGGTCAGGTCGTTTTCTGGCCGGCCGGTTCCTGCTCAGGAGAGGGCTGGGCCGCGGTGTCAGAGTGCCAGAAGGGCCGGGACCAGGCCGATTTGCCCTCGGTCCCCAGGTAGCGGGCGCCCACCACCTGCCAGTCCGGGCAGGTCTGGCAGATGGCCGGGATCTGGTCCCACTGGTGCTGCCGGTGCGGGTCTCTGACCCCCTGCTTGTGGGCTCCCTGCCAGATTTCCTTAATTGATTTATGAGCCACGTTGCCGGCGACAAAGCGGCCCTCATAATCCACCGCACAGGTCACCAGGTTGCCGTTCTGATGGATGGCCGCGGCATTATTGCCCCAGGGACAGGCGATGCGAAAATCAGGTTCGTTCTCTAATCCCGGTACTTTGATACTGCCGGTGGACGTCCAGGAAAACATACGGCGCACCTTGACTTCCGCCTGGCGGGCTTGCCAGAATTCCGTAAAATCCTGGACCTCCGCCTCGTTTTCCTCCATCAGGGAAAACTGGCACTGGATAATGGGGTATTGCTGACCAAGCTCTTCCCGGCGGCGGAGCAGCTTTTCCACCGCGGCGAAGATCTTGTTGCGGCTCCCGCCGACGCGGATCTTCTTAAAGGTTTCGGGCTGAAAGGCATCCAGGCTGAGGATAAAGCGCCTGAGGGGGGAAGCCAGCACCTGGTCAATGTTGCGCTCCAGGAGGATGCCGTTGCTGTTCAGGACGATGTTGTCGCAGCCGATGGAGGCGGCATAATCAAGCCAGCGCCACAGGGTGTCGCCCAACAGCAGGGCCTCTCCATAAAAGGTCGGCCAGATCTCGCAATCCGGCTTTTCCCGGGCGATCTCATCCACGATGCGCTTGAACATTTCCTCCGTCATGTCCTCCCGGGGGCGTTTCATTTCCTTGTGGGAGCAATGGAGGCATTTCATGTTGCACCGGGAGGTCGTCTCGATCACCAACTGCGGCGGGAAGGGGTGATCGACGAGGCCGGCTTCAATTTTCAACAATTCCTGGCGTCGTTCCTGGGTCAGCAAAACCACCTCGAATAAGATTACTCCAGAATATCTCCAACCTTCAGGGGCTGGTCACATTTCAGCCACACGACCCCGTCGGCCGCGGCAATCAGGCAGCCCTCGGGGGAGGCCCACAAAACCTCGCCGGGGGTGCCGCCGGCCAGATAGCCGGTGAAGGCAACCCTGGTGCCATCGGGGAGATGGGCATAGGCCGGGTAATCCGCAGAGCCCGCCCTGACCAGGTCCACAATATGGGCGGCATCGGCCTGCCATGACACCCGGCCGTCTTCAGGACGGCGCCGGCGCCAGTAGGGTCCCTCCGGGGAAGCCGCGGCCACCGGTGCCGGGACATCCCCCTGCTCCAGGCGCTGGCACAGCTCCACCAGCATGTCTGCCGCCATGTGCCGCCAGTTCCCGGGAGATTTCTTTCAGGCCGGCTTCGGGGCCGAAGTGGCGGCGGCGCACCATCAGCACCTCACCCCGGTCGATGGCCGGAGTCATGGTGTGAACGGAGACCCCCAGTTCCCTTTCCCCCGACGCGATGGCCCACTGGATGGCGTGCCGGCCCCGGTATTTGGGGAGGAGCGACGGGTGAGCATTATAACAGCCCCCGGGAAAGGCGCGCAGCAACTCTTCGCCGAGAATGCCGCCGTAGCCGGAACAAAACCCGGTGTCGGCCACGCCCCGGCAGTCGTCTGCGTGGAAAAACGGCACTGCCGGCAATAGCGGGCGGTCTCCCGTGGACTCGTCCCAGACAATCCCGGCCAGCTGACCGGCACATCGGGAGGCCAACCTGGATGCGGCCAGGTGCCCGGCCAGGCCGCCGCCAAAAAGCATAATTCTCATCGGGGTGGCTGTCTCCATCACCAGGGTTATTCAAATTATACGCCAAAGGCGAGGTAATTGCAGCCTTGAGGGAGGGGGCCAGGGCGGACCCCCCCCTCCCTCAACAGGGGTTTAGCCCATTGTTTCTATATGTACACCTTCTCATACCAGGTCTGGAAGCACAGGAGATTCCAGATCCGGGCCGAGTGGTTGGCGGCCCCGGTGTAGTGCTCGTTGAGGATGCCGGCCACGTACTCCGGCTGAAACCAGCCGTGCCGTCTCAGGCGCTCGGGGGCAAGCGCCGCCTGGACCCAGGATTTCAGGCAGGTATCCATCCAGGAATATATCGGCTGCACGAAGCCTTCCTTGGGCCGGGTGAGGAGATCCTCGGGGACCAGGCCCCGCATGGCCAGCTTGTGCACGTATTTGTTGATCCCCTGGTGGATCTTGAAATCGCCGGGCAGGCGGTTGGCAAACTCGATGAGGCGGTAATCGAGATACGGCGAGCGCACCTCGATGGAGTGGGCCATGGACAGGCGGTCGATAAAGGGGAGCACCTGGTTGGGCAAAAGCTCGCGCTGGTCCACTTCGAGGGTGGTGTTGAGGGGGTCCCTGGCGGTGCTCTGCGCCAGGAGCTGCCGGTAATAGCGGCAGGTGTCGGCGTCGCCGGCCCGGGCCAGGAACGCCGGGCTCAGGAGGCGGTGCTTGTCCTCCTCCCCGAAAACCGCCAGGCGCATGCGCCACAGGGCTTGATCCGGCGAGGCCAGGGATTGCAGAAAGGCGAATTGCTCCGGGGTGTCAAAAGGCCGCAGGAGCAAACGCTCGGCCTCGCTCAGGGACTGGAGGTCGCTCTTGCCCTGTTGCTGCAATTGCAGGAAATGGTGCATAGGCCAGGCCAGGCGGTGCGCCAGGTAACTGCCGAACAGCTCGTCGGCGCCGTCACCGGACAGGGCCACCTTGACATGGCGGTGCATGAGGATGCTCAGAAAAAAGGTGGAGATGGTGCCGGAGAAAGGCTCGTCAAAGGCCGCGAGGACATGGGGCAGTTCGGCGGCAAACTCCCCGGGGGAGAGGATGTATTCGTGGTGCGCGGTGTTGAGGCGCTGCGACATCAGCCGGGCGAAATGAATATCCAGGGATTTGCCGGCAAACTGGCCGGTGGGCTCTTCGTCGTAGCCGAGGCTGAAGGAGGTCACCGGCTGGGTCTGGTGGCGGCACATCAGGGCCACCACCGAGCTGGAATCCACCCCCCCCGAGAGATAGGCGCCGTAGGGGGCGTCGCACTGCATGCGCAATCTCACGGCGTCGTCCAGCAGAGTGAGCAGGTGCCGGGCGGCCTCCTCGGGGGTGATGTCGGTGATGGGCTGGCTGAAATCCAGGCGCCAGTAAGGGTGCACCTGGACGTCGCCGTCTTCCCAAACGAGGTAGTGCCCGGGGGGCAACTGCTTGATGTCCCTGAACGCGGTGGCCGGGGCGCTGAGGTTTTTCAGGCTGAAATAATGATACAGGGCCGGAAAGTCGAGCTCCCGGGAAACCCGGTCATGCGCCAGGATGGCCTTGATCTCGGAGCCGAAGACCAGGTCCCGGCCGATCTGGCACCAGTACAGGGGCTTTTTGCCGATGCGGTCCCGGTAGAGCAGCAAGCGGCGGCGCTGCCGGTCCCACAGGGCCAGCCCGAACATGCCGTTAGCCTGGGCCTGGTCGGGCCAGAGGTCGCCGTATTCCTCATAGGCGTGGACGATGGTCTCGGTGTCGCTGTGGTGGGTGCGGAAGCGGTGGCCGCGCTTCAGCAAACTCTGGCGCAACTCCAGGTGATTGTAAATTTCGCCGTTAAAGACCACCCAGAGGCTGTCGTCTTCGTTGGCGATGGGCTGGCCGCCGGTGACCAGATCGACGATGGCCAGGCGCCGGATGGCCAGGGAAACCTCCCCGTCCTGATAAAAGCCCGCATCGTCCGGCCCCCGGTGAGTAATGCTGTCGCTCATCCTGGTCAACAGGGCCCGGTCGCCCCGGCCGGTAAAACCGCAAATTCCACACATGGCAGCACGAACCAAAAAAGGGGTAAATTCAATTGGGAAATCTACCAGACCCAGGCCTCCGGGTAAAGGTGATTTTCGCCCGCCCCGCAAATTATCGTGTTTTATCAATATGTTAAAAAAGCCTTGACAGGGGTAGCCGCTTGGCATAAACATATATGATGCCTGCGAGAGCTTGTGAGCTTGATATCCGGGCACTGCTGTTATGAAACAGAGGGGGTTTTACGGTTCTGTGGCAGGTAAATTTATGGAATGATTCACTTCTGAATAGGTAATCCGGTCTGTTTTACTTTGGTTACTTTGTCAATACCTCTTCAAGAATAACCAGTTAGATAGTCGACTTAACCTCATTGGAACATTCTCCTGAAATCCATAACACTCTTCCCATGAAGAAACTAAGCTGGTCCTGGAGTTGGTGGCCGGTCAAGTTTCTCATCGCCGGGGCTTTAGTATATTACCTGTTTTCTTCAGGGAAGATCTCCCTGGCGCTCTTTCATGACGTCTTCTCCATTAAGGGTCTGCTGCAGATAATCCTGGCCGGCGCTCTGATTATCGTGGCTTATCTGCTGGCCTCCTGGCGCTTGTTTCTCCTCTTCAAGCTCCAGGGGTTTACCTTTTCTCTCACCCAGTGTTTTGAGATCAATTTACTGGGGTTTTTCTTCAACAACTTCCTGCCGGCCTCCATCGGCGGCGACGCCATGCGGGCTTACTATTTCGCCAAGGGGCAGGGCAAGACCGCGCCCGTCCTGGCCACCCTGGTGTACGACCGCCTCCTCGGTTTCATGGCCCTGGTCGTGCTGGCCTGCCTCGGTTTGGGCCTGGCCCGGCTGATGGATCATAGTTTTGTGTGGTCAAGGCAGTTCGGCTGGGTTTTGGCGGGGCTGGCCGGGGCGCTGGGCATGTTCCTGTTTGCCTTTGCCTTGAGCCGCTGGCCGCGCTTTCTGGGGCTAGTCGATGCCTACCTCGTCAGGCTCCCCCTGGGGAAAGCCCTAGGCCACTTTCTTTACAGTATTGCCAGCCTCAGTAAATACGGGTTTTTTTCCCTGGCCCTCCTGGGGATTTCGCTCGGGCCGCATCTGCTCACGGCCCTGGCGCTGTACGTCACCGGCCTGGCCTTTGGGCTCACGCCCCATCTGCTGTTGACCATCATTTTATCGCCCCTGATCTTTCTTTCCGGCATTGTCCCTCTTACCCCCAATAACATCGGGTGGACGGAGTACCTGGGGTCGCTCATCTGGGCCTCCCAGGGCCTGGGGCAGGGCGGCGATCTATGGATGGCGTTTCGGCTGGTAACGGTGCTGTTCAGCCTCAGCGGCTTAATCATCTACCTGCGCCTTAGGGCGGGAGCCTGGTCACATGAAGGTTGAGTTTTATCGCCATCAACTGGGGGAGGCGAATCTGGCGCGCTTCGCCCAGGTCATGCACACCATTTTTTTGACCACCGGGGACGAAGTGGCGCTGTTCGAGCAGAAGTTCGCCGACTACCTGGGGGAAAAGTATGTCGTGGGGCTGACCAGCGCCACGGCCGGCCTGCAGCTGGCGCTTTTGGCCCTGGGGGTGGGCGCGGGGGATGAAGTCATCACCACGCCCATGACCTTCGCGGCCACGCCCCTGTCCGTCATGCACGCCAATGCCACGCCGGTGTTCGTGGACGTGGAGGCCGACACTGGCAACCTTGACGTCAAGCTGGTGGCCGGGGCCATCACCCCGAAAACCCGCGCCGTCATGCCGGTGCACCTTTATGGCCAGATGGTGGACATGGTGGGTCTGGCGAAGGTGGCCGAGGAGCACCGGCTCCATCTGATCGAGGACGCGGCCCATTGCCTGGAAGGGATGCGGGATAATGTCCGGGTGGGGCAGTTGTCGGCGGCCACGTGCTACAGCTTTTACGCCACCAAGAGCATCACCTGCGGGGAGGGGGGGGCGGTGAGCACGTCCGACCCGCAGCTGTGGGAGATGCTCCAGAAGCTCAGGCTGCACGGCATGTCCACGGACGCCCTGCACCGCTACACCAAGATTTACCGGCATTACGACATCGACGTCCACGGCTGGAAATACAACATGTACAACCTGCAGGCCGCCCTGCTCATCGACCAGATCGACGAGATCGAGGCCCGGCGGGAGACCCGGGAGCAGCTGGCGGATTATTACCGGGCCAGTTTTGCCGGCTGCCCCGGCCTGGAAATGCCCCGGTACGACCCCGCCATCAAACAGGGCTATCATCTCTTTACCATCTGGGTGGACCCGGTGAAAAGGGACCAGATCCTGTGGTCCCTGCAGGAACAGGGCATCGGCGTGGCCGTCAATTACCGGGCCTGCCACCTGTACACCCTGTTCCGCCGGCAGTTCGGCTACAAGGAAGGTGATTTCCCCAACGCCGAGCTGATCGGCAGCCGCACCCTCAGCCTGCCGCTGTACCCGGGCCTCAGGGACGAAGAAATCGAGTATGTGGCCGACACGGTGAAACGGGTGGTGCGCAGCCTGGGCTGAAGCGCGGCCCCGGGGAGAGGCGGTTATGGTGGATAAGACCGGCATTGTGATTGTCACCCTGGAGTTGTCGCCCTTTTTCAAGGTCACCGGGGTGGGGGACCTGCTCCATAACATCGTGGCCGAGCTGGTGCGGCGCCAGATCCCGGTGACGGTGATCTGCCCGGACTTCGGCTGCGACTACCCGAACCTTACCTTCACAAAATCCCTGTCGTTTTATGCCGCCATCGGCGGCCACGCCTCGCCTTTGCAGTTCCGCCAGGCCACCGACGGGCGGGGCGTCACCTATTTTTTCCTCAAAGACAAGGACCTGGAGCAATACATTAAGAACCTGCCGGCGCAGCCGTCCAGCGAGGAGACGGCCGAGCTCTGCCTGAAATTCTGTTATGGCGCCTACCTGGTCCTGGAAGCCTTGTCCAGGGGGGAGTTCGGCTTTGAGGGGAAAGACCGCCTGGTGGTGCATGCCTTCCACTGGCAAACCGGGCCGCTCCTGGCCCTGGTCAAGCAGGCGCGTTGGCCCCGACCCTTGCGCACGATCTTGACCGTGGACATCCTGGACCGCCAGGGACGGTTCAACCCGGAGGTCTTTGATGCCCATGAGATCTTCCATGCTCTGCGAATAAAGAATGACGAGGAAATTAATTTTCTGCGCTTAGGCATCGAGACCGCGGATATTCTCCACACGGTGAGCCCCAATTACGCCCGGGAAATTCAGCAGGCCCCGTACGGGCGGGGTCTGGAGGGCATCCTCAAACAGCGCCATCAGGAGGGGCGCCTGCTGGGCATTTTAAACGGCCTCGACCCGATGTTGACCGACTGGCAGTGCATCCCCGTCCTCAAGGACAACGGCCTGTGCATCGTCCCGGAGAACGCCCAGGTGCTGGAGCACAAGGCGCGGGCCAAGCTCCTGTTCCAGCAGGCGGCGGGCCTGCCGGCGGACCCCGGGGCCTTCCTCATCAGCATGGGGCACCGCTTTGTCACCCAGAAGAACTTTGCCCTGGTGGCGGCTGCCCTGGACCAGCTCATGGCCCTGACCCCCCGCCCCCAGATTTATCTCCGGGCCTGGCCGGAACCCGCCCGGCAGGACCAGGAGCAGGAGCTGTGGTGGCAGATCACCCGCTTCTCCAAGCGCTACCGGTTCAACGTGGCCTTCCTGTCCCCCTACGACCGGGATCAGTCCCTGATCCCGGAAGGCATCTTCATCGACCGGTTTCTCTATTACGCCGCCTCGGACCTGTTCCTCATGCCGTCCCTGTGGGAGCCCTGCGGCCTGTGCCAGCTGGAGGCCATGCGCTTCGGGGCCATCCCGGTGGTGACCACGGTGGGGGGGCTGGTGGACACGGTGCAACCCGTCACCGGGGACCACGAGGGGTGGGGCTTCAGGCTGGAAGACCCCTTCGACCCCCAGGGGCTGGTGGACGCGGTGCAGAAAGCCATGCACCTCAGGGCGGCCCGGCCCGCATCCTGGCAGGGGATGGTGCAGCGGGCCATGGCCTATGATTCCAGCATTGCCCACACCGTTGATTCTTACCTCAAATTGTTGTATACCCAAAACCTGCCAAACTCCTCCCCATCTCACGCATAGGTCGTAGGTGACTTTGTCTGATACCCGCGTAAAAACGGCTGGCGCCGCCCCGGGGGCCTGGTGGGTGTTCGCCGCCGGCCTGCTCCTCTTTTTGCTTTTTCAAACCGGCATGGTGGTGGAAGTCGAGTTGAGCCGGCTTTTGCCCCCCGAGGCCAAGGATGCCTACCGCTACATTTACAGCGCCGTGCAGATGCGGGAGGGCTTCAATTACCACACCCCGGCCCTGGATGACCTGCGGGCCCAGTCGGCGCCTGAGCCCGGGGACTCCGTGGACCGCCAGAACCTGAAATGGGACAATTACCATTCCCTGTTTTTTACCCACTACCCCCTGCACTCGGCGCTCCTCCTGGTCATTTCCGGGATCGGCGGGGTAACTCTGGGGACGGCCTACAAGATAATCACGGTGTTGGGGAGTTTGCTGATCGCCGGGGCGATTGCTTATCTTCTGCTCACCATCACCGACCCGGTCAGCGCCGGTCTGGCCCTGGGCTCCCTGGCCCTGACCACCTTCCCCATGCAGGGCATTCATTATGTGGTGCCCACCAATATCAGCATGGCCGTGGGGCTGATTTTATTTGCCGTGGTGCTGCGCAGCGGCGGCAGAGCCAAGTGGCTGATATTGCTGCTCACTACCGTGGTCTTGTTCCTGCACCGGGCGGGGATAGTGTATGCGGGCCTGGGGGTGCTGGCGGCAATTTTCCTGCGCTATAAAAAAGAAGACATCAGACGGATTGTTATTGATCTGACGCCGACCCTGGCCGTCGTCTGTCTGTATGTGCTGATCACCTATATTTTCCCTTTGCCGATGTTCCGGCTGTCACCCATGGCCAAGCCGCCGGACACCAATTATTTCAAGGAAGTTCTGGCCAACTCCGGGGTGTTGCTGCAGCAGTTCGGCCAATGGTTCCTGATGCATGGGGTGGCAACGCTCCCGAAGCAGCTCCAGGACCTGGTCATCTACAAGTTTTCCCTGCCGACCCAGGCCATGATCAGAAATAACTGGCTTATCCTGGTCATAGGGTCGCAGCTCCTGGGCCTGGGCCTGCTCGTTTTGCCGTGGCTCGCGGCCAGGCAGGCGGGCGGCAAGTACCGGGAGATTCGCTGGCTCATCAGCCTCGGGGGGGCGGTGCTCGTGCTCCCCATCCTCTCGGTGGCGGTGCTGCTGATTATCCTCCGGGCCGGCTGGCTGCACCCGCCCCAAGAGAAAAAAACGGCCTTTTACCTGGCCTTCTTTTTCTTCCTGGGGATTCTGTTCCCGTCGCTCTTGCACGTCATGTACATCGCCGAGCCTGGCCACCCCATCATCCGGGCTGACCTCACCACCCGCCTCTGGGTGCCCTTTGCGGTAGTCCTGGCGGGGCTTTTCGGCCGGGGGTTGTGGTGGATGGTGCAGGAAATCAGGGCCGGGTCGTATGACTTTCTTCCCGGTAAGGTAAGTAGCCGGGTGCAGGGTCTGGGGCTCCTGCGGCCCCGCTTTATGTGGGCCGCGTTGGCGCTCTTTCTGGTTGCGGGTTATGCCCCCCATCTGGTGCAGGCCTACGAGACCAGGGCCGACATAAAATACTTCATGATCGTCAGGCAAAATGTGACGTTTGATCCGGGCCAGGTACAATGGGTTTTTGATCACACCGGCCCCAAAGATATACTGGTGTATGACGACGATTTTATCCGCCATTATTATCTCTGCCACGGGGGTCTTACGAGAAGGGCCATATACTTGTCTTTGCTGCCCCTGCCGGAGAATTTCCATTTCGCCCCCGACGACATTAAATATGAGATCGGTTGGAACCCGTACCTGATCGTGCAGCACTATGAAAATGTCCGGGCCATCACCTATCCGTTGATCATCCCGGGGGGGTCCACGTATAGGCTGAATTTCGAGTCCCAGTTCCAGCCGCAGGAACTCCAACTCCTGCCGGCCAGCAGCGCCGCCGGGACCGCCTCCACCCGGGTGCGGCTTATCAGGCAAGCGGCGGCAGGTGTGGTGAAGCAGGAAGACGTCCAGATCGACAGCGATACCTGGCAGACGTTCCCGCTCCAGCCCGACAAGGGCGGCAGTCTCACCATCATCAATCTCGACCCCGCCAAACCCTTTCTCCTGGCCGGGATGCAGCTGGGGGAAGAGCAACGCGGCAAGTTCCTGTGGCCCTGGCACGGCGTCACGGAGGTGTCTTTGCAGGATGCCCGGATCCAGATCCAGCGCGCCGTGTTCCTGCCCGAAGACCAGAAGATTGGCGGGGTGACCTATGACCGGGAGGTGCTTCAGGACACGGGTTCAACCGTGTTGTGGAAACTCACGCCGGCAAAGCATGACTAGGGGAGAGGCTGCCAAGATGCTGTGGTAGAAGGGCGTGCGTGGGGGCTGCAGCGCTTGGGAAGTCGGTGTTTTTCCGGGGTGACAGGGTTTGTTGTCTTGTGATACAATAAAAAATTGATGTTTGATGGGAGGACCCGAGCCCCCTCCAGGTTTGCCGCCGGAATGGTTTGCCGCCGGTATCCCGGGCCGGAAAGCGTTGTTGAAAATACCCTATGAGCGCCACCAGCCAGACCGCCAGCCTTGTTGATTTAGCGAAACTATATCTCCGCCATCGCCAGTTGACCTGGGAGATGATCAAGCGGGACGTCACCGACCGGTATGCGGGGCAGGTCCTCGGCTCTTCCTGGGCCATCGGCCACCCCCTCATCCTGATGGCCATCTACACCTTTGTGTTCACCTTTATCTTTTCATCGAGGATGGGGAGCCCGTCAGACTTTCCCCTGGATTACACCACCTACCTGTTGAGCGGCCTCATCCCCTGGATGGCCTTCCAGGAAGCCATGAACCGGGGCACCATGGCTATTTTGGCCAACGCCAACCTGGTGAAACAGGTGGTCTTTCCCCTGGAAATCCTCCCGATTAAGGGCATCTTTTCGTCGCTGCTGACCCAGGGCGTGGCCACCTTATTTTTAATGATCTATATCCTGATAAAATTCGGTCACCTGCCCTGGACCTATGTTCTTTTGCCCCTGCTCATCTGCTGCCAGTTCTTCGCCATGGCGGGGGTGTGCTACATGCTGGCCGCGGTAGGGGCTTATTTCCGGGATCTCAAGGATATCGTGCAGGTATTCTGCATTGCCTGTCTGTACGGCATCCCGGTGTTTTATCTGCCCAGTTGGGTGCCGGGCTGGTTCAAGCCCATCTTTTACCTCAATCCCTTCAGTTACATGGTCTGGTGTTACCAGGATGTCTGCTATTTCGGCCGTTTCGAACACCCCTACGCCTGGCCCGTGTTCTTTTTCCTGAGTTTATTTTCCCTGTCCTTCGGCAATCAGATCTTTCGCAACTTGAAGACCTATTTCGGGAGCGTCCTGTGAGCAACCAAGATCTCGCCATTGACGTTGCCGGCCTGTCCAAGGTGTTCCGGATTTATGCCCAGCCCGTGGACCTGGTGAAGGAGATGGTGCTGCGGCGCCCCACCCACCGGCGGCACTGGGCCCTGAGGGATATCTCCTTTCAGGTGAAATTCGGCGAAATGATCGGCATCATCGGCCGGAACGGCTCGGGCAAGAGCACCCTGCTGAAGATCCTGACGGGGGTGTTGGATAAATCCCAGGGAGATGTGGCGGTTAATGGCAAGGTTTCTTCCATTTTGGAGTTGGGCACCGGCTTTCACCTGGAGTACACCGGGCGCCAGAACATCTTCATGGGCGGCCTGTGCCTGGGGATGTCCCGCAAGGAGATCGAAGGCCGGCTGGAATGGATTATCGACTTCAGCGAGCTGAACGACTTCATCGATCAGCCGCTCCGGACTTACTCCACCGGCATGAAGGCCCGGCTGGCCTTCAGCACCGCCATCAGCATGGACCCCGACATCCTGTTCGTGGACGAGGCCCTGTCGGTGGGGGACGTCAAGTTCAACCGCAAGTGCTACAACACCATCAGCGAGTTCAGAAACAACGGCAAGACCATCCTCCTGGTCTCCCATGACCTGAATATTATCAGCTCCTTCTGCGACCGGGTGATCCTCTTGGATGAGGGCCGCATGGTGGCCTACGGGGAACCCCGGGACGTCACCAGGATCTATCATCAGCTGCTGTACTGCGACGCCCCCAAGCCCCAGGATGCCCTGGAAGCCGGCCCCCTTGGCAAAGCGGCGGGGGAGAAGGAAGAGTTGCGGGAAAGGGCCCGGGAACAGCTGCGGCTGGCGGAACTGGCTGCCGACGCGCCCTACGAGATCCGCTGCGGGGCCAGGAAAGAGGCGGAGATCGTCGATTTCGGGATCAGGGACCAGCAGGGCAACCGGGTCAGCCTCCTCAATTCGGGGGAGCAATACACCTTCTTTTTATACGTGCTGTTCTACGAGGACGTGGAGGACCCGGCCTTCGGCTTTAACATCCGGGACGTCAAGGGCGTGAACATTTTCGGCATGGACACCGGCTGGATGAATTACATCATCCGCCCCCACCGGCGCGGCGAAATCCTGGAGGGGCGCATCGACGTGACCATGTGGCTGACCAACGGCGAGTTTTTCCTGAGCGCCGGGGTGGGCAACCGCAAGGCCAAGTCCTTTGATTTCCGCTATGACGGCCTGATGTTCTCGGTGCCCCGGCACCCGCTGCTCCACAGCTACTCCCTCATCAACCTGCAGCCGGCCCTGTCGCACCAGACCCTGGCCCCCCAGGCAGCAGATGAGATGGCAGACGGCGGCGTGGCGGTAAGTAAGTAAATTGTGGGGGGAGGGCCAGGGAGCAGCGGCTCCCTGCCCTCCCCCCACGCCCCCCTCCCAACCCTTTGAGTCAGTGGCCGGGTCCGGAGCACTGCTCCGGACCCGGCCACAAATTTCCCAAACTGAAGGGATTGGGGGAGGGGGTGTGGGGGAGGGGGTAAGGGCCCACCGGCCCTTAGCTCCCTCCCCCATATCCTGATTGACTGGCGGCAAGAGCAATGTGTGGCATTTGCGGCATTATCTATAAAGACCCCGAGCGCCGGGTGGACCCGGCCCTCCTGCACAACATGGTCAGGGTGCAGAACCACCGCGGCCCCGACGACCAGGGGGTGTGGCACCAGGGCAACGTCGGCCTGGGGCACGTGCGTCTGTCCATCATCGACCTGTCCCCCCTGGGCCATCAGCCCATGACCAACGAAGACGGCTCGGTGTGGATCAGCTTCAACGGCGAGATTTACAATTTTCTCGAGCTGCGGGAGGAACTCAAGCACAAGGGCCACCAGTTCAGGTCCCGCACCGACACGGAGGTCATCGTCCACCTCTGGGAAGAGGAAGGGGTCCGGTGCGTCGAGCGCCTGCGGGGGATGTTCGCCTTCGCCATCTGGGACGACCGCCAGAAGGTCCTGTTCCTGGCCCGGGACCGCATGGGCAAAAAGCCCCTGTTTTACGCCATGCTGCCGGACCGGTTTCTGTTCGGCTCCGAGATCAAGGCGATCCTCGAGGACCCGGATTTCAGGTCCGAGCCCGACATCCAGGCGATCCATTATTATCTGACCTACCAGTCCGTGCCGTCACCGTTCAGCGCCTTCAAGGGGATCAACAAGCTGCCGCCGGCGCACTGCATGCTGGTGAAGGAGGGGGCCGGCACCCCCCGGCGCTACTGGAAGCTGTCCTACCGGAACAAGCTCACCGTGGCCGGCCCGAGGGCCGAGGCGGACCTGGAGGAGGAGATCCAGGAGCGGCTCCGGGAAGCGGTGCGCATCCGCCTGGTGAGCGACGTGCCCCTGGGGGCGTTCCTTTCCGGGGGCCTCGATTCCTCCATGATCGTCGCCCTCATGGCCGGCATGGGCACTCAACCGGTGAAGACCTTTTCCATCAGCTTCGCCCAGGAAGAATACAACGAAGCCCATTTCGCCCGGATGGTGGCGGACCGCTACCACACGGACCACCACGAATTCAAGGTGACGCCGGACGCCCGGGCCATCTTCCCGGAGCTGGTCTGGCATTACAACGAGCCCTTCGCGGACCCCTCCGCCATCCCCACCTATTATGTCTCGAAGCTCGCCCGGGAGCATGTCACCGTGGTCCTAAACGGCGACGGCGGCGACGAGAATTTCGCCGGCTACCCCCGCTACGCCTTTAACAATCACCTTGACCCCAAGGCCGGGGTGTGGCCGCTTATGCGCCAGTGGCTGGGGGAACTGTGGGCCTGGCAGGAGTTCGCCCGGCAGCAGCACCTGTGGCGGGACCCCAAAGCCCTGCGGTCCTTCACGCCCCGCCTGTTTGCCTATTACTGGCGCATCACCCACGTGCACGAGTTCCACCAGTCCGAGCTGTACACGGCCCACATGAAGGCGGCCACCGCGGCGTACCCGGCCTTTCAGCTGATGCTGGAAAAATACCGGGGCTCCGACGCCCGGGCCTTCCTGGATGCCCTCTTGAACCTCGACCTGGAGCTGTACCTGCCGGACACCCTGATGGTCAAGGTGGACATCGCCTCCATGGCCCACTCCCTGGAAGCCCGGGCCCCCATGCTGGACCACCACTTCCTGGAGTTTGCGGCCCGGATACCGCCGGATTTGAAATTGAAGAACGGCCGGGAAAGCAAGTACATCTTCAAGAAGGCGGCGGAGCCCTTCCTGCCCGGGGAGATTATCTACCGCCCCAAGATGGGTTTCGGGGTGCCCACCGACCACTGGTTCCGGGGCGAGCTCAAGGACCTGGTGCACGACACCCTGCTCAGCCCCAGGGCCGTGGGCCGGGGGTATTTCCGGCGGGACACCCTGGAGAAGATGATCAGGGAGCACCAGAATTCGGAGAGAAACTGGCAGTACGTCATCTGGAACCTGCTGATGCTGGAGCTGTGGCACCAGATGTTCATCGATAAGACGCTGGCCCCGCCGGTCCGGACGGCCTCATGAATGCGAAAAAACCCTCGGTGATGATGATCATCTCCCAGTTCAGGCCGGTGGCCAGCGGCGCCGAGCTGCAGGCCGAGCGGCTGGCCTACAAACTGGCGGGTCTGGGCTTTCCCCTGCAGGTCCTCACCCAGCACCTGGACCCGGTCTCCCCGTCCCATGAGATCTACCGGGGGGTGAAAATTCACCGCAGCGAATTTCAGCTGGCCTACAAGCTGACCTGCCATGACGCCGCCCCCACCCTGCAGTACCTGATCAACAAGCACCGGACCTACGACATCCTGCACAATCACCAGATCTGGGGGCACGCCGTGGTCTCCACCCTGGTGGCGCGGTGGCTCGGGAAGAAGAACATCATCAAGCTGGCCTGTGCCGGCACCTTCGGGGACCTGGAGGTCTTCTCCCAGCTGCGTCACGCCCGGTGGGGCCTGCGGGTGCTGCAGATGGCCGACGCCCTCATCGCGGTGAGCCAGGAAATCAAGTCCGAATTGCTGCAGCATGGTTTTGACCCGGCGCGCATCCACCATATCCCCAACGGGGTAGACACCCAGGAATTTCAACGGCAGCGGCCCTTCCCGGACAACCCCCGGCGGCGGTTCATCCTGCTCGGCCGGCGCACGCCCCAGAAGGGCATCGACACCGCGCTCCAGGCGGTGAGAAGGCTGGCGGACAAGGGATTGGCCGGCGGTCTCGAGCTCAACCTGTACGGCTGGGACTACTCCGAATGGGATTACCGGCAGATGGCCCGGGACCTGGGGGTGGAACAATACGTGACGTTTCTGCCCTTTGAAGAAGATGTGATGGGAGTGTATCAGGGGGCCTACTGCCTGTTGCTGCCCAGCGTCGGGGAAGGCCTTTCCAACGTGCTCCTGGAGGCCATGTCCCTGGAGATGCCGGTGATCGCCAGCCAGGTGAGCGGCACCGTGGAGGTCGTGGATCATGAGAAAAACGGCCTGCTTATCCCCCCAGGCTCACCGGAAGCCCTGGCCGACGCCATGGAGCTGGCCCTGACCAAGCCGGAGCTGGCTTATGAGTGGGGCCGCCAGGCCCGCCTGAAGGTTCAGGAGCATTATTCCCTGGACGCGGTGGCCCGGAAATACGCCGAACTTTACGATAAGCTCGTGAGTGACGGGGCGCCGGGGTATTTCGCGACCGATTTCACGTCGAGGGTGGATCCGTCCAAGGCTGTTCTCCTGGTAACCCCGGGTTGCCCGGCCGGAGTGGTCCAGGATCTCCTGGAAGATATCAGATGGCCGGCGGGGACCAGCTTCAAGGTGCTCCTGCCTCCGGGAGAGCCCCCGGCAGACGCCGACCTCGTTAACCGTGCAGCCTCTTCCCAAGGGGTCAAGGTGGCGCGGTCCCCGGCCGGGAGTTTTTTTTCCACCCGCAACCTGAGGTGGCTCCGGGAAAATTTACGCACGGCAGAAAACATTGTCGTCCTGGTCCCGTTGTCTCCCTATCATAACCCCCGCCTGGCTGTCACCTCTCTGCTGCTCCTGGCACTGGCAGGCCGGACCATAACCCTGCTGCGCCCCGCCGGCGAGGGCGAGGGCGATCACCCGGAAGCGGCCCTGGTCTTCACCGACGGGGCTGCGGCCGGGCGCTGGGTAATTAAAAAACTCAATACAAATGTATTGTTAAGCGAAATCGGCAACCTGGCCTGGTCTGCCTACCCGGCCTTTCTGCAAAGGTTCTTCGAGTTCACCGAGAGAGAACTTTGCTATTATTTCGATGCGTATCCGTCGCAACCGGTCAATCTGCAGCCCCTGGATGCCTCGCCGGAGGGCATCGCCAGAGACGTGGCCTATGCCCTGGGAACTGCCGATACCTTAATAAAATCCCTGCCCGAAGGGGTGGAATTCCTCAAGGGTAAGCGGGTGATGGAAATCGGCTCGGGGGTTAACTTCGGCACCATCCTCACCATAGCCTGTTACGGCGCCGAAGTGACGGCGGTGGAAAGATTTGCGCCGCCCTGGAACCCCGACTATCACCCCAAGTTTTATGCCCACCTCAGGGACCAGCTGGCGGCACGGGATGCCTCGATCGACCTGACGCCTCTGGACATGATCGTGTCCAGCCAGGGATACCCGCCGGGCAGCATCGTCGTGCACAGCTGTTCTCTGGAGGAGCTGAAGGGGGTTCCCGAGCACAGCATCGACCTGGTATTTTCCAATGCCGTCTTTGAGCACCTTTACAATCTAAAGTCAGCTTTTACCCATCTGGCCCGGATCACCAAGCCGGGCGGCCTGGGGATTCACCAGGTGGACTTCCGCGACCACCGGAACCCCTCCCGCCCGCTGGAACACCTGCTCCTGAGCAACCGGGAGTTTTCCCGGGTCTTTAAAGAAAAGCACAGCGAATGCGGCAACCGCTACCGCCCCAAGGAGATGCGGCAGTTCATGGAGTCGGTGGGGTTCGAGGTCAAGGAATTCAATCCGGATATTGATGTGGAGGAGGGGTACCTGCGGGAATTTCTGGGGCGGCTGCGGCAGGCCAGGAAATCCCGGTATCGCCGGTATGATGCCGAAAGCCTCCGGTACACCTCCGGCCTTTTCATAGTGGTGCGAAAGCCAGTTTAGGGGATGGAATAAGCGACGATGAATGGTTCTAAATGCGTGGTGACGGTGGCTCCGAATTGCCCGGCGGAGTTGGTCAGGGAACTTCTGGGGGCGGGCATTTTGCCGGCTCAGGCCCCCGTCGACGTGCTGCTGCCCACCAGCGACCCCCAGCCTTACGCCGGGCTGATCAATGATGCGGCCTTAGCTGGTACGACCCGCATCCTGCCGTCCCCGGGCAAGAGTTTTTTTTCGCCCCACCACCTCTATTGGCTGTGGGAAACCCTGCGGCCTTCCGAAAACAACCTGCTGCTGGTGGCCGAGTCGCCTTACCAGGACCCGCTCACGGCCGTCATCGTGCTCTCGGTGCTGGCCCTGTCGGGAAAAGCCATTACGCTCCTTTTTGCCACGCCCGAAGCCATCATCGACCTGACCGGGGAGGGCTATTCCGGCCGGTGGCTCATCCAGGAACTCAATATCAAGGTGCTGGTCAACGAACTGGGCCGGCTGTTCTGGTTTTTCAAGCCCCTGTATATGCTGTACGTGCTCATGTTCGGCGGCTTGATCGTCAAAAAAACCGTGTCGGATTATCTCACGTCTTTTCCAGAGAAACCCCGCCCCAAGGAAACGCCGGACCGCGTGCCCCAGGCCTGAGCCCAATCCCTGATCCTGCCAAAAAAGCAAGGGCGACGGTAACCTAAGCCCCCGCCGCCCGCATTAATTCCCCACTACTCAGCCGGCTGTACCGGCCTCTTTTTCGTTCCCCTATTGCCAATAATAGGTGGCCAGCCCGCCCAGATCCGCCTCGATCTCCAGGAGGCGGTTGTACTTGGCGATGCGCTCGCTGCGGCTGGCCGACCCGGTCTTGAGTTGGCCGCCGTTCATGGCCACGGCGAAGTCCGCCAGGAAGTCGTCTTCGGTTTCCCCGGAGCGGTGGGAGATGAAGTACCGCCAACCGGCCTCCTGACACATGGCGATGGCCTGGATGGTCTCGGTGACGGTGCCGATCTGGTTCAGTTTGATCAGCACTGCATTGGCGGATTTTTCCGCAATACCCCGGGCGATGTACTTGGTGTTGGTGACGAACAGGTCATCGCCCACCACTTCGATGGTGCCGCCCAGGCGCTCGGTGAATTTGCGGAAGCCCTCCCAGTCGTTTTCCGACAGGGGGTCTTCCCAGGAGACGACGGGGTATTTTTTGACCCAGGCCTCCGCCATGGCGATCATGTCGTCGCTGCTCTTTTGGCCGGCCCCGGACTTTTGCAGGTCATAGGAGCCGGGCTGGTCGCCGGCAAAGGAACTGGCGGCGGAGTCAAGGGCAATGGCGATGTCCTGCCCGGGCTTGTAGCCGGCCTTCTCGATGGCCTGGATGATGACCTCCATGGCCGCTTCGTTGCTGGGGAGATTGGGGGCAAAGCCGCCTTCGTCGCCGACGCTCGTGGCCAGGCCGCTTTTTTTGAGGAGGCCCTTCAAGGCGTGGAAGGTCTCGGCGCCGTAGCGCAGACCCTCCCGGTAGGTGGGGGCGCCCAGGGGGACCACCATGAATTCCTGGATGTCGACGCTGTTGTCGGCGTGGGCCCCGCCGTTGATGATGTTCATGCAGGGGACCGGCAGCCGCCGGCAGCCGGGGCCGCCGAGGTACTGGTACAGGGGGAGGCCGGCATCAATGGATGCAGCCCGGGCCACCGCCATGGACACGCCCAGGATGGCATTGGCGCCGAGCTTGGATTTGGTGGGGGTGCCGTCCAACTCCAGCATGACGCTGTCGACGGCCACCTGGCGGCTCACCTCCATGCCGATGAGTTCCGGGGCGATTCTGTCCTGGACGTTGGTCACGGCCTGTAAAACCCCTTTGCCGGAGTAGCGCTTGGGGTCGCCGTCCCGGAGCTCCAGGGCTTCATTTTCACCGGTGCTGGCCCCGGAGGGCACGGAGGCCTTGGCCACGATGCCGTTGTCCAGGGTGACCATCACCCGCACGGTGGGGTTCCCCCGGGAGTCGAGAATTTCCAGGCCCTTAACAGAGGCGATTTTTGCAGACATGCAGTCTTCTCCTCAGATTAGTGAATTGGTCCGGATGCGCGGACATGTTGGGCCTCCCTTGGGGAGGGTGGTGAGAAGTTTAATCAAACAAAGCATTTGTCCCACATTTTTCCAATGAAGTCCAGAGCCTTGCCTAAAACTAACATGGATGCCGAGGAGGGCAAAGAACAAGGCTCCGTCTTCCTCTGTCAAGTTCCCCCTCCAGCCTTTGAGATTGAAAGGGAGCACAGGCCTCCAGCCGGCGCCTAAACAGGCAGGATACCTGTTCTCCCGACAAAGGGGGTTGGGAGGGGAGTTTGAGGGGAGGGCGGGGGAGCCACGCTCCCCCGGTCCTCCCCTCAAAATATCTTTCACTCTCTTCAATGCCCGTGGGGCCAGGGCTCCTCATCCCGCTCCTCCACAAAATAGCAGAACCGGTCTTTCTCCAGTTCCTTGTGGGAGATGGGGCACTTGAGCTTGATCTTCCGGTCCCCCACCTCGATGATTTCCCAGTCTCCCCCCCAGGGGCCGCCCTGGATGGTGATTTTGTCTCCCACCTGGGCGGGGTAGGGGCGGAAAAAGATGACCCGGTGGCCACGGGGACGGTTTTCAGACACGGCGTTCTCCTTTGGTGTATACCGAAAAAAGCAGTTGTTTTTGCACAGGCTAGAAAGCCTGGGCCACCAAGTTCTGTGCAGCTTGGTGAATTGTCCGGGTTAGGCGGCCATGAGGCGGCCGGAGAGCTGCTCCACGAGGAAGAGCAGGGACTCCAGGTCCAGAAAATCAGCGACACTCTGGTCGAAAAGAAAATGCAGCTGGGCCGGGAAATCCTCCTCGGGGTCTTCTTCCCAGAAGAGCAGGAGCACCGGCACCTTGGGAAGGGGCCGGAAGGCCAGCTGCAGGTCGGCGTCCTCGGCAACCCCGGCCGGTTCGGCCCCGAGACCGACGGCGGCCTCCAGGAGTTGCTGGCGTTTACCGGCAAAGTGGGCCGCCAGTTCCCCCTCCAGGCGGTTCAGGGTCTTGGTCTTGGACACGGAATTGGGGAGGCTCTGATAGGTGATCCAGGTGCCGGTGACGGCCGCGGTCCCCTGGAAGGCAAGGTAATTGTAAAGCAGAATGGCGTCCCAGGGATTGGCCGTAACCCCCTCGGGGTAGCACACCTGGTCCTTGAAGACCCGGAGGCGGTGGCCGAAGTAATCCAGGTCCACGTAAGGGCAGCGGTCCTGCTCGCCGTAGATGGCCCCCACCCCCAGGGCGACCCGGGCCAGGTCCAGGGGGGCCACCTTGGCCTGAAGGGCTTCCAGGGCAATGGCCACGGATTCCCGGCGCTTCCCCACCCCGGCCGCCTGCTGGCTTGCCACCTCGCCGGCCATGGCCAGGGCGGCAAGGGAGAGATGCGGGCAGCGCTTCAGGTCCTCCCCTTCCTTGATGACCCGGGTGGCGAAGGCCAGGCACGCGGCCTGGCCGCAGTCGCCGCAGTTGGTGCGGGGGAGGACTTTAAATAATTCCAGGACGGTGCGGGCCATGGGCAAGCCTCCGAAGACTCAACAGCCGGGCAACAGCTCCTGAGTCGGGATGGTTTTTTGATGGCAGATATCAGGGCAGGGACGGCAACCGGCTTGCATCAAATAATCGGCCCCTGCCGGCCTCAATGAAAATCCAGCTCGTCTTTTTCCACGGCCAGCTGAGCGACCTGAGGGGCTATGGCAACAGCTGAATTCGGCCTGGTAATATTCGAAGAACAGGTCGCAGGGCAACTGCCTGGCCTCCACCGCCTGCCAGGCGCCGCAGCGTTCACAGCAGGCCTCGTACCTTCCCCGGGTCAGCCTTAATTGAGCCATAAATTATATAAAATCAGGAACATATCGACAAAGTAAACGGCTTCTGCTACAAAGGGGCCAGGCGTAAGTTACCCGGCACACTTTCCCCCTTGTTTTCTTTACCATATTTCTTACCTTTTAGGGGAGGATGCCCTTAATCTTCCGGAATTCCCGAACGATAAGGCTTCGGTAATACTGCACAAGGAGGCGGACCCATGAGCCCCAACGGCGGGGAGCAAAAAAGCTGGCGCGGCATCACCCTCTTCAAGATTTTCGGTATCCGCATCAGCCTGGACTTTTCCTGGTTTATCATTTTCGCCCTGGTATTTTTTGCCCTGTCCGCCGGGTACATGCCCCGGGCCTTTCCGGGACAGACTTCCCAGTCCTACTGGGTAGCGGGCTTTATCGCCACCCTGCTGTTCTTCGCGTCGGTGATGATCCACGAGATCGCCCACTCCCTGGTGGCCATCCACCACGGCATCGACATCCCGGAGATCACCCTGTTCATTTTCGGCGGCGTCTCCCGCCTGTCCCAGGAGCCCAGCGACCCCCAAACCGAGTTTAAAATCGCCGTGGTCGGCCCTCTGACCAGCTTTGTCCTGGCCGCGTTTTTCTGGGGGGTAGGCGCGCTGCTGAAAAATTTCAGCCCCTCCCTCATCGCCGCGGTGGTGGGTTACCTGGCCTGGATCAACCTGATCCTGGGCATTTTCAACCTCGTCCCCGGTTTTCCCCTGGATGGCGGGCGGCTGCTGCGGGCCTTTTTGTGGTGGAAAACGGGGTCCCTGACCCGGGCCACCAGGGTGGCCTCCGATTTCGGCAAAGGCTTCGCGGTGGCCATCATGATCCTGGGGGGCCTGCAGATTTTTGCGGGCGACCTGATCAACGGCCTGTGGTTTATTTTCATCGGCATGTTTCTCCGGGGGATGTCCTCCCAGGGCTACGAGGAGCTCGTCATCAGGAAAGCCCTGGAGGGGGTGCACGTGGACGAGGTGATGGTGCGGGAGGTGGTGACGGTGCCGCCGGACCTCACCATTTCCCAGCTGATCCACGACTACTTTCTGCACTACGCCTACCGGGGCTTTCCGGTGACGGACAACGGCCGGGTCCTGGGGGTGGTGTCGGTGACCGCGGTGCGCCAGCTGCGCCGGGAGGAGTATGACCACAGGCACGTTTCTGAAATAATGACGCCCTTGAGCGAGGATCTCCGGGTGGACGGCCAGGCCTCCCTGGCCGACGCCCTGATGAAGATGTCCCAGGAGCAGCAGGACCACCTCCTGGTTTTACAGGGGGGCCGTCTGGCCGGCCTGGTCACCAAAACCGGACTGCTGCGCTTTGTGCAGATCAAGCAGATTTTGGAGCCCTGACCCCGATTGGGGTAAGATGGGCATAATACCATGTTCCAAAACACATTATTTGATAGCCGTACCCTTGACAAAAGTACTAAAAAGGGCTAATATTTTTGTGTAGCATGTCAGACTGAAATCCGGATCGTGGTATCCGGGACTGAAATCGGGAGGGTATGCTGAATACCCTGCCGTTTTTTTTTCTGACGGCTCAGGTCCTGCCTTGGGGCAGGATGATTTAAATGTGGAGGTTCCTCGAACATGAGGGAAACTGGTAAAGTTAAGTGGTTTAATGATTCAAAGGGGTTCGGTTTTATTACGCGGGAAACAGGTCCTGATGTTTTTGTGCATCACACAGCCATCGAAGGCGCCGGCTTCCGCACTCTGGCGGAAGACCAGGAAGTGGAATTCGAGGTTGTCCAGGGGGCAAAAGGGCTCCAGGCCCAAAACGTGGTAAAATTGTAAATCGCCAGGACGATGCAGGGCTTTGGGCGATGATCCGGAGCCCTCTCTTCTGAAACAACGAGGGTTAGAGTTTGGCTAAGAACCGTTATGGCTGGAACAAGCGCATTAAAGAAATTGCCCGGAAGATGAAGCAGGAAGACAAGCTCAAACGCCGCCAATCCAAGTCCCAGGAAATATCGGCAGAGGATGTCCCTGAGGAAATGAACACAGACAGCGCACCTGAGGCCGTGGCGAAAGATTCTTCGCCAGATTGACGGGCGTCAACGATCTGACAAAAGAGAGATAAAATGAGCATGAAATTGTATGTGGGCAATTTGCCCGAGAGCATGACCGATGACCAGCTGAAGACCATATTCGCCGAGGCCGGCCCGGTGGCTTCAGCCAAGGTGATCATGGATCGCTACACCGGTCAGCCCCGGGGCTTTGGTTTCGTGGAAATGGAGACCAAATCGGATGGTCAACGGGCCATCTCCATGTTCAACGGCAAGGACGTTGACGGCAACAGCCTGAAGGTCAACGAAGCCCGGCCCCCGGCCAAAGGCGGCGGACGCTTCGGCGGCGGCGGTGGCGGCGGCGGCGGTCGTTTCGGCGGTGGCGGTGGCGGTGGCGGCGGTGGTGGCCGCGGCGGCGGTGGCGGCCGGAGATATTAGGTAAGATCACTGATTAGCAAAATTTGAAATTACCACCGGCAGGGTTATGCAACCTTGCCGGTTTTTTTATGGTAAAATTTGGGGTATCGAGCCTTTAGCCTTGCCGCATGCCTGAAAGGGGAAAACGTATGGATCAGTCAGCCGGGCCAGTGACCACCCGGGTTTCCCGGACCCAGATCCTCAGCCGCCTGCTTTTCACCGTGTTGTACCTGGTGCTGTTCGGGGTGGTCCATTTTCTCATCACCCTGGCCGTGGTGTTCCAGTACATCATTCTCCTGACCACCTTAAAGCCCAGCGAGCCCTTGCGGCGGGTCGCCAACCAGCTGGCCGCGTACGGCTACCGGGTGATGCGCTACCTGACCCTGAACGACAACCTGCGGCCCTTCCCCTTGAGCGAATTTCCCCAGGAGATGGAGCCGCCGGTGGGGGAAGTGAGGTTTGAGTAGATTAATCAGCCCCATAAACGATGTCCTGCGGTGATCCAAAAAACGGCGGCCATCCATGAAGCCACTCAGTAACTTCACTCGGGAGCACAGGCATCTTGCCTGTGAGGACCAAAAGAAACGCTCCCTCATATGACAGAGTGGGTGGTTCCACGTATTTTGTCACCTTCAGGACGAGGAACCTAGATCTCCACTCGGAAGCCCGGGAGCTTATCCTTAAAGCGTGCCGTTACTTCGATGGCCAACGGTATAGCTTATGGGCCGCGACCGTCATGCCTGACCATGTGCACTTGCTTCTTACCCCGTTAAGAGAAAGGTGAAGATGAGTGGTATTCTCTTCTGACAATTCTTCATTCGCTCAAGTCGTTTACCGCCAAAGGGATTAACCGCCTTTGTGGTCGTACGGGGCTCCTTATGGATGGAAGAATATTTTAACCGCATCGTGCGGAGTGAAGAAGAATTTTTAGAAAAATGGCACTATATCAGTAACAACCCAGTGAAACAGGAATTGTGTTAAGCCCCGAAGCGTGGCCTGGCTTGTATGAGAGCCCTGAGAGGGATTTTTTGTGAAAGGATAACGGGAGCACAGGCTTCCAGCCTGTGCACTGGAAGAACACAGGCAAGATGCCTGTGCTCCCGGAGAATAACTAACGTTTGAGTATATCGGCGAGGCTCTTTCAGGAATACTTTTAGCCTAGACAGAATGCCCGTGCTACCGGGGGAACAGATCTCCAGAATTTAGGATCATGAAAAAATCAGCAGAAAGCCAAAGAGATAAATTTGCAAAAGTAAAATGAATTCCATGCAAAACATCCGCAACTTCAGCATTATCGCCCATATCGACCACGGCAAGTCCACCCTGGCGGACCGCCTCATCCAGGCCACCATCCTGGTGCCCGAAAGGCAGATGCGCGCCCAGATGCTGGACACCATGGACCTGGAACGGGAGCGGGGCATCACCATCAAGAGCAACACCATCACCCTGCCGTATGTCGCCCAGGACGGCCGGGAATACGCCCTGAACCTCATCGACACCCCCGGCCACGTGGATTTTTCCTACGAGGTCTCCCGGGCCCTGGCCTCCTGCGAGGGGGTGCTGCTCCTGGTGGACGCCTCCCAGGGCGTGGAGGCCCAGACCCTGGCCAACCTCTACCTGGCCCTGGAGCATAACCTGGCCATCATCCCGGTGATCAACAAGATCGACCTCCCCCAGGCGGACGTCCCCGCCGTCAAGGAGCAGATCAAGCAGGAGCTGGACCTGGACGCGGACACCGCCATCCTGTGCTCCGCCAAAGAGGGCCTGGGCATCGCCGACGTGCTCGAGGCCATCGTGGCGCGCATCCCGCCGCCCACAGGCCAGCCCGAGGGGCCGCTCACCGCGCTGATTTTTGACGCCTCCTACGACGCCTACCGGGGCACGGTGGTCTCCTGCCGGGTCTTCGACGGGCGGGTGCGCCCCGGCGACACCATCCGCCAAATGTACAACGGCGCCCAGCACAAGGTGGAAGAGGTGGGGCTTTTCAGCCTCACCCGGGAGCCCAAACGGGAGCTCGTGGCCGGCCAGGTGGGCTATCTCATCGCCGGCATCAAAACGGTGAGCGACACCCGCATCGGCGACACCATAACGCTCGAGAACAACCCGGCCGCCGCACCCCTCCCCGGTTTCACCGAAGTAAAGCCCGTGGTCTTCGCCTCCATCTACCCGGTGAGCGCCGACGATTACGGGACCCTGGCGGACGCCCTGGAAAAATACAAGCTCAACGACGCCTCGCTGGTCTACCAGAAGGACGCCTCCGCGGCCCTGGGGCAGGGGTTCCGCTGCGGCTTCCTGGGACTGCTGCACCTGGAGATCGTCTCGGAGCGGCTCTCCCGGGAGTTCGACCAGTCCCTCATCATGACGGTGCCGGGGGTGCGCTACGAGTTCACCCTGGTGGACGGGCACGTCCTGGCGGTGGACAACCCCCAGCACTACCCCGACCCCACCCGCATCCGGAGCACCGCCGAGCCCTTCATCAAGGCGGGCATCATCATCCCGGAGCGCTACGTGGGCGTGGTGATGAAGCTGTGCCTGGAGCGCCGGGGAGTGAACCCCCACTTCGCCAACCCCTCCCCGGGGCGGGTGGAGCTGAGCTTCGAGATGCCCCTGGCCGAGGTCATCATCGATTTTTACGACCGCCTGAAAAGCATCACCCAGGGGTACGGCTCCTTCGACTACGACATCATCGGCTACCGGGACAGCGACCTGATTAAGCTGGACATCCTGGTGAACACCGAAAGGGTGGACGCCCTGGCCATGATCGTCCACAAGGACCGGGCCCGGGACTGGGCCGTCCGGGTGTGCGAACGCCTGAAAGAGGAGATCCCCCGGCAGCAGTTCAAGATCGCCATCCAGGGGGCGGTGGGGGGCAAGATCATCGCCCGGGAGACCATCGGCGCCTTCCGCAAGGACGTCACCGCCAAGTGCTACGGCGGCGACATCACCCGGAAACGCAAACTCCTGGAAAAGCAGCGGGCCGGCAAGAAACGCATGAAAATGGTGGGCGCGGTGGAGATCCCCCAGAGCGCCTTCGTGGCGGTGCTGCGGACCGATAAGGATTAGTGGGGGCGGGGGCTAAGGGGCAGTGGCCCCTTACCCCCTCCCCCACGCCCCCTCCCCCAATCCCATGAGTGTATATAAAATGGAAGTACCCGCCGGTCTTTACGTCCACGTGCCCTTCTGCCGGAAAAAATGCCTGTACTGCGACTTCGCCTCGGGGACCGACCTGGCGCAGGTGCCGGAGTGGCTGGCGTTTCTTGGCGCGGGAGATGGCGATGTACCGGGACTTCGCGCCCCGGTATGACACCCTGTACCTGGGGGGCGGGACGCCTAGCCTGTTGAGCGCGGCTGAGCTTGCCGTTCTGTTGGAAGCCCTCAGGGACAATTTCCATTTTTCTGCGGACACGGAAATCACCCTGGAGGCCAACCCGGACGACATCACCCCGCCATTATTGAAAAGTTACCGTGAGTTGGGCATCAACCGCCTGAGTATCGGGGTGCAGTCTTTTGATGACCGGGAACTGGGGTTCCTGGGGAGACGGCACAACGCCGCGCAAGCTGCCCAGGCCCTGGTTTGGGCCCGGGAGGCGGGCTTCGCCAACCTGGGGGTGGACCTGATGTACGGGTTGCCGGGACAGACCCTGGAGCAGTGGCAGAAAAACCTGGAAGCGGCCGTGAGCTATGGGCCCACCCATCTGTCCTGCTACCAGCTGACCCTGGAGGCAGGGCACACCCCTGGGCCGGAGGCAGGCGCAAGGGCAGTTCCCGCGTCTCCCCGAGGAGCTGGAGCGGGAATTTTTCCTGTTCACGTCAACCTTCCTGGAAGACCGGGGCTACGTGCACTACGAGATTTCCAACTTCGCCCGGGGTGAGGAACACCGCTCCCGGCACAACTGCAAGTACTGGAACCACAGCCCGTACCTGGGGCTGGGGCCCGCGGCCCACTCCCACCAGGAGGGGCGCCGCTGGTGGAATCACCGGTCGCTGCAGGATTACTGTCTGGCCCTGAGCAAAGGCGAGGCGCCGGTGGCCGGAGAAGAAGCCCTGACCCCGGAGCAGCGGCGCCTGGAGGCCCTGTGCCTGGGGATGCGCACCCGGGAAGGGGTGGCGCTGGAGTTGGTGCAGGAAGGTGCCCCCCAGGAAGCCATGCTGCGGGAGCTGGTGGGGGCGGGTCTGGTGCAGGTGAGGGAGAACCGGCTGGTCCCCACCCGGCAGGGGTTGGTGGTGGCGGACCGCCTGGCGTTAGGATTTATGGAGTGATGATGAAACACCGGCGGTTTTCACATAATGCGGTGGTGCTGTTATTGCTGGCCGCGGCGGGGCTGGTCTTGGCCGGCCTGGCGGTCCAGGGCTGCGGGGTCCGGCAGCTGGCCAAGGGGGAACTCATGCCCCCCGAGGTGCAGTTCAAGGGCCTGGGGGTGCAGCCGCCCACCAACCAGGGCTGGCCCCTCACCGTGGTGCTGGCCGTGCAGAACCCCAACCCCATGAGCATCACGGTCCTGGGCTACGACTACGAGGTCTGGGCGGCGGGGCAGAGCGTGGCCAAGGGAGGGGGGAACCAGCCGGTGACGCTCCCGGCCCGGGGGGAGACCACGGTGACGGTGCCCGTGGTGCTGAAGCTCAAGAATCTCCCGGCGCTCCTGCCCAACCTCCTCCAGGACAGGAAGATCCCCATCGACATCGCCGGGGGCTTGCGGCTCCCCCAGACCCTGGGATTCCGTGTGCCCTTCCGCTTCCATGAAGAAATAAGCCCCAAGGAAGGGATGGAGCAGCTCAAGCCTTTCCTGGGGAAATAGGCGCATCGATGATTAGTGGGAGAGGGGGCTAAGGGCCAGTGGGCCCTTACCCCCTCCCCCACACCCCCTCCCCCCATCCCTTGAGTTTACAGAGCTGTGGCCATGAGTCCCTTTACAAAAAACTAAAAGGGTTGGGAGGGGGGCGTGGGGGGAGGGCAGGGAGCTGCCGCTCCCTGGCCCTCCACCCACGTTAAACGATTATTCCCTTTGCAGAGCAAAGGGAATAAGTATTTAAAGAAAAATCAGCACCAGCCGCCCAGGCATGCAGGCCGGCCAGACCCCAGAAGGCCGGCACCACCCCCCACACCGGCAGCACCACCAGGCTCAGCCCCAATGACCCCAGGGTCGCGCCCAGGAGATCCACGGCATAAAACACGCCGTCCCGCCAGGCCGAGGCCGGCCGGCCCTGGTGCCAGAGGCTGGCGGCCAGGGCAAAGACGCCGCCGCCGGCAAAGCCGGCCATGAACAGCAGGGCCAGGTAGATGGCCTGGAGGAGGAGGTCCGGGGGCAGGTACCCCGCCCTGGCCAGGGAGGGGAGAGTGAGGGCCAGGAACAGGGCCAGGAGAGCCAGGGCCCCCTGGCAGGCCGCCAGCACCGCGGGGGCGGCTTTTCCCCGGGCGGCCAGGCGCACCCCCCAGGCGCTGCCGAGGCCCATCCCCACCATGATGGCCGCCACCAACAGGCCCAACTGCCGGTAGAGCAGGCCCAGGTGGACCTGGCAGAGCACCAGGATGAGGATCTCCAGGGCCATGGTGCCAAGCCCCATCACCAGCACCTGGGCGAGGTACACCCCGGTGGACCGCCTTCTCAGCACGGCCAGTCCCGCCATCCCCACCATCCCCAGAATAGCCCAGGGCCACAGCGGGGGCAGGCTTTTGAAGGCCAGGAGGACCTTCTTCAGGGGCAGCTTTTCCCGGGCGCCGGCGATAATCAGGTCGTACAGATAGCTTTGGGGGCTGAAGGTCGGTGTTGATTCCGGCGGTCTGCTCCTCCAGGAGTTGGCGCACATATTCCTGGCGGGAGATGGACAGGTCGGCGAGCAGGTAGTAGGACCGGACATAGCGCAGCCTGAGGCCCCGCTGGGCGAGCCGTTCGGTCAGGATTTTGGGGTCCCGCACCAAAAGACCCGGCGTGGGGCTGGCAAAGAACCGCACCCGCTCGCCGGGGAAGACCAGGACATCCGGGAAAATGCGCTTTTAAGGTGTGGTAGGTGATGGCCAGGTAGCCGGCCCGCATCGGGCTGAGACTGGCTTCGTCCCCTGCCAGGCTGAAACTGAAGACGCCGCCGGGTTCCAGGTGCTGGGCCACGGTCACGAAAAACTCCCGGGTGTAATAGCGGTTCAGCTGGGCGCTGGCCGGCTCCGGGAGGTTCATGAGGATGACGTCGTAGCGGGACTTGCTTTTGGTGAGGAAACGCCGGGCGTCCTCAAAGATGAGATGCACCCGGGGGTCCTGCCCCTTCAGGGCCGCGGCCTCGGGAACCAGCTGCTGCACCAGGCGCACCAGGTCGGGGTCCAGCTCCACATAGTCGATGCGGGAGATATTTTTATCCTTCAGGGCTTCGGGGATGAGACCGGCGGCGCCCCCGCCCAGCAGCAGGACCTTCCGGGGGTCGGGGTGCTCCAGCAGGCCCAGGTGCACGGCCATTTCGGCGGAGTAGGGGTCGGGGTAGGTGAAGTGCCAGACCCGGTTGGCGAAAAAGCTCTCCTGCTCCGCTTCCCGGGTGGCGGTGAGGAAGGCGTAGGGGGAATCAAGCGCGGCGATCACCTGGCGGCCGGGCCACTGAATCTCTCGGGAAAATTTCTCCAGCGCGGGGGAAAAAACCAGGGAGGCCGCCAGGGCCAGGAAAGTGACCCCCAGCGCCAGACGGCCCGCCAGGCCCCGGGGCGGGGCCGCGATCAGGATGATCAAGGTGAGGCAGACCCCCACCCCCAGGCTCAGGGTAAAGGCGGGGAAGCGCCCGATGAGGAACAGCTGCAGCAGGCACACGCCCAGGCCCGCGCCCAGGGCCTCGCACGCGTAGATGCGGCCGGCGGCCCCCAGGGGCTCCGAAGCCCGCTGCACCGCGGCGGCGAAGGGAAAGAAACAGCCCGACACCAGGCAGAAAGGGGCCAGCAGGGCCAGGAAGAGGACCAGGGCCGACAGGGGCGGCAGGGCCTGGCCGATAACCCCGGGCGCGAGAGTCGGGAGGGCCCGGGCCAGGAGCATGGTGCCGGGGAGGAGCAGGGCCAACACGGCCAAAAGGCTCGGCGAGGGTGGCGGGAGACACGGGACGGCGGCCGGCCAGCCAACCTCCCAGAAGGCTTCCCAGGCCGGTCCAGACCAGCCAGCACCACAGCCCCAGGGCCAGCTTCAGCTCCTGCCCCTGGGCCAGGACCAGGATTTCCCGCAGGATCAGGACCTGACCGGCCAGGGTGGCGGCGCCGTAAGCCAGGACCAGGGGGACCGCGGTCCGGGGGGCGGGCGAAGCAGGGGAGGAAGCCATACTTTGGGAGAAACTACAGGATATTGTAGCGCTTGAGCTTTTCCCTCAAGGTTTTGCGGTCGATGCCCAGGGCCCGGGCGGTGTCGCTCTTGCGGCCCCCGAATTTCTCCAGGGTGCGCCTGATGTGCTCTCTTTCCAGGTCTTTTAAGTCCAGGGCAATGCTGTCGGCGGGGGCGGCGAGAAAAAGTCCGGCATAGGCCAGGTCCTCTGATTTCAGGTAGGGGCCGGTGCTCAGGACCACCAGCCGCTCCACGGTGTTTTCCAGTTCCCGCACGTTGCCCGGCCAGTCGTGGCGCAAAAAAACCTCCATGGCTTCGGGGGAGACCCCCTGCACCGGGTTGCTCTGCTTGTGGATGCGGGCGTTGTATTTCTCCAGGAAATGCTCCACCAGGAGGGGGATGTCGTCCTTGCGCTCTCTCAGGGGCGGGATGTGCAGGCTCACCACGTTCAAGCGGTAAAAGAGGTCGCTCCGGAAAGAGCCCTCCTTGATGGCCTGGGCCAGGTCGCGGTTGGTGGCGGCCATGAGGCGGACGTCCACGGTGATTACCCGGTGGCTGCCGACCTTGGAGACCTTGCGCTCCTCCACGGCCCGCAGAAGCTTGGCCTGCACCTCGAGGGAAATGTTGCTGACTTCGTCGAAAAACAGGGTGCCGTGCTGGGCCAGCTCGAACTTGCCCACCTTATTGGCGTCCGCCCCGGTGAAGGCGCCCTTGACGTGGCCGAAGAGCTCGCTTTCAAACAGGGTCTCCACCAGGGTGCCGCAGTCCACGGTGATAAAGGGGCGCTTGGCCCGGGAGCTGAGCCGGTGGATCTGGCGGGCGATGATGCTTTTGCCGGTGCCGGACTCCCCGGTGATGAGCACGGTGGAGTCGGTGCCCGCCACCCTCGAGGCCATGTCCAGTACGCGGGCCATGGACTCGCTTTGCGACACCACGGTGTCCCAGCCGGCCTTGGACTTGAGCTCCTGGTGCAGGTAGAGGTTTTCCAGGTTGAGGCGGCGTTTTTCCAGGGCCCGGGTGATGACGGTGCGCAGGTCGTCGGGGACGAAGGGCTTGCTGAGGAAGTGAAAGGCGCCGGCCTGCATGGCCTCCACCGCCGCGGGGATGGAGCCGTAGCCGGTGATGATCACGACTTCGCAGTCGTTGTCCAGGGCCTTGATTTTCTTCAGGGTTTCCAGGCCGTCCAGGTCCGGCATGACCAGGTCCAGGAGAATCACGTCGAAGGAACTGCGCTCCAGCAGGCTCAACCCCTGGCGGGCGCAGGTGGCCTCCTCCACCTGAAAGCCCTGGCGGGCCAGGATCTGGTGGCAGGCGTCCCGCATGGTCTTGTCGTCGTCCACCACCAGGATCTGGGCCCGGGGGGTATTCCCGGATGCAACTGCCTTGGGCATACAACCTATTGTTATTGCATGAAATTTTACTATATTGTAAAGGACTTCCCCGGCGGTTGTCAAGAGAAAGGCTTAGGAAGGAGTCAGGATCGCCAAAGCCGCCGCTCCGGGGAAGAACGATTTTTTTTGATACAAAGCGGGAATTCCTGGCGGGGTTGACTTAAATCAGAGAATTGCCCCGGCCAATGATTACAATATAGGGTAAATAAAACAGTACCGGGAAAAAAATATGGCAAAGCGGCAAATCATCAAGATCGACCAGGAAAAGTGTGATGGCTGCGGGCTGTGCGTCCCCTCCTGCGCCGAAGGGGCCATTGTCATCGTGGACGGCAAGGCCAAGCTGGTCGCGGACAAATTTTGCGACGGCCTGGGGGCCTGTCTCGGCGAGTGCCCGGCCGGGGCCCTGACCATCGAGGAGCGGGAGTCCGACGAATTTGTGGGGCCGGCCCCCGGCGCCCCCGGGGAGCACGGCGAGGTAAAGCCAGCCGCCGAGGCAGCTCCTACCCAGGAAGCCTTTGGGTGCCCGGGGAGTGCCATGCGCCAGTTCAAGCCGGCTGCCGCCCCCCAAGCCGGGGCCTCGGCCCTTTCCCACTGGCCGGTGAAGCTTAGGCTGGCGTCCCCCAAGGCGCCCTTCTTCAAGGACGCCGAACTGCTGGTGGCGGCAGACTGCGGCCCCTTTGCGGCCGGGGATTTCCACGCCCGGTACCTGGCCGGCAAGGCGGTGGTCTGCGGGTGCCCCAAGTTTGACGACCTGGGGGAGTCCGTGGCCAAACTGACCGCCATCTTCCGGGAAAACGACGTCAAGGGGGTCACCATCGTCAACATGGAGGTCCCCTGCTGTCAGGGTCTGGTCGAGGCGGTGCGCCGGGCCCTCGAGGCTTCTGGCAAGCGCCTGCCGGTGTCCATCTGTACGCTGGGGGCCCAGGGGCAGGTGGTGCAGCAGGCCAGGATCAAGGCGGCGTGAGGTCGATATGGAACAGATAAAATGCCCGGGTCAGGATACCCGCCACTGGAAGTCTGGCGACATTTTCACGGTGGAGTGCCCCAAGTGCGGCGCGGAAATCGAGTTTTTTAAGGATGACACGAGACGGCGCTGCGCCTGGTGCGGCCACCTCTTCTATAACCCGAAAATCGCCATGGGCTGCGCCGAGTGGTGCCAGTATGCCGACAAGTGCGTCCCCGATTTGTTCAAAGAAAAGCAGGCCATGCAGAGCTTCAAGGAGCGCTTGAAAGAACGGGTGCTGGCTCTGGCGGCCGGGGAGCCCGACATGGCCGCCCGACTGGATAAGGGCCTGGCTCTCGCCACCGACCTCCTCAAGGCCGAGGGCGGCGACCCCAAGGTGGTGTTTGCCGCGGTTCTGCTCCAGAAAGTGGACCTGGAGCAGGCCGGAACGCTTTTAGCGGAACTGGCAACCGAGCCGGAGATCGCCCAGTCGATCCTGGAGGTTCTGGAAAGTGATCATGGGACCACGGACATAAACGGGCAGATCTACCAGGACGTCCTGGCCCTGTTGGACAGCGGGCCGGGCCAGGCAGCCCAACTGCACACCCGGACCGCGCAGCATCTGGCCGAAGTCTTAGCCCCCCTCACCCCAGCCCTCTCTCCCCCCGCAGCGGGTGGAGAGGGGGATTTTTTGTGCCTCCCGTGAAATTTCTTGGTTTTGGAATCCTTAGTGCGTTAAAATAATTCCAGATTTTCGGAAATCCCCAGGAAGGCCAGCGCGGTTCGGCTGGTCAGGCTTCTTCCGGGAGATGGTCAATAGGGATGCCGCAAAAATGGCCACATCGGCAATAACTGAGGGCTATGAGCAGTTGCGGGGCCGGGCTCTGGCCGATGGCGGCTTCGGCATCCAACATAATGGCGATTTCCGCCCTGATGCCACGGCTTGGGCGATTATCGCGCTCAAGGCTCTCGAGGCTGACGCCGGGCTGATGGAGAAGGCCCGCCGGCGCCTGACCGCGGCCCAGCTTCAGGATGGCCGGCTGCCTCTTTCCCCGGATCATCCGGAGGCTTACTGGCCTACGCCTCTGGCTGTCCTGGCCTGGCAGGGGGCCCCGGCCTTTAAAGAAGCCCAGGAGCGGGCCGTGGCCTTCCTTTTGGCTACTTCGGGATTATCCTTCAAAAAAGACCCGGAACCCCTTTCTAGTCATAACCCGGAAATCCCGGGATGGTCCTGGCGGGCCGACACCGCCCCCTGGGTCGAGCCCACCGCCATGGCCATGGTGGCCCTGGAGGCGGCCGGGAGGGGGGCTGAGCCGCGCCTCGAGGAGGGCCGGCTCCTGCTCCTTGACCGGCAGATCCCGGGCGGCGGCTGGAACTACGGCAATACCGCGGTGTTCGGTCAGGTCCTGAGACCGATGCCGGAAAGCACCGGCATGGCCCTTAATGCCCTGAGCCACCAGGTTCCCCGGGAGGCGGTGCAGGCAAGCCTGGCATATCTTACGGGCTGCGTCCCGGCCTTGCGCACCCCCTGGTCATTGGCGTGGGCCATCTTCGGGTTGGGGGCCTGGGGGGAGCGGCCGGCCTCGGCTGTTGCTCTGGCGGAGGCCTGCCTGGCCCGTCAGGCGCGCTTCAGCGGTTACGACACCGCCTCCCTGGCAGTCATCCTGGCGGCCTGCCAATCGACCTCGGGGATCTTGAGCCTCTGGCAGGCATAAACCCGGGACCCCGGGCTTAAGGAAAGGGCGAACATGGGTTTCACCCGCAGAGAATTTGTGACTGCCTGCGCCGGCGGCCTGGTGCTGGGAATGTCCGGCTACCTGCTGTGGAAGGAAGTGAGAAACCGCCGCTGGGATGAGCGGGTGTTCATCGCCAGGGTGCCCGGTTATCAAGCCGACATCAAGGCTGCCATCCTGGACGGGTTGCAGGCCCTGGGAGTCGGCGCCGCCGCCATCCAAAGGAAAAAGGTCCTCCTCAAGCCCAACCTGGTGGAGACCATCCCCGGGGCGGTGCACATCAACACGCACCCCCTGGTGGTCCGGGGGGCGGTGGAGGCCTTTCTGTCCCTGGGCGCGGCGAAGGTATCGGTGGCCGAAGGGCCGGGACACGTTACCGACACCTTGCGGGTCCTGGATGAATCGGGCCTGGAGCAGATCCTGTGGGAGGACCGCATCCCTTTTATCGACATCAACCGGGAAAACGGCTACACCGTGGCCAACGCTGGCGGCTGCTCCAGCCTCAAATCTTTGACCCTGCCGGTCTGCCTCAAGGAGTTTGACCTCCTGGTCTCCATGCCCAAAATGAAGACGCACCACTGGGCCGGCATCACCCTGTCCATGAAGAATCTCTTCGGCGTGATGCCCGGCTGCTTTTACGGCTGGCCCAAGAATTACCTGCACATGGCCGGCATCGACGGCTGCATCGTCGACATTACCGCCACGGTGCGGCCGCAGCTGGCCATCGTGGACGGCATCGTGGGGATGGAAGGGGACGGGCCCATCATGGGGGACCCGAAACCGGTGGGGGTCCTGGTGCTGGGCCGCAACCTGCCGGCGGTGGACGCCACCTGCGCCCGGATCATGGGGGTGGACCCGCACCGGGTGGTGTCCCTGGCCGCGGCCGAAGGGTGGCTGGGTCCCCTCCGGGAGGCCTGTATCCACCAGGCCGGGGAGACCATCGCCTCGGTGCGCACCCCGTTTCTCCTGCTCGACAAAGTTCCGGCCCAGCGGGCCTTGAGGGGTGCATAGAATTTACTGATACCGGTCCCGTGGCAAAGCGGGACTTTTTTTCCGGGGAACCAATTCACCCGCTGATTAACAATTATTTCCTTTGACAGACGCCGCACCAATTCTCCCGGATAATCCTGAAAAGATCCTCGTCTGGCACCAGGGGGCGCTGGGCGACCTGCTGTTGGCCGGACCGGCCCTGGCGGCTGTGAGCCGTCAGTACCCGGAGGCCGGGTTTATCGGCATTGGAAATCCGGAGCGCTGGCGCCTGCTCTCCGGGACCTTGCCGCTGGTGGCCGTCTGGGACGGGGGGGAGGCGGCCTGGGCCGGGCTGTTTGCGGAGCAGGGAGCCCTTTCGGCAAAGCTCCTGGAGCGGTTGGCCGGGGTAGACCTGGCCCTGGTGTTCAGCCCCCGCCCCCGGCCTGGGTTCATGGCGCGCCTGGTCCAGGGCGGGGTGGGCCGGGCGGTGTGGGTTCCGTCATTTCCCCAGGGCGGCGCCGAAGCGGTGGGGGCAGTCCAGGCCAGGCGCCTTCGGGAGTTGGGGATCAGGGCCGGGGCGGCGCCTTTCCGGCTGAAGTTGCCCAAGGTAAGCGAGCAAGACCTGGGATTCTCCCCCGGGGCCCAAATCCTGACCATCGGCCCCGGCAGCGGCGGCCCAGCCAAAAACTGGCCGTTGTCCCATTATTATGAAATAGCCCGGGCCCTGGCCTTTGACGCCGGGCTCGAGGTGGTGTGGCTGACCGGCCCGGCGGAAGAGCAGGTCAGGCCGTATATCAACGGGTTGGCCGCGGCCCAGGGGCAGGTGGTCTGGGCCGGCGAACCCCTGGAGCGGGTGGCGCGCCTCCTGTCCCTCACCCGGGTATATGTGGGGGGGGACAGCGGCATCACCCATCTGGCCGCGGTGGCCGGGGCCGCAAGGGTGGTGGCCCTCTTCGGCCCCACCGATCCCCGGGTGTGGGCCCCCCCGGGGGACCGGGTGACGGTATTGACCCCGCCGGGGGGAGCCGGTGCAGGCGCCTCTATGGCGGATTTGTCTCCCGAGGCGGTCCTGGCGGCAGTGCGCCACTACCTGCGACTGGCCTAAATTAGAAGAGGGTTATTTTTAGTTGAGTCTTGTTAAAGAGGGAGTCAAAATTGTTGGAGGAGGAGGTTAAAATATTTGTCCGGAGGGTATGAATTATCGAAACCATGGCAAAAACCGGCCCGATTTCCTCATAAAGGGCTCATACAGGAACATCGCCGTCAAAAAATTTGAACCGCAGGCCCAGGCCGAATTTCCCAAGAAAGTTGTAACATGTTGTATTATATATATAAATTATAATTACAGATGAAAGTGGCACGCTTGCTGCATGTAATAATAGTCAAAGGTTACCCCCGAAAAAATCATTAACCATTTTCTCCTTTCTCCACGTGGCCGGGCTTCCCCCTCCCGGCCACGTCTCTTTTTGGGCCAGATACATTCAGCCGCCCCGCTTCCCAAAGTAAGCCTTGACTTTTTCCAGGTCCGGCGCAGGCCCGGCGACCCTTTTCCTAAGACTCTGCAAACGGCGCTTTGACTCCTCCGCCCTGGTCTCCAACGCGCGGTCGCGGCTCATAAGCTCTGCCGCCTCCCAGGCCGCCTCCCCCTTTGAGCAGATGAGCAGGAGGTCGGCGCCGGCGGTAAAGGCTTGGTGCGCGGCGGCAGGCACCGCGGCGGCCCCGGCCACGGCCCCCATTTCCAGGTCGTCGGTGACGATGACCCCGGTAAACCCGAGGCGCCGGCGCAGCCAATCCTCGAGGGCCACCCGGGACAGGGTGGCGGTGTCCACCCCCCAGGCGGGGACCTTGAGGTGGGCCGTCATGATGGCGGGCACCTGGGCCTGGACCACCCGGCGAAAGGGCAGGAGATCGGCGCTTCTCTCCGGGTCGGGGTCCTGGGCTACGGGCAAAACCTGGTGAGAATCCACGGCGGTGTCCCCCAGGCCAGGGAAATGCTTGGCCACCGGGAGGACGCCGCCCTCCAGAAACCCCCGGATGGCAGCCGCCCCGAAGGCCGCCACCTCATCCGGGTCGGAGCTGTAGGAGCGCCCCCATTGGGGGCAGTCGGGGAGCCGGGCCACGTCCAGCACGGGCGCCAGGTTCATGTTAATCCCCACCAGGGCCAGTTCCCGGGCCACGGTCCGGGACAGGGCCGCCACCTCGGCCGGGGAAGCGACCGTCCCCAAATCCCGGGCTGCGGGGATGCGGGTGAAGGGTTCCTTGAGGCGCTGGACGGTTCCCCCCTCCTGGTCCACGGCGATGAGAAGGGGCAGGGGGCCCGCGGCCAGGGCCTCCTCCTGCAGTTCCCGGGTCAGCTCCCAGACCTGCTTATAGCTCTCCAAGTTGCGGCCAAAAAGCACAATCCCCCCCACGTGAAGTTCCCGCACCAGTTCCCGAACCCCGCGGTCCACCCGGGGGCCCGGCATGCCTACCATAAAAAGCGGTCCCATGGCACTTAAATCAGAATTTTTCCCCGATGCCACCATGCCGGTATCCTCAAGCCGAAGGTATTTAGAAAGAAAGGGCGGGGGTGAAACCGCTGGCCAAGGGTTTCGCCGTGTTTCGCCGCCCTACCAGGGTCTCATTTTACCTGAAAGAGCTTCTAATGCCAGGGATGGTCAGAAAAATAACCGGGGCCCCGGCCGGCTTATCGGACGAGACCGGGGCTTAGGCGGGTAAGAGCACCGTCAGTCGACGAAATACACCCCGCAGGCCCAATCAAGGTTTTCCGGGGACAAGACGGGGGCTACCTGATGGAAGGTGCTGAAATCGAGGATCTGCTCCACCAAATCCCGGGGGTGGCAGGCATCCATGGAGTGTCGGCCGTCGCTGTAGTGGTGGTCGAGGAGATAGGCCACGCCGGCCTCGTTGAAGTCCACCTTATAGTTTTGGCACACCAGGCGGAAAATCTTCACGAACTGCTCCCTGGTGACGTGATTCACCTTCACCTTGGAACGGATGCGCCGCAGAAAGGCATCGTCCACCAGGCTCCGGGGCTCGAGGTTGGTGGCGAAGACCAGGAACTGGTCGAAGGGAATGGAGAATTTCTGGCCGGTGTGCAGGCACAAGAAATCCTGGCGGTTCTCCAGGGGGATGATCCAGCGGTTCAACAGCTCCTGGGGGGCGACCTGCTGGCGGCCGAAGTCGTCCACGATGAACATGCCGTTGTTGGCCTTGAGCTGCAAGGGGGCCTCGTAGTACTTGAGGATGGGGTTGAAGGCCAGGTCCAGCATGCCCAGGGTGAGTTCGCCACCGACGAGGACCGTGGGCCGGCGGCAGCGGATCCAGCGGCGGTCGACCTGTTCGTTGCCGGGCTTGTCCACCGCAGGCAGGGCCTGGTGGGTGATCTCGTCATAGACCCTGATGACGTTGCCTTCCACATATATGGCGAAGGGCACCAGGATGACATCGTCCCAGATCTGCCCCAGGCGGGTGGCGATGGTGGTTTTGCCGTTGCCGGGGGGGCCATACAGGAAAAGCGGCTTGCCGCTCACCGCGGCGGGCCCCAACTGATCCAGCAGGTCGGGGGAGACCACCAGCCCCTCGAACACCTTCTCCAGGGTAGCGGCGGTGACATGGCTGAGCTTGATGCTCTGGCGGGCCACCTGCTCCCAATAATCCTCCAGGCTAACCGGCACCGGGCCCACGTAGGCGTCGTATTCCAGGAGGCTGGCGGCCCGGCGCTTGCCGCCATCGGTGACGGCGAAGCGGTTGGCCAGGGCCAGGGGATTGGCCACGGGCTTTAAGGGGTCCGGCCCCCGGACTTCCAGATATTTTTCCTTGCGGAGGTAATCCACCAGCAGGGTGAGGATGGTGGTGGAAAGTTTGAGGCGGTCGGCCAACTGGGCCAGGTAAAAGGTGTCCAGGTAAAAACAGTGCTTCAGCGTGAGGTTGGCCACGAAAATTTCGGGCATCCCGAGCTCGTGCATGGACTGGGGCAAAGGCCGGTGCGAAGGGGCGGGTTTGCCCCCGGCTGCAGGGAGGGAAGCGAGCATGACATTCCTTTCTTCCTTAATGTACTGACCCATAGAGGATATCGGGCCCCGCCGGCGGAAACTTAAATGCCCCGGACAAGAAAGAATTTTTAAAGCCGGTAAAGAAACTGCCGATAAGCTGATTGAAGCAAATCAGGTCACCGAGAAAGGCAAACTGCTTGAAAGGGCAGGGCGCAAAATCACCGGCCTAAAGCCTTTGGGCCATGGCAGCGGGGTTGCCGAAGTGAGCCGATCCTTTGGTGAACTCGGTGAGATCCACAGGAGGTCGGATCGGTTTCTCAGGAGCCGGGAAGTGCGGGAAAGGCCGACCGGAAACTGGGATACATGACCTTCACACAACCCATCGTTAAAAAGGAGCAAGGCAATGAGAGATCTGTTCACCAAAGTAAGGACCTTTATTCTGGACGAAGATGGCGCCAGTGCCGTGGAATACGGCTTGCTGGTGGCCGGGATCGCCGTGGCGGTGATGGCAGCCATCTATGGTATCGGTACCGCCCTGAACACCAAGTACACCGCGGTCCAGACCCAGCTCAGCGGCAGTTAACCGGCAGGTTATCTCAAACCCTGTGATCTGTAAGGCAGGTCGCAGGCGGGGGCCCGGTACTCCCCCATGTGTTCCGGGCCCCGCTTTCCCCGACCCTGATGACCTGCCCATTGACTGATTTGGCAGGAAGGTTCTGTGGCTTCCGTGTCGAGGTCAGCAGGGAACATGTCTGGTGAGTTTTCCTGGAGACGGTGGAAGTGCGGGAGGTCTGACCGAAAGGCAGGAGATGATAGCTTCCTCCAGCCCGTTGCAGGAAGGAACCGAGGCATCGGCACCGCCCTGAACGCCAACTACAGCCAGGTCCAGGGCCAGCTATAGGCGGCAGTTAACCGGCGCGCCGGCTGCAACCCGATGATCTGCATGGCGGGTCGCAGGCGGGGGCTCGCAACTTCCCGCCGGGTGTGCCCGGCCCCGTTTTCCCCCTGAGGATCTTTCCCAGGTGAAAAGGTGTCCTCCATGAAGGCGCAAGCACTGCGACGCAAAAAACAAGAGGGTGCATCCCTGGTGGAGTTCTCCGTGATCGCGCCCCTCTTTGTGGTCCTGCTTTTCGGCCTGGTGGAATTCGGCATGGCCATCTACGACAAGGGGGTGCTCACCAATGCCAGCCGGGAGGGCGCCAGGTTTGGGGTAGTTTACAGCAATCCCCGGAAGACCGAGACGGAGATCAGGAACAAGGTCCAGACCTACCTGACCAACGCGGGATTTACTGATACAGCCACCATAAACGTGACCGGGGCCGGGGGTAACAGCGGCGCTTCCTTGCAGGTAACTGTCACATATCCTTATCATTTTACGGTGTTGCCCAATTTTGTTTCGGGCCTCACCGGCACCATGAATTTGACCGCCAACACCATAATGTTGATGGAGTAGCGCACATGCGACGGTTACCTCCCTGGATGTGGTTGATGATGGCCCTGGCTTTCGGGGCCGTAGCTACCTTTATGGCCATGGGGTGGCTCAAGAACCAGGCCCAAACGGCAAACCGCGTCGAGCCGGCGAAAATGATGCCGGTGGTGGTGGCCGCCAAGGACGTGCCCTCCACGGTGGCCTTGTCCGGGGAGCAGTTGACGGTGCGGATGTGGCCCCAGGACTCGGCCCTGGCGGGCAATTTTTCCCAACCGGCGGAAGTGGAGGGCCGGGTGACGGCCATTCCCCTCGCGGCCGGGGAGCCGGTCGTGGAGAGCAAACTGGCACCCAAAGGGGTCATCCCCGGCTTAACGGCGCTTTTGCCCCGGGACAAGCGGGCCATGACGGTAAAAGTGGATGAGGCCTCGGGAGTGGCAGGCTTTTTAAACCCGGACAACCGGGTGGACGTGCTGGTCTCGGTGGATAAGGGGGACTATAACCTCGACCCCATCTCCAAGGTGATTCTCCAGAACCTCAGGGTCCTGGGCACCGGCCAGCGAATCGAGAAAGCCCTGGGTGAAAAGCCCCAGGTGGTGCCCACCGTCACCCTGGAGGTGAGCCCCGAGGAGGGCGAGCGCCTGGCCCTGGCGGTGCGGGAGGGCATGATTTCCCTGGTGTTGCGGAACCAGCAGGATGACCACAAGGTGGCGACCATGGGGGTGCGCACCAGTACACTCCTGGGCCGAGCCCGTCCGGAACCTGAAGCCCAGGCTCCCAAAGAGGACAAAAAGGCATCGACTCCCCCGGCGGCCCTGCGCACGGTAGAGGTGATCCGTGGAGTGAACAGAGAGTCCACGAATTTTTAGGGCACAAGAACCCACCGCCGGTGAGGCAAGTATGAACTCAGTGGGCGGCCTATCCACCCCCAGGATGGAACCAGGAGATGGCCATAAAATTCAGCCTTTATTATCTGGCCCCGGAAACCCGCGAATACTTAACGGGGATCATCCATTCCAGCCAACAGACCGTGGTGGTGGAGGACCATGGTCTGAAGGACCTGCCGGAGCGGGTCAATTCCGGGACCAACGTCATCTTCCTGGAATATCAGTCCGACCAGCCGGAGTTGGACCAGTGGATTAAAAAAACCGCTTCGGACCACCGCAACCCGCCCATCTATCTGTATCTTCGCGAAATCTCCACGGAACAGCTGTGGAAGGCCCTGCGCTTCGGGGTCAAGGAGTGCTTCACGCACCCCATTCAGCCCGAAGAATTTCAGGAGGCGCTGGACCGCCTGCCCCAGTTCGTCCCCGAGGTCGTCCCCGCGGCCAGCACCAAAATCATCACCTTCCTGGGGAGCAAAGGGGGGGTAGGCACCACTTTCCTGACGGTGAACCTGGCTTATCTTCTGGCCCAGGAGGTTAGCAACTCCATCCTGGCCGTGGACCTGGACCTGCGCTACGGCCAGATGGTGTATTTTCTGGACGCCAAGCCCCAGTACACCATCACCGAGGTCATCGAAAACGTCGAACACCTGGACGACTCATACCTCAAGAGCCTGTTTTTCAATTGGGACAAGAACCTGCAGTTCCTGCCGGCCCCGGCGAGGCTGGAGGAGGCCGAGGCGGTGACCTCGGAGAACCTGGACAAGGTCCTGCACTTTGTCAAAAATCTCTCCATATACAGCCACGTCCTGGTGGATGCCGGCCATCACCTGGATGAAATCTCCATCAAGGCCCTGGAGCTGGCGGACCAGGTGGTCCTGGTGACCAACCAGTCGGTGCCGGCCCTGTCCAATACCCGCAAGCTCGTGGAAATTTTAGAGCTTTTGGGATTGGGAGACCTCGACCTCGAGATCTGGCTGAATTCCTGGGAGAAACACGGCGACCTGAGCCTCGATGATGTGGCCAAATTTCTGGGGCGGGAAGTTAAGGGTACGGTGCCCTTCCTGGCTGAGGAGGTAAAAATCAGCATCAACGAGGGCGTGCCCCTGGTCAAAAGCTCGCCGGGCCTCGGTATCTCCCAGGAACTGAGGGAGTTGGCCGGTCATTTTCTGGAGGAGTCGGACCTGAAGGGGGAGCGACAGTCCCGCTGGGGCTGGCTGAGTTTCCTCAAGAGGAGCAAATAGCATGAGTATCATCGCCCGCATAAGGGAACGCACCCAGGCGGAGCGGGCCGGGGGGGCCCCGGCCCGCGGGCAGGACAAAAAAGAAGATACTTTTAATGAGTTAAAGAGCAAGATTCATTTCCGCTTGTTAAACCTTCTGGACCTTTCCCGCCTGGCCGAGGCCGAGGAAGCCACTCTCGCCGACGACCTGCGCCGGGGCGTCGAGATGATCCTGGCCGAAGAAAACATGGCCCTGACCCTGCCCGAGCGGGACCGGCTGTGCAAGGAAATCCGGGACGAGCTGCTGGGCTATGGCCCCCTGGAGCCACTGCTCAAAGACCACAGCATCAATGACATCCTGGTGAACGGCTTCAACCAGGTGTATGTGGAACGCAAGGGCAAGTTGCAGTTAAGCAGTGTGCGCTTTACGGACAATGCCCATCTGCTGAAAATAATTGAAAAAATAGCCTCAGGAGTAGGCCGCCGGGTGGACGAATCCTGCCCCATGGTGGACGCCCGCCTGCCAGACGGCTCCCGGGTGAACGCCATCATCCCGCCTCTGTCCCTGGATGGTCCGGCCCTGTCCATCCGGAAATTTGCCAAGGATCCTATCCGGGTGCAAAACCTGATCGAGTGGGGGGCCTTTACCCCGGAGGTGGCCCAGGTTCTGGAAGGTACGGTCAAGGCCCGCCTGAACATCCTCATCTCCGGGGGCACCGGCACCGGCAAAACCACCTTCCTGAACGTGCTGTCGAGCTTCATCCCTTTTGACGAGCGAATTATCACCATCGAAGACTCGGCGGAGCTCCAATTGCAGCAGGAGCACGTGGTCAGGCTGGAAACCCGCCCCCCCAACCTGGAGGGCGCCGGCGAGATCACCCAGCGGGACTTGGTGCGAAACGCCCTGCGGATGCGGCCCGAGCGCATCATCCTGGGGGAGGTGCGCCAGGGGGAGGCCCTGGATATGCTCCAGGCCATGAACACCGGCCACGACGGGTCGCTGGCCACCATCCACGCCAACTCGCCCCGGGACGCCCTGACCCGGCTTGAAACCATGGTGTCCATGGCCGGCCTGAACATCCCGGACCGGGCCATCCGCCACCAGGTGACGAGCGCCATCGACGTGGTCATCCAGCTGGCCCGCCTGAGCGACGGCAGCCGCAAGATGATGGGGTTACACGAGATCGTGGGTATGGAAGGGGACATGATCACCATGCAGGAGATCTTCGCCTACAAGATGATGGGGATCGGCGAGGACCGCAAGGTGAAGGGCCGGTTCGTCACTTCGGGCATCCGCCCCAAGTTCATGTCGCGCCTTGAGGAGATGGGGGTCTCGCTGCCGGCCAGCCTGTTCCGGGAAAATGCCTGAGAACAGGGAGATACCAGGCAGGCGGACAAGCTTACCAACATGCCGGATGCCAGGGAAGGGCAGGAGTACTGAGATGAAGCGACGGCACGGGAAAATTCTGGGGAAATTTTTCATGGGGGGGGCCCTGTGGGGTGCCGGGGTGAGCGCCACCTGGGCCCAGGGCCAAGCTACGCCAGACGCCCGGAGCCTTTTGGGCCATTACTTTCCGGAGGTCCCCTACCTTCTCATTATCATCACCTTTTTCTTTTTCATGTGTCTGCTCGAGGGCATCGCCCTCATCGTCTGGAACCCCAACCGGGTGCAGCGGCGGCGCCTGCAGCGGCGCTTGAAGTATCTGGAAGGCCTGGAGCAGAATTTCTCCCAGGACTCCCTCCTCAAGCCGGACAACCTGGGCGATGCTCCCTGGCTGCGCCAGGTCCTGAAACGGCTCCAGCGCCTCGAGCAACTCCAGGAACTGCTCCTCAAGGCGGACGTGAACTGGTCCCTGATGACCGTCCTGTTGGTCTTCCTGATTTCCGGCGCGGCCGGTTTGAGCCTGGGGTTTTTCTCCCGGGGGCCCGTGGGTGCTTTGGTGGGGGTATTGCTGGGGCTGTATCTGCCCTACTGGATGCTGAAATTCAAGAAGAAGCGCCGGGTAAAAAAATTCGAGAAGCAACTCCCCGAAGCCCTGGATCTCCTGGCCCGGGGTCTCAAGGCTGGCCACGCCTTCGCCTCGGGCCTGCAGATTGTCGGCACTGAAATGGCCAACCCCATCGGCCTGGAGTTTTTCAAGACCTTCAAGGAATATAACCACGGCATGGACATGAACAACGCCCTCATCAACCTGTGCAGCCGGGTGGAACTCCGGGAGTTGCGTTTTTTCACCACGGCGGTGATGATCCAGCGGGAGACTGGGGGCAACCTGGTGGAAATTCTTGAAAAAATTTCTTATCTGATCCGGGAGCGCTTTAAACTCCGTAATCAAATCCAGGCCCTGACTGCGGAAGGGCGGCTTTCCGGGGTCATCCTGATAGCGATGCCGCCGGTCCTTTTTATCGTCATGTTGAAGATCAACCCGGATTACACCATGCTCTTGGTTAACCATCCCCTGGGCCGCATGATGGCCATGACCGCGCTCACTCTCCAGGGATTGGGATTTCTCGCCATCAAAAAGATCGTCAATATCAAAGTGTGAGGTTAGCCCATGCTTTTCCCCTCCTTCATGTTCGGGATACTGGTAGCCGGTTTTATCCTCTCCATAGGTTTCTTCTTCGGACTGAGGAGGTCCCGGGTGCGGGAGCGCCTCCAGCGAGACACCAAAATTGACGAGGCCCAGTCACGTCCCCAGGACAGTGTACCCTTCGACATAGAATTCCTCCCCAAGGAGATGGTGGACAAGTTCGAGGATAAGCTGGGCCTGAAAAAAGGCAGCGCCAAGATCAACGAATTGAAAAAATCCCTGATCCAGGCGGGGATCTACCAGCCCCAGGCCCCGTCGATTTACTTCGGCCTCAAGCTGGGCCTGACGGTGGCCCTGCCGGTGCTGGGGATGCCGTTTATCTTCGGGAGGGGGCTGCCGCTCATCGTCCTGCTGTTGATCTTTTTCGGGCTGCTGGCCCTGGGGTACTTCCTGCCAAGCCTCCTTCTCAGCCATCTGGTGCAGACCCGGCAGCAGAAAATCAAGGAGGGTCTGCCGGACGCCCTGGACCTCCTGGTGGTATGCGTGGAGGCCGGGCAGGGTCTCAATGCTGCCATGAAAAGGGTGTCAGACGACCTGAAGCTGAGCAGCCCCATCCTGGGTAAGGAAATGAGCATGGTCAATCTCGAGATGAGCGCCGGTTTGGAGAGGGAACAAGCCCTGCGGAACCTGGCCGACCGCACCGGTGTCGACGATGTGGCCTCCCTCACCTCCATGCTCATCCAGGCCGACCGCTTCGGCACGTCGTTGGCCCAGTCCCTCAAGGTTCAGTCGGAGACCCTGCGCACCACCCGCCGCCAGAGACTGGAGGAGTTGGCCGCCAAGACCCCGGTTAAGTTGGTTTTCCCCCTGCTGCTGTTTATTTTTCCCGCCCTCATGGTGGTGATCATCGGTCCTGCCGCCATCCGCATCATGGAGAATTTGAAGTAAGGACTTTCTGGGGGGAAGCCGCGGCGCAAAATTTGCTGCGTTTCCCTTCCCCTCAAGAGCAGCTGCAAGAGGGCCCATCCGGAACACCCCTTTAAAAAAAATGATTATTGCTTTTGCTCCGCAAAAGAATGAATGTTTTCTGGGGGAGGGGTAAAGTTTGCTGGCCCTGATCGAATTATGGAGGTGATACCTATATCGGCGGCCCCAAACCAGGCAAACGTGGCCGTGGCGCCGTGGGTAAATCCAAAGTTTTGGTGGCGGTGGAAACTCCGGAAGATAAACCACGGTTTGCCGCCATGCGCCAGGTGCCCAGGGTAAGCAGCGATGAGATTAAGGCGATGGCCCAGGCTTGCCTGGCAGCAGAGGTGGTGGCCCGCACCGATGGTTGGCAGGCTTATCGGGTTTTGAACTCTGAGTCGAGCTTTCATGTTCCCACCGTGACTGGTTCGGGAAAAAATGCAGGTAGATTGTTTCCCTGGGTCCATACCTTGATCGCCAACGTCAAAGGCAATATTCGTGGAGTCTATCATGGCGTCAGTGACAAACACCTGTCCCGTTATCTGGGTGAATTTTGTTACCGCTTCAATCGACGCTTCTGGGAACCCCAAATGTTTAACCGGATGATCACTGCCTGCCTGAATGCTCAAACAGTTACCTTTTCGGAGCTAAGGCAATAAGCGTATAATAAAATTCGTTAAAACGATTATGTTCTTTGCTGCAATCATAATTAGCGGAGGAGAGGGGTTCCTACAGGCTGGAAGCCCGTGCTACCGGGGTCGGGTGGGCCCTTGCCACTTCCCGCCACTTAGAAAAATAATTCCCTTTGCAGAGCAAAGGGATTTATCGGTTCGTTAATAGTTAATGATGGGGGAATCTCCCGGTCTCCCAGAACAGCCACCCGAAGGACGTGTAGCCCCAGAGATCGGGTCGGCCACGGTGACGCTGAGGGCCTTCAAGATAACCAGGACCATCAGAATTCCACCCTAGTCCCTGGAGCACGGTGGCCTTTTTTTAAAGAGGAATGCAGGCGGGCCGGCCCTCGGTGGGATAGCCGGGAGACATTGATGCGGACATAGAGGCGGGCTCCTTAAAGTCCTGGCCCCTTGGTCATGAGCAGGGGCTTGATGACGATATCCACCCGCCGGTTCAGGCGCCGCCCGGCCTCGTCGTCATTGCTGGTGAGGGGGGCGTATTCGCCGTAACCGGCGGCGGCGAAGCGGGCCGGGTCCAGGTGGTCCTTTTCCACCAGATACCGCACCAGAACCGTGGCCCGGTGGACGGAGAGTTCCCAGTTGGAAGGGAACTGGGACGTGTTGATGGGGCGGTTGTCGGTGTGGCCTTCCACCGCCACCTGGTTGGGGATTTTGCGTAGGATTTCAGCCAGATGATCCAGTAGCGACTCTGCCTCCGGGCGGATCTGGGCCTCTCCCGAAGCGAAAAAGAGAAACTCCGGCAGGTGGATGACCAACCCCCGGCCGGTGATCATCAACCGGATATCCTGGGAGTTGGCCTGAGTGTGCAGGCTTTCCTGGACAGTCTGGGCCACTTCTTCGATCTGGGTCTGGGGCGCGGCCCTGAGGCTGGCGGCCGGCAGATCGCCCCGGGAGCCGGGGGCGGAAAGGTCGCCGATTTCCGGCTCCAGGGGGAAACCGCCCAGGAAAACCGGGGCGTTCAAGGCCCGCTGGATGGAATGCTGGGCGTGAATCAGTTTGGAGTTGTCCATACGGCTGATGGCATAGATGGTCATGAAAAAAGCCAGGAGCAGGGTGACAAAGTCGGCGTAGGAAACCAGCCAGCGGTCCCGGGAGGGTCCGTGCGGGTTAGTGGGAGCGGACCGACGGGGACGCATGGGGCTTGGACCGGGGCCGGACCCGCCAGGAAAGCTCCCGGTGGCCAGTGGCCCCCGGGAGTTTCAAATCGGGATTGGCGTTCTGGGGGAGGAAGCCGTTCAGCCTCTCGGCAATGAGACGGGGATGCTCGCCCTGGGCCAGGGCTATGATGCCCTCCAGGATCATTTCCTGGGAGAGCATCTGGCGCTCATGGTGGAGCTTCAGCTTGTGGGCGATGGGGAGAAACAGCAGGTTGGCCGAGGCCACCCCGTAAATCGTGGCCACGAAGGCCACGGCCACGCCGGTGCCCAGGCGGGAAGGCTCGGTGAGGTGCTGCATGACCTGCATGAGACCCAGCACCGCGCCTATGATGCCGATGGTGGGGGCGTAGCCCCCGGCGGCCTCGAAGACCCGGGCCGGCATCATCCCGTTTTCCTCCCTCTGGACCAGGTCCATCTCCATGATTTCCCGCACCTGCTGAGGGGGAAAGCCGTCGATGACCAGCTGCAGACTGCGGCGCATGAAGGGGTCAGAGAGTTTGGCCACCTCCCCCTCCACCGCCAGAAGACCGTGGCGCCGGGCCCGGTAAGCCAGTTCCACCAGGCGGGCGGCCTGATCCGGGGTTTCGTCCCTGGCCTTCCGGAAGACGTGAGGCAATGAATGCCAGGATTGGCGCAGTTGCGTCCCGTTAAAACTCAGGCACACTGCCCCGGCGGTGCCACCCAGGACGATGACACAGGCGGTGGCCTGGAGGATCATGCCGGCAGAGCCGCCTTCCAGGTAATGCCCACCGATGAGGGACATGGCTCCCAGCAACAGGCCGAAAAGGGCGATTCGATCCATGGGTGAATTTCGTTGGTCGCGGCGGGCTGGGAAAAGGAAAAAACCTATCCCTCTCTTCCCGGGGCCCGGCAAGCTAGAGTGACGCCTGTTATGCAGGCAGTTCCTCATAGCTTATCGGTACTTTACGATGAGGCTTGATTTTTAGGTGCATTGGGGGAAAAGCGCCTGAGGCAGGACGGGCCGGCGCCCCTCAGACCTGGACGTCATTGACCGTGCTTGACAGGGGAGGGTGGGGCGGGAGGGGCATATTTTTCCGGGGCATGGACCGGGAAGCCTGACGGAATGGGAAAAGCCGGCCGATGGATTCGAGGTAGTTCCTGGTTTCCTGAGGGAGGGAGCGGCCTTTGTCGAGATTGCCCGGGCCCCAGTTATAAGCGGCCAGGGCCATGGGGACATTGCCTTCGTAGCGGTCCAGGAGGTCCTTTAAGAAGCGGGTGCCGCCGTCAATATTGTCACCCGGGTTGTAGGCGCAGCGCACCCCCAAGTCACGGGCCGTCCCCGGCATGAGCTGCATCAGGCCCATGGCCCCCGCGGGTGAGGTGGCCCGGGGGTTGAAATTGCTCTCCACCTGGATGACCGCCTTGATCAGGCCCTCGGGCACCTGGTAGCGCTGGGAGGCCTGCTTGATGAGGTTGTCATAGGCCGAGGCATTTCCTGCAGATGAGTTTCCCAGGGAAGAACCGTACTTGAAATGCTGTTCCACCTCCCCCCGGGAAGAGGGGTCCGACGAGCCGCCAGGCGCGGATTTTAATTGCCCCCGCCCCAGGCTGCGGCCCAGGATGCAGTGCTGGAGCATGCCTGACAGGCGGGCGTTGCTCACTGCCTGCTGGACCCGGCAGTGGGGAAATTCCTGCCGCCTTTCGGCAAAAGTTTGCGGGTGGGATTGCCGGGCTGTCATGGACTCCGCCAGGGTGCGATTAAAATTCCCCGGTTGGCTGCCAGTCCTGGCGGCCAAAGGCTGGGACCCCGGGACAGCAGCTTTTAGCCGCCCTAAGGTCTGTCGCTGGAGCCCCGGCATAAAGCCAAAATTTCCTGAATGCATACCTGTAAGACCTGCAACACTTGTGCCTGAATAACCTTCCTGACGGGAAGGGTCTAATTAAATGCCTTCATGCGAATTGCCGGCCCGGGGGCTTGGCGCCACCGAACTCCCAGACATGTTAGGCCGGCCACAATTTTCATCTCCGGGTGATCAGAAGCCCATGTTGGTCAACAGATCATTCACCGCGTTCTGGTCCAGGGGCTGATCATCGGGGGGGGCGGCAAAATCCTCGTCCGCGGGGGTGGCAACATTGTGGAGCAGGCGATCAAGCTCGTTTCTGGCCAGGTCGCTCTCCTGCGGCGGCAAGGGCTGGTCGTCCAGATTCACCATCAGCCGTTGTCCTGCCGCCACCAGCAGGGAGAGCACCTGGACCTGGAGCTGGCGGATGATCTTGAGAATTTTGAGCAGGCGCTGGCCGGAGAGGTCCTGGAAGGACAGGGCTTCGATGATGTGAGAGAGATTGTCGGTGATGCGGTCCACCGTTTCCAGGACTTCCTTGACTTCGGCCGCACCCCTCAGGGGACTCCCAGAACCGGCATTGCCGGAGGCATTGCTTTGCCGGTGTTCGCTCAGGGTTTTAAGGTTGTGCTGCAGCTTTTCCCAACAGGCGGCCACCTCGGGGTTCCCCGGTGGTTCGGGAAGTTCGTCCCCAAACGACTCTTCCATTTCCTGGGCTTCCAGGGGCAGGGCCGGTACCGGAAACAGTTTTTGCGCCGATGACGCCATCTTGACGAAAAGATCCTTTACCCGGTCATCGGTGCAATGGTCCCTCAGGATGTTCAGCAACGGCTCCACGGGCAGTTGGTGAAAGCCGTCCTCCTGGGGGACGCCGGTGGCCAGAAGACTTAAAGCCTGCTCCGCCTCGGCGCTGCGGAAGATGGCATCCTGCTTGGCCTGGACCGCCTTGAGGTGCTGCTTGACTTTTTCGTTGGTGCAGAACTCCAGGAGAATCTGCAGGATATCCGATAAAGAAAAGAGGGGGATGCCGGGGCCTGTCGGGGCTTCCCGTGATTCGACGGGGTGCAGCAACTGGTCCATTGCCTCTGCCTGGGAAAGGACCTGTTCCCAGAGGCCATGGTCGGCGGGGGTGTCGGCAGCGGGCGCCGGGTCGGAACCTTCTGCGGATGACTCTTCCGTCAAGGTGGTTAGCTTGGTCTGCACGGTCCGGCAATCTTCCCGAATCTCGTCCACGAGGTTCATGATATTAAGCGTGGCCTGCTCGGTCATCTGCAGGACGTCGGTCACCTGGGTTCTGGCCTGGTCCAGGTGCTCACCGGGAGAACCTATGGCGGTCTGGATGAGTTCCGCCGGCGAAAGGTCCTGGATGGAGAGATTGATATCCTTGGCCAGCCTGCCCAAGCCCTCGTAAATCTCCCGGGATACCTGCCGGTAGTGCTCCAACTCGGCAGAAATTTTCCCGGTGTCGGCATCTTGTCCGAAAGGCTCTGCGGTCACTGGCGGGCACCGGGGCGGCAGGGACACTGGTCGGGTAGGCGGCCGCCAGCCCTGCCGCGGCCCCCGGCTTGAGATTGTTCAAATGAACGGTGATGGCGATGCCGTCCAGGTTCAGGCGAAATTCGCCAGGCTCCTGGCCCAGGCTCAGTTCGATGTGTTTCCCTGCCTCCATTCCCCACCTTCCCGGCGACCAGGGCCGGCGTCTTCGCAATCCGGCCTGGTCGATCTTGGTATCCTGCTCACTTCTATTATCGACGGTTGGGGAACTAACTTAAATGACCAGAGGAAAAATCTTAAAATAAGCAGAGGGAAAACCAAAAATTTTGTGAGATTGACGGCGGGCGGGGTGCGGCGGCGGCCAAGGGGCGCCCGGGGAAAGAGCGCCCCCATAATAAAAGTGAATTTACATCTTCAGTTCGTCCCGGGTTTTGGCCACCGCGGTGGCGGAATGCTTCAGCATCTTCTCCTCTTCGGCATTGAGCGTTAAGGGCAGGATGCGCTCGATGCCGCCGGCTCCCAGAATCACCGGCACCCCGAAGAAAATGTCTTTCAAGCCGAATTCCCCCTCCAGATAGGCGGACACCGGTACCAGGCGCTTCTGGTCCTTCAGGATGGCCTCGCTCATCTGCACCGCCGCCGCGGCCGGGGCGTAGAAGGCCGAGCCGGTCTTGAGCAGGGCGACGATCTCGCCGCCGCCTTTCTTAGTGCGCTCCACCAGGGCGTCGATCTTTTCCTTGGGGAGCAGCCCGGTCAGGGGCACCCCGGAGATGTTGGTGGCGCTGACCACGGGGACCATTTCGTCGCCGTGGCCGCCCAGCACCATGGCCTGGATCTCGTCCACCGCCACCCCCAGCTCCATGGCGATGAAGCAGCGGTAACGGGCGGTGTCGAGGATGCCCGCCATGCCCATGACGCGGTTTTTGGGGAAGCCGCTGACCTTATAAGCCACGTAGCACATGGCGTCCAGGGGGTTGCTGACGATGATGATAAAGGCGTTGGGGCTCTGGGCCGCCACTTCCCGGGTGACGTTGGCGACGATGTTCTTATTGGTGTTGATCAGGTCTTCCCGGCTCATCCCGGGCTTCCTGGCAATGCCGGCGGTGATGATGACTATGTCTGAGCCCTTGGTGGCGGCGTAATCGTTGGCGCCCGCCACCTCCACGTTAAACCCGAAAATGGGCCGGGCCTGCATGAGGTCCAGGGCCTTGCCCTGGGGCATGCCGTCCACGATGTCCACCAGCACCACGTCCGCCAGTTCCTTGGCTGCAGCCCAGTGGGCGCAGGTGGCGCCGACGTTGCCCGCCCCCACCACGGTGATCTTCGGTCTTGCCATGCGCGTCCTCCTTAAATCTGGGGGAGATGGGGCCCGGTTCTGAGGCAGCCGCCCGCTCCCGTAAGCCTATAAATTTATCTGTTTATGGCGAAACTGCAACGAAATTTTAGGGTTCCCAGGGGAGAAGGGCCGGAACCCGGGGGGCATCCTGCCATGCCTAAGACGGGAGCCAGGGGACAGCGGTCTTTGGCCCCCGCGCCCATTCTCCCTGATTGACAGGGTCGGGTGAAGTTCCTATAATTCCGGGATATTAAAGGGACGGGTGGCTTTGGGGGCGGAGCCGGACCGGACAGGCCGGGGAGGCAAATCATGAATATCTATTTCAAGTGCCTGATAAGTTTTGGCTTGGCAGCTTTGTGTTTTTATGTAGGGAACAGCATGGCGGGGGACGCAGATAAGAAACTCCTTACTTATTTTGTCTATGGCGTCGGCCTCCTGAATATATTTATCGGCGTCAAGGACCTGGCATTTATTTTAAAGCGCAAAAAATGATCGGCAAGATCGAACTGCCCACTCTCATTCCTGAACAGTAGGGAATCAAACTAGCAGCACGGAACGTCTATTTTGGTAATGGTTCTATTGTTAAGCCCTTTGCTTCCTTCGTTCTGACTTTGGTCACCATGGCGGGGGTTACGGCATCGGCTTGGTTGGACCAGGCTTGACGGATATACGTGGCTACCGCGGCCACCTCCTGGTCGTTCAGCTTTTCCCGCCAGCCAGGCATCGTCCCCGCTCCCTGTTTGCCATACAGGATAACGGCGATCACCTCGTCAGGATTCCGGTGACAAACGCGGTCTTATTCAGAACGGATTGGCGATAGAGGACCCCGCCGCCATTAACCCGTGGCAGGCCAGGCAATAATTCTTAAAAATTTCCTGCCCCTGCTGAAAAGACGGATCAACCGTTTTGCCGCACCCCAGCAAAGCAAGCGCCACGATGGCTAAACATACAGAGACGCGGGCCGTGATCGGAGAAGGCCGAAATCTTCTCATGGTGACCTTACCTCGGATACCGGGGAATCTCCGGTCGATAAGCAGCCGGGCTTTCAGGTCTTGGGGGTGAATTGCTGAAGATCGTAGATCCCCAACTCTTTTTCGAGATCGGCCACCTGCCCCACGACGTTGGCAAAACCATCGGCCCCAAACAGTTTCACCTCTTCCTGGTCGAAAGTCTCCCCCAGCGCGGCATAATCCTTCCTGGAGATTACCGAGGGAAAGGCCGGGAACAGCACCGTGTCTTCCCAGGCGGCATGGGGCCGGTAGAGCCGGTTGAAGGCAGTCAGCAACTCCGCGATCCTGGGGCGCTCTAACGGGTTTTGCAGGTTCGCTTCAGTATTCAGGGCGTTAATCGCCGCGATGATTTTACGCCCGGCCAGATGCTGCTGATACAGAATGGCCACCAGTTCCACCATTTTGCCGGCGCTGCTGAACCGGTTGAACACCTGGGTCTCTTCGTTCCTTTCATGGTATTCCTGGATAAACCGATGGATAATGTCGTTGGCTTTGGCCAGGACCTGGGAGGGAACCGCGGCCTCCGTCTTGAGGCGCCGGGCCATCTCATCGTAGACGAGCATGAGGCGCCGTAACACTCCGTGTTCCCGCATTAAATCCTCGTTGGGGGACACCTCCCCGGGGGCCATTTCCCTGCCGCAGGCCGCCCCGCCGAGGCTGGCGGCGGCAAGCAGCAGGCCGCTTTTGACCAGGAAAGTGCGGCGGCTCTCATTGGGTTCGGCATGCTCGGTCATGATGGGCCTCCTCGCCTGTGGTGGGAAGGGGCGCGGCAACCTCCGGGCTTAAAAAAGCTGGCTGATGCCGCCCCGGGTCTTGAAGGGACAAAATTGAAGCTAACTAAAAAGTAGTACGCGTGGGGCCGTTGTCAAGAAGAACTGCCTGGCCCCGATTATCCCTAAAACAGTACCTTGGTGAAAGTTAAACAGATTGATAATAGCGGCCGAGGCGCGAGTCATGTAGCAATTGAGCGAACGTTTCGAGGTGGTGCCGATGATGGAAACATGCCCGCCGGTTATAGTGGAAGCAACCCGGGGCTCTGAGGTGGAATCACGCCACCGGGGTTATCTCGCGGTGGCTGATGCGGCCGGCCGCGTGCAGCATCACCTGGGGGACCCCGCCACCCTGGTGTGCCTGCGGTCGCTGGCCAAGCCCTTTCAGGCCCTGCCGTTGGTCACCAGCGGCGCCGCGGCGGCCTTCGGCTTCGGCCCGGAGGAGTTGGCCCTGATGAGCGGGTCGCTCTCCGGCCAGGACTTTCAGGTGGACCTGGTGACCAAAATTCTGGCCCGGCTGGACCTCGACCCGGGGGCGCTCAAGTGCGGCAGCCACGCCCCCCTCCACCGCCCCACCGCCAAGGCCCTGGCCGAAGCCAGGGAGAAGCCCGGCCCGCTGCACCACACCTGCGCCGGCAAGCACACCAGCATGCTGGCCCTGTGCGTCTATCACTTCTGGCCGGTGGACGACTACCTGAACCCGGCCCACCCGGTGCAGCAGCTCATCCTCAAGACCGTGGCCGACATGGTGGGCTTAAGCCCCGGGGACATCGTCGTGGCCGTGGACGGCTGCAGCGCCCCGGTCTTTTATGCGCCCCTGGCCAACATCGCCCGGGGGTTCGCCCGCCTGGCCGCGGCCCCCCCGGACAGCCCCGAGGGCGTCATCATGGCCGCCGTTCTATCGCACCCCCGCCACATCGCCGGGGACGGCCGCCTCGAAACCCAGATCATGCAGGCCCTTCCCGGTCTGGTGTTCGCCAAGACCGGGGCCGAAGGGGGCTTTGGCCTGGCCCTGGCCGAGGAGAAGCTGGGGGTGGCCCTGAAGGTCGAGGACGGCTCCAGCCGGGCCCTGGGGCCGGCCATCATCGAGGTCCTCCAGCAGCTCGGCCTCCTAACCCCGGAGGCCCGGGAGGCCCTGGCGCCGCTGTGGCGGCCGGTCATCCGCAACCACCGGCAGCAGGAAGTGGGCCGCCTCGCCCCGGTTTTCACCCTGGCCGGGTAGGGGTAAGCAATTTTAAGTCTATCGTAGCCGCAGGCTTTAGCCTGCGCTCATTTTTGTCGATTATTACGCCAGCTAAAGCTTGCGGCTACATTTTATCTCCTGAGATTCCGGGTTATATCATATAAGGAAAGTCGCTAATCTATACTTCACGCATCTTTATTTCAGACCTGTAAACATGTCACCATTCAAGCATCTCCTTACCGCGGTTCTCTTGTTCCCAGTCCTGCTTGGTTCTCCTGTTGACCACGGCGGCCGCGGCCCTGGCTCCCGAAGACCTCGTCGTGGTGTACAACGCCACGGTCCCGGCAAGTAAGGAGGTGGCGGAGTATTACGCCCAGAAGCGCCATATCCCCCCGGCCAACCTGGTGGGGGTCAAGGTGCCGGACTGGGAGGATTTGACCCGCCAGGAGTATGACCAGCAGCTGGTGCCGCCGGTGCGCCAGAAAGTGGTGGAACTGCGCCGGTCGTTCCGCAACCCGGCCATTGTCCTGGTTTACGGCATTCCCCTGAGGGTGGGGGAGGCGGGGCTCAATGCCCAGGAGAAGGAGGTCCAGGCCCTGGCCAAATCCCAGGTGCAGCCGGCCGCCGCCCGGGCCTGGGGGAAGCTCCAGGAACTGCAGGGGCTTTTGACCAAGATCCCCGACAAGAACCAGGCTCAAGGGGAGGTCCCGGCCGCCAGGGAGGTCCTCAAGCTGGGGGGGGAGCTTTTGCCCCGGGCCGACCGCCTGCTGAAATGGCCCCGGGATCAGCAAATTCCGGAGGAGACCCGCACCCGGGTGGCGGCCCTGATGACCGAGCTCAGCGGTCACGCCCCTGATCTCCAAGGCGAGCCGGAGGGCAAGGCGAAAGAAGAGTCCCTGCACCACCTGGTGCCCCTCCCCGAGGGCGCCCGGGTCCCGGAGCAGGAACCGCTGCAGCCGGGGGCGAGCCTCACGGAACAGGCCGCCTACCTGGGGGAGAAGCTGCGGCGGGCCGGGTGGGCTCCTGGGGGAGCTGAGGTTCTGGGAACACCTGAACGGCCTGTATGAGCACCCCCGGACCGGGGCCGCGGTGGACAGTGAACTGACCCTGCTCCTGGTGGAGAACTACCCCAAGGTGCAGTGGCTGCCGAATCCCCTCAACTTCAGGTTCGACGCCGCCCCGGCCATGCAGAGATTCCGCCAGGCCGTGGTCATGGTGGGCCGCCTGGACGGCCCCACCCCGGAGATCGCCCGCCGCCTGGTGGACGACGCCCTGGACATCGAGAAGACCGGCCTTAAGGGCACCTGTTACCTGGACGCCCGGGGCCTCAAAGGGGACGGCCAGGTGGGCAGCTATGACTGGTATGACGCGCACCTGGTGAGCCTGGCCCAGCTCATGAAGGAGCGCTCCACCATGAAGGTGGTCCTGGACCAGAAACCGGGCCTGTTCCCGCCGGGCTCCTGCCCCCAGGCGGCGCTCTACTGCGGGTGGTATTCCCTGGCGAAATACGTGGCCTCCTGCACCTGGCAGAAGGGCGCGGTGGCCTACCACGTGGCCAGCGCCGAGGCCACCACCCTCAGGCGGCCGGGGAGCCAGGTCTGGTGCAAGCGCCTGCTGGAAGAGGGGGTGGCCGCCACCCTGGGTCCGGTGAGCGAACCCTACCTTATAGCCTTTCCCCTGCCGGACGATTTTTTCCCCCTCCTGATGACGGGGAAACTGAGTCTCCTGGAGGTGTATTTCCGCACTGTGCCCCACCTTTCCTGGCAGATGATCCTGATCGGCGACCCCCTGTACACCCCGTTTCGGAAAAACCCGGCCTGGCGGGGCAAGCTGCCGTCCGGGGGCGGTCTTTCGGTCCAATAAGGCGTTGAATGTTCGCAAATTCGTGGTATAGTGTCCGGGAGGCGCACCTCTAACCCCTTGAGGAGACGAGCGTTCCCATGAAAGTTCTCTGGGCGCCCTGGCGTATGGACTATATCCTGGGGGAGGACAAACCCCAGGGCTGTATTTTTTGCCCCTGGCCCGATGAAGACCTGGCCGAGCGCCTGGTGCTCTTCAATGGCCGCCTGACCCGCATCATGATGAACAAGTATCCGTACATCAACGGGCACTTGCTCGTCTCGCCCCGGCGCCATGTCCCCGGCCTGGATGACCTTACCCCGGAAGAACTCCTGGACCTCCAGGTGAAACTCCGGCAGGCCATGGGCGTCCTTAAAAAGACTATGCGGCCGGACGGCTTCAACGTGGGCCTTAATCTGGGGGTGGTGGCCGGCGCCGGGGTGGAGTCCCACATCCACTGGCACATCGTTCCCCGCTGGAACGGCGACACCAACTATATTCCGGTCTTTGCCGAAGTACGGGTTATTCCCGAACATTTCCGCCAGACTTACGCCCGCCTGGCCCCCCATTTCGCAGCCTTGAAAGACGAGGACTGACATGCGCTACCTGAAAGCATTTATCATCGGCCTGTTGGCATTAATCTCCCTGGTCTTTGTTATTGAAAACATAGATGTCCTGAGGAATCCGATACAGCTCAGATTGAACTTGTACGTGGCCAAACTGGAAACGGCGCCCCTGGAAATGTGGGTTCTTACTATCCTGTCCTTTGCCCTGGGGGCCATCCTGGTGCTGATTTATTTTGTCTTTGACCACATCAAGCAGCGGCAGATCATCCGCCAGTTGCGGCAAAATATCGAGATCATGAACGTGGAGCTGAGAAGGGCCAGCATGGCGGCGGAAGAAGGGGCGGCAGGCAGCGCCGCGCCTCCGGAACGACATGAATAGCCGGAGACCGTAAGGGTGACACGAGGGGCGGGTGCTGAACCATCAGGCTATCCGCCCCTTATTTTATTAAGCCGATAAGGCTGAGCCCGCCGCGTCCCCGCCATGGGGCGGCCTCTCCTGTCTTACCAGAATGGCAGATCCCCAACCCGATAAAATCACCCCCATGCTCAAGCAGTACCTGGAGTTAAAAGACAGGTACGCCGATGCCCTGGTCCTTTTTCAGATGGGGGATTTTTTCGAGCTTTTTTTCCAGGACGCCGAAGAGGCCGCCCGGGCCCTCTCCATCGCGCTTACTTCCCGCAGCCGGTCCGGGGAGGACCGCATCCCCATGGCGGGCTTTCCCATCCACGCGGCCCAGGGGTACATCGGCAGGTTGCTCGAGCAGGGCTACAAGGTGGTGGTGTGCGAGCAGGTGGAGGACCCGGCCCAGGCCAAGGGGCTGGTGCGCCGGGAGGTCACCCGCATCCTCACCCGGGGCATCCAGGTGGACCCCAACGCCCTTGAGGCCACCGCCGAGAATTACCTGGCCGCGGCGGCGTTCCAGGGCATGAAATGGGGCCTGGCCTACCTGTCCCTGTCCACCGGGGAGTTCCGCCTCACGGAAGGGGAGGGGGGCGACGCCCTGGGGGACGAGCTTTGGCGCCTCAAGCCCGCGGAGCTGCTGGTGCCGGAGGGCGCCGGCGATGAGGTCCTGGCAGGGGCCTTAGCACCTTTCCAGGTCCCCCCCACCCGGCGGCAGTTGCCCCCCTTCAATTTCGACCAGGCCGCGGCGCACCGGGAGCTGGGGCGGGTGCTGGGCACCCTGTTCCTGGACGGCTTCGGGCTCCAGGACTACCGCCTGGGGGTGGCCGCGGCGGGGGCCATCCTCGGTTACCTCCGGGATTCCCACACCCCCAATCTCCCCCACCTGGACCGGCTCCTGCCTTACTCCCGGGACGATTACCTGGGGCTGGACGAAGCGACCCTGCGGCATCTGGAAATCTTTGAGACCTGGCGCTCCGGCAGCCGCCAGGGGTCCTTGCTGGAGGTCCTGGACGCTACCGTCACCGCCATGGGGGCGCGTCTTTTGGGACGCTGGCTCAAGCAGCCCCTAAAGGACCGGGCCGCCATCGAGGCCCGCCTCGATGCGGTGGAATTTTTCCTTAACCAGGGTGTGCTGCGGCAGCGGTGGCGTCAGGCCCTCAAGGGGTTGGGGGACCTGGAGCGCCTCACCGCCCGCCTGGCCCTGGAGCAGGCCGGCCCCCGGGAGGTGGGGGCGGTGCGCTTTGCCCTGGGGAGGCTGCCCCTGCTGAGGGAAATGCTCGCCGTCGAGGCTCCCCACCTGGTAGCGGCGGCGGCCCGGGACCTGGAGGACCTCCCGGACCTCTACGAGCTGATTTCCCGGGCCCTGGCCGAGGACCCGCCCACCACCCTGCAGGCCGGGGGCGTCATCAGGGAGGGCTATGACGCCGAGCTGGACGAGCTCATCCAGATTTCCCGGGAGGGCAAGGACTGGATCGTCCGCCTGGAGGAGCAGGAGCGCCGGCGCACCGGCATCGGGTCGCTCAAGGTGCGCTACAACAAGGTTTTCGGGTATTACCTGGAGGTCTCCAAGGCCAATATGCACCTGGTGCCGCCGGACTACCACCGCAAACAGACCCTGGTGAACGCCGAGCGCTTTATCACGGCGGACCTCAAGGAATATGAGGCCAAGGTGTTGGGGGCGGAGGACGCCCGGCTCAAGCGGGAGTCGGAGTTATTCCAGGAACTGCGGCGCCAACTGGCCGGGGAGGCACCCCGTTTGAAGCGGGTGGCCCAGGCCCTGGCCCGCCTGGACGTGTGGGCGGCTTTGGCCGAAACCGCGGCCCAATACCAGTACTCCCGCCCGGAGATCTCGGAGGCCTCGGTCTTGAAGATCACCGCCGGCCGCCACCCGGTCATCGAGCGGGTCCTGCCGGCGGGGGCCTTTGTCCCCAACGACGTGACGCTCATGGAAGACCGGCGGGTGCTGATCATCACCGGCCCCAACATGTCGGGCAAATCGACTATCCTGCGGCAGGTGGCCCTGACCGTGCTCCTGGCCCAGATGGGGTCGTTTGTGCCGGCCGGCAAAGCGCTGGTGGGGCTGACCGACCGGATTTTCACCCGGGTGGGCGCGGTGGACGACATCGGCCGGGGCCAGAGCACCTTCCTGGTGGAGATGCACGAAACCGCCCGCATCCTCCACCAGGCCACCCCTCGGAGTCTGGTCATCCTGGACGAGATCGGCCGGGGCACCAGCACTTTTGACGGCCTGTCCCTGGCCTGGGCCGTGGCCGAGCACCTCCACGACGTGGGCGGGGCGGGGGTGAACACCCTGTTTGCCACTCATTACCAGGAACTCACCGAGCTGGCCCGCCTCAAGCCCCGGGTGGAAAATCTGCAGGTGCTGGTGGCGGAGGAGGGGAGCGGCATTGTTTTTCTGCACCAGCTGGCGCCGGGGGCTGCGTCCCAGAGCTACGGCATCCAGGTGGCGCGGCTGGCCGGGGTTCCCCAGTCGGTCATCGACCGGGCCCAGGAGGTCCTGGAGAACCTGGAGGCCGGCAGCCTCGACCCCCTGGGTTTCCCCAAGCTGGCCCGGCCCCGCCGGCGATTAGGCCGGGATGAGTCCCAAATGAAGCTGTTTGAGGGAGGGAGCTATACGTTTTCAGTTTCGGTTTGGGAGGGGGCTAAGGAGCCAGGAGGAGCCCTTACCCTGCTCCCTCCATCGCCGCCCTCCCCCAATCCCTTGAGTTGAGCAGAAGAGCTGGGTAAGTCGGGGCAAGCCCCGGCTTGCCAGACTCTCACAGGGTTGGGAGGGGGGTGTGGGGGGAGGGCAGGGAGTTCCGACTCCCTGGCCCTCCCCCAAATACTTCAGCCCAGCGTGGCGATGGCATCGCCCCGGAGGCGGCGGCGCATGCTGGTGCTGTCGGCGACGACCTTCTGCCGCTGGGCAGTGCTGGGGTGGTAGAGGTTGAAGGTCTTCCCCCCCTCCAGGCCCATCATGATGGTCTCGATCATGGACTCCGGAATGGCGAGGTATTTGGAGGCGCCGGGCCGGGTGGATTGGGCCAGCTCCACCACCCCATCCTTCCCCCAGGTCTGGAAAACCGCGGCCAGGAGGGCCACCGGCCAGGCCGTGTCCGCCACCACGATGATCTCGGCGGCCTCCACGGCGTAGCGGTTGCCGTTGAAGGACAGGGCCACGCCGCCCCCGTTCCGCACTTTTTCCAGGGCCGGCACATCGGTGACGTCATCCCCCACGTACAGGAGATTCTCCATGGCCAGGCCGGTCTTGGCCAGGCTGTCCTCGACGGCCCGGACTTTTTCCGGACCACCCATGGTATTCACTTCCCGGTAGATCCGGCCGATGTCCATGCCGGGGATGGTCTCCCAGAAAATTTCGTCCAGGCGGCGGATGGTTTCCCGGGTCGCCGGGGGCAGCTCTTCCGGGGTCTTGGCCTCCGGGGGCAGCTCCAGGTCCGGCGCGGCGACGATTTCATCCATGAGCCGGCGCAGCTCTGCGGCCTCGGGTTCGGGAAGCTGGTAGCTGTCCAGGTCCACTTCGGTGGAGTAAACCCGTTCCGGGGCGAACGCCAATTTTTCGCCCACGGCCTCGGCGAAGGGGCGGTAGCCGGTGCTGATTTCATACAGGGGAAATTTCAGGGTGTGGAGGAAGCGGTAGGCGGCCTCGGCGCCGGGGACCAGGCTGATGTGCTCCCGGGCATAGGCGGCGATTTTGTCGTTGGTGAGGCCGGCCCCCTTGAGAAACGGGAGAATGAGCTTTAAGATGTCCCCCGCCTTGTAGTCCGGCCTTTTCGCCAGGTCAGCCAGAAAATCATTGTAGCGGCTTATCTGGGTGAAAAAAGCGGGCGCCCTCCGGCGGCAGGAAATCCCGGCACAGCTCAAAGGCATTGTCGTTCAAGGCCAGCGGGCCCTCGCAGTCCGTGTCCAGTTGAATGGAGTGCATGAAATCTCCTTGAATGAGATTGTTGGGGAAGGGGCTGCGGGGAATCGGGCTCCCTGGCCCTCTTCCTCAAGGATATCACGGATTTTTTATCTGAGGGAGCTTATCACGGCGTCCATGACTTTGCGGTCGGGGTAGCGCTGGCGCTCCGCCCCGCCCAGGGCGTAGGCCGCCAGGGAAATGGCCAGGCGCACGGACTGGGGGAGATTGAGGCCCCGGAACAGGCCGGCCAGGTACCCGGCGGCAAAGACCGCCCCGGCATCGGCGGCCGCCATGCTGCCGGTGAAGTAGGGAGGGAAATCGAGGTAGCGCACCGGGGTAAGCATGCGGGTGCCCCGGGGCCCCCGCTGCACCAGGACCACCGGCGGCGCCCACTCGAGGTGACGCCTGAGGTCCCCACCGAGGCTTGCCCATTCCTCTTCCGTGACCAGGAGGGTCTCGGTGTGGTCCAGGATACCGGTGAGGGCCTCCCGACCCCGGCGGACGAGGGCCTCCCCGGGCTCGAAGCAGACCCGGAGCTTGCCGGCCAGCCCCGCCAGGATATGCCCCGTCATGGCCAGGGAGCCCTCGCCGGCTGGAGAGGTGAGGTAGAGAAAGGCGGATCCGGCCACCACCTCGAGGGGGAGGTCGGCCTCCTGCTGTTCGTCATCAGGGCTGGGGGCTGCAAGGGTCGTGGCCATGCCTTCGGAGTCCATCAAAATGTAGGCCCGGCTGCTTTCCCCCCGCACGACCAGGTGCTCCAGGTTCACTCCCGGGAGACTTTCCTTAATCAGGATACCCCCCTGGTCTGCCCCCACGAGGCCCAGCAAAGTCACCGGGATTTCCAGGCGGGCGAGGCCCCGGGCCGTATGGGCTGCCCGGCCGCCGCCCCGCGGTCCCGCGGGACGGGCGAATCGGGGCAGAAGCTCCGCTAGCCGCGGTTCTGCCGCCGGCGTCAGGATTTCCAGCCCACCCGGGGAAAGATCGGTGCCCCAGGCCATGAGAAAGCCACCCAGGTCACTGACTTCGTAGAGCATCTCCAGGTTTATGGCCCCCAGGCAGACGACGGCGCGTTCCATGCTGGGAAACTACCAGCAAATCCTTAAGGGGTCAAGGGCAAGACCGGCGCGGGCAAGGGCCGGTCCCGCCGTGATCTGTCTCCATCCAGCGGATACCCCTGGACTTTTCTGATATCGTGATTATTTTAATGATATTGAACTCAACGAGGACAACCCATGCATCGTCTCATAAAAATAAGAATAATCAGGGATCTTGAAAGGTTGGAGGAGCGGAACCGCTCCTGGCGCGACCGGCTGTTTCACCTGGGTAAGGTGGAAATGCCGTTCCGTCCGGCCGCCGACCTCTACGAAACCCCGGAGTGCCTGGTTCTCAGGATGGAAATCCCCGGGGCGCACAAAGAGGACCTGACCATCGACTTGGCCGGCCAGGAGCTGATCGTCCGGGGCAAGCGCCGGCCGCTGCCCCCCGCCGACGTCAGCCGCGTCCTCCTTTACGAGATAACTTACGGAAGTTTCGAGCGCAGCTTCCACATCCCCATGGCCGTGGATCCGGAAGGCATCAGCGCCTGCTACCAGCAGGGCGTCCTGGAAGTGAGACTGCCCCGGCACCACCCCCGGCCCAGGTTTATCCAGGTGCGGGAAATCCGGGAAGATAACGAATAATACGAGGTAAACGGTTTTATGACCACCAACCATAACGATAATGAAAGTATCCTTTTTGCCGGACAGGAAGCTCAGGAAGCCCCCCAGGGGAAAACTGTGCTGCCGGTGCTGCCTATCTCCGAGGTGGTGCTCTTCCCCCGGGTCATCATGCCCCTGTCCATATGGGAGGAGAAGGCCCAGAAGCTGGTGGACGACGTCATTATGACGGACAAGATTTTCGGGATCGTCGCTTCCCGGGAAGAAATATCCACGGGCTACGGCCCCGACAATCTGTTCAACGTCGGCACCGCGGCAGTCATCCTGAAGATGCGCAAGCCCGAGGACGGCTCCATCCGCCTTCTCGTGCAGGGGCTCTACCGGTTCCGGATCGACAACTGGACGGGCTATGAACCCTATTACTCCGCCCACGTCACCCCGATCTCGGAAGACTACGAGCCCGACCTGGAATTGGACGCCCTGATCTCCAGCGTCAAGGCCCTGTTTTTGAAGATGCTGGAGCTCTCGCCCTACCTGCCCGCGGAGCTGGGGGCCCTGGTGCGGGAGATGACTGACCCCCGGGTGCTGGCCGACGTCACCGCCGGCAGCCTCAACATCCCCAAGGCGGAAAAGCAGGAACTCCTGGAGACCATTGACGTCAAGGTGCGCTTAAACCGCATCCTGACCCTCATCAACCGGGAACTGGAGATCCTGGAGCTGGGGAAAAAGATCCAGTCCGAAGTCAAGGGCCAGATGGACAAGGCCCAGAAAGATTATTATCTCCGGGAGCATATCAAGGCCCTGGAACGGGAGTTGGGGGAGACGGATGAAAAGAGTCGGGAGATCACCGAACTCCTGACCCGCCTCGAGGACGCGCAGCTGCCGCCCCACGCCATGAAGGAGGCGGAGCGGGAACTGGAGCGCCTGAAGCGCACGCCGCCTTCATCGCCTGACCACCAGGTCATCCGCAATTATCTGGAGTGGATGATCGAGCTGCCCTGGAGTGTCACCACCGAGGACAACCTGGACCTGACCCAGGCCCGGCAGATCCTGGACGAGGACCACTACGACCTCGAGAAGGTGAAAAAGCGCATCCTGGAATACCTGGCGGTGCGGAAGCTCAAACCCGACATGAAGGGCCCCATCCTGTGTTTCGTGGGGCCGCCGGGCACCGGTAAAACCTCCTTGGGCCGCTCCATCGCCCGGGCCCTGGGGCGCAAGTTCGTGCGCCTGTCCCTGGGCGGGGTGCGAGACGAGGCCGAAATCCGGGGCCACCGCCGCACCTACGTGGGCGCGCTCCCCGGGCGCATAATCCAGAGCATCCGCCGGGCCGGCTCCAACAACCCGGTGTTCATCCTGGACGAAGTGGACAAGATCGGCGCCGATTTTAGGGGCGACCCGTCTTCGGCGCTCCTCGAGGTTCTTGACCCGGAGCAGAACAACTCTTTCTCCGATCATTACCTGGACGTGGGTTTTGACCTGTCCAAGGTCATGTTCATCACCACGGCCAACCTGATCGACCCCATCCCGCCGCCGCTCCGGGACCGCATGGAGGTGCTGGAACTGCCGGGCTACACCGAGGAGGAGAAGGTGGGCATCGCCTTCAAATATCTCATTCCCCGGCAGCTCGAGGCCCACGGCCTGACCCCGGAACAGTTCGCGGTGACCGAGGAGGCCATACGGGCCCTCATCGGCTCCTACACCCGGGAGGCGGGCTTGAGGAATCTCGAGCGGGAGGTGGCGAGCCTCTGCCGGGGCGCCGGCCGGGAGATCGTGGAGGGGACCAAGGAGCGGGTCGAGATCACCGAAACAGATCTTGCCGCCTATCTCGGCCCCCCCAAGTTCTTCCGGGAAGCGGCCCTGGAAAACCCGGAACCCGGGGTGGCCACCGGGCTCGCCTGGACCCCCACGGGCGGGGACATCCTGTTCATCGAGGCCCTGCGCATGCCGGGGAAGGGCGACCTCAAGCTCACCGGGCAGTTGGGGGACGTCATGAAGGAGTCCGGAGCCGCGGCCATGAGCTACATCCGGGCCCGGGCCCCTTTCCTGGGGGTCGAGGAAGACTTCTTCGACGGCACCGACATCCATGTCCACGTGCCGGCGGGCGCCATCCCCAAGGACGGGCCTAGCGCCGGGGTGGCCATGCTCCTGGCCCTGGTGTCTCTCCTGTCCGGGCGGCCGATCAAAAAGGGTCTGGCCATGACCGGGGAGATCACTCTCAGGGGCCACGTCCTGAGGATCGGCGGGCTGAAGAACAAGGTGCTGGCGGCGCACCGGGCCGGGATTAAGGAAATCATCCTGCCGGCGCAAAACGAGATGGATCTGGAAGAGATCCCGGAGTGCGTGCGCAAGGATCTGATTTTTCACCCGGTGGAGCGCCTGGACCAGGCCCTGGAGGTGGCATTTCCCAAGCAGTAAGCCAGTGTAACCGACACCAACCACCAGGGGCCCCGGCGGGTGAGAATCTGCCGCGGCCCCTGCTTTGTTTATTGGCAGAGGCCCTGGCCTGTGCTAAAAAAAAGTATCACTTTTTCAGGAGGCGGTCATGGCCGTTTTCACGTGTGACAAGTGCGGCAGCCAGGTGGACACCCGCTGCAAGCCGAAGAAATGCCCCCAGTGCGGGGAGGCGGGCGGCATGTGCAAGGTCGAGGCCCCCAAACCCCCCAAGCCGGCGGAGAAGAAGTAGGGAGAGGGCAGTTGGCAGTCAGCCGGGAGCAGTAATTTTGCATTCTTGCTCACTGACTGCTGGCTGCTGACTGCTATTCATGATCTACGGCATCGGCGTGGACCTGGTCAAGGTGGACCGCCTGGCCCGGGTGATTGGCCGCTACGGCGAGCGATTTCTGGAGCGGGTCTTCACCGGCCGGGAAATCGCCTATTGCCGCACCAGGGCCAAGCAGGGGCTCTACCAGTTCGCCCAGCGTTTCGCGGCCAAGGAGGCCTTTTCCAAGGCCCTGGGCGTGGGGCTGCGGCAGGGAGGCATCCGCTGGCGGGATGTGGAGGTGCTGCCCAACCCCCGGGGGAAACCGGAAATCCAGGTGACCGGCCGGGCGGCAGAACTGTGCCGGGAACTGGGTATTGCCGCCATGCACCTGAGCCTCACCGACGAAGACAACTTTGCCGTGGCCATGGTTGTTTTGGAAACCTGATATTGGAATAGCATTTGGGAGAGGGGGCCAGGGGTCGCAGACCCCTGCCCCTCTCCCAAGCCCTCTCCCCCAACCCCCTAAGGCTTTTAGCCGGAAAGTCGGGCCGATGGTCCGCCTTTCCGGTCCCCTCTGCGGGTTGGGAGGGGGGTCTGGGGAGGGCAGGGACCTCAGGTTCCTGGCCCTCCCCCCAGGAACCACATCAAATGTGGGTAAACGATGCGAGTCCTGGTCACCGGCGCCACCGGCTTTGTAGGCCGTGAGGTGGTGCGAGAGCTTCTGGAGCGGGGGCACGAGGTCCGGGCCCTGGTGCGCCGGCGTGCCGCCCGGAAGCGCTGGAACGGCGAGGGGGTCGAGGTGTTCGTGGGGGATTGCCTGGCCCCCGGCACCGTCACCCCGGCCGTGGCGGGCTGCGACGCGGTGATTCACCTGGTGGGCATCATCCGGGAATTCCCGGGGCGGGGGGTGACCTTCGAGCGGGTGCACGTCCAGGCCACCAAAAATCTGGTGGACGCGGCCAGGACGGCGGGGGTGCAGGCGCTTCCTGCACATGAGCGCCCTGGGGGCCAGGTCCGCCCCCGCCGACCCGTATCATGTCACCAATTTTCAGGCTGACGAGTACGTCCGGGCCTCGGGGCTCACGTACACCATCTTCAGGCCTTCCATAATTTACGGGCCCCGGGACCGCTCCATCAATCTCTTTGTCCGGCAAATCCAGCGCCTGGGCTTTCTCACCATCATCGGGGACGGCCAGTACCAGCTCCAGCCGGTGCCGGTGGGCACCGTGGCCCGGGCCTTTGCCCTGGCCCTGGAGCTGCCCGGCACCGAAAACCGCGTCTACGACGTCGGGGGGCCGGAGCCCCTGACCTTCGACGCCATCATCGACACCATTGCCGAGGGTATTGGGCCGCCGGGTGAAAAAGTTTCACCAGCCGGTGTGGTGCATGCGCGTCGCCGCCAACCTGTGCGGCCGCTTCCGCTGGTTTCCCCTGACGCCGGGTCAGCTCCGCATGCTCCTGGAAGGCAGCACCTGCGACCCCGCGGCTTTTTACCGGGACTTCGGGCTCACCCCCATTTCTTTTTCAGAGGGCCTGGCTCACTATCTCCCGGTGAAAAGAAAGTGAGATTCAGGGCCGGCGGCGGTGAAGAAAATCCCTTATATTAAACAGGAATATCCCCCCTAACTCCCCTTTACAAAGGGGAGAACTGATTGGAATTGCTTTTAATAATGATTTCTGTTTCCTCTGAGCTGCTGTTCATCTCTGATGGCAAACTGTGATGAATTGGCGGGCCTGGTGCGGGCCCATCTGGCGGCAGGGAAGGGCGCCGGCGCGGCCGGGAGGGCAGGGGCCGGTGCAACCAGGGCCCGGCGGGTGAAAGAATTCCCGTTATTTTGGCCGGCCCGGGTGGAACTGGTCCTGTCAAATCCGGAGAATCGCCTCATCGTCTACGGCACCCTGATGCCAGGGGGACAATACCATTATCTGATGGCGGGTCTCACGGCCAGGTGGGAGCGCTGCACCATCCGGGGGAGTCTCGGCACGTACCGGGGCTACCCCTCCTTCAAATGGAACCCCGGGGGAGAGCCCCATCCCGCCTGGCTCATAACCTCGGCCGGGCTGCCCGCCAAATACCGGGAGCTGGATGACTTCGAAGGGGAGGCCTACACCCGACGCCTTATCCCGGCGGCGGCGGGCAACCGCCTGGTCATCGCCTATATTTACGAGGGGCGGGTGAAGGCGTGAAGGACGGAACGTGGGGGAGGGGGCTAAGGGGCGGAGGACCCTTACCTCTCCCACAAGTCACAACAGATGCTGGGAGCATGGGCCTCCAGCCTGGACACACAGGCAAGATGCCTGTGCTCCCGTATGACGGGTTGGGAGGGGGGTGTAGGGCATGGCTGGCCATGCCCCAAAGCGGAGGAGCCGCCGCTCCCTGGCCCTCCCTCCACAAAATCTACTCCAGCCGGTAGTGCTTGCGCACGGGCCTGGTGATGTGCCACTGGCAGGACATGCCGTCGGGAAAGGTCACCAGGTCACCCTTGCCCATGGTCACCGGCGTGCCGCCATCCGGGGTAACGGTGACCTCCCCTCCAGGAAATAGCAGGTTTCCCGGCCGTCGTAGGTCCAGGGAAACTCCGAGGCCTCCTTGGTCCAGAGGGGCCAGGTTTTCACCCCCAGGGCCTCGAGGCGGGCCTGATCCGGGTTTTTCTCCACTTTTATGCTGCTCATAAATCCTCCTTCATTACCCAGGTCAAAAGACCGCTTTTACGCTAAACTATTTACCATGAGCAGGCAACCGGCTGGTGGCCGCATCTTATTAATAGGGATTACTTTCATTATTTTTGTATTGGCAGGGGCAGCCGGAGCCGGGGACTTCGAGGCGGCCCGGCCCGGGCGCAACTTCCAGTTCCCCCGGGACTTCGGCGCGCACCCGGAATTCAAGACGGAGTGGTGGTATTACACCGGGACCCTCAAAACCGCGGCCGGGGAGACCTTCGGGTATGAACTCACCTTTTTCCGGGTGGGCCTGAAAAAGCCCGATCCCGAAGCCCGGTCGGCGTGGCGGGCCGACACCGTTTACTTTGCCCACCTGGCCGTCACCGACCCCGGCCACCAATCCTTTGCCTTCAGGGAAAAGGCCGAGAGAGGGGCCATGAAGTTGGCGGGGGCCAGGGAAGACCGGCTCGAGGTCTGGATCGACGACTGGCACCTGGAATCCAGAGGGGAAAATCATCATCTGAAAGCTCAGAAGGACGGTATTGGCCTGGACCTTATTTTGACGCCTTCAAAGCCGCCAGTGCTGCACGGGGAGGGGGGCTACAGCCGCAAGGCCTCAGCCTCCGAGGCCGCCAGTTATTATTACTCCATCACCCGGTTGGCCACCCGGGGAAAGCTCTTCCTGGGGAACCGCACGCCTGGAGGTAACCGGGACCAGCTGGTTCGACCGGGAATTCTCCACCAGCCACCTGGCCCCCAACCAGGTGGGGTGGGACTGGTTCTCCCTGCAGCTCTCAGACGGCACGGATCTCATGCTCTACGTCATGCGGCTCAAAGACGGCAGCCTCGACGCGGCCTCTTCCGGCACCCTGGTGGACCCCCAGGGCCAGGCCCGGCACCTGACCCTGGCCGACTTTACCATCAAGGCGACGGGGACCTGGAAATCCCCTCACTCCGGGGCCACCTACCCGTCAGGCTGGCAGGTCAAGCTTCCCGGGGCGGGCTACAGCCTCACGGTGCAGCCCACCCTGGCCGACCAGGAACTGCGCACCGGCATGAACTCCTCCATCACGTATTGGGAAGGGCAGGTGACCGTCCAGGGGACCGGCAGGGAGGAACCCGTCACCGGCCAGGGCTACGTCGAACTCACCGGCTACGCCGGCTCCCTGGGCGGGCGGTTTTAAAGGAAAGAGATCTGGGGGAGGGGGCTAAGGGGCAGTGGCCCCTTACCCCCTCCCCCACGCCCCCACCCCCAATCCCGTGAGTTTTGAGAAATTTGGCAAGCCTGGACAGAGTCCTAGCTTGGGCCAAACAACTAATAGGGTTGGGAGGGGGGTGTGGGGGGAGGGCAGGGACCTCAGGTCCCTGGCCCTCCCCCCACAAAAAAAAACGGACGGCCATCAGGCCGCCCGCTCTTTTGTTTATATGGAACCCCCCCTTATCGGGTGAGCCAACGGTCGTTCCTCAGGGTGATGAGGGCGTAGGGCGTCACCCAGTACAGGGCGAAGATGGCGAAGTAGGAGTAGATGATGCCGTAGACGTACTCGTTGTCCCGCTCCATGTGGATGTAATAATACATGTAAACCAGGGTGACGACCCCCAGGCCGGCGAAGAATTTCACCATGAGAATGGGGTTGCTGGCAAAGGACAGGAACAAGAGCCCCAGGAACAGATAGGTCAGGGGAAACTCGAACTGGGTGATGAAAAAGTCCAGGATGGGCAGCAGCCGGTCGCGCTGGCGGTAATTCCGGAAGATGAAGGAGAGCTGCACCCAGGATTCCCGGAAATTGGAGCGGTCCCACCTGAGGTACATCTTGCACAGGCCCCGGTAGGTTTCGGGCACGACGGTGTCCACCCGGGCGGTGCGCTGGTAGACGGAATAGAAACCCTGGCGCACCACGTGATTGGTGAGGGCCCGGTCTTCGCCGATGGTGGCGGGGGCGCCCATGAAGGTCTGGCTGCGCCATTTTTCCATGATGGGCAGGATGGCGCTGCGGCGGTAGGCGGACAGGGCGCCGGGGGTGCAGGTGACAAAGCCGTACATGGACTGGGAGGCCCGGAGAAAATCGAAGGCCAGGACGAAGCGCACCGCCAGCATGCGGGCCAGAATGCTCCGGAAGCGGTTGTAAACCTTGACGTTGCCGGCCACCGCACCCACCTTGGGGTCATAGAGCATGGGGGCGATGACCTGCTTGATGGTGTCAGGGGAAATGACGCTGTCCGAATCGATGGTGATGAAATAATCCCCCTGGCCTTGGGAAAAGCCGGTATAGAGGCCTTCCTTCTTGCCCTGATTTTTGGGGAAGCGGATGGCCTTGATGAGGTGGGGGAAGCGCTGCTGGGCCCGCTCGATATACATCCAGGTGTCGTCCTTGGAGCCGTCGTCGATGCAGATGATCTCGAGGCGGTCGGCGGGGTAGTCGGACGCCACTGCAGAGTACAGGGCTTTTTCCACCATGGCCCCTTCGTTGTAAGCCGGGACGATAACCGTCACTTTGGGCAGGGGCCCGGCCGGGAGCGGATAGGGCTTGTAGCGCAGCCACAGAAAGGTGCGCAGCACCTGAAAGCCCAGGACCGCCAAGGTGAAAATGGCGCCCACGGCCATCAAGGGGGTGGTGTAGCTGTAGCTGTGGAACAGGTCCGCATACCAGTCAAAAGAGCCGAATTCTATGGCCGCGATGAAGCAGCCCAGCAAAAAGGCCGGAACCAGTATCTTCAGGATGAGGTCCAGGGTCTGCAAGCGGTGTTCTTCGGCGGAAGCCCACTTGCCTGTGTTCCAGGTGAGACCGCCGGTCAGGGTGCGCATGGCGAAGGTTACCTCGCAAAAAAAAGTAAAATGACTGCTCAGGCATGACAACATGCAAGGGCCTTGCCAACTCATCTCCGCCAAACAAAATGAAACTCATTGAAATTACTATAGAATAAATTACCTAAAACGCGGCCTTAACGCCCGCCAGTGAAAATTTTCTCTCCTTGAGAGAAGGCCCGGGAGGAGCTTGAAAAACTTTTTCAAAATGAGAAAAATATCTCAAAGAAAAATGGCCGGGGGTGATCTTGCCTTTCCAGAGTAATCCCTATCCCTTGGTTTTATTGTCTTTGCGGTTCCCACCGGGGCGTAACTGTGATAAATAGGAAACGGTAATCTGGGGAAAAGCAGGCAAAACCTGACCCACCCGCAGCCGGGGGAAACAGCATGACTGAATCTAACGAGCACGTGGATAAACTCAAGCTTGAGCAAGTCGGCGAAGAGGTGCAAGTCCCTGCGGGCTTTCAGGTAGTGAAGCAGGGGGAGCTGCCGAAGCAGTTTTATGTGGTCATCTCGGGAAAGCTCAAGGTTTACCGGGAAACCCTGGAGGGTATCCGTACCGATTTAACGGTGCTGGGCCCGGGTGCTTACTTCGGGGAGGTGGCCATCGTTACCGGCAAGCCCCGCACGGCTTCGGTGGAGGCCGTGGAGGAGAGCCGGCTGCTGGCTATCAGCAAGGAGGAGTTCGACTCGGTCCTGGACCAGAACCCCAAGCTGGCCCGAGGTATTATTAACAGCCTGTCCCAGTGGCTGGTGGAGGGGGACCAGCGCCTCGAAGACGAGACGGTGATCCAGGTGAAAAGCCGGGAAATCTCCTGGTTCGACTACGCCCTGATCCTGGGGCTGAGCCTGGTCCTGGCCCTGGTCTTCAACCTGTACAACGACAACCAGATCCCCCTGGTCCACACGGTAGGGGACACGAGCGGCATTCAAGTCGTGTCTGTGAAGCAGGCGGAGGAGTTATACAAGAAAAACGAGGCCGTGGTGGTGGACGCCCGCAAGGCCAATTTTTACGAGCAGGATCATATCAAGGGCGCCCTGAACCTGCCGCTGGTGTTCTTCGACCTGCAGTACCCCATGTTCCAGTTCATGCTGGAACAGGAGCAGGTGCCCAAGGACAAGCCCCTGTTCATTTACGGGGGCACCACCAGCCGCCGCTTCGACCTGGAACTGGCCAAACTCCTGCGGGATAAAGATTACAAGGTGATGGTCCTGGGTTCGGACTATGAGGATTGGAAGGGGGACTTCCCCCTGGATGGGCAGCCCAAAAAGGAAGTGCACGCCATGCCCCTGGGGTTTGGGGGGTACATGGAATGGCTGCCGGTGGGCATTTTCCTCCTCATCCTGATCCCCCCGGTGCGCCGCAGCCCCTATCTGTCGGCCATATGCCGCATAATCCTGGGGATTATTTTCGTGCAGTTCGCCTTGAGCAAAATCATGCGGCCTGCCGTCTTCGCCCTGAACGTGGTGGACTACGGCATGATGCCGGCCTGGGCCATCAATCTCTGGTCCCTGTTTCTCCCCTGGGCGGAGCTTCTGGCCGGCCTTTTCCTGATCCTGGGGATACGCACCCGGGCTGCCGCCACCATCATCGGGGGCATGAATGTCATCTTCATTATCGGGTTGGTGAAAGTCATTCTGCAAGGGCTTCCCATTACCTGCGGCTGTGTGGGGGAGGCAGGCGAACCGGTAACCTGGTGGAAGGTCCTCAAAAACACCGGTATGCTGGTCATGGCCCTGCAAATCTTCTTCTACGACCGCTTCTTTGTCCTGGAACGGGGGGGCTTCACTTGGCGGGAGAGAAAAATATGAAAAAAGGTCTGGCGACGGCTGCCATCATCTCCATCCTGGTCCTGTGCGGGGTTTTCCTGGCCGGTTGCGGCGAATCCCGGCGGCCCTACGTGGGGAACTATCGTTCCGTGGAACCCTTTGCCGGCAAGGGGCACGTCGAGCTGGAACTCAAGGAAAACGGCGAGGCCACCTGGAACCTGACCCAGGAAGGGATGGTCAGCAAATTTAAATGGAACGTGGAAGATAACCGCATCTGGTTTTATACCAAGGAGGGCGGCATCATTGTGGCCACCCCCTCGGATAATGGCCGCAAGTTGATGGTGGACCTCACCGGTCAGTGGCATTCCAGCTGCCCCATAAGCCAGTGCGTTACCTTCGAACGGGTGAAGGCGGGAGGCTCCTGAGCCGCCGGGGCTAGCCGTACCTGCCTGCCTCCCCGCATCAGGCCGCATTGCCACCGGCGCCTGCTGGTCCAGGGGTCGGCTGGGGCGGGCTTCGGCGCGAGCCGCCCGAGTTGAAGAGAGGATACATAATGGGTGTTGGTATGCATAATCCACGGCTGCAACTGGCGGCCCTTAAGGGCCGCGGCAGGTGGCGCAGGGCTGCCGGGGCCCTCCTGATTCTGGTCTTGACGTTTATGTGGGGATTACCCGCCCCGGCCATGGCTCAGCCCCGAAGCGTGGAAGTGCGCAACCTGGGCATCAGCCGGCTGGGTGAGAGGACTTTGTTGACCGTGATCCTGGACCAGGCCGCCAACCCCCGGGTGACGCCGTTCACCGGCGCGGGCCGCTCCCAGCTGGTGATAGAGTTCCCCGGGGCTCAGGCCGGCAGGCTTCCCGTGACCCTGCCCGGCGACGAGAGCCTGGTGAAAAGTGTGCGGACGGAAAGCTCCGCCGCCGGGGTCAAAATTATCCTGGATATGTTTCCAGACCGCCCCTACCTCATGTCCCGGGAGACTCAGCCCGTGGGCAAAGGGCTGGCCATGTTCCGCCTGAACATCCGCCCCGACCCCAACGCCGTCCCGGTCAGGGAAGAGGCTCCGGCCCGGGAAGAGGCCCCGGCCACGACTTACCAGGCGCCGCCCCCCGAGCCCGAGCGTGAGACCGGTCCTCTAGCCGGCATCCGGGAGAAATTTTTCCCGTCGAGCCCGCCCCCGCCCCCGGCTGAACCGGCTGCCCCGGCGGTGAATGTGCCGCCCCCCACCGGGGAGTTTGCCGAACTCTACCAGCTTGTGCCCAAGGCCGGGGGGCTCTGGGATTTCCTGCGGAGCGAAGGCTTCACCGTGAGCAAGGCCCAGAGTTACGACACGCCGGGCAAGCAGCTCTCCCGGAGCTTCAACCTGACCAGCGGCCGCTACCCGGAGATGCGGGTCAATGTCGCCAACGTGCCGGCCGGCGGGCCGGGTGCCCCCAACATCAATATTGTCGACCTGACCATGGATAAGGTGGGGGGCAAGGCCGCCGACGATTACCAGGGCCTGCGGCGCTGGAGCTTTTCCCAGATCAAAGCGAAATATGAAGACATCGGCGATTTCTTCGAGGACGCCTTGAAGCCCCTGCGGGTGCAGATCCGCCAGAGATGCCAGGAGCTGGCCCAGCGACACGCCCAGTTCATCACCGGCTACCTGGCCCAGGCGGTGCCCCAGAAGCCCCGGCTGGGGGACGAGGCCATGAATCTCATCCGCAAGAAGGTCAGCCCGCGGTTCGAGGGCGTGCAGTACACCCTCTCGGAGAACCCCCTGGTCATCTTGAACCTGGTGGATTTTACCTACATCCGGGTGTACTACCTGGGCAGATAAAGGAGACGGACATGACCAGGCAGATCATCATTTACGGCAAGAGCGGCTGACCTTTCACTCAAAAGGCCCGGGAGGCCAAGAGTCAGGAAGGCTGCCAGGTGGATTACCGGGACGTGCAAGAGGACAGAAATCACCTGGAAGAAATGCTGCAATTTACCGGGGGAGTGAGGAAGGTTCCGGTTCTGGTGGAAGATGGCCGCGGCACGGTGGGATTCGGAGGCGCCTGAAAAGTGTGAAGAACCTGCCGGGCGCAGGTTAAAAGAAGGGATGGCAGGCGGTGGCTGCGACGCCGCCAAACCCAGGTATACCCTTAGGGTCAGGCCGGACTAGCCGGGGCAGGGCCTTCGGGTTAAGATTTCAGTGGGATACAGGTGAGGGCCGGGGGGAGTCGTTTCCTCCGGCCCTTTTTGTTAGCATGACGTGGCCATCGCCGAAGCGGCAAAAGGCTTATTTGGGAACTAATGGTTAAAAAAAGGTTAATAATGTTTAATTAATGGGAACAAGTTTTCATAGAGCACCTTTCTATAACTACAATATACTGATAATAAACAAAAATAAAGATAGATAGCCGTAAATCAATATTAAGACATTATTGAAAAAATTAGCCCCACTTATCTATTAAATTGTCGCTTAAATTGCATAATAAATACCACTTTAATGGAAAAATAATCACTGAAGTTTTTCTGAAAAGCCATTGCGCCCAAAAGAACATGATAGAGTGATCTGTTTTATTAATGATTAAGGCATGTTGTATTTTTTTTGTGAAAATTGTCCTTGACATGATTTTTTTTTTGGGATAGGCATATCTCTACCATCAACCAATCATTTTCATTGGTTCGTTTTTCTCACCTTACATGGCGGATTGAGGGGCGGCACCGGGTGCAATACCCCGGATGAGGTAGTGCCTTCCCCCCAGACAGGGTCAAGCCCAACCGCCGTCGGCTAGAAGAATCCCGCGACAATCCCTTCGCCAGTGGCTTCTTCTTCTCGTGGCGGTTCGCTTAACTACTGGAAGTCATTCAGCTTTTTTGTTCGCGAGACAATCTTGGAGGGACCATGAGAGCATTGATGGTAGTAATTCTTGTCGCCGTGGGGTTAGTCGTTATCCCCCAGGCCACCATGGGCGTCAGCATGTCCATCGTGTCGGTGACGGCCTATTCTTATAGCGGCGGCCAGTATCCCTATAATATCACGGCCTCGGGCCAGCGGGTACAGGAAGGCATGCTCGCGGTGAGCCGGGACGTGGAGCGCGACCTGGCCTTGAATTTCGGGGACCGGGTGCTGCTGCACGGCCTGGGGGTCTTTGAATTTCAGGACCGCATGGCCTCCCGCTGGACGTTCAAGGCCGACGTGTTCATGCACTCCGACCACAAGGCCAAAAGCTTCGGGGTCAGGCGGCAGATCGTCCTGGTCAAGCTGGTCTGAGCCTGATTATTTGGCCCGTTCGATGTAGTTGCCGGTGCGGGTGTCCACCTTCAAACGGTCACCTTCGTTGATGAACAGCGGCACCTGAATGACCGCGCCGGACTCCAGGGTGGCCGGCTTGCTGCCGCCGCTGGCCGTATCGCCCTTCACTCCGGGTTCGGTCTGAGCCACGGTCAGTTCAACAAAATTGGGCACCTCGGCGGTCACCGGCTGCTGGTTGAAGAAGAGCACCTTGACGTTCATGTTCTCGGTGAGAAAGAGCACCGCGTCCCCCAGCTGTTCGCCGGTGAGGGCCAGCTGCTCGTAGGTGGCGTTGTCCATGAGGTGGAAGGTGTCCCCTTCCCGGTAGAGGAATTGCATTTCCCGCTCCACCAGGTCAGGCTTTTCCACTTTTTCCCCGGAACGGAAGGTCTGGTCCAGGACCTTGCCGGTCATGAGATTCTTGATCTTGGTGCGCACGAACGCGCCCCCCTTGCCGGGTTTGACGTGGAGAAACTCGACGATGGTGTAGGGGACGCCGTCTATTTCTATCTTCAAGCCCTTCCTGAATTCAGACGTGGAATACATATCCCTTCCTTTCTTTCCTGGCGTTTACCGCGACGAGCCGCCGGCACTTACGGTCGCAGCGTCAGTAAATTTGCCTGGCAGCGCAAAAGCTGGTTTGACAGCGGGGCGGGTGGTTCTCCCGAGATGGGGGCAGCCGTTCAGGGCTTGCGGATTTTCGTTTCGGCAGCTTCTAATTTCTGCCCCCGGGGCCGGCGCTTGCCGCCTGCCTCCATGGCGGGGGCTTGGGGCCGGTCGGGAAGAAGAGCCGCCTGGACAGGGGCATCCCCTTCTTTGGGAGGCAGTTGAATAAGAATTTCGTTCTTCCTGACGAGTTTCAGTTCCCGGCGGATCAGGTCCTGGATCATCTCCGGGTCGTTGCGCAGGCGATCTATGGTCCGGGCCAACCGGGCATTTTCCTCGGCCAGTTTCTGGTTTTCCTCCTCGAGGCGGGTACTATCCTGCTTGAGGCGATAGATCTGGAAGATGCCCCGATGGCTGAAAAAAACCATGAAAACCAGGACCAGCACCAGGCCCAGGGTGATCATGACCACCGATCTGGTGTTGAACCTGCCCTTGCCGGCTCCCTCAGGCGCGGCGCCTGCTGCCACCTCCACCTCCGCCACTTTGTTTTGGGGCTATTGTGAATGAAACTCCGGGGTGATGCAATGAAAAAGTGGGCCGGGACCCGCTCCGGAGTGATTTTCGGCGGCCCCGGGGGGAGGGAAAGTGTTGCCCCGGCAGCGAAGCCGGTTGACAGAAAGAGGGAAACTGGCTACATTGGCGCCATGCAACCATTGCCACCTCTGGCCGCGACCGGCATCGGCTCCGTTCCCTACCGGGACCACCAGGAGGCCGTAGCCCTGATTCTCAAGCATTTCCCCGAAGTTCCTTTCTGGCCGCAGCTGGTCCAGTTGGGCTTTCGGGAAGAGATGGTGGCCCAGGGCGCCGGGGGGCTCCCGGGGTTGAAGGTGGACCTGGAGGCCCGCCAGGTGTTCCTTGACCCGGCGGCCGACCGGGAGATGGCCCTGGCCCAGTTTTACGAGGTCCTGTGGGGCGGGGGCCTCGAACCCTACGCCCTGACGCCCGAAGAAGCCCCGGGCTTTCACACCATGATGACCCAAATCGCCGGCAGCCAGGGGGGACCGCGGGCCGTGAAAGGCCAGGTGGTGGGGCCGGTAACCTTCGCCGGCATGGTGAAGGCCGGGGACGGCAAGCCTATCCTGTACGACCGGGAAATGACCCAGGCCGTCTCCCAGGGGCTGGCCCGCAAGGGCGCCTGGCAGGCGGAGCAGTTCCGGCACGCCGGGCGGCAGGCCGTGATCTTCTTCGACGAGCCCATCCTCACCGGCTTCGGCTCCGCTTATCTCCCCGTGTCCCGGGAGGAGGTAAGCACCATCCTCACGGAAACCATCGAGGCCGCCAAGGAGCCGGGGACCACGCTGGTGGGGGTGCACTGCTGCGGCAACACCGACTGGGGCCTGCTGCTGTCGACGCCGCTTGACATCCTGAGCTTCGATTCCTACGGCTACTTCGACAATCTCCTGCTCTACGACCAGGCCCTTCTCGATTTCTTCAAGCGGGGAGGGTACCTGGCCTGGGGGCTGGTGCCCACCCTGGACGCCGACGAATTGTCCCGGGAATCCGTGGACAGCCTCTGGTCGCGCTTCGTCTCCCAGGTGGAGCGCCTGTCGGCCCTGGGCCTGGGGCTGGCGGAAGTGCTGAATCACAGCCTCCTCACCCCGGCCTGCGGCCTGGGGTACTTAAAGCCGGAGGAGGCCAGCCGGGCACTGATTATGCTTTCCGAGTTGAGCGGCCGGGCCCGTGAGTGGCTGGCGGCGCATTGATGCTGAACCGAGATTCTGCCTGAACAGTGCCGGGGGGATATATGCAAGTAAAAGACATCATGACCAAAGAAGTGGCCACCCTGAGCAGCGAGGACGAACTCAGCCTGGCCAACGATATTATGCGCCTGGGGCGCATCCGCCACCTGCCCGTGGTCTCCGGGGAGACCCTGGTGGGGATCATCTCGGAGCGGGATCTTTTCCGGAGCTCCCTGGCCCAGGCCCTGGGCTACGGCAACAAGGACACCCGGGAAGTCATGAAGACCCTGCGCATCAAGGACATCATGGTGCAGCAGATAATCACGGTGACGCCGGACACAGAACTCAGGGTGGCCGTGGCCATCATGGCGGAGCGCAAGATCGGCTGCCTGCCGGTGGTGCAGGACAACAAGCTTATGGGGCTCATCACCGAGACCGACATCCTGATGCAGTATTGCCGTGACCTTGGTGGCTGCCCTAAGCGAGAGCCAGGAACTGTATAAAGCGCTTCATGGCCTCGGGCTCGCAGGCCAGGCGCCGGGGGCCGTCCTGCTCCTGCAGGATTTTGAGGGCGGCAAAGGGGGTGTGGGCCGGGCGGTAGGGCCGGAAGGTGGTCAGACCGTCATAGATTTCCAGGATAAAGAGAATCCTGGTGTAGGGGTGCTGACGCGGTAAGGTCAGGCCCTGGGGGTAGCCGGAGCCGTCGGCGTTTTCATGGTGCTCCAGGATCAGGCGCAGGGAGTCCACCGGAATTTCAGGGTTGTTCCTGAGGAGCCGGAAGCCCACAGTGGGGTGCCGGTTCAGGACCTCCCGCTCTTCGGGGTCGAGGGGTTGCACCTTATTGACGATTTCCTGGTTGAGATGAGTCAGGCCCACGTCATGGAACAGGCCCGCCAGTCCCACGAGGAGACAGTCCCGCTCGGGTTTTCCTAAAAAACCCATGAAGGCCATGCTCATGAGGCTCACGTTGACGGAGTGGTTGTACAGCGTGTAGTCCCGGTGGAGCATTTCCCAGACCAGCTTCCAGGGAAAATTCTTTTTGCCCATGAACCTGGCAAGATTCGCCAGGGATTTCTTCGCCATTTTGATGTTGGCGCCCACGTGGGGGCTCTCGAAGGCCCGGACCAGGCTCAGGGACAGGTGCTCCCGGAGGATGCAAAACTTGTCCTTGTAGTGCTTGGGGTCGGCGCTGGTGAGGAGCATGTGGTTGTTGAGGTAGGCCACCACCCGGTCCAGATGTTGCTCGTGGAAGTACAGGCGCTCGATGCCCACCCGCTCCAGGGACTCCACCCAGGACCGCTGCAGGTTATCCCCCTCTTCCAGGTAGGGGAGAAATTTGATTTCCCCATTCTCCCCTTCGCTCACCTTCAGGTACACCGGGAAGGTGATCCTTTCCTCCAGCCATCAGCACCTTGAGGAGGATGGGCAGATAGGGGGAATTATCCTGCTTGGGGGTGGGACGCCGCAGAATTTTCAGGTTGTCGTTGAGGAATTGCTGCCGCAGGTTGGAGATATCCATGGTTGTCCCCCGGGCCTGACTGGAGCCTATGAAGCTTATCGGCCGGCCGGGGAAGAACTTGAAAAGGCGGGATGGGAAAGATGGGTTTGAGAAGGCCAGGCGCGGCCCTGGCCCTCCAAACGTATATGTCTGGTTTATTTCAAACGAAGGTCAGCCAGTGGTGGTAGTCGGGGTTCGCCCCTTTCACCACGTCAAAATAGGCGGCCTGCAGCTTTTTGGTCAACGGCCCGGGGTGGCCCGACCCGATGATGCGGCCGTCCACTTCCCGCACCGGGGTGACCTCGGCCGCGGTGCCGGTGAGGAAGGCCTCGTCGGCGAGATACAGGTCGTCCAGGGGAAATTTGCCCTCCTGGACCGCAATGCCCAAATCCCCGGCCAGGGTTAAAATGGTGTCCCGGGTAATGCCCGGCAGGATGGAGGTCAGGGGCGGCGTGCGCAGGACGCCGTTTTTCACCAGGAAGATATTCTCCCCCGAGGCCTCGGCAACGTAGCCTTCCGGGTCCAGCAAAATGGCCTCGTCGTAGCCCGCCTGGAGGGCCTCCCGCTTGGCCAGGATGGAGTTGACGTAGTTACCCACCGTCTTGGTCTTGGTCATCATGATGCGCACGTGGTGACGCGTGAAGGCCGAGGTCTTGAGCCGGATCCCCTTGGTCAGGCCCTCATCCCCCAGATAAGCCCCCCAGACCCAGCTGATGACGGTCACCCGGATGGGGTTGTTGGCGGGATTGAGCCCCATGACCCCGTCCCCGATGAAGACCAGGGGGCGCAGGTAGGCCTCGTGCTGCTCATTTTTCCGCAGGATTTCCACGCAGGCGGACTCCACCCGGGCGGCGTTGAAGGGGATTTCCAGCTGCATGACGTGGGCCGCGTCAAACAGGCGCCGGATGTGCTCCTTTAAGCGGAATATGGCGGTGCGGCCGTCCTGGCAGTGATAGGCCCTGATGCCCTCGAAAACCCCCAGGCCATAGTGCAGGGAGTGGGTGAGGATGTGTACTCTGGCTTCGTCCCAGGGGATGAAATCGCCGTCCAGCCAGATGTACTTCGCCTTCTCCACCATTAGTCTATCCTCCAGGAAAGAGATGAAATTTTGTAACTCAGAAGCGGTCATATGTCAAACCCCCGGGCGACTTTTCGTTGCCGGAACGGGCAGTTTTCCGGTAAGATGGCCTGGCAGGCAGGATAGTTTTAGTTTTTGGGGGGAGGGCCAGGGACCTGAGATCCCTGCCCTCCCCCTAGCCCCCCTCCCAACCCGCATAGGGGCTGACAAGGCGGGCCAGCGGCCCGAATTTCCAGCCAAAAAGTGATGGGTGGTTGGGGGAGGGAGCTTGAGGGAGGGAGGCAGGTATTCCCACAGGCTGGAAAGCCTGTGCCACCAATCTCCCCCGCGAAAACCCCATTCCAGGAAATCTATGCAAGACCCATTAAGAGTTGGAGTAATCGGCGTGGGCTATCTGGGCCGCTACCACGCCGACAAGTATGCCGCCCTGCCCGGCGTGAAGCTGGTGGGGGTGGCAGACCTCACCTTGGAGCGCTGCCGGGAGGTGGCCAGGGCCCTAAATACCGAGGCCTTTGCCGACTACCGCCGCCTTTTTCCCCAAGTGGAGGCGGTGAGCGTGGCGGTGAACACGCCGGACCACTATGCGGTGGTGCGGGAGGCCCTGGAGGCGGGTCTTGACGTCCTGGTGGAAAAGCCCATCACCGCCACCGTGGCCGAGGCCGACGACCTCCTGCGCCTGGCCGAAGAGCGCGGCCTCCTGCTCATGGTGGGGCACCTGGAGCGTTTTAACAGCGCCATGGCCGAACTGAAAAGCCGCACCACCTCACCCCGCTTCATCGAGAGCCACCGCCTGGCCTTTTTCAAGGAGCGGGGCACCGACGTGGACGTGGTGCTGGACTTGATGATCCACGACCTGGACCACGTCCTTTCCCTGGTCAAATCGCCGGTGACGGAGATCAGGGCCGCGGGCATCTCGGTGCTCACCGACACCGTGGACCTGGCCAACGTCCGCCTGGAGTTCGCCAGCGGCTGCATCGCCAACTTCACGGCCTCCCGCATGTCACTCAAAAGCATGCGGCGTTTCCGCCTCTTCCAGCCGGACGCCTACCTGGCGGTGGACTTCGAGGCCCAGGAACTGACCATCGCCCTGCGCCAGGAGGGTGCCACCGGGGGGCTCATCCCCGGGGTGTCCCTGGACATCAAGCACTTCCCCAAGGAGGACGTGCTCCTGAAGGAGATCCAGGCCTTCGTCCACGCCGTGCAGCATAAAGAGCCTGCCCCCATCAGCGGCGCCGACGGCCGGGCCGCCCTGAAGCTCGCCCACGACATCATCGCGGCCATGCGCAAAGCCAAGGTATGAAGGAGATGAGGGACGGAAAGTTTGGGGGAGGAGGCCAGGGAGTTTCACAGGCTGGAAAGCCCGTGCCACCCTGCCCCCTCCTCCAAGCCCCCTCCCCCAACCCCTTACATGGGGGTAAAGGGTAAGGTTGAGGGAAATCCCCAAATCCTCATCATCGCCGGCGAGGCCTCCGGGGACGCCCACGGCGCCAGGCTGGTGGCGGCCCTGCGGGAGCGCCTGCCGGGGGCGGCATTTGTGGGCATCGGCGGGGAGGCCCTGGCGGCCCAGGGTGTGAGGCTGGTGGCCCGGGCCGAAGACCTGGCGGTGGTGGGCTTGACCGAGGTGGCCAAACGCCTGCCGGCCGTGGTCCATGCCCTGAAGGCGGTGAACCGCGTCCTGAAAAGGGACCGCCCGGCCCTCACCATTCTCATCGATTTTCCGGATTTTAATTTCCTGGCGGCCCGGCTGGCCAGGTGGCATCGGGTGCCGGTGATGTACTACATCAGCCCCCAGGTGTGGGCCTGGCGCCGCCACCGGGTGCGCACCATCGCCCGCCTGGTGGACCGCATGGTGGTGATTTTCCCCTTCGAGGCGGAGTTTTACCGGCAACAGGGCGTGCCGGTGACCTTCGTGGGGCACCCCTTCATGGAGACCCTGCCGGATCTCCCGGGGCGGGAGCTGCTGCTGCAGGGATGGGGCCTGGACCCCCGGCGCCTCACCCTGGCCCTCCTGCCGGGGAGCCGGGGGAGCGAAATTGCCGCGGCATCTCCCCACCATGCTGGCCGCGGCCCAACTCATCCGGCAGGCCATCCCCGAGGTGCAGTTTCTCCTGCCCCTGGCCTCCACCGCGCCCCGGGAGCTGGTGGAGGGAATGGTGGCTGAGTTTTTTGGGGGGAGGGCCAGGGAACGCGGTTCCCTGCCCTCCCCCCAAACCCCCCTCCCAACCCATTACGTGGGAGCACAGGCATCTTGCCTGTGAACACAGGCTGGAAGCCGTGCTCCCGGCTCTCTAATCGGGGGTTAGCGGGGAGGGGCTTGCCGTCCCTCGGCCCCTCCCCCAAAACACCTGCCTGCATCTCCTCGAAGGCCAGGCCTACGCGGCGCTCAAGGCGGCCCACCTGGCCGTGGTGGCCTCGGGCACGGTGACGGTGGAGGCGGCCCTGGCCGCGACCCCCACGGTGATCATCTACCGGCTGGCGCCCCTGACCTACGAGGTGGCCAAACGCCTCATCCGGGTGGACCACATCGGCATGGCGAACCTGCTGGCCGGGGCCGGGCTCTTCCCCGAGCTTATCCAGGAAGATTTTACGGCTGAACATCTGGCCCGGGAGGTGATACAGTGGATCAAGGAGCCCGGGCGGATAGAAGGCCTGCAGGAGGGGCTGGTCCGGGTGGTGGAGGGCCTGGGTCCCCCCGGGGCCTCGGCGCGGGCGGCCCGGGTGGCGTTGGGGCTTATCGGCGGGCATGCTGCGCACATTTAGACAGCCCTGGGGGCGGGGACCTCAGGGCTCCTGGCCCTCCTCCCAGAAAAGAATTCTTTTATGCACTTTGCGGAGCAAAGGGGCATAATCGATTCTAATTAAAATGTTAAGGGTTTTTACCAGCGGGCTTATCAAGGCCACCAACCGGATGCCGGACGATGATGGACCAGCATAGCACGGGAAATCACTTCATTTTGAAGGGGTGGATCAAATGTTCAAAAAAATTCAGACGCTGTTGGGCGTCGAGGGCGAGGATCTCCTGAATCACCAGTGCAAGGGGGTCCCCAGGGACACCCTGCATCTGCCCGGGCCTGACTTTCTGGACCGGGTGTGGGTGGCCAGCGACCGGCCCGTGGGGGTGCTCCGGTCCCTGGCGGCCCTGTTCAACCACGGGCGCCTGGCGGGCACCGGCTATCTTAGCTTACTCCCGGTGGACCAGGGCGTGGAGCATTCCGCCGCGGCATCCTTTGCCCCCAACCCCGTCTATTTTGACCCGGAAAACATCGTCAGGCTGGCCATCGAGGGGGGCTGCAACGGCGTCGCCTCCACCCTCGGGGTCCTGGGCGCGGTGGCCCGCAAATACGCCCACAAGATCCCCTTCATCGTCAAGATCAACCACAACGAACTCCTGACCTATCCGGCGATGCACGATCAGACGCTGTTCGCCCGGGTGGAGCAGGCCTTCTGGATGGGGGCGGTGGCGGTGGGGGCGACGGTGTACTTCGGCTCCCAGGAGTCCCGCCGCCAGCTCCAGGAGATCAGCCAGGCCTTCGAGAAGGCCCACGAACTGGGCATGGCCACCATCCTCTGGTGTTATCTCAGGAACCCGGCCTTCAAGACCCCGGGCAAGGATTTTCATGCCGCCGCCGACCTGACCGCCCAGGCCAATTACCTGGGGGTGACCATCGAGGCGGACATCGTCAAACAGAAGCAGCCCACCTTGAACGGGGGTTACACCGTGTTGAATTTCGGCCACACCAACCCCCGGGTCTACTCGGAGCTGGCGGGCAACCACCCCATCGACATGACCCGCTACCAGGTGGTGAACTGCTTCATGGGCCGGGCGGGGCTCATCAATTCCGGGGGTTCGTCGGGGGCCAACGACCTGGCCGAGGCGGTGCGCACCGCGACAATCAACAAGAGGGCTGGGGGCACCGGCATGATCTCCGGCCGCAAGGCCTTCCAGCGGCCCATGAAAGAAGGGGTGGGGCTCCTGAACGCCATCCAGGACGTGTACCTGTGTCCGGAGGTGACGGTGGCGTGAGGGGTGAGCAGTCAGCAAATAGCAGTTAGCAGTCAGCTTTATAGCGGACTAACTGATTGCTGACTGCTGGCTGCTAAGGATTAGTTAATAGGTAAAGAAGTTGATACTCTGAACACGAAGCTCGATTAAGCAGGAGAAAAAATGTTTACCGGACTTGTGGAAGGCGTGGGCGACATTACCGCCATGAGGCGGATGGCGGAAGGCCTGCGCCTGGCCGTGGCGCCGCCTTTCCCGGTGGGTGAGCTGGCCCTGGGGGAGTCGGTGGCCGTGGCCGGGGCCTGCCTCACGGTGGTGAAGGTCGAGGGCCGGGCCTTTCAGGCGGACGTGTCCCCCGAGACTTTAGCCCGCAGCACCCTGGCCATGAAAAAAACAGGGGACCGGGTCAACCTGGAGCGGGCCCTGCGCCTGGGGGACCGGTTGGGGGGGCACCTGGTCACCGGCCACGTGGACGGCCTGGGGGTCCTCCGGGAGCGCAAGCAAGGCCCGGAGCACCTGGCCCTCACCTTTGAGCTGCCCCAGGCGCTCACCCCCCTGGTCATCGAGAAAGGCTCCATCGCCGTGGACGGGGTGTCACTGACGGTCAATGCCGTTAAGGACCATACCTTCACGGTGAATGTTATCCCCCTGACGTCCAAAGACACCACCCTGGCAAGCCTCAAGGTAGGGGACCGGGTCAACCTGGAAACGGATATCATCGGCAAATACGTGGCGAGATTATTGGGGCCCCACGCGGCCAAAACCGGGCTCACCGAGGAGCTTCTGGGGCGCCAGGGGTTTCTCTAGCGGGGGAGGGGGCTAAGGGCCAGTGGGCCCTTACCCCCTCCCCCACGCCCCTCCCCCAATCCCTTAGTGGGGAAAAATTATCACTGGCTGACCGTGCATAGCCGGCCGTTAACGATCATTATAAAGAGATACAGAATCGGCTGTCCGGAGGTAGCGGCAGGGCGCGCCGCTGCCTGGCCCTGGCTCCAACTTACCAGAATTACGCCTGGCTCATTCTTCGTGACAGGGTCCAAGATATTATCCGGAGGCCTCATTAAGTAAATTTGGAGGCGCTGCAGCATGGCGTTGGCACGCATAGAAGACGTTATTGAGGATATCCGCCAGGGCAAGATGGTCATCCTGGTGGACGACGAAGACCGGGAAAACGAAGGCGATCTGGCCATGGCGGCGGAGATGGTAACCCCCGAGGCCATCAATTTCATGGCCCGCTACGGCCGGGGTTTGATCTGCCTGGCCCTGGCCCCGGATTTCATCGACAGGCTGCAGCTCAAGCCCATGGTGCGGGACAACCAGTCCCCCTTCCAGACGGCCTTTACCGTTTCCATCGAGGCCAGGCAGCGGGGTCACCACGGGGATTTCGGCGGCGGACCGGGCTACCACCGTCCTGGCGGCGGTGGCGGACGGGGCCCAGCCCGACGACCTGGTGAGCCCGGGCCATATTTTTCCGCTCCGGGCCAGAAAGGGCGGCGTTCTGGTGCGCACCGGCCAGACCGAGGGGTCCATGGACCTGGCCCGCCTGGCCGGGCTTAAGGCCGGCGGGGGTGATCTGCGAGGTGATGAACGACGACGGCACCATGGCCCGCATGCCGGACCTGGAGAAATTTGCCGTCACCCATGATCTGAAGATCGCCACCATCGCCGATCTGGTGGCCTACCGCCTGAAAAACGAGTCCTTCGTGCACCGCCAGGCCGGGGCCAAGCTCCCCACCTATTACGGCGATTTTACGGTGTACGGCTATGACAACGACGTGGACGACAACCAGCACGTGGCCCTGGTGAAAGGCGAGATCAACCCGGAGGAGCCAATACTCGTGCGGGTGCATTCCGAGTGCCTTACCGGGGACGTCTTCCACTCCCTGCGCTGCGACTGCGGCGACCAGCTGGAGGCGGCCATGGCCAGGGTGGAGGAGGAGGGCCGGGGGGTCATCCTCTACATGAACCAGGAAGGCCGGGGCATCGGCCTGTTGAACAAGCTCCGGGCCTATGCGCTGCAGGACCAGGGGGCCGACACGGTGGAGGCCAACGAGGCCCTGGGGTTCAAGGCGGATCTCCGGGACTACGGCATCGGCGCCCAGATCTTGAGGGACCTGGGAGTCCGCCAGATGCGCCTCATGACCAACAACCCCAAGAAGATCATCGGCCTCGAAGGTTACGGCCTCAAGATGGTGGAGCGGGTGCCCCTGGAGATCCCGCCCAACCGCATGAACCGCAATTATCTCAAAACCAAGTGCCTCAAGCTGGGCCACATGCTCAAACTCGTGTGAGGTGGTGCCGATGAATGTCATTGAAGGCAGGCTGGCAGGGGAAGGCCTGAAGATCGCCCTGGTGGTGAGCCGTTTCAACTCCTTTATTACGGAGCGCCTGCTGGAGGGGGCCCTGGACTGCCTGCGGCGCCACGGCGTGGCCGACTCCGGCCTCACCATGGTGCGGGTCCCCGGGGCCTGGGAGATCCCGCTCGTGGCCCAAAAACTGGCCCGGGGCAAGGCCCACGACGCGGTCATTTGTCTTGGCGCAGTGATCCGGGGCTCTACCCCCCACTTCGATTATGTGGCCGCCGAAGTGAGCAAGGGCATTGCCCACGTGTCCCTGGAGAGCGGCGTCCCGATTCTATTCGGGGTGCTCACCACGGACACCCTGGAGCAGGCGGTGGAGCGGGCCGGCAGCAAGGCCGGCAACAAGGGCTACGCCGCGGCGGAGTCAGCCCTGGAAATGATCAACCTCCTGAAGGACCTGGGCGGCTGACCCTTGTGGGAGCCGTTTCTCGCAGCCGCTGCCGGGAGTGGGCCCTGCAGGTCCTTTACCAGGCCGAATACGTGGGGCACCGGCAGGGGGAAATCATCCGCTTTTACCGGCACTTCGAGGAGTACGGCGACGCCCCGGCTTATCTCGTGAAGCTGGTGGAGGGGGTGGTCGCCCACCAGGAGGAGCTGGACAAGCTGATCCGGCAGCACTCCGAGCACTGGCGCCTGGAGCGCATGGCGGCAACGGACCGGAACCTCCTGAGGCTATCTCTCTATGAGCTCCTGCACGTGCCCGAGGTCCCCGCCAAGGTGGTGATCAACGAGGCCGTGGAACTGGCCAAAAAATACGGCAGCGAAGAGTCCGGCTCATTCATCAACGGCATCCTGGACCGCATCCGGGCAGAGGTCGGCCGGGAAGTTTAAACAGTAATTAGGAGGCAGGATAAAATGGCCATAAGAAATTTTGCCCCAGTCCTGGTGTTGCTCCTGAGTGTATCGCTGATGAGCTGCGCCACCCCCAGCGGCACCTATGACACCGGCCAGTCCACTGCGGCCGGGGCTGCGGGCGGTGCGGTGGCCGGGGCGGCCATCGGCTCCATTATCGGGGCGGCCACCGGCTCTCCGGCCACCGGGGCCTGGGTGGGGGCGGCCACCGGGGCCATTGCCGGCGGCGTCGGCGGGGCCCTCTACGCCCGGCACATGAACCAGCAGATGAAGAACCGCAACGTGGCGGTGCAGCAGTACAACTACAACCCCTCCCAGGGAGTGCTGGTGGACATCAGCCAGGCCGCGGCCATGCCCAGTGCGGCCCGGCCGGGGCAAGCGGTTACCATGACCATGACCTATACCATCCTCAGCCCGGATAACGCCCCCACCCAGGTCACCCTGTACCGGGAGGTGCGCCTGAACGGGGAAACCATGGGGCAGCCCAGTGCCATCCAGGTGATGAACCAGAACGGCACCTTCCAGGACCAGGTGTCTTACAGCCTGCCACCGAACTCCCCCCCGGGGCTCTATACCGTCAGCAACCGGGTGCTGAGCAGCTACGGCAGTGCGGAGCGCACCTCCTCCTTCACTGTGCGGTAGTCTGCTTCACATTCATGATTTTCGACCACCCCCTCGTTTCGCCGGCGCTTGACCTGGGATCGTCAGACCCCCGGGTCAGGCTCCAGGCCGTGAGAGAGATCACGCCGCAGCTATCTTCTCCCGAGTTTATGGGGGCCCTCCGGCAGCATCGCCTCGCCGCCCTGTTGTACCAGACCCTCACCCAGTTCAGCCGGGAAGAGGTGGGCGAGGTGCCCAACTTCGAGGAACTGCGCTGGGACTACCTCGCCAGGCTGACGAAATACCGGGCCCAGGAAGGCGCGATCCAGGTTCTCCTGAAAGGGCTGGATGACGCCGGGGTGGAGCCACTGGTGCTGAAAGGGGGCGATGTCCGCCACCGCCTCTACGACGACCCGGTCTCCCGGCCCATGGGGGACCTGGACGTGCTCATCCCCCCGGCCGACCTCCTGAAGGTGCGGGGCCTTCTGAAAAGGTGGGGTTATATCATAGCCCCCCGGGACGCTGACCGGGCCCCCGGGTTTAACGCCCGCTTTGTCTGGGAGGAGGCCTACCGCGGCCCAGGCCTCGTGGTGGATTTGCACTGGGAAATCCGGAAAATGGGGGCCTTCTACCGCCTGCCCTACGGCCCTTTAAGGGCCCGGGCCCTGGCCAGGGGCGTGGATGGCACGGCCATGCTGGTGCTCTGCCCGGAGCACCTCCTCATGAACCTGAGCCTCAATGCCCTGGAGGAGCTGGAGGAGGCCGGCATTCTGAAGATCCTGGACCTCCACCGGGCTCTTACCCGCCTGCCGCTTGATTGGGACCTGTTCTTAAGTGAAGCCGCCGCCCTGGGTGTCGAAGGGCCCCTGGGGTGGATTATAGAAAAAATGGCGGCACTGAGGCCAGGCATAGTGCCGGCCGCGGTCCTAAAACGCCTCGCCGCCTATACCCCCGGCTGGAGCGAGAAGATGATCCTGCGGCGCACCAAGGGGAGCCTGCTGGTGGGTTTCCTGGCCGCGGTGTGGCGCTACCTGCCGGTTACGGAGTGGCCCGGTCTCATCAGGGGAAAATTGTGGCCCAGCGACGAGTTTATCCGGTCCAACCCCAAAGACTTCGGCACCCGCCTGGGCTACCTGCAGCACCTCCTGAAAAGGACCCGGGACAAGACCTGAGAAGCTCTTACAAAATGCGATGTTAAGCTAACGGGGCATTCTGAGCGCCGCGAAGAATCTACCATTATCAGGAGTTGGTATCCTTGACACTTCGTTCAGGATGACAAAAAGGCCGAGTTTACAGTGGGTTGACCCGGTTTTCGACCATAACCAGGTAAGATGGCCCCCGGCGCCCCATTGACAATCGTTAGATTTTTGTGTAAAAAAACCTTTTATTCTCCTTGCTCCGGGCGTCAGGCTCCGGGGCTAAAAATCCGTGAGGAGGATCAATGCGAAGGTACGAGTCCGTCTGGGTCGTGAATGGCGACCTCCCCGACGAAGAAGTCAAGGCCACCATCGACAAGTTCACCAAGATCATCACCGCCCAGGGCGGCACCTTGGTGGGAGTCGAGGAATGGGGCCGCCGCAAGCTGGCCTACAAAATCGAGGGCACCTTCAGGGGCTATTACGTCCTCGCCGATTTTGCCGGCCTGCCCGGCGCGGTCAAGGAACTGGAGCGGAATTACCGCATCGACGACCGGGTAATCCGCTATCTCACCATCAAAAAATCCGATCAGGTGGACCAGGCTGCCCTGGACGCGGAGATCGCGGCCAAGGCCCAGGAAGTTGCGGCCAAGCAGAAGGCCGAGGCCGCCAGGGCTGCTGAAGCGGCTGCCGCGGCGGAAGCGGCGGCGGCCACTGCCCCGGCTCCCCCTGAAGCGCCATCCACCACCACACCGGCAACCGAAGCGGCCCCAGCCGAGCCCGCCGTTGCACCGGGTAAGGAGGGCTGATCATGCCGGCTGTACCCCGACGTAGACGCAAACAGTTTTATGTGCGGCGTAAGGTCTGCCGTTTTTGTGTGGACTCGAAGCTCCCCATCAATTACAAGGAAACCACCACCCTCCGGCAGTTTATCACGGAGCGGGGGAAGATCATCCCCCGGCGTATTTCCGGGAATTGCGCCCGCCATCAGCGCCGCCTCACCCGGGCCATCAAACAGGCCCGGCTCCTGGCGTTGATGCCGTATGTGCCCTCCCCGCCGCCTTCGTGAGCCGTTAGAGGGAGGAGGCTTCTTGGCAGCCAGACGGTGGCTTCTCTGGCTCTACGGCCTGGTGGCCCTGTTGGCCCTCATCGTCTTCGGGCGGGGCAGCGCCACGGCCGGCCTGGTTTTGGGCACCTGGCTGCCGCTTCCCGTCCTTCTGGTAGGCTGGCGCCTGGGCACCAAACAGGCGGCGCTCCTGATCCTGGCCGCGGCGGTGTTCGTTTTTGCCTTAAGTCCCGGCAAGGCCGTTTTCCAGGATAACCTGGGCCTGTGGATGGTTCTCCTCATGGGGCTGATCTTGACGGTCTGCCACCAGCGGGGTTGGGCCGGGGGCTCCAGCATTGTCCTGGCGGTGGCGTTCCTGGGATTGATCGCGGTGGCCTTCTTTCTGGGGCAGGCTTTCTTCCAGGGGCTGAGCCCGGTGGCGCTGTGGGAGCACAAGTCCGGGGAGCTCATGGATTCCCTGGCCGCGATGTTCAGTCACGCCGGCATGAGCTTCGGGGATTTAAAGGTCATGGGCCTCCCCCGGATGGACGTCCAGCACCTGCTGGCCGAGGTGCTGCCGGCCCTGGTGCTCATCAACCTGGCTCTGGTGGCCTGGGTCAACATCCTGGTGGTCCAGAGGCTGGCCTTGCTGTGGGGCTGGGATGACCCGGGAGAGCCCCTCTCCCAGTGGGCCAGTCCGGAGTGGCTGGTCTTTGTGCTGGTGGCCGCCGGTTTTGCCCTGCTGGCCCCCATCGCCTGGGTGCGGCTGGCCGGCATGAACCTGCTTTTGATAATGGGGTTTCTTTATTTCTGCCAGGGCCTGGCGGTGATTTCCGCCCTGCTCCAGCGGTACCATCTGCCCTGGATCCTGCGGGGTTTGGTGTATATCCTGGCTTTTATGAACCCCTTGATTTTGGTCGTGATGATCCTGGGCCTGACGGATCTCTGGCTGGATTTCCGCACCCTGCAGCCGCCCCGGGAGACATAAGGAGAATGCGGTGAAAATTATTCTGACTGCGAACATGCCCTCACTGGGGGCCCCCGGCGCGGTGGTGGAAGTGGCCCGGGGCTATGCCCGGAATTTTCTCATCCCCCAGGGCAAGGCCATGGAGGCCAACCCCGGCAACCTGGCGCGCTTTGAGTCCCAGCGGACCCGGATCATGCAGGAAGTTAACCGGGAAAAAGAGGCCTCGGCCGAGCTGGCCGCCCGCATGGGGGAAGTGATCATCACCATTGCCCAGCGGGTGGGGGAATCGGAACGCCTGTACGGTTCGGTGACCAACGCCGTCATCGCCCTGGAGTTGGAGAAGAAGGGCTTTACCGTGGACCGCCGGCAGGTGGAGCTGGATGAGCCCATCAAGCAGCTGGGGACTTACCAGGTCCCCGTCCGCCTGGCCCCGGATGTGAAGGCCCAGATTCAGGTGAACGTGGTGGCCGAAGGCCACTGATTCAAGTCTTCTCCTGCCCGAACTGAGTGAGTTCTTTTTCCGGCGCTTAAGGCGCCGGCTTTTGTGGAGGCCGCATGGCGAGAGCACCGAAACGGGCCACACCTGCTGGACCGGAGGGCCCGCTGCCGCCCGGGCTCACTCCCCCCGCCAACCTGGAGGCCGAGCAATCCGTCTTGGGCGCGGTTCTTTTGAGGGCCCAGGCCCTGGACCAGGTGGCCGATCTTTTATCCCCTGAAGACTTTTACCGCTCCGGCCACGGCAAAATCTTTCAGGCCATGTTGGATCTCTGGGGAAAGGGTGAACCGGTTGACCTGGTGACGGTGACCGCCCTCCTGAAAGAACGGGGCCGCCTGGAGGACGTGGGGGGCCCGGTTTTTTTGGCGGCCCTCAGCGAACACGTGGGCACCGCGGCCAACGCCGCCTATTACGCCAAGCTGGTCCACGACAAGTCGGTGCTGCGGCGCCTGCTGGCCTGCAGCCAGAACATCACCCAGGCCTGCCTGTCCCCGGTGGAGGACGTGGAGGCGTTTCTGGACAAGGCCGAGGCCGACGTTTTCAAGGTGGCGGAGAGCAAGATCCGGCTCGGCTTTCAGCCCTTAAGCAGCCTGGTGGAGACGGAGGTGGCCACCCTGGAGGCCATTTGGCACCGGGACCAGGGCCGCATCACCGGGGTGCCCAGCGGTTTCCCCGATCTGGACGGCCTCACCGCCGGTTTCCAGCCGGGCGACCTCATCATCATCGCCGCCCGCCCCAGCATGGGAAAGACCGCCCTGGCCCTGAACATCGCCTTCAACGCGGCGTACCAGGCCCAGGTGCCGGTGGCCTTTTTCTCGTTGGAAATGTCCAAAGAGCAGCTGGTGCGGCGGCTCTTGAGCAATGTCGGCGAAATCGACGCCTCCCACCTGCGCCGGGCCTTTCTCACCAACGACGAGTGGAAGAAGCTCCAGGAGGCCGCCAGCTTCCTGCTGGAATGCCCCATTTACATCGACGACAGCCCGGCCGCGGCCGTGCTGGAGGTGCGCAGCAAGGCCCGCCGCCTCAAGGCCGAGGACAAGCTGGGGCTCCTCGTCGTGGATTACCTGCAGCTCATGCGGGGCCGCAGCGACGCCCCCAGCCGTGAGCAGGAAATCTCCGATATTTCCCGGTCGCTCAAGGCCCTGGCCAAGGAACTGAGCATCCCGGTCATCGCCCTGTCCCAGCTCAGCCGCAAGGTGGAGGACAGGCCCAGGAAGGAGCCGCAGTTGGCCGACCTCAGGGAATCAGGGGCCATCGAGCAGGACGCCGACGTCATCCTGTTTATCTACCGGGATGAGGTGTATAACGATACCTCACCGGAAAAGGGCCAGGCCCGGATCCTGTTAAAAAAGCAGCGCAACGGCCCCACCGGGGAATTTAAGCTGGCCTTCCGGGGCCTCTACACCAGGTTTGACTCCTTTGAGCCGGACGAGCAGAAGGTATCCTAAGGTCCGGTGCAGTTAGGGCGGGCGAGGGCCCATCACGTGGAGAAGTCAGGGACATGAATCTCAAGGCGTTGGAGGTGCTGGTCAAGGGGCTGGCCACCTATGTCCCGGGCTACCAGCGGCTCCTGGACAAGCTGGGGTTTTCCTGCCCCGGCGGCACCATCACCGCGGAGTACTGCTATTCCGTCTGGCTGCGGCACCTGGAACTGGCCCACCAGCACGGGCTGTCCACCACACCCTCGGTGGTGGCGGAGATCGGCCCCGGCAACTCCCTGGGGGTGGGCCTGTGCGCCCTGCTCACCGGGGCCCGGGTCTATTATGCCTTTGACATCGAGGCCTATTCCAACACCGCCAGGAACCTGCAAATATTTCATGAAATGGTCGACATGCTGAAGGGAAAAGAGCAGGACCAGTTCTCCGAATCCAAATTTCCCGCCCACATCCTCACCGACGAGCGCCTGGCCCGGACCCTGGCGCCGGCCCGCCTGGACCGCATCAGGCAGTGCATCCTGGAGCTGAATCACCAGGTTGAGGACATGTACCTGGGCTACATGGTGCCCTGGGACAACCCCGCCACCATGAAGGAAAATTCCGTGGATTTCATCCTGTCCCATGCCGTCATGGAGCACGTGGACGACCCCGAGGCGGTGTACCGTATCCTGTACCGCTGGCTCAAGCCCGGCGGCTGTATGTCCCACATGATCGACTACCGCTGCCACAACCTGTCCTGGGAGTGGAACGGCCACTGGTCCTACTACGGGGCGCTGTGGGGCCTGATGCGCAGCCGGCGGCCCTATTTCATCAACCGCCACCCCCACTCCTTCCATGCCGCGGCCATGAAGCGGTGCGGCTTTATGATCGTCGGGGAGCTCAAAACCACCGATGCCTCCGGTATTTCCCGGGAGCAGCTGGCGCCGGAGTGTGCCGGGCTTACCGACGATGACCTGACCACCGCCACCGGCTTTTTTCAGGCGGTCAAGCCCCAGGCCTGAGGGCGCAAAAAAAAGGGCCAGGAGATTACCCGACCCTTTTTTCTGTTTTTATGAAGCAGACCCTTACCCGGTTTTGACCTCGATTTTCCTGGGCTTGGCCTTCTCAGCCTTGGCCAGGGTCAGGGTGAGGACGCCGTTTTTGACGCTGGCCTCGATTTTGTCCTTATCGACCATTTCCCCCACTTGAAACTCCCGGTAGTAGTCGCCCACGGCGTATTCCTGGGCCAGCATGGTGCGCTGCTCGGCTGGCGGGGTGACCCGTCCGTGGATGGTGAGAAGATTTTCATTGAGGTCGATGGAGACCTGATCGCCGGACACGCCGGGCATATCGGCCACCAGCACCAGGGCCTGGGGGGTTTCGAATATATCCACCGCCGGGATGAAGACGCGGCCCGGGCGCACCCGCTCTCCCTTGGCCGGCGCCTCTTCTTTCACCTTGGGCTGAAGTTCCTGTTCAGTCATGGTTCTCTCTCCTTTAAGCGCCTTTAACCGCGATTTGCCGGGGCTTGACCTCCTCCGGCTTGGCCAGGGTAATGGTGAGGACGCCATCCTTGCAGGCGGCTTCCACTTTATTGGGGTCCGCCGGTACGGGCAATCTCAGGACCCGGCGGAAAAACCCGGACTCCCGCTCCCGGCGATGGTAATTGACTTCTTTGCCCTCGGCAGGGATCTTGCGTTCCCCCCGCAGAACCAGGTTCTGGTCCTTGAGGGTAATTTCCAGCCCCTCGGGGTTGACCCCGGGAAGCTCGGCCTGCACGTAGATATGGTCGGCATCTTCGGAGACGTTGACCAGGGGATAGACGCCGCCCCGGCGGTAGGGGCGCTCCCTGCCGCTGACATTCTGGAAGAGGGCATCCATCTGGCGCTGAATCCGGTCCAATTCATGGAAGGGATCCCCTTCAAAGAAAATTGGCATATGTTAATCCTCCAATATATCAAACAGTTATACATCTTAATTTTATAATTTAAGCACCCTCTCTTTCCAGTCAAGATGGCGCCTTGGAAAAAAAGCAAAATTTGCATACAGTAAACCTTGGGAATTTTTATCGGGAGGTGGACATGAAGTTTCCCTGGGACAAGGTCGCCTGGGTGCTTTTGGATATGGACGGCACCATTCTGGACAAATATTTTGACGATTATTTCTGGGAGACCCTGGTGCCCAAGGAATACGCCCGCCGCCGGGGACTTGGCCTGGCCAGCGCCAAAAAGGAACTATTTGCCCGCTACCAGCGGGAGGAGAAAACCCTCAACTGGACGGACATCGATTTCTGGTCCCGGGAACTGGAGCTGGACATCCCGGCCCTGAAGGCCTCCATCCGGCACCTCATCGAGGTGCACCCGGATACCGAGGTTTTCTTGAAGTACCTGCGGAAAATGAAGAAGAAGGTGGCCCTGGTAACCAATGCCCACTGGAAAACCCTGCACCTGAAGATGACCCACGTGGGCCTGCTGAAATATTTCGATGAGGTGATTTCATCCTTTGACCTGGGCACCCCCAAGGAAGAGCGGCTTTTCTGGGAGATCCTCCAGGCCCGCCTCAACTTTGAGCCCCGGCACGCCCTCCTGGTGGACGACAATGCCGACGTCCTGGCCACCGCCCAAGACTTTGGGATCCATTACCTGTTTTTCAAGGCCAAATCCAGTTCCCGACTCCCGGCCCACCACCACCCGGACTTTCCCACCATCGAGAGCTTTCACGAGCTGATGGGATGAGAACTCTGTGGGGGGAGGGCCAGGGAGCGGTGGCTCCCTGCCCTCCCCCCACACCCCCCTCCCAACCCTATGAGGGGTCCGGCAAGACGGGGCCTTTGCCACTGACTTGCCAGCGTTTTTAGAAAACTCAAGGGATTGGGGGAGGGGGCGTGGGGGAGGGGGTAAGGGGCCTCTGCCCCTTAGCCCCCTCCCCCACAAAACCTCACGCCGGCACTCGTTTAATACGGGCGCCGAGGGCGGCGAGTTTTTCGGTGAGTTGGGCATAGCCCCGGTCCAGGTGGTAGATGCGGTGGATTTCGGTGGTGCCCTGGGCGGCCAGGCCGGCGATGATGAGGGAGGCCGAGGCCCTGAGATCAGTGGCCATGACGGGCGCCCCGGAAAGCTGGCGGCGGCCCCGCACCACGGCTTGGTTCCCGGAAATGGTGATGTCGGCGCCCAGGCGTTTCAGTTCGCCCACGTGGATGAAGCGGTCCTCGAAGATGGTCTCGGTGATGACGCTGGCGCCCTTGGCCACGCTCATGAGGGCCATGAACTGGGCCTGCATGTCCGTGGGGAAGCCGGGGTAGGGGAGGGTCTTGACGTCCACGCCGTGGAGGCCCCCAGCGGCCTGGACCCGGATGGAGCTGCCGTCGATGGTGCAATGCACCCCGGCCTCGTGGAGTTTTTCCAGGGTGGCGGTGAGGTGCCCAACCGGGGCGTTGGTGACGGTCACCTGGCCGTGGGTGATGGCTGCTGCGGCCAGGTAGGTGCCGGCCTCGATGCGGTCGGACATGACCGTGTAAGGGGCGGGGTACCAGGGCCTCGACGCCGTGGATGGTCAGGATGTCGGTGCCGATGCCCTCGATCTGGGCCCCCATGGCCACCAGGTAATTGGCCAGGTCGGCCACCTCGGGTTCCTGGGCGGCGTTTACCAGCCGGGTGGTGCCTTTGGCCAGGGTGGCGGCCATCATGAGATTTTCGGTGCCGGTGACCGTGGGGGAGTCCAGGTGAATTTCGGCCCCGTGCAGGCGCTTGGCCTTGGCCTCGACGTAGCCCTGGTTCAGGGTGATTTTCACCCCCATGGCCTCGAGTCCCTTGAGGTGCAGGTTAATGGGCCGGGCACCGATGGCGCAGCCGCCGGGGAGCGACACGCTGGCCTGGCGGGCCCGGGCCACCAGCGGGTCCCAGGACCAGGACCGCGGCCCGCATGGTCTTGACCAGCTCGTAGGGGGCCATCCAGCCGGTGAGCTGGGTGGAGTCCACTACCAGGGGGGGGCCGTCCTCGAACTTCACCCCCATGATACCCAAAAGTCTCTTGATGGTGCGGATGTCCGCCAGGGAGGGGACGTTGTGGAGGTGGTGGACCCCCGGGGCCAGCAGAGTGGCCGCGAGTATCGGCAGCGCGGCGTTCTTGGCGCCGCTGATGGCCACCTCGCCCTCTAAGGGCACGCCGCCCTCAATGACAATTTTATCCATGCTCCCCCCGGCTCTTAAAAAATCTTTGGCAAAGTTGCTCTGGTGTATTCATATGGCATGCGCCCTGGACTTGCAACCGTTTCTTAACAAAGAGTGGTGGTGAAACGCCTGACAGGGGTTGACAGGCATACCCCGACAAATTATTTTGTGAATGAGGGACAAAATTCCGTTGGGAGGTAAACATATGCTATGCAGTCTTTCTACCCAACTGGGGTCCGAGGACCTCAAGGCCATCACTACCCTGGAAAATGAATTGGGAACACCGCTTCTGGCCTTCTCCTGCCAGGGGGAACTTAAACCCGCCGAGGTCAGCGCTGATCGGTTGGCCAAGATCAAGGCCCTGGAAGGGAAACTGGGCCTGTCTTTGGTGGCGGTGCGGTGATAAGGGCCCGATGTGGGGGGAGGGCCAGGGAGCAGAACTCGCTGCCCTCCCCCCACAACCCCCTCCCAACCCTGTGGGGTTTGGTAAGACGGGGCTTTGCTCCGACTTGCCAGCAGTTATTCACAACTCAAGGGATTGGGGGTGGGGGTCTGGGGGAGGGGGTAAGGGCCCACTGGCCCTTAGCCTCCTCCCCCGGCACCTGATTTTCCTCCCCCGCAAACCCCGCAGCGCCGGCAGGACTCGGGCCGGCAGGGCGGCGATTCCTTTTCGGCCAGGGCCAGCTGGTATTCCTCCCGGAGAGAGGATTTTTTGAGGCCGTGGTCCAGGAAATCCCAGGGAAAGAGCTCGTCCGGCCCCCGCTCCCGGTAGACGAAGAAATCAGGGTTCACGGGACTCTGGCGCAGGGCCTCCTGCCAGCCGAGTTCCTGGGCCAGGAGCAGCATATCCCCCACCCGCCGGTCCCCCCGGGAAATCAGGGCCTGGGTGTAGGCCCACTTGGGGAGGTCGGTGTGCACCCGCATTTCTTTAACCCCCGAGAGTTCCTGGCGAATCAGCTTCTGGCGCAGCTTCAGTTCCTTGACGTCGCTAAACGGCACCCACTGGAAGGGGGTCCAGGGCTTGGGGACAAAGGAGGCGACGCTCAGGGTGATCTGCCGGAATTTCCTGGCCCCCCGGCTGTCCTTGGTGACCCGGTGCTGCAGGTATTTGCTGAGGCGGGCAATCTCCTTGATATCCTCGATGGTCTCGGTGGGGAGCCCCACCATGAAATACAGCCGCAGCTGGTCAATACCGGCCTGGATCAGGGCCTCGGCCGCCCGGGCCAGGTCCTCCTCGGTGAGCCCTTTGTTGATGACCTTTCTAAGCCGCGGACTGCCGGCCTCCGGGGCCAGGGCCACGGTCTTGATGCCGCCCCGGGCCAGAAGCCCGGCCAGTTCATCATCCAGAGAGTCGGCCCTTAATGAGCCGATGCCCAGCTCAGCCCCCGCGGCCAGAATTTCCCGGCACACCTCCTTGACCTCGGGGTGGTCCGAGACCGCGGCGCCCACCAGGCCTATCTTGCGGCCCTGCGCCAGACCCTGGTCCAGGGAGGGGCGCAGTTCCACGGCCCGGCGGTCCCGGGGGGGCCGGTAGACAAAGCCCGCGGCGCAGAAGCGGCAGCCCCGGGAGCAGCCCCGGCCTGTTTCCACCAGGAACATCTGCCCCCACTCGCTTTTCGGGGTGAGGATAGTGCTGCGGGTGGCGGCGCCGGCCAGGGTCGGCAGGTGGGGGACGACTATCTTTTCCGGAAACCCCGGGGCCGCCTCAAAGGCCGCCAGGGTACCGTCGGGGTGGTAGCGGGGCTGGTAGCTCGCCGGCACGTAAATCCCCGGAAAATTCTGGGCCAACTCGCGCAGTGGTCCCTGTCGCTCCCGCATGGGAGAGGCCTCGGCCAGGAAATTCAGGGCACTGACCGCGGCCACCTCTGCTTCCCCCAAAATAAAGGCGTCGATGAAGGGGGCCAGGGGTTCGGGGTTGAGGAAGGTGGCCACGCCCCCGGCCAGCACCAGGGGGTCTTCCGGGCCCCGGGCCGCGGCCGCCAGGGGAATGCCGGACTGGGCCAGGATATGCAGGGCTTTGGGATAGTCCGCCTCGAAAGAAATGGAGAAGGCCACCGCGGCAAAATCCCGGAGGGGCCGCTGGGATTCGAGAGTGAGGATGGGAGTCTGGGTGCGCCGGTACTCCGGCCACTCCTCCGGGGCGGGATAGAAGGCCCGCTCGCAGGCCAGCCCGGGCTCGTCATTGATCAGGCGGTACAGGGTCTGAAAGCCCAGGTTCCCCATGGCCACGGGGTAGATCTCCGGGAAAACCAGGGCCAGCGGCCAGCGGGCGCCCCAGTCCCGGACCACGGCGCCCTGTTCCATGGGCCAGCATTTTTTGCAGGCGGGCTTTGAGCCTGACCGACACTTTTACTCCCTTGAGTCCCTGTTCTTTGGTCCTGTTTTCAGCTTATCCCAGGAACCGGGATTTGGCTATGAAAAGGCCGATGCATTACTTTCAGGGAGTTGTCCCGTGCCTTATCAAAAAGAGGCGCTATCCCCTTGGGATAAGGTTAGTAATTAAATAAACCGGGACTAATAACGAAAGGGCGTGGCGACCTCGGAGGTTCCCTGGATGATGCGGAAGAGCTCATCGGCCGCGGGTGGGTCGGTGAGGGTCAGGATGGTGTACTGCTGCACGGTGGCATTTTTGTTGCCCAGGGAGTACTGGGTCACCCCCAGGTTGAATTGGGCCTTGTTGTTGTTGGGGTTTAAGGCCACGGCCCGCTGCAGGGCTGCCAGGGACTGGGTGTAGTTCCCCTGCTGGGCCTGGGCCACCCCCAGGTTGTTGAAGGCCCCGTCGTTTTTGGGGTCCTGGGCGACGGCGTCCTTTAAAGCGGCTGCGGCCCGCTCCGGGTACCCCTGGCGCAGGAGGTTAAGCCCCTGTTGGGCATAAATCTGCCCCAGGCTGATGTGGGCTTGAGAGAAATTGGGTTTGAAGCGCAGGGCCGTCGTGAGGTTTTTGACGGCCTTGTCTTGATTTCCCTGGGCGCTGTAGGCCAGGCCCAGGGAGTAGTAGGTTTCTGCGGACCTGGAGTTGGCGGTGAGGGCTTGTTGGAAGGCCTTGACGGCCTTGTCGTAATCCCCCGCCTCAAAAAATTTCATGCCCTGCTGGTAGGCTGCGTCGCCGGGAGCGGGAGGAGCCCCTGGTTTGCCCCCGGGTTCAGCCGGTGGCGGGGTCTGGGGCTGGGCCGGGGGGGCGGCTGGGACTTTTTTGGTCCCCCTGATGATCTCCGGGCCCTTCCCCTGGGCCGAAACCGCGGCGGGGCGCAGAAAGAGCAGGGCTGCCAGGCACAGGGCCGCCCCCATCAGCAATTTTCGGCGCATGGGCTCTCCCGCAGAATGACCCGGAGGAGCCGGGGCCGGCTAACTTCCGGGTGGGTCACTCTTCCCTAATCCACCTTCCTCAGGAAAGGCGGGGTGTCCAGGTCGCTCTCCTCGTACTGGAGGTCGGGGTGCACCACATATTTCTTGCCCTGCACCACTCCCAGGGGCGGTCTTTTGTCGGCGGCCGCCTCGGTCATCCTCGGGGACTCGCTGCCCTTGCGGATGAAGGAGGGAATTTCCAGGTCCTCGTTCGCGGGCAGTTCGGGGGGCGGGGAATGCCAGACATCCCGGCCTTTTTCGGCGTCCAGGCGGTGGCCGATGCCGGTGGCGATGACGGTGACCTGCATGGCGTCGCCCAGGTTGTTGTCGTACACCAGGCCCCACTTGATGAGGGCTTCGTCGTGGGCCTCGGCCTGGACGATGCCGCAGACCTCCCGCAGCTCCTCCAGGGAAAATTCCTCGGAGGTGGTGATGTTGATGAGGATGCCCCGGGCGCCCTTGATGGAAATGTCTTCGAGCAGCGGGTGCGAGATGGCCCGCTCGGCGGCTTCCACGGCCCGGGTGTTGCCGCTGGCGAGCCCCGTGCCCATGAGCGCCATGCCGCCTTCCTTCATGATGGTGCGCACGTCGGCGAAATCCACCTTGATGAAGGCCGGCTTGACGATGAGGTCGGAAACGCCCCGCACCGCGGCCCCCAGGACCTCGTTGGCCATGGAAAAAATGTCGGTGGTGCGGGTATTTTTGTTGCCCAGGGAGAAGAGGCGGTCGTTGGGGATAGTGATGATGGTGTCGCTCACCCGGCGCAGCTCCTCGATCCCCTTATCCGCCAGGCGCATCTTCATTTTGCCTTCAAAGTCAAAGGGCTTGCTCACCACGGCGACGGTGAGGGCGCCCACTTCCCGGCTGATTTCGGCCACCACCGGGGCGCCGCCGGTGCCGGTGCCGCCGCCCATGCCCGCGGCAATGAAAACCATGTCGGCCCCTTCCAGGACCTGGCGGAGGCGGTCAGCCTCCTCCCGGGTGGCCTCCCGGCCGATCTCGGGATTGCCCCCGGCGCCCAACCCCCGGGTGGAGGCGGGTCCCAGCTGGATTTTGATGGGAGCCATGTTTCTATCGAGCGACATGGCGTCGGAGTTGGCCGCGATGAAATCCACCCCCAGCATGTCTGATTTGATCATGTCGTTGATGGCATTGCCGCCGGCGCCACCAATGCCCAGGACTTTGATTTTTGCGGATAATTCAGCGGGGACGAGTTGAATTTTCATTAATACCCCCTTGCAGGTTTACACTACTTCCTGAAACCAGTTTTTAATGCGGGACCACAAGTTTGACTTGCCGCCCCGGAAGCCACCCCGGGGTCCCCGGCCGCGGGGATTGGTTTGCCTCCGGTAGTAGCCGTACAATACCAGCCCGACGCCGGTGGCGTAGGCCGGGTTGTGAATAACGTCGGTGAGCCCGCCCACCACTTCGGGGTAGCCCATGCGGGTGGGCATCTGCAGGGTTTCGTCCACCAGGTGGGCCAGGCCCGGGACCAGGGCCGAGCCGCCGGTGATGACCGCCCCGGCCAGAACCGGGTTGCCGGCCCCGGCCCGCTGGACGTCCTTGGCGAGCAACTCCAGGATTTCCTTGAGCCGCATATCCACGATGTTGGCCAGGTCTCTCCTCTGCACGTTGCGGGCCTGGCGTCCACCCAGTCCCGGGATTTCGATGGAGGTGTTGTCCTCATCCAACACGTTCAGGCAACAGCCGTATTCCTTTTTCAGGAATTCGGCATTGTTGAGAGAGGTTTGCAGGCCCACGGCGATGTCGTTGGTGAGATTGTTGCCCCCCACCGGGATGACCGAGTTGTAACGGAGGGAGTTCCCGGTGAAAATGGCCAGGTCGGTGGTGCCGCCGCCGAAGTCGATGAGGGCCACGCCCAGGGCTTTTTCTTCTTCGGACAGGATGGCTTCGCTGGCGGCCAGACTTTGGAGAACGAAACCCTTGCCGCCCTCGCTGACCTCGAGGCCCGCCCGGTTGACGCACTTGATGATGTTGTTCAAGGCGTTCACCGCGGCGGTGACGATGTGGATGCGGACCTCCAGGCGCATGCCGTGGATGCCCACCGGGTCCTTGATGCCGTCCTGGCCGTCGATGATGAAGTCCTGGACCAGGGTGTGGATCACCTCCCGGTCGGAGGGGATGGAGACCATGAGGCGGGCCGACTCGATGACCCGGTCCACTTCCGCGGGGGTCACCTCCCGGTCTTTGATGACGATGACACCCTGGCTGTTGGTCCCCTGGATGTGGGCCCCCGCCACCCCGGTGTACACCGAGCCGATGGTGCAGTTGGCCATGATCTCCGCTTCTTCCACGGCCCGGCGGATGGAGCGCACGGTGTTCTCGATGTTGACCACCACGCCTTTGCGCAGGCCGCCCTGGGTGGGGGCGGTGCCGACGCCGACGATCTCCACCTGCTGATCACGAATCTCCCCCACCACTGCACAGACCTTCGTGGTGCCGATATCTAAACCGACGATGATTTCCTGGGTCACAAATAATCTTCCTGGTTTTTTTCTTCTATGGTCAGTTGGCCTCTCCCATCTCCCGAAGCGACAACAGCAGGCGCTGGGGGTGGTCGAGATTAATGCGCGTGGTGCTGGCCAGATAACCCCGCTGGGATAAGAAGGGCCAGACTTTGGTCAGGTTTTTGATTTTCTCGGGCAAGTCCGCGGAGCCCAAATAAAAAGCGGTTTTAAGACCACTCAAATAGAGGGTGAAACCCCGTTCCGGGTCAACGTTGATTTCGGCCACATAGTTGCTCTTCAAGGGCCCGGTGGTGTCCTGGAGCAGTTCCAGAAGCCCCAGGGTCTGGCTCACCAGGGTGGTGGGGAGGCTCTGGCCGACGGGAAACTGCTCCCGGCTGAACCCGGTGATCACCGGAAAGTCGTGAGGGTCCGAAGGGGAGGACGGCCGGAACAGGGAGCCGCTCTTGTCAATGTAATACAGTTCCTCCAGCTGCACCAGGGCCAGGGGAATTCTCTCCGTGAGCCTGAGGGTAATATGGCTCGGCCAGTGGCGTTCCAGTGTAGCTTTGGCAATCCAGGGATGGGTCTGCAGGGCTTGCTCCACCAGAGCCGGCTTCAGGGCCAGGAGGTTGGTCCGGGCATCCAGACGGGCCATTTCCAGGATCTGAGTCCGGTTGAATCTCTGGGTTCCGGTGATTTCAATGTTACTGACATCTTTAATGCAAAAGACCGACCAGGTCAAGAGGTGATAATAAAGGACCACCAGACCCAGGCCGATACCCGACAAACCCGCCAGCCCCAGGGTGAACCAGAGCACGGCGGGCCACACTTTGAGGTTTTCCCGATGACGGCGTCTGGTATTGCGCGAGGGGCCCCGGCCCAGGAGAGTAGGTTTCTTCCGGGTCGGCTTCTGGGGGATCAGGCGTGAAGGCCGTGGGGCGCGCGACATGGACCATCTCCTGGCGGCTGACTGTTGGGCGAGGGGGCGTGATGCCCCAGGCGTTGAAGCAGGTCTTCCCCCACTTTCCAGATGTCCCCGGCCCCCATGGTCAGGAGGATATCCCCGGGGAGGAGGCGCTCGAGGAGCATTTCCGGGTGCAGCGCCAGGTCCTTTATGTAGGTGACGGCGGGGTGACCCTGGCGTTTGATCCCCGAAAACAGGTCCCTTCCGGAGATGCCGGGCAGAACCGGCTCTCCGGCGCCGTAGATGTCGGTGATGAACACCTGGCGGGCCTCCCTGAAAACCGGGAAGAACTCCGGCAGCAAGGCCTTGGTGCGGCTGTAGCGGTGGGGCTGGAAGGCTACCACCAGGCGGCGCTCCGGAAAGGCCTGGGCCAGGGCGGCGAGCGTCGCGGCGATCTCGGTGGGGTGGTGGCCGTAGTCGTCCATCACCAGGATGTCCCGGGCCTCGCCCTTCACCTGGCAGCGGCGGTGAATCTGCCCCAGGGTGGCGAGCCCCTCTTGCCAGGCTGAAAAGGGCAGGGCCAGGTGGGCGCCCACCGCGCAGGCCGCCAGCGAATTAAGCACATAGTGGGAGCCGGCCAGGGGCAGGCGGATGGTGCCCAGGGGCCGGCCCTCCTGCCAGAGGCGGTAGGAGCAGCCCAGGCCTGCCGTCTTGATATCGGTGGCGTAAAAATCGGCGCCGGGGTTGAGGCTGTATGTACTGATCTGTTGGGGCAGGCCCTCAAGCAGGGGGGGCAGGTAAGGGTCGTCCCCCCAGGCCACGATGCGGGCTTCCGGCGGCAGCCCCGCCAGGTAGCGGGCGAAGGTCTCCCGGATGTGGTCCAGGTCCCGGTAAAAATCCAGGTGCTCCCGGTCGAGGTTGGTGATCACCGTCACCTGGGGGGCCAGATAAAGGAAGGAGCCGTCGCTTTCGTCGGCCTCGGCGACAAAATATTCCCCCCGGCCCAAAGCCGCGTTACTGCCGAGGTTCTCCCACACCGCCCCCACCAGGACCGATGGGTCAAGGCCCCCGGCTATTAATACCGCGGCGGTCATGGCGGTGGTGGAGGTCTTGCCGTGGGCCCCGGTGATGGCCACCTGGGTGTGCCCCTCCATGAGGCGGGCCTGCATCTCCCCCCGGCGCAGGATGGTGCGCCCGCTGGCCCTGGCCGCAATCAATTCGGGGTTGTCTTCCTTCACCGCGGTGGTGTGCACCACCACCTGGGCGGACCCCAGGTTTTCGGCGCGGTGCCCCTGATGGATGGTCACCCCCAGGGAGGCGAGGCGCGAGGAGATGGGGCCGCTATTGAGGTCGGAACCGCTCACCTCGTGGCCTTGGCGCACCAGAAGCTCCGCCAGTCCGCTCATGCCGATGCCGCCGGCGCCGATGAAGTGGTAGGAAGTTATAGAATTACCCCTTACGCCGCGCCAATGCGGCGTTGCTTAGACAATAATTTTTGATGAAATTTAAGGTAGAGGCCCCAAGAGCTCCAGGCAGCCCTCCACGATCTCCCCCGCGGCATGGGGCTTGGCCAGGCGCAGGCTCGCGGCCTCCATCTCCCGAAGGCGTTCCGGCTGCGCCAGAAACTGTTTAATCCTATCAACCAAAACCTCTCCTGTAAAATGTTTATTTAAAATGAGGGACACGGCCCCGGCATTTTCCAGGAAACGAGCATTGGCTTCCTGGTGGTTGTTGGCGGCGAAAGGGTAGGGGACCAGGAGCGCGGCCCGGCCCCGGGCGGTGAGTTCGGCCAGGGTGGAGGCCCCGGCCCGGCATACCAGGAGATGCGCCCGGGCCATCCAGGCGGCCACCGCCGGGGTAAAGGCCGCCACCTCGGCGTCAACCCCGGCTTCTTGATAGCCCTGCTGCACCAGGTCCAGGTCGGCCTCCCCGGTAAGGTGCAGGAATTTCAGGCGGCCGCGGCAATCGGCCAGAGCAGGGAGCGCCTTTAACACCTCCAGGTTCAGGTGGTGGGCCCCCTGGCTGCCCCCCATGACGAGCAGGGTAAAGGGGGTGTCGGACCGCGGCGGGGCAGGCTCGAAAAACTCCCGGCGGATGGGGTTGCCGGTCCAGCGGGTTTTCTCTTTGGAAAAATAGCCCCCGTCCTCCGGAAAGGACAAAAAAACCCGCCGGGCCAGGCGGCCCAGCAGGCGGTTGGTGAGGCCGGGGATGGCGTTCTGCTCGTGGATGGCCAAGGGGATGCCCAGGGTCCAGGCCGCCACCCCCACCGGCCCGGAGGCGTGGCCGCCCACCCCCAGGACCAGGTCGGGGTGCAGTTCCTGCAGGCGGCGGCGGGCTGCCAGGACGTGGCCGGGGACCCCGCCCCAGGCCAGGAGCCGGGAAAACAGGCCCATGCCTTTGACGGCGCGGCTGGCCACGGCTTCCCAGGCGAGGCGGTATTTTTCCAGGATGTCAATGGTGACCGGCTTGGGGGTGGTGAGAAAAACGACCTCGGCGTGGTGAACTTCCTGAAACTCCTGGGCCACGGCGATGCCGGGAAACAGGTGGCCGCCGGTGCCGCCGCCCACAATCACCACCCTGGGATGCATGGCTTGCCCTCGTGCGGGGTTTGGGGGAAGGAGAGGCCGGGGATTGTGCCGGCCCGCCGTCTCCCGGGATCCTGGAAACTATTAGTGGCGCGCTGGTTACATAATATAGTGGGTGTCAACCGCAGCAAAATCAAGGCTGCAGCAGTCCACCCGGGGGGAGCGGGGCCGGTCATAAAAACACAGCAGTCCTTCCGGACCCCTGGCCTCCTCGGCCAGAAAATCATACCACCCGGCGAGCCCGTCAGTCCTTGGCCGGTTTGCCACGCTGGCGAGCCCGGCTTGGCCACGGGTACGCCTGCGGCCGGTGAACAGCTCCCGGATTTTCCCCCCCAGACCTGCGAGCCTGCTTGCGCCCATGGCAGTCTCTCCCCTCAGCCTGATGTTGTTGACTCTAAAAAAATATTTATTGATGATCAATCGTTATCGTTTGAGACGGAACCTCGCTGGTGGGTTTTTCCTCTGGAGTGCCGTTGGCCGCGGCGCCCGGCCGTTTCATCTGACTGCTGATGTTAAGCAAAATCCCCACGGCCAGGAGGTTCACCAACAGGGATGAGCCGCCGTAGCTCATGAAGGGCAGCGACAGTCCCTTGGTGGGGAGGATGCCGGTGACCACACCCATGTTGATGCAGGCGGGCAGGCTGATGAGCAGGGTCATGCCCAGGGCCAGGTAAGAGCCAAAGGCATCCGGGGCCCTAAGGGCCACCAAGAGGCCCCGGTACACCAGCAGGGCGAACAGGGCCAGAATGACGATTATGCCGATAAACCCCATTTCTTCGCTGAAAATGGACAGGATAAAATCCGTGTGCGCGTCGGGCAGGTAAAAAAGCTTGGCCCGGCTCTGGCCGGGGCCCATGCCCCAGAACCCACCCGAGCCTATGGCCAGGAGGGACTGTTTCAGCTGGTAGCCCACGTCGTTGCCGTATTTCCAGGGGTCGAGGAAGGACAGGATACGGGAGAACTTTTTCGGGTCTTTTAAGACCATGACCACGGCCAGGGGGATGGCCATGCAGAAAGAGATGAGAATATACGTGAGCCGGGTCCCCCCCACCAGGAGCATGATGAAAACGATGCCGGCCAGGGTAAGGGCGGTGCCGAAGTCCGGTTCCTTGCCGATCAGCGCGATGAACAGCCCGGCAATCAGCATGTGGGGCACAAAGCCGATGGCGAAGTATTTCATTTTTTCCTGTTTGCGGGCCAGGGAATAGGCCAGGAAGATGACCACGGCCAGCTTGGCGAACTCCGAGGGCTGCAAGGTCAGGGGGCCGAGGCGCACCCAGCGGGCCGCCCCCCGCACCTTGGCGCCGAGATGGGGGACGAAAACCATCAGGAGGCCGATGAGGGCCGCAAACAGGAACCAGTAGGCCCAGTCTTTATAGCGGTGGTAATCGATGGAGCGGCCTATGACCAGGACGCCGACGCCGGCCAGGGCATACAGCGTCTGGCGCTTCACGAAAAAATACGGGTCCTGGTACTGGGAGCTGGCCATGACGGTGGAGGAGATGAAGACCATGGTCAACCCCAGGGACACCAGGGCCAGGGTGCTCGCCAGGAGGGCGTAGTCATGGTGGGAATTTATGGCCAGGTCAAGCTTTTTCAGCATCGATCCCCCCCTTTACCGCTTTTTGAAAGATTTCACCCCGGTGGGCGTAGTCCCTGAACATGTCGAAGCTGGCACAGGCGGGGGAGAGCAGCACCACCTCCCCGGGGTCCGCCAGCGACGCGGCCTGCGCCACCGCCTGGGCCATGTCCCCGGCCAGATGCACGGGGGCCAGGCCATCCCACACCCGGGCCAGGCGCTCTTTGGTCTCACCCAACAGGACCAGGGCCTTGACCCGCCGGGCGATGAGGCCGTTTAACAGGCTGAAGTCGCTGTCCTTGTCCCGGCCGCCGGCGATGAGGATGACGGGGCGGTCAAAGGAGGTGAGGGAGCGGGCCACGGCGCCGACGTTGGTGCCCTTGGAGTCGTCGTAGAAGTCCACGCCGGCCCGGGTGGCCACCCATTCCAGGCGGTGGGGCAGACCGGTGAAGGAGGCCAGCACCTCGCGGCAGGCCCGGGCCGTTGCTCCAGCCGTGAGGGCCAGGAGCAGGGCTGCCATGATGTTTTCCAGATTATGGGTGCCCTGTAGGCGGATGTCAGCCAGGAGAAACTCGCTTTCCTCAGCCGGTGCCAGGCTGATTTTAATGGCGCCGTCCGCCAGCCAGGCCCCCTCGCTCAAAGGCTCAATGGCCGAAAAATACCGGACGTTCCCCAACCCCAAACCCAGGGGGCGCACCAGGGGGTCGTCGTAATTCAGCACCTTGGTTTCTTCCAGGGTCATGGCCCTGAACACACTGGCCTTGGAGGCGGTATAGGCGGCGTAATCGGCATAACGGTCCAGGTGGTCGGGGGTGATGTTCAAAAGCGCCGCGGTCTGCGGGTGAAAGCTGGGCGCGGTGTCCAACTGGAAGCTGCTCACCTCCAGCACCAGGCAGTCGGCCCGATCCTGCCGCCCGAGAAGGGACACCAGGGGGGTGCCGATGTTCCCCCCCACCAGGGCTTTGATGCCGCTGGCCTCGAGAAATTTGTGCACCAGGGTGGTGGTGGTGGTCTTGCCGTTGGTGCCGGTCACCGCGATGACCGGGCGGGTGATAAAATGGCTGGCCAGCTCCAGTTCCCCCCACACCGGGATACCGGATAGCCGGGCTTGCTCAAGCCAGGGGAGTTCGGGGGGCACACCGGGGCTGGGCAGGATGAGGTCGAAGCGGCTCACGTCCCGGGGTTCGGGGACGCCTAATTCCTCAGTTACCGGCAGGTCCTGGATCTCGGCCCGCATGGCTGCAAGGTCGCTGGCCTTAGCCACGTCGGTCACCGTCACCCGGGCGCCGGCCTGGGCGAGAAAGCGGGCCAGGGCCGCGCCGGTGCGGGCCAATCCCACCACCAGAATGTTTTTCCCCGTGAGTTCCATATCAGCGCAGCTTCAAGGTGCTCAATGACAAAATCCCCAAAACAATGGCAATGATCCAGAAACGCACGATGACCTTGGGTTCGGGCCACCCTTTCAGTTCAAAATGATGGTGGATGGGGGCCATGCGGAAGATGCGGCGGCCGTTGGTGACCTTGAAAAAGCTCACCTGCAGGATGACGCTTAAGGCCTCCGCCACGAACAGGCCCCCCACCAGGACCAGGAGAATCTCCTGCTTGGTGGCCAGGGCGGCCGTGCCCAGGACTCCCCCCAGGGCCAGGGCCCCCACGTCCCCCATGAACACCTGGGCCGGGTAGGCGTTGAACCAGAGAAAGCCGATGCCGGCCCCCACCAGGGCCCCCAGGACCACCGAGACTTCGCCGACCCCAGGGACAAAGGTGATTTTGAGATAGTGGGCGATGATGGCGTTGCCGGCCAGGTAAGCGAAAATGGCATAAAAAACCCCGGCGATGGTGACCGGGCCCATGGCCAGCCCGTCCAGGCCGTCGGTGAGATTGACGGCGTTGGCCGTCCCCACGATGACCAGGATCGCCAGGATGATGAAGCCCCAGGAGAGGTCGGGGCGCACTTCCTCGAAGAAGGGGATGGTCAGGGTGGGAAGGAAATCCGGCGACATATACAGCCAAATGGCGGCCACCAGGGCAATGAGGACCTGCCCCAGCAGTTTTTGCACCCCGGTGAGGCCCTGGTTGTGCTTTTTGACCACCTTCAGGTAATCGTCATAGAAACCCACGGCGCCAAAACCGATAACCACCACCACCAGCAGCCAGACGTAAGAGTTCTTCAGGTCGGCCCAGAGCAGGGTGCTGGTGAGCATGGAGCCGATGATCATGAGGCCGCCCATGGTGGGGGTGCCGGCCTTGGAATAATGCGACTGGGGGCCTTCCTCCCGGATGTACTGACTGATCTGCATCTCCTTGAGCTTCCTGATGCACCATGGGCCGATGATCAGGGAAATAACCAGGGCGGTGAGGATGGCGGAAAAAGTCCGGAAGGTGAGGTAACGGAAGACGTTAAAAGGACTAAAAATCGATTTTAACGGATACAAAAAATGGTAAAACACTATGTGCCCCCAAGTCTACTAAACTTACTAATTTACCTATAAAAATCTAATTCAGGTCCGGTGTTTCCTCTCCGTGTGCAGGAGGTCAATAATATTTTCCATGTGCGTGGAACGGGAGCCCTTTACCAGGAGCCAGTCCCCCGGCCGGAGGTAATCCTTGAGCAGGGCGGCGCCCTCTTCCCGGGTGGCCACCGGGAAGACTCCGGTGGCTGAGAGCCCGGCCTCGATAGCCCCCGCCGCCACCTCGTCACGATATTGGCCGTAGATCACCAGGAAGTCCAGGCCCGCCGCGGCTGCCTGACGCCCCAGTTCCCGGTGGGCAGCCGGCGCGCCCGCCCCCAGTTCCAGCATGTCAGCCAGGGCTGCCGCCGCCCGGCCGGTGCCCTTCAATTCGGCCAGGGTGGCCAGGGCCGTGGCCATGGAACCGGGGTTGGCGTTATAGCAGTCATTCAACAGGTGCACCCCGGAGGGCAGGTCCTGCACCTGGGAGCGCCGGTGGATGGCGGTGAAACCGGCCAGGGCGCCGGAGGCCTCCGGAGGCAGGCCCAGGGCCAGGGCCACGCCCACGGCAGCCAGGGCGTTCAGGGCCTGGTGCTCGCCGGGGACACCCAGGCTGACCGGCCACTTGGCCCCCTGCCAGGCAACCTCCATCACCTGGCCATCAAGCCCCCGGGAGTGGCGGTTGAGTCCCTGCACGTGGGCCCCGGCACCAAAACCGAAGCCCAGGCGGCGGCCGGCAAAGCCTGCGGCCAGGCGGGCCACCCTGGGATCGTCGGCGTTATAGACCAACGTCGCATCCCGGGAAAGGGCCTCAACAATCTCCCCCTTGGCCCGGGCCACGCCTTCCACGGAACCCACCCCCTCGGTGTGGGCCGGGTAAATGTTCAGGAGCACGCCCACCGTGGGCTGGCTGATCTCGGTGAGGCGCCTGATCTCGCCGAAATGGTTCATGCCCATCTCCACCACCGCGGCCTCGAAGGTGCCGTCCAGCTGAAGGAGGGTCTGGGGCAGGCCGATGAGGTTGTTCAGGTTCAGGTCGTTTTTCAGGACCCGGTAATACCTGGACAGGATCAGGGCGATCATTTCCTTGGCGGTGGTCTTGCCGCAGCTGCCGGTCGAGCGACACCACCGGGATGGGGAAACGCCGGCGCCAGGCCCGGGCCAGGTCCCCCAGGGCCTGAAGGGTGTCGGCCACGGCCACCGCGGTGGTTCCTCGGGGGAGGGGAGGGATGAGGCCGTTTTGGCGCCTGGCCCCCTCTGCCACCACCACCCCCCGCACGCCCCGGCCGAGAGCCTTGGCTATATAGGTGTGGCCGTCATGGCGTTCGCCCACCAGGGGCACAAAAAGCTCGCCGGACTGGCAGGAGCGGGAGTCGGTGCTGACCCCCACGAAAGCGTCCTCAGGCCGGCCCTGGAGCAGAACCCCCCGGCAGGCGGCGACGAGATCGGCGGCGGTAAAGGCGGCAGGCATCAGCCGTGGTACTCCTTTAAGGCCTGGGCGACCTCTTCGGTGTCGTCGAAATGGATGCGCTCCTCGCCCCAGATCTGGTAATTCTCGTGGCCCTTGCCGGCCACCAGCACTGCATCGGTTCTGTGGGCCAGTTCCACGGCCAGGCGGATGGCGGCCCTTCGGTCCGGCACCACCACATAGCCCTGCTCCCCCTGCCGGGCCGCGGCCGGGCTGAGAAGGGGACAGCCCAAACTCTTGAGCCCTGCCTCGATGTCCTGGATGATGGCCAGGGGGTCTTCGGTGCGGGGGTTGTCGCTGGTCACCACCGTCAGTCCGCTCCCCCGGCCTGCCGCCTGCCCCATGAGGGGCCGCTTGGTTTTATCCCGGTCGCCGCCGCACCCGAACACGGTGATGATGCGGCCAAAGTCCAGGGAGTTGAGCGCGGCCAGCACCTGGTCCAGGGCATCCGGGGTGTGGGCGTAGTCCACAAAAATACTGGGCCCTGCGGCCGGCCCCAGCCGCTGCAGGCGCCCGGGCACGCCGGCAAGCCCCGCCAAGGCGGTCTGCACCGCGGCCGGGGCCACCCCCAGCCCCAAAGCTGTAGCCGTGGCCGCCATGATGTTGGCCAGGTTGTAGGGGCCCACCAGGTGGGAGGTGATCTCCAGCTCCCCCGCGGGGGTGGCCAGCACCGCCTGCAGGCCGTGGCGCTGGTACTGGAAGGACAGGGGGCGCACGGCGCTTTCGGGGTCGTGCCCGTAGGAGAGTTTCGGGCCCTCCACCCGGGTGTGCAACTGCCGCCCCCAGGGGTCGTCCAGGTTCAGGACGGAGAGGCCGTGATGCCCCCCGCCGTTTCTTAAGACCCTGAAAAACAGCCGGGATTTGGCGTGGAAATATTCATCCAGGTCATGGTGGTAATCCAGGTGGTCCTGGGAGAGGTTGGTGAAGACCCCGGCTGCGAAGCGGGAGGCGTCCACCCGGTGCTGCATGAGGGCATGGGAGGATACTTCAATGACGGCGTGGCTGACGCCACGATCACGCATCTGGCGCAGGAGCCGCTGCAGGTCCAGGGACTCAGGGGTGGTCACCGGCGCCGGCCAGGTCTCGTCCCCCACCCGGTAATTCACCGTGCCCACCACCCCCACCCGGTGCCCGGCGGCCCGGAGGATGGCCTCCAGGATGAAACTGGTGGTGGTCTTGCCGTTGGTGCCGGTGATGCCCACCAGTACCAGCTCCTGGCTGGGGTGGCCGTAAAAGGCGCAGCTGAGGTGGGCCAGGGCCAGGCGGGCCTCGGGGACCCGCACCACGGTCACGCCGGCCGGCGCCTCGAAAACCTCCTCGGTGACCACGGCTTTAGCGCCCCGGGCCAGGGCCTGGCTGATGAAGCGGTGCCCGTCGGTTTTGGCGCCCTTCAAGGCCACGAAAACGCCCCCGGGTGCCACCTTGCCGGAATGGTAGGCCAGGCTGGGGACGGTCAGGCGGTCGTCACCGCATACCTGGGCGCCTTTGAGGCCAGTCAGAAGCTCTTTGAGTGTCTTTTCGGGGCCATACGTCATTTTTTGCTGCTTCTATCTAAATTTTATCGCTTCCTATATCAGCTGAAAACCTATCCCAATATGGCCCTCGTGGCAACCCCGGCAGCCGGCGTCAGGAATGGGGCTCGAATTTGATTATACAATCGGTATCCGGTTTCAGCTGCGCCCCCGGGGGTGGGTCCTGGGACACGGCCAGACCGCTACCCTGCACGCGGCACTTTAATCTCGCCCCGTTTAAAATTTTCACGGCCCGGCGGATGGTCAAGCCCTTGAGGTCAGGCATGACCTGCAAAGGGCCGCAAGGTGCTTCCGGCACCGCGACCAATTTCTGGAGATCGAGGGGGCCCACCACGGCAGCATGCACCGGCACGACTTCGAGGCCCGGAGAGGCGGCGGGATTCGGGGCGGCCGGTTTATTTTTGGTGAGGATGGTGTCGGTCTTGTCCGGTTCGGGGTAGACCCCCATAATTCTCAGGGCCTGGCCGGCGACCTCCTTGAATACCGGGGCCGCCACCACGCCCCCGTAGATGGCGCCCTTCGATTCCTCGATGATGACCGTGATGGCCAGCACCGGCTTCTGCGCCGGGATCAGGCCCATGAATACCGAATTGTACTTGTTGTGCGAGTAAGCGCGGCCGACGATCTTCTGGGCGGTGCCGGTCTTGCCGGCCGTGCTGAAGCCCGGGGGCGAAGCGCCAAAAGCAGTTCCCCCCTGCTGGGTCACCGTTTCCATGATGCTGAGCATCGTCGCCGCGGTTTGTTGGGAGAGCACCCGCCGGACCGGCCGGGGCTTGAACTCCTGCACCACGTCGCCTTTGGGGCTGTCGATCTCCTTCACCAGCAGGGGCTGCATGAGCACGCCGTTATTGCCGATGGCGCCCAGGGCCATGGTGAGTTGCAGGACGCTCACCGACACCCCCTGGCCGAAGGCGGTGGTCAGGCGGTCGATGAGGGAGCGGCAGCGTTGGTGATTTTTCAGGAGGCCGGTGGTCTCGCCGGGGAATTGAATGCCGCTTTTGGCCCCGAAGCCGAAGGCCCGCAGGTAGTCATCGAGGCCCTTGGGTCCCAGCTTGCTGCTGATCTTGGCAGCCCCGATGTTGCTGGACTTCTGGATGATCTGCTGGACGGTGAGGCCGCCGTAAGGGTGCACGTCGTGGATCACTTCCTTGGGGCCCACCTGCCAGCAGCCGTTCTCGCAATTGTACTGGTCCCCGGGTTTGACCACCTTGGCATCCAGGGCGGCGGCCACCACGAATACCTTATAGGCGCTGCCGGGCTCCACGGCATCGGTCAAAATGCGGATGTGCCGGGCTTCCTTGGGATAGTGGCCGGGCATGTTGGGGTCCATGCGCGGCACCTGGGCCATGGCGAGGATTTCTCCGGTCTGGGGGTTGGTCACCATGACCATGCCCCCGGCGGCGCTCCAATGCTCCACCGCCTTCTGCAGCTCCTTTTCGGCGATGTACTGAATAGTGCGGTCGATGGTGAGGACCAGGTTGTTCCCCATGACATCGGGGTCAAAGGCTTTTTCCCCGGAGATGACGACGTTCCCCCGGGCGTCCGTCATGTTGACGCACCTTTTGGGCTTGCCGTAAAGGTCTTTATTGAAATAGCTCTCCAGGCCCTCCAGGCCGTTGCCGTCGATGTCACAGAACCCCAGGATGGGTCCGGCCAGCCACTGCTGGGGGTAGTACCGCCGGGCCTCGGGGATGAGGTAAACGGCCTCCTCGTCGGCCCGCTCCTCCTTTTTCCTGGCGGCTATGACCCGGGCTTCGGTCTTTTCTTTCCAGACCCGGAAGGCCTCCTCCTTTTCCGGGGTGAGGCAGCGCTTGACAAACACGAAGGGCTTGGCCCGGGTCAGGAGGCGTTTTAGTTCGTGGGCCGGCATCCCCAGGACGCCGGACAGTTCCTTGCTCAGGAGGTCGGGTTTTTTGATCTGGCCGGGGTGGCCCACCAGCGAGGATGTCTGGGTGCTGATGGCCAGCTCCCCGCCGTTTCTGTCCGTGATGAGGCCCCGCACCGGGAGTACGGGGCACATTTTTTTGACTTCCCGGTCCAGCTCTTCCCGGAGGCTGCTGCCTTGAACGATCTGAAGATGGAAAAAGCGCCCGGCCAGCACCAGCCCGCAACAGGCCAGTCCCAGGCCCACCATTATGACCCGGAGTCGGGCCCATTTGGTGAAGGCGACGGTCATTGCCAGGTCACCTTCACGACCTGGCCCGGGCCGGCGGGGCCCATGTTGTAAGTTTCCGCCAGCCTTTCCAGGCGGGCTATGGAGGTGAGGTTGGAGCATTCCACCCGCAGCCTGCGGTTTAGTTCCAGGTACTGCTTTTTTAATTCCTGTCCCTGGGAAAGCCGGTAATTGAGGGTGGTGCATTGCAGGTTGCTCCAGGCCCAGAAGAGGCTGGTGGAGATGATGCCCGCGGTGATCAGGATAAGGCCGGCTACCAGCATCTTGCTAAACGTGCTGTCCTTGGTTTGCACTTTGCGGTTGCGGGCGATGAGGGTGTGACTCACGGTGCTAAGACGCAGAGCCAGGTTGGTGGACATACGCGGCCTCCCCCTACGGTTTGATTTTTTCTGCCAGGCGCAACTTGGCGCTGCGGGCCCGGGGATTTTCCCGAACTTCTTCCAGGGTGGGTGTCAGGGGTTTCTTGGTGAGACGCCGCATCACCCCTTGCTTTTCCCAGGCGAGGAAGTGCTGTTTCACCATGCGGTCTTCCAGGGAGTGGTAGGAAATGATCACCAGGCGTCCCCCCGGCTCCAGCCAGTTGGGGGCCCCCTCCAGGAACACTTCCAATTCTTCTAATTCCTGGTTCACGGCGATCCTCAGGGCCTGAAATGCCCGGGTGGCGGGGTGGGTCCGGCTTTTGGAGGCCTTGGGCCCCCAAATCGCCGCCGCCGCGGCCGCCAACTGCCCGGTAGTGCGCCAGGGGCGCTGCCGCCGGGCCTCACAGATGTGCCGGGCCAGGCTTCGGGCTCGGGGTTCATCCCCGTATTCCCGGAAAATCCGTTCGAGTTCTTTCTGGGGGAGGGTATTCAGGAGTTCAGCGGCGGTGGGGTCGTCGCCTTCGGGGTCGAAGCGCATGTCCAGAGGTTCGTCCTGCTGAAAACTGAACCCCCGGCCGGATGACTGCAGTGAGAAACTGGACAGGCCCAGATCCAGGAGGATGCCGGCCGCCACACGACGACCGGCTTCTTCCAGGATTCTCCCCACCTGACCGTAAGAACTGTGAAACAGACGAAAATGGGAGGTGAAGGGGGCTAACCGCGCGGCTGCCGTCTCAAGGACCCTCGGGTCCCGGTCGAATCCCCAGAGCTCCCCCACTCCAGCGATCCGTGACAGGATGGCCACGGCATGTCCCCCCTCGCCCAAAGTGCCATCCACGTACAGGCGGTTGGACCTAAGCCCCAGGCCCGCCAACACCTCCCTTACCATAACCGGCTGATGTACCGGATTGTGGTCCACGTTACCTCAAGAAAAAGAGTTCCTCCATGAACCTGCTCCCCTGGCAACAATCCTTTGTTGGTGGCAGGTTTGATTAAATGACCGGCGGCTGACTGAGCACCCGGTTGAGAACGCCCTCGTCCAGGCTTTCTTCGGCCCGTATGCGGTGGGCTTCGTAGCGTTCCCGGTCCCAAATTTCAAAGTTGCTGACCATGCCGATGATGGTCACTTCCCGGTCCAGCTTGGCGTATTCCCTTAAAGTCTGGGGGATGAGGATGCGCCCCTGTTTGTCCAGGGGACATTCCTCCGCCCCGGAAACTATGTGGCGGAGAAAATCACGGTTGGCCTTGGTGAATCGGTCCAATTTCACCAGATCGTGCTCCACCCTCTCCCATTCGGCCTGGGGGAAAGCCAGGATGTAACCTTCCCAGTTGGTGAGAACAAGCTGGTTATCCTGGCTTTCCTGCAAGATATCCCGGTAGCGCACGGGGATGCTGACCCGGCCTTTGTTGTCCATGGTGTGGAAGGATCTGCCCTTAAACATGGACCCACGCCCCATTCGCTACCATCATTTACCACCAAATCCCACTTTCTACCACTGAGATTGAAAATACGGCTTTCCTTAGGGAATTGTCAAGCAAAAAAAATCAAAAGAAAAGTTTCACAAATGCCGGGGATCGGGCGTGAAAAAAGGGGGTTAGCCCATGCGTGGACGGGTGGGGATACTGGCTGGAATGGGGCCTTTATTCTGAACTTTAGTGGAGAAGGAGGAGCGTATCAGGGGTGGATTTGGTACGGAAGGGGTGAGCTATGCGGTACCAAAAAGGTTTTCCTGGATCAATCTGCACCGGGAGACCGCCGGAATTCTTCGTAAGACCGGATCGTCAGGGGGGAAAGGCCGGCTTCCTGGCGCTCCTGGTTCGTCGCCTCCATGTATTGCCGGTAAAGCTCGTACACCTGCTGATTCTGTTCGGCCCGGGACCTGGGCGCGGTCCCGGTGCGGCCCGCCCCACAACCGCCTGCCAGCAAACAGGCAAAAAGACTTATCAAGGCCAGCTTTTTCACACTTCCCGGTCCCCCCCGGGGCGGCCGTCCAGGTAGCCCTGCAGGATGATGCTGGCGGCCACCTGGTCCACCACCCGGCGGCGTTTTTTGCGGCTCAGGTCCGCCTGGATGAGCAGGCGCTCGGCCTCCACGGTGGTCAGGCGCTCGTCCCAGGTGACTACCCTGGCCTCCACAGCCTCCCCCAGGGCCTGGGCCAGGGCCAGGTTTTCTTCGGCCTGCTCCCCCAGGCGGCCGTCCATGTGCCGGGGGATACCCACCAGGATTTCCTGCACCCGGTAGGGGCGGGCAATGTCCACCAGCCGGGCCAGGTCCCGGTCCCAATCCCGGCGCTCCAGGACCCCCAGGCCCTGGGCGGTGAAGCCCAAAGGATCGCTCACCGCCAGGCCGATGCGTTTTCTCCCCACGTCCAGGGCCAGGATGCGCACCTCGCCAGTGCCTGGGGGCCGGTTATCAGTCAAGACCTATCTCCTGTCCTGGTTGCGGGTATAATCGTAGAAGAACCACCGGCGCGATGAGGGCTGCCCCCCTGATACCCGCCGCCAAAAGGAGCGGGCGCAGGTCCTCCCACAGCCAGGAGACGTTCTGGCGGCCGCAGTGCAGGTGGCTGTCAATCACCTGGAAATTGTGCACATGTCCTCCGCAATGGTTTGTGGGGGAGGGGGCTAAGGGCCGGTGGGCCCTTACCCCCTCCCCCAATCCCTTAAGTTTTTAAGAAATTGTGGCTGGGGCCGAAAACCAATGTCCTCGGCCCCAGCCACAACTCAAAGGGTTGGGAGGGGGGTGTGGGGGGAGGGCAGGGAGCCACTGCTCCCTGGCCCTCCCCCCACAATCTCATAATCAACACGTCAGGTGCAAGGCCGCGGCCAGGCGGCGTTGGCCGGCGAGCGAGTTGAAAATCCGGCTGGCCTCTTTGGTGGGGACGGCCACCAGGTCGATGCCCCGGTCCTTCAGGAGGGCGGCCAGGGCCTGGTCCACCTGCATGTTGCCGGTGTCACCCTTGCCCACCACCAGGACTTCGGGCCGGGCCGCCAGGACTTCCTGAATATCGTCCGCCCGCAGGAGGTGTGATTCCTGGCGCCACCAGTCGCTCTTGATGTGTCCCGACCAGATGAGGAGGTCCTGCCGGTAGGAAACCCCGTCAATCACCATGTGGCCGAATTCATAGCTGTCGATATGCATGGCTCCTCCCGCGGCATCGGGGCGAGGCGGGCCGTGTCGTCCCCGGGAAAAATGTGTTCATACCACAAACAGAGGAAGGCCGGGGCCTCCCTGGGAGTATATGCCAAAAGCCCGGGTTTTTCGATTTCCCTGTTTTTGTTATGTATAGATTAATTATGATAAAGAACTGGGGCAAGTATTAGGCAGGATACTTTATCTGGAGAGAAAAAACGGCAGATTTAATGGATTCTTACCACGCCCCAAGGCCGGTATGTCCAGGTGGCCCCGGCTTTTCCCCTGGCTGAGCATCGGTTAGCGCCGGACCGGGGTTTTTAAGTCCGCCATAAAGGTATTTGGGTTTCGAGGGGCAGGTATGGCAAAATTTCTATTAAAATACTCTGTCTGGGCGATAAAAATGCAAATCAACCGCAAACTTCTCATATTTTGGCTTGCCTCGGTCCTGGCAGTTTTTATCTGGTCGGCAATACACCCTCATGATTACTTTACCTGGTTTCTTGAAGTGCTTCCTGCAATTATCGGCTTGGCAATCCTCGCATGCACTTACAGACGGTTTACTTTTACTCCGCTGGTCTATTGGCTCATCTGCCTGCACATGATCGTGCTCATGGTCGGCGGGCATTACACTTATGCAGAGGTGCCGCTCTTTGAATGGTTAAAGCCAGTCTTTGGGTGGAAGCGGAACAACTATGATAAACTTGGCCACTTAATGCAAGGTTTTGTCCCCGTTTTGATTGCCAGGGAAATACTTATCAGGAAAAAAGTTGTGGCAAAAAAAGGCTGGCTGCCGGCGATACTTATCCTGGCTATTTTAGGCACCAGCGCGGCATATGAGATTGTTGAGTGGGGCGTGTCAGCTGCAACAGGCTCTGCAGGAGACTCATTCCTTGGGACGCAAGGGGATATCTGGGACACACAGTCGGACATGCTGATGTGTTTAATCGGCTCGATACTTGCACTGTTGCTGGTCTCAAAGTGGCATGATGCGCAAATGAAAAAATATGCCGGAGTCGAATCTTAGTCAAGCTCTTAACCAAGTGGAAGAAGATTCTTCGGGATATATTCACGGCTGAAGAGTCTTGAACCGCCGTCAAGGGACCCGGTCCAAGATCTGAGTGCAAAGTTCGTATCATACCTGGTTCATAAGCACTAAATCCCATTGATAAGGCTGAGAGCCTCATGCAAACGCAACGTCCAAAAAAATCCAGCGAGGCCGGGCGGGTAAACCTCGACAACGTCGCCATCGTGCTGTTTCGGCCGCAGATCCCGGAAAACGTCGGGGCCGCGGCCCGGGCGGCCTGCAACATGGGCATAGAGCGCCTGCACCTGGTAGAGCCCCACTCCCTGGACCTGAAGCAGGCCCGCATCGTGGCCACCCAGGCCGCCGCCCACCTCCTGGACAGCATGGTGGTTCACGGGGACCTGGCCCAGGCCCTGGGGCCGTTCCAGTATGTGGTGGGGACCACCGCCCGCCTGGGGGGCATCAGAAAAGAGCTCAGGAGCCCCCGGGAGATGGCCCACCGCCTCATCGACCTGTCCCGCCACAACCAGATCGCCCTGCTGTTCGGCCCGGAAAATTACGGCCTCACCAACCGGGAGCTGCCCCTGTGCCACGCCCTGGTGACCATCCCCACCGCGGCGTGCACCTCCCTGAACCTCGCCCAGGCAGTGATGGTCATGGCCTATGAGTTGAGTACGGCCCGCACCGACAGCCCCCGCTATCAGCCCCGGCTGGCCACCACCCACGAGCTTGAAACCATGTATGCCATGCTCCAGGAGACCCTGGTGAAGATCGACTACATCGATGAGCAGAACCCGGAGCACTGGATGCTGAACGTGCGCCGCCTCTTTGGCCGCCACGGCCTGCTGGCCCGGGAGACCCAGGTGATCAAGGGCATGTGCCGCCAGATCGACTGGTACGTGCGCACCCGCCTGGCGGCAGGCGGCCAACAGGGGAGGGCAGCAAACGGCAAGCCGCCCTCGGAAGGCCCATGATATGACGCAGCCCTCGTCGGCTTCCAGTCTTTTCGGCTAACTTTTCTTTCAAGGGGCTCTTTTTCTGCCCGCTTCCAGTTATTATGTTATAGTTAACGTAATACATTACTTAGACAAACCACCTCAGCGCCGGGGGCTTGCCCTGAAGCTTGCCCCCGCGCTGATTTCAATTTTTGAAAGGCCGACTTCCGGCCAGGTGGAGCCTATCAGGAGGGCAAGATCTCATGGATAAGATTCAATCCGGGCAGTTCGCCCAGGTGCACTACACCGGCAAGCTGGCGGACGGCACCGTCTTTGACACTTCCGAAGGCCGGGAACCCCTGGAGTTTCAGGTGGGGGGCGGCCAGGTTATCCCCGGTTTCGACCAGGCCGTACAGGATATGGAGATAGATCAGGAAAAGCAGGTCGTCATCAATTCCCAGGACGCCTATGGTCCGGTGCGGGATGACTTAAGAAGGGAATTCCCCAAGGACATGCTGGGCGACCAGGAAGTCACGGAAGGCCAGGAACTGTGGTTCAAGTCCCCCCAGGGCCCGGTGCCCGGCAGGGTCGTGGCCCAGGGCGACAGCAACATCACGGTGGACTTCAACCATCCGCTGGCGGGCAAGGACCTGGAATTCACCGTCAAGCTGGTGGGGATCAGCAACGCCCCCACCCAGGTCCAGGCATCCTGCTCCTGCTCCTCCACGCCGGAGGAATCTTCCTGCTCCTGCGCCTCTTCCTGCTCCTCAACCCCAGGGAAGGGCGGCTGCGGCTGTTAACTTATAAAACAAAAACCTGAAACAGAGCCGGGTCTTAAGGGCCCGGCTTTTTTCTGGGGCTGCTGTCGGGAAAACCGGGGAAGGGAACAGAATTTCAGTGCCATTCCTTGAGACTGATGGAGCCCTTGAAAATCTCCAGGAAGTGGCTGCGAGCGGGTGGTCCAGGTGCCGGCATTGGCGTAAATCTTGCCGTCCTCCAGGACATGCAGGCCATGCCGGTGACTGTGGCCAAAAATGACGATATCAAAGCCCCGTGACAAGATCTCCCGGGCGGCCTGGAGATATTTCGGGTTCTGCTGCGCCGAAGCGGCAGAGCCTCGAAAGTTCTTGTTTTTAAATCCAAAAGCCAGACAGTCCATGAGCCACTCAATTTTAAAATAGAGATAAAACAGTTCCGGGTAAATTTTGATGAATTTTCCAAAGAATCTGGCCATCTTGATATAAATCCTGGGGTAATTCCGGAAGAGGTGGTCGTGGAGATGGCCGTGTTCGATATGGATGCGTTTGTCTCCGGACACGACTTCCAGGCTCGAGACCACCGGAAAGATGCCGGATTCCTCCAAAAACGTTTTTAAGAAAACATCGTGGTTGCCCAGGACGTAATACATTTCGTTGGTGCCGCTGCGAAAGAAGTCCTTGATACTTTTAAAGGTTTCCAGAACATCCTTGGCAAATTTCGGGATGGAGAACTGCAACAGGTCCATACCGTCGCCGTTGACACAGAGGCTGGTGCCATTTTTGGCGAGATGGCCCAAAAAATTGGCCAGGCTATGGTTTTTTCGAAAAATGGGATTACCCATATGAAGATCAGAGATGACACAGAGGTGCTCTTCCTGCACCTGGATGGCAGACGGCATAAGTGGAGTTCCAATCTTGCCCGATTTTAGAGGGTCCATGGCCCGCAGGCGTGAGCTTGGCCGCCCGGTGCATGCATTCTCCCCCAGTGCATGACTGCGCCCATACCTTACCATGCTGATACCGGGGTGAACAGGCTTTTTTCACGGAGGTCGCCAGAGGTTGGCACACACCCGCTGGCCTCTTAATCCATCCATTGGTATTTTTGTATTTGAGGATTATATTATGTCCAAATCGTGCCAGAAGTACTCGGCCGCTATTTTTCCGTCCGCCATTTTTTTCTTTACCGTCAATCTTTCTTTTTGTATATTATTCAAACAATTAGCCCGCTGCCCGGGCCAAACCCCGGGAGCCCCCGGATTAATTCCCAGAGGAGATGCGCTCCATGAACAAATCCCAGCTCATTGAAGCCTTGGCCAAAGATGAGAACCTCACCTTGAAGAAAGCGGAGATGGTGGTAAACGCGATTTTCGAGAACATGGCCGAGGCTCTGGTAAAAAACGAGCGCATTGAAATCCGGGGCTTCGGGAGCTTCAAGGTCAAGTTCTACAATGGCTACAAGGGCAGAAATCCCAAAACCGGGGACATTATTGAAGTAGGGGGGAAGAAGCTTCCCTTTTTCAAAGTGGGCAAAGAGCTGGGAGAACTCGTCGACAGCTGATATAATTTGATACCTGGTCGTGCTAGACGGGGAGCTAGCGGTGCCCTGTAACCCGAAATCCGCTTATGCGGGGTTGAACTCCCTCCACGAGGGTTGCAGCACAGACAGGGACGGCGGCCAGAAGGGCAGATTGGCTCCCACGCAACAGACGGTGGCGAACCCCGTCAGGTCCGGAAGGAAGCAGCGGTAAGCCGGGCCGGCTGTGTCGTGGCGGTTGCTAATCCTTCACCCCCTGGTTGGCCTACCTGCCTGCAGCGGACCCGAAGAAGGGTGCACGGCCAGGCTATTTTCCGCTAGTTAGGTTTGCTGAGAAGGGGCCGGGGGCATAATCTTCCGCCCTCTCTGCCAGGCCCTCAGCCGGGAAAATTTGAAACTTTGATGTAATTTGAAACTTTGATGTGTGGAAAAGGAGTGGACTGATTTTGGAAAAAGTTGTTCTCATGGCTACCAAACGCGACGTCTTAGGCAAACAAGTGGGGGCCCTGCGCCGGGCCGGGAAATTGCCGGCGGTTCTTTACGGCCGCCACACCGAGGCTACTTCCATCCTGCTGGACGCCCATGAAACCACCCTCAAGCTGTCCCGGCTGACGTCCTCCAGCCTGGTGACCATAAGCCTCGATGGCACAGAATACCCAACCCTGGTGCGGGCCAAGCAGCGCCATCCCGTGAAGCACCAGTTGATCCACCTGGATTTCCAGGCCCTGTCCCTGACCGAAAAGACCCATGCCAGGGTGGGCATCGAGCTGCGCGGCACCGCGCCCGCCGTGAAAAATTTCGAGGCCACTATTGTGCACGGCGTCACCCAACTGGAGGTGGAGTGCCTGCCCCAGGATCTGCCGGAGCGGGTGGTGGTGGACATCTCCGGCTTGCAGGAGCCCGGCGACAGCATTCACGTGCGTGACCTCAAGCTCTCCGACCAGGTGGAAATTTTGTCCGACCCGGATGACGTGATCGTCTCGGTCGCCGCGGCCAGGGCCGAGGAGGTGGTCGCTGAAGTTGCGCCAGCAGAAACACCCGCCGAGCCCGAGTTGGTGAAGGGCGGCAAGAAGGAAGAAAAAGCCGCCAAGGAATAAGGGCAACTTCTTCTTGTGGCCACGAAAAACGGCGGTGCCCCGGGCGTCCGCCGTTTTTTGTGTATGTTTTTCCAACACAACATTTTTTTCAAAGTCAGACACCGAGATTTTTTTTGACAGAGCCAGGAATTGTGCTATTATGGACAGCAATTCTACACTATTGCTATTTTTCTCCGGAAAAACCAACCATAAAAAGTGCCGCCGTTGCAGGCGGTGAGGGGAAGCGAGCGCGGCAGCAATGTCGTTTTTTTAAACACCGAATTGTGAATTTTTTCTCACAGATCCACCAGCCCCTGCAAAGGGGGTTTTTCAGCAGCCTGCATATCAGCTAAGGATCGGGGTTGAGGTTATGGAGAAAGGAAAACCACTACTTCACTGGGCCGGATTCCTGTTGGTGATGGTGGCCACTTCCCTTATGAGTCTTCAGGCCCAGGGGGAGAAGGAGCCGGTGCAAGCGCCCGGGGCGGCGCGGCCGGACCTCATCATCATCGACTCCCTGGCCGCCCGGGGAAAGCTTGAGCTGCCGCCGTCCACGTTCTCCCACGACAAGCACACCGACGCCCTGGCCAAGGAGAAAAAGGGCTGCGAGGTCTGCCACCTGACGGAGAACGGCAAGCTCTCCCTGGCCTACATGCGCACCAAGGCCACGGACCCCGCGGCCATTAAAGACATTTATCATGCCAACTGCATCGGCTGCCATCAAAAGGATGTGGCAGCGGGAAAAGAGTCCGGTCCCGTTGGACGGGTTCTGCCGGGACTGTCACAACGCCAAGCCGGCCCCGGCCGTGCGGCTTGACGCCAGTCTGGGGAAGGTGCTGCACTACCGGCACGAGGCATCAAAGGACATCCCCGCCTACAAAGACTACAAGGATAACTGCGGCGTCTGCCACCACGAATATGACAAGGACAAGAAGCAAACCTTTTATGCCAAGGGCAAGGAAAGCAGTTGCCGCGTCTGTCACCTGGACAAGGAAAAGGACCGCGTCGAAAGTCTTCAGCAGGCGGCGCACCGGCAGTGCGTGCTCTGCCATCTGGATCTGGCCAAGAAGGGTGTGAAGGAACCGGTTCCTGTCCGCTGTGAGGATTGCCACGGGGCCAAAGGCCTGGCTCAGGTAGCCAAGCGGAACCAGGAGGCGGTGGCCAAGCTGCCGAACCATGAAGTGCCGCGGCTCATGCGGGGGCAGCCGGATGCGGTCCTCATCACCTATAATGTGAAGCCCGGGGAAGAGAAGGGCGCCAAATCCGTAACCGAGACTCCCGTGCCCTTCGACCACAAAGCCCATGAAAAGTACAGCGATTCCTGCCAGGCCTGCCACCATGCCGGCATGGAGGCCTGCGACAAGTGCCACACTTTGGGAGGGACCAAGGAAGGCGGCTTGGTGACCTTTGAGCAGGCCATGCACCTCAAGTCCGGGAAATTCAGCTGCGTGGGCTGCCACGCGGCCAAGCAGGCCAAGCCGAACTGTGCCGGCTGCCACCACGACATCGTGGAGACCGGGCAACCGCAGAAAGCGGCCTGCAAACTGTGCCACCTGCCGTCCGAGACGGCAGCCCAGGTGGCGGGGTTAACCAAAGAGGCCAAGAATGCCCTGGCTGAGAATATGCTCAAGGGCCGCGCCATGAATCCCGGCACCTACGCCGTGAACGACATCCCGGAGAAGGTGACGATCAAAGAGCTCTCCGACAAGTATCTGCCGTCGGAGCTGAAACACCGGGAGCATGTCCTGGAACTCATGAAGGGCATGAAGGACAGTCCGCTGGCCAATTATTTTCACAGCGATCCCGGGACCATGTGCCAGGGCTGCCACCACAACAGCCCGCTCTCGAAGACGCCGCCAGCCTGCGTCAGCTGCCACAAGAACATCGTCGGCCGGGCGAGCTTCGACCCCAGGGAGGCGAACCGTCCGGGGCTGCTGGCGGCCCAGCACGGCCAGTGCATGAGTTGCCACAAGGACATGGCAGTGAAGCCGGTGGCCACGGCCTGTACCGAGTGTCACAAGGAGAAGAAGTAACCGGCTTAGGGCTGTAAAATAAGGAGTATCTCCATGTTACGAAGAACGTTTCTGGGCCTGCTGGGAGCCGGAGGGATAAGCGCCGTCCTGGGCAAGGCCGCCCATGCCGCGGGGAACAAGCATTTCGAGGGCTATCCCGAGAGTTTCGGGGTGCTCTTCGATGCCACCCGCTGCATCGGCTGCCGCCGGTGCGAGGCCGGTTGTAACAAGGTCAACAACCTGCCGCCGCCGCCCGAGCCCTTTGACGACCTGAGCGTCCTGGACAAAAAGCGCCGGACCCATGCCTGGACGTATACCGTGGTGAACCGCTACGACCACATCCCGGGGGTGGCGGGGGCCGTCTTCCGCAAGGACCAGTGCCAGCACTGCCTGGAGCCGGCCTGCGCCTCGGCCTGCTTCGTCAAGGCCTTCACCAAGACGCCCCAGGGCGGGGTCGTCTGGGACGCCTCGGTGTGCGTAGGCTGCCGCTACTGCATGATTGCCTGCCCCTTCAACATACCCACTTTCGAGTACGACCAGGTCCTGACCCCCCGGATCATGAAGTGCACCCTGTGCAACCCCCAGATCACTTCGGGGCAGCTCACCGTGCCCGGCTGCGTGGGCGCCTGCCCGGTGGAGGCCCTGGTCTACGGCAAACGCACCGATCTCGTCAACATTGCCCGCTCCCGCATCAGCGAGTTTCCGAACCGTTACCTCAATCACCTTTACGGCGAGCATGAAATGGGCGGCACGAGCTGGCTCTATCTCTCCGGCGTGCCCTTCCGGAATATCGGCATGCGGGAAGACCTGGGCGTCACCCCGGCCCCCGAACTGACTTCCGGGGCCCTGGCGGCCGTGCCCCTGGTGGCTGGCCTGTGGCCGGTGCTGCTGCTGGGCATTTACGCGGTGAACAAGCGCAAGGACGAGGTGGCGGACCAGGAGAAGCAGGCGGCGGTGGCGACGGCCCTGGCCCGGGCCAAGGCGGAGGCCAAGGAAAGTCTGGACAAGGCCCTGGCCAAGGCTGATGCCGACACCAAGAAGGCCATCGAGCAGGAAGTCAAAAAGGCTCTGGAAGAGGCCGCCAAGGCTCCGGCCGGGGAGGGCGAATAACATGTCCGCCGAAGTAACCCGAGTAGGCATTGACAAAAAGACGCTGTTCACGCCGTTCAACGTCGTGGTGGGCATCATTCTGTTTTTGGGCCTCATCGTGACGTACCTGCGCTTCACCAAGGGGCTCGCCGGGGTCACCAATCTCTCGGACAACAACCCCTGGGGCATCTGGATCTCCTTTGACCTGCTGTGCGGCGTGGCCCTGGCTGCCGGCGGCTACACCACTTCGGCGGCCTGCTACGTCTTCGGCCTGAAGCGCTACCACTCGGCGGTGCGGCCGGCCATCCTCACCGCGTTTCTGGGCTACTCCCTGGTGGTCCTGGCCCTGCATTACGACGTGGGCCGCCCCTGGCGTCTGCCGTACCCCATCTTCGTGCAGTCCGGCACCACCTCGGTGCTCTTCGAAGTGGGCCTGTGCGTCTTTCTCTATCTCGTCACCCTGTTCGTCGAGTGGGTGCCGGCGGCCCTGGAATGGCTGGGCATCAGGAAGCCCCGGGACACCATCGTCAGGATGACCCTGGCCCTGACCATCTTCGGGGTGGTGCTGTCCACCATGCATCAGAGCTCGCTGGGGGCCCTCTACCTCATCGCCCCCTCGAAGCTGCACCCGCTGTGGTATTCGGCCTATCTCCCGGTATTCTTCTTCGTCTCCAGCATCGCCGCGGGCCTGTCCATGGTGATTTTCGAGGGGACGCTGTCCCACCACTACATGCACGACAAGATGGACGCCGCGTATCGCCGCGAACACGACGGTGTTGTCCTGGGATTCGCCAAAGGTGCGGCCCTGGTCCTGATGGGCTATTTCTGCATCAAGGTGGTGGGGCTGGCCCTGGACAACAACTGGAAGTACCTGTTCACCGGTTACGGCGCCTGGTTTCTGTTTGAGCTCCTGGGGTTCGTGCTCCTGCCGGCTATCCTTTTTGCCATGGGCGTCCGGGAGCGCAAACTGGCGCTGATCAAGTGGACCTCGGTCCTCACCGTCCTGGGCATCGTGCTGAACCGCTTCAACGTGTCCCTGGTGGCCTTCAACTGGCAGCTGGCCCCGGCCGACCGCTATTTCCCCAGCTGGATGGAGATCGCCCTGTCGCTTTTCATCGTCACCGTCGGGCTCCTGATCTTCCGCTTCATTTCCACCTACATGCCCATCTTTTACGAGGACGAGCGGTTTGCGGAACACGCCCCGGTGGAGCTCCACGAGCACCCGGTAAAACCCCATCCCCAAGGTTTCGGGCACTGAGGAAGGAACCATGGAAAACATTTTCTACACGCTGCAGGATTTCCTGCTGTTCACCAAGGGCGCCGCTTACTACCTGATGGGGGCGTCCCTCCTGGCCATTGTGGGTTTCTGGCTGTTCATCACCGGCAGGGACGACGAGACCTTCATCAAATAGAGCAGCGGGCCGCTTGGGCGGCCTCACCAAGGAGTCGATTATGTATCAGTTCATCACCGGACCCCTGCTGTGGCTCTCCTTCGGGATCTTCTTCGTGGGGCTGGGAGCCCGGGTCGTCCTGTATATCCGCGGCCTGGACTGGCGCCTGGACCGCGTCGCCTACCGGGCCCACATCGGTCAGGGGGCTGTAGGCGCCTTCCGGTCCATCGTCCACTGGCTGGTGCCTTACTACTCCGAGGGTTGGCGCAGTAAGCCCCTGTACACCATAATTTTTTATATCTTCCATATCGGGCTGGTGGTGACGCCGCTGTTTCTGGCCGGGCATGTGATCATCCTCCGGGAACGCTGGGGCATCACCTGGTGGCCCACCATCTCCATGGGCCTGGCGGACGTCCTCACCATCGCGGTCATCGTCACTGTGGTCATGATCGCGGTACGGCGTTTTGCCCTCCCGGAAGTGCGCATCCTCACCACCTTTTATGATTACTTCCTCCTGCTCATCACCGTGACCCCGTTTGTCACGGGTTTCGCGGCGGTGCACCAGATGGGGGACTACACCTTCTGGCTCTATGCCCACATCCTCAGCAGCGAGGCCTTGCTCATCGCCATCCCGTTCACCAAGCTCAGCCACATCGTGGGCTTCTTCCTCTCCCGGGGCCAGCTCGGCATGGACTTCGGCATCAAGCGTGCCTGGAAGGCCAAGGGCGGGTTTGCCTGGTAAGAAATAAGTACTATATTATGTATATACACTTAGGCGACCACAGGAAGCCAAGTTTTACATAAGGGAGCAAGAACATGCCCGAAGGAATTCTCTGCAATAAAGTACCGGTCAATACCAAAGAGCAACTCGATGCGCTCCTCGGCGACACCCGCGGCAGTAAATACTATCAGGAAATGGAGCAGATCGACGTTGATGTGGAAAAGCTGCAGAACTCCCTCAAAGCGACCCTGAAATCCCGCCTGCGCACCTGGCTGGAAATGTGCGCCCATTGCGGGTATTGCGCCGACACCTGCTTTTTTTACCTGGCCAACCGCCGGGACCCCACCCAGGTGCCGGCTTATAAGATTCAGTCCACCCTGGGGGAAATCGTCAAGAAGAACGGCAACGTCACCAACGAGCACATGCGCTACTGCATGGACGTGGCCTGGGCCAAGTGCACCTGCTGCAACCGCTGCGGCACCTTCTGCCCCTACGGCATCGACATGGGCGTCATGTTCGGTTATCTCAGGGGCCTGTGTTATTCTCAGGGTTTCGTGCCCTGGGAGCTCAAGATCGGCTCCGGCATGCACCGGGTCTACCGGGCCCAGATGGACGTGACCTCCGAGGACTGGGTGGAGACCTGCGAGTGGATGGCCGACGAGCAGCAGGACGAGTGGCCGGGCCTGGAAATCCCGGTGGACAAAGAGGATGCCGACATCCTCTACACCGTCAACGCCCGGGAGCCCAAGCATTACCCGGAAGACATCGCCGAGGCCGCCATTCTCTTTCATATCGCCGGGGAAAACTGGACGGTGGCCAGCAACGGCTGGGAGCAGACTTCGCTGGCCATGTTCGCCGGGGACTGGGAAGCCTGCCAGATGCAGGTCAAAGGCGTCTACGAGTCCATCGAGCGCCTCCGGCCCAAGCGGGTCATGGGCACGGAATGCGGCCACGCCCACCGCGCCACGGTGATTGAAGGGCCTTACTGGGTGGGCCGGGAATCTGGCCTGCCGCCGGCGCCATACCTGCACTACACCGAGTGGGTGGCGGAGGCCCTGCGCACCGGCAAGATCAAGATCGACCCGGACAAGCGCATCAAGGAGATGGTCACCCTGCAGGACTCCTGCAACTATGTGCGCAACTACGGCTTAAAAGACATCACCCGGGAGATCATGAGCTACCTGGTGGAGCCCGGCTACTTCGTGGAGATGACCCCCAAGAAGGAATACAACTTCTGTTGCGGCGGCGGCGGCGGCCTGAACGGCATCGGGCGCTACCGGGAGCAGAGGAACATGGGCCTGAAGGTCAAGCGGGACCAGATCCTGGCCACCGGCGCCAAGCTGGTCATCGCCCCCTGCCACAACTGCTGGGACGCCATCCGGGACCTGGAAGAGGTGTACGAGCTGGGGATCCGCTGGAGCTTCTTAAAGCCCCTGCTCATCAAGATGGCCATCATCCCCGAGCACCTCAAGCCCCAGGAAGAAGAGGAATAAGGACTACCTCTCTTTAGAACCATCCGCAGTGTAAGGGAGAGACGCTTTTAATCCGGGCGTTTCTCTCTTACCGCCCTGCATGCATTTCTAAGACCACTTCTTTGCCACCTTTGGGCCGCATCCCGTGAACCTAAAAACCGTCTTCGGCTTTGCCGTCCGCCTGTTTATTGCCTTTGTGGTAAGTAAGCTCATCTTAGCTGGGCTGGGGGAGGGGTCGCCAGCCAGCCTCCTGGGGTTGGCCCTGCTCCTGGTGTCCGGGGTTTACGGCCTGGAGCACTGGGGCGGGCGGCTGAGGCTGGGCGGTGGCGCGCTTTTTGATCAGCCTGAATCAGCTCCCCAGCCGGCGGGAAAAGGGTCCTCCCAAAAGGGACTGAAATAATCTCCCCTCACCCCAACCCTCTCCCAGGGGGAGAGGGAGTTAAAGATCCCGCAGCAACTTCCTTTACCTTCAGCCTGTAGGGGCCGACCCGTGTGTCGGCCCAGGTGTGCGGGCGGACATGTTATCGAAATGTAGCCGCAGGCTTCAGCCTGCGCCCGGGCACGGCAAGCCGTGCCCCTACATAATGGCAATTCGGTAGTGTAAGGTAGGGCAAGAGAGATACATGGCAAAAAAGTGGGGTGGCCAAACTGTCTGGTCCACCCCACTTTGATTATGGGATTGGGGGAGGGGTTGGGGAGGGGTAAGGGCTTCTGGCCCTTAGCCTCCTCCCCAACAACCTCTCTTTCATCCGAGCTTGCAGACCCCGGCCCGGCATTTCTTGTCGTTGATGTGCTCCTCGAACTCCTGGCGGAAATTCTTGAGCGCGCTCAGCATGGGCGACGGCGCGGTCTGGCCCAGGGGGCAGAAGGAGGCGTCCATCATGGTGGCGGCCAGGCGCTCCATGAACTCCAGGTCCGCCATGGTGCCCTGACCATTACAGATGCGGGTGATGGTCCTTAAGATCTGGGGGGTGCCTTCCCGGCAGGGGGTGCACTGGCCGCAGGACTCGTGGGCGAAGAACACGGCCACGGAGCGGATGAAGTCCACCGCGCACACGCTCTCGTCCATGACCAGCATGGTGCCGGAGCCCAGCGCCCCGCCGACTTTGGACATGGAGCCGTAATCGATGGGGGTGTCCAGAGCCTGGGCGGTGACGATGCCCGCGGAGGCGCCGCCGGTCTGGCACATCTTGAAGGTGGACCCGTCTTTTAAGCCACCCCCGTAAGTGTCGATCAGCTCCCGCAGGGTGATGCCCGCCGGGACCTCGACGACCTGGGGGGTCTTGACGTGCCCGATGATCTGGTAAATCTTGGTGCCGGTGGTGTCCGCCGTGCCCAGGCCCTTGTACCAGGCCCCGCCCTTGTTGATGATGGCCGGGACCGAGGCCAGGGTCTCGACGTTGTTGACGATGGTGGGGCTCTGCCAGAGGCCGGCCACACCGGGGAAGGGCGGCTTCATGCGGGGGTAGCCGCGTTTGCCTTCAATGGACTCGATGAGCGCGGTTTCCTCGCCGCAGATGTAGCAGCCGAACCCGGAGCGGACTTCGATGTCGAAGGAGAAGTCCGTGCCGAAGAGCTTCTCCCCGAGATAGCCCTGCGGCCCTGGCCTGGTCGATGGCGGTGTTCAGGCGGTGCTTGGAGAGGTAATATTCGCCCCGCACGTAGATGAAGCCCTTCTCGGCCCCCACGGCAAAGCCGGCGATGGCCATGCCCTCCAGGACCTTCTGGGGGTCGCCTTCCATGATGTAGCGGTCCTTGATGGTCCCGGGCTCGCCTTCGTCGGCGTTGCAGATGACGTACTTGGGGGTGGCGGCCAGGGGCCGGGTGAAGGACCATTTCAGGCCGGCCGGGAACCCGGCGCCGCCCCGGCCGCGGATCCCCGCGGTTTTGACTTCCTCCACCACCTGCTCCGGGGTCATGGTGGTCACCGCTTTTTTGAGCGCGCGGTAGCCGCCTTTGGCGACGTAATCGTCCAGCTTCTGGGGGTCGATAACCCCGACATTGTCCAGCAGCACCATCTCGTGAGGGCTTTGCTTATAGGTGCGGTAGTCGTTGGTGCTGTAGGGCAGGTCCCGGTAATCGGCGGCCTTGCCATTCCTGTAGTCGCCCAGGACCTGCTTGATTTTGTCGGGGGTGAGGTTCCCCACCACCACGCCGTTGATCTGCATGGCCGGGGCCACCTCGCAGATCCCCAGGCAGGCTGTCTTTTCCAGGGTGAACAGGCCGTCCGGGGTGGTCTCCCCCACCTTGACGCCCAGTTCGCTCTCCAGGGCCTGGAGCATGTTGCCGGCGCCGCTGATGTGGCAGGGCGGGGATTCGCACATCCGGACGACGTATTTGCCCTTGGGCTTCCAGGTGTACATGGAGTAGAAACTCATCACCCCGAAGACTTCGCTCCCCTGGATGTTCAGGCCCGCGGCGATGCGCTCCTGCACTTCCGGGGGGAGATAGCCCACCGCCTCCTGCACCTCCTGCAGAACGGGCATCAGGGCCCCGGGCTTATCCTGATGCTGCTTGATGATGGCGTCAATCTTCTGCCAATCTTCCGGTCCTAGGTTTGCTGCCGTCTGGCAGGAGCATCCGCTATGATGAGTCATGGTTAAGCCTCCCTGAAGAGCCTGGGTGTTTTTATGCTTTTTCCAGCTGTACGGCGCAGACCTTGTATTCCGGAATTTTGGACACCGGATCGAGCGCGGCGTTGGTCAGTTTGTTGGCTGAGGCCTCGGCAAAGTGGAAGGGGAGAAAGACCGTGCCCGCGATGGCCCGGTCCGATACCTGGGCCTTGGCGGTAATCTCGCCGCGGCGGGACCGGATGCGCACCTGGTCGCCGTCCACGAGGCCGTATTTCACCGCATCCGCCGGCGCTAACTCCAGCCGGCACTCCGGCGCCTTCTCGTGCAAGCCCGGGGCCCGCCGGCTCATGGTGCCGGAATGGTACTGGTAGAGGACCCGACCGGTGGTGAGGTACAAAGGGAATTCCTGGTCGGGCATTTCCGCCGGGTCCTTGTGGTCGATGGCGAAGAACGTCCCCAGACCCTTGGCGAACCGGTCCTTGTGAAGATAAACGGTGCCGGGGTGGTCGACGGTGGGGCAGGGCCACTGCAACCCTCCGGCCTCCAGGCGCTGGTAGGTGATGCCGGCGTAGGACGGGGTGACCTGGCGGATCTCCTCGAAAATCGCTTCGGGATCTTCGTAGTCCATGGGATAGCCCAAAAGCCGGGAGATGTCGCAGATGATCTGCCAGTCGGGCCGGGATTGCCCCACCGGCGGAATCGCCCGGCGCACCCGGGCCACCCGGCGCTCGGTGTTGGCGAAGGTGCCGTCCTTTTCGGCGAAGGAGGCCGCGGGCAGGACCACATCCGCCAGTTTGCCGGTCTCGGTCAGGAAGATATCCTGGACCACCAGGAATTCCAGTTGCTGCATTTCCTTGACGGCGTGGTTGGAGTCGGGGTCGGTGAGGGCCGGGTTCTCCCCGATGATGTACAGGGCCTTGATGTCGCCTTTGGAGATGGACGGCAGCATGTCGGTCATGGTTTTCCCTACCCAATCGGGGAGGGGGGCGACACCCCAGGCCGCCTCCATCTTCTGGCGGGCTGCGGCGTCGGTGACGGGCTGGTAGCCGGAGAAGACGTTGGGGAGGCCGCCCATGTCGCAGGCGCCCTGGACGTTGTTCTGGCCCCTGAGCGGATTGACGCCGCCGCCGTAAATGCCGATATTGCCGCAGAGCATGGCCAGGTTGGCCAGGGACTTGACGTTGTCAGTGCCCACGGTGTGCTGGGTGATGCCCATGCAGTAAACGATGGAGCCGGCCTTGGCTTTGGCGAACATGCGGGCCGCGGCGATGAGCTCGGCGGCGGGGACGCCGCTGATCTTCTCGACGTATTCCGGGGTGTATTTGGCCACCGTGGCTTTCATGGCCTCGAAGTTTTCGGTGCGTTCGGCCACGTAGGTCTTGTCGTAGAGGTCCTCACTGATGATGACCTGCATCATGCCGTTGATGAGGGGGATATCGGTGCCCGGGATTTGCCTCAGCCACAGTTTGGCATACTTCACCAGCCCGTGGCGCCGGGGATCTATGACAATAAGGTCGTTGTTTTTGAAACGGGCCGCCCGTTTGATACGGGCCGCAATGACGGGGTGGTTTTCGTTGGTGTTGGAGCCGATTACCAGGATGCAATCGGCGTCTTCCAGTTCGGCGATGGAATTGGTCATCGCCCCGGAACCGAAACTCGCGGCCAGACCGGCCACCGTGGAGCTGTGTCAGAGGCGGGCACAGTGATCCACGTGGTTGGTGCCGAGCGCCGCCCGCATGAGTTTCTGCATGAGATAATTTTCTTCGTTGGTGATGCGGGCCGAGCACCAGCCGCCGATCTTCTCGGGACCGTGTTGTTCCTTGATGTCCTTGAGCTTGGCGGCCACCAGACCCAGGGCCTCGTCCCAGGTGGCTTCCTGAAGTTCCCCATTCTTGCGGATAAGCGGGGTCTGGAGGCGGTCCGGGTGTTCCACGAAACCCATGCCGAAGCGGCCCTTGACGCACAGCCGGCCTTCGTTGGGGAGGGCCTGGGCCCCGGTGGCCTTGATGAGGTGCCCGCCCTTGACGTGCATATCGATCTGGCAGCCCACGCCGCAGTAGGGGCAGGTGGTGCGGACGGTGCGGCGTTCCCAGGGGCGTCCCTGGTGCATGGCGTTCTTGTCCAGCAGCGCCCCCACCGGGCAGGCCTGCACGCACTCGCCGCAGAAAACGCAGTCCGAGTCGATGTAGGGGTAATCCGCCTTGGCGACGATCTTGTTGTGGGACCCCCGGTAGCCGAGGCTGATGGCCTGGTTCACCTGGCGCTCGTTGCAGGCCCGGACACAGCGGCCGCACATGATGCACTTGGAGAAATCCCGGACGATCATGCTGTTGTTGTCTTCAAAGTAGTAGGGGGTGTCCGGGGGATTGGCAAAGCTGGGGGTGGGCACCCCGTAGCGGTAGGCCAGCGCCTGGAGTTCGCACTCGCCGTTGGCCTCGCAGATCAGGCAGTTGTGGTTGCCGGAGGCCAGGAGCAGCTCCAGGACCGTCTTTCTGGCGGCGTCCACCCGGGGGGACTCGGTCTTGATGACCATCCCGGAAGCGGCCACCGTGGCGCAGGCCGGCAGCAGGGTCCTGGCCCCATCCACCTCCACCATGCACATGCGGCAGGAGCCGGTGGCCGTGGTGTCTTTCAGGTAGCACAGGGTGGGGATGGTGTATATGCCGTTTTTTCGGGCCACATCCAGGATGGTCTGTCCGGGCTCGAAGTCCACTGACTTGCCGTTAAGGGTGAGGGTTGCCGTGCTCATCCCTTGGTCACCTCCATGACGAAATCAAACTTATTTCTGGCTTAAGGGGCCGATTGGCCGGTTTATGAGCCAGGCCGCCGTTCCCCGTTCGTTCCCAATGATTTTCATGCGGCAGGATTCCTGTGGATTCTTTTAAACCCTGGCGCCCGCATTGCTCCTGATATTTAGAGAAGCAGGGCAGAAATCTTCAGCATGTTAAATTTAGCACAAATAAAATAGTCTAGGGAAGGAAAAACTTGAAAACCCGGAGTCTCAGCCGTGGCACAGGAAAGGCTTCTGGCGGCGTGGGGAAAACGCTTAGAAAGAAGCCGATACGTCTCTTAAAAGGTTTTGATTAAAATTTTTCAGGGCTGAGGATCGGCGCCTCCGGGGCGGGAGCTCCGAGGTCACGGGCGTAAGCGGGGCGACCCGCCATAAGCAACTTTACCCCCTCGCCCAGGAGCAGGGCCGCGGCCGGGGTCAGGTGCAGGAGCAAGCGGTCGATGGTGGCCCGGAGGTAGAGGTGGAATTCGGCGGCGGAGGTGGGGGCCACGGCGTAGGCCAGCAGGATGGCCAGGAAATTGCCGGCCAGAAAAAGGGCCAGGAACAATCTGGGGGTGGTGAAGATTTTTTTTCCGGAGCAGACCAGGGCTACCGCGGTGGCGGGCCACAGGATGCCGAAGAGGGTGGGGTTCACCAGGACAACGAGCATGGCGGGGGCGGCCTTGAACAATTGTGAGGCGTAAAACCCCAGGATGTGGTCCGAGCCGGTTTCAATGCCGTGGAACCTGGTAAAGAGCCGCCAGGGCAGGTAACCCAGGAGAAATCCGGCCAGGGGCCAGGCCAAGGCTGCCAGGCGCCGGGTGAGCCGAGGGGGCCTAAGCCAAAGGAGAGTCAAGGCCGCGGCCAGGAGGATGGTCCCGGCCAGGGGAGGGCCCTCGAACTTGCTCCAGGGGAGGCCGGCAAAGAACAGGGCCGCCAGGGGCAGGATGCCGGGCGGGGCGGCCCCGGTAAGCCAGAGATACAGAAACCCGACGGCCCCCAGGGTGAAGTAGGTCAGGGACAGGTCGGCGTAGACGATGTGCATGTGGGTGATGAAAGTGATGCCGTTTAAGGCGAAAAAGGCGGTGAGGCCCAGGGCCAGGGTGCGCCCTAATCCTAAGCGGCGGAGCATCCCAAACAGCAGCGCCAGAAAGGCGCCGCCCCAGAGGGGAAAGACCAATTTTACCAGGTGGTCGTTCACCTGGCCCAGCCAGAGATAGAGGTAGGTGCAGAGCAGGGGCACCAGGTCGGGGTAGTAGTTGTGGGCCTCAAAGCCGCCCAGGTCCACGATGCCCCGCTGGTAAAAAACCTTGGCCTTAAACCCCCAGGTGGAAATGGCGTCCCAGGCCCAGACAGGATACATGACGGCCCGGGGGATAACAAAGAGAAACAGGGCAATCAACAGGCCGATAAAGACCCAGTCCCAGACACCGTAAGGGGCGGGCGGCACCGGTGGGGCCGGGGGCAGGTCCGCCCCGGGGTGCCCCTGCTCCCGTACCGTCATAAAAAACTGCAGCCCGGCCGCCAGGACCAGGAGCGGCAGCAGGACGAGGGGCAGGGAGAAATGCAGCCCCAGGCTGCTTAAGGCCAGCATCCACAGGGTGACGACCAGGGCCCCCAGGCCGAAGCCGGCCGCGGCGCGCTCCAGGCGGGTCAGGCCCGGGACGAGCGAGGCCGCGAGGACGTAGCCCAGACCCAGCAGGGTGGCCAACCCCAACGCCAGGCGCCCCAGGAGCTCAAGGGCCTCAATCATAGAAGCCGCCCTTGATGAGCCTGGCGTCGACCTGGAAGACCAGGCCGGGGCCGGGGAGGTCCAGCTGCTTGGCCGCGCCCAGCTGCAGGGCCGCTTTAAGGCCCGGGCCCGGGGACTGGTTGGGGTCCCGCACGAAAACGTAGGACACCTGGTTCTGCTTCAAAGTATAGAACAGCAGGCTGGGCGGGGAGTCAGGGAGGAGCAGCAGGTGCCGCCGGGGGAAGAGATGGTAGCGGGCCTCCACTTCCTTGCCGGCCTCGTAATTGTCCAGGAAAACATAGGTGATGCCGGGGGGGATGGCCTGGTTCAGTTCGGCCACCCAGCGGTAAAAGGGGTCTTCCTCGCGGATGGCATTGCCCCAGGTCCGGGTCCAGCTCCGGTGGGCCAGGTCGGCGACATCGCCCCGGAGCTGCCAGGCCAGCCAGCCCAGCTGGCAGACGAACAGGATGAGGATCAGGCGGAGCAGCCAGTGCCGCCCGGGGTGGGGCGGGTTTGGAAAATCTTGGGTGATCTGGGTCATTTTCCCGGCGCGGATGCCTTCGTCAATCAAAGTAGCGGAAGCGCACGATGTGGTAGATAGCGGCGATGCCGTCCCGCCAGGTGATCTTTTTGCCGTGGGCGTAGTCCCGGCCGTAATAGCCGATGGGCACTTCGTAGACGCGGCAGCCCTTCCTGGCCACCTTGGCGGTGAGCTCCGGCTCCACCCCGAAGCGGCAGCTTTTGATCACGATGTCTTTCACGACTTCGGCCTTGAAGACCTTGTAGCCCACTTCCATATCCGAGAGATTGAGATTGGTGAACATGTTGGACAAGAAGGTGACGCAGCGGTTGCCCATGTAATGCCAGAAATATAGCACCCGGTGGGGCTGGGAGCCGATGAGGCGGCTGCCGAAAACCACGTCCGCCAAGTCCCGCTGGATGGGGTCCAGGAGGACCGGATAATCCACGGGGTCGTACTCCAGGTCGGCGTCCTGGATGATGACCACGTCGCCGGTGACCTGGGCAAAGCCGGTGCGCAGCGCGGCGCCTTTGCCCTGGTTGTTGTCGTGGTAGAAAACCTTCAGGTTGTCGTATTGCTTGGCCAAGCGCTCCAGGATGCCCCGGGAATTGTCCTTGGAGGCGTCGTCCACCGCGATGATTTCCTTGGTGTAGGGGGTGGCCTGGACCCGCCGGAAAATTTCCTCCAGGGTGCTTTCTTCATTGTAAACAGGGATAACAATGCTCAATTTCATGCCGGCCGACTCCTCACTTGGCGAAGTATTGAACAATATATCACTTTTAGATGGCAAGTTCAGGGAGAAGTTAAGAGCGGATCGGCAAAAACTTCAGCCGCCGATGCTGGCCATGGGGGCCTGGGCCTGGGCCGGCTTGAGCAGGTGGGCGGGGGGCGAGCAGGTCTTGAGCGCCATGGCCCGGAGGAACAGGGCGCGCAACTGCTCATCATCGGCGCCCGCACGCAGGGGGCCTTTCAGGTCCACGGCCTCGGGGGAGAACAGGCAGGGACGGAGGCTCCCGGCCGCGGTGAGGCGCAGGCGGTTGCAGCGCTGGCAGTGGTGCTCCGAGACGGCGCTGATGAAGCCGACGGTACCCTGAAACCCCGGGGGCTTGAGAATATGGGCCGGACCTGCGGTGGGGCCGGCGATCAGCTCCTCCATGACCCCCAGGGATACCAGGCGCCGCCGCACCTCGTCCATGGGGAGGAAGTGCCGGGCCCAGTGCTCCTGGGAAATGGTGGGCATAAATTCGATGAAGCGGACCTGCAGGGGATGGTCCCGGGCCAGGAGGGCGAAGTCCAAAAGCTCATCGTCGTTAATGCCCTTTAAGACCACGCAGTTGACCTTGACGGGGTGAAAGCCCAGCTCCAAGGCCCGCCTCAGACCGGCCATCACCCGGGAGAAGCTGTCATCCCCGGTGATCTCCCGGTAGCGGGCGGCGCTCAGGGTGTCAAGGCTCAGGTTCAGGTGCCGCAGACCCGCCCTGAACAGGTCCGGGGCCATATCGGCCAGGAGCACGCCGTTGGTGGTGAGGGCAATTTCCTCCAGCCCCGGTACTTTCTTGAGGCGTCGCAGGAAATACACCACGCCTTTTCGCACCAGGGGCTCGCCGCCGGTGACCCGGACCTTGCGGATGCCCGCCGCCACCGCCACCTGGGCCAGGCGCAGAAACTCCTCGTAGCGCAGGATTTCCGGGGACGGCAGTTTCTCCCAGCCCTGGCGGGGTAGGCAGTACAGACACCTCAGATTGCAGCGGTCGGTAATGGAGAGGCGCAGGTAATTGATATGGGGGCCGGGATGGCGGTTCAAACGACGGATCCTGAAATGGCTACTTTTTCCTAATTTTATCCTAAGGAGAGCGCCGGCGGGGATTTTTTTTCTTGATGGGAAAGGACAATTTTTTCATGATGCAGGTGCAAAGCTGACGGGTCCCCACGGAAAACCAATGGGGGAAGGGCCGGTGCGAACCGGCACGGTCCCGCCGCGTAACCGGGCCGAAACCTGCAGGGCCACACGCCTTGCTGGGGAAGGCGCAGGGAGTAGGACGATCCGGAAGTCAGAAGACCTGCCCGTTCAGCCGGCCGGCGTTCCTACCAAAAACCACAGGTCCCGAGCCCTCCTCCAGGGGAAAGTGGGGTGTCCTTAGCGGAGGAGGAGGGGGTAAGGATTTAATCCTTAGTCCCCTCCTCCGCTCCTACTTCACGTAGAACTCCAGGTCCTTTTGGCCCATGCCGTAGCCGGTGCTGACCCGGGTTACCAGGGTGTAGACCCCGGGGGTGGCGTCAGCCGGCAGGGTGAAGCTGATGTCCTGGTTATAGGTGCCGTTGCTGACATTGGCGTCCATGGCCTTCACCCGGCCCAGGGACTTCCCCTGGAACATGACTTCCCGGGAAATGGTGACGGGGATGGGCAGGTTCTCCGGGGTGAGGATGGTGTATTTGGTGGTCAGGGTGAGGGTTGCCCCCGGGGGGACCTCCACGGGGTTGAGCTTGACATCCTCCAGGCGGATGACGCAGCCGCCGGTGGGGCAATAGTTGTGGCGGGCGATGGAGGCTTCCCGCTCCTGGGTTTTTTGCGTCTGGAATTGATTCCACACAATGCCGCGCCCTTCTTCGCCGGAGGGGTTGAAGACCCAGCCGCTGCCCCCGAGCACCAAAAGCATCACTACAAAAAACTGCCACCACCGCTGTGGCGCCATAACTGCCTCCTTTTCCTGACCCGTTCCTAAAGCGGGGCTTTCATGTTCCCCGGGGATGGGATGGCCGCCGAGGCCTCTTCCAATGGAGCTGCTGCCAGGCTGTGGTGCCCCTTGGGGATTTCGATGATAAAGGTGGCCCCCTCGCCGGGCGGGCTTAAGGCCAGGAGCCGTCCCTGGCACTTCTCCAACAGATGCAGGCTCACCTTGAGGCCCAGGTAGGTGCTCTCCGTGTCCCGGCCGCGGCCCGCCACCTTTAACTGACGCTGCAGCTCAGGAATATCCAGGCCCGGGCCGTTGTCTTTCACCTCCACCTGTACCAGGTCGACGCCTTCCCTGACCCGGATCTGCAGGTAGTCCGCGTTCTTCATGGCGTTGGTGAGGATATTTTGCAGGACCACCTCCATAATATAGGGGTCGAATGACACCGTCAGGTTGTCCCGTTTTTCCCCCGGCGGCAGGCCGTTTATCTCCGCCCGGATATTTTTGTCCCGGAAACGCAGCCCCTGGAGGTCCTGGAGGCAGTGTTGCAGGAAGGGGTAAAAGTCCCGGGGTTCACAGGCCGGCGCGTTGCTGGTGAGGGCCCGGAGAAACAGCAGTTCCTGGCCCAGGGTGTGGGTCAGGCGCTGGGAGGTGTCCTCCAGAATGGCGACGCTTTGCTGGAGGGCGTCGAAGTCCTGGTAGAATTTGCCATAGGTGAGGCACTCCTCCAGGGCGCAGGACTGGAAGTGCTCTTCCAGGCTGACCATTTTTCGCTTGATGCGATTGGAGAACCCCTGGATGCCCAGGGCCAGATTCTTGTAGTGGTGCCTTAAGGCCGTCACCTGGAGCTCAAACTCGTGATGCAGGTTGTCCAGGCGCAGGCGGTTTTCGTGAAGCCGCTGAAAAATCCGCCCCAAGATGGCCCCGGCCAGGGCGCCGCCCAGGACGTACAGGAGAATGAGCGGCCACAGCTGAGGTTTCAGGCTCCGGAGGAGGGCGTGGAAAAGATTGATGGGGACGCCATAGGCGTAATGGTCATGGATCAGGTTGATCATCAGGACCAGGGGGTAGGCCAGGAGGACGGCAAGACCCGCGCCCAGGCCAAGGCCGATCCAGGGATAGGCCGGGGTGTGGCCCTTGGGGACAAAGGCCTGGAGAACCGTGGGTCGGTCCGCTTGAGGAATCATGGCCTGGCGGCGCCTCCGGGGCGGTGATGACCGCCGGATACTTAACTTATTATTTTACCTGATATTTTGAAAACCGCCAGATTCAGGGGGCTTCTCCAGGAAAAAAACGCCGGGCCCCGATGAAGGAGGCGCGCCAGACCTCGTCGTTCAAGTTGCCGATTTCCACCCCCCGGGGAGAGGCGTGCATGAAGCGCCCGTCGCCCAGGTAAATGCCGTCGTGGCAAATCTCGGCCACCTGGCCCGAGGGCAGCATGGCGGCCATGTAAGGACCGGCCTTCCAGACCTGGCAGTAGCGGTTGAAAAAGACCACGTCGCCGAAGCGCAGCTGGCCTTTGGGAACGGGCTGGCCGGCATCGTACTGCTGGGCCACGGTGCGGGGGAGGGCCATGCCGACCCGCTGAAAGGCTCCCATGACCAGGCCGGAGCAGTCAACGCCGGCCGGGGAGGTGCCGCCGGAGCGATAGGGGGAGCGGTAATATTCAGCCAGGGCCCGCTCCAGGGCCGAGGCCTCGGAGGGTGGCGGGAGCGGCTGGGGGAGGCGGTGGCAAGGGGGTGACGGCCGGTTTTCGGTGGGCCCTGCCGCAGCCGCACCAGAGCAGGGCAGCCGCCAGGATCACCAGAATCAGAGCCTTCCGGAAAGGTCCCCCCCCGTCCATCAAGGCGCCGGTCTCCTCTTTAATGCTCCTCTAAAATATTATGCACCATGCGGGCTGCCACGGCTACGCCATACCGGTTCCAGTGACTGTCGTCCTTCCAGAAGGTCAGCTTGCCCTCCGGCAGCAGCCGCCCGGACTCCTCCACGAGGGGGCCGGTGAGATTGACGCACCTGACCCCGACCCTGGCGGCCGTGGCTTTCACATACTCCCACTGGGCGTTGGGAAGGGGTGCGCCTTTATTCCCTTCCAAGTAATTATAATAAACCCGAAACTTGGTGGGCACAAAGAAAATTCCGCCCAGGTGCTCCTTGATGCGGTCCAGCTTGATGGCGAAATCGTCGCCGGCGTCGTAAGAGGTCGCGCTTGGCCACCGCCACATAGCTATTTAAAAACCCTAAAGCAAGATCGTCCCGCCCCTTCACTTTCATCACCGTGACTTTGGGATAGGTGTCAGGCCAGAGTCTCTGGTGGAGAATGTGGTAGAACGAGAAGGCGTAGCGGTACACCAGGAGTTCCTTGAGGGACTGCACGGTTTCCTTGCGGGCGATGTCAAAGGAGGACGGCGGGGCGGCGGTTGCGGCGGTGGGCGCAGCTTTCCCGGGCCTGGGCAGGGGGAAGTCGTTGCCCTCAAACAGGAAAATATAGGCCTTGGGTCCGCTCTGGTGGGTCTTGAAAAACCCCTGGACGTAGCGCACGTAGCTGTGCAGCTCCCCGGGGAAGGCCAGGTTGTAGGCGTCGATGCCGTAGTCCCGCTTGAGCTGGTCGCTCAGGATATCGGCCTGGGTGCTGCCGCTCCCGGCCACGATGGAATCCCCCACCAGGAGCACCTGTTGGCCGGCGTAGTCGGCGTCGTTCCGGAAGCCCAGAGAATCCGTGTGGTAGCTCACCAGCCGGGGCTCGGCAATGGCCGCCCTGGTCCTGCCGTCGATGGCCACCAGGTCCCCGAACGGGATGAGCATCTCGCCCTGCCGCTGGGGTTTATAGATGCCGTGCCCGCGGCGGTAGTCGAAGGTGGCCAGCATGTCGTCGGGGGTGCGGTAGAGGTGGCCGGGGCCGAGGCATCTGAGGAGGATTTCCAGGAGGACCAGGGCCACCAGCAGGCCCGCGGCCATTGTCAGCAGGCTCAGGCTCAGCCGGCGCCAGCCCTTTGTTTGTGCATCGGCCATGGTGCGATGAGAAATTGCAATAAGATTTGTGCTGGGTGGAGGGCCAGGACCTGAGGTCCCTACCCTCCCCAGACCCCTCCCAACCCCTTAAGGGCCGGAAACGGCTTAATTTCCGGCTAAAAGCCTAGGGGTTGAGGGAGGGGGCTAGGGGGCGGCAGGACCTCTAGGTCCCTGGCCCTCCTCCCAGAAACGTAACTAATCTTCTACTCCAACCGGGGGAACAGGTTTTTCCCCTGGCTGAGCGCGGTCTTGGGGGTGAGCCCGCCCCATTGCAGCACTTCGGCCAGGGGGCTGTCCCAGCCCGGCGCGGTGAGGCCCAGCCGCTCCGCCATGACCAGGGTGCTCCCCGGCATCACCGGCCTCAGAAGCACGGCCAGCCACCGCAGGCTCTCAAGCAGGTTATACAGGACCGTGTCCAGGCGGGGCTGGGCGGCGGGGTCCTTGGCCAGCTCCCAGGGGGCGGCGGCCACGATGTAGCGGTTGAGGTGCCCCACGAACTCCCAGACCTTGGCCAGGGCCTTGGGGAACTCCATCTCCGGGAAAAGCCGGAGGAATTCCGCGGCCGTCTCCCGGGCCAGGGCCGCCACCTCAACATCTTCGGGCCGGGAATCGCCCGGGGCCGGGACCACCCCCTGGCGGTACTTGAAGGCCATGCCCAGGCTGCGGGCAAAGAGGTTCCCCAGGTCGTTGGCCAGGTCGGAGTTGATGCGGGTGCGGAGGGCCTCCTCGCTGAAGGTGGCGTCAAGCCCGTAGACCATCTCCCGGAGGAAAAAGTAGCGCACCTGGTCGACGCCGTAAAATTCCGCCAGGGCCAGGGGCTCCACCACGTTCCCCAGGCTCTTGGACATCTTGCCCTCGGCGATCTGCCAGTAGCCGTGGACGTTGAGCTGCCGGAAAGGGTCCAGCCCCGCGGCCTTGAGGATGGTGGGCCAATAGATGGCGTGGGGCTTCAGGATGTCCTTGGCGATGAGGTGATGCACGGACGGCCAGTACCTGGGGTAATCGGGACCGTCCGGGAAGCCCAGGCCGGTCAGGTAGTTGAGCAGGGCGTCGAACCAGACGTAGGTGACGTAGCGCTCGTCGAAGGGGAGGGTGATGCCCCAGGTGAGGCGCTGCTTGGGCCGGGAAATGCACAGGTCTTCCAGGGGCTCCCGCAAAAACCCCAGGACTTCGTTCTTGTACCGTTCGGGCCGGATCCACTCCGGGTAGTCCTCGATGTAGCCCAGGAGCCAGTCCTGGTAGCGGCTCATGCGGAAGAAATAATTTTCTTCTTTGATGAAGGCGGGCGGGGTCTGGTGGTCGGGGCACTTGCCGTCGTCCAGCTCCCGCTCCAGGTAAAAGCGCTCACAGCCGTAGCAATAGAGGCCGCCGTACTCCCCGAAGTAGATGTCGCCCTGGTCGTGGAGCTTGGCCAGGAGGCCCTGCACCACCGCGGCGTGGGCCGGCAGGGTGGTGCGCACAAAATTGTCGTAGCTGATATCGAGGCGGTCCCAGGTGTGGCGGAAGGTGTTGCTGATGCGGTCCACGAAGGCCTTGACCGGCAGGTCCAGCTTCTGGGCGGCCTCGACGATCTTGTCGCCGTGCTCGTCGGTGCCGGTCTGGAAGCGGGTGTCATCCCCCAGGAGGCGGTGAAAGCGGGCCAGGGCGTCGGCCACCACGGTGGTGTAGGCGTGCCCCAGGTGCGGCTCGGCATTGACGTAATAAATGGGCGTGGTGATATAAAAAGTCATGGCCGCGGCAGCTCGCAGGATGGGCGCAGGAAATCTGGTGCAGCACATCGTCCCTGGCGCCATGATTAGCCTTCTTTCTCTTTCATCTGCTTGAGGCGCTCCAGGGTCCTTTCCAGCAGCGGTTTATCCTGGGAGGGGGTGGCCTCCTGGAGGAAGGTGCGGTAAGCCCCCCGGGCCTCGGGGAGGCGCCCCAGCTGTTCCAGGGCCCGGCCCCGGTTGTACTGCGCCCGGGCGAACTTGGGGTCGAGGACCAGGGTCTGGTTGAAATCCTCCAGGGCCAGGGCGGCCTCCCCAGGCCGAGGCGGGCCAGCCCCCGGTTGTAAACGACTTGAGGGTTCTTCGGGTCCAGCTTCAGGGCCTTGTCGTAGTCGGCCAGGGCCTCCTTGAACTTTTCCTGGTCGAGATAGGCGTTGCCCCGGTTGTAGTACACCTGCCAGTCGTCGTTTTTGAGTTTCAGGGCCGCGGTGTAGTCGGCCACGGCTTTTTCCGGTTTTCCCTGCATGGTGTAGACCCGGCCCCGGTTGTACAGGGCCTCGAAGGAATCGGGGTCAAGCCCCAGGGCCTGGGTGAAATCCTTCAGGGCCTGGTCCAGCTGCCCCTGGAGGACGAAGGCCTGGCCCCGGTTGACATAAGCCTCCACCCAATCCGGGTTAAGCTCGATGGCCTTGGTGAACAGGGCCGCAGCCTGGGCCCCGTCCCCGGCTTCGAGAGCGGCGACGCCGTCTTTAAATTCTTTTTCCCCCACTTCCTGGGCAGGAGCCGGCTGGGCCAGCGCGGTCAAGGCAAGACAGAACAGCAAAATCGCACCACACCTGAGCACACCGTGTTTGATCATGAGTTTCCCGTTTTCCATTATTTTGTTTTTTGTAGTACCGGATTTTCCTTGAAATGAAAAGAGACCCCCGGGCATTTTCAAAAATTAAAGAGGTTCTCCAGCTTCCCGCCGGCAGGGACAGCGCCGGGGATGGCGCCGGTTTTTCATCCGTTTGGTTCCCGGGCGGCCCTGACAAATTCCTCGTGACCGGCATCGGCAGCCAGGCCCGGGCAGGCCCCTTTGGCCGCCTCGAATTCGTCGGCGTGGTCGAGAAGGGCCTTAAGGAAGGGCCATTCCCGGCAGATGCGGGGCTTCACCGGGTGCACCAGGCAGAGGCCGCCCTGCTGGAGGGCGCAGGCGCCGTCGCGGCTGGCCACCTGCGGCCCGAGCGGCGTGTCCACGAGGTAGCGGGCGGCAAATTCCTCCGGCGATAAGCCCAGGAACGCGGCCATGGCCCGATGTGCCGCCGGGGTCACCAGGATGCCCCGCTCCCCTTGGCAGCAGTCACCGCACTGGCGGCAGGAAAACACCGGGGGCGCTGAAATTTCCGGCATAAATGCTGTCTCGCTTCTTTCTAATTTTGGCCAGGGCCGGAGACCAGGGGTTCGGTCCTCGGTGCTGGCAGTCTGGATCGTATATTCCCCCTGCCTTGACGGGAGGGGGTAGGGGAGCCACTCCTGACTAACTGCCGGCGGGCAGGTTTCAGGCGTTCTTCAAGGGCGGCTGGCCCGTGGTTTCGAGGACGCTCCGCCACAGGGGGGAGTCCAGGTCCAACTCCTTGGTCTTCCCCACGGTGGCCTTGATGGGCACGTGCACGAAATGGCCGTGCCAGCGGGAGACCAGCATGGCGGTCTTCCCGGCCATGCCGGCGTGCACCGCGTTCTGCCCCAAAAAGCCGCAGTAGATGCGGTCGTTGTAGTTGGCCGGCATGCTCCGGATCATGTAGCTCGGGTCGATGTACTTGAGGTTGACCTCCATGTTTTTCGAGCACAGGTGATCCCTGATGCGCTCCGACAGATAGGTGCCGATCTCCCCGGGCTTGAGATTCCCCGAGGCGTCCCGGGGCAGGGTGGCCTCGTCAAAAAATTTCTGGCCGGCGCCCTCGGCCACCAGGATGACGGCATGTCCCCGGCTTTTCAGGCGGTCTTCGAGACAGGCCAGCAGACCCTGGTCGCCGTCCATGTCGAAATCAGACTCGGGGATGAGGACAAAGTTGACTTCCCGCAAGGCCAGGGTGGCGCTGGCGGCCACAAAGCCGGCATAACGTCCCATAAGCTTTACCAGGCCGACGCCGTTGGGGGCCCCCAGGGCCTCGGTGTGGGCCGCCCGGATGGCCTCGGTGGCCATTTCCACCGCGGTGTCGAAGCCGAAGGAGCGCTGCACCAGGGGGATGTCGTTGTCAATGGTCTTGGGGATAACGATGACGCTTTTTTTCAGCTCCCGTGCCGCAATCTCCTCACTGATGCGGTTGGCCGCCCGCAGGGTGCCGTCGCCGCCGATGAGGAAAAGCACGCTGATGTTCAGGCGCTCCAGGGCATCCACGACCTCGCCGATGTCCTGGCTGCCCCGGGAGGAAGACAGGATGGTGCCGCCGTAGTTGTGAATATCCGCCACCTCGTCGGGGGTGAGGCGCACGAGGTCGTGGCCGTAGCCGGGAATGAAGCCCTGGAAGCCGTAGCGCACCCCGTAGATGTGGCGCACATTGTAAAGGTGATGGAGCTCCAGGACAATGGCCCGGATGACGTCATTGGTGCCGGGGCACAGACCCCCGCAGGTGGCGATGGCGCAGTGCACCTTGGAGGAATCAAAAAAAATCTTGGCCCGGGGGCCGACCAGTTCGAAGCAGAGCGGCTCGGTACCGGCGGCGAGCTGCATCAGATACTCCCGGGTGTCGTATACCAGGACCTTTTCGGCATCCTGCACAAAGCTTTTTTCCACCAGCTCGCCGTTTCTGGTGAACAGGGGACTGTTCTTGATGGGGGAATCCACCTTGGGCTCCCCCAATTCCGGGATGGTGGTGTCGAAGTGGTCGAACAGGTAGGGTCTCTCGTCCTTGACCCCGATTATCTCGCCTCTGCCCATATCATCCGCTCCCTTTGCGTCAGGTTGAAGTAAGCCCTTCCCCGCTCGCCGTCCGCGTACCCAAAGCCGCGGCGGACTCGGTGAGCCCGTGGAAAGGGTCAGGAAGGCCGCTCTACCAGGTTTCCTCCATGGCCTCCAGTTCGTCCTTGAGTTCCCGGGTCATGAGTTTCTTGACCGCGTCCCTTGGGGACAGATCCTCGTAAAGGATGCGGTAGACCGCCTCCACCAGGGGCATGTCCACGCCCAGGCGTTGGGCTAAAAGATGGAACGAAAGGGCATTTTTCACACCCTCGGCCACCATGCGGGTGCTAGCCAGGATCTGGCTCAGGGTCTCACCCTGCCCCAATCTCAGGCCCACCTGGAAATTGCGGCTCTGGCGGGAGGTGCAGGTAAGGACCAGGTCGCCCAAGCCCCCCAGGCCGGCCAGGGTCATGGGGTTGGCCCCCAGGCGCAGCCCCAGGCGGGTCATCTCGGCCAGGCCCCGGGTGATGAGGGCGGCCCGGGAGTTGTCCCTGAGCCCCATGCCCTCCAGGATGCCGGTGCCGATGGCGAAAATGTTTTTGAGTGAGCCCCCCAATTCCACACCGGTGACGTCATAACCCGTGTAGACCCGGAAATAGGGGGTGGAAAAAAGGCGCTGCAGGCGATGGGCCGCCTTGCTGTTGCGGCAGGCGATGGTCACCGCGGTGGGTAATTTCTTTGCCACTTCCCGGGCGAAGCTCGGGCCGCCCAGGACGGCATAGGGGACCTCGGCCCCCAATACTTCCCGGGCCACCCCGTCCATGGTGAGGAGGGTCTCCTTCTCGATGCCCTTGGTGGCGGAAAGGAGCACGATGCCCGGCGGCAGGTGGGGGGCGAGATCTCCCAGGATAGCCCGGTAAACGTGGGAGGGCACCGCCATGACCACTACCCCCACCCCGTTCAGGGCCTCGGCGAAATTTTGCGTGAAGCTCACCCGGGCCGAAAGTTTCACCTCCGGGAGAAAAGTGGCGTTGACCCGGTCCCGGCAGAGGCCCTCGTAGACCTCGGGTTCGTAGACCCACAGGCGGACGGCGTGGCCCTTCTCGCCCAGGAGCTGGGCCAGGGCGGTGCCCCAGCTGCCGGCGCCGATAACGGCCAGGGGCGGGGCAGGCTGGGTCTCAGGAGCCGGCTTCGCCGTCATCGCCCTTTTCCACCACCTTGGCCACGCTCACCACCTTTTCCTCTGAGTCGGCGTCCATGAGCTTCACGCCCTGGGTGACCCGGCCGACAATGGGGATGGACTGGGTCGCCATCCTGATGATCTTGCCCCGGTCGGTGACCAGCATGATCTCATCGTCAACGCCCACCTGGAGGAGGTCGAGCACGGGCCCGTTTTTCGAGGTGATGTGCAGGCCCTTCACCCCCTGGCCGCCCCGGTGGTGCTGGGGATAGGCGTCGGCCCGGGTGCGCTTGCCGAAACCCCGTTCCGTTACGGTGAGGATAATGTCCTCGGGCTGGACCACCTCCATGTTCACCACCGTATCTTTGCCGGATAGATCGATGCCCTTGACCCCCCGGGCGGCCCGGCCTATGTCCCGGACTTCGGAGGACAGGAAGCGGATGACCTTGCCCTGGCGCGTTCCCAGGAAAATATCCTGCTCCGGCTCGGCCAGGCCCACGCCCACCAGTTCGTCGCCCTCGTCCAGGTTGATGGCGATGATGCCGCCCTTCCGGGGCCGGGAGAAGTTCATGAGCTCGGTTTTTTTGATGATGCCGTGCTTGGTGGCCATCACCAAAGAGACGCCTTCCACGAATTCCTTGATGGGGAATATGGTGGCCAGCTTGTCTTCCATAGCCAGCTGCAGAAGATTGACCACAGCTTTGCCCTGGGCCGTGGGGGAGCCGGCGGGGATTTCGTGGACCTTGATCCAGAAGACCCGGCCGGTGTTGGTGAAGACCAGGAAGTAGCTGTGCATGGTGGCCACGTAGAGCTGGGAGACAAAGTCGTTTTCCCGGGTGAGCATGCCGGTGCGCCCCTTGCCGCCCCGGCGCTGGCTGCGGTAGATGGTCAAGGGGGTGCGCTTGATGTAGCTCCGGTGGCTGATGGTCACCACCATCTCTTCGTCGGCGATGAGGTCCTCGTCGGTGAAGTCCTGGGCTACGGGGATGATCTCGGTCCTGCGGCTGTCCCCGAATTTCTCCTTGAGTTCCTTGAGTTCCTCGGCGATAAGGGCCTTAACCTGGGCTTCCTCGCTGAGAATGAGGCGGAAGCGGGCAATGGCGGCCTCCAGTTCCCTGGCCTCGTCGATGATCTTCTGGCGCTCAAGGCCGGTGAGGCGGGCCAGGCGCATGTCCAGGATGGCCTGGGCCTGAATGTCGTCCAGGGCAAAGCGGCTGATGAGCTGTTCCTTGGCCGTGGCCGCGTCGGGGGCGGCCCGGATGAGGTCGATGACTTCGTCCAGGTGGTCAAGGGCGATGAGCAGCCCCGCCAGGATGTGGGCCCGGGCCTCGGCCTGCTTGAGCTCAAAGCGGGTGCGCCTTAAGATCACCTCCCGGCGGTGGGCCAGGAAGTGGCGCAAGAAGTCCCGCAGGTTCAGCAGCTCCGGCCGGTTCTGGACGATGGCCACAAGGTTCATGCCGAAGGTGACCTGCATATGGGTGTGGAGGAAGAGTTGGTTCAGGATGGTCTGATGGGACTCGTCCTTCTTGAGCTGGATCACCACCCGCAAGCCTTCCCGGTCGGATTCGTCCCTGATCTCCGAGATGCCCTCGAGTTTTTTGTCCTTGACCATTTCGGCGATGCGTTCGATTAAGCGGGCCTTGTTCACCTGGTAGGGAAGCTCCCGCACCACCAGGGTCTCCCGGCCGCCCTTGTGCTCCACTGCCACCTTGGCCCGGATGCGGATGAGCCCCTTGCCGGTGGCGTAGGCCTCGGCGATGCCCTCGGCGCCATAGATGTAGCCCCCGGTAGGGAAGTCCGGTCCGGGGATCAGCGCCATGAGCTCCGGCAGGGTGATCTCCGGGTTGTCGAGATAGGCCAGCAGGGCCTCGCAGACCTCGTCCAGGTTGTGGGGCGGGATGTTGGTGGCCATGCCCACGGCGATGCCGGAGCCGCCGTTCACCAGGAGGTTGGGGAGGCGGGTGGGCAGCACCAGGGGCTCCTGCATGGAGCCGTCGTAGTTGGCGACGAAGTCCACCGTGTCCTTTTCCAGGTCCTGGAGGAGTTCGTGGGCCAGGCGGGACAGGCGCACCTCGGTGTACCGCATGGCCGCGGGGGCGTCGCCGTCGATGCTGCCGAAGTTCCCCTGGCCGTCCACCAGGGGGTAGCGCAGGGAGAAGTCCTGGGCCATGCGCACCACGGCGTCATACACCGCGACATCCCCGTGGGGGTGGTATTTACCGATGACGTCGCCGACGATCCTGGCGCTTTTCCGGTAGGGGCGGTTGTAGTCGTTCCCCGCCTCCCCCATGGCGTAAAGAATGCGCCGATGCACCGGCTTCAAACCATCCCGCACGTCTGGCAGGGCCCGGCCGATGATGACGGACAGGGCATACTCCAGATAGGACTTGCGGATTTCATCCTCAATGTTGATGGGTACGTATCTTGCTTCCATATTGAATAACTTTAGTTGGTCCAGAGTTAAATATCCTTAAAAATTAAATTGCTGAGGGAATGTATGGGTTATTGTTTTTGGTTAAGACTCGAATTCACTTTTTTGGATTCCAGACTGCCGAATAATTGACATCAAAGTACCGATTTTTAATTGTCTATGATCAGGAACTGGAACCGTTATGGTGCTGTCAGGAAGAATTTTCTGCATCGCAATATGACTGCCCCGGCGCCGAACTTCTTTGAAGCCATGCTTTGCTAAGATTTGACAAACTTCTTGCCCGGAAAGCCCTCGAAGTTTACCCAACCGCTACCTCAATCTGTGTTATATAAACTTCTCCGTGGAGGCGGGTACGGACCTCCTCTGCCGATGCTACCTCAAAAAACAACTCCAGGGCCGCTTGGAGGTTCTGGCGTGCTTCCTCGATGGTTTCCCCCTCACTGGCAATATCAAGTTCCGGACACAGTGCCACATAGCCGTCATGTTCCCGTTCGATGATCGCTGTAAGCTGTCTTTTCATGGCTGCACCTATCTCTCATGGCTGCATCGTCGTCTGATACACAAACTTGCCGTTTTCCACTTTTAGGATGACCACACCTTTGACGGGGTTGTGGTCCGGGCCCATGGTGATGGTGCCGGAGACCCCGGGGAAGTCCTTGGTCGCGGCCAGGGCCTGGGCAATTTTCGGCCCCTCCAGGGAATTGGCCTTGGTCATGGCGTTCAGCAAGAGGAAGTAGGAATCCGCGCCCAGGGCGGTGAAGGCGCTTAGTTCTTTCTTGTGGGCCTCTTCGTAAGCCTGGCGAAAGTCCTTGGCCAGGGGCGAGGCGGCCTGGTCCCGGTGGAAGTGAGCCGTAAAATACATGCCGTCCACCGCCGGCCCGCCCAGGGTGATCAACTCCGCCACCTGGGCCCCGTCGCCGGTGAGGATGGGCACCTCCACCCCCAGGCCTTTCAACTGCCGGGCCAGGAGGGCATCTTCGGCGTAGTAGTTGGGGGCGTAAATCAGGTCGGGGTTTTGAGCCTTGATGGCGGCGATCTGGGCGCTGAAGTCCTGGTCGCCGGTCTGGATGTGAGTCATGGAGACAACTTCCCCGCCCAGGTGCTTGAATTCCCGCATGAAATAAAGGGACAGGCCCACACAGTAGTCCTGGGCCTGATCGATGATTACCGCCACCCGCTTGGCCTTGAGGTTCTCCCGGGCGAAGCGGGCCGCCACTTTGCCCTGAAGGTCGTCGGCAAAACAGGCCCGGAAAGCGTATTGTTTATTCTGGGTCACCAGGGGGTTGGTGGCGGTGGGGGAGATGTTGGGGACCTGGGCCCGCTCGGCGATGGGGCTGCCGGCCAACGTGTCGCTGCTGATGGCCTCCCCGATGATGGCCGCCACCCGGTCCTTCTCGATGAGCCGGCTCACCGCGTTGGCCGCCTCCATCTTGTCGCTCCTGGTATCCACCAGGGCCAGCTTGACCTCCTGATCCAGCACCTTGGGCTTGAGCCGGTGGGCAATCTGCACCCCCTCCCAGACCATCTGCCCCATGGCCGCGGCGGGGCCGGTCATGGGCAGATAACAGCCGATGGTGATCTGGGCGGCGGCAGCGGAGGCAAGGCATCCTGTCACCAGGAGAGCTGCCAGTAACTGCCGGCCAATCTTGTTAAATTTCACGTGGTTGCTCCTGAGCGCGCCCTGCGCCGCGGCGGCTGCATGGGCTGCCGTCAACATGTAACCATATCATAAAAATGTCTAACCTTAAAGCACTCCGGCACCGCTAACCAAATCTGAAAGTTTCCCTGGGTTGTCAAGAAAGGCTGCTGCGCCCTGGAGTTTTGCGATACAATATCAGGACTTCCCGGGGTTAGTGAGATGTCCCTAAAAATTTGGGAGCCCGGGCCGGAAAGGAGGAGACATGGAGCTGCTCACGGTTAAGATGGACATTCCTGAGGGCGCCAACTTCGTTTTGGGGCATAGCCATTTTATCAAAACGGTGGAGGATCTTTACGAAATCCTGGTGGGGGCGGTGCCGGGCATCAAGTTCGGTCTGGCCTTCTCGGAAGCCTCGGGGGAATGTTTCATCCGGGTGGAAGGCAATGATCCGGAACTGGTGGCGGCGGCGACGCGCAACGCCCAGAGCCTGGCAGCCGGCCACAGCTTCAATATTCTCATGCGCAACGCCTTCCCCATCAACATGCTGAACGCCATCAAGCTGTGCCCCGAGGTCTGCCGCATCATCTGCGCCACGGCCAACCCGGTGGAGGTGATCCTCGCCGAAACCGAGCAGGGCCGGGGTATTCTGGGGGTGGTAGATGGTTTCTCCCCCAAGGGCGTGGAGGCCGAACACGGCAAGGCCTGGCGCTACGATTTCCTGAGGAACATCGGCTACAAGAAATAGAAATGTAGGGCGGGAAAGTGAAACGCATCCCGCCTCCTGGCTGAACACCAAAATGGCGGGCGGGGACGCCCGCCCCACCGACCTTTTCATTATGCAGGCAGCCATCTTAGCGGCGGGCCTGGGGACGCGCCTTAGGCCGCTGACCGACACCACCCCCAAGGCCCTGGTGCCGGTGCTCAACCGGCCTCTGTTGGGGGTGATCCTGGCCCAACTCAAGGATGCCGGCGCCCCCCGGGTGGCAGTGAACACCCACCACCTGGGGGACCAGGTGCAGGCCTTCCTCAAAGCCTCGGCACCCCCCGGGCTCACGGTCCTGGTCCGGCCCGAGGCGGCGATCCTCGGCACCGGCGGCGGCTTGCGCTCCCTGGCCGGAGCCCTGGAGGAGGCGCCTTTCCTGGCGATAAATGCCGATATCCTGACCGACCTCAATCTGGCCAAAGTCATTGAGGGGCATGACCGTGACGCCCTGGCCACCCTGGTGCTGCACGACTGCCCGCGGTTCAACAATGTCTGGCTCGACCAAGAGGGCAGGGTAGCGGGGGTAGGGACGCCGCCGCCCCCCAACCACGCCGGCCCTCCCCTGGCCTACACCGGCGTCCAGGTGGTGAGCCCTGGCATGCTGGCGTGGCTCCCCAAACATGGGCCCGCCGACCTGGTGACGGCCTGGCGGCAAGCCATCGCCCAGGGTGGGCGCGTGGCGGCCATGGTGGTCACGGGGCATTTCTGGCAGGACCTGGGCACCCCCGAGGCCTATCTCGCCGCCCACCAACGCTTGTTAGGAGGGGCAAGCCCGGGGCTGCACCAGTATTTCCCCAATCTTAAGGATCCCCTGGTGGGGGAGGGGACGGTTATAGAAGAGGGGGTCACCTGCGCCGGCGGCGTTTGCCTGGGGCGGCAGGTCCGGGTGGGGCGGGGAGTCCGGCTGAAAAACACCGTGGTCTGGGATGAGGCTCAGATTGATCCCGGCGTTTCTTTGGAAGAATGCGTGGTAGGACGGGGGGCCCGGGTCAGGGCGTCGGCCCGGCAGCAGGTGATCGTTTAAATTTCTATAGACGGGAGGGGCCGGGAAATATAACCCGGGGGCTAATCAGCGCCCGCGGGCCTGGCCACCGCCACCTGGCGGCCGCCGGGGTACCGCACCTCGATGATCTTGGGATGAGGCCGGGAGGGCGCGCTGGCGGCCTCGACTTCAGGGGCCGGCGTTCTGGGGCGGGTGGGGAGAATCCGGTCATTGAGAGTCGGGCGGGCGGCCACCTTGGGCCTGGGTTTCTCTGGAGGGGCGGTGGCGGCAAGCGGGACGGAGGCGCTGCCGGTATAGGCCCCGATGACGTTCCTCACGAAGGCCTGGGTTTCCGGGATGGCAGGCACACCCTGGGATCTCGCCACCCGCCCGGGACCGGCATTATAGGCCGCTACCGCCAGGGGAACGTTCTGACCGAAACAATCCAGGCAGTGGCGAAGAAAACCAACGCCGCCGGCAATGTTCTGTTCGGGGTCGAAGGGGTCGCTCACCCCCATGGATGAGGCGGTGCCGGGCATGAGCTGCATGAGCCCCTGGGCCCCCTTGGGAGAGACGGCGTAGGGGTTGAAGTCCGATTCATGGCGAATCACCGCCCGCACGAGGGATGGGTCCACCCCGTAGCGGCCGGCGTATTTTTGGATGAGGGTCTCCAGATAGGGCCCGGCGGCCCGCTGCCAGCGGTCATCCGGGGGGTACAGCCGGGGGGAGGCCAGGGGCACCTGGGGGAATACCCGGGCGGCGCCGCGGAAAACATAAACTTCGACTTCCCGGCTGAGCATGGTGTGCAGGGAATCTGCGAGCGGCTGGCAGCGGCTTGTTTGTCCCCGCCGCCGATGACCAGGGAGCCCTCCCCGGTTTTCATGAGGGCAGTGGGAGTCTCAGCCGCCGCCGGGGTGGCGGCCGCCATCCACACCACGATGGCAGACAGGAGAAGGGGCAAGCACCGCATAGGATTTTTCGCAATTATGGAGCACTATTCAATAACCATAAAATGATGTCAAGCTCCTTTTTAACGCCGGGGCAGCGATCGGCTATTTATTATATATCATGCTTATATTATTATAATAACTGGCACTGGCACTGTCGCCGGCCGAACCCCAAGCGGGTTTTGAACAAAACACCGGGCGTTGATAAAATTTCCCCGGGATGATTGATGAATATTTATTGCCGGGAGCATGATATTACTTATCGGCATAATTTCCTTAAACTGAAGGCAGGGTTCTACGATGGGCGGGTCCGTTGACCAGGGGGGCGCCCCCAGGGGGGAGACCGGAGATCACCGGCGTTTGGCGATGAAGCGGCCCTTAATCCCCCTGGTCCTGGCCTTGATGGTAGGGTTGGCTGCGGCCGCGTGGGGGGTGAACATCCCCCGGACCTGGCTGCTGGTAATCATGGCGGCCCTGCTGGTGATCATGCTCCTGCTGTTTTGGGGCCAGGCTCCCTCATCCTCTAAACCAAGCACGCCGGACATCCCGAAAGAAAACCCCCCCTTGCCTGACCAAGATCGTTCCAGATAAGCCGATGCACCTTGGCGGGAGGGAGTCCAAGACAGGCTTGCCCCCGTTTCCTCCCCCTGAAGTTGTTTGCCGAAGCACCCGGTTATGAAGCGTCCCGCCTGCCTGGCAACCTGTCCGTGTACCCCGCCGGAACAAAATCAGGTATCGCCCTCCCATGGCCGGCCCCTCGGAGACGCAGTGCCAGCCAGCGTCATCCCTCAAAAAAATCTTGACATTGATAAGGAATAGCCTTAAGGGATTTCTCTATAGGATAAGAATGAAATAGGGAAAGGCCTTAGGTAGATTTATGGGAGAGCCAGGCAGCTTGGCCGCGGCACCGAACCGGGTGCACCAGGGCATGGGGGCCCGTTTGAATGGGTCTTCCCGGCTGCGGGGTCTCGCCTGGCAGGACCTGGCCACCCGGCTCCTGCCCCTCCTTTTTTTCGCCCTGCTGGGGGCCGGGTTGTACCAGCAGGCCCTGCACCCGGATTTTCCTCCCCATCACCTGGCCAGCCTGTCGCAAAAAGATGAGATGGTCTTCTCCGGCCGGCTCTACCGCCCCACCCGGGTGGGGCTCGAGGGGGTGCGGCTCTATGTGGCGGTGGAGGCCCGCAAAGACAGGGACGGCTGGGGCCCGGCTACCGGCAACTTGCTGATCAGCGCGCCGCCGCTCACGACGCCGCCGGTGGGGACCAGGCTCTTTGTCCGGGGGAAGCTCAGGGAATCCCAGGCCCTGCTCAATCCCGGGGCAGTGGACCGGCCCCGGCAGCTGGCGGCGGAGGGCATCTACCGGCAGATGTACCTGAAAGACGCCGACCACGTGGTTTTCCTGGCGGAAGACCAGGCCCCCTCCCTGGCCGAGAGCCTGCGGGGGGGCATCCGCACTCTTTTACGGAACATGCCCCCTGACGTCGAGGCCATCTACCTGTCCATGCTTTTGGGGGACCAGGGCCGGGTCACCCCGGAGATGCGCCGGAACCTCTCCCGCACCGGGACCAGCCATCTGCTGGTGATCAACGGCATGCACCTGGGCGCGGTGGCTGCGGTGACTTATTTCCTGGTGTTCTGGATTTTGCGGCAGTTCCCCTGGCTGCTCCTCCGGGTGAACGCCGTCAAAATCGCCACGCTGACGGCGGCCCTGCCGGTGGTGGGTTACGCCCACCTGGCCGGGGGCTCGCCTTCCACCCAGCGGGCTGAGGTTATGGTCCTGGCCGGTCTTCTCCTGATGTTCCTGGGGCGGTTCCGGGATGTCTGGAGTGTTTTGGCCCTGGCGGCCTTGTGGATTCTGGCATGGAGTCCCCTGCTGCTGTTTTCGGTGTCCTTCCAGCTGTCTTTCGCCGCAGTCATAGGGATCGTCTACTTGGTGCCCCGCCTGGCTGACCTGGCCTCCCGGGGCGCCAAATTTTGGGGGGCCGCGTTGCCGAAGCCCGGCCAGGAGACCGGCGGCAATAATCTGTTAATCCGCCTTAAGCTCCGCCTCAAGCGCCTGGGCCGGCACGGCTGGGAATTGCTGATCGTGTCCCTGGCGGCCTCGCTCGCCACCGCGCCGCTGGTGGCCCACCATTTCCAGGTGGTGTCGTGCTTCGGTTTTCTGGTGAACGTGGTGGCCATTCCCCTGGTGTTGATGGTGGCCCTGCCTTTGGGGGAACTGGCCATCCTGGCCCAGGGATTCGGCCTCACCCCGGTGGCCAAAAGCTTCATTTATACAGGGGGAATGCCCCTGGCCTGGGGGTATGGTCTCATCACCCGGGTGGCGGCGCTTCCCGGCAGCGGGGTGGCGGTGCCCACCACCACCTGGCTCCAGGTGGCGCTGATGTATGCCCTGATTTTCCTGGTTTTTCCGTGGCGGCGCTCTACCCGGACCTGGGTGGGGGCGGGGGTGTGTGCCGCGCTCCTGGCCGCCACCGTGGCCTGGCCCGGCTGGCAGTTGGCAGAGCGGCACGAGATCACCATCCTGGACAGCCGAACCGGCCTGGACGGCGTGCTGGCGGCCCCCGGGGGCCGGCGCCTGGCGGTAACCGCGGCCTGGGACGTCTGGCCGGGCTGGGAGGGCGGCGGCTTCGGGCCCCTGGCCGGCTACCTCCATTGGCGGCAGTTTCCCCGGCTTCAGGCGGTGCTGGCCCTGAACCTCAATGCCCGCAATACCCAGGAGGTCCTGGCCCTGGCGCAGCAGTTCGAGGTTGACGGCGTCTGGTGGCGGGGGCCAAGGCCCGGGGAAAAGGTGATGGACCTGATGAATTGCCTGGGGGACCGGGGGCGTCCGGCCCTGGCCCTGGACAAGATGCACCCCCCGAAAAGCCTGGGGGACATGCAGCTTAATTATCTCACGTGGGAAGAAGGGCGGGGCGCGGCCCTGCAGGTGACCTGCCGGGGGCGTGAGATTCTGATCCTGCCGCCGCTCAAAAAAATGGTTTTGGCAGATCTCCCCTGGCCCCAGGAGGCTCCCCTGGACGTGCTGATAGCCCCGGGAGACGCTTCGCCGGCGGTGGTGGCCCGCCTCAAACCGGAAAATTTAATCCTGTACGGGTCCCGGGAGCCGGGCGCCGGCCTTTCAGGTTCCTCCCGGCCCCCCTGCCTGACCAGAAACGGCGCCGTGACCTGCACCTTCACCGACCAGGGCGCGCGTCTCAGTCAGTGGCGCCCCTGATAGATCAGCTCTTCCGGGAAGTCTTGGGGGTAAACGCGCTCATCTGCTGCCTGGTGTCCTCGGACTGACACTTGGGGCAGGCGATTTTGCCGCTCGCATATTCCGCAAGACTCATGATCCGCGTGAATTTCTCGCCGCATTGGCGGCACACATATTCGTAGGTCGGCATGCCTGGTCCTCCCTTCCCTGCAAGATTTTGACACCATTATAAAAACCGCTGCCAGCCTTGGCAAGAGGCCGGTTAAGGGAACACGGTTTTAAGAACCGGCCCCGCCCAGCCGATAACAAGATGTGACACCAGGCGGCGGGCGCGCCCTGCCGCACTACCTGTTTCCGGGCTCCCATGTTTGTCATCATCGGCATAGGCGTGGTTTTGATTTCCGTGTTGGGGGGGTTCCTCATCGAGGGGGGGAATTTCCTGGTCCTCATGCAATGGTCGGAGTTTCTCATCATCGGGGGCTCGTCCATAGGGGCCCTCATCGTGGCCACGCCCAAAACCACCTTGGTAAAGATGGTGCAGTTTGTCCTGGGGTCCGTCAAATCCCAGGACGTCTCCAAGGAAAGCTTCCAGGAACTGCTGCAGCTCCTCTATGAGACCTTTCAGACTGCCCGGGTCAAGGGCCTGCTCACCCTGGAAGGCCACGTGGAAAAGCCCGAGGAGAGTGAACTGTTTACCAAGTACCCCGTCATCATGAAGAATCATCACACCCTGGAATTCCTGGTGGATTCCCTGAAGCTCATGGTGGTGGGGGGGGTGCCGCCCCTGGAACTGGAGGCCCTGCTGGACTCTGACCTGGAGACCCAGGAAGAGGAAGGCAAAAAACCGGCCCACGCCCTGGGACGCACGGCCGATTCCCTGCCGGGCCTGGGCATTGTGGCGGCGGTGCTGGGCATCGTTCTCACCATGCAGTCCATCGGCGGCCCGGCCGCGGAGGTGGGCCACAAGGTGGGCGCGGCCCTGGTGGGTACCTTCCTGGGGGTGCTCTTGTGCTACGGCTTCGTTTCGCCCCTGAGCGCCCAGATCGAGCACCAGGCGGCCCTGGGGGAGCTTTACCTGCGGTCCATCAAGGCCGGGGTGGTGGCCTACGCCAAGGGCATGCCCCCCATCGTGGCGGTGGAGTTCGCCCGCCGGGTCATCGTCAACGACTTTCGCCCCAGCTTTGCCGAGGTGGAGGAAGCCTGCCGGGCCATCAAGGTGAAGGCTTAACCGGCATAAGGCAAAATCCCGGCAGAAAAATTTCTAGGTGCGGGTTCGCTGGAGCCCTGTGGCTGCAGCCCTGAATCAATTGACCCTATAAATGAAGATATATGTCCGGCGCCCATCCTGAACCTACAGAACCGAGGATAATCAAGAAAAAGAAGGTGCAAGGCGGCGGGGCCCACGGCGGGGCCTGGAAGGTGGCCTACGCCGATTTTGTCACGGCCATGATGGCCCTGTTCATTGTGCTCTGGATCATGGGCCAGAGTCAGGCCGTCCGCCAGAACGTCGCCCAGTATTTCAAGAACCCGGGCCTCTTGCCCGGGGCCTCGGGGCTCATGGAAACCAGCGACATTGGCGGGGAAATGCCCACCCCCGGCCACAGCCAGGAACTGCAGACCCCGTCGCCCATCACCCCTGACCTGGCCAGCCAGGTCGGTTCCCTGGAGGAGGTTAAAAAGCGCATTTGCGAAGTCATTGCCCAGTTGCCGGAGCTGAGCCGCCTCAAAGACCAGGTGGCCCTGGAGATCACCGACGAGGGCCTGCGCATCGAGCTCCTTGACAAGGAGAACTCCCATTTCTTCGATCTCGGCAGCGCCAACCTCAAGCCCGAGACCCAGGAGGTCCTCAAGATCATCGCCCGGGAGCTGGGAAAAGTCCCCAACCGTGTGGGCGTCGAGGGGCACACCGACAGCCGCCCCTACGGGACCAAGAACTACACCAACTGGGAATTGTCCGCCGACCGGGCCAATGCCGCCCGTCGTCTCATGGAGGATGGCGGCGTCAAACCGGGCCAGGTGGTTTCCGTGCGGGGCTGCGCCGACCGGCAGTTGCGCAACTCGAAGGACCCCCTGGATTTCCAGAACCGGCGGGTGAGCATCATGGTCATGTTTCAGGGTCAGACCAGGCAGGAGCCCCTGGATCTCAAGAAAATAGAGGAGAACCTCCACAAGTCCCCGGAAAAAAGCGTGGCCCCGGCGACGCCTGCGGTTCCAGAGACCAAGACCTCGGGGGGCGGAGCATCTCCGTCACCGCCCGCGTCTCCGGAGAAACTCCCCGCCTCGAACCCGGCCGGCCGCACCAGCCTTAAACCGGCCCCGTCCGAGGGGGCCCCGCCCAAAGCAGCCCTGGCTCCTAACCCCGGCAGCACCCCGGGCACACCCGCGCCCGCCCCGGTTTATCAGGCCCCGGTGGCAGGACCGGCCCCCCGCCTGGAAGACTCGGTGCAAGATGAGGTGCGGCAGCTGCTGCAGCAACAACCGGCAACGCCCCCGGCCGCCCCGAACAGCTCGACTCCGGGTCAGGAGCCCCGCACCCGGCTGGGATGGTAGAAATCCCGGGCTGGCGCTTCTCCCGGGTAACCGCTTAACAATCCAAAGATTATTTGATATAAGCCTGGAGCATGGATGCCGTCCCCACACTCAGGCCGCGCCTCCTTGGGAAGTACATTTCCAGGGAGTTTCTCAAGATCTTCCTCCTGAGCCTCACAGCTTTTCTCACCCTCTTCCTGGTGGTGGATTTTTTCGAGAAGATCGACCACCTGGTGCGGGCCAACCTGGGTTTGTCGGACATGGGGCACTATATCCTCCTCAAGGTACCCGGGGCCCTGGGGGAGGTGTTGTCCCCGGCCATGCTGCTGGGGGCCATGCTGACCTTCGGCCTGCTCACCCGCACCCGGGAGACCATGGCGATCCGGACCAGCGGCCTGGACATCCTCCGCCTCACCCGGCCGGTGCTGATGATTGCGGTCCTGGCCGCGGCCGTGCTCCTGGCCCTGAACCTTTACCTGATCCCCTGGAGCCAGAATAGCCTCAACCTGTTCTGGGAGACCAAGGTTCAACGGAAGCCCCCCCGGAGCCTCACGAACCTGGAACACTTGTGGTACAAGGGCGACCGGGCCATCTACAACATCCTGGTCTACCGTAAGGACATGCAAACCCTGGAAGGCGTGAAAATATTCCGGTTTGACGACCACTTCAACCTGACCCAGGTAATAGCCGCCCGACAGGCGGTTTGGCGGAACGGCAAGTGGATTCTTCATCAGGGCCTGGTGCAGAATTTTGACCAAAAGGGGGAGGGCCAGATACAGACCTTCCAGGAAATGGACCTGTCCCTGACGGAGACCTTTAAGGATTTCGGGGGCCTGGAGCGCAAAATCTCCGAGATGGACGTGGAGGAGATTCTGCGGCTGGCCCACCGTCTGGAGCGGGATGGCTATAAATCCAGGTCGTACCGCCTCGAAGTCCAGAACCGGTTTGCCATGGCCCTGGTGCCCGTGGTCCTGGCAGCCCTGGGCCTGGGCCTGGCCCTGCGCAAAGAAAATGTTTTCATTCCCGGCATGGTGGCCATCGGCTTCATGGTCATGTTCGCCTACTGGCTGTGCCTGGGTTTTTCCACTTCCCTGGGGCAGGCCGCCCGCTGGCCCGTCCTCTGTGCGGCCTGGCTGCCCCATGTCTGCTTCGGGGCAGGGGCCACCATTCTGCTCAGCAACGCTACCCGTTAATCAGAAAAAAGTCCAAAAAACGCAAAAAAAGCCGGAAAACCAAGAGTTTTTTCTTGTCAGGCTTTGCTTAATTGTGCTATCAATGGTTAACCATCGGCATTTGGGGGGTTTTTATCGTTTAACCTTTTGAATTAATTAGCAATTTAAGAAAGGAGGTTGGCGTCGGGATACTTCTACGTTTTTCACAGGCGGAGTTTGTTCACAATTCGGGGAATTAATTGACCAAATTTAGCGAGAGGAGAGGGGAGAAGGTATGACCAAGGCAGAACTGATTGCCCACGTGGCTACTGACGCGAAGATCAAAAAGGCTGATGCCGAAAAGGCCATTAACTCGTTGATCAAGGCTATCTCCAAAACTTTGAAAGGCAAAGGCCGCCTGGCTCTGGCCGGCTTCGGGACCTTCGCCGTGACCGCCCGGAAAGCCAGGGAAGGCCGGAATCCCCAGACCGGCAAGCCCATCAAGATTCCGGCCACCAAGGTGGTAAAATTTAAACCCGGGAAGTCGCTTAAAGAATCAGTGAAATAAGGAATTCGGGCAGCGCTCCTTTGCCTGTTCTGGCCTCGAACCCTGTGGTCGGGACCAGGGACTTCGGCCAGAAAAGGGGGGATTTTGCGCTGACTCTGGCGCTCCGGCACTAGCCATGGCCTTGGATTATTACGATATCCTGGGAGTCCCCCCCAGGGCTGATGCCGGAGAAATTAGAAAAGCCTACCGCCTCTTAGCTCAGAAATGGCACCCCGATAAGAATCCGGGCGACCCCTGGGCGACAGGCAGATTCATGCGACTGGGAGAGGCTTACCGGGTGCTCATGGACCCGGTAAGCCGCGCCGCCTACGATTGGCTGCGCGCCCGGGAGAGGCCGGGAGAAGAAATCTCCCCCCCGTCCCGCCCGCCGGCCGGCGGCAACACCGCCGCACCATCCTCATACTACCCATCCCGGCAGCCAGCGCGCGTCCCGACCTTCCGGGGCGCAGGCCGCACCCGGGGGAGAAAACCCCCTCAGCCCGCCAGCTTTTCCGCCAGCAAACGCCACAGAAACGGAGCTTCGGGTTTCTTCCCCTGGCTGCTCTCCCTCAAAGACCTGCCGCAGCGGTTCCTGAACTGGCTCACCGGCAGACCGCCGGCGGGGTTGGAGTGGGAGGTGGTCCCCACCCCGCACCGGCCCGACCTGGTCATGGATCTGCGGCTGCCCAGGTGGCTGGCGGCCCGGGGCACCAGGATCAACTTCATCATGAAGAGCCACAACCAGCGGCGGCGCCTGAAGCTGACCATCCCCCCCGGCGTGCAGGAAGGGTTGTTCGTGCGGGTGAAGGGGGGCGGCAAGGCCGAAGGGCCGGTGCGGGGACACCTCTACATTAATATCCGCATAAAGGCCTGATCTCAGGCGGGCTGCGCACTCCCTGGAGGGGCGGGACCCTGTGTCCACCGGTCACCGGGCGCCCACGCGGGTGCGCCCCTACTCAGCCGGTGGCTGACTGACGCCGTCGGCCAGTTTGTCCAGGACGCCAAGAAGCAAGGGGTAATCCTCCGGCAGGATGGTGCGCACGTCCAGGAGCAGGCGGTCGTGCTCCAGGCGGGTGATGACCGGGGGGCTGGCCGCCCGCAAGCGCTCCTCCAACTGGTTAGGGGTTAGCGGCGGCAGTTCCAGGGCCAGGGCCCGGCTGGGAATGGGCACCATGGGCAGGGCACCCCCGCCGGAACGGCTGACGTGATCCACCACCGCCACGCGGTAGCGCCCGGGCCAGCGCCTTTTAATGCTCCGGGCCAGGCGCCGGGCCAGGCGGTCGGCCTCGCCCACCGGCATGGTGAGCATGCGCAGGGTGGGGACGCCGGCCACGGCCTCCGGTTCGTTCAGATACAGGCGCAGGGTGGCCTCCAGACCCGCCAGGGTAAGCTTGTCCGGGCGCAGGGCCCGGGTGAGGGGGTGCTGCTTCAGCTGCTGCACCACTTCGGCCCGCCCCACAATCAAGCCGGCCTGGGGCCCCCCCAGGAGCTTATCGCCGCTGAACAGGACCAGGTCGGCGCCGCTCGCCACCGCCTCCTGGACGGTAGGCTCCCTTTCCAGGCCGTAGCGGGAGAGGTCCACCAGGCAGCCGCTCCCCAAATCCTCCAGGACCGGCAGGCCATAGCGGCGGCCGAGCTCCACCAGGTCAGGGAGGGGAACCTCCTTGGTGAAGCCCAGGAGCCGGTAATTGCTGGGGTGGACCTTGAGGAGCATGGCCGTCTGGGAGGTGACGGCCTTCTCATAATCTGTTATATATGTCTTATTGGTGGTGCCCACCTCCCGGAGAACGGCGCCGCTGGCAGCCATGATGTCCGGCAGGCGGAACGACCCGCCGATTTCCACCAACTGCCCCCGGGAGATGATGACTTCCCGGCCCAGGGCCAGGGCGTTCAGGGCCAGAAAGACCCCGGCGGCGTTATTGTTCACCACCAGGCAGGCCTCGGCGCCGGTGAGTTTCATCACCAGCTTCTCCAGATGAACCTGTCGTGACCCCCGTTTGCCCTCTATGAGGTCATATTCCAGGTTGGTGTAGGCGGCGGCGGTGCTGATGTGCTCCAACGCCGCGGCGCCCAGGGGGGAGCGCCCCAGGTTGGTGTGGATGACTACGCCGGTGGCGTTGATCACCCGGGTGAGAGACGGCTGCTGGGCCTGGTTGAGGGCCCGGGCGGCGCCGGCCTCCAAGGCCGCGAGGTCAAGCTCCGGGGGCAGCTCAGCTGGGGGGAGGGTCAGGAGGCGCTCCCGAAAGCCGGTCAGGAACCGGCGAATCAGTTCCACGGCGTGGGACCGGGACAGGGAGGCCAGATGGGCCGCCAGGCCGGGGGCGCGCAAAAGCTCGTCCACCGGGGGAATTTGCCGAAGCAGGCGGGCACGCTCAGGGTCCATAAACACCGTCTCCTTTGGGGAGAATATGCCACCGAACCGGGGGTCTGTCAAACCAGGAAGAAGAGTGCATTTGCCCAAGGGAATATTTCTGAAAAATTGTTGACAAGCTTTCCGAAATGAATTATTTTTATTAAGTTAAAATTTGGTCATCCTC
>CAVZAM010000019.1:0-29968 GCA_963773285.1 uncultured delta proteobacterium
CGCCCCCCATGTCAATTCAGCATGTGCTTCGGTACTTATGCTTCCTTCCTCTCAAACGTCAGGCCGTCCGTGCCCGCGTCCACCAGGATGGTGTCCCCCTCCTTGAACTCGCCGGACAGCAGCATGGGGGCCAGCTTGTCCTGGACATAGCGCTGGATGGCCCGGCGCAGGGGTCTGGCGCCGTAGGTCGGGTCGTAGCCCGCCTCGGCCAGGAAGTCCTTGGACTTGTCGGTGAGCTCGATCTCGATGTGGCGTTCTTCCAGGAGCTTCCTGAGCCTGGCCATCTGCAGGTCCACGATCTGGCGGAGCTGCGGGAGCGTCAGGCGGTGGAAGATCAGGATGTCGTCCACCCGGTTTAAGAACTCGGGCCGGAAGTGGAGCCGCAGGGCCTCCATGATCCGCTCTTTCATCTGGGCCTCGTTCACCGCCTCGGCGATGTACTGGCTGCCGATGTTGCTGGTCATGACGATGATGGTGTTCCGGAAGTCCACGGTGCGCCCCTGGCCGTCGGTGAGGCGGCCGTCGTCCAGGATCTGGAGCAGGGCGTTAAAGACCTCCGGGTGGGCCTTCTCGATTTCGTCGAAGAGCACCACGCTGTAAGGCCGGCGGCGCACCGCCTCGGTGAGTTGGCCCCCCTCCTCGTAGCCCACGTAGCCCGGGGGCGCGCCGATGAGGCGGGAGACGGTGTGCTTTTCCATGTACTCGCTCATGTCCAGGCGCACCATGGCCTGCTCCGAGTCAAAGAGAAACTCGGCCAGGGCCCGGGCCAGCTCGGTTTTGCCGACACCGGTGGGGCCCAGGAATATGAAGGAGCCCAGCGGCCGGTTGGGGTCCTGGAGGCCGGAGCGGGCCCGGCGCACGGCGTTACTCACCGCCTGGACCGCTTCTTCCTGGCCCACGACTCTCATGCCCAGGCGCTCTTCCATGTGCAGGAGCTTGTGCTTTTCACCCTCAAGGAGCCGGGTGACCGGGATGCCGGTCCACTTGGCCACCACTTCGGCCACGTCCTCAGCGTCCACCTCTTCCTTGAGCATGGCGCCATTTTTTTGGACTTCCCCCAGCTTCCGGTTCTCCTCTTCCAGCTCCTTTTTCAGGTTGAGCATGACGCCATAAGTGATTTCCGCGGCCCGCCCCAAATCCCCCAGCCGTTCGGCCTGGGCCGCGTCGATCTTGGCCTTCTCCATCTTCTCCTTGACGGCCTGGATGCGGGTGATGACCTCTTTTTCCTTTTGCCAGCGGGCCTTAAGCACCGCGCTCTTTTCCTTGAGGTCGGCGAGCTCTTTTTCGATCTTGGCCAGGCGCTCCTTTGAGGCCGGGTCCTGCTCCCTTTTTAAGGCCTCCCGCTCGATCTCCCCCTGGGTGATCTTGCGCTCCACCTCATCAATGTCGGCGGGGCGGCTGTCGATTTCCATGCGCAATTTGCTGGCCGCCTCGTCGATCAGGTCCACCGCCTTGTCGGGGAGCTGCCGGTCGGTGATGTAGCGGTGCGACAGGGTGGCCGCGGCCACGATGGCCGCGTCCTTGATGCGCACCCCGTGGTGCACCTCGTAGCGCTCTTTGAGGCCCCTGAGGATGGCGATGGTATCCTCCACGCTGGGTTCGGCCACCAGTATGGGCTGGAAGCGGCGCTCCAGCGCGGCATCCTTTTCGATGTGCTTGCGGTATTCGTTCAAGGTGGTGGCGCCGACGCAGCGAAGCTCACCCCGGGCCAGGGCGGGTTTCAGCATGTTGCTGGCGTCCATGGCCCCTTCGGCCGCGCCCGCGCCCACCAAGGTGTGGAGCTCATCAATGAACAGGATGATCTGGCCTTCGGAGTCGGTGATTTCCTTGAGCACGGCCTTGAGCCGTTCCTCGAATTCCCCCCGGTACTTGGTGCCGGCGATCAGCGACCCCATGTCCAGGGCCACCAGGCGCTTGTTTTTCAGGGTCTCGGGCACGTCGCCATTGACGATGCGCTGGGCCAGGCCCTCGACAACGGCGGTTTTCCCCACCCCGGCCTCGCCGATGAGCACCGGGTTGTTTTTGGTGCGCCGGGACAGCACCTGGATGATGCGCCGGATTTCGCTGTCCCGGCCGATGACCGGGTCGAGCTTGCCGGAACGGGCCATGGCCGTCAGGTCCCGGGCGTACTTTTCCAGGGGCTGATACTTGTCCTCGGGGGCCTGGTCGGTGATGCGGGTAGAACCCCTGAGTTCAACCAGCGCCTTGAGAATGGCTTCGGGGGTGAGGCCGACCTCGGCCAGGAGTTTGCCGGTGTCGCTGGTTTTGTCCGCGGCCAGGGCGTAAAAGATGTGCTCCGTGGAGACGTATTCATCCTTCATCTGGCCGGCCTGCTTGAAGGCCTCATCCAGAACTTTATTAAGGGCTGGGGAAAGATAGACCTGGGCGTCGCCGCTCACCCGGGGGAGCCGGGTAAGCTGGTCTTCCACCCCCTGGATAACTTTTTGGGGATCGACTTCGAGTTTTTTCAGGAGAGGGCGGATCAGACCATCTTCCTGGGCCAGGAGTTCGCGCAGCATGTGGGCCGGCTCGATCTGGGGGTTGTTCAGACGCCTGGCCAGATCCTGGGAAGCCTGCAGGGCCTCCTGGGCTTTCAGGGTTAACTTGTCAAACCGCATAAAAGCAGAATCCTCCGTTATGAGTGCTAACCTAAGATAATCACTATTAAAGATAACTACGGTCTGCGCTCTGTCAAGGTTCGGTTAAAGGTCAGAGATACCTTTACCGATAACCATTATTGAGCGAATTCTGACGAAATGAAACCGGTAAGGGGCCGCTTTCTGGCGGGCTAGTGGCGCAATATTTCATTTTTAATTAATCCAGGAGGCGAAGCATGAAGAAATTCGCAGTGTGTTTGGGGGTCCTGGTACTTTTATGGGGCGCAGTCGGGGTCCGGGCCGATGACGGTGCCACCAAAGATCAGGCAGTGGCCATGGTGAAGAAAGCCATCGAGTACATCAAGGCCAACGGCAACGACAAGGCCTTTGAGGAGATCAACAATCCCAAGGGTCAGTTTGTGGACCGGGACCTCTACGTGGTGGTCTACGACATGAACGCCAAGTGTTTGGCCCACGGTCAGAAAAAAAGCATGGTGGGGAAAGAGCTGATCGACTTCAAAGATGTGGACGGCAAACCGTACATGCAGGAGCGTGTTGAACTCATGAAAAAGCAGCCCACGGCCTGGCAGGGATACAAGTTCATGAATCCCCTGACCAAGCAGGTGGAACCCAAGGAGATGTACATCGAGCGCTCCGGCGATCTGATCGTGGGCGCAGGGGTCTACAAACAGTAGGATTATCGCCTCCCCCGGGGCCGGTTTCCCAGGGGGTCGGCCCTGCGCTTCATAGGTAGCATGCGATTAAGCACGAAACTGTTTCTGGGGTTCAGCCTGGTGGCGACCTGTGGTCTGGTCCTGGTGGGTCTGGCGCTCTATGTCATGCAGGGGGTTGGGCAGGAGGCCAGGGTTTTGTCCCAGCAGTATATGCCCCAGACTCAGATGGCCAACCGGATGGAGCGGGATCTGTTGAAGGCCATGATGGCAATGCAGGGCTATCAACTGTCCCTCGACAAGGCTTATCTGGCTGACTCCTGGAACAACCTCGAGGGGGTGAAGCGCCAACTGCAAGAGGCCTGGAAATTCACCGAGAAATATCCCCACCTGGAGACCCTGAAAACCAACACGGAAAAAGCTGCCAAAAGTCTCGCGGAGTATGAAGGGCTGGTTCAGGAGACGGAAAAGGCAGTCAATGAGATTCACCAGATCCGCACCAAGCTGGAAGCATCGGCCCAGGAATTCATCAAGGCCTGCAGCGACTTCGCTGACGACCAACAGGAGAAACTCGAAAAAGGTTTCCAAACCGGGGCCTCCCATGAGGGGCTCAAGGACCTGTTGAATACGTTCAGCGGGATAAACGACGTCTATTACTCAGTGCAATAAATAGATTAACATATTAAGGGACATATGCTATAGATATTGCATGCAAAAAGTCGATGCTCGGTCCATCTCGTCATCAGCTCAAGAACATCTTCGCCAATTAGCCGTGAAAGCGGTATTGGACGGTAAAAAACAAAAGGAAGTTGCAGAGCTCTTTGGAATTACACCGCAAACCGTCTGTATCTGGGTTAAAGCGTATCGCCTTCAAGGCCAAGGAGCTCTAAAATCGAAACAGAAAGGCCGGCCGCAGGGAGGCAAGCTCCTGCCTTGGCAGGCGGCACAAATTGCCAAGACGGTCATTGATCATCACCCGGAACAACTCAAATTGCCTTTTTACCTCTGGACCCGGGAAGCAGTAGCTCTCCTGATTAAACGCCGCTTTGGCTTAAAGTTGTCAGTCTGGACCATAGGCCGTTATCTCAAGCGCTGGGGTTTTACCCCGCAGAAACCGGCACGGCGAGCCTGGGAACAAAACCCGGCACAGGTTCGGCAATGGCTGGAGAAGGAGTACCCCCGTATTCGCCGCCAGGCACAGAAAGAGAAGGCCCACATATACTGGGGCGACGAAATGGGGCTGCGGTCAGACCATGCCGTGGGACGTTCTTATGGTCTCAAAGGACAGACGCCCGTAATTTTGGCCACTGGTCAGCGCTTCGGCTGCAACATGATTTCTGCCATTACCAACCAGGGGCAACTAAACTTCATGGTTTTCAAAGAGCGTTTTACTGCCCAGGTCTTCTTAGAGTTTCTCCGGCGCTTGTTACGTCAGAGTGATCGCCGGATATATCTCATCATCGACAATCACCCGGTCCACCGCTCCCTCAAGGTGAAAAACTGGGTAAAAGAAAATGAGGAGCGGCTTCGGTTAGTTTTTTTGCCCAGCTATAGTCCGCAAATCAACCCGGATGAATTGCTCAATCAAGATGTCAAAAGCAATGCCGTGGGTCGTCAACGCCCCGGTAATCAAACGGAGTTGATGGGCAAAGTCAGGAGCTACCTCCGCAGTCGCCAATGCAAGCCGCACATAGTCGCCAACTATTTCCAAGGCAAACACGTCCAGTATGCGGCATAAAAGTTAATTAGTTAAATGCTCTGAGTAATAACTCTTGGGTATGTCATTCAATTGGACACGGCCCGGTCCCAACTTATCAGGGAGCAGAAGGTCCTGAGCGAGGCCATGGCCAAGTTCAACGAAATGGAAAACGAACTGAACGGCATCCAGAAAAAAAGCCAAGGATGACGCCAACATCGGGCAATTAGACGATGTCCGCATGGCAGCCTCGGATTATAAAAGTCACATGGGTAAACTCCTGGCTACCTTTAAAAAGCTCGGCGATCTTGAGAAGCAAAGACAGGTGGCCGGCAATACCGTGTTACAGGCAGTCACGGTTACCGCCACCACCGGCATCGAAGAAGCCGGAACCGGAGCCAGCCGGGTGGACCAGGTTCTGACCCGGTCCATATTCCTGTTGTTCGTGGGGATGCTTCTGGGCGCGATTCTCAGCCTGGGCCTCAGCATGTACATTACCCGCTCCATCACGCGCCCCTTGGCGGGTTACATCGATAACCTGAAAGAAAGCGCCGGAAAAGTGACCATGGCTTCGGACCAACTCTCAGCAGAGAGCCAAAGCATGGCCGAGGGTGCCAGCCAGCAGGCCGCGGCCCTGGAGGAAACCTCCTCCTCGTTGGAAGAGATGGCTTCCATGTCCAGGCAAAACGCTGACAATGCCTCCCATGCCAATGTGCTGAGCGGGGAGGCTGTCAAGATTTTAGACAACTCCGGGACCACCATCGAGAATCTGATCAGTGCCATGCAGGGTGTGTCCCAAGCCAGCGAAGATACCTCAAAAATCCTCAAATCCATCGATGAAATTGCCTTCCAGACCAATCTCCTGGCCCTGAACGCCGCAGTGGAGGCGGCTCGCGCCGGCGAGGCGGGGGCTGGTTTCGCCGTCGTCGCTCAAGAAGTGCGAAACCTGGCCCAACAGGCCGCCCAGTCCGCCAAGGATACCGCCCTCCTCATTGAAGACACCATGACCAAGGTAAGATTGGGTTCAACCCTGGTGACGGAGACCTCAGAGAAATTTGTGGCCCTGTCCGCCAGCACGGAGAAAGTCATCCATTTAGTGGCCGAGATCTCCGGGGCCTCGGAGGAGCAGGCTCAGGGGGCGCTGCAGATCAACAAGGCCATTATGGAAGTGGACAAGGTCGTGCAGCAAAATGCCGCCAACGCCCAGGAGGGCGCAGGTTCATCACAACTTCTCAAGGCCCAGGCCAACCAGTTAGGCACGGTGGTTTCCGGGTTGGTGTCCATGGTAAAAGGGGTTCGCTACCAAAAGGCATAAAAAGAAATTTTGTGAGGAGTTGATTATTCCTGAAAAGAACTGGGGGGCTGTTTCACACTTTTTAACTCAGGACCTGGGAACATCAGGAAGCAAGGAAAAAAATCTCGGGTCATTCAGCTTGGGGCAACGCCGGTTTCCTTCTTCAAACAAGGCCCTCTTTCATTCTCAAAAGCTCCCGACATCTTTCTTACATTGTCACCGCCGGCCAATCCTCTTATAATGCTGGTTAAAAGAGGATAGCCTGTGACTCGACCCTGGGTGCTCATCCCGGCCCGCTACGGCTCCACCCGCTTTCCCGGCAAGCCCCTGGCGCCTGTTCTGGGCAAACCCCTGATTCAATGGGTGTATGAGCAGGCCCGGCAGGTTCCCGGATTGGCCGGCATCTGTGTGGCCACCGACGATACCCGCATCAGGGACTTTGTAGAGGGCTTCGGCGGCCGGGTCGTCATGACCAGAAGTGACCATCCCTCGGGGAGCGACCGTGTGGCGGAAGCCGCAGTCATCTTGGGGTTGGACCCCCAGGCCCTCGTCATCAATATCCAGGGGGACCAGCCCGTTTTCCCGCGGCAGGTGATCGGGCACATGGCCCATCTCATGGAGCGGGATTGCTCCGCGGTCATGATCACCCCGGCCCGGCGCCTCACCGATCCGGAGCTGGCCAGGAACCCCAACGTGGTGAAGGTGGTCTTCGACCACCGGGGCCGGGCCCTGTATTTTTCCCGGAGCCCGCTGCCCTACTGGCGGGACGGCGAACGGCCTTACTTCTATAAGCACATCGGTATCTATGCTTACCGGTTGGATTTTCTAAAGAATTTTGTCACGCTGCCTCCCGGCCGCTGGGAGCAGGCGGAGAAGCTTGAGCAACTCCGGGCCCTGGAATACGGCTATCCCATTCACGTGGTGGAAACAGAGGAGGATACCGTGGAGGTGGACACTCCGGAGGATATGGCCCGGGCGGAGGAATGTTTGGGCAAGACATCCTGAGGCCTTCAAAGGCAGGATGATCAAGACTGAAGAACCAAGCCTTTTCATGGAACCCAAAGAACACCTTATCCTGGCACTGGACGTATCGAATCGCGCCGAAGCCCTCCGCGTGGTGGAGCTCCTGGGTGCTGAGGTCGGTCTTTTTAAGGTGGGCTGGCAGCTCTTTATGGCCGAGGGGCCCGGACTGTTATCAGATTTAGTGCGTAACCTAGGGGCAGGACGCATTTTTCTGGATTTAAAGATATATGATATTTCGAACACGCTGAAGGGAGCCCTGCGACAAATGGTACCCGGGCTGGCGCTTGTCACCATTCACAATAACTTGGGGCCTGGGCGCCTGACCGCCATACTGAGAGAAACCGGCAGCACCTTTAAGGTAATGGCCGTCACTGTCCTCACCAACCTGTCGGGGGAAGATCTGCGGGCCGAGGGATATGCACCCGAATATGTTCAGGACCCGTCCCGGCTGGTGCTGTTCCGGGCCAAGTCAGCCCGGGCAGCCGGGTGCCACGGGGTTATCTGCTCCGGCCGGGAGGTCAGGGCGGTGAAAGAAGCCTGTGGCGAAGATTTTCTGGTGGTGTGCCCGGGGATACGCCCGGCCTGGTCGGTGGTGGCGGGAGACGACCAGAAGCGGGTGGTCACCCCTGCCGAGGCCATAAAAAACGGCGCCGACTATATCGTGGTGGGCCGGCCCATCCGCACCGCCGCTGACCCGGTGGCCGCGGCCCGGCGGGTAGTGGAGGAAATAGCCGCGGGGCTGGCGGCGCGTTGAGACGAGGGGCAGGGGAGGGGGCCGGAGGGCGAACCCCGGACCACTTCTTCAAAGTGATACCCGCATGATCAGTTTCGCCAAGCGCCAAATTTCCACCATTGTCCTGTCCACCGCGTTGGGGCCGGACGGGCGGGGGATTTTCCCCTACACCCTGTGGCCGGCTTACCGGCGCCTGTTGCGGGCGGTGCGGGAAAATGCCACCACGGTGCTTACCAAGTCGGCCACCCGTTTGGCGCGGCGGGGAAATTTCGTGCCCGCCAACCCCTTCACCTGGAAATATATTCGGCGGCTCCCCCGGGGCGGCATGCTCAACGCCTACGGGCTCACCAATGACGGGGTGGCAGCCGTGGCCCCGGGGATCGGCGCGGCCTGCCGGGCGGGGTTCCAGGTCATTCCCAATTTCTGGCCGGAATTCACTAAAGGTTCAGAGCAGGCGGTACAGGAGACCCTGGAGGCCGTCGCGCTCTACCGGCAGAACCTGGGCGAGGCGTTCTGGGCCCTGGAACTCAACCTTTCCTGCCCCAATGTAGCAGAAGACATGGCCTGCAGCCTGGCCGATGGCTTGGCCTGTGTGCGGGCCCTAAAAGCTGCTCACCCCGCCCTCTTTTTGATCGCCAAGATCAGCATCCGGCACCCTTACGAGTTCGCCCAGGAACTGGAGAAGGCCGGGGCAGGGGCCCTTCACGCCATCAACACCATCCCCTATGAAATGGTTTTTCCTCCCGGCCGTTTTCCACCCTCGCCCCTGGCCGACGCGGGGGGCGGCGGCGTCTCCGGCGGCCCGGCTTTTGCCCAGGCCTATCGATATAACCAGGGCCTGCGTCCCCTGGTGCGTTTGCCCATCATCATGGGCTGCGGCGTCACCTGCGCCGGCGACGTGCAGCGCTATCTGGATCTGGGCGCCGACGCGGTAAGTATCTGCACCCTGGCGCTGCGCCGGCCAGGCGAAGTCTGTAAAATGGCCATTTACCAGGCGTGATGGCTGCCGCCCGGGAAAATTCCCGGGATAGATCGGCAACTTTTTTCCCCATATTTATCCACCGGATGCAATGACATTCCAAAAGCGCTGTCTGGTGTCCTTCCTGTTTTGGCCTTTTTCCCCATTTTCCCCTATCCCTAAATAACGTTCCGGGTTCGCTCGGCGCTTGTTTGGCCGAATGCCGGGACCAAGCCATCAGGGAGGAGGGTGAAATGGGAGTAAAGAAAGGAATGGGCTGGTTGCGGGATATCCCCGATCATCGGGACTTTCATGTAAGCTCCTCGGAAGTTCAGGAAATCAGACAGCAATCCAAAAAGGTCCAGCAAATCGAGGCGGCTCTTCCGGTCTCGGTTGATCTGCGGCCGTGGTGTTCACCCATCGAAGACCAGGGTGACCTGGGCTCGTGCACGGCCAATGCCGGCGTCGGCATCCTCGAATACTTCCAGCGGCGGGCTTACGGCAAACACCTCGACGCCTCCCGCCTGTTTCTCTACAAGGTGACACGCAACCTTCTCGGCATAAGGGGTGACCAGGGAGCGGAATTGCGGGACACGATGAAGGCCATGGTACTTTTTGGGGTGCCGCCCGAGACTTACTGGCCCTATGAAATCGAGATTTTCGATGAGGAGCCCCAGGCCTTCTGCTATGCCTTTGCCCAGAGCTACAAAACCACGAGGTATTACCGTCTCGACCCCGCCGGCCAGGAGACTCCCAAGACCCTGGAAGCGGTGAAAAAGAGTCTGGCGGCGGGTCTTCCCCCCATGTTCGGTTTCACGGTTTACAGCTCCATTCCGGCCGGGGGCGATGGCCAGGGGGAGATACCCTTCCCGAGGCCCGGCGACTCGGTGGAGGGCGGCCACGCCATTATGGCGGTGGGTTATCGTGACGACAAGAAAGTCGGGAAGGACACGGGGGCCCTCCTGATCCGCAATTCCTGGGGCACCGGTTGGGGTGGCCAGGGCTACGGCTGGCTCCCCTATTCCTATGTGCTAAAGGGCCTGGCCGTGGATTTCTGGACGCTGGTGGATTCGGAATTTGTGGATACCGAGCTGTTTGATTAGGGCCACGACCCTCAACTTATGAACCAGGGAAGGGCGCACCTCCTGATGCGCTCTAAAAGACCTGGCCGGGGACCGGCCGGATGGCAGATCATCGCGTTAATTTAGGCGGTGGCCCGCTCTATGGCCTCGGAAGCGATACGGCAAAGGGACTCGAGCTCTTCGGTGGTGATGCACAGGGGGGGCATGAGAATAAGCACATCCCCCAGGGGCCGCAGGATGGCCCCGAGCTTGCGGGCCTCAAGGATAACCCGGTGACCGGTGCGTCTGGCCACCGGGAAGGGCTCCCGGTTTTTTTTATCCGCCACCAGTTCAATGCCCACCATGAAACCCCGCTGGCGCACATCTCCCACATGGGGGTGCGAAGCCATCTCGTAGAGGCGCGCCTCCAGGGTCTCGATTTTCGGGGCCAGGCTTTCTATGACCCGCTCCTTCTCAAAGACCTCCAGGCTGGCCAGCGCCACCGCCGCGGCCAGGGGGTTGCCGGTGAAGGTGTGGCCATGGAAAAAGGCCTTGAATTCCTGGAACTCGCCTAAGAAAGCCTGGTAAATTTCCTCGGTGGCCAGGGTGGCGGACAGGGGCAAATAACCCCCGGTGATGCCTTTGGCCAGGCAGAGCAAATCCGGGCTCACGCCTTCGTTGTCGCAGGCGAACATGCTGCCGGTGCGGCCAAAACCCGTGGCCACTTCGTCGCAGATCAGCAGCACGCCATGCTGCCTGGTGACCTCCCGCACCCTGGCCAGATATCCCGGCGGCTGGGGGATCATGCCTCCGGCTCCCTGCATGACCGGTTCCAGGACCACCGCGGCCAATTCATCCCGGTGCCGTTCCACCAGCCCCACCATCTCGGCCAGACAATCCTCCCGACAGTTTTCCCGGTCCTGGCAGCGGTAGCAGTAGGGGGCCGGCGCGGTGAGGGTATCGAACAGCAGCGGCCGGTAGGTCTCGTGAAAAAGGTCGATGCCGCCCACCGACACGGCGCCCAGCGTGTCCCCGTGGTAGCCTTCCTTGAGTTTGAGGAAGCGCTTCTTGTTCCTGTGCCCCTTGAGCTGACAATACTGGTAGGCAATCTTGAGGGCGGCCTCCACCGCGGTGGAGCCGTTATCCGAAAAAAAAACCCGGGTAAGACCTTGGGGGGCAATTTCTGCCAGGCGCCGGGCCAGGACAATGGCCGGAGGGTGGGCGAGTCCCAGGAGGGTGCTGTGGGCCATGTTTTCCAGTTGCGCTTTCAGGGCCTGGTCCAGTTCCGGCCGCCGATGGCCGTGGACATTGCACCACAGGGACGACACCCCGTCCAGGTAGCGGCGGCCCTGCAGGTCATAGAGGTAGGGGCCGTCCCCCCGGGTGACGATGAGCAACTCCTCCTGGACGAAGCCCTGCATTTGGGTGAACGGGTGCCAGAGGTGTTCCCGGTCCCAGCGGGCCAGGGTTTCTTGATCGTACGGCATGACAATCTCCGGTGAAGCGATCCTGGGGAGAGGACGAAGTTTCACGCCCCCGGGCTTTCCCCCCAAGGCTGTCGCAGCATTCTAAAGATTACCGCAGGATTTTATCATGTCCCGGAACTGAGGGACAGGGGCGGCATTACACCGCGAGCGTTGACGAAGAAGGCTTGGCCGCACCTCTCCGGGAGAGCGTTTGGCGGCGGGATTCGAAGAGGTCAAAGCGCCGCATTTTGTTAAAGAGGGTGGTGCGGCTGATCCCCAGGGCCTGGGCGCACATCTTGCGGTTCCATTTCAGCCGCTCCAGGGTTTCGAGGAGGATGTGTTTCTCCGCATGGGCCAGGGCTTCATCCAGGGTCAGGTCCTTGGCCGCGGCGACGATGGACAATCCGGCCTCGCGGAGGTAGGACGGCAGTGACTCGGGCACGATATAGTCCCCCGGCGAAAGGATTACGGCCTGCTCGATGACATTTTCGAGCTCCCGGACGTTGCCGGGCCAGCCGTGCCTGAGGCAGGTCTGCAGCGCGTTCTTGGAAATCCCTTTGATTTTCCTTCGGTGTATCTGGTTGAATTGCGAAATAAAATGCTCGGCCAAGGGGGCGATATCGCCCAGGCGTTCCCGCAGGGGCGGAATATTCAAAGCAACCACGTTGATACGGTAATACAGATCTTCCCGGAACTGGTTCTTGGCAACTTCTTCCTTGAGGGGGGTGTTGGTGGCGGTAATGATGCGGACATCGGTGCGGATGGGGATGTTGCCCCCAACCCGCTCAATGACCTTCTCCTGGAGAACCCTGAGCAGCTTCACCTGGAGGTTCAGGGAGGCGGAATTGACGTCGTCTAAAAATATGGTGCCCCCGTGGGCCTCCTCGAATTTGCCTTTCTTGTCCCGGATGGCCCCGGTGAAAGCCCCCCGGACGTGCCCGAAGAGTTCGCTTTCGAGAAGGGTTTCGGAGAGGGAGCCGCAGCTTATCTTAATAAAAGGTTTTTGCTGGCGGGAGGAGGTCTTGTGGATGTAATTGGCCAAAAGCGACTTACCGGTGCCTGATTCACCGGTGATGAGGACGGTGGCCTGAGTGTCGGCGATGGTGTGCACCAACTCCATGAGATGTTCCATCTTGCGGTCCCGGAACAGCATGGTCTCTTGCAGGTCCCAGGGCCTCAGGCGCTTCTTCAGAGATTCAAAGGAAGCCATGAGGCGATGCTGGTCGAGAGCGCGCTGGATGGTCACCCGGAGGCGCAGGTCGTCGATGGGTTTGGTGATGTAGTCGTAGGCCCCGAGCTTAATGGCATCGATGGCGCCGTCAATGTGGCCGTGACCCGTGATAAACACCAACAGGGCGTCGGAATTGAGGCCCTTGATTTCTTTCAGAAGATCGAGGCCGTTCATCCCGGGCATCTGGATGTCGGAGAGAATCAGGTTGAAGCCGTTCTCCTTGACTTTGGCCAGGGCAGCCGGGGCACTTAAGGCCGTGTCAACGGCATAACCCTCCAGGGTCAGCATCTCCTTCAGGGATTCACATACCAGGGAGTCGTCGTCCACGATGAGAATGTCTTTAGGGGTCAAGCTGGCCTCCCTGAGCGTTTTTGGGTAGGAGTATGGTGACCCTGGTGCCTTGACCAGGCTGGCTCTCCACGATGAGCTGCCCGGCATAACGCTCCAGAATTTTGCGGCAGATGGGCAAACCCAGCCCCAGCCCTTGAGTGCCGTCCTTGGTGGAATAAAACGGCTGGAATATCTGGCCCAGCTCATCGGTGGAAAGTCCGGCGCCGCTGTCCTGGAAGTGAATGGCAATGTTGTCGGAGCCGACGATGCCGTCCACCTTCAGCTTACCGCCGTGGGACATGGCTTGCAGGGCATTTTTAATAATATTCACGAAAACGTGGTAGAGGTCGCCATCCACCGGCACCTGCTGAAATTCCGGGGGGGCATGCAGACTCACCTGGACCCTCTGATCGCTGGCCTGGAACATCATGATCTTGACCGCGTCCTGGAGCAGGTTCAGGAGATTATCGGCGGTGGGCGGCGCCTTGAGGGGATTGGCGGACGTCAGGAGCGACCGTATGGTCATGGACATTTTCTGGAGACCCTTCTGGGCCTCCCCCAGGTAGCGGTCCACCTCCCCGGGGTTGTCTTTCTTTTTCTGGGCCAAAGACAGATAGCGGTAGACGCCGTCCAGGGGGTTGTTGAGCTCGTGGGCCACGCAAAGGCTCAGCTTCCCCATGATGGCCAGATGCTCGTAGAGGTGGAGCCGCTGCTTGAGTTTTTCCAGTTCACTCAGGTCTTCCAGGATGACCATGCCCTGACTGGATTTGTGCAGGCTGGGGATGATACTCAAGCCCAGGAAGTGGGTTTTGCCCTCCTCCAGGCAACATTTCAGGGTGGGCACTTCCCGGGACTCCTGGTGCTCCACCACCCAGGCCAGGGCGTTTTTCAGGGCCTCCCGGTCCCCGGCGCCCAGTCCCAGGAGGATCGACATCTCCTGACCCACCGGATTCCCCCTGGCTCGACACCATTTTTTCCAGGGCGGTATTGGCCTGGACCACCCGCAGATTCTGGTCCACCAGGGCCACCCCCTGGGAGAAATGTTTCTGGAGCATGGTATCGAACGCCGCGGCAGGCTCTACCTTTCTGTCGCACTCTCTGGCTTCCATGGCTTCCACCAGGAGGCGGCCGGTGAGCCAACCGAGGAAGAGGTCCCTGGACGAAAACGGCAGCTGGTCTTTGCGGTCGGTGAGGTTCAGCACCCCCCACATTTTGGAGCCGATGAGGGGGATAATCATGAAGCTCTTGGTAAGATAGGAAAACCGTCTTATCCAGAGGGCGACCCGCTGATCCAATTCGAGATCCACCACCAGCAGGGGCCGGCGCTGGGCAATGACGTAGCCCATGAGGCTGTTGCCGGCGGGGACAGTGGCCGCCATGCGGGCCTCGGCTTCAGGACCCCTGGCCGCCAGTCCGGAAAAAACGTCGGCCTCATCATTATAAAGAAAAACCGAGGTGCGGGTGGCGCCGAAGAGGTGCTCGGTGCCGTCCAGGAAGCGCTGACCGAGGTCATTGAGGGTGGCGGCGCTGTCCCAGGATTCCCGCAGGGAACTGAGGATGGCCGCTTCCTCGGTGCCTGAAATTAAATCCAGGGCCTGCCAACCCAGGGCCTCGGCCCCGTGCATGATGACCTCGAGATCCTTCTGCTGGCTGGACAGGCGGCGGAATTTCAACGCCCGGGCAATGGCGTGCTGCAGGATTTCCACCTGGATGGGCTTGGTGAGGTAATCGAAGGCCCCCAACTTGACGGCATTGACCGCGTCCTGGAAGTTGGCGTAGCCGGTGAAGACGATGACCGGGATGTCGGCGTGGTGCAGGCGGAGGTATTTCAACAGGTCCATGCCGCCCTCGCCCGGCATGATCATGTCGGTGAGGACGAGGTCGCAGCCGCCTTCGGAGCGCAAGTATTTTTGCGCCTCCTTAACGCTGCTGACCGTGACAACCCGGTAGGAAGTAGTCAGAATGTCCCGGACTAGATCCTGTATGCCCGGGTCATCGTCCACCACCAGGATGAGTGGAGTCTCTCTCATGGTACCCCTTGACCTGAGGCGGCCCCCAGGGCCCCCTCTCAGTTCGCCCCCCTGAAGTATTGTTCGGCAAGGGTCGATTATTACTTTACGCCAATTTTATTATTTCGAGAGACCCCATTCACTCCTTTTAGGTGCATACCGTTCCCTGAGGACCCCCCCACAGCTAAAGCCCTCAATCATGACCTAATGTTAAATACTATAAACATTCATCCATGTGGCGTCCATGAGATTTTCCAAAAAATTTGACACCGGTAAAAATTTTTTTATTTTATCGGAATTTGGGCAGGGAGGTTCGGCAGGGGGATTCTTGTGGAGTCCAAGGCCAGCACCGCGGCCGCTTATCAGCATCATGAACACCCGGGGGTCAATTTCGAAGAAGGTCACGGCGAACCCCAGGCTGGCGGTGATGTTGGCAGGGACGAAATTGGCGATACATAAAGCAGGGTATTTTTAATTACAAGCTTTGTAAGTGGATCAAGGAAGCGGGATTAAAGCTCAGGGGCGCTGATGAACCGGAAGATGCTTCGAACCAGGGGGTCCAGCCAGGGCCGCAAGGAGTATTGTGGGTAGAGGCGGTCGAGCAAAGTGAGGGCAAGTATCAGGAATGGCCCAGCCTGGTTGATGAGCCTCCTCGCCCGTTCGGCGCGCGCCGGGATGAAAGAGGTGAGCAGAACACCCGCGGCCAGGGGTGGAAGGGGAACAAGGTTATAGACCGCGGTAGTGATATTGACCGCCACAATCATGTTGAAGACACGAGCGTCGAACTGGAAGGACTGTATGAGCACGACGAGACTTCCCGCGATGCCGGCCAAACAGAGGTTGGCCAGGGGACCAGCCAGGCGGGTGAGAAAAGTGTAGAGGCGTGGGTAGGGAAACTTACTGGGATCGATCTTTATAGGTTTGGCCCAACCGAACCCACCCACCAAATAATTGATGGTCCCGACAATATCCAGATGAAAAAAAGCGATGAAGTGGAATCGGTCTTTGGCCTCCACCCGAGAGTCACCGAGCAGAGTAGCCATAAAAGCCTGGGCCTCGGCGCTCACCAGTACCGCCAAGAGAACCGCCACACAGAAGGCGACAAAAGCGTCAACGGCAAAATGGGCGGGGTCCAGGAAATAGGGAACGGGCCAAGCTTGTCCCATTTTTTTCCACCTGAAACAATAAAGGAGGCAGGGGGCAAGGCCCCTGCCTCCGGGGATAATGGCTTATCAGACGCTACCGTCGTGGGAAACTGCTTCGGTTAGCTCAACAGCGTCTTATTCAGTTACGTGCATCGGCCGTTTGTTGATCCTGGAGACGATCACGCCGATAATGAGTACGAGGCCGGATAGATAGAAGGCCATGTCATAAGAGCCCGTCATGTCCTTGATGATCCCGGCGACTTTGGCCATGAAGAAACCGCCGCCCCAGCCGAGGAACACCAAGCCGTAGTTCATGCCCAGGTTCTTGGGACCGAAAAAGTCTGCGGTGTACGAGGGCATCAGGGAAAGACCGCCGCCGTACTGCCAGTAGGCGATGCCCACTGCCAGGAACAGGAGGAAGATGCTGCCAGCCGCTACGATCTGGGGCATGAGGAACAGGCAGAGAGCGGAGACGATGCAGTTCAGGGCGTAGGCGTTGCCACGGCCGATCTTGTCAGAATATAAACCGGTGCCCACCCGGCCCAGGGCATTGATCAAGCCGCCAAAAGAAGCCAGCATCCAGGCAGCTGCCCCCAGCATTTTGGTGCCCAAGGGTGCCGCAATGGAGATAATCATAAGGCCGGACTGGGTCGAGGCAATGAACATGAGGACCAAGCCGAAAAACTGTCCGGTCTTCAGAATCTCTGAAGGGGCCCAGTCAATTGTAGTGGCAGCTTTGGCGGCCGCACTCACCGCGCCAACTTGTGCCGGGGGCACATAGCCAGGTTCAGGCCAGGCCAGCAGACTGCCGGCGATGATGGTGACAATGGCAAAAAAGATTCCCAGCCATATGAAACTATAGCTAATGCCGCCCGACGTAATCAGCTTGTTTCCCAGCCAGGCCACGTACAGGGCGGCGCCGCCATAGCCGCCTACCACCAGGCCAGCGATGAGACCACGCTTGTGAGGGCCGAACCATTTCAAAGCTGCCGGGGTCGGGGCCGCATAACCGATGCCCATGCCAATGCCGCCAAAGACGCCGAAGCCGATAATCAAGCCAGTATAACTCTTGGGCATACCCGGCGATAATACAGCCCACTGCCAGGAAGAGGCCGCCGGTGATGGCGCCCACCTTGGGGCCAAATTTATCCTGGATTTTGCCCCCAGGAATCATTAACAAGGTAAAGATAATGACGCAAAGGGAAAAGGGGGTGGCGGCCTCAGAATTGGTCAAGTAAGGCCAACCTGCATTAAGGCCTGTCCTGAACCACACCAGCCAAGGCCTTACTTTCGTCGATCAGCGCCTTTGACCAGACGCTCCAGGCATAAAGGATGCCTAAACAAAGATTGACTGCCGTACCAGCAAACACCACTACCCATGCTTTACCAGGAACTTTATCTGCCATGAATTGTCCTCCATACCTATCGAAGTAATGCTAAGGCTTAAGAAATGCAGTTAAAATAATGTCAATGCTATCCCCTCGACTCGGTCTACCTGCCACCTCCTTTCTGGGACTGGGCTCTAAGTAAGGAAGGGTATAGGGCTTGAAATCAAATTCATGATAAAGCGCTAAAGGAAAGATTGGCAAGGGAAAACTTATATGCAGGCCATGTTTATCCGTACAATTTACGACCCATTTGTCCAGAATAAAACTCAGTACAATTTCAGCTAATTTTCCTTAACATATTGCTTTACCAGCATAATTAGAGAGGTCAGGAAGCTTGCTACTTCGGGCCAAATCTAGCCAAATCGGCCCGTGAAACCTTACATTATTTCCTGAAGAACCCGCCGGGCCGCGGCCGCCGTCTCTTCCAGGTCTGCAGTGGTGTGGGCTGCGGACAGGAACCAGGCCTCGAACTGGGAGGGCGGCAGGTATACCCCCTGCTGCAGCATCCCCTGAAAAAACCGCGCGAACAGGCTGGGGTCGGCCTTTTTGGCATCGGCGAGGTTGGCCACCGGGCCGGCAGTGAAAAACAGCGTCAGGGCCGAGCCCACCCGGTTCACCGTGGCCGGCACACCGGCTTTAGCAGCGGCGTCAGAGAGTTCCCGGGCCAGCCAGGCCCCCTTGTTTTCCAGGTCGCCATAGGGGTCTTGTTGCTTGAGCGCGGTTAACGCGGCCAGCCCCGCGGCCACGGCCACCGGGTTGCCGGAAAGGGTGCCGGCCTGGTAAACCGGCCCGGCGGGGGCCAGCTGCTGCATGAGTTCCCGGCGGCCGCCATAGGCCCCGATGGGCAGCCCGCCGCCGATGATTTTGCCCAGGCAGGTGAGGTCGGGGGTGACGTGGTAGCGGGCCTGGGCCCCGCCCCAGGCCGCGCGGAACCCGGAGATGACCTCGTCAAAGATGAGGACGCTGCCATGCCGGTCACAAAGCCCACGCAGGCTCGGGAGAAAGTCGGCCCCAGGCGCCACCACCCCCATATTCCCCGCCACCGGTTCCACGATGAGCGCGGCGATGTCCGGGCCATGCTGCTCAAATATTTTTGCCGCCGCGTCGAGGTCATTATAGGGGACGGAGAGGGTGAGGCCGGCAATCTGGGGAGGTACCCCGGGACTCCCGGGAATGGCCTGGGTCAGCACACCGCTGCCCGCGGCCACCAGGAAGGAATCGGCGTGGCCGTGGTAGCAGCCGTCAAACTTGACCACCAGGGCGCGGCCGGTAACCCCCCGGGCCAGTCGCAGGGCGCTCATGCAGGCCTCGGTGCCGGAGGTCACCAGGCGCACCATCTCGAGGGACGGCACGGCCGCGCATAACAGTTCCGCCAATTCCACCTCGCCCGGGGTGGGGGCCCCGAAGCTGATACCCCGGGCACAAGCCTCCTGAATGGCCCTTACCACCTCGGGACAGGCATGCCCCAGGATGAGCGGTCCCCAGGAGCACACATAGTCAAGAAAGCTGTTGCCGTCCAGGTCGTAGAGCCGGGAGCCTTTCCCCCGGGTTACCAAAAAAGGCGTGCCGCCCACGGCCTGCCAAGCCCGAACCGGGCTGTTGACCCCACCGGGCATGAGTTGCAGGGCCTTGGCGAAGAGGGCTTCGGATAAGGGAAATACGGGCATGGTTATCTCCTAAACGCCACCGAACCTAACCTAGGCAAGACTGTCATTCCGGGCGCTCGAAGGAATAATAGGCGTACTTGGGGTCTTTCCTTCCTTCAGGGTGACAGAATTAATTCAAACGACTCAGGGTAAATCAGTCGGCATCCTCTTCCCGGAAGTAGCGCATGGTGGTCTTTTTCAACTCCATGTCGGAAAAGAGGATCTCGTAGTTGTGGATGCCCACCTCGTCGGCCAGGCGGGCCGCCAGGGCCTCGATGTCCCCGGCATTTTTGCCGTGGAGCATGCTGTAGAGGTTGTAGGGCCAACCCGGGGCCGGCCCCCGATGGTAGCAGTGGGTGACGGCCTGGTGCCGGGCCAGGAGCTGTCCCACCCTTTGCAGGTCGCCCTCGGGCACAATCCAGGTCACCAAGGCATTGGCGCCGTAGCCGGAGAGCTGATGCCGCAGGGTGGCCCCGAAGCGGCGGATGTATCCCTTGGCCGCCAGGCTTTGGACCGCGGCCAGGAAATCCTCCTCGGAAGCCCCCACCTGCCGGGCCAGTTCCAGGAAAGGCCGGGGGGTGATGTCCAGGTCCCGCTGGAGGCTCAGAATCACTTGTTTCTCGAATTCACTCAGGTCTTGGCTCATAAATCACGGCAAAAGCAGGATTGTGGGATGGGCCCCTGGGCAATTCTGCCCTTCTCAAACCACCAAAGGACTGGGAACCGCCGGCCACACCGCGCCTTGATCCCGCCTCGAAAATATTCCTTTTACTTGGGCTCGGGCGGCAGGTTCAAGACTACCGGGTCCCCCGCCTTGATGCCGTGGTCCTCGGCAAACCCGCCGGGAACCTCCAGAACAAGGCGCACCGGCACCGGGGAGACGAAGGCGCCCTTGTCGCTGGGAGACAGCTTGGGGTGGACGCCCGCCACCTTGCCGTCGGCAATCCAGATGATATCTATGGAAAACTGCATGTCCCGCATGCAGAAGGCCTGGAGGCCGGTGGTGGGTATGATAAAGAGCATGCCCCTGCCTTCCGCGAGGCTCGGGCGGCGGCCCAGACCCAGATAAACCTTATTTGGGGTATCCACCACTTCGGCAGTGACCGGCACACCCTTGACGGTAAGATGGGTCAGGCGGTTGCCGGCTTCGGAGTACTCCTGGCCCAGGCACGGCGAAGCCGCCAGCCCGGCAGCAATAAGGCAGCATAGCAGCATGGTCCGGAAAGACATGGTCAATTTCCTATAACAGGGGCGCTTTTTCCTCCGGCTGGTGCTCGGGCCGCAGGAGATCAAACACAGTTTTCACCGGGTTAAAGGTGGAAATGGGCACCTCCACAAAGACCGTGAGCCAGCGGGCCATGCCGCCGTTCCAGAGGCCGGGAAGCTCCAGGGCCTTTAGTTCCCGGCCCTCCAGGGATTTGGGGGAGATAAACACCGCCTCATGGTCCACGTACCCGGACAGATCAAAGGGCAGCCCCTGCTCATCCCGGAGGCTGCACACCAGGTCCACGGGGTTGAAGTGGGTGGCGGTCTCCCAGATGGCCTGCTGCTCCGGGTCGGCGAGGTCGACCTGGGCCTTCTCCACGATCTGGAGGGACAGGGAGCCGTCCTCCTCCATGACCCAGAAAGGCGCGCCCCCCGGCTCCCCCTGGTTTTCCACGACGCCGCACACCCGCAAAGGACGGTTCAGGGCGCGGGTCAGGTAGTCCTTGGCCAGATCCTCGGGCCACTCCAGGATGGTGGGGGGGACGGCCAGGGCTAAGCGTTCCCGGACAAACTCCAGCGCGGCCATGAGGGCGCCGCGGTTACCGGAATTTTGCGCCAGTTGCCGCAGTTGCTGATGGACCTCCGCCTCGAAACCCACCAGCAAGCCCCCCAGGATTTTTTTCCACAGGGTGGTAGGTTCCTTCAGGCGGTCCGGGACCACGTTGTCGATGTTCTTTATATATACCAGGTCGCCCTGCAGTTCTTCTAGGTTTTCCAGCAGCGCGCCATGGCCGCCGGGGCGGAAGACCAGCTGCCCCTGGGTGGTTCCGGAAGGGGCGGTTGTCGGCGTCCGCGGCCACGGTGTCGGTGCCGGGGTGCTGAAAGGAGAAAGTCACGTCAAAGCGGCAGCCGAAGCATTCCTCCAGGGCAGGCTGAATGCGGTCCAGAAACCATTGAAAGAGCTTGCGGTGACGGGGCAGGATGGTCAGGTGCAGCCGGCACCGCCCATCCCCGTCCTGGACGTAGGCCGCGGCCTCCACCAGTTGTTCTTCCAGGGGAGTGCGGCTGGCCGTGCCGTAGTCGTGAAATTTGATGAGGGCCTTGGGCAGGTCCTGGTAATAGAGGCCGGCTTCGGTGAGGATCTGGCGCAGGATCTCGCAATAGTCGCGGTCGGCCAGCAAGTCTCCCAGGCTGCTGCCGTTGGTCGCAAAGGTGGCCTGAAGCTCGGAATAAAAGGCAAATTGGGGGAGACAATCGTGAAAAACCAGGAACTCTCGGGCCCGGTGGCTACCCTGGGCCAGCTCCTTATCCACCGCGGCCTTCAGGTCCGGGTCCACGTGGTAATAATAATGGAGCAGGAGCTCGAACATGCGGGTGGCGCCGCCGGAGGCCGGGACAAATTTGGTGAAGCGGCCCTGGCGGGCAGCCGCAGCCTGGCGGTTCAGGTATTGATCATAATCAGCCGGGGGGATACGGTGAATGCCGTCAGATACGGTAGCGGCGCGGCTGAGGCGGCTGTAGCGCCGCGGCCGGGCAAAAAGGCGGAGTTGCTGGCGCACCTGTTCCGGGGTGAGCCCGTGGGCCTGGATCTGCCGGATATCCTGGTCGCTCAGAGAAATTTCACACATGGCGGGGGCTTTACGCTTTACACTTTAAGCTTCAGGCTCTTAAAAAAAATACCCCGAACTTGACCATGGCATTGCTTGGCGGGGCATCGGCCTTGCTCTGGAATTCTGCTGCCTTGGTTTTCAAGCTTAAGGCTTAAAGCTGCCAGCCTAAAGCCTCCTTATAATACGACGACGTTACTGGCCTGGGGCCCTTTGGCGCCCTGGCCCACCTCGAATTCAACTTCCTGGTTCTCCTTGAGAGACTTGAAGCCTTCCATCTGGATGGCGGAATGATGCACAAACACATCGGGGCCGCCCTCCTGGGAAATGAAACCATAGCCCTTGGATTCGTTGAACCACTTCACTTTGCCTTTTACTCGCATACCAACCTCCAGAATCGCGCTGCTGTTGTTCGCAGAATGAGACGGACGCCAAAAAAAATCGAAACGGTCCAGGTACCGTTCCGACCATTCCTGTTTTGTCACGGCCCCTTGCATGAGTAGCTAATCCTTTACCAATAGCCGCTCAACCTGTCAAGTTTTAAGGCGCTAAAATATGGAGAAGTATTTTACCATGGAAGCACCAGACCGTGAAGAGGGCCCGGCTGGGGCAAGCACTGCCGGGCGGCTTGGCAGCAGGGGAGGGTAGGGCGCGTTCTATGCCGTTGATTACCGCCGTCCCGTTTAAAAATGATAGGCCAGGCCGAATTGGATGGAATAAATGTTGAAGGTTGGGTGCATGGTGAAACTGGCGTACTGGGCGCTCAAGGGATCCCGGTACTTGTAGGTGAAGCCCGGTTGAGCCCGGCGGAACCGGAAAAACAGGTCGGCGCTGAGGTGCTCGGTAAACATCCAGCGAACGCCCGCATCTCCCACCAGGGCCAGGCACACCGAGGTGTTCGACTGGGGGGAGATGTTGAACCATTTGCCGAACATGCGGGTTTCCGCCTGGTAGCTCATGGTCTGGACGGTAACTTCCTGGTCCATGATAAAAATCCCCGGCCCCAGGCCGATGTAGGGCTGCAAACGCCCGAAGGGCACCCGGTCAGTGGGGAAGAAGCCATACCGGGCGCTGGCCATGAAGGCGATATTAAAGACATTGGCTTCGCTCAAAAACCGGTTGGTGTGTCGATCGTTGGGCACCGCTTTCATACCGAACACCGGCGGCGTGTTGTCAATGGAGACGGTGTCCAGCTGCTGGGGGCGGTAATTCAGGCGGTGGTAGCTGAAATCCATGTAGCAGCCGAAGTAGCGCATCCACTGCGGGTAGTCGAGACCGGGAAAACCCTCCCTGGCGAACCAGGTGCCGAGGCGGGCGCCGGCCGTGCCGGACTGGTTGATGGCAAGATGGATGCGGCCGGGGACGGCGCAATTTTCGGCGCTCACCCCGTTGGGGTAGCGGTGCAGCAGAGAAAAAGGGATGTGCTCGTTTTCGGTGTGCACGCCGCCGATAAAAAGCTCGGTGTAAGTCTCCGCCCGGGCGGCACCCCCCGTGATGATCATCAAGGCCAGAATACCGGCCAAGCATAACAGGATTTGCCTGCGCACCATGTTTTTGATCTCCGCAGCCATCCGTGGCAGGTTATGCAGATGCCCAATCAGCCATCGGCAGTAACAAAAGATGGTAATAAAAGACTTAATGGTTTTATAAAGAGAAAAGAGATTATCTTAGCCTGTAAATGATCTCGTTATAATCGCCTTTAATATTATTAAACTATTTTTTAACTTTGCGATATTTTTGCAATTATGCCTTATTGCTTTAATCAAAAAACATGCCATACGTCTTGATGGAAATAACTCCTTTAAATTATTAAGCATCGATATAATAAGGTGACAGCTTCACCGGGAACAGGTTTATCTACTGCTACAATTCCTCTGGTTTAGCATTAAACAATTGAAACACTTCAAGGGAAATGCAGATCTAGCGAAGGAGGAAAATGAGGCTGGGTTACAATATTGCTGGAGAAAGGGTATGGCAGGATTTGAGGAAGAAGCAAGCAGGCCAAAGATGCTCAGCCCGGTAAGGGACCGGGCCGCAGGCTGGCAGGAGGCAGGTCAGGTTTTTCCGATTCGTCGCCATATCAAGTAAATGCCCAGAATAGCCGCATAAACCAAAAAAGGGTTGCGGACATAATTGGAAACAAAACCCAGTGACCCCCTCAGGTCGGCTAAGAGTTCGGGAAACATGGCTTTCCTCCCTTTCAGGCCCAGGCAATGCTCTGGTTTCTGGCTCGCTGAAAATCGCAATGAGCATGCCAGACCTGGGGGAAACCTTGCCGATATTTAGAACGCCGAATCGTTGGGGAGAAAGGGGAGCTAATTGGCTTCGACCATGGCCACGGCTTGCCAATCGGAGGGCGGCGGGGTTTTGGCAAAGGAACGGCAGCGCTTGATAAAAACCTGGGAGGGACGGTCTTGGGGCTTCAGGCGCAGGACCTCCTCAAAAAGCTGGGTAGCTTCCTCCCACTGACGGTGGCGATAGAGTTTCAGGCCGGTGGCAAAGATGTCCAGCCAGGGCGGGAGCCCGCCCCCAGGGTATGGCCCCACCAGTTCATAAATCGTCATGATCTGGCTCCGGCCCCTCACCTGCACCATGTCCAACTCCCGCACCACCAGATGGTCCCGGATGCTCTTGCAGGTCTCCTCGCTCAAAAGAATCCTGGTGCCATAGATTTTATTCACTTCCTCCAGGAGGGAGGCCATATTGACGGTGTCCCCCAGCACCGTGTAATTGAAGCGGTCCTTGGAGCCCACATTGCCCGCCACCACCGGGCCGGTGTGCAGGCCGAGGCGCTCCATCATGGGGGGGAGACCCTGGGCCTGCCACCGCGCCTGGAGCTCGGTCATGGTTTTTTCCATCTCGAGGGCGGCCCGGCAAGCCCGCAAGGCGTGGTCGACCAGGGGCACCGGCGCCCCCCACAGGGCCATGATGGCGTCCCCGATGTACTTGTCCAGGGTCCCCCGGTGGGCCATGATGATCTGGGTCATGGGGGTGAAGTAATCGTTTAACAATTTGATCATGGTCTGGGGGGGCAGGGCCTCGGAAAGCCGGGTAAAGCCCTCCAGATCGGCGAAAAGCACCGTGGTCTCGAGCTCTTCCCCCCCCAGCTCCAGGCGGTCGTGGCGGGTGGTAATCACCTCCACCACCGAGGGCGCCACGTACCGGCCAAAGGCCTGGCGCAGCCAGTGCTTCTCCCGGGCCTCGGTAAAATAGTGGCCCAGGACGCTACCGGCATATACCAGCATCAACCCCATGGACATGAGCACGGGGGGAAACCACCAGCGCGAGAGGTACAGCAGCCCGAAGGATAAACCGACCAGCACCGCGAGGCTCGCCCGCTAAAAAGATCAGGCCGGTGACGGGCTTGAGGCGGGCCAGCACCAGGCCGGCCGCGAGAATCACCGCCACCAGCAGAAGCAGACGTTCCCCGCCGGGAAGCTCCCGCCCCCAGGAGCCGTTGAGGAGGGTGTTGAGAATATTGCCTTCAATCTCCACGCCGGACATGCGCTGGCCATCTTTGGCAAAAAAGGGCGTGTAAAATGCATCAGCCTGAGTTTGGGGGGTGGCCGAGGCCTCCAGCACATGTCCCACCAGGACGATGCGGCCCCGGATGCGGGATGGCGGCAGGGGGCGTTCCGGGTCGATAACCTGGTAATAGGACACGGTATCGATGCTCCGGGCCGGGCCGGCATAGTCGATGAGGCCGGTGAGTTTGGCGGCGGGAAGGCCCTTATGCCTGATGAGCCGGAGGGCCGCCAGGGGCAGGGTTTCCTGTTCGCCCAAACCCAGATGGAAGTGACGCACCACGCCGTCGGCATCCGGAACGACCAGGGATAGTCCCTGGCCCTTAGCGGCGTTTTCGAAGGACTTGTGAGGGGTTATCAGGATCCGCCGGGTGAAGCGGGGGTCTCTGGCTACTTCAAAGGACAGACCCAGGACGACATTGCCCGCCTCCCGCAAGGCATCCGCCAGCTTGTTGTCTTCCTCGGGAGTGGTGGCCCCGGCGAAAACCAGGTCGAAGACGATGAGACGGGCCCCCCCGGCCACCAGGCGGCGCACCAGGTCACCGTGCAGACGGCGGGGCCAGGGCCAGGGATAAGGCAACTCCTGGAAGGAAGGCTCGTCAATAGCGACAATCAGGAGGTCCAGGGGTTGCGGGGCCGTGGGCCGCAGGCGGTAAAAAAGATCCAGACTGCGGTTCTCCAGGGTCTGGCCAAAGGGCAGGAAGCTCACCACGGCCATGAGCGCGGCAGCAAGAACGCAGAGACTTACGGTCCTGCTGCGGGGACCGAGCAGCGCCGTTTTCGCCTTCCCCATAAAGGACGTTGCCATCGGGACACCCTCGATGTTCCCGGTATAAAAACCTTCACTGGCCTTGACTTCAGGATATCACAAGCGGGGCGGAAATGAAAATCATGTCACCTGCCGGCCGCACTGCCAGAGAAAGTATGGGGAGGTCGGTCGGGAAGCCACGTCAACAGTCCGGACGGGACTCTTATCCGGATAAAAGCACTAGCTGCTGCAGGACAACAGGCCGCGTAAACGATATTAACAATAGTGCAGGGGGTCTCCAGGGAAGATGTCGCCGTCAAATCCCCTGGGTCGGCTGTTGCGCCTCTTGGGAAGTTCCTGGTGGATGAATAGGCACATGCAAGATTGCGGTTTAGCGATAAGGATAAATTAATTCTATATAGATGAACATATGTTTACAGAATTTCGGAACTATAGTTTTTTGCTTAGGGGATTTCCTGAATTGACGAGTCTCTCTTATATGATTAATTTAAAAAATGCTTTTTTTTGTGAAAAAGCATTTTCTGGCATTGCCATATGTCGATAAGAACTTTACAATGGCAAGTTAAAAATGGGGAAAGGATAGAGTATGAGTAAACAATTTGTCAGACTGGCAGCCGATATCGTTATCGCCAATTCTACCGGCAAGGGTTTCACCACGGAACAACTCACCCAGATGTTAAAGGCGGTGTCAGACACCCTGGAAGAGCTGGCCATCGAGTCAGGAGGAATGGTTGCGGCAGAAGGCATGTCGGCCGAAGCCGGAGTCCCCACGGATTGGAAGGCCTCCATCGGCAAAAATACCATCACCTGCATGATTTGCGGTTATAGCGGTAAGCTCCTTACTCCGCACCTGAAAAGCAAACATCAGGTAACTCCCAAGGAATATCGCAAACAATTCGAGATTCCTTCCCGGACCCCCCTGGTCTCCAAGGCCTACCGCGCCAAGCGCAGCAAGATCGCCAAGGAAACCGGCATTGGCGAGAAATTGCGCCAGGCTCGCAAGGCCAAGAAAGCTGCATTGTAAAAAAACAAGCTGAACTGTACAGGCAAGGTCCTGCAGCTAAGTCTGAATCGGCAGGATGCCACCGGGCTGTCAAGCCCGCCCGCCTATGTCTCTGGAATGGGGCGGAGGTCGTGAACCTCTGCCCTTTTTTCACGAAAGCCTCACTGCTTGCTGCTTTCCCGGAACCAGAGCCAGGTTTTCTGAAGCCCCTCCAGTAGATCCGTACGCGGGTTAAAGTTGAGGCTGCTCCTGGCCCTGGCGATGTTCATGAAATTACGCTGCACCTCCCCCGGCCGGGCCGGAGCATAACGCACCGGGGGAAACCGGTCTGCCCCCACCACCCGGCGCATCAGCCCCACAAGGGAATTTACCGTGGTTTCTGCTCCCGTGCCCAATTGGATGGGCTGACCAAATGGCACCTCCGCCGTCACCGCCGCATTGATGGCCTGACACAGGTCCTCCACGAATAAGAAGTCCCTGGTCTGCTCGCCATCCCCGAAGACGGTGACTTCCTGACCGGCCAGGACCTGGCGGAAGAGCTTGGCGATGACACTCCCCTTGTGGTAAGAGAAGGGCCCGTAAATATTGGAGAAACGCAAAGGCACGGTGGCCAGCCCGCAGCTGCCCCAAAAGGCCGAGCAGTATCCTTCCCCGGCCAGCTTGGCGGCGCCGTAGGGGGACAGGGGCCGGGGCGGCATCTCTTCGTGCACCGGCGGCACGGCCTCCCCCACAATGGCCCCGCCGGTGGAGGCAAAGATAAAGCGCTCCACCCGGTGGCGCACCGCTGCTTCGAGGAGGTTCAGGGTGCCGGCCACATTGACGGACATGTCGTGGGCGGGGTTTTCCACGGACTGCACCACCCCGGTGTGGGCCGCCAGGGCAATGACCACCTGCACGCCCGCCATCACCCGGTCCACGAGCTCGCGGTCGCGAATGTCCCCCACCACAAACTCCACGGGCAGGCCTTCCAGATCCTCCGCCCGGCCGGCTACGAGACTGTCCAGCACGCGGATCTCAGACCCCGGGCCGGCTATCGACCTGATGAGATTGGAGCCGATAAAGCCGGCGCCTCCGGTTATCAAATAACGTCTTGCCAAGCTAATTTTCTCCCTTCATACTTGTCTCCGTGAGAGCCGAGAACCCGAGGCCCCGACCCCATTTCCAAAAATCATAAGCTGCAGCTCATCTTAACCCCACTGTACTCTCGGGAAAATCAGGGCCTTGTCGATACTGCTTTGGTAAGCTTGGACAGTCTGAAGCATTTCCGCCAGCACCTCTTCTGTCAGGTAATGGGGCTGCAAACCCAGAGAGAGGAGCCCCGTGTGGGCGGGGTTGTAGTAATGCTCCTCGGCCTCCCGGCGGGGGTTGGGAATGCTCTTGATTTCCACGTCCAGGCCCACCTGCCGGCCCGCGGCCTGCACCCGGGCAGCCAACTCGTTGACGCTGAAGGTTTCCACGAACTGGTTGAACACCCGGTATTCGCCGGCGGCGGCAGGTTGGCGGATGGCCAGGTCCACGCAGGAGATGGTGTCGATGAGGTTGAGGTAGCCCCGGGTCTGGCCCCCCCGGCCGTACACCGTCAGGGGCACCCCCGCCACCGCCTGCACCATGAAGCGGTTCAGGACCGTGCCGAACATATCGTCATAATTGAAGATGGGGAGAAGCCGCCGGTCCTGCCGGGATTCCTCGGTGTCCAGGCCGTATACCGGCCCCTGGTTGAGGTCGGTAACCCTGATGCCCCACATCCGGCAATAGAAATAAAGCATATCGCCGTCCTGGACCTTGGTCAGGTGGTAGAGGGAGCCGGGGGCCTTGGGGTATAGAAAGGTATGTTTGCGGCCTTTATGTTCAACATCGAGGTAGCCTTCCTCGATGTCGATGTTGGGGGTGCCGTAGACGCCCATGGTGCCGAGCTTGATGATGTGGCACTGGAGATTGTGCTCCTTGACGGCGTGCACCAGGTTGGCGGTGGAGATGAGGTTGTTGGTGATGGTGAACACGGCCTCCCGGTGGCCCCGCATGGAGTAGGGCGCGGCGGGCTGCTCGGCGTAATGCACCACGGCTTCGGGGGCGAAGTCCCGGAAAACCGAGCAGAGGAAGGGGTAGTCGCAGACGTCGCCGGCGTGCACATCGATGCGGCAGCCGCTGACGGCCTGCCACAGTGCGGCCCGCTGATGCAGATTAGGGACCGGGAAGAGGGGCTCGCGGTTGAGCTCGGTGCAGGCCCGGCGCCGAAAATAATTGTCCACCACGGCCACCTCGAAGCCCTGCCGGGAAAGGCCCATGGCCGTGGCCCAACCCAAATAACCGTCACCGCCTAAAATTAATACTCGCATCGTTTTATCCGCCCTGCCGTCAATATCAGGAATAAAGCAAGCGCTTGTCAGTACTTCCCCTGAAGGTATTCAAGGCATTCCCCGGGGGGGTCAAGTCCTCATCCCCAGGTTGGTGAAGTCCGGGGGTTGCCTGCCGGACAGCCCAGGTGCCAAATTTATTTCAATAATCGGAACCAGATTCCACGAACTTTAACTTTATTCGAAAAATTCTCTGAGAAATTCACCTTCCCTTTAGGATTGCCCCCCGAAAAGAAAAAGCCCATCCGGGAGCCATT
>CAVZAM010000020.1:0-30732 GCA_963773285.1 uncultured delta proteobacterium
TTAGCCGCAGCCACCCTTGGCCGCGACTTTACGCTGCAGCTTCACTTTCTTGACATAAGCAGGCACGGCCGGTTTAACGGCATCATGTTCAAGGCTGGCAAAGGTGGCGGTATCGGCTACCCCTGCCCCGGGGCAGGCCACCCAGGGCCGGGTGCGCACCGAGTCGGGGTGAGCAGACCGGCTCTGGTCGCCCGCGGCATAGCGGAAGGCAAACTGCAGCTGCTCCGGAGAGGTAAGGGGCTGCAAACCCGGCTCGGCCAGCAGGCAGGGCTCGGGCGGGAAGATCGTCAGCCAGTTGTTGATCCCCCCTTCGACGATATAAAGATTCATGGCGCCGCTGGCCTTCATCGTCTGCCAGGCCTGAGTGGAGGCCTGCTCGCCGTTCGAGACCAGGAAATGCACGGCCTCTCCCTGGGAACCGAGCACGCGGTTCAGGGCCGCCGGGTTGTTAAGCTCCGCCGGATCCAGCCGCTTGGCCCCGGCGATGTGAAACAGGTTAAAATCCGCCTCGGGCCGCACATCAATAATTTTTACCAGGTAAGTCGGGTTCTTCCTGAGCTCCACCAATTCCAGGGGATGAACGTACACTTCCCGGTTTAGCAGGCTTTTTTCCCATTGGCCCTTGAGGCGCGCCCACTTGGCCTGGGGAGAAGGCTGGCCCAGCACCAGCAGCACGGCGCAGGCAGCCACCAGTGAGGCAGCGGCCAACATCTTGGTTGTGCTCTGCAACCGCCAGGACACCGGCCGCCTGGGGAGCCCGAAATAAGCCTCGGCAATTTCGGCCAGATAAAACATCACCAGGGCCATGAGCGTCACCAGCACCACCACGACCCCCGGCGAGATCCCCAGCCAGTCGAAGAGGGTCAGGCGGCCATAAAAAGAAGAGTAAAAGAAACCTTCAAAGTACCCGACACTCTCCCCGAAGGCCCAGACACCGAACAACCCGCCCAGCACAAACAGGATGCCGTCCAGTTTGAGGGTGGAGGCCGCCACCAGGGAGGTCCCCGGACAGAAGCCGCCGACGATGAAGCCCACGCCCATGATGAGGCCGCCGGCGATTTCCGGGTAAAGGTAGGTGGGATTGACCCAGAGCCGGTCGAAATTGAGCAGGCCCAGACCGCTGGATAAAAAGATGAGCACACAGGCCACGACTATCCCGGTGAACATCACCTTGAGCACGGTCATGTCCTTTAAATAAAACTGCGCCGCCAGCTTCCGGGAATCCCCGAAACCGCACATCTCCAGGATGGCGCCAAAGGCCATGCCGATGAGCAGGAATACCAGGAAATAAACCAACGTGCCCGGATGCCACAAATTCGTCAAAGGAGCCATAGGATTCTCCGTTTTCTGGTCAGCAGTTGTTTTGAGGGAGAGGGCCAGGGGTCAGCGGACCCCTGCCCCCTCCCTCAAACTCCCTCCCCCAACCCCTTAGCACGGTAGCACGGGCTTCCAGCCCGAGCTGGCCCGGGCAAGATGCCCGGGCTACCGGAATATTATGCGGGTTGGGAGGGGGGTCTGGGGGGAGGGCAGGGACCTCAGGTCCCTGGCCCTCCTCCCAGAGAAAACTCATCAATTCCAGGCCCGCCTCAGGAAATAGGCCAAGCCGTAGGCCCCGCCAAACACGGCGAACATAAAGGCCCAGCTGCCGGCGGCAAGGACGGCGCCGCCGCTTAAGGCCTGTCCGGAGGTGCAGCCCCGGGCCAGGCGGGCGCCGTAGACCATGATGAAGCCGCCGATAAAGGCCAGGAGCAGGCGGGTGCGGTCGCTGATATGGGGGCCTTTGCGGATCTCCAGTTTAAAGCGGCCGTTCAGCCAGCCGGACAGGGCGCCCCCCAGGATCGTGCCCAACATCAGGAAGACGTGGGGGTCGTTGAGGGGGTTGCGGCTGCCGCCGCCCATTTCGGCCATGTATCCCACCCGGTCGACGTGGGCCGGGGCAAAGACGTCCAGGACCGCCACCTGAAACCGGTTGATGCCGCCCGAGGCGCCGAGGCCCTCGCCGGTGATGAAATAGGCCAGAAACAGCAGGACTCCCAACAGGGCCCCGCCGACATAGGGGTTCAAATAAGGGCGGGCTTCTCGATTCATGCTTGTTGTCCTCCGGTGGTGCCGGGCAGTTCCACGTCTTCATAGCCTTCCACCATGCCCCGGACATGGGCCGTGACCGTGTGCCCGGTGGTGGCAAGATAGACGTGGGCTACCAGGAAGCTGATAAACATCCAGGAACCCAGGTTATGGAGCGGGGCGACGAGGGCAAGACCGCCCACCGCCCGGGCGATATTCGGGTAGGTGCCCACCAGCCAGATCAACACCCCGGTGATCATCTGGAAGGGGAACAGGAAATTCAGCAGGAACAGATAGGTGATCTGCTGCAGGGCATTGAGCTTGCGGTCGGCGGAGCGCGGGAAGGGGGCCGGCAGACCCTTAAAGATGTCACTGAGATAGTACTTGGTCTGCCTGGTTATGGCCTCTGCCAGTCCCTGGCGCCGGGGAATAAATTGGCGGATGGCGGCGGTGGTCAGGTGATAGAACAGGGCCAGAAAGGCGTTGACCATCAGGATCACGGCAAAGAAGTTGTGGGTGGCCACGGCGTTGGCGGCCCCGAGGAAATGGAGCCGGCCGGGGAAATGAATCTCAAGGCCCGTGACGATGAGGGCCAGGACGCAGAGGGCCATCACCCAGTGCCAGAGGCGCTCGTAAGTGGAGAAGAGGTATTCCCGGCGGGTGACCGGGGCATGATGGTGCAGGCGCCGGCCCCGGGTGACCAGGCGGTAGCCGGCATGCAGGGACACCGCGGTGACGACGCCCAGCAGCATGAGGAGCCCCAGTTGATCCGGCCAGTTTTTGGCAGGCGCGCCGAACACATGAAAGCCCTGCAGATCCGGGGTCTGGGGTTTGAAGATCACTTTTCCGCCCGCGGCCACGTCGATGCGGCCCGCCACCAGGGACTTTTCCGGTAAGGCCGGAGGGGTCCCCCCCGGGGCATAGGTGGCCAGTATGACATCGGCCTTGAGCCGGGAATCAGGCCCGTGGCAGGCGGCGCAATCAGAGATTGCCTGGCTTTTGCCGGCCACACCGTGGCTTATCGGGTTAAGGGTCATCGCCGCGCGGATGGTGGGGTCGTTGACCCCGGCCCCCCGGAGCAGCTGCGCCACGGCCTGGCGCTTGGCGTCGCTGTCCAGCCTGAGCTCGCCGGGCGCCAATTTGCCGTCGCGGTCGGTGTCCAGCGCGGTCACAAGTTCCGGCCGGTAACGCCCGTTCACCATGAGAGCCTTCTGCAGGACCTCCCGGGGCAGGGGCGTTTTACTATCTGCCTTCGGTCCAGAACCAGCGGCTGGTCACGTTGACGGGGGCGAAGCGCACGGCTTGGCCGGCTTTCCCGGGTGTTGCCACGGGCAGCAGGGCCGGCACACTGCCCTGGGTATAGGCGGTGTTCAGGTTGGCCGCATCAGTGCCGATGCCCTGGTATTCCACCCGGGGATGGCCGGATTCATCCAGGAGGGTGGCATCCACCATGCGTTCGGCGGGCCCCAGCTGCCGGGGGATATGACAGGACTGGCAGGCCAGGACCTCGAAATGCCGGGCCGGGTAAGGCAGAAAAGCGTGCCCCCGCAGAGGCTCGTGGCAGGTCTGGCAATTGGCCGCGGCCAGGTGATGATCGGGCTTCTGCAAATATTCGCTGATGGTCTCCCGCCGCGGCTCCTCCCGCAGCAGCGCCACGGTTTCGGGTTGGCTGGCAGGCTTTTTGGGGTCGTTGGGGGCATAATGGCAGTCGGTGCACTGCATCATTTTGCGGGCGTGCACGTCCCAGGGGAAATGAAGATTCTGCTTGTTGGCCAGGTTGAGGTAAGAGGCCGCGACCTCCTGGGGGGAAAAGATCGCCCCCTCGGCCCGGGACAGCAGATAATGCTCCGATGCCAGGCCGGACGGATAGGCGGCAGCCCGGTAATCCTCGGGTATGGATACCGTCCCCTCTTTCCCGGCGGTCAAACCGTGGCAACTGCCGCAGTTAGCCACAGCAGGCTTGGCGATGCGCAGCCAATCCCGCTTGACCAGGCCGTTTGCCTCCAACGCCCCGGCCCCAAAGGCTGCCTGGCCGCCCTGGTAATGGCAGGCAAGGCAGGTGGCGCCGCTTTGCTGGTGCGCCGGCAGGCTGTGCCCGGCAATGTAAGCCGTATCGTGGCACTGGCCGCAGGTCTTGTTCTGGTCCGGCTCGCCTTCCCCATGGGGCAGCGGCTTTCCCTGGGCGTCCAGCAGCTGAAAAGCCGGGTGCAGGGGGTTGGGGAGAGTAGCCGCCTTCAGGGGGACTGCCCCCACGATGACCACACCGGTGAGGACCAGGACCGGCAACAGGCGGCTGACCCAACTCATGGCCGGCCTCCTTGTCTCAGGGGATCGGCCTCGTAGCCCAGGGCCTGCCAGTTGAGGCGCGTTTTATCGCCGTGGCACTCGTTGCAGCTCAGGGCCTGTTCCTTGGGGGTCACCCCGTGGGCCAGGGGCCAATACATCCGGGTGTCGCTGAAGCCATAGCGGCCGCTGTAGGGCAGGTCCACCAATTTCGCCCCCATGGCCAGGGCCTTGTTCCAATCGAAGTCGTGCCAGTACCCGCCGGCGCCGGCGGTCACCACGGGGAGCAGATAGTCGTTCACCTGGTCATAGGGCTGTTTGGCATCGTGAATCTTAAAGGGCCAGATCTGGGCCCTGGCATCCCCCCGGCCTCCCAGGGGCCGGTTGATATCCGTAACGACGGCGGGGTTGATTTTGTCCCCCAGCAAGTATCGGTTCACCGAGAGATTGAACCAGTGGTATTCGGGGGTGACATTGTTGCCGTAGACAAACTCGCCCTTGATCTTCAAATAGCGATGGGGGTCCTCGGGGCGGCTGCTGTCCCCGGCCTTGCTCCAGTCCCAGGTCATCTTGGTGGGGACGCGGCGGGCGAAGCTGGGGATATGGCAGGTGACGCAGGCCACCCGGGCGATATGTTTGTTCAGGCGCTCATCCTGATGGGGCGGCTGGCGATGGCAGTCCGTGCAGCTGATGCCCCCCGCATCCACGGCGCTGACGGAAAAGGCCCGGCCCGGAATCTGGTGATGTTTGGTGCGGTGGCAGTCGATGCAGAGAAAGCCGCCCTTCCCCATATGCACATCCGTTTCCGGGTCGGGGTTGTCCAGGGAGGTGTCCAGGTCACCGTGCTTTACGCCGAGACCGCCGCCGCCATAATAATGGCAGGTGCCGCAGTTTTCCCGCTTGGGATAGCCGACGCTTTGGGCGGCCACGAGAAGGTCGACGCCCTTTTCGGGGAGGCCGGCGGGGCCTTTGACGTAACTGTTGCTCCAGTCGTGGCACACCAGGCAGTCGACATTTTCCGCCTTGGAGAAATCGTAGTCCGCCTTATCCCAGCCATAACCGGCGTGGCACTTGGTGCAGCCGGCCCAGTTGCCCTGGATGCCGATGCAAAAATTGTTGAGGAGATTGCGCTTGCCGATCCGCATGGGTTCAGCCCGGCCCGGGATGGTTTCCTCGGGACCCAGCCACTGCCAGTGCGCGGTCTTCATGAGGTCCGGGGCGGCCTGGGGATGACACTCCAGACAGGCCCGGGTGACCTCCTGAGGGCTGGCGAAGGGCTTGTTGAAGTAAGCGGCGTGGTCCAGGTGGACCCGGGTCGGTTTGGCGAACACGGGCGCCGGGGCTGGCCGCGCCGCGCCGGCCCGGTTCTCGTAGAAAAGATACCCCGTGAGGGAAATCACCACCAAGACGACACCCAGTATCCAAGGTTGTTTCAGATTTTTCATGTTCCGCATCCCGGCCAAGGTGATAATTTTGAGCTAGGCCGCATGGTTAGAAGAATGTTCGCCGCCGATGGGGGGCCTTGAGATGACCGAGGGTTCCCCTTTACCAGGCGTTGATCAGGGTCCTCAAGGTTTCGGCCAGTTCCTGGGTGCGCTGCGGCGGCAGATGCCCCAGCAGTTTCTTTTCACATTCGGTTAAAAGCCTCTGCGCTTCCTGCCATTTCTCCTCCCCGGCCCTGGTCAGGGCCACCAGTTGCGTGCGGCGGTCGCTATCCATGGCTTGGCGGGAAAAAAAACCGCCCCGCACCAGGGAATCGATCACCCGGCTGGTGCGGGACGGGGATAGTCCCATAACTTTGGCCAGCTGCTGGACATTCAACGCCGCCGCCGGTGCCGGCATGGACACCAGGCAGGCAAACTGGGCGGGGGTCAGGGCGAGCTTACGACACAGCTGGCCTTCCTGCCGCTGGCAGCAGTCCCGGATGCTGCGAATGAGGCCGGTTAACAGCGGTACCGCGGGTTTTGGGGAAGAAGTGGTCATATCTAAATATATGCTAATAGCAAAATATGTTAGTAGCATATATATACCAGAAGAACTTCCCTGTCAAGAAGATTGTGCCGGGAAAATGTTTTACCGATCATTTTTCCATTGCCCTGCAGAGGGAATAATTTTTCTAAGTGGGGGGAGGGCCAGGGGCCTGAGGTCCCTTTGTCAGGCCTTCCCCCTTAAGCTCGATTTAGCAAGGTTATTGCAGAGCCCCTGAGGGTTGATAATGGCAAGATACTTGCTCTCTGCCCAGGGTTCTCCTAACTGCGCTTGCCTTCCTATCATCCGGGTTCTCTTGACAATGTGATCTTTAGCCTTACCTTTTAGACAACACCGATGCCTCTTTACTAATAGGCCCCACCTTCTCTCTTCTTCCATTACCCAAACCGGGCCAACCAACTTGGGGACCCAAGCTTTTGGATCCTCGGTAAGCGTCAAATGTAAGTGATTATTTTACTTGCAAATTAATGACTTGGAGAGATCCTATGGAAATCTCAGACAACCTTCGCTTTACAAAGCTCGTGCTTAATAACGGCCTTGCCTTTCCTGCCCTTGGTTTTGGCACACTCATTCCCGATCCCACTGACACTAAAAATGCCGTTATAGCCGCCTTAGAAGTAGGATTTCGCCAATTCGACTGTGCCGAACGTTATCGTAATGAAACCGCGGTGGGCGAGGCATTTCAGCAGATGTTCCAATCCGGCAAAGTCAGCCGTGAGGAGGTGTTCATCGGCACGAAGCTCTGGAACAACAATCACCGACCGGAACGGGTCCGACCCGCCTTCGAAGCGAGCCTCAGGAGACTCCAACTCGAATATGCCGACTTATACTCCGTTCATACGCCATTTGCCTTCAAACCCGGAGACGAGCAGGACCCCAGGGATGAAAGCGGCAAGGTTATTTATGATGAGGGCATAACGTTGCTGGATACCTGGAAAGCCATGGAGAGTCTGGTAGAGACGGGTAGGTGCAAGGCCATCGGTCTGTCGGACGTCAGCCTGGCCCAACTGCAGGAGATCTTCGACGCCGCCCGGGTGAAGCCAGCAGTGGTGCAGGTAGAATCCCATCCATACCTGCCGCAGTGGGAACTGCTCAATTTTTGTAAAGGGCATGGCATCGTAATGCAGGCTTTTGCGCCCTTGGGCCACGCCATCGAACCAAAATTACTGGAAGACCCGATAATCACCAGCATCGCCAAGAGAGTCAACCAAACCCCGGCCCAGGTCTTGCTCGCCTGGGCTCTGCAACGTGGTACAGCCCTCCTGACCACTTCGAAAAGTCCCGACCGCATTAGAGAAAACGTCGAGGTTGCCACCCTTCCGGAAACCGCCATGAAAGAAATAAGTGAGGGTATCAAGACAGAGTATAGATTTAATCCCGTCACACAGACCGGTATTCCCGGCTTCATTCCCAGAGGACGATGAATCAAGCCTACAAAGAAGAGCAATAGAGCACGCCCCCAGAGACTAAAAGGGGCGGGAATGGAAGCCTTCCAGGAAAAACGCCGGAACAGGTAATAAAAAATTAGGGTAATCTGAGCAAAGCCGATCGGCTATATGCAGACGGTCTTTTTTCCATCTGTCATTGCTCAGGTGGAGATATAAAGATGAGAATGACTACAAACAGATTCATGTACGGCGAGCCAGCATGGTTTCTATGAGTTGTCGCAGTGATTGAAGCAGCTGTTAACTGCGGATAACTGCTCTATATCAATATGAGACTGTTGCGAAATACATCGTAAATTTTATTTAAAAATGACTAAAAATCCCCTGGTAAAAATACTTAACTTCTTGTAATATCAGGAAAATAATATTTTCCCTGGAGGCCCGCATGAGCAAGACCGGCAGCGCCAACGGTTCCTTCTTCGGCAACTTCATTTACGACCAGTTGCTCCGCCGGCGCCCCCATTTTCTCCACGATCTGTCCCGGGCCGTGGACTTTGCCTTTGTCAAAGCGGCCCTGCAAGACTTTTACGTGGCTTGGGGCCGGGACCCCTGGGACCCGGTGCTCATGTTCAAGCTGGTCTTTTTGCAGTTCCTCTATGACCTTTCGGATAGGCAGCTGGAAGAGCGGGCTACCTGGGATCTGATGTTCAAGTGTTTCCTGGGCCTGAGCGCCGAGGAACTACCTCCCGATCACACCACCTTGTGCCGTTTCCGGCAGCGCCTGAGGGCCGAGGGCTTCCAGAAGCTCTTCAACCAGGTGGTGGAGCAGGCCCGGGCCCAGGGGCTGGTCTCCGACCGCCTGCACATCATCGACGCCACCCACATGACCGCCAAGGTGGACCTTTTTCGCCTGAAGAAGGAGCACCAAGGCGGTGATGACGACGATCATTACGTGGACCGGAACTCTCCCGATCCAGACGCCCGCTTCGGCCGCAAGACCCCGAAAAAGGGCTTCTACGGGTACAAATGCCACGTGGTCCAGGATGCCGACTCCGAGTTCATCGTCCAGGCCACGGCCACCCCGGGGAACGTCTCCGATGGGGCGGTCTTGCCCGAGTTGGCCCAGCCCCAAGCACGGGAACTGACCGGGGACAAGGCCTACGACAGTAAAGCCAACCGCGCCCACCTGTCAGCCCTGGGCGTCGCTTCCGGCCTGTACCCCCGTTACCCTCGCCCCGGACGGCCTCGTAAATCCTGGCGGGAACGCCCCAAGATCGAGAGAAAGTTCGCTGAGTGCAAAAAGTTCCACGGCTTGCGCCAGGCCCGTTACTGGAGTTTGCCCAAAGTGGCCATCCAAACCTTTATGGTGGCCCTGGTGGTGAACCTCAAACGTTGGGTCAGGCTCCTGAGGCTGCGAAGTCCGGCCTTCTCCTGGACTCACGCGGCTTAAAGGCCAACTCGAACCCCTATAAAGGGATTGTATTAAGCAAAGGGCGCCAATCAAATACTAAAACTCAGAAAAAGAGGCGAACTCCTGTAATCAAACTAGAAAACTGCTCAGGTTGAACTTGTAGCCCAACCTCATCCAACAAAAGAAACGCCAAGAATTAAGTCTTTCGCAACGGTCTCAATATCACCCTTAGCCCCCTCCCCCATTATCCTTAAAGAGCAAGCGGGCCAGTTCCAGCCAGCCGGACACTTCCGGGAAGGGGTGGGGCCGCCGGTTCCAGGGTTGGGCGAAGACGATGGGGGTAATACCCTCCCTGGCCAGGTCGAAGCAGGTCTCCAGGCGGTCTTCCACGAAAAACTCGATGGCGTGGGCCTTTAAGTAGTGCAGCTTGGCGTCGGGGTCGCCGGTGGCCATGACCCAGATATTCCTTGGCGGCACCGGCGCCAGGGTCTGGTTCAGCCAGAGTTGGATGGGCTCGGGGCGGTCCCGGGCGGTGACGAAGACCAGGGGGACATCCTGGGCCAGCCGGGACAGAACCGGCACGGCCTGGGGAAAGGGCGAAACCGCCAGCTCGTGGGGCCGGTCGATGAGCTCCCGGATGAGGCTGGCCACCATCTCGGGGTCAAACCCCAGGCAGTCCTCGAGGTAAAAGGTGGTGATGTCGTCGTAGGCGAAGGGGTGGGGGCCGTAGCGTTCCCGGGCCAGGTCCAGGAAAGTGGTCATGATGTCCGCCACCACCCCGTCGATGTCAAAACCCAGCCGGTTGAGGGGGATGCTGCCCGGGGCAAACCCGGGGGCCGGTAAATCCCGCCGGGGCACTTATTTTACCTCCACTTTGGGCGGCACCCCCTGGTCGTCAACCTGGCGCAGCAGTTCCTCCAGGGCCCTGCTCCCGGGGGCGAGGATATCCCGCTGGTCTTTGACCTGGCCGTCCACCACGGCCGCCAGTTTCTGCCCCTTAAGGGCCAGGTAGCCGGTGTGGGCGCTGTTGGGGCTGAATCTCAGGGTCTCGGCAAAAATGAACTCAAAGGGGGGGTCGGGGCGGGCGTCCACCATGACCTGCCATTGGTCCTGGTGCCGGGCCACCAGGGCCAGGCGCTTGTTGTCGGGGCTCACCCGGAAGCTGTCCTGCACCACCTGGGCCGTTAGCGGCCACTCCCGGTCGTCCAGCACCAGGAGATGCTCCCTGCCCCGCTGCGCCTCATAAGCCAGGGAGGCGCCGTCGGCGCTGAAGGTGACGCCGCTGACCCGGTCGTATTCAGGGCCTTCCCGGCCATCCCGGACCACCACCTGTTTATCCTGCCGCTGCAGCACCCGGGCCGTGTGCCGGCCGTTGTCGTCCCGCACCACCATGATAACCTGTTCCTGGACGGGGGCGGGCCGGACCTCGGAGGGAGGCTCCAGGTTCGGGGGGGACTGCACCGGGGGAGGGGGCGGCGCCAAGGCGGAGGGCGGGGCGGGCTCCTTACTGCAGCCGGCCAGCAGCAGGGTCAGGGACAGCCCCCAGAAAGCCAGGGCAAACGCCGGGACCGAAGGATGGCGCCTGGTGTGGTTCATAGGTTATCGGCGGCGGTGGAGGCAAGTCCCGTAACCGGGGGCCTCAGGTCAGGGCTGGGGCGGCGCCAGGCCGGCCAGCAGCTCCAGCACTTCTTTTTGGTCCACATCATACCAGTTTTCATAGGCCTCGGCCACCGCGAAGGAGTAGCCCCCCCGCAGGTTGGGGCATACCAGCAGATCCACCAGGGGGAGGAGCGCCTGGGCGGTGCGGTCCAGGGCCGTGGGCACCGCTACGATGAGCTCCCCCGCCCCTTTGGCCTTGAGGAAGCGCAGCGCCGCCCGCATGGTGTAGCCCGAGGCCAGGCCGTCGTCCACCACGATGGTGGTGGCGCCCTTGAGGTCGGGGTAGGGGCGGCCGCCCCGCAGGTGCTCCTCCCGCTCCTTGAGATTAGCCAGGGTCTTGGCCACCTGGGCCTCGATCTGCTGGGGGGTAAGGGGCATGAGGTTCAGCAGGGCTTCGTTCATGAGAGGCGTGCCGTCCGGGTCCAGGGCCCCAAAGCCCGCCTCCGTGGTCCAGGGCAGTTGGATCTTGCGGACGATGACCAGGTCCAGGGGCACGTCCAGGGCCCGGGCGATCTTAACGGCCACGGGCACACCCCCGGCGGGGATGGCAAAGAGGCGGACGGGTTTTGCCGCATAATCCCCGAGCATCTCCGCCAGCCTTTGGCCCGCCTGGGCCCGGTCGGCAAAGACGTAGGTCCGGTTCCTCAGGGCCGGGTCGTCCTTGATTTTTCCCATTGGCGCTGAAAGTCCTCCAGAAGGTCTGCCACCCGGCGGCGGTACTCGGCCTGGCCGATTTGCGAGCCCTTCAAGCCGGCGTGGAAATTTATCTCCGAGAGGAAGGCATCACCCCCGGGGCTGATGAGCACGTCCAGCACGGCGTAAGGAAAACGGCCCCGGGCCATGACCCGGCGGCAAAAATCCAGCAGTTCGGGACGCATGTCGACGGCATGAAAGGTGCCGCCCTGAAAGAGATTTTTCCTGAAGCCCTGGGGATTGCGGCGCTCGTAGAGCCTCGGCGTGCTCTCCCACCACCACCACTCGCAGGTCCCGGGCGCCGTCCAGAAAGGGCTGGACCACCAGGGGAAACGGCAGGGGGGTGAGTCCCGCCAGGCTGTAAAGGGCCTCGAGGCTGGGCCAGAAGCCCACCCCCAGCCCCAGGTGGGCCCGGTCCCGCTTGGTTACCACCGGCCCCGGAAAACGAACATCACTCAGGCGCGCGGCCAGATCGGGGAGGCCGCCGGCCACGAAGGTGCCCGGCAGCATGAAGTCCGCCAGGACCCGGGCCTGGGCGGTTTTGGCCAGGGCCAGCAGCTGGGCCAGGAGGGGCGGGAAGAAAACCACCCCCCGCGCCTCTAACATCGAACAGAACTATTTCCTCCCCGGGTCTTACGGCCAGGGGGCCCAGGACCAGGTCCCCGGCCGCCGACTCCGGGTAATGGCGGTGCAGGTCGGCGAGGGAGCGGATAATAAAAGGTGCCCGGGTCATAAGCCTCACTGCCTGGCCTTGAGGACCGGCAGGGCGGGCGAGGCCGCGGCCCTCACCCGATCAGGCCGAAACAACGAGGAGCCCCGGCGCACGTAAATATCGTAGCAGTCCAGTTGGGCCACCCGCCGGTAGTATTTGTCCACCAGGGCAGGGGGGTAAATCTGCGCAAAAATGGTTTTGCCGAAGGATCCCAGGACTAAAACGTCGGCCTTGATTTTGTTGAAATTGTACGGCTGCGGCCGGGGGTTGAACAGCTCCACCCCCTGCTCGCCGGACTGGACGATGTAAAAAGCCGGCATCAGGTGAATGTGGTGGTCGTCATCCAGAAAGGCCAGTTCGTACTCCGGGGTTTCGATGAGGCTCTGGAGGGGCACATGCTGGCGGAGGTAGGCCACCAGGCGGTTGGGGGGATGGTCGTGGAGCGTGGCGGCGGTTTGCATGCACTTCAAACCGGTGAGCGGCATGACCCAGAGAATAAATCCAGCCAGGAGCCCCGCGGTGATCCACCTCCGGGGCCAGGGGGCCAGTTTTACCGTGAAGCGAGCCAGGATCCGGCAGAGCAGGTCGGCGGCGACAGGCGCGGCCAGGAACAGGGCGGGCAGGGCAAACCGGGGCCAGAAGATGGCGGTGAGATAGACCAGGCTCCAGAGGAGGAGATGGCCCGCCCACAGGGTCCGCCCCAGGGTCAGGCGGCCGGAGCGCCACAGCCAGCAGCAGCCCGCCAGGCCCGACAGATAGAGGGGATGGGTCAGGAGGTAGCGGCAAGCTTTCGACATATATGCGGCCGACGGTCAGCGGCGTGAAAAATTCGTGGCGCAGGAGTGATTTTTGCCTGAGAAAATGCAGCACCGCGGGCCAGACCCCCCCCAGGACCGCCGCCTTGAAGGTGAGATAGGCAAGCAGGGGGAGGGAGACACCCAGGATAAACAGGCCTGCCTTTTTGCCCAGAAGCCGCCACTCACCCCAGTGCTGCCAGGCCAGGGCGGCCAGGGGCGGCAGAAAGGCCAGCCCGTAAAATTCCTTGGCGTCAAAGGCCAGGCCCAGAAACAGGCCCCCCAGGAAGAGAAAGGCGCCAGAGTCCTCCTCGAGGCTGCGGGTGATGAGCCAGGTAGCGAACAGGAAGAGCCCCAGGGCCGGGACGTCCCCCATGACGGCGCGGCCGCAGTTGACCACGTCGGTGCCGGTCAGCACCAGGAGGACCGCCAGCAGGGCGGCCGGGGTGCCAAAGAGGAGGCGGCTGCACAGGAACAGGGCCAGGAAGGCGAAGGCCAGGTACAGGCCCGCCACCAGGCGCCCCTGGACCAGCCCTACCCCCAGGAGCCGGTAGGACAGGGCCACCGGCAGGATTATGGTGGGGCCGGCGCTGATGCGGTAGTCCAGGTCGGAGAGCTGGTTGGGGCTCTCCACGGTGAAGGCGTAGCGGCCGTGCTGCACCACGTTGGCGGCCGTCTCGGAGAAGATGGCTTCGTCCCACCAGAGTTCGGGGTAATTGGCCAGGTTGCAGAAGCTGACCCAGAAAATCACCGCGGCCAGCAGCAGGGCCGGCCAGAAGTGGGGCGAGGCGGCCAGGCGGCGCCAGGCAGGGGGCTGCAGGCCGGAGCCAGGATCACGATCCAGGGAACCTCCCGGTTCACAGGCAGAAATAAAAAGGCCTGCACTCATTATAAGGCAGGCCCTTTCTTACCGGGAAGTAAAAAAAGCGTTACAAGCCCACGATATGTTTATGCAGTTCGGCGGTTTTCTCCAGCCGGGCCCGGTCCCGCTCGGCCACGATGTCGGCCAGGGTGTCCTGGACCCGCTGCAGCATGGGGCTGTTGATGTCATCGCCTTTGGCGTGGGCGTCGATCAACTTGCGGTAGCAGCCGATCATGCGGCTGATCATGGCCACCGCGTACTCCCGCCCCTGGACCTTGATGGTGGCCAGGCCCAAGTCGAGGTAAGCCTTGAGTTCGTCCCCCAGGATGGCAAAGGCGACATTGGGGGCGGCCTCGACCCGCCGGTTCAGGACCTTGATCTGATCGTGACGCAGGCCCCGGCGGCCCAACACCTTGAGGCGCTGCTCATCGGTGAGCAGACAGATCCTGAAACAACTGCCGCTGCGGTCAGGAGAGCCCTCATATTCCACGATTTCGTTGCCGTCCTCGTCGTGATAGACCTTGCGCACGTAACAGTCGGCAATGAGTTCGTGGAAGAGGCAGTTGCCCACGCCGCCGATGCAGCGGTTGCCGTGGACCAGGACCTCGGTGGCCAGCCCCAGGGAGTCGGCCTCGGCCTTGAAGCGGGCCAGCTTCGCCGCGGTGTTGATTTCGGTGGAGGCGACCAGCTGGGTGGCCCCGTAGGATTCGTACCGGGCCATGTCCTCTTTGGTTTGGATGTTGCAGCCAACGCTGGCGTGGATGATCAGCTCCGGGATGCTTCGGTGGATCTCCTCGATAAGGGCGGGGGTTTTGACAATCACCCCTTCGATGCCGAAGTGGGCGTACTTCTCCACTTTGCTGAGGACCAGGGGAAATTTGTCGGGGAGAACCTCGGCATTCAAGGCCACCCGAACCTTTCCCTGGCAGCTGCGGGCGAGCCGGACAGCCTCGCCAATCTGGCTGTCCTCCATCTCCCATGCACATTTGCGGCGGCTAAAGCCCTTGGCCCCGACATAGACTGCATCGGCGCCGCTGGCAAAGACGGCTTCCACCATCTCCAGGCTGCCGCCGGGGGCTAATAATTCATTGATCATACGCTCCCACACCTCCCTGAGCCGTGCTTTGGTCCCGCGGCTTAAGCGTAACCTGCTGCGCTGGTGCCTCTGGTAACCCCCAGGTCTGGTGGGTTCCTGCCTGGCGCCTTCCTTTGACGCTGGCCCAATTCCTTGCGAAGTTCCTATAACTCCTAAATTTTACCATATGTTCCCTACAATCCTCTGTCAAATATCATTGTAACCCCCGGTCAACGGCAAGTCACCGAATAAATTTTCAGGCGGTGGCTCTGATATTTTCGGTGCCGGGCGCCGCCGCGGCTTCAACCCCGGAGGTAGGCAATGGCCACCGTGAAGGCCAGAGCGATCTCCACTCCCCAGGTCAGGAGGCAGATCACCAGCTCCATGGGCTGGTAGTCCTCCTCCAGGAGGATATGGTTGGGCTCTTTCAGCAGTTCAAAGGAAGCCGGTTTCATGGGAAATTCTCCTTGTTTCACTTAATAAAAATCCTGCAACAGCTCGGCAATGGGCCGCTCCACCTGCCAGGCTCCCAGAGGCCCTTTGGCCATGACGGGAAAGGCCTCTTCCATGATGGGGCGGATTTTTTTGAAAATCACCCCGATGGGGATGCGCTCCCCCCACTCCTTGGCCTTTTGATAGGCCCACAGCTCGCTGGTGGGGTCGTAGCCCGGCTCCTCCTCCACCCGGTAAACCCGGGCCTGGTACCACTTGAAGGTGTTGACCCGGTTAAAGGTGACGCAGGGCTGCAGCACCTCCAGGAGGGCGAAGCCCCGGTGCTCCAAAGCCTGCTTTGTACAGGTCCTTCAGGTGCTCGCCGTCGCCGGCAAAGCCCCGGGCCACCCAGGAGCAGTCCTGGGCCACGGCCAGGGCCAGGGCGTGGAGCGGCGGGTAGGGCACCCCCGCCGGCTGCATGAGGGTCTTGGTGCCCGGGTCGGTGGTGGGCGAGGCCTGGCCCTTGGTGAGGGCGTAGATCTGGTTGTTGTGGATCACCAGGGTCATATCGGGGTTGCGGCGAAACGCGGCCAGGAGGTGATTGCCCCCCTCGCCGTACTGGTCGCCGTCCCCCGCCGTGACCACCACCTTGAGATTGGGGTTGGCGAGACGCACCCCGGTAGCCACCGGCAGGGACCGGCCATGGATGCCGTTAAAGGTGTTGCAGCGCAGATAATGGGGGAACTTGCTGGACTGGCCGATCCCCGAGACCATCAGGATGTTCTCGGGCCGGATCTCCAGCTCCGCCAGGGCCAGCTTAAAGGCCTTGAGCATGGGGAAGTTGCCGCACCCCGGGCACCAGGCCGGCTCGATGCTGTTGTAGAGGTCAAGGGGCAGCATGATAGCTAGGCCTCCCCGGCCAGTCCCCGGAGGATGTACTCGGGGGTGAAGGGCAGGCCGTCGTACCGCAGGATGGCGTGGTCGGCCGCAATGCCGGTTTCCTGGCGCAGCAGCCGTCCCAACTGGCCGGCGGCGTTGCCTTCCGCCAGGACGAGCTTTTTGGTCCCCTGGAGGGCCTGGGTCACCGCCTGCCGGGGGAAGGGCCACAATTCAGACAGATGCACCAACCGGGCCGGGGTGCCGTCTTCAGCCAGTCTGGCCACGGCTTCGGCGGCGGCGCCGTAACTGGAGCCCCAGGTGAGGATGGCTAACGGCTGCGCCGGGGTCGCCGGCTGCGGTAATATTCCCCAACTCCCGGGCCAGGCCCTTGAGCTTGGCCAGGCGCTTGTCGTGCATCTTTACCCGCACGGCCAGGTCTTCGGTGAGGTGGCCGTCCGGGGTGTGCTCGTCCGAGTCCGCCACCACCACCTCCGGCCCGAAACCCGGGAAACGCCGGGGTGAGACGCCGTCAGCGGTGAAGGCATAGCGTTGGTAGGTGTCACCCGCAGTACCCCGGGGCAGTTCCGGGGGGGACTCAAGGGCCGGGAAGTCCCGGGCCGTGCAGGTAAACTGCGAGTCGGCAAAATACTGGTCGGTGAGGATAAACACCGGCGTCTGGTAGCGCTCCGCCAGGTTAAGGGCCTTGGCGCCCAACCGATACCCCTGGGGCGGGGTGCCGGGGGCCAAAACCGCCCGGGGAAAGTCGTCCTGGCCGGCGTGCAGCACAAAAGCCAAGTCCCCCTGGGAGGTGCGGGTGGGGAGCCCGGTGCTGGGCCCGGGGCGCTGGGAGACGACCACCACCACCGGGGTTTCGCTCATGGCGGCCAGCCCCACCCCCTCGGTCATGAGGCAAAAGCCGCCGCCGGCGGTGCCGGTCAGGACCCGGGCCCCGGCATAGGACGCGCCGATGGCCATGTTGATGGCGGCAATCTCGTCTTCGGCCTGCTCCACCACCACCTGCCAGCGCGCCGCCCTGAGGCTCACGGCATTGAGCAGGCTCGTCCAGGGGGTCATGGGGTAGCCGCAGATGAAGGTGAGCCCGCCGGCCAGAGCACCCAGGGCCAGGGCCTCGTGGCCGCTGATCAAGAGGCGCGGTTCAGCGGGCTGGGCGATGTCTGCCAGGGAGAAGGGGTGCCCCTGGGCTTTCCCCAGGTCGAAGCCGTGGCGGGCGGCCCGGCGGTTCCAGTCCACCACTTCCCCGCCCTTGCCGCCGAAGGTCTCCTCCAGGAGGGCCACCAGGCCCTCCACCGGCACCTGCAAAAGGCCCAGGATGGCGCCGCAGGCCCCGGCGTTGACGGCGATGTCGCCGGCGTCGGTCTCGGGGAGGACGGTGTCGGGGGACAGGGCCAGGGATTTCACCCCGGCGGGGGCTTCCTTGACCTGGGATGCATCGAAAATAACCAGGCCGCCTTTGGCAAGCTCCGGCTGGTGGAGGACTAGGGTTTCCTGGTTTAAGGCCACCAGGAGGTCGGCGCCTTCCCGGGGGCCAAGGAGGGGCTCATTGCTTACCCGGATGACATTGTAGAGGTGGCCGCCCCGGATGCGGGACTCGTAGGACTGGCTGACGTGGACGTGGCAGCCGCGGCGCACCAGGGCCTTGGCCAGGGGGCCGGTGATGGCGTGGACCCCCTGCCCGGCGGCGCCGCCGATGAGGATATTGAGGTCAGTTGCCATAAATTACCCGTGGTCGGGGCCAAACCTGGGCCACGTGAAAATCTGCACATATCAATTTATTACCGGACCGGGTGCTTGTCAATAACAAAGGGCGGGGAACTGCTAAAACTTGAAAGGGGTTGGGGAGTCGGGCGGGGAGAAGGTAGCTGATCCCCGGCTCCCCCCCGAGCGTTACATTACCCTTGGGGCAGCCTACTCATTCCAGTGCTTCACCGTGTTCCAGAGCTTGTGCAGGATGCCTTCCTCCGGTTCTTCCACTACCGCAGTCTGGCCCGCGGGGTCTTCTGCGGCCAGTTCCTTGAGGAGTTCGGTCTGCCGGGGGGTGAGGTCCCGGGGGATAATCACCTTGACTTCCACCAGGAGATCCCCTTGTCTGGCGCCCTTGGGGTAGGGGACGCCTTCCCCCCGGAGGCGGATGACCTCGTTTGGCTGGGTGCCGGGGGGGATGACGATCTCCTTGGTGGCCTTAAGGGTCGGCACTGACAGGCGGGTCCCCAGGGAGGCCTGGGCAAAGGAGATGGGCGCGACGAGGTGCAGGTCGTAGCCCTCCCGGCGGAAGAGCCTGTGGGGCCGCACCTGGACAATGATGTAGAGGTCGCCCGCCGGACCGCCGTAACGGCCGGCATTGCCCTCCCCGGCCATAACCAGGTGGGTGCCGCTGTCCACGCCCGGCGGGATCTTCACCCGGAGCTTTTTCTTTTCCCGGAGCTGGCCTTCGCCGTGGCACTCGGGGCAGGGCTCGGAGATGAACTCCCGCATGCCGCCGCAACGGGAGCAGGTGGTGGTGATCTGGAAGATGCCCTGGGTCCGGGTGATCACTCCCCGGCCGCCGCAGACCGGGCAGGGGACTTTGCCGGTGCCGGGCTTGGCGCCGCTGCCGCCGCAGGTCTGGCAGGCCACCACCCGGGGCACCTCGATGTTCACTTCGGTCCCCAACGTGGCGTCCATGAAATCCAGGGTCAGATCATACCGCAGGTCGCTGCCGGCCTGGGGGCGGCCCTCCCGGGGGCCGAAATCCCCGAACCCGCCGAAAAAGTCCCCGAAGATGTCCCCGAAGGTGCGGAAGATGTCCGAAAAATCCTGAAAGCCCGTAAAGCCGGTGGAGGAAACGCCCTCGTGGCCGTACATGTCGTAGAGCCGGCGCTTTTCGGGGTCCCGCAGGACCTCGTAGGCCTCGGCAGCTTCCTTGAACTTGTTTTCCGATTCCTTGTTGCCAGGGTTGCGGTCTGGGTGATATTTGAGGGCTTCCTGGCGGTATTGTTTTTTGATGTCGTCCGGGGAGGCGTCGCGGGCCACCCCCAGAATCTGGTAGTAATCTTTTTTTCTGGCGGCCATAGGGTATCAGGTCAGGCGGGCTTCCACCGACGCGGTCTTGTCGCCCAGGGAGACTTTTTTGTCCCGGCGATCGTCGATATTGATGTGGGTAACGACCCGCTGCACTCCTTTTCTAAAAGGTAATTCGTGAAGGACCAGGGCCCAAGTCAACAGATCGGCGGCGGCGCCTTCGATGACGGTGCCCATGTCCGTAAGACGGTAGGGGATGTGATTATTTTGCAGATATTCCACCAGGGTCGCAATGTAATCGCCGACACTCGGGGTCCCCAGGCCCAACGGCACCACGCTGATCTCCATGAGCGCCATGATGCCCTCCTCTAAGCCGCCTGGTTTTTCGGCACAAGCTGGCGCACCGTCTCTTTGAGCTTGGCTAAGTCGGCGGATTTGAGCACAAAGGCATCCGCTCCCCAGTCGCTCAGGGTGTGGGGCGGCTTGAAGTGGGAATACAGGATGACCTGGGTCTGTTGGCTGGAGCCTTTGACGATTCTCCCGGTTTCGAGCCCGGACATGTCCGGCAGCAGCACTTCCAGGATCACCACGTCGGGATGAAAGGAATCCACCAGGCGGACAACATCCCCCCCGGACCCGGCCACCTGGACCTCGTACCCTTCTTCCCGGAGTTCTTCCTGGCAAAGCTGCTGAATGTGTGGTTCAGCGTCGGCGAAAAGCACCCGTTTCATCGGAGCACCCCCTGGCTGTGTGGCGCTCCCCCTTATTCGACATTATAAGGTTTGCGGGTCAGATTGTCCAGATTTTCAGAGATGGGGTGGGGGTTTTCGAAAAAAAAATTCAGGGTTTTTCCGGAGGCCGGCGACGCTTTCGCCAGCGGGCGGCCAGTTCCGGCTCCGCCCCCTCTTCCCCCGGGGTGTAAAAGGTCTTGCCGGCCAACTCCTCCGGTAAATAGGTCTGGTCCACCCAGTGGCCGGGAAAGTCGTGGGGGTAGCGATAGTCCCGGCCGTGCCCCAGGGCCGCCCCGTCCCGGGAGGCGTCCTGGAGGTGGGTGGGGACCCTGGTCAGGCCGGTTTTCTCGAGGCTCCCCCTGGCCTTGAAGTAAGCCGCGGTGGAGTTGCTCTTGGGGGCCAGGGCCAGGTACATGGTGGCCTGGGCCAGGTGGTACTCGGCCTCCGGCAGGCCCACCCATTCCAGGGCCCGGGACGCCGCCACCACCTGGGGGAGGGCCCGGGGGTCGGCCAGACCGATGTCTTCGGAGGCCAGGATGAGGAGGCGGCGCATGATAAAGCGGGGATCCTCGCCGGCCTTCAGCATGCGGGCCAGCCAGTACAGCGCCGCGTCCACGTCCGATCCCCGGACACTCTTGATGAAGGCCGAGATGGTGTCGTAGTGGGCGTCGCCTTCCTTGTCATACAACAGCTCCCGGCGGGGCAGGCATTCCTTCAGCACCGCCAGGTCCACCCGGATGACCCCGTCCGAGCCCGGCGGGGTGCTCAAGACCGCCAGTTCCAGGGTGTTCAGGGTGCGGCGGGCGTCGCCCCCGGACATCTGGACAAGATAGGTAAGGGCTTCGGGAGCCAGGTCCACCTGCAAATCCCCCAGGCCCCGCTCTTTGTCCGTGAGGGCCCGCCGGACGATTTCCTGCAGTTCGGCCTCCCCCAGGGGCTCGAACACAAAAATCCGGGTCCGGGACAACAGCGCCCCGATAATCTCGAAATAGGGGTTCTCCGTGGTGGCCCCCACGAGCGTTATGAGACCCTCTTCCACGTGGGGGAGCAGAGCATCCTGCTGGGCCTTGTTGAAGCGGTGAATCTCGTCCAGGAGCAACACCGTGCGGCGGCCCGCGTCCCGCCAGCGCCGGGCCTCCTCCACGAGCTTGCGCACCTCCGCTACCCCCACCATCACCGCGCTCAGGGAAAAGAACTCGCAGTCCAACTCCCGGGCCAAAAGCCGCGCCAACGTGGTCTTGCCAGAGCCCGGCGGCCCCCAGAAAATCATCGAGGCAAAAAGACGCCTAGCCTTCATCGCCCGCCAAAGAATGCGGCCCTCCCCCACCAGATGCCCCTGGCCCACGAACTCGCTCAGCTCCCGGGGACGCATCCGGGCCGCCAACGGCTCAGGCGGCGCAAAAAGTGAAGGGGTTTTAGGTTTCATGGCTAATTAAAATAATCTTGTTTAGTGGGGGGAGGGCCAGGGACCTGAGGTCCCTCGCCCTCCCCCCACACCCCCCTCCCAACCCGCAGAGAGGCCAGAAAAGGAGGGGTCTTCGACTCCCGACTTTCCCGGAAGATTAAGCCCCCTAAAGGGATTGGGGGAGGGGGTGAGGGGGAGGGGTAAGGGGCCACTGCCCCTTAGCCCCCTCCCCCTCGACAATCACACCACCCATCACCACTGGGTCCGGCGCCGCGGGATGAAAAGGAGCAAGAGGACCACCAGGGCAACGCAGCCCCAGGGGAAGAAGTAGCCGTAGCTGGTGTAGAAGCTGCCGCCGGGGAGCCAGGGCAGATCCATGGTGTGGCCGGCCTCCTCGTCCAGGGGGGAGGTCCACAGAATCCGGCCGTCGCCGCTGATGAAGGTGGAGATGCCGGTGTTGGCGGCCCGGGCCAGGGACACCCGGTTTTCCACGGCCCGGAGCACCGCCATGGACATGTGCTGGTAGGGGGCGCTGGTCCGGCCGAACCAGGCGTCGTTGGTGATGTTCACCAGCAGGTGGGCGCCGTTTAGCACCTGGGCCCGGCTGAGGTAGCCGAAAATGGACTCATAGCAGATGAGGACGCCGAACTTGCCCTGGGGCAAAGACAGGGTGGCCCCCACCGGTCCCTCGACGAAGTCGCCGATCTGGGGCACCATTTTTTGTATGAAGAAGAACACCTTATGAAAGGGGACGTATTCCCCCCAGGGCACCAGGTGGGACTTGTCGTAGGAGCCCACCGTTTCGCCCTTGGGGTTCAGGAGGTAGGCCCGGTTATAGAGCAGCTCCCCTGGCGGGCGGTCTTCTGCGGCCGGGGCCCCGAACAGCAGGTAGCAGTGGTTTTCCCGGGCAATGTCACGCACCATGAGATCAAGCGGGGTGTCCTGGCCGGGGGTGTGATTGAAGAAAAAGGGCGCGGCGGTCTCAGGCCAGATGACCAGGGGGGGGTTGGTGTTCTCCTCCGGGGGTTTCGTTCCCGCCAGGGTTTCCCGGGTGAGCTTGGCATAGGTCTCCAGGGTGGCCTGGACGATCTTGGGGTCCCACTTGTCCCCCTGCTTGATGTTCCCCTGGATGACCGTGGCCGCGATTTTGGGGCTGGCGGCCATAACCTTGGCCATGGTTCCCAGGCGGTAGTGGCCGTAGGCGAACCAGGCGGCCATCAGGATAACCAGCAGGGCCAGGGTGCCCAGCCTGCCGCCCTGGCGGTCCCGGGTAGAGGGGGCGAAGATCAGCACCAGGCCGATATTGACCAGGACCAGGAGAAAGGACAGGCCGTAGGTGCCGATGAGGTCGGCGGCCTGGAGGAGGGAGGACTGCCGGTAGAGGCCGTGCCCCAGGAGTTCCCAGGGGAAGCTGCTGATGGGGTAGCCCTGGACGAGTTCCATCACCACCCACAGCGCCGGGGCAAACCACAGGAGGTTGATGCCGCGGTCTTCCGCCCAGACCACCCCCCAGGCCCACAGGCCCCGGTAGATGGACAGGTAGGCGGCCAGGAGCAGGAGCACCCCCAGGGCCACGGGCAGGGGAAGGTGCCCGTAAACATAGGTGACGTAGAAGATCCAGGAGAGGAGGCCCAGGTAAAAGGTGACGCCGTTGACGATGCCCAGCCAGAAGCCGGCCCGGCGCGATTGGCCCCGAAGTGCCCAAAAGAGGGGGATGAGGGCGAAGAACAGCAGGTAGCCCTGATCATATCGGGGAAAGGCCGCAACCAGGAGGAGTCCTGAGAGAACGGCGGCCAGGAAGGATGCGAGCATAAGGGCCTCCAGGGGTGCCGGCTAGAGGGGCTGGATTTAGCGCATCAGGGGAAGGGCCCCGGGAATCAACAGATCGGGCCTGGCTTCCTGGCCTATTTTACTGGTGATCCACCGGCCGCGCCAGCACTTCTTTGGCCCGCCGGGCGTCGGCGCTCTTCACGGTGATCTCGAGGTCGTTGATGACCACCTTGTCGTTCACCTGGGGCACCCGGCCCAGGAGGTGAATCAGCAGGCCCCCCACGGACTCGAACTTGCCTTCGGGGCGGGGGCGGCCGAAATGCTCCATGAGCTCTTCCACGTCCAGGCGGGCGTCCACCAGCACCGAGCCATCCTCCTGGGAAAGGAGGCGGGGTTCCTGGTGGTCGTACTCGTCGTAAATTTCCCCGACGATTTCCTCGAGGATGTCCTCCAGGGTGATGAGGCCGGCGGTGCCGCCGTATTCGTCGATGACGACGGCGATCTGGGCCTTGCGCTCCACCAGGTCCCGCAAAAGATCGCTGATCCGCTTGCTCTCCGGGATAAAATAGGCCGGGCGCAGGACCCGCTCCAGGTGGGGACCGGCCTCCCGGGACTGCCAGAAGGTCAGGAGGTCCTTGGCCAGCAGCAGACCGACGATGTTGTCGATGGTGCCCTCGAAGACGGGGAAACGGGAGTGGCCGGACTCCACCACCAGCCCGAAAATTTCTTCGAGCGGGGTGGTGCGCTCCACCGCGATGATCTCGGTGCGGGGCACCATGATCTCACGCACCAGGGTGTCCTTGAACTCAATGATACTCTCAATGAGCTCCCGTTCCTGATCGCTGATGAGGTCTTTTTCCTGGCAGATTTCCAGAATGCTGCCGATCTCCCGCTCCATGTCGTCGGGGTGGGAGATCATGTGGCGGGCAAACCAATGCTGCCAGAGGCGTTTCAGGAAACTGGGCCTAGGACTGTCGCCCTCGTCCATGTTCAGACTCGCTGGTGTTGCCGCTCTTTCCTGAGAAGACGCTCCACCTTTTTGACTTCCCGGGGGAATTCCAAGCCCCGGTTCAAAAGGTTGCGTTCGTGACGGCCGATGCCGAACAGCTCGGTGGCGTAAACAACGGCCTTTTCGTGGTCGAAGTCCTTGCAGGAAAAAATGTCCAGACTGAGATAGCCCCGGTCCGGGTAGGTATGGACGCTGATATGGCTCTCGGCGATAAGCACGAAACCTGATACGCCCCAGTCTTCGGGGACTTCCGCGTGGTACTTGAACACATAGGGGGGCATGATTTTGGTCATGGTGATCAGGTCCGGACAGCGATCCAAAAATTCATAGATGATGTCCAGATTGGCCAATTTGTCAGGATTACAGTCGTAGCCATCTAAAGTCAGGTGCATTCCGTAGCCGAGAGCTGCGTTTTCCAATTCTCCATCCTCCTCCAACCTGGTTTACCGCACATGCCAGGATGTCCCTGGCCCGCTCAACACCCTGCATACGCAGGACGCAGGCCCGAGAGAACGTCAAGGGTCCCCGGGTGGCATAAGATTGGGCTGGCCGAGCACCCGGGGCTCCTGTTGGGGTGGAGTCGCACCGCCCTGTCCAAAACAGAAGCTACCCCTAACCCTTGGGGAAAGGGGTGCATTTCGCAGGCCCAATCATTTCGTAACGTCAAACTTATATAACTTTTGAGGCCCCCCCGGTCAATAATTTTTTTCAGGCTGCCAGCCGGGCGTGCCCCGAGGAATTGGCGGTCGGGGCCGGTCTTCCCTATTGACGGCTCCGGTATTGCTGATAAATTAACTCGGGATAATATCTGTTTTACCAAGGAGGTGAGAAGGTGGCCCAAGTTGTCCCCTTCCGAGGGATGTATTTCGATACCGCCAAGGTCGGCGACCTCTCCCAGGTGGTGACGCCCCCCTACGACGTCATCCGGCCGGACGAGCGGGAGGCCTTTGCCGCCAGGCACCCGAACAACATGGTCCATCTCATCCTCCCGCCGGCCCGCCCCGAGGACAGCCCGCTGGAGAACCGCTACACCCGGGCCGCGGCCCTGTTCCGGCAGTGGCAGAAGCAGGGGGTTTTTAAAAGGGACGGCCAGCCGGCTTACTATTACTGGGAAACCCGCTTCGACCACGGCGGCCGGAGCTACACCCGCCGGGGGCTGGCGGCCCTGGTGCACCTGGAGCCCTTCGACCGGGGCATCATCCTGCCCCACGAGCAGACCTTCTCCAAGATCAAGGCCGACCGCCTGGAGCTGTTCAAGAGCTGCCAGGCGCATTTTTCCCCCATATACTCCCTGTTCCCCGACCCGGAAAATACAATTCTGGACGAGTTGGCCAAGGGCGCGCCCGCCCAGCCCCTCTTGTCCCTCACCGACGTGGAGGGCCGGGAGCAGCGGGTCTTCAAGGTCACCGACCCCGAGATCCAGGCCGCGGTGTATCAGGCCCTAAAGCCCCTGCAGCTGTTCATCGCCGACGGCCACCACCGCTACGAGACGGCCCTGGCCTTCCAGAAGTGGATGAAGGCGCGCTACCCCCTCACCTCGCCCCGGGCGCCTTTCAACTACATGTTCATGTACCTGGCCAACCTCTATGACCCGGAACTGGTGATCCTCATGGCCCACCGGCTGCTTAAGGGGCCGAGGGTCAAAAACCTGGAGGCAGCCGGTACGCTTGCCCGCCTGGAACGGCATTTCGATATCACGCCGATAACCCTCCCGGCCGGGGAGCCCGCTCAGGTGGCCCGCTATATCCAGGAGCAGCTGGAGGCCACCGCCCCCGGCGACACCGTCTTCATCATGGCGGGCTTCGGCCACCAGGCCTGGCGCCTCAAGCTCAAGGAAGGAGTGCGGCAGAAAATCCTGGCCCGGGAGATGCACCCGGCCCTGGCCGCCCTGGACGTGGCCGTGCTCAATTACCTGGTGCTGGACAAGGGCCTGGGGCTGGACGCCAAGGCCCTGGACGACCATGACACCTGCAAGTACTCCAGCAAACTGGAGGAGGTCATGAAACTCTTGGCCGCCAAGGAGGTGGACCTGGCCCTTATCCTCAACCCCACCGGCATCGAGCAGGTCCGGCAGGTGGCCATGAACAGCCTGGTGATGCCCCGCAAGTCCACCTATTTTTACCCCAAGGTGATGACCGGTCTTCTCCTCAACCCCATTTTGCCGGGGGAGGAAATGGTCCTGCCCGGGGAGACGGACTGAGAGCGGCCCTTGTCGGTAGTTTCCCCTGATGCACCCACGGATGGGCCGCGCTGGCGCAGCCTGGCCCAACTCCTTGACCAGGGGCGGGACGAAGGGGTTTACAGCGCCGCGGTGGCCCTGGTGGGCGTGCGGGGGGAACTGCACTGGCAGGGCGTCACCGGACGGGTGAACCGGGACCCGGCCAGCCCCCCGGCTACCCCGGACACCATCTTCGACCTGGCCTCCCTCACCAAGCCCCTGGCCACCACCCTGGCCCTCATGCTTTTAGAGGCCCGGGGCTTAGTCACTCTCGAGGCCTCGCTGGGGGAAGCCCTGCCAGTCCCCTGGCTCCCCCCGGACAAGCGCCCCCTGACCATGAAGAGCCTCATGGCGCACCAGTCGGGCCTGCCGGCCCTGCGCCCCTTTCACAAGATAGTGGAGGCGGCCCCCGAGGCCGAGCGCCCCCGGCTGCTGCCCCGATTGGCCGCGGCGGAACCCCTGGAATATGATCCCGGGACTGCCTACCTGTATAGCGACCTGGGCTTCATGCTCCTCCAGGCCGTGGTGGAGGAGGCCAGTGGCCAGAATCTCGAAAGTTTTTGCCACCGGGAATTGTATGAGCCGCTGGGCCTTGACCTGCTGGGCTTCCGGCCGCTGACGCGCTTAGACCAGGGAAAATTCACCTGGGCCGCCACCGACGAGACCAACACCCCCGGCATCCCCCCGGTGGGCGTAGTCCACGATGAAAACGCCCGGGCCGCGGGCGGGGTGGCGGGGCACGCCGGGCTCTTCGGGACCGCAGCCGATGTTTTTACCCTGGTGGCCTGGCTCTACCGGGCTTATCACGGCCACTGCGAAGGGCTCTCGATCCCCCCTGAGATCGTGCGCCGGTACCTGACCCCGGTCGCCCCGGGAGAACGCACCCCCGGGTTTGATGTGCCCAGTCCGGGGCAAAGCTCCGCCGGGCGCTACTTTTCCCCCCGAAGCGTCGGCCACACCGGCTTTACCGGCACCTCCCTGTGGCTTGACCTGGAGCAGGGCCAGATGGTAGTCTTGCTCACCAACCGGGTGCATATGAGCCGGGACAAGGAGATCATCAAGGCCTACCGCACCCGCTTCCACGAGGCCGCGTCCCGGGCGCTGGGGGTGACATGAGTATGTGGGGAAGGGGGCTAAGGGCCGGTGGGCCCTTACCCCCACGCCCCCTCCCCCAATCCCTTGGGTGTGAAGAAAATTACGGCCAAAGTTTGGGCTTAAGCCCCAACTTTGGCCGCACTTAAAGGGTTGGGAGGGGGGTCTGGGGGGAGGGCAGGGAGCCATTGCTCCCTGGCCCTCCCATCAGAAAAAAAATTATGCATTTTGCAGAGCAAAAGGGCATAATCAAAAATTCTTTACCATGACTTCTAAACCTATACATCTGCACCTTTTGGGCATCTGCGGCACCGGCATGGCCGCCCTGGCCGGCATCCTGAAAGAGTTGGGCCACCGGGTCACGGGCTCCGACGAGCATGTCTACCCCCCCATGAGCACCTTTTTGGAGGGCCTGGGCATTGTCATCCAGAACGGCTACCGGCCGGAGAACCTGGAATCCCGCCCCGACCTGGTGGTGGTGGGTAACGTCATCCGCCGGGACAACCCCGAGGCCCAGGCCGTGGAAGAACTCGGCCTGCCGCGGCTCACCCTCCCCGAGGCCCTGAACCGCTTCCTGGTGGGGGACCGGCAAAGTCTGGTGGTGGGCGGCACCCACGGCAAGACCACCACCACGGCCCTCCTGGCCTGGCTGCTCTTCGCCACCGGCCGGGACCCCGGCTTCATGGTGGGGGGCCTGGCCAGGAATTTCGCCGCCAATTACCGGGTGGGCCAGGGACCTTACGTGGTCCTGGAGGGGGACGAATACGACACCGCCTATTTTGACAAGACCCCGAAATTTATACACTTTCATCCCAGAACCGCCATCCTCACCTCGGTGGAGTTCGACCACGCCGACATCTACCAGGACCTGGGCGAGGTTATAGCGGCCTTCCACACCTTCCTCACCCGGATGCCGCCTGCTTCCCAAGTGCTGGCCTGGGGGGACGCGCCCCTGGTGCGCCAGGTGTGCGAGAAATCAAACTGCCCGGTGAGTTTTTACGGACTTGGCGAGGACGTCGGCATGGCGGGCGGCGGATATCGCCCCGGCCGCAGGCGGCATGAGTTTTACGGTCTACCGGGAGGGCCGGGAATGGGGCAGGTTTCACACGCCGCTTTTGGGCAGCCCACAACGTCTTGAACACCCTCGCGGCTCTGGCGGCCATGTCCGGATTGGGCGCGGCGCCCGAGGAACTGGCCCCGGCGCTTCTGTCCTTCAAGGGGGTTAAACGCCGCCTGGAGACCGTGGGCGACTACCGGGGCATCACGGTCCTGGACGACTTCGCCCACCACCCCACCGCGGTGGCCGCCACCCTGGCCGCAGTGCGCCAGGGTTACCCCAAGCGCCGCCTGGTGGCCGTATTCGAGCCCCGCACCAACACCTCAAGACGGGCCATTTTCCAGGCACAGTACGCCCAGGCCTTTGGCGACGCCGACTTGATCATCGTGCGGGAACCCCCCGACCTCTGGAAAGCCCCCGAGGACGACCGCTTCTCCTCGGCCCAACTGGCCGCCGACCTCACCGCCCGGGGTAAAAAGGCCTTCGCCTTCCCCGACACCGACCAACTCCTGGCAGGGCTTCTCCCCCTCCTCCACCAGGGCGACGTCGCCCTCATCATGAGCAACGGCGGCTTTGACAATCTCATCCCCCGGCTCTGCCAGGCATTGAGTGAGGGATGATTGTTGTGGGGGAGGGCAGGGAGCCGGGTGCCGGCACTATTTGGAGGGCCTGGGCCGGCGTCCGGTCAAGGCACACCGGCATGCAACTTGTCTGTGACGGCTTAATCGGTAATTTTTCCGGGAATTCCTACCTTGGCCCAGTGATAAAAAAGAAAGCGGGCATCCAGGGGAAACAGCCGGATACAACCGTGTGAAGCAGCATATCCAGGAACTATGCCCTCATGAATGTAATAATCACCGCCAATATTCAAGGCATGATCCATGGGGGAATCATATTTTGTGGAGTAATGTTCTTCATCCATATGATTTACTACGAAGTTCCTTAAGGGCGTCCCTTTCGAGGTACCGGAAGAAATTGGGAAAATGTGGGTCAAGTTGCCTTTTTCATAAAGGCCGATATATTGCAGGCGGCGGTTTATAAGAATGAACTTCTCATGCTTGGCCGCATCAGACAAATGTTGCGGCAGGATGTGCGGCTCGATGGAATAATCGAGGGGCACGAATATCTTGGTTTTATCGGTGCTGATGTTACCATTCCCATTCATGACCAAAAGATAGTGCGTTCCATTAACGAGAGCAATCCTATCCTGAGCTTTAAGGGATATTCTCTTTAAAGATGGTATGGAATGGACAAACGACATTATGGTTTCACCACTATTTAGCATAACTTCTACGCAAGGCACGCCATATACCTCAGTGATCTGTCCCGTCTTCAGCCTGCCCTGTTCAGACATCTCCTTATAAATTGGATTATCCTGCTCCATTCCTTGAGCCATAACTGATGGAACCCAAAGTAACAAGGAAATTACTACTGCGCTAAATAAGAGTCTTGCTTTCATAAGCTTTATCTTTTCTATTTTGGGGCTCATGTGCCCCTGTTCAGGCAATCTCAATCGTCAAGCCACCTGTTAAGATCGGCGGAATCCGGCCCTTTCTTGAGTACTCCCGATATTATATTGTAACCCCGAGGGACAGAAGACACAAATAGATAGTAATAATATGGGGATGTCGAGGGGAAAGAAAATAGTCCGAAATGGCTATTTTGAGATAGTCAGAAATGGCCATACCCCCATTTTGGCCGTTGCCCACCAAAAGTTCACGTGGGGTCAGCAACAGCCCCACCCGCGGCAAGTGGCCGGGCGCAGCTGATCCCCGGGGGCAGGGCCCAGTCACTGGCTGCTGAATTTTACATTTCCTTGGTGGGTCCGGGGGAAAAGCCTCACGGGGTCTAACCTTGAACCGCCGGCCGTCCTGTGCTAAAAGCCATGGTAGGAAAGGCCTGATTCCACCCCTGGTTGGTTACCCGAGCACGGAGTGCCTCGCCATTTCATGATGCTTGCTCTGCCCGCTACTTTCGCCCCCCGGCCCGATCCCGGCAATCTGGGACTATTGGCGGGGATGCCTGCCCCCAACCTGCTCATCCTGGCTGCGGTGTTCCTGGGCGGCCTCGCCCTCGGCCTTGGCCTCATGTGGCTCATCGCCCGGGCCGGCCAAGGCCGCCTCCAAGGGGAGATCGAGCGCCTCCCCCGCCTGGAGGGGGAAGTAAGCGCCCTCCAGAATGAAAAAATCGCCCT
>CAVZAM010000021.1:0-21622 GCA_963773285.1 uncultured delta proteobacterium
AAGGCATCCGAACCGCGGGAACGCTAATGGCTCCTGAACTCAAACCAGAGATTCAGGGGCTTTTTTTTATGGGTCCTCCCCTGATATCCTCGCTCAGGCTTCAGCAGAGGGGAATTTATGGCGATCAGCCTGGCAGTCATCATCATCCTGGGATTGGGGGCCGACTACCTCTTCCGCCGGCTGAAGTTGCCGGGGCTGGTGGGCATGCTCCTGGTGGGCATCCTGGTGGGACCGTATGTCCTGGGCCTGCTGCGCCCGGAGATGATGGTGGTCTCCGGCGATTTCCGCAAAATCGCCCTCATCGTCATCCTGCTCAGGGCCGGGTTCACCCTGCGGCGGGAGACCCTGAACCGCACCGCCCGCCCGGCCCTGCTCCTGAGCTTTGTGCCCGCCTCCTTCGAGATCGCGGCCGTCAGCCTGGCCCGCGGTGTATTTTTTTAAATTCACCTGGCTCCAGGCCGCCATGCTGGGGGCGATTCTGGGGGCGGTGTCACCGGCGGTGGTCATCCCCATGATGATCCATTTCATGGACCTGGGCCGGGGCGCCAAAAAAGGCATCCCCACCTTTGTCCTGGCCGGCTCCACCCTGGACAATGTCTACGCCATCCTCATCTTCACCCAGATCCTGGCGCTCTACCAGGGGGTCAATGCCAGTCTCTTCCGGGACCTCATCAATATCCCCATCGCCGTGACTATGGGAATCCTCCTGGGACTGGGGGCGGGCTACCTCCAGGTGCTGGCTTTCCGCCGCTTCGAGCTGGTGAGCCCCCGGCGGACTATCATGGTCCTGGGGGTGGCCATTGTCCTTACCTGGATCGGCGACATCACCAAAAACCTGGTCCCCATCGCTGCCCTCCTTGGGGTCATCGTCATGGGCCTGGTTATCCTCGAAAAGGCCGAGAGCCTGGGCCGCATTCATCTCCAAGAAGCTGCAGCGGCTCTGGGTGTTTGCCGAGCTCCTGCTCTTTGTCCTGGTGGGGGCCCAGGTCAACCCCAGGGTGGCTTACGGCGCCGGCCTGGCGGGTCTGGCCATCATCGGCGCGGGTCTGGTCTGCCGGTCTTTGGGCACCTACCTGTCCGTCCTGGGGGCGGGGCTCAACTGGCGGGAAAAGCTTTTTTGCGTCCTGTCCTATATCCCCAAGGCCACCGTCCAGGCGGCCATCGGCGCCGTCCCCCTGGAAGCTGGGGTGCCGGGCGGGGAGCTGATCCTGGCCATGGCGGTGCTCTCGGTCCTCATCACTGCCCCCCCGGGGGCCGTCGCCATCTCCCGGTGGGGGGAGCGCGCCCTGGATGAGGAAGAGCTCAACGGTTACCGGTTTGTGACGCTGCGGGCCAAGCTGAAGTTGCCCCGGGTGGGCCAGCGGGTGCGCCACAAGGGCACCGGCACGGTATGGAAGATCATCGAGGAGAGGGAGCTGTGGGTCCCCCAAGGGGAGGCCGAGGGCGGCGAGCGGGAGCTGGTCCCGGCCTTGTCCCTGCGCTTCTGGAAGGTGGATGGGAACCTCCCCCCGGGCACCGGCAAAACCATGCGCCACAGCTATGCCCCCGGGGATTTTTCCTTTGACCGGGATTGGGAATTCATGGAAGGCTAAAAGAGAGGCCTGGTTCCGGGGGACGTGCAACCCCGCCCGTGAACCGAAAACGAAGATTATTCCCGGGGCGGTCATGGTTAAGGACGCCCTGCCCCTTGACAAAGCCCTTGGGGCTGCGTATAAAAAAAAGTGACATTTCTGGGGGATCGTCCAACGGCAAGACAGCAGACTCTGACTCTGCCTATCCAGGTTCGAATCCTGGTCCCCCAGCCACTTTTTTCCTCAGGCCTCTTGCAGCGCCTGTCCTGATCGGATCCCCTTTTATCACTGCTCCCCACGGGGGCGCTCGCCCGCAAAATCCCTGACCTAGAGCTAAGCAAGGAACCGCGTCGGCGTTTATGCCGGGGTTTGGCTCGGCACCGCGGTTTCGTCTTGAGGGTCTCCTGAAACAGGCTTCAGGGGACCGGGACCGGGCCCCCGCTTTTCTCAAGACCTCGATGGCCCGGGCAAAATACGGGGCCCAGAAAACCAGGGGTTCGTCCTGATGCTCCTGGCGGGTCTGGTCATCGATGGCCACGATGACCGCGTGCCCGGGTTGATAGCGCCGGCCGGCCACCTGGTGCCAAATGTCGGAGTGGACGTTATCCACCTCCGCCAGCCATCGGAAATAACCGGCGGCCTCCACCACGGCCAAAGCCACTGCCAGGACCAAAAAGCCGTAAAGGAGTCTTTTAATAATGTCTCGTTATCCATCAGCGCCCTTCTTGTCTCCATACTTTTTTTACGGGAATACCATGGTGGACAACAGGCCTCTGCCATGAAATTTTGCATGTTGATGGAGGGATTGGGCTGGTTATTTCAGGGCGATGGCTTTTTCGGGGCAGATTTCCTGGCAGCAAAAGCAGGTGATGCAGGTGTCGGCGTCCACCCGGGGAAGGTTTTGGTCCATGGACAGGGCCCCTACCGGACACTGGCCGGCGCAGGTGCCGCAGCCGGTGCACAACTCCGGGTCGACCTGGGGCTTAAGGATCGCCTTCTGGCAAATCATGGACTGCACGGCTTCATTTTGGAGGATCGCTTCCCCGCCCAGGGGCGGCAGCTTGAAGTCGGGCAGTTGGTAAAATTCCCCGACGATGTCGATGCCCTTTAAGTCATAGTCCCCCAGGCCCATTTCCCGGGCCTTTTGCAGAAACCGCAAGAGGCCTGGATCCAACCCCATCATGGCGGCGATGACCGCGTCCAGGGCCACGGCGTTGTCCGAGGCCAGGAGCAGGCCTATCTCACGGAGTTCCGGGGAAGCCGGGCCGTTGCCCTCCATGCCCACCACGGCATCCACCAGGAACAGATCCGGCACCCGGAGCCGGAAGACCTCGGCCACCACTTCGTGAAACCGGGCCGGGCTGCCCGCCGCCTGGTGCAGCCTGGCCTTCTGGGCGCCGGGCAAAAAACCGTAGCTGTTTTTCATGGCCCCGGTAATGACCGTCAACCCGTGGGTCTTGAATTTCGGCAGACTGATGATGACGTCGGCCTCGAGAACGCTGCGGGACAGGCTCACCTGGGGCATGAAGGCGGGATTGAAGGGGACCGGGGAGGAATCGTTGCCGATGTTCTGATAGTACCCTTTAGCCGCGGCCATGAGGCCGGTCTGCTCGAAGCAGGCCTCGTTGGCGCCGTAATCGAATAGCCCCGGGTTGTCGCCCACCACGATGGCGGCGGGGGTCATGGCCTCCACCTTTTCCACCACGGCCCGCACCACGGCAGGGTGGGTCACAATGCCTTCCCGGGCCTCCGAGGCCCTGAGCACATTGGGCTTGATGAGGACCCGTCTGCCGTGCAGCTCGAGGGGGAAAAGCTCGAAGGCCCGGTCCACGGCCTGGCGGACGTTTTCATACGTAGATGGTTCAATCATGACCCTGGACATGGCCTAGCCTCCTGGTGGGCGTCTTGTTCATACCATACCGGTTAATTTTTTTGGGGAAAAAGGGCAAAGTCATGCCTTGTTGCATCACGGCGGGTGGTTCGCGCCGCCACGAGCCCTGGTCGATGCAAAATGCAACATGGGGGCACTGGTGATGCAACAGTATATAACATATAAGAATAGTTCATAAAAACAGTATTAATTAAAAAACGTTGCACAAGGCAACGTCTGGCGAGTCGGTGGCGGTCAAAGAGGGGCAATTAAAAACAATAAGAAAAACAAGCAGATATGCAACATGCGCGGTGTGGCACGGAAGTTGTATTACAAGATAGGCAAATAGCAGGAATCACCAGGAGGAAGCCATGAAATTTCAAGAGAAATGGGACGCTATCTGGATGGCCATCACCTTTGCCGAAGCCGGAGAACAGGACACGGCCACTTCCATCTATAAGAATATCCGGGCGGAGAAGAGAGTCGCTGACCGGCAACGGCCAGTGCAAAGGCCCCGCCAGCGCCTCTAAGGAAAAGCAGCTCATCCCCTGCTCTTAACTTATTGATAGATAAATATCATTCACCGAAAGGAGAAAAAGCCGTGTCCAAACTCAGCCCAGCAAAAACGAGCCAAAGCCGTAAAAAGCGCCGCCATCTTCGGTCTGTTGACGGCCGCTTTTTACGCCGCCATATTCCTGAACGAAGGCACCGTCATGAAGTATTTCACCAAGGGGGGCATGTACGCCATGCTGCCGGTGAGCGCCGCCTTCTTGGTTTCCTTTATCCACGGCGCTTTTGCCGGCAATTTCTGGACGGCCCTGGGTATCGAGGCTTCCAAGAAGGTCACCAGAGTGGAGCTCCCGGCCACGCAGCCGGCCAAAAGAGTGCGGCCCCGTCCCCGGCTTTCTCTCCGGGCCTAACCGCAGACCCAAGCAATCTGCAGCCCGCTATACTAAACGAAAATTCCAAGGCGCCTGGCCGGAACCCGGTCGGGCGCTTTTTTTTCTCCAGGCGCGCCAGGGTCCAGCCGGCCCGGGCTGTTCCAAGAGTGCCCCCGAGCTAATTTTCAGGCGGTCTCCGGACTTGGGGCGCTCTCGCTCACGGTGCCGGTCATCTCCTCTGCGGCCGCAGCCGGCTGCGGGTTTTGGACTATATTTCACCTCCTTTTCCGAAAAGTAATTGTCTCTGCCGGGCCAGCCAACTATAATAGCGGCGAGATTCAACGCCGGAGAGCCTATCCTTGTGTTAGCAGCCATCGTAACGGCCATACTCTGTTTGGCATTGCCAGGTGCCGCCCCGGCGGCGGGGCAGCCTTTGACCCTGGGGGAGGCCATGCTCCTGGCCCTGAAGCACAACCCGGGCCTCAAGGCGGCGGGGATGAGCGTGGAGACCGCCGAAGCCGATGTGGCCAAGGCCCGGGCCCGCTTCCTCCCCACGGTCAACTTCGCCGAGACCTACAATTTTTCCGACAACCCCACCCAGGTCTTCATGAACAAGCTGAACCAGCGGGTCTTCACCCAGCAGGACTTCCTCCTCAACAACCTCAATTCCCCGAGCCCGCTGGGGAATTTCAGGAGCGGCCTCACCGTGGCCCAGCCCGTGTTCCAGGCCGGCGAGGCCATCGTGGGCTGCAAGCAGGCGCAGCTGGGCCGGGAAGCGGCCGGCGCCCTGGTGCTCGGCGCCCGCCAGCAGCTGCTCTTCCAGGTGACCCAGGCCTATTACGGCCTGCAGCTGGCCCAGGAGAACCTGGGGGTCATCAAAAGGGCCCATGAAACCGCGGTGGAGCACCTGAAGATCGCCGAGAGCCTGTTTCGCTCCGGGGCCGTGGTGCATGCCGACGTTTTATCCGCCCAGGTGCACCTATCCCAGATTGTCCAGGAGGAAGTGACCGCGGCGGGCCAGGTCCAGATTGGCCGGAGCGCTCTGGGGATGGTGGTGGGGCAGTCCGAGGTGGCGTCCCGGGCCCTCGCCGCGCCGCCCCGGGAAGCGGCGCCCCTGCCCAAGGGCGTGGTGGATGATCTGCAGCGCACCGCCCAGGAGCAGCGCCCCGACCTGAAAAGGCTGGAGCTCTCGGCCCGCTCGGCCCAGCAGGAAGTCACCAAGGCCCGCCTCAACTATCTCCCCCGGCTGCACATGGTGGGGCAGTACGACGTCGACCAGCAGCGCCTGTTCAGCGGCGGCGGCGACAGCTACACGGTGATGGCCCTCTTGCATTTCAACCTGTTCAACGGCCTGGCGGACCTGGCCCGGGTCAGGGAAAGCAGGGCCAAAGAGGCCCAGGCCCGGGATCTGCGGCAGGAACTGGAGGACCGCGTCCGGCACCAGGTGACCGAGGCTATTGTCAATTTGAAGTCGGCCCACGAGCGGCTGCGGGTGGCCGGGACGGCGCTGGCCCAGGCCCGGGAGAGTCTGCGTCTCATCCGGCTGCGCTATGAGACCGGGCTCACCATCCTGGTGGACCTGCTCTCCACCGAAGACGCCCTGAAAAGCGCCGAACTGAGCCAGGTGCGGGCCCTGTTCGACACGCATCTGGCCCAGGCGGGCCTGGAACTGGCCCTGGGGACCATTTCCGGCCCGGCCGCCCCGGAGGCGTCAGTGGGGAAGGGGGCTAAGGGTGGAACCCTTACCCCCTCCCCCACACCCTCCCCCCAATCCCTTGAGTTGGATTCAACGGCTGAGTTGTGGCTTAGGCCTCAACTTCAGCTAAACAGGGTTGGGAGGGGGGTGTGGGGGAGGGCAGGGAGTTACATCCCTGGCCCTCCCCCCACTTAATAAATTATTCCCTTTGCGGAGCAAAGAGAATAATTAGATTGGGAAATTTATGCATGCGCGCCGGCAAATCCTCGGATATAGCGTCCTTGTAATTGTGGCCATCATCTTCCTGGCCTGGCTGGCGGGGCTGCTGCACTTCGGGAAAATCGCCCCCGGACGGGTCGCGCTCAAGCCCGCGGTGCCGGCGGGCCGGGTGTTCACCGTCACCACAGCCCCGGTGTCCCGGGATCTGGAGGTCTTAGGAGAGGTCATGTCCCCGAGCCTGGCCCGGATCTCGGCCCAGGTGTCCGGCCGGGTGACCCGCATCTGGGTGGAGGCCGGGGCCCGGGTAAGGCCGGGGGCGCCCCTGGTCGCCCTGTCCGGGGAGGAATACCAGGCCCGCCTGAACCAGGCCCAGGCCGGGGTGGCCCAGGCCCAGGCGCAGATGCACCAGACCAGCGCCGATTATCAGCGCTTCCAGTATCTCCTCAAGGAGGGCGCGGCCAGCCCCCGGGAGTTCGAGGGGGTGGAGGCCCGCTACCAGAGCGCCCGGGCGGCCCTGAGCGCGGCCCAGGCCCAGGCCAGGGAAGCCGCCACCATGCAGGGCTACACCGTCATCCGGGCCCCCAGGGCCGCGGTGGTGGCCAGCCGTGAGGTCGCGGTGGGGGACCTGGCCCAGCCGGGGCAGCCCCTGCTGTCCCTTTACAATCCCGCGGAGCTCAAAATCGAAGGTGAGGTCAATGACAGCTTCCGGGACCGGGTGCACACCGGCGAGCTGGTGCAGGTGAGCGTGCCCGCGGTGAACTGGCAGGGGGAGGTGGCCATCGCCGAGATTTTTCCCATCAGCCAGAGCGTCAGCCGCACTTTCAAGATGCGCACCGCCACGGTCCGGGACGTAAAGCTCATGCCGGGGATGTTTGCCCGCCTGTCGCTGCCCCTGGGGAGCGCCATGGGCATCCTGATCCCTCAGGCCGCGGTGCAGCAGGTGGGCCAGCTCGCCATGGTCAAGGTGCTGGCAGGGGAGCAATCCCAGTTGCGCCAGGTGAAGCTGGGGCGCCAGGTGGACGAGCAGGTGGAAGTCCTGGCGGGACTTGCGGCCGGCGATAAGATTATCCTCCCTGACGGCCATGTCCAGTAATCCCCCGGAACTCCACCTGGGCCTCACCGCCCGCCTGGTGCGGCGCTTCCTGGAATCGAAGCTCCCCACCCTGATCATCGTCATCAGCCTCCTGGCCGGGGCCGCGGCCCTGCTCTTCACCCCCCGGGAAGAAGACCCCCAGATCACCGTGCCCATGGTGGACATCCTGGTGCGCTTCCCCGGCGCCTCGCCCCGGGAGGTGGAAAACCTGGTGGTCATCAACCTGGAGAAAAAGCTCTGGGAGATGGAAGGCCTGGAAGACCTGTACTCCCAGGCCCGGGACGGCTTTGCCATCGTCACCGCCAAGTTCAAGGTGGGGGAGAACCTGGAGACCAGCCTTTTCAAGGTCTATAACAAGACCTTTTCCAATATCGACCAGGTGCCCTCGGGCGTGACCGGCTGGGTGGTCAAGCCCATGAACATCAACGACGTGCCCATCATCACCCTGGCGTTATACAGCAACCAGGCCAACGACTTTGAGCTGCGCCAGGTAGCCGACGAAGTGGTGTACCGCCTGCAATCCATCCCGGACGCCGGGCGTACGGAGGTGGTGGCCGGGCGCAAGCGCCAGGTGCGGGTGGTGGCCGACCCGGCGCGCCTCGCGGGCCACGGCCTGGATCTGGCCGCGCTGGCCAAGGCCATCGAGGTGAGTAACGTCAACGTCCCGGCCGGCCGTTTCTCCCGGGACAACCGGGAATACCTGGTGGAGGCGGGGCCGTTCCTCAAGTCTGCCGACGAGGTGGCGAACCTGGTGGTGGGCATGAACCAGGGGAAACCGGTCTATCTGCGGGACGTGGCCGAAGTCGCAGACGGCCCCGAAGAGCCGGTGGCGGCGAGCCAGATCGCCTTCGGCCCGGCGGAGGAGGTCCCCCCGGGCTACGAGCGGGGGCGCTTTTACCCGGCGGTGACCATCGGGGTGGCCAAGCGCCTGGGCACCAACGCCGTCACCGTGGCCGAAAACCTGATTGCCCGCCTGGACACCCTGAAGCGGGAGGTGATCCCGGCCCACATCCGGGTGAAGGTCACCAGAAACTACGGCGAGACCGCCGATGAAAAGGTGAACGAGCTCATGAGGGAGCTTCTCATCGCGGTCATTTCCATCACCGTGCTCCTCACCCTGTTTCTGGGCTGGCGCCAGGCCCTCATCGTGGCCCTGGCCGTGCCCCTGACCCTGGCCATCACGCTGGCCGGGAACATGCTTTTCGGCTACAGCATCAACCGGGTGACCCTGTTCGCCCTGATCCTCTCCCTGGGCCTCCTGGTGGACGACCCCATCATCGACGTGGAGAACATTCACCGCCATTTCCAGCTGCGGCAGCACCCGCCGCTCGAAGCCACCCTCGTGGCGGTGGACGAGGTCCGGGCCCCCACTATCCTGGCCACCTTCACGGTGATCATCAGCTTCATCCCCATGTACTTCGTCACCGGCATGATGGGCCCCTACATGCGGCCCATGCCCCTGAATGTCCCCCTGGCCATGCTGATGAGCCTGTTCATCGCCTTCACGGTGACGCCCTGGGCCACCTACCATCTGCTCAAGCACGAGTACGGCAAGGAAGAAAAGCCCTTTGTGCTGGAGGAGACCTGGATTTACCGGACTTACACCCGCATCCTGACGCCGCTCCTCGAGTCCCGCCGCAAAAGCTACCTGTTTCTCCTGGCCGTGGTGGTGCTCCTGGTCATTTCGGTGGCCCTGCCGGTCCTGAACCTGGTGCCCTTGAAGATGCTGCCCTTCGACAACAAGAGCGACTTCCTGGTGGTGGCGAACCAGCCCAACGACACCCCGCTGGTGGGGACCCAGGAGGCCTTGCAGGATTTCGGCCGGTATCTCACCACGGTAAATGAAGTGGACAACGTCGTCACCTATGCCGGCGTGTCCGGGCCCATCGATTTTAACGGCCTGGTGCGCCACTACTATCTGATGCAGGGGCCCTTCGTGGGGCAGATCCGGGTCAACCTGGCCCCCAAGGAGCAGCGGCGTGCGGCCAGCCACGCCATTGCCCTGTGGGTGCGCCCGGCCCTGGAGGAAATCGCCCAAAAGCACCAGACCCGCCTGGCCATCGTGGAGGTGCCGCCGGGGCCGCCGGACCTGCAGACCCTGGTGGGGGAGGTTTACGGACCCCTGGGCGCCAGTTACAACAGCCTCATTCATCAGGCGGACAAGATCAAGGCGGCGTTTCTCAACCGGCCGGGGGTGGTGGACGTGGACACCACGGTGGAGACCAACGAGCCCCGGTTCCGTTTCCTGGTGGACCGGCAGAAGGCGGCCTTAAGCGGTTTGCCCGAGGCCCAGATCGCCCGGGGGGTGGCCATGGCCCAGGCCGGGGAAACGGTGGGCCGGGTGCACGCCGACCGGGACCGCCTGCCCCTGGACATCTTCCTGCGCTGGCCGGTGGCCAGCCGTTCCTCGGTTTTGGGGCTGGGCCAGCTCTATTTCAAGAACCCGGCCGGGGCCATGGTGCCCCTGCAGGAACTGGGGCGCTTCGACCTGGACACCGCGCCCAAGTCCATCCTCAGGAAAAACCTGGAGCGGGTGGTCTTCGTCACCGGGGATACGGCAGGGCTAAGCCCGGTAAACGCGGTCCTGGGCCTGATGGATGAGGTCAAGGCGCACCCCCTGGCCCCCGGCTACCGGGTCGACTACGCCGGGGAAGGGGAGTGGAAGATCACCGTGCAGGTCTTCCGGGATTTGGGGATTGCCTTTGCCGGGGCGCTGGTGGGGATTTACATCCTGCTGGTCCTGCAGACCTCGTCCTACACCCTGCCCCTGGTGATCATGGTGGCCATCCCGCTGACCATGATCGGGGTGATGCCGGGCTTTGCCCTGCTGAACCTCTTCTTCGCTGGCTCGGTGAAGGGCTTTGGCGACCCCATCTATTTCACCGCCACCGCCATGATCGGCATGATTGCGCTGGCCGGCATCGTGGTGCGCAACTCCATCATCCTCATCGATTTTATCCACCACCACCTGGACCGGGGGGTGCCCCTGGAAGAAGCGGTGCTGCGTTCCGGCGCGGTGCGCTTCCGGCCCATTCTGCTTACCGCCCTGGCCGCGATGTTCGGCTCCTGGGTCATCACCCTGGACCCCATCTTCTCCGGCCTGGCCTGGTCCTTTATCTTCGGGCTCTTTGCCTCCACCGCCTTTTCCCTGGTGGTCGTCCCGGTGATTTATTACCTGCTGGCCTCAAGGCACGAGGCGCCTCAAACCCGGGCTTAGACCGGCAGCCGCCGTTGCGGGGGAGGGGGCTAAGGGCCGGTGGGCCCTTACCCCCTCCCCCACACCCCCTCCCCCAATCCCTTGAGAGTGGATAAAATGGCGGCTTGAGCCGGGGCCGAGGCGCACGGCTCAAGCCGACCCACTAAAAGGGTTGGGAGGGGTATGCGCCGCTGCTAACTGGCCTCCCTCCTTAAAAAAAAAAATCGGCTAAAGGCCGGTATGTGGCGCGGAATTTCTTGACAAGGTAACGACTGCTTCTATAATGTGACATGGCGTTCATATTATGAATGATGCTTCTATCAACGGAGGACGGGCGATGGCGGAACAGACCCTCCCCAGGCGGGAACGAGAGAAATTGCGGCAGCGGCAGGAGATCGTCGCCACCGCCCTGGATCTTTTTTCCCAAAAGGGCTACCACAACGTCTCCATGCATGAGATCGCTGAGAAGGCCGAGTTTGCCATCGGCACCCTCTACAAGTTTTTCCAGAACAAAGAGGACCTCTATAAAACCTTGGTTCTGGAGCGGTGCGACGATTTCGCGGCTGGCTTATGCCGGGCCATGGAACAATCGGACGACGAGGTGGAAAAATTGCGCCATTATGTCCGCTTCCGGAGCGACCGGTTCAGGAACAACCTGCCTTTCGTGCGCCTGTTTCTGGCGGAAAGCCGGGGCATCGGCTTCAATCTTAAGGCGGGCTTGGATGATGAGGTGCGCAAGCGCTATTATGACATCCTCGAGAGGCTGGCCGTGGTTTTCGCCAGCGGCATCGACAAGAAGCGCTTCAGAAAAATCGCCGACCCCTACTACCTGGCGGTGGCTTTGGACAGCGTCCTGGACGCCTCGCTCCTGCTCTGGCTCGACGCCCCCGAGCGCCACCCCTATCCCGAAGACCCGGATGCCCTGCTGGACATTTTTTTCAAGGGCTTGATCGAGCAGTGAGGCCGCGGGCGGGGGCCCGGGCCTGAATACGCTTACTACCCCATGGGGAGATGCTGATGTACGTGTGCAAGAACCTTTGTTCCCTGCTGACCTGGGCGGCGGTGTGGCTGGCGCTGGTGATTCTGGCGGAGGGCTGCGGCCGCAGCTCCGGGCAGCAAGCCGGTCCGGCCCCGGTCCCGGAAGTGGCCGCGGTCACGGTTCAGCCGCAGCGGGTGGAGCTCACCACCGAATTGCCGGGGCGGACTTCGCCTTACCTGGTGGCGGAGATCCGCCCGCAGGTCAACGGCATCATCAAGAAGCGGGAGTTCCGGGAGGGCTCCGACGTCAGGGCGGGGCAGCTGCTCTACCAGATCGACCCGGCGCCCTTTAAGGTGGCCCTGGACTCGGCCCAAGCCTCCCTGGGCAAGGCCCAGGCCAATCTGCCCTCCCTGCAGTTGAAGTCCCAACGCTGCCAGGAATTGCTGCAAGACAGGGCCGTGAGCAAGCAGGACTGTGATGATGCGGCCGCGGCCATGGGCCAGGCCCGGGCCGAAGCAGCCTACTGGAAGACCGCGGTGGAGGGGGCCCGCATTAATCTCGGCTATACCCGGGTCATAGCCCCCATCTCCGGGCGCATCGGCAAATCCAATGTCACCGACGGGGCGCTGGTGACCGCCTATCAGCCCACGGCGCTGGCCACCATCCAGCAGCTTGACCCCATCTACGTGGACGTTACCCAGTCCTCCGCCGAGCTCCTGCGGTTGAAACAGTCGCTGGAGTCCGGCAAGGTCTGCGCCGACTGCAAAAATGAACGGAAGGTCCGCATCCTGCTGGAAGACGGGACGCCGTATGCCCGGGAAGGCATCCTGCAATTCCGGGACGTCACCGTGGATCAGGCCACGGGGTCCTTTACCCTGCGCATCGTCGTGCCCAATCCCCGCCACGTGCTGTTGCCGGGCATGTACGTGCGGGCGGTCCTGCAGGAGGGCGTGGCCGAGCAGGCCATCCTCATCCCCCAGCAGGGAGTGAACCGCACTCCCAAGGGAGACCCGTTTGTCCTGGTGGTGGATGAGGCCGGCAAGGTGCAGCAGCGCCCCCTGACCCTTAACCGGGCCATGGGCGACCAGTGGCTGGTGTCCACCGGACTGTCTCCCGGGGAGCGCGTCATTGTCGAGGGCATGCTGAACGTGCGGCCGGGGGCCACCGTCAAGGCCACCGCCTGGGAGAATCCCAAGGCCGGCCTCAAGGCAGAGAACCAGAACCTTCCTCCCGCCGTCGCCAAGTAGCGGAGAACCGTAATGTTATCGAACTTCTTCCTGGACCGGCCGGTCTTTGCCTGGGTTATCGCCATCATGATCATGGTCGTGGGGGGGCTGGCCATCCACAACCTGCCCATCTCCCAGTATCCCGCCCATCGCGCCGCCGTCCATCGCCATCGACGCCTTCTATCCCGGGGCCTCGGCCGAAACCGTGGAAAACAGCGTCATCCAGATCATCGAGCAGAAGATGACCGGCTTCGACAAGCTGCTCTACATGTCCGCCACCAGCGATGCCTCCGGCGCCGGCCGGATCGAGCTCACCTTCGCCCCGGGGACCGACCCGGACCTGGCCTGGGCCCAGGTGCAGAACAAACTTCAGCTCGCCATGGCATCTCTCCCCAACGTGGTGCAGCAGCAGGGGGTCAAGGTCAGCAAATCCACCAGAAATTATCTGATTATTGTCGGCTTGATTTCGGAAGACGGCAGTATGGATGACAAGGATCTGGCGGACTATGCCCAGGCCAACCTCGAGCAGGTGCTGGCCCGGGTGCCGGGGGTGGGCGAGGTGGATAATTTCGCCACCCAGTATGCCATGCGGGTCTGGCTCAACCCGGACAAGCTGAACAATTTCCACCTGACCATGGACGATGTCGTCCAGAAGCTGCAGGCCTACAACGTGGAGGTTTCCGCCGGCCAGTTCGGCGGCCGCCGGCGGTGCAAGGGCAGCGCCTGAACGCCTCCATCATCGTCCAGAGTCTGCTCAAGACTCCGGAGGAGTTCGCCGCTATCCCGCTGCGCGTCAACCCGGACGGCTCCATCGTGCGGGTGCGCGACGTGGGACGGACGGAATTAGGCACCGAGCAGTACGAGAATCGGTCCTGTTCAACGGCAAGCCCGCCTCGGCCCTGGCCATCCGGCAGGCCCCCGGCGCCAACGCCCTGGACACCGCCAATGCCATCAAGGCGAAGATGAAGGAAATCTCCAGGAATTTCCCCCACGGCATGAAGGCCATCTACCCCTATGATACCACCCCCTTCGTCAAGGTTTCCATCAAGGAGGTGGTAAAGACCCTGTTCGAGGCGATTCTCCTGGTCTTCCTGGTGATGTACCTGTTCCTGGGGAGCTTCCGGGCCACCTTGATCCCCACCCTGGCGGTGCCGGTGGTGCTCCTGGGGACCTTCGGGTCCTGGGGCTGTTCGGCTTTTCCATCAACATGCTCACCATGTTCGGTATGGTGCTGGCCATCGGCCTTCTGGTGGACGACGCCATCGTGGTGGTGGAAAACGTCGAGCGCATCATGAGGGAGGAAGGGCTCCCGCCCCGGGAGGCGACCCGCAAGTCCATGGGGGAAATCACCAGCGCGCTGATCGGCATCGGCCTGGTGCTGGCCGCGGTCTTCGGCCCCATGGCCTTTTTCGGGGGCTCTACCGGGGTGATCTACCGCCAGTTTTCCATCACCATCATCGCCGCCATGCTCTTGTCGGTGGTGGTGGCCCTGATCCTGACCCCGGTGCTCTGCGCCTCCCTCTTAAAGCCGGTGACCAAGGGGCACGACCCGGCGGAGGCCGGCTTTTCCCTCCTGCGGCCGTTTTTCTGTGGTTTGACCGGGGGTTTTTCCGCATCCGGGACTGGTACCGAGACACGGTGTCGCGGATGTTCGGGAAAAAACGCCGCTACCTGCTCGTGTACCTGGTGCTGGTGGTGACCATGGGCTGGCTGTTCGTGCGCATGCCCACCGCCTATCTCCCCCAGGAAGACCAGGGCGTCATGTACACACCGCCCGCCTGGTGCGGCGCTTCCTGGAATCGAAGCTCCCCACCCTGATCATCGTCATCAGCCTCCTGGCCGGGGCCGCGGCCCTGCTCTTCACCCCCCGGGAGGAAGACCCCCAGATCACCGTGCCCATGGTGGACATCCTGGTGCGCTTCCCCGGCGCCTCGCCCCGGGAGGTGGAAAACCTGGTGGTCATCAACCTGGAGAAAAAGCTCTGGGAGATGGAAGGCCTGGAAGACCTGTACTCCCAGGCCCGGGACGGCTTTGCCATCGTCACCGCCAAGTTCAAGGTGGGGGAGAACCTGGAGACCAGCCTTTTCAAGGTCTACAACAAGACCTTCTCCAATATCGACCAGGTGCCCTCGGGCGTGACCGGCTGGGTGGTCAAGCCCATGAACATCAACGACGTGCCCATCATCACCCTGGCGTTATACAGCAACCAGGCCAACGACTTTGAGCTGCGCCAGGTAGCCGACGAAGTGGTGTACCGCCTGCAATCCATCCCCGACGCCGGGCGTACGGAGGTGGTGGCCGGGCGCAAGCGCCAGGTGCGGGTGGTGGCCGACCCGGCGCGCCTCGCGGGCCACGGCCTGGATTTGGCCGCGCTGGCCAAGGCCATCGAGGTGAGTAACGTCAACGTGCCGGCCGGCCGTTTCTCCCGGGACAACCGGGAATACCTGGTGGAGGCGGGGCCGTTCCTCAAGTCTGCCGACGAGGTGGCGAACCTGGTGGTGGGCATGAACCAGGGGAAGCCGGTTTATCTCAGGGACGTGGCCGAAGTCGTAGACGGCCCCGAAGAGCCGGTGGCGGCGAGCCAGATCGCCTTCGGCCCGGCGGAGGAGATCCCCCCGGGCTACGAGCGGGGGCACTTTTACCCGGCGGTGACCATCGGGGTGGCCAAGCGCCTGGGCACCAATGCCGTCACCGTGGCCGAGAACCTGCTGGCCCGCCTGGACATCCTGAAACGGGAGGTTATCCCGGCCCACATCCGGGTGAAGGTCACCAGAAACTACGGCGAGACCGCCGATGAAAAGGTGAATGAGCTCATTAGGGAGCTTCTCATCGCGGTTATTTCCATCACCGTGCTCCTCACCCTGTTTCTGGGCTGGCGCCAGGCCCTCATCGTGGCCCTGGCCGTGCCCCTGACCCTGGCCATCACGCTGGCCGGGAACCTCCTCTTCGGGTACAGCATCAACCGGGTGACCCTGTTCGCCCTGATCCTCTCCCTGGGCCTCCTGGTGGACGACCCCATCATCGACGTGGAGAACATTCACCGCCATTTCCAGCTGCGGCAGCACCCGCCGCTCGAAGCCACCCTGGTGGCGGTGGACGAGGTCCGGGCCCCTACTATCCTGGCCACCTTCGCGGTGATCATCAGCTTCATTCCCATGTACTTCGTCACCGGCATGATGGGCCCCTATATGCGGCCCATGCCCCTGAATGTCCCCCTGGCCATGCTGATGAGCCTGTTCATCGCCTTCACCGTGACGCCCTGGGCCACCTACCATCTGCTCAAGCACGAATACGGCAAGGAAGAAAAGCCCTTTGTGTTGGAGGAGACCTGGATTTACCGGACCTACACCCGCATCCTGACGCCGCTCCTCGAGTCCCGCCGCAAAAGCTACTTGTTTTTATTGGCCGTGGTGGTCCTCCTGGTCATTTCGGTGGCACTGCCGGTCCTGAACCTGGTGCCGCTCAAGATGCTCCCCTTCGACAACAAGAGCGACTTCCTGGTGGTGGCGAACCAGCCCAACGACACCCCGCTGGTGGGGACCCAGGAGGCCCTCCAGGATTTCGGCCGGTATCTCACCACGGTGAATGAAGTGGACAACGTCATCACCTATGCCGGCGTGTCCGGGCCCATCGATTTTAACGGCCTGGTGCGCCACTACTACCTCATGCAGGGGCCTTACGTGGGGCAGCTCCGGGTCAACCTGGCCCCCAAGGAGCGGCGGCGTGCGGCCAGCCACGCCATTGCCCTGTGGGTGCGCCCGGCCCTGGAGGAAATCGCCAAAAAGCACCAGACCCGCCTGGCCATCGTGGAGGTGCCGCCGGGGCCGCCGGACCTGCAGACCCTGGTAGGGGAGGTTTACGGTCCCCTGGGCGCCAGTTACGACAGCCTCATTCATCAGGCAAACAAGATCAAGGAGGCGTTTCTCAACCGGCCGGGGGTAGTGGATGTAGATACCACGGTGGAGACCAACGAGCCCCGGTTCCGTTTTGTTGTGGACCGGCAGAAGGCGGCCCTGAGCGGTTTGCCCGAGGCCCAGATCGCCCGGGGGGTGGCTATGGCCCAGGCCGGGGAAACGGTGGGCCGGGTGCACGCCGACCGGGACCGCCTGCCCCTGGACATCTTCCTGCGCTGGCCGGTGGCCAGCCGTTCCTCGGTTTTGGGGCTGGGCCAACTCTATTTCAAGAACCCGGCCGGGGCCATGGTGCCCCTGCAGGAACTGGGGCGCTTCGACCTGGACACCGCGCCCAAGTCCATCCTCAGGAAAAACCTGGAGCGGGTGGTCTTCGTCACCGGGGATACGGCGGGGCTAAGCCCGGTGAACGCGGTCCTGGGCCTGATGGATGAGGTCAAGGCCCACCCCCTGGCGCCAGGCTACCGGGTCGACTACGCCGGGGAAGGGGAGTGGAAAATCACCGTCCAGGTCTTCCGGGATCTGGGGATGGCCTTTGCCGGGGCGCTGGTGGGGATTTACATCCTGCTGGTCCTGCAGACCTCGTCCTACACCCTGCCCCTGGTGATCATGGTGGCCATCCCGCTGACCATGATCGGGGTGATGCCGGGCTTTGCCCTGCTGAATCTCTTCTTCGCTGGTTCGGTGAAGGGCTTTGCCGACCCCATCTATTTCACCGCCACCGCCATGATCGGCATGATTGCCCTGGCCGGCATCGTGGTGCGCAACTCCATCATCCTCATCGACTTCATCCACCACCACCTGGACCGGGGGGTGCCCCTGGAGGAAGCGGTGCTGCGTTCCGGCGCGGTGCGCTTCCGTCCCATTCTGCTTACCGCCCTGGCCGCGATGTTCGGCTCCTGGGTCATCACCCTGGACCCCATATTCTCCGGCCTGGCCTGGTCTTTTATTTTCGGGCTGTTTGCCTCCACCGCCTTTTCCCTGGTGGTGATCCCGGTGATTTACTACCTGCTGGCGGCCCGGCACGAGACGCCTCAAACCCGGGCTTAGACCGGCATCTGCCGTTGCGGGGGAGGGGGCTAAGGGCCGCAGGCCCTTACCCCTTCCCCCACACCCCCTCCCCCAATCCCTTGAGTGTGGAAAAAATTGTCAACGGCCGGTGCGCAGCTCACCCCACTAAAATTTATTCCCACGAAACGGCCCACCAAAAAAAGTCGCCTTCTGGCCGTTATCTTGCGCGGAACTTCTTGACAATGTAAGATGGGCTTCTATAATGTGACGTGGCGTTCATTTAATGAATGATGCTTCTATCAACGGAGGACGGGCGATGGCGGAACAGACCCTCCCCAGGCGGGAACGAGAGAAATTGCGGCAGCGGCAGGAGATCGTCGCCACCGCCCTTAATCTTTTTTCCCAAAAGGGCTATCACAACGTCTCCATGCATGAAATAGCTGAGAAGGCCGAATTTGCCATCGGCACCCTCTACAAGTTTTTCCAGAACAAGGAAGACCTCTATAAGACCTTGGTTCTGGAGCGGTGCGACGATTTCGCGGCTGGCTTATGCCGGGCCATGGAACAATCGGACGATGAGGTGGAAAAATTGCGCCATTATGTCCGCTTCCGGAGCGACCGGTTCAGGAACAACCTGCCTTTCGTGCGCCTGTTTCTGGCGGAAAGCCGGGGCATCGGCTTCAATCTTAAGGCGGGCTTGGATGATGAGGTGCGCAAGCGCTATTATGACATCCTCGAGAGGCTGGCCTTGGTTTTCGCCAGCGGCATCGACAAGAAGCGCTTCAGGAAAATCGCCGACCCCTACTACCTGGCGGTGGCTTTGGACAGCGTCCTGGATGCCTCGCTCCTGCTCTGGCTCGACGCCCCCGAGCGCCACCCCTATCCCGAAGACCCGGATGCCCTGCTGGACATTTTTTTCAAGGGCTTGATCGAGCCGTGAGGCTGCGGGCTGGGACCCGTGCTTGAATACGCTTACTACCCCATGGGGAGATGCTGATGTACGTGTGCAAGAACCTCTATTCCCTGCTGACCTGGGCGGCGGTGTGGCTGGCGCTGGTGATCCTGGCGGAGGGCTGCGGCCCCAGCTCCGGGCAGCAAGCCGGTCCGGCCCCGGTCCCGGAAGTGGCCGCGGTGACGGTTCAGCCGCAGCGGGTCGAGCTCACCACCGAATTGCCGGGCCGGACCTCCCCTTACCTGGTGGCGGAGATCCGCCCACAGGTCAACGGCATCATCAAGAAGCGGGAGTTCCGGGAGGGCTCCGACGTCAAGGCGGGGCAGCTGCTCTACCAGATCGACCCGGCGCCCTTTAGGGTGGCCCTGGACTCGGCCCAAGCCTCTCTGGGCAAGGCCCAGGCCAACCTGCCCTCCCTGCAGTTGAAGTCCCAACGCTGTCAGGAATTGCTGCAAGACAGGGCCGTGAGCAAGCAGGACTGTGATGATGCGGCCGCGGCTATGGGCCAGGCCCGGGCCGAAGCAGCATATTGGAAGACCGCGGTGGAGGGGGCCCGCATTAATCTGGGCTATACCCGGGTCACCGCCCCCATCTCCGGGCGCATCGGCAAATCCAATGTCACCGACGGGGCGCTGGTGACCGCGTATCAGCCCACGGCGCTGGCCACCATCCAGCAGCTTGACCCCATTTACGTGGATGTCACCCAGTCCTCCGCCGAGCTCCTGCGGTTGAAACAGTCGCTGGAGTCCGGCAAGGTCTGCGCCGACTGCAAAAATGAACGGAAAGTCCGCATCCTGCTGGAAGACGGCACGCCGTATGCCCGGGAAGGCATCCTGCAATTCCGGGACGTCACCGTGGACCAGGCCACGGGGTCCTTCACCCTGCGCATCGTGGTGCCCAATCCCCGCCACGTGCTGTTGCCGGGCATGTACGTGCGGGCGGTCCTGCAGGAGGGCGTGGCCGAGCAGGCCATCCTCATCCCCCAGCAGGGAGTGAACCGCACTCCCAAGGGAGACCCGTTTGTCCTGGTGGTGGATGAGGCCGGCAAGGTCCAGCAGCGCCCCCTGACCCTTAACCGGGCCCTGGGCGACCAGTGGCTGGTGTCCACCGGACTGTCTCCCGGGGAGCGCGTCATTGTCGAGGGCATGCTGAACGTGCGGCCGGGGGCCACCGTCAAGGCGACCGCCTGGGAGAATCCCAAGGCCGGCCTCAAGGCAGAGAACCAAAACCTTCCTCCCGCCGTCGCCAAGTAGCGGAGAACCGTAATGTTATCGAACTTCTTCCTGGACCGGCCGGTCTTTGCCTGGGTTATCGCCATCATGATCATGGTCTTGGGAGGGCTGGCCATCCACAACCTGCCCATCTCCCAGTACCCGCCCATCGCGCCGCCGTCCATCGCCATCGATGCCTTCTACCCCGGGGCGTCGGCCGAAACCGTGGCAAACAGCGTCATTCAGATCATCGAACAGAAGATGACCGGCTTTGACAAGCTGCTCTATATGTCGGCCACCAGCGACGCCTCCGGCGCCGGCCGGATCGAACTCACCTTTGCCCCGGGGACCGACCCGGACCTGGCCTGGGCCCAGGTGCAAAACAAGCTCCAGCTCGCCATGGCATCTCTCCCCAACGTGGTGCAGCAGACGGGGGTCAAGGTCAGCAAATCCACCCGGAACTGGCTGATGGTGGTGGGGCTGATTTCCGAAGACGGCAGCATGGATTCCATTGATCTGGCGGACTATGCCCAGGCCAACCTCGAGCAGGTGCTGGCCCGGGTGCCGGGGGTGGGCGAGGTGGAAACCTTCTCCACCCAGTATGCCATGCGGGTCTGGCTCAACCCGGACAAGCTGAACAATTTCCACCTGACCATGGACGATGTCATTCATAAACTGCAGGACTACAACGGGAGGTTTCCGCCGGCCAGTTCGGCGGCGCCCCGGCGGTGCCGGGCCAGCGGCTGAACGCCTCCATCATCGTCCAGAGCCTGCTCAAGACTCCGGAGGAGTTCGCCGCCATCCCGCTGCGCGTCAACCCGGACGGCTCCATCGTGCGGGTGCGCGACGTGGGCCGGACGGAACTGGGCACTGAGCGCTACGAGAACTCGGTCCTTTTTAACGGCCAACCCGCCTCCGCCCTGGCCGTCCGGCAGGCGCCCGGGGCCAACGCCCTGGACACCGCCGACGCCATCAAGGCGAAGATGAGCGAGTTGTCCAGGTATTTCCCCCACGGCATGAAGGCCATCTATCCGTATGATACCGCCCCTTTCGTGAAGGTGTCCATCAACGAGGTGGTCAAAACCCTGGTCGAGGCGATTATCCTGGTCTTCCTGGTAATGTACCTGTTCCTGGGGAGTTTCCGGGCCACTTTGATCCCCACCCTGGCGGTGCCGGTGGTGCTCCTGGGGACCTTCGGAATCCTGGGGCTGTTCGGGTTTTCCATCAACATGCTCACCATGTTCGGGATGGTGCTGGCCATCGGCCTTCTGGTGGACGACGCCATCGTGGTGGTGGAAAACGTCGAGCGCATCATGAGCGAGGAAGGGCTCCCGCCCCGGGAGGCGACCCGCAAGTCCATGGGGGAAATCACCAGCGCCCTGATCGGCATCGGCCTGGTGCTGGCTGCGGTCTTCGGCCCCATGGCCTTCTTCGGGGGCTCCACCGGGGTCATTTACCGCCAGTTTTCCATTACCATCATTGCCGCCATGCTCTTGTCGGTGGTGGTGGCCCTGATCCTGACCCCGGTACTCTGCGCCTCCCTCTTAAAGCCGGTGACCAAGGGGCACGACCCGGCGGAGGCCGGCTTTTCCCTCCTGCGGCCATTTTTTCTGTGGTTTGATCGGGGGTTTTTCCAGATCCCGGGACTGGTACCGAGACACGGTGTCGCGGACGTCGGGAAAAAACGCCGCTACCTGCTCGTGTACCTGGTGCTGGTGCTGACCATGGGCTGGCTGTTCGTGCGCATGCCCACCGCCTATCTCCCCCAGGAAGACCAGGGCGTCATGTACATCCAGGCCATGCTGC